>JAFDXL010000010.1 GCA_018267955.1 Bacteroidota bacterium
TGCTACTCTTTTTCTTCCACCTTTCAAACCCCTCTGCCTTCGTTAACCGCTTTAAGAACTTACCCCTTTTCGTTGTTGGGAGTGCAAAGATAAGCACGTTTTTCACTCTGCCAAAAACTTTTCAAAAATTCTTTTTCGTGATATAAACTTCTTAACGAAAATCATAGCTTTATATAAATACACAATCATGCGCAAACACACTATCCTAGCGGCTTTCATAATAAGCATCATTACAGTAAGCAGTTGCAAATACATGAGTAAGGAACCAAGCAATGAAGTAAATGATGCTAACAATGAAAAGCTGAGAACTGAATTGAAAAAAGCTTACCCTAGCCTGAATCAAGCGCGTATAAGCGCTGGAGTAAAAGACTTCCATGATATAACAGTAAATCTAGGCGACAAAGAGCTCTATCAATATGACCGATGCGCAGCAGCAGGAAGCAGCTAAAAACATAGCGCAAATAGTGTACAATATTTACGATGCCAATAACTACCTGGACAAGGGTACACTGATACTTACAGAGTCTGAAACGGAGCTGCCCAATGCAAGTATGCCCAGCAAAACATTCGACCTGCATCTTGCAGAGATCGTAAAAGAGCACGAAAAGTAGCGGCATGGTTTTGCTAATCGGTTTTGATTAAACCATTAGTAAACAAATAGCTCTAAGCATAGACAATTTCAGGCTTATGAATCTACGAACGGCTATCCTACCCGTATTACTATTGTGTGCTCAAATCATTCAGGCACAACCTTTTACAATATCCGGCACCTTCATTGACAGTAAAGATAAAAGCGGCCTTCCGGGGGTTACCGTAACGATATCACCACAAAACGACAGTACCGGTAAGACAGGCTCTGTTAGTGATGTAGATGGTAATTATACGCTAACGGTATCCGCAGCAGGCAAATACGTTTTTAAAGCCAGTTATATAGGTTATTCCAACATTACCCGTACCATCGATGTTACAAACAACATAGTTATGGGCCAAGTATCAATGAGCCCAGCCTCCTCTACCCTGCAAAATGTGACTGTAGAAGCTAAGCAAATAAGGGGCGAACAATTGGGCGATACCAGCCAGTTCAATGCCAATGCCTTTAAAACCAACCCAGACGCTACAACTGAAGACCTGCTGAATAAGATGCCCGGTATATCTACACAAGACGGCACATTAAAGTCTAACGGTGAAGATGTGAAGCAGGTGCTTGTTGATGGCAAGCCTTTCTTTGGTGATGACCCTACAACTGCTATAAAAAACCTACCTGCCGAGGTAATAGATAAGATACAGGTATTTGACAAACTAAGCGACCAGGCACAGTTTACAGGTTTTGACGACGGACAATCTGCCAAAACGATTAACATCATTACTAAGCAGGGCAAAAACAATGGACAATTCGGTAAGATATATGCCGGATATGGCACTGATAATAAATACCTGGCGGGTGGTAATGTCAACTACTTTAAAGGTGATATGCGTTTATCGCTGATAGCTATGTTCAACAACGTGAACCAGCAGAACTTTGCCACGGAAGACCTCCTTGGTGTAGTAGGCAATTCAAGCGGACAAACACGTGGCGGCGGTGGTTTTCAGCGCATGGGCGGTGGCGGACCGGGTGGCAGGGCCGGCAGAGGTGGCCCCGGTGGCGGTAGCGATATAGGTAATTTCCTGGTAGGGCAACAAGGTGGTATTACAACTACCAGCTCTGTAGGACTTAACTATAGCGACAACTGGGGAAAGAAGATAAAAGTAAGCGGCAGCTACTTCTTTAATTCTACTGATAATGTCAATAATACAACACTTCGCAGGCAATACATTACAGCAAGGGATAGCAACCTGGTGTATAATGAAGTGAGCAGTACAGATCAGAAGAATAGGAACCATCGCGCGAATTTGCGTCTTGAATACACTATTGATTCTTCCAACTCAATAATATTGGTACCGCGCCTTAGCATACAAAACAACAGCCTTACCAGCGCCCTAACCGGTAATAACACCCTACCTGTTGACGTACCTTATGGCAATACGCAAACTAACAATACTGCCAACAACAACGGGTACAATTTCTCGAACAACTTGTTGTACCGCCACAAATTTGCAAAACGGGGAAGAACCATATCGCTGAACATCAATACGCAATTCAACAATAAAACCGGAGATGGTAGTTATCAATCGCACAGCCAGCTACCTACAGATACCAGCATGCTGGACCAACAGTATGATCTATCATCCAACGGTTATACTATAGCACCCAGCCTGAACTATACAGAACCAGTTGGCAAAAAAAGTATCCTGCAGGCGAATTATTCGCCATCATACACCAATAATAAATCAGACAAAGAAACCTATGACAGAAACCCTGCTACCGGAACATATACAGATGCAGATACTTTACTGAGCAATAAGTATAATAACACGTATACCAAGCAACGTGGCGGCCTTGCCTATCGTTTCAACGATAAAAAAACCAGCTTCTCCCTCGGCGTAGACGCTGCTTATGCCACTTTAGACGGAGACCAGGCGTTTCCACAAGCATTTACCCTTTCTAAAAACTATACAAACGTACTGCCAAGCGCTATGTTCAACTACCGCTTTAGCAGAACACAAAACCTGCGACTCATGTACCGTACCAGTACAGATGCACCCTCTATCAGCCAGTTGCAGAATGTGGTGGATGTAAGTAACCCGTTGTTATTAAAAACAGGTAACCCGGATCTGCAACAATCATATACCCATACCTTAATAGCGCGATATGGAAATACCAATCCTAAGACTGCCCATACATTCTTTGCATTTGCCTATGCATCCCTTGTAAACAATTATATAGGTAATGCTACGTATATACCTGCTCGCGATAGCATGGTAAATAATATATTGGTAAGCAGAGGTAGCCAAATAAGCCTGCCGGTAAACCTGGATGGCAATGTGAATACCCGCACATTTGTTACCTATGGCCTGCCGATAAGCTTCATAAAAAGTAACCTGAATCTGAATGCAGGCTTTACATATAGCCGCACTCCGGGTATGATCAACTACGCTAAGAACCTATCTGATAATTATACTGTAAACGGTGGCATTACCATTAGTAGCAATATTAGCGAGAAGATCGACTTCACAATTAATTATACCGGCAATTATAATACTGTCAACAATACGATACAGACACAATCCAACACTTCTTATTATTCGCAAAATGCTTCTCTGAAAGTTAACTGGCTGCCTTATAAAGGTCTTGTGTTGAATACCAATATCACGTATACATCTTATGCAGGTTTAACAGATAGTTACAATCAGAACTTCGTGTTGTGGAACGCTGCCATAGGGTATAAGTTCCTGAAAGATCGCTCCCTGGAGGCTAAGATATATGTATATGATATCCTGAATCAGAACAGGAGTATATCAAGAAATGTCACTGAAACATACATTGAAGACAGCTATACCAATGTGCTGAAACAATACTTCATGTTCAACATCACTTACACTTTAAGAAGGTTTAAGAGTTGATAGTTATATATTAAATGTTTGGACATAAAAATATAGTCAATCATTTAACCATTTCATTATCAGTATAAAAGAAAAGAGATAATTTCAAGGCAGTTCTTATTTTTATATAAAATACTGTACTTGAAAAATACTGCTACTACATCTAATAGTGCTGCAAAATCACTTGCGCAGAACAAACTGCTGATTATATCCTTTGTAGAAGGCTCCTGCGTAATGGTGGCAGAGCTGGCCGGCGGCAAAATGCTGGCTCCATTTTACGGCACATCTTTGTATGTATGGGCATCTACCCTTGCCCTCACCTTGGGTGGTTTAACTATTGGTTATTACCTGGGCGGTGAATTGAGTAAACGTGATCTCGAAAAAAGACAGAAAGCCTTGTTTACCATACTGGCCATTGCATCTGCATTGGTAATGATCATGCCAATGCTGGCAGATTTCATTATGAAGCGCACAATGGATATGAGCTTCCTTACCGGTGTGATCACTTCCCAATTCATCTTTTTGCTGCCGCCTATTATGGGTATGGGCATGGTAAGCCCTTTGCTAATAAGCATGATAGCAGAGCACAATGCATCTGGCAAGGCGGCCGGATTAGTATACGCAGTATCGACACTTGGCGGCGTTATCTCTACCCTGCTTACCGGCTTCTGGCTGGTACCTGTGGTAGGCATTTCACTCCCTTGTATTGTTATTGGCGCCTTGCTGCTGATACTTACACTCATCATTTTAAAGCCGGGAAAGAAGAACTCTGCGGCTATGCTGTTACTTGTGTTGCTGATACCGTCTTTTTTTTTCTATAGTACAAGGGGACAACAGAACACAGATAAGTACAAAGTACTATACCATACAGAAGGCATACTGGGACAGGTAAAGATTGTAGACTTTAATTACGAACTGCGTGACAAAGAAGTACCTGCACGCGTAATGCTGGTAAACCACAACTGGCAAACATGGATAGACCGTACCAATCCTGACTTCAGTTTTCTGTATTATACCCGCTTTACTCATGCAGTAATATCTAACCTGCCGCCGGGCAGCAGTGCGCTATTGATAGGCTTAGGTGGTGGTACTGTAGCACGTCAGCTGGAGCGATACAATGTAAATTACGATGCAGTAGAAATAGATGGCAGGCTGCCCAAACTGGCAGAGCAATACTTCGGGCTAAAACATGCAGTGGCTAATACAGCTGTAGATGATGGCCGACATTACATCAACATCTGCAAAAAAAGATATGACCTCATTATTATAGATGCCCTGCTGGGCGATAATGTACCATCGCACCTGCTGAGCGAGGAGTGCTTTACTAAAATGAAGGACCTGCTGACTAACAATGGTAAGATATTCGTAGAGTTTGATGGTATTACCGAAGAAGAAGATGGCACTGCGCAAAAGCTGCTATACAATACGCTGGTAAAGGCCGGATACAGCACCCGCATCTTCTCATCCTATCCACGCAAGGTAGATTATGATTGTATGTTTGTTGCCACCAAGGGGAAGGACAACAACTATGACACAGCGCAGGTGGTTACAGATACCTACTTTCCTATAAAAGGCAATCTGAAGAAATTTGAGATCACCGATATGCTGAATAACCCCCATGAAGAGATCATTACAGACAACAACCCCGTGCTCGACTTTTACCTGAAAGACAGGGTGGTAGCTTTTCGCCACGATTACTTGGGTAAATACAATGAAGAATTTATGGAAGACCAGATGTCTTTCTTTAAATAGAGCATTAGATACGCTCCATCAATTCCAGCTTATTCTTCCAGGGATCTAATATAGAGATACGACGATAGCCAGGTATGGGTAATTCTTCTTTTACAGTAAGGCCTTTATCTGTAAGGCGCTTCCTGATCTCGTCCAGCCCTTCCACTTCAAATGCCGGGAATCTTTTGGTAGGATATATTTCGGGTTCAATACCCAGGTGCAGTTCGCTATTACCTGCACGATACCATACCCCTTCTATATTCTTGGGTTTGCTGATCTCTTCCATGCCCAATATACCTGTATAGAAGGCACGGGCATCATTCTCGAAACCTACAGGTATGCATATTTGTACATGGTGCAGCTTTATAAAATTGATCAGGGACATGAGGCATTATTTCTATACGTAAGTTAATACCTGTCTTTGATATTTGATGCATCCTCTCCCCTGCTCACTACACCTTTTTTATACAGCTCGTCCATAAAAGCCATCAACTCATCTTTCTTATTCGTGCCTATCAGTATCTTCTTATTGGCTTTAGTAACCAACTGCAGCCCCTTATCTCCCGATACATTGATAGCCTTGCCATTTTTAATACTGTACCGTAAACCCCAGCCTCCGTATTCCACAATGGGGTTGTACCTGCGCACATAAGCTGCTGCAACATCCTGCCATAATAATTGGTTGGGCTTATTGCCCAGGAACACAAAGCGATACCTAATGCCGGTATCATCTATCTCTGTTTCCATCCTCATAAACCATAATATAAAGAATACAGATAATGGGATGGCCAGTAACAACAATACCTGCCAATGAAACACACCTGTCTTCTTATAATCCATCAGCTCTATCAAAGGGGAAGCCGATGTACTAATAAATGAAACTAAAAGCAGGGCCCATAACCAGCCCTGCCTGAAATTCTGTACTTCCTTGAATTGCATTACTTATCTGTTGTACTAATAACCGGTAATGGCGTGGCCATTAGTTCGCTCATGTATTTACTGCGGTTATCTTTTGCAGTTTTAAGGAATGGCGTAGTTGCCGTACCGTAGCTACGCATGGTAAATGTATACACCATCAGTGCTTTCTTACCATCTACCATTACTTCTTTATAGCGAAATACATTTAGTTCTGCCGAGGTAACCGCATTATTTTTTCGTTCGCTATTGATAAAACCCAATACCGATTCATTACCAACCGGGCTATCTGTAACCAGGTAATCGCAGGATGGATCATTTTGTTTTTTACGTTCCAAGTCTGCTGTTTTTCTTTTCAGCGCATCTGCTACGGTCATGTTATCGGCTACAAAAACGTGTATACCCAGTTTCTGGTTAAAATGATCGAGTGTCTCCTTTGCAGGTACATATTCCTGTGTATAATAAAAAGCCTTGGGATGGGTAGATGATACAAGTTGAAATTTCCTGTTATTGAATGATATTGGTCCCGGCTGGCCTATCAGGTCTTTACCATCTGCGGCCTTCACCTGCAAAACTGTAGACAACAATAATACGATAGAAGCAAAAAATCTTACTGCTGTGGTTGATTTGTTCATCAAATTATTCCTTTTATACATTAAACAATCGGCTATAGGTAAAAATACAGAAAAAAAGCCCCTGTAGTTCAACAGAGGCTATTCTATTAAATGGTTTTAACTTACTATTTATTGCTCATGATCTTCTTAGCCTCTATGCTAAGAGTAGCATGTGGTACAGCACGCAGGCGAGCCTTATCTATCAGCTTACCGGTAACACGGCATATACCGTAAGTTTTGTTTTCGATACGGATCAGCGCTTTTTCCAGGTGGTTGATGAACTGGATCTGGCGGCTGGCGAGCTGCGCTAATTGTTCGCGCTCCATAGCACCGCTACCATCTTCCATATTCATGTAGCGGTTCTCAGTATCTTCTGTACCTGCTTCATCTTTGCGGGTAATAAGGCCCTGCAGGTATATAAGTTCTTTACGTGCGCTTTCTAAGCGGCCTTGTATAAGGTCTTTAAATTCGTTGAGTTCTTCGTCACTATAACGGTACACTGGTCCTTGCATTTGTTCAGGTTCATCTAATATGGAACGCGTAAATTCCGGTTGGTAATTGATCATTGTTTTGCCTGCATCGTCCTTTGACTTGGCTTTGTTTTCCAGGCGACGGTGCGCTACTATTACCTGTGGCTTCTTCTCAGCATTACGTACAGGTGTTGCCTGTTTGGTAGGTGCTGCCACCGATGCAGTTGACGCAGATGCGGATGATGGCCTTGAAGGCAATGCACCCTTTGCAAATGTGGTTACTGTTTTAGTAATATGCGTTTTTGCCGCGCTTGACTTTTTAGCCGGTTTTGCAGCCACCGGTGCCGGTGCCGGTTTAGCTGGCTCTGCTTTTTTAGGAGCAGGGGCAGGTGCCGGTTTAGGAGCAGGCGCTGCTTTCTTTACCGGTTCTGCTTTCTTAGCAGCCACTTTAGGAGCGGGGGCCGGTTTTGCTACAGCTTTTTTAGCAGGTGCTGCTTTGGGGGCAGGAGCCGCTTTTTTAGCTGCTGCTTTTGGGGCAGGTGTTGCTTTTTTTGTACTTGATACGGTCTTTTTCAATGAGTTAGCTTTTTTCGAGTCCACTTTTTTAGTGGCTGTCACCTTTTTGGCCGGGGCTACTACCTTTTTTACGGGTTTTGCCTGGGCGGCCTTCTTAGCAACAGCCTTTTTAGCAGGAGCCGCTTTTTTAGCAGGCGCTGCTTTTTTGATATTCTTTTGAGGCGTTGCCTTCTTCACGTTCTTATTCTTCCCGGCCACAGATTTGCTGGCAGCTGGCTTTGCTGCTGTCTTTTTTGCGTTTTTTGCAGGCGCTGTAGTTTTCTTTACTGGCTTGGCTGCCGCTTTTTTAGTGGCCATAGCGTGATTAATTTTTATATATTAACACTTTAAGAACTGATTCATTTACCTCAATTTCAGTACCATCTGATATTGCAGGCACAATCTCTAACCTATCTGCCAAAATTTCCGTGCAAATATAATCCCTAAAATTTAATATGGCAGATTTTAATGGTTCATGCTCTTCTATATTTACGCTGATACGGTCTGTAAGTTCTAAACCCGACTCTTTACGTATTTTTTGAATACGATTTACAAGCTCACGGGCGTTACCCTCATCCTGCAATTCCGGGGTTACGGTGATGTCCAGGGCAACAGTAAGGTTACCTTTATTGGCTACTGACCAACCCGGTATGTCTTCCGCTATGATTTCCACATCGTCAGTACCTATGGTTACACTTTCGCCATCTATTGTTAATTGATAGGTCTTTTGTTTTTCCAGCTCGGCTATCTGGTGCTGGTCCATTTGATTGATGGCAGCAGCAACACCCTTCATCTTCGCACCCATACGGGCACCGAGCGACTTAAAGTTTGCCTTTATTTTCTTCTTTATAAATCCTTCTGTTTCAGTCAGGTACTCTATCGACTTCACATTTACCTCTCCTTTCACCAGTTCTTCTATCAATTGCACCTGCCCTTTCATGTGCGCGTCCAATACAGGTATCAATACCTTTTGTAATGGCTGACGAACCTTAATATTCACCTTCTTACGCAGGGATAACACCAACGATGATATATCCTGCGCCAGTTGCATACGTTCTTCGAGTTCCTTATCTATGATGCTTTCGTCCACATCAGGGAAGTCTGCCAGGTGAACTGACTTTGCTTCAAGACGATGGGTCACACCATTAAGATTGGTATACAACCAATCGGCAAAGAATGGTGCTATCGGGGCCATCATGATAGAAAGTGTTTCCAAACATTCATATAACGTTTGATAAGCACATATCTTATCATGTTCGTATTCTCCTTTCCAGAAACGGCGGCGGCACAGGCGAACGTACCAGTTACTCAGGTGCTCGTCGAGGAATGTTTCCATAACCCGGCCAGCCTGTGTAGGTTCGTAATCGTCCATATAGCCTTCCACTTCCTTAGCAAGGCTCTCCAGCGACGACAATATCCAGCGATCTATTTCGGGGCGCTGATCGTGCGGTATATACTTCTCTTTAAACGTAAAGCCGTCAACGTTAGCATATAAAGCGAAGAACTGGTAAGTATTGTACAATGTACCAAAATACTTCCGTTGAACCTCTCTAATTCCCTCTAAATCAAAACGTAAGCTATCCCACGGACTTGCATTGGTTATCAGGTACCAACGGGTAGCATCTGCACTGTATTGCTCTATAGTGTCGAATGGATTGATGGTATTGCCGAGGCGTTTACTCATCTTATTGCCATTCTTATCCAGCACCAGGCCATTACTTACTACGGTCTTATATGCTACGCTATCGAACAGCATAACGCCGAGGGCATGGAGCGTATAGAACCATCCGCGTGTCTGGTCAACACCCTCAGCGATGAAATCTGCCGGGAAGTTGTGATGCAGGGTCTTATCTGCATGGTTCTCAAACGGGTAATGTAATTGTGCATAAGGCATAGCACCACTATCAAACCATACATCTATCAGGTCCGGTTCGCGGGTCATAGCTTTGCCGCTATCGCTCACCAGCACTATCTGGTCTACATAAGGTTTATGCAGATCAGCAGCTAACGCTTCAGCATCCTGATTGATATTCAATAACTTATTAGCCCTACTTATCTCATCTTTCAGTTCTTCTACACTACCTATTACACGTATTTCACTACCATCATCAGTAGCCCATACAGGTAATGGTGTACCCCAGTAGCGGCTGCGGCTCAGGTTCCAGTCTACCATGTTTTCCAGCCACTTACCAAACCTGCCTTCACCGGTAGTCTTAGGCTTCCAGTTGATGGTCTTGTTCAGCTCTATCATCCTGTCCTTAACGGCAGTAGTCCTGATAAACCAGGCATCAAGCGGATAATAGATCACCGGCTTATCGGTACGCCAGCAGTGCGGGTAGGTGTGCTCATACTTTTCAACCTTGAAGGCTTTGCCATTTTTCTTTAATATATCAACGGCTATGATCACATCCGTATCCTGCCAATCCGGGTCATCTTTATAATTCTTTACATACCTGCCACTCAGCTCGCCCATGTAGTCGGTAAACTTACCTTCCTTATCTACCATGGTGAGGATACCTATATTATTCTTTTTACCTACACGATAGTCATCTGCACCAAAGGCAGGGGCCGTGTGGACGATACCCGTACCATCTTCTGTAGTAACGAAATCACCGGTTATTACCCTCCATGGGTCACCACCGGCTATCTCTGCCGTGTTACCTTCGTAAGGCAATAACTGCTCGTAACAGCAGCCTTCTATGTCTTTTCCTTTAAATTCCTTAACTATCTTCCAGGGTACCAGTTTGGTTTCCGCAGTATACCCTGCAAAGTCACCATTCTCCCCTTCCGGCTTAAAGTATTTATTGAGCAATGCTTTTGCAAGCACCACATTCACAGGCTGATGTGTATATTGATTGAAGGTGCTAACCAATACATAATCGATATTGGCACCTACAGTAAGCCCGCAGTTGCTTGGCAGTGTCCATGGTGTGGTGGTCCATGCCAGGAAGTGTACCGGTGCGCCGTTCGTAGCCTCGAACAGGAATTCAGATTCCTTGTTTTGGATAGCGTTGAACATAGCAACGATGGTCGTATCCTTTACATCCTTATAAGTACCGGGCATATTCAGCTCGGCATTACTAAGGCCTGTACCTGCTGCCGGGCTATATGGTTGTATGCTGACACTTTTATATAAGTATCCTTTTTCATGCAACTGTTTCAGTGCCCACCAGAGTGTTTCGATATACTTGTTATCGAAGGTGATGTATGGGTCGTTCATATCTACCCAGTACCCCATCTTCTCGGTAATATCCTCCCACTCCTTTTTATAACGCATTACCGCTTCGCGGCATTTCTTATTATAATCTTCTACAGATATCTTCTTACCGATATCTTCCTTGGTGATGCCCAGTTCTTTCTCTACACCCAGCTCTACCGGCAGGCCATGGGTATCCCAACCCGCCTTGCGGCGCACCTGGTAGCCCTGCATGGTCTTATAACGACAGATCAGGTCTTTAAGCGTACGGGAAATAACGTGGTGAATACCGGGCATACCGTTGGCACTTGGCGGCCCTTCATAGAAAACGAAGGGGTTGGATGCGTTACGGCTTTCTACACTTTTCTTAAATATATCATTAGCCTTCCAGCGCTGCAGTATCTCCTGCTCTATGGATGGCATGTTTAAACCTTTATATTCTATATACTTATCGCTCATCTTTGGTCTCAAAAACGCCTGGGTATAACGTCCGGAATAGGAACACTACACCTTAAGCTACTGAAAAATCAGGCGCGAAGTTAGGGAGAATTTTTGTGATTTGTTAGTTATAAAGGGTGATTTATATATGTAGCCTTTGCAGTTTACCTTACCTTTAACAGAAGATGAAAAGGCTGTTCTATCTCGTGGTATCTATTGCCATCACCCTGGTGTTGCTGGCTTTGTTCTTTAAGCCGTGGAAACATCAGTTAACTACTGCGGCTATCATATTCCTGCTTATCAGTATGGCTATGTATTTCATTTATCTGGTACGCACCGGCAAACGGATAGATCGCTCATAATACGTTATTTCTCCAGGAAGGTGTTGGGCCGCCTGCCCATGATCTCGAGGAAATTATTGCTAAAACTGGGCATACTCTCGTAACCAACATCGTACGCTACCTCCGTCACGTTCTTCCCCGGGATGGATAATTGCTCTACGGCCTTTACAATACGTACCAGCTTCATATACTGCACAAAAGGCATCCGCAACTCTTTTTGAAACAGGCGGGAGAGGCTTCGTTCGCTCATGGCAAATTGCTTTGCAAGGTCTGCCGTAGTTATTTTCTCATCCAGGTGTCCTGCTATATAATCCATCACCGATTGCATTTGCGGCAGTTCGGTAACCGGTAATTGCAGCGATATACCACTACCCGACCGCTCTGGCAATATCATCTTAATAGCCTGCAGTACAGCTACTTCTTCATCTGTAACAGGTGTGGCAAGATCGAATTTCTCGGTATAGCTGATCATTTCCCGCAGGAGGCGGTCTGCAAAGAATACTTTCAGTTCTTTATAAAAAGGATGTGTAAGCTCGTTGCAGGACATATATAAGGTACGGAAGATGAGGTTGGATGATTCGGTGATCACCCTATGCTCCAGTCCTTCGGGAATCCATGCTACGTGTTGCGATGGTATATAATAGATACGATCGGCCGTATACAAGCGCATAATGCCATGTTCGGCATAGATCAGCTGGCTGCGGGCATGGGTGTGCCAATCTGTTGCAGACAATCCCAGCTTTCTGTGAAAGGCACTGTCTTTCTTATCATATATAAGAGGACTGGTTTCGCAAATAATGGTTTGATGCTTCATTTGGCGAGATTGAATAAACAGTTGTCGATCATTGATAAGCCCCTGCCCGTAACGCCCGGTAGCTTTGCATAAAATTAATGCGCATGAAAAATATTTCGAGAAGAAATTTTACCAAAAGCACATTGCTTTTCGCTTTATATCATGTTATAAACAAACCTTTTATGGCTACAGCAACAACAAAAAGCACACCTTCTTACAGGCTACTGAGACACGCAACCCTGCTATTGCAGATCAACGCGAAAAAGATACTGGTAGACCCCATGCTAAGTAATAAAGACGCATTAGACCCCATACCGAATGCTGCTAACAATATACGCATACCCATGACCGACCTGCCCATTACGGATGCAGAGCTAAGCAACCTACTGCAGGAAGTGGATGCCGTATTGGTAACGCATACCCACCGAGATCATTGGGATATAGCAGCGCAGCAGAGAATACCAAAGAACAAGCTGATACTTTGCCAGCCCATTGATCTGCAGAAATTTAGCGATGAGGGTTTTACCAATGTTACTGCAATTGATGACCATATAGAATGGAACGGCATTACCATACACCGCACCAACGGGCAACATGGTACCGGTGAGATAGGCAAACGCATGGGAACAGTATCGGGTTTTGTATTGGCACATCATCATCACAAATTATATATAGCAGGAGATACCATATCGTGTAATGATGTGGAGCAAGCTATTGCCCAACACCTGCCTACGCATATTATAGTAAATGGTGGTGGTGCACGCTTCCTACAGGGCGACCCGATAACCATGACCATAGAGGATGTGCTGACCCTAGCCCACTATACAAAAGCACAGGTAGATGTAGTACACCTGGAGACGGTAAACCACTGCCTGCAGAAAAGGCAAGATTTCAAAAAAGCCATTAAAGAACAGAACCTCGAAAAACAAGTATACGTACCTGCTGATGGCGAATGGGTATCCATTAAATAACACATCCATATATCTGTTGAGCATGTTCCAGGTGTTCAATAGTGTTCAACTGTTCCATGAATTGAACAAATTGAACAGTTGAACGGTGTTTATCTTGTTTACTTTGTTCATCTTGTTCACGATGTTCACCATGTTTACAGCGTGAACACTTGAACAGAACTGTTCCAGTGTTCCAGGTGTTCCAATGATGGAACGGTTGGAACATTTTCCAGCTTTTCCATATTTCCATGCTGGAAAATTGGAAAATGGAAAATTGCTGGTTGTTTTAGGTGTTTCATTTGTTTCATCCGTTTCATGGTGAAACATGAAACAGACTTTTTGTAGCATAATGCTCTCTCCCTATATTATGATTTCTTATCTTGATACGTCATGACAAGAAAACTACTACCACTATTTATCATACTACTCTATCTGCAATGTAATGAAGCATATTCCCAATCTCCTCATAATTCGGTAACCGACTACGACTATTATACTCCTGCCGACAGAGAGCCCATCTATCACGATGAGTTTAATGCGATAAATGACAATAATAAAGACTGGATAAATAATGATGACCCATTCTTTCAATTAAAAGTAAAAGATGGTTGTCTTATTATTACGAATAATAAAACTACCTATACCGCGTCAAACTATATCCTGCAATTCGGATATCTCAGAGATTTTGAATTAGAAATATGTGCTAGGGTAGAAAGCCCTAAACGCCGTGAACGTCACGGTATACTTTTCTGGGGAAGTGATTCCGCTATCACTCAAATGAATGGCCAATTCTTTTATTTCAGACATGGGCAACATATGTTGTTTAACAAAACAGGCAAAGAACAAAGGAACAACTCCTTACCGGTACCCGACTTTACCTTTTATGATAAAAAAGATTTCAATATCTACACCATAAGAAAAGTAGATTATGACTATTACCTATTCATTAATCATGTATTCTGTAATAAATATCCTTACTTCCCTATAAACGGGCAGTTAATAGGATTGGGAGCATCTTCTAACGGCACAACAGCCTACTACGACTATATACATATTGATTATTTAAAAAGGCATGAACTGAATAACCCAACGGCTGAATATAAATCGGGTACTGCAGGTTTAAAAACTTATTTGAATGAACACCTGAAATTTACCCAAACAGCTGCTTATGAATGTATGAGGGGAAGATTTCTTGTAAGATATAGAGTGGATACAACAGGTAAAATTGACAGTATTATAGCATTAAGTGCCTACGACATTTTGAATCAACAGACAATAAAAGCATTAACTGAGACGAACAATAACTGGTTGCCGGCACATCATAAAGGTGTTGCCATGGTATCCTGGAATAAGATGGTGGTTGAGTTCAGATTAAATTCAAATGGAAATTGTCCACAACCTACCTATTATTATGATATAGCTATGAAATATTATAAAGAAGGTAATATACCGGAAACCATAGAGAACTTTAAAATCTCAATTGGAGAGGATTTTGCAGACATTAAATCACTATATAATCTATCGATGCTATACATTAATCAACAGCAATATGATAGCGCAGCTATTTATCTAAACCGAATAAATGAATTAAGATCGATACCCGAGCTCGACATCAAACAGGTAAATGAGGAAATAGCCAAGACAGATGCAGACATATATATCAAACAATATTGCAAGTTGTAACATTCCATTTTCCAATTTTCCATTTTCCACCCTGGAATATTGGAAAACTGGAAAATCCTGTATTGTTTCATTGTTTCATTATGAAACAGTGAAACAGATGAAACAAGTGAAACACTACTTTTAATATGTTCTGTTCACGTGTTCATACTGTAAACATGATGAACATCGTGAACAAGCTGAACAAAGTAAAACGGGAAAACTCACTGTTCAACTGTTCAATTTGTTGAACACCCTGAACAGTTGAACACCATTGAACACTTGTTCCGCTGTTCCACCGTTCCAATACTGGAACATCTGGAACGCTGGAACACCTGGAACAGTACGGAACACCTCAATTTTGGTACATATTTTGTTGAATCGACAGAAAACCTCCCTGCCTTATTTATCATGACATAATAATTCAATACTTTCACAGCACACTCTATGAAGCACTTACTACCTATATTGATGTTGTTGCTTTCCTATTCGTCTTATGGTGCGGACGATACCGTTACCTATAAATACAAGCACCCAAACCAGGCTTCCATCATCCCTTTTATCAGCTACTGCCCCGGCGGGCCCGATATGCTTCCTGCAAAACATGGGCTGAATGGTAGCTTTATCAACTACAGCGGACTGGGACTACGCGGGCAATCCTCGCACAAATACTGGCAGGCGGGTATAGCATTAGAGGCTGGCGGCACACAGGCAAAGGCAAAGGTCAATAAAGGCTACCAGGATCCTGCAAGGCATGCATTCAGCACCCAGCTCATGAGCGATGATATATATTGCAGGGAAAGATATATGGGTTCTTATATATACCTGCATGGCAAGATCGGTTTCTTACATCAGCGTATACAGCTATTTGCGGGTATCATGGGCAGCCTCTCCGTTAACGGTGGTGCCAGCAACTATAGCTATTTTGAATATAACAGCCCCTCGGGCAAACTCTTATTAATGAGTGCTCCATCAAATGGCTTGCTACCCGGCTATGGCGGACAGGCAGGCATTGCCGTAAAACTTGCAAAAAAATTATACCTGGTTGCGCAGGCGGAAGCACGCAAGACAAAGGCTTATGCCTATGTGCTGGATCCGCAAAGGGCAGATGATAGGTTTGATAACAACACCACCCTTCAATATGCGCATTACTATTATCATTATTGGTACTACCCGGTATCTATTGGGGTAAGGTTTTCGAGGTAATGACCTATATGACTAGAATGAACAGGCTACTATTAACAATAACGCTGCTGCTAAGCTTAGCTATAACAGCATATGCGCAGTCTGATGCACTTATTTACAGGTCTGTCCAGGATTTTTACAACAATAAGTATATGACTGCCAGCGTGTACCTCATCCAACACGATAACGGGGATGATGAGTGGATTGGCGCTAATATCTATAAATTCAAAGCTGTTAAGAACAGACACCTGACGGTGGGGATCAAGGAAAGTTGTTTCGCCCTACAGTATCATGATTCGTTGTTTTTAAATTGTATAGACCTGCTGCATGTAAACGGCTATGCCAATGTGCTGATGCGTGCAGGGCCGTATTTATTTTTTAATACCATAGCTTCTAATGTGCGCGAACATAGAAAGTATATACCTAAAGGGCCAAACGATAATGCTACCGCAGCAATGCTAGCAGGCGGGCTGATCGGTGGAGCTGTCGCAGGAGCATTGTCCTCACCCGTTGCCGATCATGTGCGGGTAAACTACCTGTATAATATGGATACCGGCGAAACAGATGTAATGACACCGGAATTGCTGGCAGGCATGTTATCTAAACGTACCGATCTGCTGCAACTGTATAGAAACAGCGGTATGCCCGATGACGATGGTAGCTATTACTGGTATTTAGCAAGATTGTTTGGGATAGAAAAATAAGCTAAACGATACTAATATTTATCGCCTTTCATCACATGTGCTGTTGGCAAAGATTATTTTATGTAGAAGCAGTAACCGCCGTACTTGTCAAACTCGGCTTTCGTCGCCTTTGCTGCTGATATATCTTTTGAATATTGCAGTGCCTCATAATGATTATTACCACCATTATTTGTATTGAAGGTTAAGTTTTTCACATCCTCATTAGGACATTCTGTTATATCCACTTTGGTAGCTTTGAGGAATGTAGAAAAAGACACCAGGTAAGCACCCGACCTTGTAGCCACAATGCCTGCCTTATATTTATAGCTGCCATTGCTATAGTCGTGCTTTATTTGATATGATTGCACATTAGGTGCAGCGGAATAAATATTAGTTGTGCCTGATAGGGGGATGATAATAGGATCCGGGTAAGTATAGGGAGGGTAGTTCATATCACATACCTGCCAACTTGCCTTAAAATCAAAGTTATGCACAGTATATGTTTTGCCATCTTCAGCATTATACATTTGATCACTAAATGCATTTTCTATCCATATAGTATCACCTATACGAAAGGTATCTTTTGCCGGTGATATTGTTACCGGCAGATCAAACTCGTAGGTAATGCCACGTTTACCGCCGCAGCTTTTTTTACCACAGCCATAGCAAATAAACACCATGAGTATAGCGGTCAATAAAATATATCGGGAAAGATTCATAGCAAAACTGGTTACTTACGGGTTGGTTCATAAAAATACAGCTATATATAAAACCACCAAATCATATTGCTGCTATATTTGTCCCCTGATGAAGTATAGTGCTTTACTGATAATAATCGCATTTTTTTGCAGTTCTATGGGCTGCTCTACCTCTAAAAACCTGCAGCGCAATCCACCCTATACTATTAGCTGGAGCGATGACCCTGTATGGGGAGAGGCTGTAAGTTTCTACAGCGATGCACCTATTACCAGCACTTATCTGTGGGACTTCGGCAACGGCCGCACCTCTACGCTGATGCAGCCAAAATATACTTATGGCAAAGCAGGCAACTATACTATATCACTAACGTTAGATCATAAAAAAAGGAAGAAGATATCTAAGCAGATACATATAGGTAACATGCCTGTGTACAGGTTTTACACGATTGCTACCAATACAGATACCGTACAATTTACATCCATAGCAGATAGCGGCAGTAGCTATCATTGGGATTTTGGAGACGACAGCACATCAACCCTGCCCAACCCGGCACATCTATTTGCCCAACCCGGCGTGTACAACATTACATTGAAGGTGAATAACCGCACCGCATTTTGTAATAATCCCGTATTACACGTAGCACAAGACCCATTATATACTTTTAAAATATCGGGCACAAGAATGTTTTACGGCAGTACTAATATTACCATTGCAGAAAAAAACACCATAACGCCTGTTAGCAATGCTGCATACACTATAGGCTACACAGATAAGCTAACTTTGCTCACACCTAAGTTTAGCGGGCAGTTTTTTTCAGAACCTGTTATGTATAACCCCATATTCTCTGCAGGCAATATACTCACCTACACCAGCGCCAACACTACACTGCGCTACGATACCAGGGCTGATACTGTGTACATTGAACAACATTATGTGCAGGTGCCGGACAAAGACACTATTCGTGCATTCAATACAGCGCATACTGCTAAATAATATTGAGCAACATCAGCATTTGGTGTGACCATCATCATTTTCCTGCTACATAGCCCACAGTACCTTAGCATTGTAATTAAAACATACTCGTCATGAGAAACGCAGGTAAGGCACTATTAGGATTGGCAGCAGCATTTGCCGCAGGTGCAACAATAGGTGTTCTTTACGCACCTGACAAGGGTGATCGTACCCGCAGGAGGCTGACACGCAAGGGACGGTTGATGTATGATGACATGCAAAACGCCTATGAAGATGGCAAAGACACGCTCGAAGACCTGCGCGACACACTGAAGGACAACCTGGAAAGGGTAAATGACGAGATCAACAGATTAAAAAAGTGCAATTAGACATAACAAACAGGTAGCCACCTCGGAACGGCTCAATTTCCGACACAGCTAAATTTTTCATCTTCTCTCATATACTGAGGTACGTTACCAACAATGACAGACAAGGCAGAGATAGCTCTCGTAATGGGGAGCTATTTTTTTATTCCTTTACCACTTTCTGATTATACCTGTTCCCGCTACTATCGGTAACTTGTACCAGGTAGGTACCAGGTGCCCAATCTGTGGTAGCGATACCTTCTGTTTTGTTGGTTGCTATCTGCTGAATGATCTTCCTTCCGTATAGATCATATACAACAACAGATACTCCGGGCTGCAAACCATCAAGGGTAAGTATATTCTTTACAGGGTTAGGATAGATGCTTACATCTCCTGCAGATAAAACATTATCGATACTATTAGGGAACAGGTAAACCTGCCTGCAGTAGGTGTTATCGCCACAGGTGTTAGTAACCTTCAGGCATACAATGTAATTGCCGCTGTCTTTATAATTATGTGTTGGATTGGCTATAGTTGATGTATCGCCATCTCCAAAATCCCATCTGTAAGTAGTAATACCCGATGAACCCGTATAAGTAAAATTAGCAGACTGTCCTGTCTTCGTCATACTGAACTGTGGCTCAGGAATATTGGTACAGTTGCAATTGTTATGACCATACTTGGCAATATACCAGTCCGATTCTCCGCCAACTTTAGCAAGGGTATTCCCCGCAACTGTAAGTGTAGTATAGAAATTACCTCCTATATACACATTATCCCTGCCATCAGAAACGGTAGCATGTTCTTCACTACCAGATGCAGGTAACTGATCAATGCCTAAAACTTTTCCCGTTGTGGTATTAAACCTGGTGATAAACGGCCGATAACCACTGTTTTTGGGCAGGCTAAACGAATCATTGTAATCCTGCCATTTTAAAAGTCCGGGGAAGCTGCCATGTAGTATCACCTCGCCGCTATTACGCAGTGCCACTCCCCCATCTGTAAAAGTTGCAGCATTAACATTAGCACACTTCGCCCATACAATATGCCCACCGGTATCTAGCTTCAACATCAATGGTGCTGTTTCAGGTATAGTAGCTGCATACCCGTCGAACTTTTCTCCAACTACCAAAAGCCCGGCAAGATAAAGGCTACCATCCTTGTCAATTGCAATATCACCGTAAAAACCGCCTGCCGTACCGGGATCCGACTGCCGTAACCAGGCAAGCTTTCCATCATTATTATATGCAGCAATGAATTTAGCACTCGTCAGCGTATTACCATTTACATACATAGGAACAAACGCACTGTTACCATCCCCTGCATAATAATATCTGCCACTTCTTACATCTCTTGCCAAATGTCCGTTAGTTAGCAATGAATTCAAATTAACAGAACCGAGAAATTTGCCGCTCTTATCATATTTGACAATATAATCATTTACCGCATTTACCACCAACCCACCATTTAGATATTCACCGGGATACATTTGCCACATCCAGTACACCGTACCTGAGCTATCTACATTCATTCCCAGGTCAAGTGAATTTATCCTGCCTGTGGTACCAATGGTATCAGACTGAGGCTGGCGCATCCATTTATAATTACCTGCAGTATCATATTTTATCAGGGTGATGCCTTTATATATTTTACCTGCCGTAGTAAAACTGGTATCTGTATCAATATTTACAGTAGTATTAGACTGGCTCCTATCCAGGAAACAACTCATATATACACCATCCAGCTTATCGGTACACACTTCATAGGCATAATCATTCCTGTATGTACCCATGACCTTCCACCATCTGAGTTTTCCGGTACAATCAAAACTAGCCATCACAATATCAAACCCTCCATTGCCATTCTTCACATCACCATCTACATTAACACTTGCCTGCGCTACATGGCCCACTGCATATACATTACCATGCACATCTACTGCCATACTGTTTACGTGTTCCCATTCGCTGCCGCCGGTGGTTTGTGCACTCCCGGCACGTTTACCCCATTGGAAGGACTGAGCAGATGCCCTGCCCACCAGCAGCAGTAGCAAAAAAATGTATATGCTATATCTTTTCAATCTTTATTCCTTTATCACTTTCTGATTATACCTGTTGCCATTACTATCGGTAATTTGTACCAGGTAGGTGCCCGGTACCCAATCTGCAGTAGCGATCTGTTCTGTTTTGTTCGTTGCTATCTGCTGAATGATTTTCCTGCCATATAGGTCATATACAACAACTGATGCTCCGGACTGCAAACCATCAAGCGTAAGTATATCCTTTACAGGGTTAGGATAGAGGCTTACATCCCCTGCCGATAAAACATTATGGATACTATTAGGAAACAGGTAAACCTGTCTGCAGTACGTATTATCGCCGCAGGTGTTAGTAACCTTCAGGCATACAATATAGTTACCGCTATCTTTATAATTATGTGTTGGATTTGCTATAGTTGAAGTATCTCCATCTCCAAAATCCCATCTGTAAGTAGTAATACCCGATGAGCCGGTATAAGTGAAATTAGCCGTTTGCCCTGTCTTCGTCATACTGAACTGTGGTTCGGGAATATTGGTACAGTTGCAATTGTTATGTCCATACTTGGCTATATACCAGTCCGATTCTCCGCCAACTTTAGCAAGGGTATTCCCCGCAACAGTAAGTGTAGTATAGAAATTACCTCCTATATACACATTATTCCTGCCATCAGAAACGGTGGCATATTCCTCACAACCCGATGCTGGTAATTGATCGATACCCAGCACCTTACCCGTAGTGGTATTGAACCTTGTAATAAATGGACGGTATCCGCTATTGAACGGAAGATTGAATGAATCTCTATAATTCTGCCATTTTAGAAGACCCGGAAATTTGCCATGTAATATTATTTCTCCGCTGTTACGGAGTGTAACACCTCCTTCTACAAATGTTGCTCCGTTAGTTTTTGCCTCGATGCCCCATACTACTTTGCCATTACTGTCCATCTTTATAACAGTAGGGCTTATATATATGCTAGACAATTTATCCTTAAAGCCATTAAATGTTTCTCCAACATCCAGCAACATCGCGGCATATATACTGCCTTCGGCATCAATACCCAGGTTACCTGCAATACCGCCTACATCCCCGGCATCCCCTTGTTTACACCATATATATTTGCCTGCTTTATCGAAAGCAGCTATGTACTTACTGCTGCTTAGTGCAACGCCATTCACGTTCATACTTGATGTATTTCCGTATCCTGCATAGTAAAATCTACCTGATCTTTTATCCCTTGTCAGGAGACCACCGGCAACAATTGATTTTAGATTCAACGCGCTGTTAAAACTTCCGTATCTATCATATTGCAAAATATAATCGCTGGTTTGGGGTACATTAAGTGTTCCGTAAAAATATATACTGGCTCCCATTTGCAGCATCCAGTAAACATTACCTGCACTATCTACATTCAATCCGAGGTCTCCCGTAGCCATATAAGTATCAACCCCGATCGTATCTGCCTGGGGTGCACTAAACCATTTATAATTGCCTGCAGTATCATATTTGATCAATGCAAGCCCTTTAAATGTTTTTCCTGAAAATGTAGTATCGCTATCTATATGTATCGTATTACCACCCTGGCTCCTGTCCAAAAAACAACTTAAATAAACACCACCCAATTTATCTGCACACACTTCATAAGCATAATCGTTACTTGGACCGCCTATCACTTTCCACCATCTTAGTGCCCCGTTACAACTAAAGCTTGCAAATACTACATCAAATGCCCCATTGCCGTTTTTTACATCACCATCTACGTTGATGCTTGCCTGCGCTACATGACCTACAGCATATACATTACCATGCACATCCACGGCCATACTGTTTACATGTTCCCATTCGCTGCCACCGGTAGTTTGTGCACTTCCTGCACGTTTACCCCATTGGAAAGATTGGGCAAAAGAAACATTACAAAAAAGAAATAATATCAGTGAAAAATGAAAAGAGTAGTTTTTTTTCATGATGTTGCACTTTGGGGTTATTACAATTTAATCATAAAATATTAAATAACCATAGCAAGCTTTTACACCTGCTATGGTTATTATTCTTAGACATTATCTGCAAAGACTATTTAACAATACTCAACTTACTGTTCAGCACTGCTTTACCGTCTTGCTTCATTACAACCTGGTAAACACCCGGTGCAAAATCATCCAGCGATAATTGCCAGCTTCCTTTAGCACTTTGTGCATCCCTGCGCTGCATCAGCCTGCCGGTAATATCATATACTTCCAGGCAGCGGTTTTTGCCCTCACCTGTCCATGTATAGTCTATCCGGGTGCTGTTGTTAGCCGGGTTAGGTGCTATCAGCAACCTCAACGGACCGGAACTAACGATCGTTTGATCACCGTCATGCGACAAAGAAGTAGTTCCTTCCTTACCTTGTGGATTACATCCTGTAGTACTCACATACATATCGCCACTGGTAGCGTTGCACCAGCCGTTATCAAGGTACAGGTTGAATGTTCCCGGAGCATCGATGTTGAGATTTGGATAGTCTATAGGAATACCACCACCTGCCCATACAGGCAAGCCGTTTTTCAGATACTTCCACTGTACGAATGACCATATAGGCCCTGTGATCAGGTAGGTCTTCTTCGGACAAATTTCCCAGCATCCTGTAGGGAAGATCCACAGGTATTCCTTAGGGTCTTTCGGCACCCAAAGTGTATTTCTGCTCACGCATCCATACTGATCTGTAAACGTAACCTGGTATTTGCCACCTGCATATACAGATACAGGTGTTCCGCTTTGTCCGGTATTCCAGTTAAATGTTCCCGGGCCACTTGCGGTTGCAGAGAGCTGTACCTCGTAAGTAGTACAATTGACGATATTGAATGAAGGCGTTGGCGGCGCTGGCGTACCATGCACTATCACATTAAAGATAGCACTGGTCTTGGTGCAATAGCCACCCAATCCATCAGGCACAGATACTGTTACCTGGTACGTATGTGTACTCGGACTGCTGTAAATATCTGTATAATTAGGCGTAGTGATCGCTGTTGGCGAACCATCAACGGTCCAGCTGTAAGTGATATTAGGATCGCTACCAGCATAACCATTTAACGTATAACCCACATTTTCACACTGATCGCTATCACCTGTTATTACGGCATCAGGAACCTGAACAACTACTAATGTATCCCCCAGGGTGCTTTCTACACATCCATAAGTATCATCATAAACATGTACCCAATAATAACCGGATTCAAATAAATTGATAGGTCGATAAGTAGTATGAGCTATCAAAGTATTATCGTTATACCAGTCATAATATGGCGGTACCGGTAACCGTGTACCAAGATTAGGCTGATAATTGAGTGTTATTATGGATCCCTCACAAGCGTGATTAGTTGACAGAGCTGTTCTTCCTTTTGTACTGTCTGGAACAATACGTACCCGTTTCATTGTCGATGCAGAGCAACCGTAATCATCTGTAACCGTAAGCCTAACATTATATAGGCCCGCGGCACCATATACCCTATAAGGGTTGTACTGGTTGTTTCCTGAAACATCGCCAAAATCCCAATCAGAGAACATACCTGCCGGAACACTCATATTTGTGAACTGAACGGAAGCCTCTTGAGCACAAGTAGCCGTTGGTCTGTAGAACGAGAATGCAGCTACGGGCAGTGCCGGCACATTGATCACAACGGTTGTAGTACAGTTTGCATACGGCGATAATGACTGTATTACGTTAACGGTATGTGATCCAGGTGTAAGGAAACCTGAATAGGTTTGAGAAGCCCCGGTTTGTGTTGGAGTTCCCGTAACAGGCACATCTATAAAGAATGCATAGTTGGTACCCGCAATACCCGGTCCTGCTGTAAGTGTCACACCACGTCCGCCGCCCGATGAAGAGCAATTATAATCTTCCTTCAGGTCTGGCTTGTAAGGGATCAGTACAGTAGTATCATGGCATACAGTACAGGTATCTCCTACCATATCATCAAAAGTGGCACAATAACGTATAGTATGATTTCCATAATCAAAACTATTGGTCATACTAAACTCTGTGCCGCCTAAACTATAAGAACTGAAGCCTACTATCTCGCTCCATGTAAAGGTACCAGGTATATATCCGGTACTGCTATGGGTGGAGTTGAAGGTATATGTTTGGCAAGAACCATTAACGGCAGACGTAATACCTGTAGACGCAGGTATCATCAGGTTACAAGGACATACATTGAGTATGAACAGTGTATCCGTCATTGCAGGACAACCATTAGAGGAGGTTATCTGCACAGTGTAATAACCAAACGCACTTGCCGTATAAGTAGAACTTGTAGCACCCGTTATTGGAGAGCCGTTAAAATACCACTGGAACGACGAAGCTGCGGGCCCACTCACATAGGTGGCTGTAAGCAATTGCGAGAAAGTATTACAGAAACTAATACGTCCGTAACTGCCCCATGGAGATATACCGTACCGCGATATCGGCTTCACCAAAATACTATCGATCACGCTGTCTTTACCGGGACAAGTGTATGGATTGTAGATGATGGCCTTAACGGTTTTATATACGTTCACTGTATTGTATATATCATAAGTGTAGTTTACACTTCCAACATCAGTAAATGATGGCCTTCCATCTCCAAAATTCCACAATACAGACGTACCACCTGTGTTCAATGTTGCGGTGAATTGAGTACTATCACAAATAGTAGCAGGTAATGTTACAAAGAATGGCGGCGGGAATTGCCCGATATGTATCAGCATAGAATCCTGGTAGATATCAAAGCAACGCCTCATTTTACAACGCAGCCAAACAGTGCCGGAAACCTTATTGAATAAGATCGTTGGCGTAGGCGTTCCGTCTCCGCTGGCAACACTCGCCATCAACGGGTTAGAAAGCGTCCATTCATATGTTTCGCCAGTAGCATAGGTAGCATTGTAGCCATGATAGCTGCTTGGGCATACACTGTCAGGCCCTGTAACAGCAAGGTTTACTATCAAAGGATGTACCGTATCAGTAATGGTGTCTGACGGACAGTAAGGCATTTCCTTGCTTGTTCTCCATGAATAGATCACAAACGGACCGGATGAAGAAAGATTCATCTTAATGAAACTTTGCTTACCGCTACCTGCATTTACTGTACCATTGAGCATACCCCAGTTATATAAGGTACCTGGCAGGTCATTACCTGCTATAAACTTCATCTCTACCCCTTTACAGAAGTATTTAGGCCCTATGATCGTATCCGGTGGTGCCGGTAACGAATCTACTTTTATGTATAAAGGAGACGGCGGACAGAAGCTTGTACCACTTACTTCCAGCTTATATATACCTACTTCATCAAAGTACGCAGGGAAGCTGCTGGTTGACGTAGCCGTTTGTGTAGCGGCGCTTGGCTTGGTAAGTATCCAGTTGCCCGGGTGGCCATATAATGTGTTATACGTTACTGTAGAACCAAAACATGCTTTATCGGGCCCGTTAATCGCCTCAGGATCCAACACGTTGATGTTGATGGTAGCCTTGCCACCGCATCCAAGCAATGTATTGGTATAGATACAAGTAATAGTTACCGGACCACCTACAGATGTATTCAGCACTATTTCATTAGGCTGATCTGTAGTGCCTAAAGTGGCTCCGGTACCGGTAGAAATGCTCCAGTTGAATTTGGTAGTTGGCCATTGCGGCAACCGGTATATGTATTGGCTGTTAGGGCATACAATTGTCGGCCCAACAATGGTACCAATGCTCATTACAATAGGCACCTTGGCAACGGAGAAAGCACAAGGCAAGCCACAACCTGAGGCATCAAACATTACATAGCCAAAGCCATCAGGGCCGGGGCTATCCCATTTTATCTGAACTGTGGTAGGCGTTGCAGAAACAATAGTACCACCTATCACTGACCATGCACCCGGGCAAGTCGATGCAACACTGTAGTTCGCAACCTCATTCTGGCACACCACCCGCGGGCATTCTATCTTCATGCGCACATTCGGATCTACTTTTATCAGGATAGAATCCGTTGTGGAGCATCCGCAGGCATTGGTTACAGTAAGTTTGGCCCAGTAAGAAGTAGGCATACCACCAATGGTAGTATACTGATGCGTTATTGGTGTTAGGAAACCTCCCACGGCATTGCTGTAAGTACCGTCACCAAAATCCCATCTCCAGGATACTATCGGCGATCCGGCAGGTGCCATTGAGCCATCCAGGAAAACGATCTCTGTACTATCGCATACATTCAGCACCCGCATGTTAGTATCAGGCAGTGCTATGATATGTGCAATAGGCGCATCTATTACATCAATGCAAATCGTCTTGGTACCCTGGCATCCATTAACTGTAGTTTCGTTAACGGTAATTGAAGCAGATCCTGCTCCACCCCAGCAAATGCGGGCACTGTCCCCATTAGGGTCAAGAGGTGTTATGCTTGTAGATCCCGAAGCAGACCAGGTAAATGTACTACCTGCAGCCCCCCATGCATGGTAAACCACACAACTGTAAGCACAAACCTTAATACATCCGGTATCATCAAAATCAGGTGGAGGTACCCTGTTATCAAACACCGTATCACCCAGGTGTTGACATGCAACGCGGGTATCTGTAGTTATCAATGGCTTTGGCGTCGGATAAACGGTAACCGATAATATACCGGAATCTATTGGCGCGCCGGAGGCGTTATGCATTACTACTTTTACATTATCTGTACCTGCAAGCCCCCAATAGATAGTAGCGCTGCCGCTGCTACTGGTAAGCACGGTACCAAGAGATCCGGATGTCCATGTGTAAGTAAAACCAGGCGTTGGTGTAATGGTGTAGGTGTGGCTTGTCTTCTGGCAAACATTAACGTCTCCGCTAATGACTGGTGTCTGTCCCCGCGCCACACTAAGGCAAAAGAACATCATGGCACCGATGAGGGCAACAATGGGATTGTTTTTCATGATTCGTGTATTTTAAGGTGAAAGAAAACTTTTTTGATATAATGCACTTATATCACAGATCGATCTTCTTATCGGGGTTCACAGGAATCGATGAAACTACGTGTGTATCTTATAGGGAAGGTGTAAATGCTTATGGCAGATTCCAATGAAGGAACCGTTTGCATATCCTAATGTTGAAGAAGGGAAAAGAGTGCAGCGAATGCGCAGTTTGTAATGTATACAATGCTTTCATGTTGGTGTGTTTTAGAGATGGCCGGGATAGCTGCATCACATTCTTTTGTGATGCGTTACAAAGTTTCAGAATATTATTTCATAAAAACAACCGTTAAAACACCCATTTTTTAGTATTTAACTTCACACGCTTTAAAACCTGTAAAAGCAAAACGGCACTGCAATAAATTGCAGTGCCGTTTACCAAAATAGATAGTTTTATTAGAACATAAAGCTGATACCTAGGGTACCGCCATAACTAACCTGTTGGTTCTTGATAGTGTTGTTCAATACAGAATTATATGTGCCTATTTTATCCGTCAAGCGGGTATTCCAGTTATCAGAGCTGTTACTGAAGTTTTGGTACATGTAATAGCCGCCAACTTGCAATCCTATATGATTACTGAGCCTAAAGGTTACCTGTGGCTGAAATATGACACCGATCGTACCGTTTTTGTAATTAAACGTTCCGGATGCCCCGGCCGATTCATTCAGGCCAACATTATATCCTTGCGCTTTAAAGCTGTTAAAATAAGCTACCTGGCCACCATCGCCTTTTGTACGATTGTATTGGTCTACCGTAATCAACCAGTCAGATCGATCAGGAACCGGCGAGTTGTCATACACTGTGGTATATCCATCTCCTGTTTGCGCATACTTGTAGGCTGCTTCATAATTAAAGGTGCCGCTACCAGTATAGTCCACTTTGGTTTGCACACTATAAGTGATGCCTGCATCTATCATAATACCAACCACTTTAGATAACTGCGTGCGATATTTAACTACAACCGGTATCGCGATGTTAGTAGTCTTCAACGATTCCTTCACAGGGCCCTGGGCAGTGATCATTTGCCTGTAGGTTGCATTTTGGAAATCTGTTGACTGGTATTGCACCGCCCAATTGTTAAGGCTCAGATCGCCGTCATGGGTAGCATACATCACACCCGTTGCTATACCCCACTCCCTGCGCTTATCAAAGAAGAACCCTATCTGCAGGCTACCGCCATAGGAAGTCTTGTTATCAAAGCTGGTACTTTCAGGCACCCTGTTGTAGATAGCATTGGTATAATTCAATCCCGTGGTACGCATGCTCATCTTTTCCCATACACCACCCATCATACCATTGACGCCTACATACCACCTGCCTATGTGTGCATTACTCTGCGCGTTGGCTGCAACAGCCAGGCTCATTATTCCTATTATATTCAGAAGCTTTTTCATAAGCGAAATTCTCTTTAGTTTTTAATGAAACGAGATGTATTTACCCTTGTACCATTTTGCAGCACAGTTACCATATAAACACCTGCAGATATATCAGAAATATCTACCTGTGCTCCTTTATTGATAAATGCACCTGACTTGATGCGCTTGCCAGATATATCATATACCTCATAGCTAAGGTCATTTACAGATCCGCTAACTTCTATGTTCACCATTTCCGTTGCAGGGTTTGGATAAACACGAACGGTAGTTGCTTCTTCGTTTATCTCCTGTATGCCGGTAGCCATGTTATAATAGCTCTTCTGCTGGCAACCATTCTTCATGGTCATCACCCAATAGTTCCTGCTAGCAAAATCCGGGTTCGGGTTGTAATAATCCTGGCCTGTTTCTTTAGCTATAACGGCAGAGTCAAGTGTATGAGTATCATCATAGCCCCACACATAAGCATCCACATCGTTTTGCAGGCATACAAACCTGTTGTTTATGTAGATCACTTTAGGATTTTGTGCATCGGTAGCACCTACACTTACGGTATAGGTAGCCTTACTGCGGCAACCGGTACTGGTAATAGTAGAGGTGAGGGTAATAACACTGGTTCCTTCTTTCGGGAAGCTGATCAATGCATTTTGTGCGCCATCCTTGCTTTGCGCCCAAACTATTGCATTACTGGCCGTCCATACATAACTGCTGCCTGCAGGTGCCGGTAAAGAAGCACCAAAGTTTTGATACATCGTTTGCTCACAAACCGTGTTTGCCGGTTTTACTGATATCGTAGCAATTACCGGTGTTGGATGCACTGTTAATACTACGTTCTGAGTATTGCTGCAACCATTTGCCGTTAATGTATACACATAAGTAACATTAATATCCTGTGCAGTTGAGTTGGTCAGCACTTCATTAATAGCACCATTACCGGTAGCAGTTGCTGGTGTAATACCTGTAACCTGGGCACGTGTCCATGTCATAGTGGTACCAGGGGTTGCACTTGCAGGATTATAAACAAAAGCATCACCGCTACAAATAACACCTGTTAATGCTGTACTTAATTGCGGTGTTGGATTCACTACCAAAGTAAAGCTTTGGGTGTTCGTGCAGCCATTTGCAGTAAGCGTATAATCGTACGTTACGGTAACAGGCAGCGCAGTTGTATTATTTAATGTTTCTGAGATAGCGCCTGTACCGCTACCCGCTGCATTGCTGATACCGGTTACTGCTGCACGTGTCCAGGAGAAGCTAGTACCCACAGTAGCACTTGCTGGCGTATAAGCAAACAATGTATTATTACATACAGGTGATACTGTTAACGGAGAACTCAACTTAGGTGTTGGATTCACTACCACCGTTACATCCTGGGTATTGGTACAGCCATTGGCATCCAGCGTATAGGTGTATATTACACTGATCGGATCTGCAGTAGTATTTTCTAATGATTCATTAGGATCATTTACACCACTTGCTGCAGGATTAGAAATGCCTGTGATGGCAGCACGGCTCCAGCTAAAGCTGGTACCTGTTGTTGCGCTTGCAGGCAAATACGTAAACAGATCATTGTTACATATTGGCGCAGGTGTTAGTGTAGTTGACAACATCGGAGTAGGATTTACCGTATAGGTAAATGTACCTGTGTTACCTACACAACTATTAGCGGTCGGAGTTACAGTTACTGTAGCTACCACAGGAGCAGTAGTAACGTTTGTTGCAACGAATGAACCTATATTACCTGACCCGGAGGCTGCAAGGCCAATGGATGTTGTATTATTAGTCCATGCAAAGGTAGTACCTGTTACAGAGCCCGTGAAGTTTACCGCACTGGTGCTGGAATTATTACACAAAACCTGGTTGGCAACCGCATTCACATCAGGTGTTGGATTCACCGTATAAGTAAATGTACCTGTGCTACCTATGCAACTATTGGCGCTTGGTGTAACGGTTACTGTGGCAACGACAGGCGCATTGGTAGTATTGGTTGCAGTGAATGCACCGATATTGCCATTACCTGTTGCCGCGAGGCCAATAGAAGTTGTATTGTTTGCCCATGCATAAGCAGTACCACTTACCGATCCGCTAAAGTTTACTGCGTTTGTAGTAGCGCCATTACATAATGTTTGGCTAGCTACTGTGTTTACAGTTGGGGTTGGATTTACGGTAACAATAAAGCTCTTGTTACTACCTACGCAACTATTAGCGCTTGGCGTTACCGTAACGGTAGCAAGTACAGGCACATTCGTGCTGTTAGTTGCAGTAAACGAAGCTATATTACCAATTCCTGAAGCCGCAAGGCCTATAGATGTAGTACTGTTTACCCATGCATAGCTGGTACCACTTACCGATCCTGTAAAGTTCACGGCAGTAGTTGCCGCATTATTACAAACCGTTTGGTTTGCTATGGTATTAACATCAGGAGTAGGATTAACAGTTATATTAAACGACTTACTGCTACCGATGCAACTATTTGCAGATGGTGTAACGGTTACAGTAGCAATAACAGGCGCGTTAGTAATATTGGTAGCTGTAAATGCAGCAATATTACCCGTTCCTGAAGCCGCAAGGCCAATCGAGGTTGCGCTATTGATCCATGAATAAGTAGTACCGCTTACAGAACCGCTGAAATTTATTGCAGCTGTGGTAGCACCATTACATAAAGCCTGGTTTAAAATAGTGTTCACATCAGGTATTGGATTAATAACAACGGTAGCGCTGCTCAGCATAGAGCGGGTACACGTTGTATTAGTGTTAGTTGCTATCACTGTATAAACACCTGCAGCAGTTTGGTTACCAAAGCTGATAGCAAAACCGGTACCTGTTACCGGGCTGCCTGTAGCTACAACGCCATTATATAGCTGATACGTAGTATTTGTTTCGCTACCGCTTAATCCTATTGCTACACCTGTACCGCCGGCACAATATGCGCCACCACCGGTTACATTGTATTGCACAATGGCAGGTGGCTGTGTAATGAAATATGTTTTATTTGCAGTACAACTATTAGCATCCGTAACGGTTACTGTATAAGAACCTGCTACAAGGCCACTGGCTGTAGCACCCGTACCACCGCTTGGAGACCAGGAATAGGTATAACCCGGTGTACCACCTGCTGGAGCGACAGTAGCGCTACCATTAGCTAATCCGAAACAGGAAACATTGGTTTGAGAACCTGCCGACAAGCTGATAGCAGTAGGCTGGGTTACTGTGAAGTTTTTATTCAGTGTACAAGCATTGGCATCTGTAATGGTAACCGTGTAGGCACCGGCAGCAAGGCCGGTTGCTGTTGCAGCTGTACCGCCACTTGGAGACCATGAATAAGTATAACCCGGTGTGCCGCCACTAACTACTACTCCTGCTACACCGTTGCTGCCGCCGTTACAACTAACATTAGTTTGAGAGGTCGATGCAACCAAAGCTGTTGGTTGGGTTAGTGTAAAGTTTTTAGTTAGCTGACAAGTATTCGCATCTGTAATAGTTACTGTATAACTACCTGCAGAAAGGCCCGTAGCCGATGCAGCAGTACCGCCGCTTGGAGACCATGAATAAGTATAACCCGGTGTGCCACCGCTAACTGCTACACTAGCAGCACCATTACTACCCCCATTACATGCAATATTGGTTTGAGAAGTGCTGGCGCTCAGAGCTGATGGCTGTGTAATGGTGAAGTTCTTGGTTAAAATACACGTATTACCATCAGTAACGGTTACTGTATAGCTACCGGCAGTTAACCCGGTCGCTGTAGCTGCTGTACCACCACTTGGCGACCAGGAATAATTATACGGACCTGTACCGCCTGTTACGTTTACACCTGCAGATCCATTGCTACCGCCATTACAGCTAACATTGGTTTGAGAGGTTGATGCGGCAAGGGCTGTTGGCTCCGTAATAGTATAATTTTTCGTAGTTGCACATGCATTAGCATCTGTAATTGTAACGGTATAAGTACCTGCCATAAGGCCTGTAGCTGTTGCTGCTGTGCCGCCGCTTGGCGCCCATGAATAGGTATAGCCCGGTGTACCGCCGCTTACAGATACAGTTGCAGTACCGTTGCTGCCACCATTACAGCTCACATTTGTCTGAGAGGTAGACGCACTTAAAGCTGTAGGTTGTGTTATGGTAAATGTTTTGGTCATGGTACAGCTGTTGGCATCAGTAATAGTTACTGTATAAGTGCCTGCAGCAAGGCCTGTAGCTGTTGCTGCTGTACCTCCGCTAGGAGACCATGAATAGGTATAACCCGGTGTACCGCCACTAACAACTACACTCGCAGTACCATTGCTGCCACCGTTACAACTCACGTTTGTTTGAGAGGTCGCCGCACTTAATGCTGTAGGTTGGGTAATTGTAAAGTTTTTAGTAGATGTACAGCTATTAGCATCGGTAATAGTCACTGTATAGCTACCAACAGAAAGTCCGGAAGCTGTAGCAGCAGTACCACCGCTTGGAGCCCAGGAATAAGTATATCCGGGTGTTCCGCCGCTAACTACTACAGTCGCTGAACCATTGCTGCCAGCATTACAGGCAACATTTGTTTGAGACGTGCCCGCTGTTATTGCAGGAGGTTGAGTGAGTGTAGCGCTCTTAGTTGTGGTACAACCGTTAGCATCCGTAGCTGTAACTGTATAAGTACCTGCAGAAAGGCTTGTAGCTGTTGCTGTTGTAGCACCGCTCGGAGACCAGGAATATGTATATCCAGGCGTGCCGCCGCTTACAGATACCGTTGCAGCACCTGTACTACCGCCATTACATGCAATATTTGTTTGAGAAGTTATCGTTGCTGTCATTCCTGACGCAGGTTGCGTCAAAGTAGCGTTTGCAGTTGCCGTACAGCCATTATTATCGGTTACTGTAGCTGTGTAACTACCTGCCTGCAAGCCTGTAGCTGTTGCAAAGCTGCCGCCGGTTGGCGACCAGGAATAGCTATAAGGTGCAGTACCACCGCTACCTGCAACCGTAGCCGAACCGGTACTGCCACCGTAACATGTAAGATTAGTCTGAGACGTTATTGAAGCTGACAAAGACGCTGCCGGCTGGGTAATTGTAAAGTTCTTTGTTGTCTGGCAGCTATTATTATCGGTGATCGTAACTGTATAGCTACCTGCTGCAAGGCCTGTAGCCGTAGCTGCCGTACCACCGCTTGGCGACCACGAATACGTATAACCCGGCGTGCCGCCACTTACGCTTACTGTAGCGGTACCGTTGCTGCCACCACGACAACTCACATTTGTTTGAGAACTAGTTGCAGATATTGCAGAAGGTTGTGTTATGGTAACATTCTTAGTAGCAGTACATGCGTTGGCATCTGTAATAGTTACAGTATAACTACCGGCAGAAAGCCCGGTTGCAGTAGCTGCTGTACCACCACTCGGCGCCCAGGAATATGTATAAGATGGTGTACCGCCGCTTACGCTTACTGTAGCTGAACCATTGCTGCCACCGTTACAGCTTACATTATTCTGAGACGTTGTAGCCGATATTGCCGTTGGTTGGGTAAGCGTATAGTTTCGTGTAGCAGTGCAACCTATATTGCTGGTAACGGTTACGGTATAAGAACCTGCTGAAAGGCCGGTGGCTGTGGCGCCGGTGCCACCACTTGGCGACCAGGAATATGTATAAGGTGTAGACCCCCCGCTTGCCGTAACGGTTGCAGAACCATTACTGGCTCCGTTACAGCTCACATTTGTCTGCGAGCCACTTGTAGAAACCGTTTGCACCGTTAATGTAGCAGACGTCGTAGTTGCAGCGGGGCTAACAGACCCTGTAGCAACCATTCTGTAAGAATAGCCATTCATGCCGGCAGTAGCACCGGTGATGCTAAGTGTAGTGCTTGTAGCGCCGGAGTATACCCCGCCGTTACTTATATTTCCGAAACCAGAGCCTTGGTCTACCTGCCATTGATAGCTGGTAGCATTGCTGGCAGCAGCTGTAAACGAAGTATTTCCCCCTGCACAAACTGTTTTATTGCTTGGGTTTGTTGTTATAGATGGTGCAGACGCCGACCCCGTCACCGTATAGGTCATCGTCCACGAAGAACCTGTAGAGAAGTTGGCGAATACTTCAGTGGTTACTGGGCCGCTAAGAGGATATGATGAATAGCTACCGGGAATACTTCCGGAGCCTGCACCGGGACCAGTATAGTCACCAACGCCTACCACGCTTACCCCCCCATTGAAGGAACCACCTGAAATACTATAGGTAATACCGGTGATCTGAAGGCCCGAAGAAAGGCTGATCGTGAACCAATCCTGTCCGTCAGCTGTAGTAGCTACGGTACCACTTACGGTGTAAGTACCTGCTGACGAGATACTAAGGCTATTACCGGGATAGGAGTTTGACAGATCCGTACCCTCTGAATAAAGTACAGTTGCCCGTCCCGCAAGGCTTGCTGAAAGTAGAAATAATAACAGGACAAATGATTTCCTGACGTTCATGGGAATACGTCTGACGTAAAAGTGCATCATAGCAATTTTTGTGTTAATGAATGAATATCGGATCAGCCGGTACGGCGATCTAATGTGACCTCTATTGTAACTGGGGACAAATATCTAAAATACTTACTACAAATAAAAGGGTGAAAAACACCGGAACACAATAAATCTTTGGGACAATGTAATTTAGCATTATGCGCATGCCTGATAATTCCTTAAAAACCAGCTCCTATCATTTCTTTAAGGGAGCCTGGACCTTTAGCCGTGACATCAAAATTGATAACGGAATAACAATATATGGAACAGCTACCGGCCACGCTAGTTTTGATCCTAAAACAAAATTTGCGGACTGCAATACACTTATATACTCAGAAAAAGGCATCCTTACCATTAGTCAAACCGGAATGACATCCACATTCCACAGGAGCTTCAGGTATGTATTCGCAAATAATATGACAGTTTATTTCAATGATGGTGTTGATGTCGGTAAACTATACCAGGAATACCGGTTAGATAAGCATAAACAAACATTTACTGCATCATGTACGCATCTTTGTGTACAAGACAATTATAATGCAGAATACAGGATTCTTGACGAAAAGAGCTTTCGGTTAACGCAATCTATACAAGGTCCTAAAAAGGACTTCCTGATTACTACCGATTTCCAAAGAAGCATTATTACATAACAAAAACACATTTGGGTTTACAAAATATTTTTTGCTGATAAAAAATATTGCTCTTACTTTGCATCACAATACAATAACTATGTTATTCAATCAGCTGCATCATCATCATTTCCATACCTCGCACAGGCGGGCATGAAATGACATGCAGTTAAGCTAAATATCTTTCACAGCCGCCTGAGTACCTCGGGCGGCTGTTTCTTTTACTCCACTGGTTTACTCAGGCATCAACATCCTCCAAATGAGTAAACTAAAAATCGCAATTCAAAAAAATGGTCGCCTGAGTGAAAAGTCACTGCAGATGCTTGCAGAATGTGGCCTAAGATTATCAAACTACGACAGGAAACTAAAAGCAGAGGCTTCCAATTTTCCCGCCGAGGTATTATTTCTCCGCGACGATGATATACCTCAGTATGTAGAAGAAAGCGTAGCAGATATCGGCATTGTTGGCGAAAACCTTGTAGCCGAAAAATCAAAAAACATATCTGTTGTTCGCAAGCTGGCCTTTGCACAATGCAGGCTATCTCTAGCTATCCCCAAAGACGAGCCTTATGAAGGCTTACAGTATTTTCAAAACAAGAAGATCGCCACCAGCTATCCTAATACGCTAAAAAGCTATCTGGATGATCAAGGAATCAATGCACAAATTGAGGAAATAGGCGGCAGTGTAGAGATTGCACCCGGCATTGGCTTATCTCACGCCATATTCGACATCGTTGGCACGGGGAGCACGTTACTTATGAACGGCCTGAAAGAAGTAGCGGTAGTAATGCAAAGTGAAGCCATACTCATTGCCAACCCTGAGCTCCCACAGGATAAAAAAGCAATATTGGATCAACTCCTTTTCAGGATCAAAGCAGTGAAGGATGCTGCATGCAATAAATATATCCTGCTCAATGTGCCTGATAACTGCCTGGCGCAGGTAATCTCGTTACTGCCCGGTATTAAAAGCCCTACGGTTATGCCATTAGCCATACCGGGTTGGAGCAGTGTACACACCGTGATTAAAGAGCAGGCCTTCTGGGAAGTGATATCCCAATTGAAAGAAGCCGGTGCAGAAGGCATCCTTGTATTAGATATAGAAAAAATGATAGCATAATGAAACAGATAAATTTCCCCAATAGAGAAGACTGGAATTCTTTATGCCTGCGCCCTGTACAGGAGCAGCAAGAATTAAGCAATATTATAAAAGAAGTATTTGCCACCGTCGCCCGGGAAGGCGATGCCGGATTGCTTCAATACACACAGCGATACGATCATCCGGAAGCCGTAAAGATTATTGATATGCCTTTGGATGACAGCGTTACTGCTATACCGGCAGAACTAAAAGATGCTATCCGGATTGCGAAAAACAACATAAGCAAATTCCACAGCACGCAGATAGAACGTCCTGTAAAAACAGACACTATGCCGGGTGTAACCTGTTGGCGTGAAAGCAGGCCGATAGATCGCATCGGCATTTATATTCCCGGTGGCAGCGCACCGCTGTTCTCCACCGTATTGATGCTTGCAATACCGGCACAACTGGCAGGATGCAGAGACGTGATACTCTGCACCCCACCCGACCGTAATGGCAGCATCAACCCTGCTATACTATATGCGGCTAATATAACCGGGGTTTCTAAAGTCTTTGCAGTAGGCGGTGCACAGGCCATAGCAGCAATGGCAATAGGCACAGCAACAATACCACGGGTAGATAAAATATTTGGCCCGGGCAATCAATATGTGACTGCTGCAAAGACCTATGCACAGCAATTGGGCACCGCTATTGATATGCCGGCAGGGCCAAGCGAAGTATTGATCATAGCAGATGAATATGCAGATGCGGCTTTTGTTGCTGCAGATATTTTATCGCAGGCAGAGCATGGAGCAGACAGCCAGGCTATTCTATTATCAGATAATGCGATTATAATAAACAAGGTTCTCTTTGAATTAAATACGCAACTATCGCAGTTACCAAGAAAAGCAATTGCGGAGCAGGCATTGAATAATAGCAAGGCTATACTATTGAATAACCTGGATGAATGCATTGAATTTAGTAATCAATATGCACCGGAGCACCTGATTATCACCACAGAGAATGCTGAGCAACTGGCTGGCAAAGTCAGCAATGCAGGCTCTGTATTTCTTGGCAGGTACAGTTGCGAAAGTGCAGGCGATTATGCAAGTGGCCCCAACCACACATTACCCACCAACGGCTACGCACGAAGTTATAGCGGCGTATCTGTAGATAGCTTTGTGAAGAAGATCACATTTCAGCGAATTACCGCAGAGGGCATTAGCAATATCGGTCCGGCTATAGAAACACTTGCAACTGCAGAAGGGCTTATAGCCCATAAAGAGGCCGTAACCATACGATTAAACGCATTAAAAAACATTAAAAAATAATTCAGGATATGCGAAGCTTGTCTTCATTAGTACGTCCAAATATTTTGTCACTCGCGCCCTACTCCAGCGCAAGAAGCGAATATTCAGGGAAAGGAAGTGTTTTCTTAGATGCAAACGAAAACCCATTTGGCGTGTACAACCGTTACCCGGATCCGATGCAAAAAGCATTAAAGGAAGAGTTGTCAGGTATCAAAAATGTAAGCCCGGAAAACATTTTTATTGGTAATGGCAGCGATGAAGTAATCGATTTGTGTTATAGGATATTCTGCCGCCCCGGCATTGACAATGCCATCTCCATAACTCCATCTTATGGGATGTATGATGTTTCAGCGGCCATTAATGATACCGATCTTATTAAAATACCATTAGATCAAAACTTTCAGTTGGACGCGGACATGCTATTACAATACAATAATGATGATAAAGCAAAGCTCCTGGTTTTATGTTCGCCTAATAACCCAACCGGCAACCTGCTGAAAAATCTGGATGACGTTATCAAAAACTTTAAGGGTATTGTATTAGTGGATGAGGCATACATAGACTTTTCTGGAACTCCATCTTATATAGATAAGCTATCACTATACCCCAATCTCATTGTCGCCCAAACATTGAGTAAGGCATACGGCATGGCAGCGGCACGTATTGGCATAGCATACGCTTCTATAGAAATAATCAACCTGTTTAACAAGGTAAAGCCGCCCTATAATGTTAGCGCACTTAACCAGTTAGCTGCCATTACATCTCTGAAAGAAAAAGAAGAGTATGAAAATCAGAAGCAATTATTGCTTACAGAACGTAAACGTGTTACTGAGATACTCATCAACGCGCCATCGGTGAAAAAAGTTTATCCATCGGATGCCAATTTCCTGCTGATAAAGGTAGATGATGCAAATAGCTTATACAAATACCTCTTAGATACGGGCATAATTACACGTAACAGGAACACCCAAATACCAAATTGTGTGCGCATCACAATAGGCTCACCATCAGAAAACGACGCATTACTAAACGCCATTCTCCAATTTTCAATTTGATATGTAACAATGAAGAAAGTATTATTCATAGATCGCGACGGCACATTGATCATAGAACCGCCAACTGACTACCAGGTAGATAGCCTGGAAAAACTGGAGTTCTATCCGCAGGTATTTCGGTACCTTTCAATGATAGCAGAAGAACTGGATTATGAACTGGTGATGGTAACCAACCAGGACGGGCTGGGCACGTCTTCCTTTCCCGAAGAGGCCTTTTGGCCGGCACACAACAAAATGCTCGATGCATTTGCAAAAGAAGGCATCCGGTTTTCTGATATTTTAATTGACCGCAGCCTGCCGGTTGATAATGCTCCTACAAGAAAACCGGGCACTGCAATGCTCGGCAGATACCTTGCAGGCAATTATGACCTGTCACGTTCCTTTGTCATTGGAGATCGCATCACGGATGTACAGTTAGCCCAAAATCTGGGCGCCAATGCTATATACATGGGCAAAGAGCTGCAACCAGCCACAGTGCTTTCCACAACCAGCTGGAAGGATATTTATCATTTCTTGAAAAAACTCAGCAGAACAAACAAGACTATCCGCCGAACGTCTGAAACAAATATAACAGCAGAGCTAAATCTTGATGGCAATGGCCAATACAATATAAAAACAGGTATCGGCTTTTTTGACCACATGCTGGAACAGGTTGCCAAACACAGTAACATAGATATTTCTATTTCGGCAAATGGAGATCTGCACATTGATGAGCATCATACGATAGAAGATACAGGCCTTGTATTAGGTAGCGCCATTAAGGAAGCATTAGGTAAAAAGACAGGTATAGAACGCTATGGTTTCTTATTACCTATGGACGATTGCCTGGCCCGGGTAGCAATAGATTTTAGTGGCCGCCCATGGCTGGTTTGGGATGCGCCCTTCCTGCGCGAAAAAATTGGTGATATGCCCACAGAAATGCTGTTTCACTTTTTCAAGTCGTTTAGCGACGCTGCGGGGTGTAATCTTAATATAACAGCTACAGGCAATAATGAGCACCATAAGGCAGAAGCTATTTTCAAAGGTTTCGCAAGAGCATTGAAAATGGCCGTAAAACAAACGGGAGAACAAACCATTCCAAGCACAAAAGGTTCTATATGATAGCGATAATACAATATGGTGGAGGAAATACCGGTTCTGTGCAAAATGCATTAAACAGGTTAGGTGTACATAGCATCATTACAAGCGATGCAGGTATCATACAAAGCGCAGAGAAAGTAATACTACCCGGCGTAGGGGCTGCGGGTGCTGCAATGCAGGCAATCCGTAGAGATGGGCTTGATAAAATAATACCCAATTTAAAACAGCCGGTCTTAGGTATTTGCCTGGGCATGCAACTGCTTTGCAAATACTCCGAAGAAAATAATACAACTTGCCTGGGTGTATTTGATGCCCGTGTAATAAAATTTCCTGAGGGCTATATAGTGCCACATATTGGTTGGAATAATATAGAAAACACAAAACGCATATTATTCAGCGAGATAGCAGATAAGAATACTTACTTCGTGCATAGCTACTATGTACCCGTATGCACAGATACAGTTGCTACCTGCCAATACATCCTGCCATTTAGCGCTGCCATACAGAAGAATAATTTTTATGCCACTCAGTTTCACCCGGAAAAGTCGGGCGATACCGGCGAGCAGATATTGAAAAACTTTTTAGAGATATGAACATTATACCCGCTATAGATATTATTGACGGCAAATGTGTACGGCTGCAACAAGGCAATTATGACAAAGTAACCATTTACAATGTAAACCCAATTGATATTGCATTGCAATACCAGGATATAGGAATACGTCACCTGCACCTCGTAGACCTTGACGGTGCCAAAAAGGGAAAAGTAACCAATCTGCAAATACTTGAAAAAATAGCTAACGCTACTAATCTATATATCGATTTTGGTGGCGGTATTCGTACAGATGAAGATATTCAGCTAGCGTTCGACTCCGGCGCCGGCAAAGTAACACTGGGCAGTATCGCCATAAAAGACAAGGCGAAAGTGCTTGCATGGCAAAGCATATATGGTGGTGATAGAATAATACTTGGTGCAGATTGCCAGAACGGCATGATAGCGGTTAATGGCTGGACTAATAATACATCTGTCGATGTTGTTTCTTTCATAAGGGAATACCGGCAACAAGGTTTAGAGCAAATTATGTGTACTGATATATCCTGTGATGGCATGTTAGCCGGGCCTGCTATTCCGCTGTACAAAGGCATCTTATCTGCAGTGAACAACATCCAACTAATTGCCAGTGGCGGCATTCGCTCTATTGAAGACTTAAAAACATTAAAACAAATCGGTTGTGCAGGTGCGATCATAGGCAAAGCATTTTATGAAGGCTATATCCAATTAAACGAACTGAGAAATTATGCTGAAGAAACGAATAATTCCGTGTCTTGATATAAAAGACGGACGAACAGTAAAGGGCACCCAATTTGTAGATCTGAAAGATGCAGGTGACCCTATAGCCCTTGCACAAAAATATGCTGCACAAGGTGCAGATGAGCTGGTATTCCTGGACATAACAGCTACCATAGAAAACCGCAAAACTTTAGTGGAACTTGTAAAAAAGATCGCGGCTTCAATTAATATTCCATTTACAGTAGGTGGTGGCATTCGCACGCTGGAAGATGCAGCATTGCTTATTCGTTCAGGAGCAGACAAGATCAGCATTAACTCTGCCGCATACAACAATCCTGAACTGATAAAGGAAATAGCGAATCACTTCGGCTCTCAGTGTGTGGTGGTGGCTATTGATGCAAAGTATATAGATAACTCCTGGAATGTATTTACAAACGGTGGGCGTACCGATACAGGATGCAATATAATTGCATGGGCAAAGAAAGCAGCAGACCAGGGAGCAGGGGAAATCCTTTTAACATCTATGGATAACGATGGCGCCAGGAGTGGTTTTGCAATAGAGCCGGTGAACGAAGTATGCAACGCGGTATCGATACCTGTAATAGCGTCCGGCGGTGCAGGCTGCAAAGAAGACTTTTATGCACTATTTCAAAACTCTAATGCAAGTGCAGCGCTCGCCGCAGGTATTTTCCACTACGATCAACTACAGATACCTCGATTAAAAGAATACTTAAAAACAAATCAAATACCAATACGATGAAACCGGATTTCAATAAAGGCAACGGGTTGCTACCCGCTATAATACAAGATGCAACCACCATGCAAGTCTTGATGCTGGGTTATATGAATGAAGAAGCCCTGGCACAAACGAAAGCCACGGGGTTAGTAACTTTTTATAGCCGCAGCAAGCAACGCTTATGGACCAAGGGCGAAAGTTCGGGCAACACATTAACTGTTGTAGATATAGGGCTGGATTGTGATATGGACACTATATTTATAAAAGCTAATCCTTCCGGCCCTGTTTGCCATACCGGTAGTCAATCATGTTTTGGCCAAGAAACAAATAAAGGATTCTTATACTCGCTAGAGCAAACAATTGAGCAGCGCATCAGCGACAAAAACCAAAACTCTTACACAAATAAGTTATTTGAAAGAGGTATCAATAAAATAGCTCAGAAGGTTGGAGAAGAAGCCGTAGAGCTTGTTATTGAAGCAAAAGATGACAACATTAACCTGTTCAAAAACGAAGCCGCAGATCTGCTCTACCACCTATTGATATTATTCAGAGCCAAAGGTATTAAGCTGGAAGATGTGGAAGGTGTTTTGAAGGAAAGGAGGAAGTGATGAAATATTTTGGATAAGACTGGAGTATGGAACACCTTTATAGGGACGACCTCCAGCCAATCATATTCTAGTTGGCCTAGTTTATAACTACGTCCTAATGGTTGCCGATCTCCAGATCGGTGATAAGGCAATTTTTTAAAAACTCTCGCAGTTGATAGGCTTTTGTGAACTCTATTTGACTACGTCGAACTGGATTATAGAGGAACTGAAAGTAATTGCCCTACAAAAATCAAGACTAACGAAGCGTATTTTGGCTCGTTGCAAAAAACTATTTACGTTCCTTTGTCAAGTCTGTTGGGCTAATTCCGAATTTTTTTTTGAATGCAGATGAAAAATGTGAAAATGTTTCAAAACCTAGGTCAAAATAAATTTCAGACGGTCTTTCTCCTTTCTTATCCAGTAAAAAATAAGCTTCCTCAAGGCGCTTTTTAATTAACCACTTCGACGGGGTATCTCCGAATACATCGTGGAAGTCGCGCTTAAAAGCTGAAAGGCTGCGACCGGTTAAATATGCAAACCGTTCTATGCTGACATTGAAGCGGAAGTTGCGGTTCATAAATTCTTCTATATTGATTTTTTCAAGTCTGTCAAAGTCGAAAAACAGGCCTGCAATTTTTGGATCATTGTTTAGTAGAATTAGCAGAAGCTCCTCACGCTTCACATCTGCAAAAGGTGCCTTTATCCTACCACCGCCAATATAATATGGCTTAAAGGATGAGATGAAATTATTAATCAGGTCAGTAGACTCTAATCTTATAAGCGTGTCTGTTTGCTTAAATTTTGCCATGCTTGGCTTGTATCGCTCCTGGAACGTTCGGAGGAAAACCTCATCGAAGAAAACAAACACTTTATTTATCTCGTCATCTTCCTTTTCTTTCTTATACCGCGCGAAACGGTTCTTACGGGCAATCCCACATTCTCCCGAACGAAAACTATGGGTTTCACTTCCGTCATAACAGCTTACAACACCTTTAATAACATACATAAAGCTATGCTGAAAGATAAAATGCTCAGACGAGATCTTATCTACAAGATATGAAGGTGGTCTATCCATGAATGCTATATTAAGTTAAGGTACTTGGCGGTAAAAGGATCATTTTTTAGAACCTAAAACCTTCTTTTGACAGAAATGCCCTTGTCTCTGCAACCACCCGGTCTTGAAATTTTGGGTCACGTGACAATTCTGAGCCGAGCATTGGCTTTGCTTTTTCGTCGAAATATACACCTGTTTTGTTCGATTTGTCAGTCATTACTTTTGTGATAGTTTTCGCCGATTCTTCAGGTGTGCTTGCATATTTGGAAAACGGCGGAATTACAGACATTATACGACCAAATATAGCGTGGATAACAGGGTTCATACTTTCGGCCCCAAGACTTGTTCCGCGAGTTATCCCTGGCTCTACAGCATTGAAACGTAATCTTGGATTTTCTCGTGCAAAAGCCATTGCAGAAGCAAGAATACATTGCTTTGATGTTGCATAAGCATCTATACCAGCAAGTTTCGCCCCTCCTGCTTTCCATTCTCCTCGTGCACTTGCCTCTATGGAAATAAAACGACCACCTTTCATTCCCATTATTTTAGCGGGTTTACGTTCAGGGTCTTCAATTGCTGAAGCAATGAAAATAATATTAGCCCTGTCAGGAAGATGTGGTGAAAGTGCCTCAGTCAGGGCAAATGCACCCAGGTAATTTGTGGCAAAGGTCATGTCCCAGCCCTGGGCATTCTTTGTAGCTTGCCGCGGCATAATACCTGCATTATTCAACAGGCCAGACACTACAAAAGGCAGTGCGATGATTTTTTTTACTGCCTGTTGTATACTTGTGATATCTGACACATCACACATAATTGCAACGGCTTTAAGACCTTTTTGTTTCATTGCATCATCTAACTCTTTCAGTTTTGCTGCATTACGCCCAACTAATATAATTGTACCATATTTGGCGAGTTCGAATGCCGTTGCCCTACCAATACCTGAAGTAGGGCCGGTAATAATATAGGCGTTATCTTTTGCGCTGTTATTAGAAATTTCCTTTGACATAATGTTCTGTTTACGTGAATTGATAAAGTAAAGTTCAGTAACAGTTATATTCTTTAATGTTCCAGAAAGTTCAAGTTATTGTCGTTAAACGTCCATTAATTGGTAGTATAAAGTTTGGGGAATCTGAAACTTTTAGCTGGGTGCGAGTGACTCGTGAATTTATCCCTCATTTCGGAAAAGGTAATAACGGCTTGTTCATCAACGTCACTTCTAGTTGGGCGCAGTTTATAACTACGCCCTAATGGTTGCCGATCTCCAGATCGGTGAAAAGACAAATTTTTAAAAGCCCTGGCAGTTGCAAAGGCGTTTGTGATCCGGATTGGATTCGAACCAATGTCACCAGCTTAAGAGGGTAAAGGCCAATTGTTGTACCTATATTGTACCAAAAGAAAAGCGTTTCAGACGAAAATCTGAAACGCTTGTGGGACTTGTAGCGAAGACGGGAGTTGAACCCGTGACCTCAGGGTTATGAATTCTCTAATATATGATATTATATAAATAGACATATTGTTACAGTACCGTATTTACAGATATTATTATAATTATTCGCCTATATCACACCATATAAAACCACAAAATGTTTGACCTATGTTTGACCCATATTTTGTAACTTGGAGTATAATTTCATTGGAATGGCAAGCATAAAAATTATTCTCCGTAATAAACCTAATAAGGATGGAACTCACTCATTAGCATTACAAATCCTAAAAGATAGAGTTCAATCTATAGTTCATATCGGGCACTCTATCGAACCAAAATATTGGGATGCAAAGGAGTGCCGGATAAAAAAATCTCATCCCAATTCTGCCAGACTTAATAACCTAATTGCAAAAAAACTTTCAGAAGCTAATGAAAAGCTTATTGAACTGGAAACCAACAAAAATGATGTTTCTTCTAAAGCTATCCAGACAAATATTAAAGCCAAGAATAATTCCAGTTTCTTTGCCCAAGCAGCAGTTTATCTTGATAACATTAAGACAAGTGGAAGATACAACCGTTACACTTCTGAAGAACCAAGAGTGAGAAAATTCAAGGAATTCCTTGAAGAGAAGGATGTCACATTTCAAGAAATAAACGTCGCTTTACTTAATAAGTTTAAGGCATATTTAAAGGGTAAACTTGGTTTGTCTGAACGAACGGTAATGAATTATTTTATACTTATTCGTACTATTTACAATCAAGCGATAAAAGCCAATCTTGCAGATATAAAGCACTATCCTTTCGGTAGAGATAAAATTGTTATAAAAAATCCTGAGTCTGTTAAAATTGGTCTTTCTCCCGAAGAAGTAAAAAAAATGGAAGGACTCAACTTGTCAGATAAGCCATACTTGCACCATGCAAGAAACCTCTGGTTAATATCATTTTATTTTGCGGGAATGCGCGTATCTGACGTTTTAAGATTAAAATGGACAGACTTTCAGAATGACCGGCTACACTATTCTATGGGTAAAAACAATAAGGCCGGATCGCTTAAAATCCCAGAAAAAGTAAATACAATACTTGCCCAATATAAAAAGTCCAAAAAAAATAAGCATGATTTAGTGTTTCCCGAACTGGAAGTTGTTGAGGATTTAAACAATTTGTACGAAGTGCAACGTAAAATTTCATTTGCTGTTAAAAACCTTAATGATGCTTTAATAAAAGTAGCAAAAGAAGCCGGAATAACTAAGAAACTAACAACTCATATCGCCCGACACACTTTTGGAAACATATCAGGCGATAAAATATCGCCACAGATGTTACAAAAGTTATATAGACACTCATCAATTACAACCACAATAGGTTATCAAGCAAATTTTATACACAAAGACGCTGATGAAGCACTCGATGCAGTAATTGGCAAATAGTTTGAGTTCTCCATAGAATGTCGATTTCCTTTACTCCACATCAAATCAACTTCTGCTGGTGAGTAATATTTCAAAAAGAAAAATAATCCATCCATTTCATTACCGGGTAATGAAGGACCCGATTACCGGTGAGGAGTCTCTTTTTATTGCAAAGGCTCGAAACTATCAAGATGAATTTGTAGGTAAAAAACAAAAAAATGAGTTAAAAAAATACCGAAGTTTCGTAAAAATTCATCAGGTTGCCAATTCAGATTCGATCTTTATAACCGGGTAGCAGGACTATGATGGCATTGATAACTTAGAAGCCTTGTGGCGCATTACCGATAAAGATATTCCATAGGACTTTTATATTGTTTTAAAGAGGAACAATCCACAACACTCTGATATTTCTTGTTATTCCCTAAACTCAGATTCTCCGTGTCTTGAAATAAAACCGGCATCCAAAATGCAAAAAATGTAAAGACTCCCCACCACATCGCTTCTGCAAGAAAATTACTTGCCATATTGAAATTCGGAACAAATAAATACAATTAATTAAGTTGATCTTAAAATATGTGCTGTACTAATAGTAATATAAAAAGGAAAACTTCAGGTCCGCAGACGCAAAATAATTGCCTAAGATATCTACAGTATATCTAGTAACGTTTCGCCAATATAATCACGAAGATATGATCCTCCATTCGGGCCTGTAACTATGTAGAGTGCATTTACCCCAAGCACGATAACACATTTTGTTATTTGGACGTACTAGCTTCACAATTATGAGTTCTATCTATTCCGCGATATATGATAATCTGAAAATGATTGTAAAGAATATCCATTTACGGCTCTGATGGTATTAATAATGACTTTTATCCCGCTTTCCAATTCGAGGTATGGCTTTGGAACATCTAAATAAATCGCCTTAATCAATCCTTCAGCTCTAATAATCCCTTTAGCATCCAAAAACATAGCAGCATTTATTTTTCGATCCTTGTAATTTATCAAAATTTCCAAGAACGTTTCGTTTATAGAAAGAGTAGTCCGAGTATTCATAACTTAAAATAAATTGTATTCCTACATTTCAATAATTTAATAATCTTCTTCTATCGAATTTTCTATCTCATGTGGTGCTTCTTTAAAATGGCAGAGATAATGTTGTTTTGAAACAAGTACCAATTCCCTCACCCTCAAGATGATAAACAATCTCACTTTTAAAGAGATTTGTTAGTAAAAAGCCACTATTGCTTACGATAGTATTTTCGTTCACTCAAATAAGAGGCAGTCGATAAGACGAGCATTATAACAGCAGTAATCTGAATCCATATAGGTATTGGCATCGGATCTCCGGCAGCATAAGAGTGTAACCCGATCAAGTAGTAGTTTACGCCGAAATAAGTAAAGATAATTGTCCAAATCATCCACATGCCTGCTACGTTAAAAATCCACTTACCCTTCAGCCCCGGAACTATCCTGAAGTGCAGGATTGCAGCATAGAAGATTATGGAAATAAATGCCCAGGTTTCTTTTGCATCCCAACTCCAGTAACGTCCCCAACTTTCATTAGCCCATATTCCGCCTAAAAAAGTTCCGATAGTTAATGCAAACAATCCAAGCTCCACAGCCATTTCATTCACGATTGTCAATTCTTGAATGGAATTTTGAATTTTTGCAGTAGGCTTTATACAGAACATAATTAAAGAGATTACCGAGATGAGTGCAGACAAACCAAAAAAACCATAGCTTGAAGTAATAATGCCTACATGCACCATTAACCAATACGATTTCAATACCGGCTCCAAAGGTGTAATCTGTGGGTCAAGCATGGAACCACCATGTGCAAAACCCATCATAATCATAGCGACCAATGCACCTGCAGCAGGAATAAACGCATTTCTGTTTTTGTAAAGCAATAATCCAGCTAATACCCCAATTGATGAAATGAAAATAATTGCTTCGTAACCATTACTCCATGGTGCATGCCCCGATAAATACCAACGAACACCCAGCCCCACAAGCTGTATTGCCAAAGCAAGAACCATCATACCGAGTAGTACTCTGGTTAATAGCTGAACCGCACGATTAATTCTAGAACTTGAAGATAACACTTCTGCAAAACCAAGAATAATCATTGAAATTCCCAAAAGGCTATAAACTATCATCAGCCATAAGAAAATATTTGCATGATTGTATAGGATTTCCAAATCAACTTTTAAATCAGATGGAATGATGTCCTTACCCCAAGTTTTTTGAAAATTGCTAATGCTCGCTAATGTTTCATTTGCACTTTCCCAGTTCCCGGTTTGCAAACTTTGTTTTACGTCATTAAAATAAAGTGCAATAAATGCATAAGCAGCCGAATCAAGTGCTACAGGATTATTTTCAGAGCTATAGACCCAACTTCTCCATGTATGTGACAGATCGTTTTTAACCGGGATAATCTTAGTGAAAAATCCGTAAATGATATTCCTGAAAATATTATATCGCTCTGTTAGACTTATCAGTTCTTTATCATAATTCGATTGCTCTGCCTTACGTTTGCTGAATGATACTTTATACTGATTTTGCAACCTGAATTCACCTGTGGCAGTATCCATCAAATTAGCAAAAGTTGTATAACCCTCTTCATTAGCGGTGGTTTCGTTAGCCAACTCATCACCACCTTTTTTGCCTACATATATCATTGGCTGAATAAACCAAAAAGCCGGGTCAAGTTGCATAGATAAGAACCACTGCACAGGTGATAATCCCCTGTATTTATCTTTTTTATAAATCTTACGAAGCAATTCTAATGTATGCGTATCCATTGGCTTTATTCTACCCTGGAAATCCTGAACCAGCAGGTGACCAAACCGATCAGCATGGTTTGTACTTATAGCTTTACCTCCCAATTCGCCCTGTTTCGAAAATAGTTCTACCTCCGTTTGAGTATATGAAGTATCTACTTTTTCCTGTACTGAATTTTGAGCATTGGCAAAAGAAATCATCAATATCAAAGGAATTAGTGCCACAGCTTTCTTATGCATACCCTTCAACCGTTGATTCAATTTCCAAATATGGGTTCGCTTACGGAGGAGTGTAAGGAACATCCCCAGGAATAAAAAGAAGTAACCGGTATAGCTAATTCTTGTTCCCCACCAGTCTTTGTTTACAGAGAGAATAGTTCCTGACTCATCGGGGAAATAACTCGCCTGGAAGAATCTGTAACCACTGTAGTCCATAACATTGTTCATGTAAATATGATGTGGCGATTTTTTCCCATTATCAATAACGGTTATCCTACTTTCATAAGAAGATGCATTATTAGAGCCTGGATAACGGTCTAATTTAAAATCATCGCAACGGACTGAAAAAGGTGTTTTTATTAATTTTGAGCCATAGCCAATCGCAACTGCCAGTTTATTAATAGTGGTTTTAACGCTGTAGCCGGTTACGCCTTTTCCTCCTTGCACCATAACAGTATCTTTTTCATTTCCGCAACTTATTTCCAGCTTCACCATACTTAGAAGATTTTTATCCATCATATTGCTTTTATCGCCGCTGTAAAAGACAATTTTACCGGCAAATGCAGGATTAGGTATAATGAAATTGGTATTATTGATTGTATAAAGCGTCCTGAAACCCAATGAGGTTAACTCATTTGCTTTTATTGTTCCTGATTGTTGCGCCAGTAACGCGGTATCGGTAACTACTCCTGCCTGTTGTCCTTGCATGGACATATACCGCCCGGCTAAAGGCGAGTTAATCATTATACTATCTCCCTTTTCTATTAAATGTACCGTTCCCAGTACCGGGTTATTGAAGCTGAATAAAATGCCTCCTATAGTTTTTATCTCACCGCTGAAAATATAATTATTCTCTCCTCCGTCTCGTCCTGTTGTTATGATATTAAGAATTTTTTGCCCCGAGAGTGCTTTTTGTATTGAATCTTTAGCGAGTGGGATATAGTCAAGAGATTTTATTTTGATTACTCTATTATCAAACTCATAACTTTCTTTGAAATTCCTTTTGAATGGCCACCGTGTATTTTCCCCATTAAAGTACGACATCGTATAGGGATGCAGATCATAAGTGATAGATTTTATACCATCATTAATATTTACTTTTATGTATGTAAGATCGCTAATCACTTCATTAGAGGTCTCACCTTCTTTGATTGGCATTTGCCCCTCAAAAGCCCAATAGCGCGTTATAGCACCACCCAAAAACATTAGAATGAATGCAATGTGGAAAATCAGAATGGGCCATTTTCCCCTTTTTGTTAATTGATAGATTTTAATGTTGAAGATAAAAATGATGATAATCCACAGCATCAGTATCTCAAACCATTTGGCATTATAAATCAGCATTTTTGCTGTTGGTGTATCATAATCATTTTCTACGAAAGTGGCTACTGCCATTGAGCCAGCAAAAATGAATAACAATACAATCATTGTTTTCGTAGAAAAAAAAAATCTTTCTATCCGGGTCATTATTTATTTTATTTGTCCATGCCAATACATCATTCCTGCTACGTATTTGATAGTCTTCTCATACTGTTATCTAATTCAGGTGCTAAAAAAAATCTCTCGGGAGTCATTAAACTCCCAAGAGATACAAGACAACCCACCACCATTAAAGTGATTTTAAATATTCAGTAAGATCAGTTTTTTCCTGACTGGTCAAGCCTAGGCCTTTCGATGTATTATATTTTTCTACAACTGCTGCTAATGTTGCAGCTGAACCATCATGGAAATAGGGGGCATGTTGCCATATTCCCTTAAGAGGTGTAACTCTCCATTGTTTTGTAGCCGAGCGGTTCACATAATCTTTATCTGTGGCTACAGAAGCACTTTGGGGATGAAGTATTCCTCCATTCGTCACGTCAGTATACCGCGGACCTGAATGACAGGTAGCACATTGGCCTTTGTTATTAAACAAAATTTTCCCTCTTGCTGCCGCAGTAGCGTCAAATGAACCTTCGGGTGCCTTTGGCGCAGCAAGTGAAAATTGGTAAGCTTGCAATGCAGGCAGTTTATCTGTTACCAGATCAGCACCACCACTCGTATTGTCGATATTAAGACCTGTACGGCTATCGTTGAATTTTCCATGACCGCCCATCTCGGTTACCGCAACATAACGGTTCCAATATGCAACAGGACCAACTGATTCATGTTCAACATCACCATCTCCGGTAAAGATAGCCTTAGGCAATCCATACAATCCAAAAGCTGGCGGTATTACCACAGGGTTATTAAGCCCATCATGATTAAATCTCGGGTCAAACTTACCTTTACCCCATGAAGCATAAACAGCCTTTTGCGCTGCAGTCAATGAGGGTGATAAAGAAATAATCAGACCCGGGTCTAAATCTCTGTTGGGATAACCATCTAAACGATTTCCAATACCCGAGGCAAATGAGTTATCAACAGTAGAGTGACATAAGGCGCAAGTAATACCCACACGATCTAACTTTAGCTTACCATCCGTAGTTGTACTTACCTGACCTTTAACGCCTACTACCGCATTCAATTGAAGTAAAGCAAGTGTGGTTTGGGGATCAGTTAGACTTATTGAACCATTCTGTATGCCCGCAACAACCGCTGCAGGCAAAGCAGATGCATCTACCTTTAAACCAACACTCAAAGCAGTTGTAGGATCTACGGCAGCTTCAATCACTTCATTCATTTTTAAAACATCTGTCCAGGTAGTTTCGTCACCAAAAGTTTCATAGCGAAATATATCTTTTCCCTGATTAACTAATGAAGGGTCTAATGCAGGTAAATTCAAGTCGCCTTCGCCTGCATCCGGGCGATGGTCGTTATCCGTCTTTTTACAATTAGACATAGAAAGGACTATAAGCGAAACCATTCCCAAAAGTGTCAATCTTGATCTCATGATATTAATTCATTTAGATGTTTGCAAGTAATGTGGACTTCTTTTCAGAGCCTTTAAATAATTAGAGTAAATGACTTCTGTTTAGGTTACAAAAACTGAAAGAGAAAATTGTACTATTGCGACATTAGGCTACAGGTTCATATCTTAAATAACTAATAGAGCCCTGTTGTTGCTGTTAATGCAACAATGACCATTATACAGCCACTACGCTAACAATATTAAAATACTTCCCTAACGATAAACCTTTCCGAAATACCCAGAGCAAATAAATGCCTTTCCACTGCCTGCATCATTGGTTCAGGCCCGCATAGATAGAAGTATTGGGAAGGTTCATTTGTATGTCTTCTTATCAAGTCTGCCGAAATAAAACCATACTCATAATTTGCGATATTTTCGTTAGACAGTATGTTTACGAAATTATCACCTAAGAGCTGGCAGAATTTGTCTTCAAAAATAATATCAGCTTTGGTTTTGTTGGCAAAAATGAGCTTGTTATTCCCAATTCTATTTTCTTTTTCAAGCTGTTTTAAAATGGAAATAAAAGGTGTAACACCCGCCCCGCCCGCAATGAAAATACCTTCGCCTTTATATGTTATGTCACCAAAAACATTATGTATTAACAATTCATCTTCTTTGTTAAGCGAAAGTAGTTGCGCTGTAACTCCATTGTGTGACGGATATGTCTTAATGGTAAATTCAATATACCCATCGTCAGGCAAAGAAGTGAATGTAAATGCCCTCAACTCGTGTTCCCAGTTTTGCTTACTTATGGATATGTCCACCGCCTGCCCAGGCTGATAGTCTATTGTTGTCGGTTTTTCAGCGACAATTTTAAGTACATCGTGCGTAAGATGCACAATAGATATTATTTTAACTCGTTCCATTATGAATTATCTTTTGTTGTAAATATGGGATAGAAATTCCTGCCTGATAATTTCGTTCTCAAACTGTCCCGAATACTGAAAGGTATGTGTTATGCTATTGGTATCTTTAATGCCTCTTGAAGCAACGCATAAATGGTCGGCTTCAATGGCAACCGCCACATCACTATGCTGCAATGCGTCCTTTAATGCTTCCGAAATTTGAACTGTAAGCCGTTCCTGTACCTGCGGACGTTTGGCATAATACTGTACTAATCGATTAATTTTTGACAACCCGATAATCTGCTGGTCAGGAATATAAGCAACATGTACCTTTCCAATTATCGGAACAAAATGATGTTCACAATTAGAGTACAATGTAATGTCCTTTTCAATCAGCATTTTTTTATAACCGTATTTATTTTTAAAAAGGCTGATTTCGGGTTTATTATTTGGGTTTAATCCACTGAACATTTCTTTTACAAACATTTTTGCCACTCGCCTTGGCGTTCCGCACAAGCTGTCGTCATAAAGATTAAGCCCAAGTGTATCCATTATTTGAGCAAAATGATGTTCTATTCTTTGTATCTTTTCGTTGTCGCTTAATTCAAAAGCATTGCTGCGAATGAGCGTATCTATTATAGTTTCGTCCAATTCCGTATGTGTCATTTCCTGTATTTAATAATCAAAGTCATTTATTTTATTCATTACGCTTTCCACCATTGGGTCGCAATAAATCAAATTAAACTCAAAGAGTTCGTTTGCAGAATAAGCGTTTTCTATATCTCTCCGTAACATTATTTTTGCTCTATTTAACCTAACTTTTACATTTGCCTCACTAATACCTAACATTTCTGCTGTTTCTGAAATACTTAGTCCATTTATTTCGCGTAACGAAAAAACCATCCGGTAATCAAAAGGGATTTTCTGAAGAGCGCTCTCGATAATATGCCCCAACTCACGGTTTTGAATCACCTTGTCGGTATCGTTATTTCTATTGCTAAACATTGGCGCCGAGTATTCGTTTGCATCTTGCAACATTTCGTTTTTAAAACTTGCTTTCCCACGTTTTCTGTAACAGTTATTCATCATTATTCGGATAATCCAGGTTTTAAAATCGGAACGACCTTCGAACTGTAATAAGTTCTTATACGCATCCATAAAGGTTTCCTGCATTAAATCCTGGGTATCCTCGTGATTGTAATTATACGACCTCCCGATTTTATACAAATAAGGATTAAAGCGTCTGACTATAATTTCATAGAGAGCCTTTTCCCCATCTATAACCCGTGCAATAACCTCTGCTTCGGTAAAATTTTCTAACAGAACCATTTTATACAACGATTTTATATATTATTGTTATTCATACAGCTGAAATCGCCATTACGAGGTCACGTACTGCAACATCTACCTAACTGAAGCCAGCTAACAATGTTGGTGCCATGACTGCCAACCACCTGGAAACGGTATAACCACCAATTTCTGCTTTTTGCAGTACAATGATGCTGCTACAATCTTAATAACACCCGCTATCATCATAAAAATCAAATCAGAAAATGGCAAAAGGCTTGCAATCGACGGATTAACATGTTGTTTCCAATGGGTCAGCTGTTGGTTAATTTGTCTGCTCCAGCAACTATAGGAATAATAACAAAAGTGTACTTTAATAGACTGAATGTTTGTTTCAATGCTTGTTGCAAATTATACGATTCCATTTTATTACTTGTTTAATAGTTAATTCATTAGAACTCTTCGGGAAACTGTTTTGGTATACCATGTGAATAAATGTCAGCAGTATAAAGCACCTCATCAAAGCCGCCAAACGAGAGCGTGTAATCACTGTTTAGGAAGCTAAGAGAATACGAAATGGTATATAATATCTAATTCTAATGCCGATTCAGTATTTTATGTCATCCAGTTAACTTGTTCTATGTCTATTAGAGTAACCGAAGCATGGAAAGGTTACAAAGAGTATAGAAGAGTTCAATATGTCGGTAGGTGGCTGGGTAATTGTCGCAACATGGCGTACGAACCTAACTGTCATGTATTAATAGCTCTTAGTTTCTATCATAAATAGGTTCATTTTCATACACATTATCTCAAATAGGAATTTTCTTCCTGCCTTTAAAGATGCAAGTCATGCTTTCTATCAGAGTGATCTCGTTCAAAAGACTGTGAAATAATCAGAGATCAAGTCGATCGAAACAAAGAAAAATACTCTGCTGTGCCAAGCTCCATCTGAATAGATTTATCATGCTGGATAAGAGAATTACTGCTTATGAACATGTTGTATGCATTATTTCAATACCTGACGAATCCTGACTGGATTGTCCAGCATTGTGGATTACACATAAAGCTATTTATAGTTTTTGCGGACACAGGTTACTCATGAGTTTTTCTCTTCACGGAGCGTTCAATACTTTGCACCTTTAAGAGTATCAATACTGCTAGCACAAGCAGAATGACAAGTTCAATAAGTATTGCATTAATATAGGGCTGAAATGTATTTACCGTATGTTCGACTCTTATGGGCTTCCCACCAGGCGATACTTTAGCCATCAAATTCTCAGCTTTTAAGGCCAGTAGTAAGATGAAAGATGATTTTAAGCGCATTTTTCTTCTTGTTTTTGACTTTCGCCCAATGACCAAAGTATTCGGCAACAAATAGCAATGGCACCTAACAGCACGACAATAAGGAATAATAACCCATACTTCTCGATATCTATTGGTCGTAGATTATTGCTGCCAGGCCGACCTATTGCACATAGTCGTTCTGGTATCAGCAGATTCATACAAATAACTAGCCTGACTCGATACCTTTTGAGCGTATGTATAGTATTATCCCAAGAGCTTCTTATCATGGTCTTGATTTAAAAGACACTGTTTTTGTTACAGACGCTCCTTCGTGGTTAAGTTCAGTCTTTACAAATACTTCTAGATCTGCTGCTTGCGAAAGTGTATCAACCCAAATCTCATTGACCTGCAGTTCTTTCGCATGGGTATGATTATCCATTTCAAATAGGGTGTCTAAAGACTGCTTATCCACTATGAATACCTCATAGCCATGAAGATTAACATCCCCTTTTATCTGTGCCTGTATTGCCAATTCAGTCCCACCTTTGATTTCTTGCCCCGGCTGGGGATTTGTTATAACTATTGTTGCAGTTGGCTGCTCTGCAGTAGCCTGTTCTTCCTTTTTACAGGCGCAAATGACAGACAATAACAATATGCCTACTAAAAGTGGTATACGTGTCATTAAATTCTTATTGGTTTTGTTAGAATAAAAGCTGAATACCTGTTTCCGCTTTAAGACCAGCCGAAACCAAATTATCAGAATACACTTGTACTATCGGTAAACTAGCGCTTACATTAAATCCAATACGCTTATAAAATGTCTGAAGCCCCAATGTCGCAAATACTACTTTGCCACCGGTCATATCGTCCACCCAATGCTTACGGTAATTTTCAAAGTCTTTTGCATAGCATTCAATTCTAATGCCTGCAAAGGGCAGTAAGGTATAACCTTTCCCAACTAAAGTATGATAGCCTAAAATGGAGACATTTAACCTATTGCCAAATTTATACGATTCATTATTTGCTGTATTCATGGTATAGTTGCCGTCAATGCTTAATCCTGTCTTTCCATATTGCAGGGAATAGTTAAGATTGGCGATCACGTCCCATGACCCTGTTCCGGGCAGCATATTGGGGAGACCTTCGCTTCCGCCAACCGGAATATAGTTTCCGGTTGGTAATTTAATACCACCACCCAATTGCAAGCTATGCTTCCATAGTGGATTACAGTCATCAGCCCTGATCAATCGATAATTAGCGATCATAGAGAGGTCTCCGATCCCATTGATGATGACTGGAAGTCCATCATGATTCGATTTATTGTATGAATACGGCAGGAACGCATATAACTGTATTCGTTTACTAATAGTATAACGTCCCCATATCTGGAGGTTCTGGTAATGGTCTGAAGAGCTCTTCCCACTGATATGGTCGATATCTTCATAGCTTTGAAAGAACTTAGATAAATACTGAATGCCGATAAAATGTTTATTAAACTGCGGGAGTACACCCAGATTCTGACTGTTGGCAGAACCTCCGCATACATTGCACGCATAGAGTAGACCTGGCGTTATTGCCAGCACGATTGACAGGAATGACTTCATGTAATATCTAATTTAGAATTGAAGTGGCAATATTAGAGAAGGCCTCTTTTACTAAAATGGCTAATTCTGCGATAGGTGATGCTGGAAAGGTACTGCCTACGTTTGTGCAGGCAGTCCACCTCAACAGTTTCTTATCAAAATCCTATTCTACAGATATTTTCCCTTTCATAGTGGGATGCAGTGTACAATAGTAATTTGAGCTCTGGGTGACGGTCATCGACCATGATTCATCAGCAGGTAGTGCTGATGAAGTCCATGTTTTACCCGGATCATCGGTAATATCGTGTGTTACGAGGTCGTGATTGACAAATGTAATTTTATCACCTTTGTGAACTGTTATTTCCGCAGGTATAAATTTCATTTGTTTGATCTCGATTGTATATTCCTGTTGCTGTGGTACACCTGCTCCCTTCTCTTCTGAGTTATCAAGTTCTGTTGGTGCACAACTTATAAATCCGATTGCCAGTACTGCAATCAATAACAGGCTTCTGAAGAAATATGACCTACTCATTATTTATAGTTTTTTTGCACCATTTCAGCATGCCCCAGGTGCGCCTTAAGCGCTGGCACTACATTTTGTAATAGTTGTTTCAGTTCTGCATTATCCGTTTCGGGTATCAGCAAACCTTCTACGGCGCCAATTACTGCTTTATGGTAAGCTACTTCATTGTCGATATATGCTTTATTGAAAGCCTTCCCAGATTTGCCATTGAGACTTTTCTTTGTTTTATCAGCATCCGCCAGGAGCTTTTGACTTACTGCATTGTCTTTAGGTGTAACCCCTAATTTCTTGGCCAACGCTGCCGCCTGCTCTATTACTGCAGTATGATCACGTTTCATTGTCTCTGCAAACTTGACCACTTCTCCATCCTTAGACTTCTTAATGGCGATATCAGCATATCCGATATCAATTTGATTTGCTACGACTGCAACGTGGGCTACCTCAGGATCTGTAAGCGATGGATTGCTTTGTGCCATTGCTGGACCAGTTGTCGTAAATAGTGCGAATGCAATAGCAAAAGATCTCATCACTGCAGGTGTCATTTTTTTCATTATCATTTTCTTTAGTTTATTATTAGAGAAATCGTTGTTGAAAAAGGTTACAAAAATTTCGTCCATTTTTTAAAAATTAGAGTATCCGACGATACAGATGATTAATTGCAATGAGACAGTAGCTAACCAAGCCATCACGATTAATGCGACAATTTTCAGGAGAACTAAGACCGGTATGACCTTTCTTTGTCAGCATTTTTAGAGGTAAGAAAGTAACGACACAAAATCCATGGAATGCTACCACACTCGAATGGACGACGCCGGTAGTGCCTCCGCACGGCAATTGGGAAGTCGATATACCGGAGGTCCACCGCTGGCCTTATGACTACAAAGACGACGGAAAGGGAGGTGATTTTATACCTCAAACAATGCCCCTACAAAAGGATGAAGAGGCGCATTAGTCTACAGATAGGGGCGATCTATTAAGCGAAATGACAAAGGTGCAGAATTGCCACATGGGCTAACTAAATGAGGTCAACCGGACTTATTATATGGCTATTGAAACTTCAAAACAGGTTTATTGCGAGTTTCAGTGCGGCTAAAATAAAAAAGCATTGCAATCGTGTGCACGCTTTTAAAAACTAGTGTTCCCCCTTCAGGACTTGAACCTGAGACCCCTGATTAACAGTGGGTCAGCGCGCTATCTTTTAAGTGTCAATATTGACACATTTTGTAGCCTTCATTTCAAGCCAGGCATACAAAGAAGTCCATTTCACTCAAAAATTGCTTTAAAAGCTCGAAAAAGTAGGATTGTCTTAAGAAGCAGTTTTGAAAAAATTTATTGCGAGTTATAGTGCGACTATAAGCAGTCTTTCAAGAGAATAGAAACCTGCCAGATGTTTGTATGTTTGTGTACACCATTGAATAAAACTTAATTAACTATATGTCTGCAATTTCAGCTCTTAAAGGCTATAGAACCCAATTCCTATATTCATTACATTATATCTTATCCACCTTATCCAATGATTTCATTTACAGATTAGAAGGAGAGGAGGATTTGGATGTATTAGATAATAATACTGGTCAACTCTTGTATGCTTTCCAGTTAAAAAATTTAGGAAAGACTATAACACTCTCTGATATTCTTTCAGACAGTAAAACGTCATTTATTAAACGATTCTTAGATAACTACCGTGAAGCAATTCCCATACTTGTATCTTATGGAGAAATAAGTAACGACCTTAAAAACTGGAGTAAGTATAAAGACAGTATTAGTGAGAAAGAAAAATCCAATTTAAAGAAATATAAAATAACCCCTGACGCCTGGAAAGTAGTTAAGAAGAAAACACAATTTCGAGAAATCAACGAAGAAGTAATCGCAAGTCAAGTTGAGCAATTGATGAAAGACAACTTTGCAGAGATTGACCCAATACCAACCATCGGATATTTATTATACTGGTTACAGTTTATCGCTGAAAAACAACAACCCATTACAAAAAAAAGCTTCTATGATAAAGTTCAGAACTTTGCTAAATATTTAAGTGCGCGAATTGCAGTACACAACCAATATGGTATAGTTCTAAAACAATTAAATAAAATTTCAACAGACGAGACAAATCATCAGCAATTAGAAAAAGAGTTTTATAATGCGACGCTGACAAGGTATGAGCATATTTTATTAGGACTTGATGTTAACAGGGAAAAGCATTTAGAGAGAATTAATGAAGAGTTACGGACGAACAATGTAATAATGCTAAAGGGTGCTTCCGGACAAGGAAAGACAGCATTGCTATATAGTTATGTTCATAAATATATCAATCATTGGCTTTCTTTTGAACTTAACATTCAACAAGACTCTTTAATAACTCAACAATCTATTCAAGCTATAGCATCAATAAGTAAGAAGTTAGATATACCTTCTGTTTTTGTAATAAACGTGACGCCTAATACGACTGAATGGATTAAAATAATAAAAGAATCTTCACATTTAAACCATATCAAGTTTCTCGTTGCAATAAGGAATGAAGATTGGTACAGAGCATCAGCTGTAGGTCTTGAATTTGAGTATAAAGAAGTAGACTTATCACTCACTAAAGAGGAAGCGGAAACCATTTACCACAAACTAAATGAAAAGAGTAGAATAAGTCACTTTACCGATTTTGAACAGGCTTGGATTCAATCAGGTAATGATGTTCCGTTATTAGAATTTGTTTATTCCATCACACAAGGAGATTCCTTATTTAATAAATTAAAACAGCAGATTCTACAAATACAGCAGGAAAACACTCAAAATGTCAATCAGCAAATTGAATTCTTAAGAATTGTAAGTCTTGCCGATTCCGTAGGTGCGAAGATTGATATTTCAAAATTGAGCTCAAATATTGACTATCAATTTATAATTGAAAAATTAGAAAATGAATTCCTAATCAAAAAATCGTCTGATAGAAAATACATCCAGGGCCTTCATATAATTCGCTCTCAAAAATTGACAGAAATTCTGTTCGATGAATTTATTAGTAACAAAGAACACTATGCCTATAAGGCAATTCCATTATTGGCTGAAGAAGATTTGTATTTATTTCTACTACAGTTTTTCAGCGTGGAAATTTTAAAGCCAGACAAATTCATTCAGAAATTAAATCAGGATATTACCGTAGAAAACTGGGCGACATTCACATCACTTATAAAAGCTTATATATGGCTTGGTGTCAAACAATATATCGGGACTAATCGTAATGTAATTGATGATTGCAAAGATATTTGCGGTGAAGGATGGATATTTTTTATTGATTTTATGTTTTCAAGTAATTATGATAGAAATGGAATGTTTGACCTATTAAAAATTGATGATGAACGTAGAGAAAAAATAAATGAGATTAATGAAAAGATGTCAGCTAAAGAAACTGTTTTCAATCTGGCGACTTCTCTATTAAATAAACTGGACTTCCCTGATAAAATTCCTTCGACAATATTTGAATGGAAATCTTTTGGAGAGTCTTTGTTTTGGCTGAAAAATATTCCCAATGACAAACCAAGTATGGAAGTCTATGAAGAAGTAAAGTTTGAAGAGGCTTTTCAAATGATGGATAGTAAAAGTTTGTCCAAATTGATGCTGGGGATGTACTCTTATTCGCCGGAATTAGAGACTATTAGAAAGAAAAATATCAAACATTTTGTACGGAAGATTAAAGAAGAATTTGCGATTGTACATTTCGATTTTGAGGGAGAAGAAATAGCTATTCATTTCATTATCGATATTATAAAGGGTGCTGAATCAAGGTCAACTAACGACTTTGTAGTTAATATCTTAGACATCATCAGGACAGCTCTACCAGATAAGCAAAAATTCAGTTCCCAAGGGTATGGTCATCGTTTACAAACTTTATCACTTAACCTTGATTCGACTCATAAAACCATTTCTATTGAGAATATCCCATTGGAAGAGTGGGTAAATATTAATGCTTGTATAACTAAGCTTTATGAATATGATAATAGGCCTGCAGATTGGAAAGAATATTTAGTTCAACTGAACCAATGGGAATATTTAATTAAAGAAAAAGTAAACGAGTTCAATAATTCATTTGCAAAACTTTTTGCCGGTAGTAAAACATATACACCAGTAATTCCTATTATGCAGAATGCCCTTCTGAAAATGCCTGGGACCGTAAAAGAGCCGAAATCGATAATAGATCCTTTAGGTATATACGGAGGGAAAAAGAAAGGTTTGACAACAAACAATCCACGAGAACAACTAAACATAAACCTTCAATCCAAATACGAACGCTTTTTTAAAAGCCTTTCAGATTTCAAAGCGAGCATTGAGAATTTCATTCTTCAATCCGCCGAAACTCTTTATTCAAAGATTAAGAGTAAAACCCAGGAAGGACATATTCACGACGAAAATATCGAGCGATTGTCTCAGACCAACCTTTATGAAGCAATACACAAACTCGCTGTATATAATATTCAATATAAAGATGTTTTAGGAAATATAGACCCTAACCATACATCAAAATTGGAAGTAAATTCATTACTTACTACAGCTGCTACTTGGAAAGATTTTTTGAATGATAATAATAAAGGAGACCGCTCATTCAACAGAATAGTAAAGTTAAAGACTGATTTTGAAAATAGAATAGCAAAAGAGTTCAAAAAGGCCTCTAAGTCTGGTTCCTTTACACTAAAATATGTCAATGATAAAACTACAGCTGATAAGCCAATATTGATAATTAACGGTCAAAGTCCATTTTGGTCACTAATGGGATTTAAAGAAGCTTATGACATTTTGCGTCACGCCATTGATAATACGGAATATACAAGTCTAAAGTATTTGATGTTACAAATATGGTTTTCAAATTTCTATTTTATTCAAACAGTTCAAAATAAAACGCTGAACAATCATTGGAATGAAGTAAAACTTTATACGCTAAAAGGTAACCCATATGAAGACCTATCTATTGCTAATGCAATTACACAACCTATCGAAGAAGAGATTCTTACAAAACTCAAACTGGAGAGTTGGGCAAAGCTGTATCCCGAGTTTGACGAAATTAGTAAGGCAAGTGGGGCATATGGGAAATTACTTTTCTTGGTCGACCATTTCTATGACTTGAGATTGCTTGATGAAATTGAGCTTTCAGAATCTGATAAAAATAATTTGCAACAGCATATTGACAAGGTTGGTTTAGAGCTACAGCAATCTTTTCAAACGGTATTAGATTCTTTATTCGATTGGATAAATATGTTTCCATTCGATAATGACACTTACATAAATAGCGAAGACGAACAGGAGTATTTTAATGCATTGTTTATTATCAAAGATTACCTCTTCCCAGTACGAAAGGGTGATGAAACACAATATCAATTAGCAATTAATATGGAAATAGTTTCAGGATGGGTAGAAAGATTAAAAATTTGCTCACAAAGTTGGGGGACATTTATACTTTTTCTATGTGGCAAATACATCAATAGGTATAAAACGTAAAATTGTATCAAGACATTGTAAGTAAGCTATGTGGTATTTAGCTATGGTAATTTTCCTTGGGAAATTTTTCCCACTTAGCAGCTATATAGTTACGCAATTGGTTACTTTGTATAGTTTTGGAGCAACCCTTCTATTTGTCTTTCAATTAAAGCCCAGATTGAATTCCGTGTAACCGTTAAAGCGAATGTTTTAGCTCAAATAAGGGGAAGAAAAGTAACCGTTAGATTTTACCGTTCGACTGAACTATGGCGACTATTATCATCAAATATACTGTACGACGAATAGACTGAAAGAAAAGGACTTGAAGAAGTGAAGGCAAAATGGTTTTCATGCTGACAGGGTTTACAGGGTGCTGCCTTTTCTTGGGCAGCCTCTATAGACCAATAGTCTATGGTGAAGCAACAAACAGCAAATCCCGACTTAGGTCGGGATTTTGCATGTCAAATGACTTAGTTTTTAGAAAGTGATTTCTTTTACATTATATTCTGTAATCCAGCCACTATATCGGTATGAAACTTGTAGAGAAAATTCACTTGGCTGGTTAAACCTCTTCAAAAGTTCTGATACTTCACGTTCCATTTTAGGAAAGTCATACATGAAAGAATTGAAAAATTGACCAATTTGTAGTTTAATAACGTTAGTATACATATCAGTGCCTTTGTAAATGGTATAGTTTACTTCTTCATTTTTGGTAAAACCGAAATTGGGCTTAATGCTATAGCCTCTGTGAACTAATTTATTTCTCATGTCTGTCAGTAATACAATCCAGTTGTAAGTCCAATATTTATCAATTAAATCAGCCAGGTGCTGTAGATTTTGCTTTTTAAGAAACCGTCTAATTTGGTTAAAGTCAGTCATTGTATGTTCAGCATCAACAGCCTTTGTGACTGATATTTCAATTAGAGAAGCAAATAAATCCAAAAATGTTTTCATGCTTATGATTAGCAGATAGGCATAGTCTCTAAACTCCTTTTCTTTTTCGATAGAATGCAGGTCGTATTCCGAAATTATGGCACCTACTTTTGCTTTATCCTGTGTTCCGTTTAACTCGTGTAACAAATCATAAATTTTCTCGTAAGTCCTGATTACAAAATGCCATTGATTAAAGTATGATTGAGTAAGTTCATTAATTCTACCTGCTAATGGTGTTTGGTGTGGATAGTCCAAAGCGCATACAATACCACAAATCTCTGATTCGTAAACAGTCCAATCATCTTGTATAATGCCATAAGTCTTTAATGCTTTCATGTTATGCTTTTTTTCTTCTTTCGGGTTTATCTTTTGTTTTGCCTATAAGTTCTTTCGAAGTGTAGTATGAATCTATTTCCCCACTAAAACCGACAATTGTATTCATCTGATCCTTTTTCTCTTCCCCCAAAGGAAAATTCCCGTCAAAGAAAAATCCCAAAATATCAACCTCGTCATAAAATTTTATGTCTTCACGTTCATAAAGCCCAATTCTGTATTGTAAGTATTCTTTGAAATCATCTTCAGATGTGATTAAATCTGCAAAAACCATCAAATCATATAGAGAAACAATCCATGCCCATTTATAGACTGGACTTAGCACACCTGAATTTATTAAGTATCTTAGGTTAGCAGATATAGAAGAGAAATGCTCGAATGTGACCGATATTTTTTGATAAGTTTTAATATTGGACTTATCAAGAACTAACGTTTTTCTTGCTGCACCTTCTACGTATGTAAATGTTGGTGTAGCATTATCTTCAATGTATTTTACAGCTCTATAACATTGATAAGACCCTTCGTTAATAGTTTCTTCTAATCTGTCTTTCAGTCCTTTCAAAGCCCCCCTTCTATGCTTGAGATTTAGTTCCCCAGCTTTAACTTCGATAACATAAGCTGTATCGCTTGAAATGCCTAAAATATCGAGTTCTGTAGCTTTAGTTAACCCATCTTCTACGACTGTGTAGTTCAAAGAGTGATAAAATGTAGCTTTTGGAAGTAATTTTTGGAATAAGGCAACAGTTTTAAGTTCAATATAATTGTCTTTACAGCTTTGGTGACTGTTACCCTGATACAGGTTTTCAAAATAAGCAGCGTCAGCAGTTTTGATAAGATTTTCAGTAATCTTGAAAATGTTACGATAGGCGAGAGTTAATGAAAAGCAGTAGTATTTTCCATTCTCAATAATCAATGGTTTGAACCGTAGATTACTGTCACTCAGTAGGAATGCCTTAAATTTTGGCGGCATAAAGAATGCAGTATTATTGCCAAATTCCTGCGAAAGTTGTTTAAATATTAGTTTCTCTTTGTCGGTTTCAGGAATTACCCAAAACAGTCTGTTATAGCCAGCAATATCGTCTAAGTGGATTGAGCTAACACCTGGTTTCGGATTTGAAGGATCAAGTAAGTCAGGGTTTTCATTTGTAAAGGCTGTCATGAAATGAATGCCTTTCTCTGCCTGTTCTTCGATGTGCTTATCACCAACCTTTTCTGCCCATTGTTTAAAACGATCATGTGCAATCATAGAACCTTGCGTATTTCCCACTTTAGAAAAAACAAGACTATCGAGTTTTAATATAGTATCAAGCAAATCGTTAGCATCGAAGCCATATATCTTTTCTAAAAATCCATTGTGTGGTTCAAAAACCTCTTTATATACTTCGCGTAAATGCTGTGAATATCTGCTACCTCTAACATTGATTGAATCGAGCATTATACTTGTTCTCAACCATTGGTCAAAATCATTGCCATCTTTTGGTGGTTCAGCAGATAATTCCCAAAAGTTCATATTTGTTTTGATAACCTGCAATTGGTTGTAAATAGCATTTAACTGCTCTTGGGTTGGTATTACTCCTGCATTTGTATTTTTAGAAGCCGTAGCGATATTCATAGCATATTCTAACAATACCTCAATATCATCATCAATGTGTAGCTTATCTTCTTCAGCTTCTGGCGGTAAAGCACCAGTGTAGTTTGCTAAAAACTGATTGTATGCAGTTGGTGTAGCTTTTAAGAATCTTACACCCAAACTTCCTAAAACAAATATCATGTCATAGGAAGTAATCATTATAATTATCTTATCTATTTCATCTTGAATCCATTTTAAATAACGATCTCTGTCTTCCCTTGCCTTGTTAATTGCATAGCTATATTTTTCCTTTATTTCATCTGGTAGGATTTGATGATACATAGTTGTAGGCTTTGTTAGTAAATCAATGTATTTATTGTAAGTTAATAAGTTGTAATTACATCTAATTATTTTTAAAGAAAAAAGCCCCCTGAAAACAGGAGGCACATACACAATCGCGGACACAAAAATCACAGGACGACAGAGTTTAAAATATTTACTGCAATAAAAAGCTGACCTGAGAACAGGCCAGCCCCTATAAACCCTATCACTATGAAAACTATGCTGAACTTAACAATAACTCAGCAATAATTTTGCTGCCCTTATGCATCAAATCTTTTATCACTTAGTGATCACAACTTTTCCAACATTTAAAACACTATGACCATTCATCAGCTTGTAAGTATACACCCCTGATGTAACAGATCGTGTGTCCCATTCTGTCTTACCTACTGATTCTGGAATGTCTTTTTCATATATCTTCTGCCCTACAATATTAGTAACAGTCAATGTTAGATTGCCATCCAGATTGTCAAAGCTATATTCGAAAGTCACATGGTCCTTTGCCGGATTGGGATATACTCTCAGCTTGCCGTTAGTCAGTTTGTTATCGTTGTGGGAACTATTATCGTTATCTGTAATACCGGACTTGCCAACAAACGCATCACATGCGACAATCACAGGATTGGGATTTTTCCACATCACAATAATATTCGGGATATAAATGGACCGGAAGTTGGCAGATCCGCTTGCCACCCATGCCGTAATTGAATCTTCCTCATTTGTAGTCAACTCAGCAAGAGAGCGACCATTTGCATAAGCATCATTTATTACCTGATAGATTTTTGTAAAAATGCTATGTTCAGTTGTCTGAGCAGTTGTCAAAGAAAATTTAGTGGGAATATTACTCAGAATTGCATCACCTGTTGCGAAGTTATGCACTCCATATAAGTAGCATACTTTAGCATATTCAGCAGAGATAGTATTCATATGATCATACCAAGCTAAAACGCTATCTTGATTTGCCCCTGTACTATCTAGCAATAGATCTAACACTCCCATATCTTGCGTCATTTGCTCTTCGCCTGCCAGGTAAGAAATTTCCGCTAGCCTGTCTCCCATATCTGTAACATGCGTTGCTGCATAAGACTTAAAGTTAACAATGTCAGTCGACGTAAATATATCTGGTGACAAATTATTGTCCAGAAAATCAAGAAAATCTTCATCTAATAATGCTTCGGAATTCTCCTTTAATAACATCGTCAATCTGCCTGGACTCAATAAATTATTTGTTGCTATAACCTTAAGAGCATCTTGAGAAACATAGGGAGAATAATCATGAACAGTTGCATAAACTGCAGCTGAGTCCATAATTGACTTCCCACCTAAATACCCAAGCAAAGCTCCAGTATTACCACCATCTATCAAGGTGTTTAGATCATTGATCGCCCCAACCCTAATATTATCGAATGCAGGCCACCTGGCAGGACCAGGATTATGACCGGGCAAAGGAGTATTATTACCACTTTCCGTGTAGTGCGTAGTGCAATTTCGTGTGTGAGCCGAAGGGGTCCCTACTACCAAAAAACTTGGACTTGCATTGGTTGGGAACTCATAAGGTGAGCCAGTTCCCCAATAGTAATAGTATCCTGCTGTACCGTTATCATATAGATTGGTGTTAGTACTTGTATTAAATAGATTGCCTGCTGCTGTATCTTTATAACCTTGATACCTGTTTATACCGTTCCTTCCCCCAATTATACCTATATCCGAGGAAGTGACAATATCGTTTGTGTTACCAGAAAAACTATTACAATAAAACAATAAACCATTTCTTGCAATTGGTGCAGGTGGAGCAGCCTGATTTTGTCCCCACCCTTTTGCCGCAATACTCAAGTTATTAAAAGCATTTAAAAATACTTGCTTTGTTGCGCCATTGTAATCACTACTGCAATTTTCATATAGCGCACCAATGCTCTTAAAATCTGGGCTATTTGCTGACGAAGTGTAACCATTGAAAGTATTATTCTCAAGAATTGTACCGTCGTAACTTGCCACAGCATAAAAACCAACATTCCTATGGCAGTCAACCCTTCCTAAGTTTACTTCTTTTCCTCGCCCAACATTAAAAGTGTTAAATGTAGCAAGTACTGGACAGCCTGATTGTATATTTATACCAAATGTACAGGAGTCAAAAGTACTATTCGATATCCTGTTAGTTTCGCCCCAAACGTTATCAATTTCTATTCCGGACCTAAATCCGATGAAAAGGTTATTGGTGGGGCTTGTACATGACAATGGATTCGAGCAAAACCGATAAGCATTAACGCCTGCATTCCGCACTTTTATCCCTTGCCCAGTACCCCATCTAGCATCAGAATTTGGATTAAACCTATTGTAAAATGAACATCCAAGTATATTAGGCTGATCAACGTCATATAGTTCAATATGACATGTGAATGGATGTGCAGAACCCCCTTTGAAATTAGGGTCCACCTGGAAAGTACACTGTTTGAATAAACCATTGAATTTGGGACCCGGTGATTTAGTATAGTCATGCAAATACGCACTGCTACTGTTGTCATAAAAAAAAGTGTTAGTTGCCCATACTGCACCACCATTACCTGCATCGATTGCGGTAATTGCATGTTCAATTTGTGCATCATTGATCACGGCATTACCCTGATAATGGAACGGCATATTTTGTCCGTGTGAAGGATCACCTTTCAATACAATACCTTGCCATTGACAATCTTCACAACTGTTCGTTAGTGTAGCATGGCTTATATTTATTTGTCCACCGGTTTCTACAGTGATCGTAGCATTCTTAGGCATATGGATAACAGGATGAGAAGAACTACCGCTGTTATCAATCGTCAAAGTCCCTCCTGAAACAATGTGAATACTTCCAGTTAAATATTTATTTTCATTCCAAGTCTCACTACTGGAAATGGTTATAGTATTTGGCGGATTTTGATCATATCCATAAAGATCTGAAGACCATAAACTTCGACCATATGTTGATGCATATATCTTTTGTTCGCAATAACTAATCTTAAGTTCAGTGATATAGGTATTCGGAAACTTAAGACCATTTGCACCATCACTAAAACAATTCCAATATCTTGAAATGCAAAAAAGTTTGCCACCTGAAATCGTAATATCGTCTTCAGTATTAGGGATTGGACTGGCATCTATATGGTATATCCCTACATCTGTTCCAGCATATAATTGTTGTCTGCTTTCGTCATATATCAATTGGCTTACCGCCACATGCGTAGGCAATCCCAATGAGAGATCTATCCATGTTGCACCACCATCAGAAGAATAATATACTCTATTTATAGTAGATGTGCCTGCAGTTTCCCAATTAACTCCACCCATACCAATCCACACCCTATTCACGTCAAAAGGGTCAGTTACAACAGTAACCATCTTATACTCTGTTCCATACAAAGTTGTTGGGACAGTTGTTATTTGTTGGTAACTTGACGATACAGAAGGATTCCTTTTATACAAAACATTATTATTATATAGTATGTATCCTGTAAAATCTGTATTATAGGGATTTATCGCGATCGTGTGGACTGTTGGTGAATTTGTTATTGAAGACAACAAGCTAGTCCATGAAGATGTTGGCGATGTCTGCGTAAAAAAACTTTGTAAACCTGCATAATGTTGATTAGTCATATCTGCTACCATTGGTGGATCCAATTGGCGATTTTCACTATGCGTGTCCGACGGAAAATTTGAAGCAGCAAGGGAACCAAGTTTTCTAGTACCTGAAACAGAAGTTTTACGTCTACCTGCATTAGGATAGCCTCCATATATATAGCCGACAGTTCTATCATCCGCATCAAACATAGTCTTCATATCATCCCAAACCTCAATATTTTCCCATTGTGGTGTTTGATCTGGCTCATACGTTACTATTCCATCATGCATAGCAGCGCCAATAATATAACCTCCATCTTCACTGGTTGACATACTTACAAATTGTCCGCAAGTAAGGCCTATTGCATTTATATCAATTGTTGAATTTGATCCAAATAAACTAACATCCCTACCAGTTGGTTTCATCCCTACACCTCCATCTGTAGCTATATATAATCTATCATTCTTCCCATGTAAGGAGTTTGTGGCGGCTTGTAGGCACAGTCCTCGAATGTCGGCATGCAAGGGAGTACCATAGCCACTTATAGGAATAAAATTTTGGCCGTTATCATAAGACTGATATGGAACATCACCACCATAATAGATATTCTTTTGATTATAATTTGATGAATTGGCGGAATTTGACACCGCTAGATTAAATGTCCAAAAACTAGGGTTATTGTCATATGGAAGACCGCTGTTTATACATGTAAACGAATGACTAGAACCGCCTAAATTGTACTTATACAATCCAGCCCAAATGTTTTGTCCCCAACTATTTGTGTATTTCGAACAAGCAATTAGGAAAAGGCTGTCAGCATCGGGAATAGAAATATCGAAATTCACCCAATCAGTTGAGTCAACCGCTTGGCTAGTAGAACTGGCTGAATATAATGTTCCAGATAAATTGGCACTTGTTGTTATTTTATTCCAGTCTGTTGTTGTATTTGGTACTGCGACATTTGACTCCCATACACCGGGCGCATAATTTGCGGGATTACCATTGTCCTTTATTCTATTTGAAATAAAAAAGTGATTTTGGTACCCCGGAACAAACTCTAAATCATATAAAATAGAATAAGGCGACATGTGTTCCGGCGTTATCTCTTGCCAAGAGCCAATAGGACTGCCATTCGTTCTCGTAAATATTCGATTACCGCTAAAAGCGTATAACCGAGTACTATCCGGAGTAAAAAATATTTTTTGAACCATTGTGATTGAATCGGCAAAACTATAAGGATGGGCCGGGTCGCCCGGAATTACCTCTTGCTGCCAGGTTTGGCCACCATCAAATGACTTAATTATACCGGCACCACCTTCTCCCCAGGCTTGATTAAACAAAAGAAGACCTGTTAAGCCAAGAATTGACCCAGTACCTAAATAAATTGTATTTTTATTTAAAGGATTTACGGCAATCCATTCTATATAGGTGATTCCACCGATAACAGGTGCATTGTCAGTAATGCATTTCCAAGGCTGACCATTTTTCTTTTCAAAAAGACCACCCGAAGTACCAGCTAATACATGTGCGCTATCATCCGGATCTGCCCAAACGCAATTAACATATCCCATTGCAGGTTTCGGCAGTGAATTTGGGCCTATGCAAACCCAATTACCGTGAAATCCCGTACCGCAACTTTGAGCTTGACGCGCTGAATAGTCCAATCGTAATCCTTGAAGATACCCCTCAAACATGTTTGGTTTCCCTGATAAGTTTTCAACAGCTCTGTCAGACCACATCCTGTCTACAACCTGAACACGATCGAATTCATCACCTTCTACAGTGCCACTAGGTGCGTTAGAATACATCAAATTGGAAATATCGCTAAAAGAAAGTCCAACGGAATCAGCAATAAGTGAAGAAGCATTTTGCCCAAATCCTTGCAAGGGCAAAAAAAGGACTAATAAAACAACAGTTTTCAGTTTCATATATATTAAGATTTAGGTTACTTACAAGATATAGAGCCATGGTATGTCTTACTATCAGATTTCCAGACAACGTAGTACGAACCGGGTATCCAACAAGTTGTTTCGATTTTGATTTGAGATAGATTCGCCGAAATAGTTCGATTGTATACTTTTTGGCCACTTGAGGAATACACTTCTAAGACGCCAACTTTGTTATTGTTAGGTATAGAAACAATAAAACTATTCATTGCTGGATTGGGATATATCGAAAGTATATCTCTAGTGCCGTAAATTGGAACAATGGTCGTAGGGAAATAATATAACCAAGTAAGAAATCCATTATCTGCAATTCCTTTCTTCCCATTAGAAGTTCCTTCAACAAATTGATATGAATTGCTTGTACCAAGAACAAATAACTGGTTATTACTTGGTAATACCGCCGCTTGTTGATCTATTCCAGTACCGCCTATGACTTTGTCTGAAATAGAACTACCGCTGCTGTCAATTAGAAAAAGCCAGGTGTCTGACCCGCTAACTCCCAATTTTGGTGAATAGCTGTTTGTGTATGCCCAATAGCCATCTTTAGAATTACCAGTAAGACATTGTTCCGTTTCATCTTCCACTCCTCCGAAACACCTTCCCCAATCTAGACTGCCGTTTGTATCAGCTTTTACTAAAAGCATGTCTGCCTTTCCATGATTACCTATAACCATAAAATCATTAGAGGTTGAATTACCAACCATTACTATTGACTGATCAGTACTGTCATAAATAGCGCATTTTAATGCATCTGATTTAGAACCACCATAACTTCTACTCCAAATAAACTCACCTGTATCGTTCAATTTAATGAGAAAAAAGTCAAGGGAATTGTTATTATGCCACGATGTATCAAAGCAATCATAATCGTTCGATGAACTGCTTGCCGCGATGTAGTATTTTCGATTAAAATAAAGCAGACTGCCAGATGTTTGTTCATCTCCAGTTCCTCCATATACTTTCAACCATTTTTTACCGCCGCTTTGATCCACTGTCAATAAAAACCAATCAAATAAAAAAGGGGAAGATGAATATGAGAAGGGGATATCATTACCCGCTACAGTAAAAGCGCCTAATATAGAAATTGATCCATCAGGTAACTCGATCATGGATAACGATTCGTTATCACCATCACCTCCGTAACTTTTCTCCCATAATTTATTACCTGAAGAATCCAATTTCATCAAAAAAACATCTCTAATTCCATTTGTTGTATGGCTTGATTGGAAGTCTCCATCATTAGATTCCGTGGTCCCTAACAATGCATAACATCTGTCCTTTAATTTTATTATTTTATAACCCATGTCATTATTCGTCCCACCAAATATTTTCATCCAAATCAACTTGCCAGTTGAATCGCAGGAACCAACCATAACGTTCATTTTCCCATATGTAGTTATGGGAATGTCACCATTGTCACAATCAGAATACCCAATGAAGACTATATTTCCACTAGTTTCTCGAATTGCGTCTTTAATTTCAGTATTACAACCCACACCACCGAAAAAGGTTGTCTCACGACAAATGAGCTCTTGAGAAAATGAACTCAATGATTTTGATAAAAAAAGAACTAGTAGAATACTATATAGAGCAGAGCACCTCATAAGACGATATAATTAGATATTTATAAAAGTTTTCATTGTTTTCCGATTTCCCCTGAAAAACACTAATCTATAAATCATAATACATTTAAGGACTAGTGTTTTTCTCAACGTGGTCAAAACAGAAGGAGAAAGTTCCATCTTCTAATTTATTCAACATTTAAGGTTAAGCTTACTTTATTGATCAGCCCGTCCTTATTGACAACAGAAAATGTGTATTTCTCCGACTGTGCAGTTGTTGTAGAGGTACTCAGATCATACGAATAATTATCACCCTTACTGCCCGCTAGATCTTCTGTATACATGGTTGAATCTGCACCACCATTAACAGAACGCACAATCGTAAACTTTGTCAACAGATCGTTGTCTTCAGCCTTGGATGCTACGATACCTATTTTCACAGCGGTATTTTTAGCTACGGTAGCATCACCAGAGGTATAACCAGCGTCCGTTTTAAACGAGATGTTTGGCAGTTTGCCTTCATCTTCTTCTTTCTTACAAGAGCTAAAGCACAAACAGGCAACAAGCAATAGTGAACAGGCATTTATGATATTTTTCATTTTCTAAAGTTGATAAGTGATTAAGAAAGGTTTCATCCGGATATTCGTTTACATATCCGGCGGCTCTTTAGGTACATGATGAAAACCACTCAAAATTTCGGCTGACTGACGTATAGGGAACGTCTTGAAGACTGATAGAAAAACTCTTGCGGTTTGAATGATATTACTCTCTGTAAATGACACCCACCAAAATCCGATTGTACTATGTTTCAGTAATAACTTACTTGAAAGTTTGTCTCTTACATTTTTTAATACCGACTCCGGTTCATCCTGGATCACTTTACATTTAACTACATTTAAGCCCGGACATACCTCTACAACATCATACATTCTATCTCCAATAGACAGTTCTCTATTTACAGGATCATAATGGCTTTTAAATTCATTCGGCGTGAAATATAAAAACTCTGACATCTCAGCACTAATCCTATTCGCCTTTACGGATTTTAACTGCATCAGTCCTGCGATAAAAAATATTGGATAACAGGCAATAGTTAACCAGGCTAAAAGGAAACCGTAGCAAATACCCCGAACTATATGTAAGTGCAGATATTTCATCCCCGGCCAAGTTGAATATGTACACTGAGAACAATATTGATACCAGGATTATTAATGCCATAATACTTCAGCCTCGACAAATGGTCTACATAAGCTTTATCCAATAGGTTGCGGCAGGAAATACTGTAATGTATCTCGCTGTTATTTTTTGCTGAGGTTATTCCGGCAGTAACGTTTACAAGTCCGTAGTCTGCTGTACTTGTCTCAAATTGTGCAGGGTGATCTTGCCGGAATGTATATTCAAAAGAGGGTTCAAAATATAGACCACTCCATTGATCATTGATATCTGTATCGAACTTAATTGAGGTTGTTGTTTTCGCTGCCGGGATAAATGGCAGGTCATCTCCGCTCTGCAGTACCCCTCGTGTGACTGTATATGTCTCTTTCAGCTGCAGATGCCTGTTGAATTTAGCAATGCCAACCAGTTCACCTCCGTATAGTGTCGCATTCTGCTGTGTATACATATAACGTTCAAAGCCATACCAATCAGGTTTGCCGGACCGGGTCAAATAAATATAATTTGCGAAGTAGTTATAAAACGCCGATCCTGACAAGAATACTTTTTTACTGTTTACTTCTGCCGTCAGCCCGCTATTGACATTCTGTTCCATTTTCAGGTTAGGGTCACCGATCTCGCATCTGTAAACACCTTCATGCAGTCCATTGGATGATAATTCTGCAAGATTTGCCGACCGGTTCCCGCTCGAAATATTCAGCTTAATATTCAGCCATCGAATAGGGTTATAGGATGCTCCCAGTAATGCATTAAAAGCGTTGCGGTCTCTTGTAAAAGCATGCATTGAAGTATCGGGGGTGTTCATACTCCCTATATTGAGGATACCCGTATTAAATGTCCTAATGTACTTATTGTTCAATCCTACACCGGCTTCTAGGATCATTTTACGGGAATGATATTGCAGGAAACAAGAGAGGTTATTCTCTAACATATTGGCATCCGGTATCAGGATACGCTTGCCGTAATTAGTGTTCTTTTCAAATGTGGACTGCTGATTAACGACAAAATTAAGCTTAGCTGAAAACGACTTTTCCCATTTAAAGTTTTCCAATATCGATAACAGATGCATATCAAGGCTTATCTCACCTCCTCCTTCATCTTCTTTCCTACGATTACTCTGCGCTCCTATATTGAATTTGATATCAGATGTGGACAGCCTTATCGTGTTTTGAGAACTAAATACATTCAACATCACATTATGATGCGGCCCTGCCATACTCCTGGAATACCTGTCACCAGGCTCTTGTAAGACCGAATTACCATCCAGGATAAAACCGTATTGGTTGTAGGAGAAGTTATAGGAATTGTTCTGTGTCCATCTACGTTTATTAAAACCTACCCCCGTCTTAAAATAATATCCTTTATTCCTTGAATCTAATACCCGTTCGCCGTTGCCGTCTTTATAATCGGCATTCGTTTCGACGCCTCCTCTTACTCTCCACCAATGCTGACCGGATCGTTTACTATACCCAACATCGGTCAATGTACCCAAGGTATTGCTGTACAATCTGACCGTAGCATCTGTATGCTCACCTTGCCTGAATGGGGCTTCTTCTATAATATTGATAATACCGCCTACTGCATCCGTACCGTATAAAATGGAAGCAGGCCCTTTTATCAATTCTACACGATCAATTCCGATCTGCGATAAGCCTAATCCATGTTCATCTTGAAACTGTTGATTATCAAAACGTAACCCGGATAGTAAAATGAGTATCCTGTTGCCGTATAACCCACGTATTACCGGTTTACTGATAGCATTTCCGGTATTAAGTTGGCTAACACCTGGTATATTGGTCAATGCGTCAGATAAATTGTAAGGGATCTTATTTTCTAATTGCTGAAGCGAGTAGGATTCAATATTTAAAGAGGTCTGTTTTGAATTTTGTTCCTGTATCCCGGAAACTACGACTTCATTCAAAACTGTAGTGTCCTTCGTTTGAGCAAAGGAAATAAATGGAAATAGTAATAAGGGTAAAAAGTATTTCATAGATAGTTAGGATATAGTAAACATACGAATATTTTATAAATTATACAATAGCGTAATGTAGGTTTATGCTGTTAATTATCTATATCACTTCCAAAGCAGTTTTTATAGCTTTCTGTATTATTCCTACAGCCGCATTTGCCGCCTGCTGTGCCGCCGCTACTGATATAACCCTTATTGCTGCCATTTCTGATTGCAAAAGAATCTTTTCTTCACTTAGCCTCTCTTCAACGAATTCGTCATCTATCTCGCCTTCTATTCGAGCATCTGCTATTAGCTTAAGTCTTTTCTTTTGACCTTCTAAAAAAGTCTCGATCGCTTCTTGTGAAGCAGCCCAGCGATCTAATAGTACGCCCTTAATTGCAACGAGCATATCCTGACCTACTGTATCAACGTCAAATGCCATATCTATTGCTATTTACTTTTAAGATTCTTTTCTGCTATATAAAGCGGCTTCCAGGCATCCTTCATATACTGCTCGTAGATCTTTATCTCTCCGTCGCTTAAGGGCTTAATCGCTTTCTTATGCTCACCCATGTACTTTTCAAACAGTGTCTGCACATTGTGTATCATTATAAGTAAGTCCTTATTATTCTTTTGCCCTTCAATAACGAGCTCTATGGAATTGATCTCGGATTGTACATCTATGTATTTATTCGAGAAAAGAAAATAACCTCTTGCGTCTTTATCGGCGTTAAGCAGTTCTAAGTAGATCCTGTCATTCGCCTTTGCTGTTTCTTGTATTTGTTTATCTAACGTCTCGTTGTATTCAGGTGCCCATCCGGTGATCTTACAGCCTGTAAGAAAGACAATCAACGGTAGTATTAAGACAAAGCCTATAAACCGAAACTTCCGAAACATTAAGCTGGGATACATAATGACGACGTTCTTTATACGTCGAAATTATAAATAGCGTAACTGCCTGTCAAGGGTGAAAACACCCTTTTATGCGACTTTGGCAGCTTCTGATAAATTTCATTACAGTTTATTTTATGCCAAAAAGCATTCATAAACAAACGAATGCGCACTGGTTACATATCACTGGTTTTGCGAAAATTTAGCGAGGTAGGCTGGCCTATGGATCGCGGTTTCTTACGAATTAACGTAAGCCTTTGTAAATCAGTGGTTCCCTTCAGGACTTGAACCTAGGCCCCCTGATTATGAGTCAGGTGCTCTACTCTATTGTGTAAATCTAATCAAAAGCTCATGAGTAGATGCGCTATATATTAGACCATTAAATTCCAGGTTCCTTTTATGTCCACGATTAATTAGTCGCCCTATTCTTCCAAAGTCAATCTGATCTGTATGAGAAAATTTATCGGCCACCTCATAATTATTTATAGGCTCGCACTGGATGAAAATCAGAATTCCATCATGTTTTTTTACCCTTGTGATTGAATTGTCGCGAGATTTGTCTTTAAATACAATTGCAATATCTCGTTTAGTTGTGTGTTGAACAATGATAGCATCAAACGGTCGCCCTTGGTTAGCAGATTCATTTCCGGCGTTCGCCATGCTTTTCTGCATAATTTTTTCTTGGGTTAGAGCATTTTCTTTGCCAATGTCATCTTGAAAAGTAAACGAGACCTCGTAAGGCTCAATAGGTTCATTTTCATAAAAAATCAGCTTGCCATTTATTTTGTTGGCTCTTGCCAATGAATAATCTTTTTGTCCAAAGGCAAGCGAAGACATTAACGTCATTAAAATTAGTAGTGTAAATCTCATAAAGAAATTCTCCGGTTAGTCTGCCAGAGGTCCAATGGCAGGCTAAAAATAAACTGGGGCGTGAACCTCAGAGCTATCATTCGTCCTGAGGGACCGCGAAGCCCGACTTCCAAATAATAGATGAAGCCACACCCCTTATCGGGTGTAGTATTCATCTTTCGGGAAGTCATTCAAATTCGCGGTTTTTCAGGACCAGAAAGATAATTCTACGCTATGTCGATTGTTATTCTGTTATATTTCTTGGTGTTTTTAGACAATACAAATATAGAAACTAGAAATTTAAAAACTGTCTATCGCCAATTTCTTTATAAAATATGTATTACAATACATTCCTAACACTCATTAATATGTATTATAAACAAAACTTTCAGTATCGTTTAATTGCATTTGCTTTAAAAGTCTCCCTGGCATTCTCGTTCAAATAATTGTAAATTGAATCAAGATCATACAGAATTATCTTTTTAGCCGGTTGAGAATATCTAATCTTTCCTTCGTCTCTCAGCTTCTGCAATGTCGTTTTACTGGTGATACGTAGCTTTTGCATGGCCTCTTCCGGAGAAATCCATTTATCTTCTTTTTTTGCTAATTCTTTTTTAAAACGGTCAAATAACTGATCAAGAATAGCATTGAAGGCTTGATCTTCTAAGCATATTACCTGCATGTCCCCTCCTTCTTTTGTATGACGTCCTCTTGTTCCGTTGTTTGACATATAAATACAGTATCGCCAATAGGATAAATAAAAAAATAATCAAACACATATCCCATTACGCATTCTCCGTATTGCCGAAACCTGTTTACTACTGAAAAATCATATCCCAGGTCCTCAAGAGTTTCAACGCGAATCTCCAGTTTTTGTAATTCTTCAACGAAGTAATAGAGAATATTATAATTTATTTTAATGGGGTCTAAATATTGATTATACAATTCCTCCCGGATCTTGCGTTGCAGGTTGTTATGCTTAATCTTACAATCGCTATGATATAGCTTGTCTCTCCTGCCTTTTAGTGGCAATTGACAATATCGACAAATATTCTGCTCCATTCGCATATACTGAAAGCCGATTGAGTTAAATCAGCAATGCATATTACAAGCGTATAGTGCTGTCGGGTAGGTTGTACGGGTAGGTTATGTTAGACTTTTATTTCTTTAGCAATCTCTTCAGCTATATTAGTTAAGTGCAGTTTTTCAAAAAAATCGCGCACAATTTGAAGGTTTTTTGTATTCCGATGGTTGTCACCGACTAAACGTTTACGTAAAAACTTATAAGTATTTGTATCCTTTATGGGTTTGTCCGAACTTTTACCGGTCATAAAGATTATAAACCGGGCAATATCCATTTTGCTAGGCCGATCACAATCTAAATTTTTAAAGAGTTCCTCTAAAAGAAAATACATGGCAATCACCTGTTGCCTATGATTATTATTTGCGTCCGTATTGAGCTCATCTTCATTTAAATCATTTTCTTCATCCAGATTATGGCTGCCTGCATCCGGATCAGAAGTGTCTGCATTTGCAGTCATATCGAGGTACTTTTGCAAAAGGGGTAATCTATCATCCAAAATTTCTTTGTAATCAATTGACATTGCTTGTAGTCTGTCAACAAACTCTTCTACATCCCTGTCAAAATATGTTGCAAACTGATAGGTTAGAATTGACTTAAGTTTCTCACTAGGACTAAGTCTTAGCTTTAAAGCCAAATAGAACAGATAATAAATGTTATCCGGCGTTATTATAAATTCGCTTCTCGAATCTGCTACCCGAATAGTATTATCTTTATTGCACGGCAACACATAAAAATCAGGGATTGGCCCGTGTGCAGCGTCAGCCACCAAGTCCTTCTGATTAGGGATTCTGACATTTAAATAATTGTCAAAGTAATCCGGACTGTCTGATCTGGATATCTCATCTCCAATCTTCGCCGCAATTAACGCCAGTTCAATTCTCTGGCTAAATTTTAGAAGAGCCGGATATTCAAATAAATTTTTGGATTTTACTAGTTCTTCTACAATATCGGCATTGTTCAATTCCAATTCATTAATCATAGCTAGTTGATTACTTTCATCAATTTTATCCGAAAGCGTCAATTCATCAAGGCCCAATGAATTATCAAACTTTATAGCATTCGCATCGATTCGTTTAGATTCATTTTTATCCGCATCAATTCGCTTAGATTTATGTTGATTTGGCATAGAAGTTTCATTTAAATTTCACGCAATCAAATCTATCTAATTTCAACATCAAATACTCCAATAGGAAGAAGACAAAAAAATATTAGAAAATCGCAATCAAAACAAACTATGCTATGATGCCCAGAACGTGAGTTAGCAAACTTTCTTGGCGTGCCATTCATTTATAACACCTTACTCAATGTAAAATACCAAACTGGTTTCTTATTGAATGTTCCCCGCCAAGCAACATCTAACCTTAATGGATAACCTGCAAGACTTGAACGTAACGATGCACCGTAGGACCAAAGCCAGTTATTATTGTTGGGATTAGTGGATTTGTTTGTCCAGATCTCCCCTGCTTTACCAAGATCTGCAAATAGACCAGGCTGTAATTGATTTATAAATAAAAGTGGGGTTTCGATGGGCATTAATGACTGGAATAGAGGAAAATAAACATCGCTGTTCCATACTCCGTAATAGTTTCCGTAAACATCATTCTGCAGGTACCCTCTGAATGGAGTTACTAAGGTTTGGAATGCATAAGGTGCATTTTGAGCAGCATGTGCATTACTATCAACCTTTACGGTGACATTATTATCCAGTCCTGCCAGGTTGTACTGAATATGGCTGTGGCCAAAGCTTCTTCCTGCCTGCAGTTGCGTAACCCAAGTAATATATTTGTAGAGGGGAAGGTCATATCTCAGTTGCATGGTACTTCCTAACATTGGTCCTCCTGATTCATCTAATGGCTGGAAAACATCCAACAGAAGCTTGACTCTATAGCCTTTATGCAAATTAAAAAGAGTAGTAAGCAATTTGTTATAGTTCATGAACAATGTCGTGATTGACCAAAAGCTATCCAGATCCTCAAATTGGAGGCTGTATTTATCAGTAGCGAGGAAGATAGTACGGTCATATCCTATGGCTTCTGTGACATCTGCCGACAGTAATAGGTCATCGGATGATGCAAGTTTATCTCTCCGTGATGAGTTTTTACTTTAGCTACATTAGGGTAAGGTTTTCCGGATTCGTCGGTCCAGTTCCTTAGTGGGTCAGGATTCAGGCTTTCTACATTTCGATAATAAGATATACTCCAGTCTGTTTTTCCCGCAGTATTTTCGTATCGCATGAAAAACATATCGGCTATTACTAAAGTCACCAAAACCTTTTTGACCTTTTCTACCAATTTCTGAACTAACAGTAGAACAGGAATACAGTTCGTTAGTGAGATGTCTGAATAATGAGAAAATTTCTCAAAATTTATGTATAATTTGTATTTTTGAGAAAATATCTCAAATAAGCATGTTGGTTGAATTTTCAGTAGGTAATTTTCTCTCGTTTAAAACAAAAACAACGCTCAGTCTCGCTGCGACTTCTATAAAGGAGCATGTGGATACTAATATTTTCTCAACAGAACGCAATGATTTATTGAAAGGCGCGGTTATTTATGGAGCGAATGCAAGCGGTAAAAGCAATTTTATCCGTGCTATGTCCACCATGAGACGGTTAGTCGTGCAATCTTTTGAGCAATCTTCCAGAGAAGAGTTAGACATCACCGCCTTCTTGCTCAATACGGAAACCGAATATTTACCTTCTTTCTTCGAAGCAATTTTTATCATTGATAGCACACGCTATAGATACGGCTTTGAAGCAGATGATAAAAAGTTCCGAGCTGAGTGGTTGTTTGAAGCTCAAAAAAATGTTGAAAAGCCATTGTTCTTACGGGAAGAAGATGGCATTGAAGTAATGAAAACCTTTTCAGAAGGAAAGGATCTGGAAGAGCGGACAAGAGATAATGCACTCTTTCTGGCGGTGGTAGATCAATTCAATGGTAAGATCGCCAAGAAGATCATGCGATGGTTTAACAACTTCATTACTATTTCCGGATTGAGCCATGAGGGATATAAGGGAGTAACATTTGATATGCTTGAGAATAAGCAAACCAGTACTGCTTTACTTGATTTCTACAAGAAATTGGATTTAGGTTTTGATGACATATCGATCAGCAAAAAACCTTTTGATGGAAAAGAGTTACCAAAAGACATGCCTGAAAGTTTAGTGAAACAACTGGTAACAGATTTAGAAGGGGCACTTAAAATTGACATCAAGACAATTCATAAGAAATATGATGCTAAAGGCAAAGCTATTGGACTGGTCGAGTTTGATATGAGAAGCCAGGAGTCTTCAGGCACCAATAAGCTTTTCAATATTTCCGGACCCGTGTTTGATGTTTTGAATGACGGTGGTGTATTGGTTGTGGACGAATTAGATGCCAGCCTGCATCCTTTATTAACACTTGCCGTAACAAAGCTGTTTAATTCAAAAGACTTCAACCGGAATAATGCTCAACTGATTTTTGCCACACACGATACGAACCTTTTGTACTATGGTAACTATCGAAGAGACCAGATTTACTTTGTTGAGAAGGATCAATATGGCGTGTCTGATATGTACTCGCTGGTAGAATATAAAGAACAAGGAAAGACAATCCGTAAGGATCGTTCATTTGAGAAAGATTATATCGAAGGGCGTTATGGAGCCATTCCGTTTATTGGGAACCTGTCAAATGTTGTAACGAAATGGCAAGGAAAATAAAGATCCCCAATGAACAACGGAAACGATTTGCGAGAGAAGAACAGAAGCGGAAAAAGGATGTGCGCAATAAACGTGTATACTATCTTATAGTATGTGAAGGTGCGGCAACAGAGCCAAATTATTTTGAAGGGCTAAAGCAGGATTTACCTAAAGGCGTTTTGACGGCTTATCAGATAGATATCGAGGGAACTGGCCGTAACACGCAGTCTCTAATAGATGAGGCTTTACGACTAAAAGCAGCTTATGAGAAAAATACGACAAGACCTGTTGATAAGCTTTGGGTAGTATTTGACCGTGATAGTTTTGCTGCAAACTACTTTAACGACGCTATTGTACGATGTGCTCAAAACATTCCTGTTGTTGGTTGTGCCTGGAGCAATGAGTCATTTGAATTATGGTATCTACTTCATTTCCATTATTACCAAAATGCAATGAACCGTCAACAATATCAAGGCTTGATCGAAGACAACCTTAGACCATTTGCAGGAGAGGCATACCGATATGAGAAGAATAGCAAGGAAATGTATGCATTGCTAAAAGAGCATGGCAGCATTGAGAAAGCCATTCATAATGCACAACGGCTTGCGGAAACTTACGGAGAAAGACAGGATTATGCTAATCATAATCCGTGTACGATGGTATGGAGCTTAGTGGATGAACTACTAAAACTGAAAGTGTAATGAAAATTCTACATACAGCTGACTGGCACCTTGGCCAGTTCTTCCATGAGTACGACCGATCTTACGAGCACCAGCAGTTTTTAAATTGGCTGCTGACCATTTTGTCAGGCGCAGGTATCGATGTTTTACTAATTAGTGGAGATGTTTTTGATCTATCCAACCCTTCGGCGGCGTCCGTTAAAATGTTCTATTCCTTTTTGAATAATGCAGTAAAAGCAAATCCTGATTTACAAATTATCATTACCGCAGGAAATCATGATTCCGCCGCACGATTGGAATCACCTAAGCCGTTATTAGAATCATCCAACATATATATCATTGGTCTTGTAGAAAAAAAGGAGGATGGCACCATTGATTATGAAAAACTTATTATTCCGTTGAAAGATAAAAATGGTGCAACTGAAGCCTGGTGCCTGGCCGTACCGTTTCTGAGAATGGGCGACTATCCCATTATTGCAGAATCTGAAAATCCTTATGCCGCAGGTGTTGCCGCATTTTATACCGAGGCTTACAACTGCGTATGTACTAAAAAGCACGCCAACGAACCTGTCATTTGTATGGGTCACCTACATGCACAGCAAACCGATATGACCGACGTAGATAAATCGGTGGAACGGGCCATTATGGGCGGTGTAGAGTGTATTGGTGTTGCGGCTTTTCACAACGATATCCGATATGTGGCCTTAGGGCATATTCACAAAGCTCAACGTATCGGGGGTAAAGAACATATCAGGTACTGTGGTAGTCCTATTCCTATGTCGTTTTCAGAACTGAATTATAAACACCAAGTCATTGTTTTTGACCTGGAAGAGCAAGGCATCAGCAACCGGGAATCTATCGAAGTGCCCGTGTCTGTAGCATTAAAGAGAGTGCCCTCAGTGCATAGTACACTTGCCGAGGTGATGAATGCCTTGCAGCAATTGCCAGCAACAAGCACCGATCCCCGGTTAGCGCCTTATCTCGAAGTGCGCGTGTTGCTTGATGGACCTGAGCCAGGTCTGCGTTACAAGATAGAAATGGTTCTGAGCGGCAAAGCTGTTCGCCTGGCAAAAATTGATGTAAGATACCCTGCCGCCAATACTACGGGCAATAGCACCGTGGCTGTTTCGGCAGACAACCTTGGCGAACTTCAGCCCCAAGCTATTTTTGAGCAGGTCTATCAAACCCGGTACAGCAATCCTGTTCCGGCTGAACTGATCCGATTATTTAACCAGGTTACCCACGAGGTGGCTCAATCTGAAACGATATGAAGATCCTATGCATCCGCATAAAGAACTTGGCCTCGCTAGAGGGAATAACTGAAATTGATTTCACACAGGAACCCTTATACTCCGCAGGTATCTTTGCCATTACCGGCCCTACCGGTGCAGGAAAGTCAACCATACTGGATGCACTCTGCCTGGCTTTATATGGGAAAACACCCCGGTATCTACAGGCCAAAGAGTCCGGGATCGAAATAATGGACGTTCAGGGAAGTTCCATAAGCCAGGGGGATGTGCGTGGTATATTAAGAGATGGTACCGGCGAAGGGTTTGCCGAAGTGGATTTTGCAGGTGTTGACGAACAAAGATACAGGGCTACCTGGCGGGTACGAAGAGCGAGAGATAAAGCCGAAGGAAGTTTACAACAATATAATCTTACTTTAAAAAATATTGATACCAACACCGATATTCCCGGGAGGAAGCAGGAAATACTGGATGAGACAGAACGCCTGATAGGATTGAATTTTGAACAGTTCACCCGTTCCGTATTGCTGGCCCAAGGTGATTTTACGGCTTTTCTCAAGGCAGCCAAGGACGAAAAATCGGCCTTACTGGAAAAGCTTACAGGCACGCACATCTACACTGAAATATCCAGACAGGTATTTGCCCATTACAGTAAGGAAAAGCGGGAATTAGAAGACTTGAACCTGCAGCGGGAAGGCATTACCACATTGACACCAGAAGAACTGGAAGCCCTGGATTTGCAAAAAGCCACACTGGATCAAAATATAGCCCTACAAGAAAAAGAAGCAGAAACATTAAACAAAGAAATTGATTGGCATACCCGCATTGCAGTATTACAAAATAACGTCACTACCGCACAGGTAACGCAAGCTCAGGCCATAGAAGCCAAACAAAATGCAGTAAGTCGTGAACAACTATTAAAGCTGGTAGAACAAGTGCAATCGATCCGAACTTGGGTGGATGGACAACAGGTGGCTGAAAAGCAACTGGCCGAAAAAACAACATTGCTGCAAGATTTACAGGCAACGCTTTATAGCCTGCAACAGCAGCAGGAAGTATTGGATAAGCAATTGCAAACCGCAAAAGATGAAGCGACGGCTGCTATACAACAACAAGAAGCCGCGGTACCACACTTGGAAGAAGCAAGGACCTTGGATGTACAGATCAAAGAAAAAGAAGAACAGGTAAATCAGGCAGCAACAGAAGTAAAAACCTCAGAGGTTAATTATCAGCAATTGCAGCAGCAGCTACAGGCACAGCAGCAGCAATCCCAACATTTACTTGCGTCTATTTCGCAATTACAGCAATGGAAACAAGAAAATAGCGCACGGCAACCCATTGCCGAAAATCACAGCCTCATCAGCGCAAAGCTTGGGGATGCAGGGACGCTGCTTGATACTTTACAAGAACTATTGCCGCAACTGGAAAACATACAAATTTCTATAGCCGAAGCGAAACAGGCAAAAACCGGTCTGCAAACAACATTGGCAGCTATTGGTCAACAATTACAGACGGAAAAGGGAAAACATACTGAAGTTTCGGAGGCTTTAGTGGCTATACCCATTGCATCTTTAGAAAAAGAAAAGGGAGATATTGATTCCGGCATAGAAGATATAATTGCAGCGGAAGCGCACTGGAAAATAGTATTCCACGCCGAGACAGACCTGGATACCCTAAAGCAGAAACGCGCTAATAACAAAAGCGAATTAAATGATAAATCCCAATCACTCGCACAGGCAGCAGCACAGTTGGTAATTGCAACCGCTGAGCGGGATGCATCGCTCCGTATGTTGAATAAGGCACGCCTCGCCGCTGCAGAAAATGTGGAATCCCTTCGATTACAATTAATCCCTGAGGAGCCCTGTCCCGTTTGTGGCAGCCTGGAGCATCCCTACGTTGCAGAACAGCCCCAATTGAATCATGTGTTAGCAGAACTGGAAGTGGCCCACCAGCAAAATGATAAAGCTTATACAAGCTGTCTGCAAACAGAAAGCAGTCTGAAAGAAACGGTTAACCGTTTAAAAGAAACAATCGCCCTGCAAGAACAGGAAACAGGCACCAAAACAACAGCACTTGCTGCCCATCAAAAAACATGGGAAGGCTTTGCCATATATACCCATGCTGCTGAAATACCCAACCAACAAAAAGCAACGTGGCTGGCACAGCAATTACAGAATGCACGGGCGCAACAAAAACACTTGCAACAACAGATACTGTTGTATGCTACAAAAAAGCAGGAGCTGGATGCATTGCAAAACACTATAAACGAATTGGAACGCCGGCAGAACGAAACCAGCAATAGCCTGAAAGATACCGAACGGCGTCTGCAATCATTGGAGGAACAAGAAGCACAATACCAGAAAGAACAACAAAAAAACAACCAGGCACTGGCCACAATAGAACAAAGCTTGTCTGTTTATTTGACCGCACCCGATTGGTTTACGCATTGGCAAAAGGATGCTGCTTTATTCCTGCAACGCATCGGTCAGTTTGCCGAGCAATGGAAAACCACTACCCAAAAGCTGGAAGGAGATTCCCGGCAGCAAGGTATATTAGCGGCAACACTCGAAGCAACAGAAGGACAGCTACACCATGCTTCAGTGGATGTACAAAAAAAGCAAGACGCACTTACCGCTGTAAAGCAACAACAAGATGACCTTAACCAAAAGCGTCAAGCCATCTTTAACGGCGAGGCTGCCGCAACCGTAGAACAAGGTTTAAAGCAGGCAGTAACAGCAGCACAGCAGGCATTGGAAAGAATTAAGACGGAACGTGAACTGTTACAAACAAATCTCACCCGTACCGGCACACAAAAAGAACAGACCGAAAAAGATATATTGTTATTGCAAGAACAGACCTCATCCTTTGCTCAAAAGATCCAGGAATGGCTTACCGCATTCAAGAGCAGCAATACAACGGCAATAGACGAAGAGCGATTACTTGAATTGTTAGCGTATGATGCCGGCTGGGTAGAAACAGAACGTACCGGACTGAGAGCAATAGATAATGCCCTTACCCAGGCACAGTCCGTATTGCAGGAACGCACAGCACAACTGCAGCAACATGAACAGCAACGGCTTTCTGAACGAAGTGAGGAAGTATTGACCGAATTACTGAATACTGTCAAAACAGGCCTGCAACAGCAAGTACAGCAAAAGAATGAGATCGGTTTCTTGTTACAACAGGATCTTACTAATAAGCAAAAAATTGGTGACCTGCTGGGCGTCATTGAGGCCAAAGGGATCAGTACAGAGAACTGGGCTAAGCTTAACGACATCATTGGCTCCGCAGATGGCAAAAAGTTTCGGCTCATAGCACAGGAATATACCCTCGACGTATTGCTCAGCTATGCCAATGTACACCTGGGCATGCTCAGCAATCGCTACCGGTTGCAGCGCATACCGAACACACTGGGCCTGCAGGTGATAGATCAGGATATGGGCGATGAAGTGCGTACAGTGTTTTCCCTATCAGGTGGCGAATCGTTCCTGGCTTCGCTGGCATTGGCATTGGGGCTGGCATCTTTATCCAGCAGCCGCATGCAGGTGGAGTCTTTGTTTATTGATGAAGGCTTTGGCTCGCTTGACCCTATTACCTTAAATATTGCTATGGATGCATTGGAACGACTGCATCACCAGGGACGTAAGGTTGGCGTGATATCGCATGTGCAGGAAATGACGGAGCGGATACCGGTGCAGATTAAAGTGAGTAAGCAACAAAGTGGGAGGAGTAAGGTGGAGGTTATTGGATTTTAAAACTAAAACAAATTGTATTTATGAAAATAAAATTTTTAAAAGCTTTTAACGGCGACTCTATTTTGATTTCATTTCTCGAGAATGATATACCTAGGAATATTCTTATTGATGGAGGTACTGGTGACGCTTACAAAAGTACATCTAATGTAAAGGGTGAATTATTTACAGTAATTGAAAAGATTCAAAAAGATGAGCAAGCCATAGATCTGCTTGTTTTAACCCATTTTGATGACGATCATATCGGCGGAATTTTAAGATGGTTAAACAAAGACAAAGAAGCTGCTAGTCTTATTAAAAAGGTTTGGTTCAATTCAGGAAAGGAAATAGCTAAGAAATTTAAAAATGCCGAAAACCAAGATTTGGATATTGAAGTAGTCGACGGAGCTGATGATTTTTACACGAGCCCTAAGCAAGGTATCAAATTCGAAAAATATCTTACAGATAATAATTTATGGGAAGGGAAAATTATTGAGCAAGGTGTGGCATGCGATTTATTTGGTCTGAAATTTAAAATTTTGTCGCCAAATGATGATAAACTTGATAAGCTTTTAAATCTGTATGAAAAGCAAAAGGACTATTTTACAAGCGGAGGCGAATATGATTTCAAAACTTCTCTGAAAGAGTTTATTGATGAAGAAAGTCAGCCTGGGTTTAAATTTCTGGAAGATGCCAGTGTTGCTAATGGTAGTTCTATAGCATTTATAATGGAATATGAGAACAGGAGTTTCCTTTTCCTGGCGGATGCTCACCCATCCGTGGTAATTGAGGGTCTGAACAAATTCGGTTACAATAAGGACAATCCATTAAATGCAGAATTACTGAAAGTATCACATCATGGAAGTATGTACAATACCAGCAAAGACCTCTTGGAAATCGTAAAAACAAACAAGTATCTTATAAGTTCAAATGCAACTAAACACGGGCTACCCAATAAAAGAACAATAGCCCGAATGATACAGAATAATCCAAATGCCCATATTTATTTCAACTATGATTTGAAAGACACCATTTTTTTAGCGCAGGACTGGAATGACTGTCCAAATTTCAGATCTAAAATGCAAAACGAGTTTTGATGAATGAAAATGATTTAAAAAGATATACAGTCATTTTAGATGGCGGTAGTGGCGTTTTGTTCCAACCTTTGGACGAAACAAAGACCTATATCCTTTCGGCCAAACATGTCTTTTATAATGACGTAAAACGTAATAACGGCCCGGATACAAAAGAGCGAAAAGATAGAATTCGTTATAGCTTATCAACTGATCAGGAAACTCCTATTGAAGTTGAAGTAAACAAAGGAGTGAACTATTATGAGCATAACGAGGCGGATGCTGCAATACTGGTTCTGGATAAAAATCTAGGTTTTGATCAAATATTTATTGATGAAAGAACAAGTGGTTTTGATGGTTTTAACTTGACAGGCTATCCTAATAGTAAACGCAAGACTGATGATAAATACGATAAACAAACAATAAGAGACTTAATTACTCATGACAGTAGCTTAATAACATTAAGACTAGTCGTTAATCATTTAGATCACGGGCAAATTTCTGGATTTTCCGGTGGAGGAATTATTAAAACAAATGGTGACAGTCTATTATTAGCTGGGATTCAAAGTCAAACACCAACAGAAGACTGTAATGGAGAAATACAAGTTGTACCAATAAAAAGATTTGAAGAAATAATCCAACAAAATAATTTACCTCAATTATTACCAAATTTCTTTGCTAAAATAGATTTGCTTCTGGGTTCAATTATTGAATTTAATCAAACAAAACCTGATCTAAAACCTAAGTTACAGGGAGCTCTTCGCCTTCAAGCAAAGCAAATTAAATGCGATTTGAAAGATATCTATAATCGAAAAATACTAGACAAATCAGCAATTAAAGCAAATAGTTTAAGTAGTAAACAGTTTTGGGCGTCATTTCTGGAATATGCCTTAATAATAAGTTTAATAGAAGATCATGAATTTAATGAAGAGCTACTAAGCAAAATGAGTAAAAAAAGAAAATTTATATTTTCTGATTCTGCTAAAAATATTTATGATGTGTATAGCGATATTTTGTTGTTTGCTGCTGATAACATTGATGATCAATGTCAGGTTTTAGTTGGTACAACTATTCCCCCAACAACAAATAAAACCAGAAGAATGTCTACAGCCAGAGTTCCTCAAAATATCTCCAGCATAGACGACGATGAAACTATCGACAGGATAACACTTAGAAATAAGATAAAAGAGATTATACATATCAAAGCAATAGAATTAGATTGTATTAATGAAAATGATGCCCTGTTAGACCAATTTTCAATAGGTCAATTTGGCGATATATTAACTGAAATAAAAAGATTAGTAAATGAATTTTTCAATAATTGAAATTACCAGTACAGACTTTCAAATTGAAAATTGTAAAGTCTGCCACTACAGAAATGAAGATGCCTTCAGAGTAAATATTTTTTTTCTTGAAGCAGATAGCGATACCATAGAAAAAATTTGGAAACGATTTTCAAATATGGTAGCTGCAAATTATCAAAACCATGAATATATGGGAGAAAGCAAGTTTGAAAAATGGAACTTTTATATCATTTACGTATCAAAAGCTATCGTTTCGAAAGAACTCAAAAACAAAATAGAAAATGACAAATTCTCCAGTAGGAAGATTGTTGAAGATGATTATAATAAAGAGTTTAATCATGAAGAAGCCAACCGCTTAATTGTACAACACATTACCAACGCCGATTTAAAAGAAACAGTAGAGAGAACTAAAGAAACCTCAATTTCAGCATATGCTCCTGAGAATAAAAAACTTTGGGAACTTCTGGCGAAAGAAGAAAAAGTCAGTGGTGACAGGAAAGCTCAGGAAGAATTCATTAAACAAATAAATGCGTTATGAAAATCAAGAGTGTAAAAATTACAGGCTTCAGAGCATTTGAAAAAGAAGAGAATTCAACTTTCGATTTTACGAAAGATGGCGAAATAATGAATTTTGCTTCAATATATGCGCCAAATGGGTTTGGTAAGACATCATTTTATGATGCTGTTGAATGGGGGATTACTCACAAAATTCAACGTTTTGATAGAATGGTCGATTTTGAAAAAATTAGAAAAGATAATGACGCTCCGTTGTTATTAAATAAGTCTTCGTCGTCTGGAAAAGTAATAGTTGAAACTAGTTCACAAAATTTTGAGAATGTTATAAATAAGAAGAAAGTTTATAAATATAATGAAAAACCTGCGAACGAGTATTTTCAAAATCAAGTATTAACCCAAGATTTAATCGACGCCTTTTTAAAAGAAGAGAAAGCAGAAGATAGATATACGAAGTTTCTGGAAATAGACTATAATTTAAAAAAGTATGATGCTGCATATAAGAAGATTAATACTCTTTTAGGATATATTAATGATGAGAGAAAAGAATTAATTAAAAATAAAGGTAAAGAAGAAGCCAAAATTCAAGTCGAAATTGACTTTGAGCAAGAGTTTAAAAAGTTTGATGAGCTTAATGAAGTAATTGGGTCTCTTAACAAAGAGAATGAAAATTTAAACCCCATTGAGCAACGCACATTTAATCAGACCACTTATGATAATTTGTCTAGAAATATTGATGTTCGATTATTATCATTGGAGGAACAACTAATCAAGGTTAAGTTACGTGCAGACACTTTAATATTAGCCAGAGATGGAGAAAAATCTGAAGAAGGAAAATTAGAGGGCGGGTTATTATCCTATCTCGACAATAAAAGCAAAATTTCACAACTGGATGAGCGACTCAAAGAATTAAACCACATAGTTAAATGGTTTGAAGAGCAGGAAAAGGCTGACAATGAGCTCAGGGCTAACGATAAGGATTTGGAAAACCAGCAAAAGAGATTGGCGCAAGCTCTCAATTTTGATAAGCGGTTTGAAACATTTCTCAGCATTCAAAAAGAAATAGATCGTTTACAGAAGGACATTGCAGATTTTAAAGACAAAATCCTTAGTGCCGAGCGTGAAAAATTTGATGCTGAAAAAGAGAAAAAGGATCAGCTTACAACGCTTAACAGATTGAAGAACACGCTTGAGAGTACTCAGGCTAAATTAAATAATATACCGGCACAACAAACACAGCTAGAATTCATTGCTAAGGCTATTGTTGATTTACAAAAGACTATTGAGGACTTATCAAAATCAATAGATACAGAAGAGAAGAAACAGGCTGATTTAAAAGTAACTCTGGATGAATTTGCGTATTATGAAAATAAGATTAATGAGGAGCCTCAACTTTTGCTAGAATTTAAATTATTTGACGATTATAAAAAAATAGTTATCGACTTCGTAGCTGAAGAAAAAAAGCTGGAGAAGTTCGAAAAAGACGTTCAGGAAATTCAATCTAAAATTGACGATCAAACTAAATTCAACAAAGAACTTAGCGATTTCGTCAATTCCGGGCTGGAATTGGCAAGCAAGTCGCAAAGTTCAAACTGCCCGCTCTGCAACCAGGACTATGGCACATTTGAAAAGCTATCTGAAAGTATTTTATCTAATGAGCTATTGGATAGTCAATTAAAAAGATATTTAGAAGAAAAAACTGAGACTGAAGCGAAAATAAACAAACTGCAATTACAGTTATCTGCTGATAAAGAAGCGATTAAAAACGCACTTTCTACAATCAAAGCGCCCTTTTTATCGGATTATAGAAACATCCAAAATGTAACCGATAAATTAACTTCTGAGCGAAAGTCCAATCTAGAGAAATTAAACGGTAGCCAATCGATCTTAAACGAGATCAATTTATCATTGGGCGATACCAAGACATTTGAAGAATTATCGGCCAAAGTACAAGGGGAACTATCAAAAATAAATACCCAAATAGCAGAGTGCTCTGATCAGATCAAAAAAAATGAAGACACACTATCAGAGAAAGAAACACTCATTCAATCTACTAAAGAAAAATTAAGCATTTCAGAACCTAATCTTTTAAAACATCAGTCTTCGAAAGATTATAATGAAGTACGGGATTATTTCATTAGGGAACTGAGTGCTACTATTGAAAAATCCATATTATCAGAACACATATCGAACATTCAGCTCACTATTTCCGATTTAACAGAGAAAAAAGAAGGGCTAAATAAGGCCCTAGACGATATAAAGATAACGCTATCCAGTTATCCTTTAGCTAAGGATGAGTACATCCAAAAATGCCAGCAAGTAAACAATACAAAAAATTTGGCATTGAGGGTCTATGAAAGCTATGAAAATTATATTCGGTCGGAGTTTGGTATAGAGATAAGCGATAAAGATAAACTTCAAATTGAAAAAGCGTTTATAGATCTTGTAGCCAGGCAGAAACAACTGGAAAAACAAACTGAATCGAAAATTGAACAATATAAAATTGTTAGAATCTTAAATGATGCTTGCATAAAAGCTACAGAATCTAAAATAATACAAGACAAAATTGAAGAAATCAATGACAATCTAAAGAAGCTGGGTAGTGCCGAGAAAGAGTTAAACAACGAAAAAGAAAGTCTGAAAACGTACCTCAAAGGTAATATTGAAGCCTATTTTTATACCCCTTTAATCAATGCCATTTATAAAAAAATTGACCCTCATCCCGATTACAAAGAGATTGAGTTCGAGTGTGATTTTGCTGAAAACAAACCCAGATTACAGATTTATACAACCTCTCTTGATGAGAGCGGGAACTTATTAAAATCCGTCCCTTCATTATATTTTAGTACTGCTCAGGTAAACATTTTAAGTTTAAGTATTTTTTTAGCTCGTGCTTTAAAAACTAAAGATGATAATGGGCAACCGGTGGATTGTATTTTTATTGACGATCCAATTCAATCAATGGATAGCATTAATATTCTTTCGTTTATAGATTTGTTTAGAGGGTTGACATTATCCTTGGACAAGCAACTAATTGTTTCGACCCACGAAGAGAATTTTCATTTATTGCTACAAAAGAAGATTCCTTCCGGACTGTTTAAATCTACTTTTATAGAGTTTGAGACTTTCGGCAAGTTGAAATTAGTGAATTAATTTTTGTAGGACCATTACCTTATGCCATGAAAGAAATTGATCTTTATTCCGAAGCAAAACCACGCTACTACCAACTCATCCCCAATAAGGAAGATGGGTTGATCATTCTTGCGCTGTATCAAAAATACGGACAGAACGAGTTTACGGAAGACCAGATTATCCAGGTGATCAATAAGGTGCTGAGCGATCTGGGTAGTTCGGGATTGCGGGAAGAGAGCAACCGCAACAACAACATTATCCTGCGTTTGCAAGAATTTTTTCTCTGGCGAGATCGGAAGCGGAAGCTATATGGATTTAAAAACTATGGAATAGAGTTTTGTGAGAAAATATCCAAACGTCTTTCCGAAAGCTACCATCCGGCCAAGATAGAGCGCCTGTTTAAACACCTGCTGGAAACCCTGAAAGTAAGCCTTGAAAAAGGGCCAGCCGAAGAACTATTTATATGGAAGGAAGATCATTTCCAACAGCGTAGCGTTGAGCTAGCCAAGCAGATAGAAATATTGGATCAACAAGTAAGCCAGTCGGTAGCAGATTTTCGTTTCCAGATCAAACAGCCACAGGAAAACATCGTGCAGGTGATCGATAACATTAGCGCGGGTCTGGATGCTATCAAACAGCATGTAGATGAACTCAAAGCCGGTTTTCAGATCACTTATGATATAGATGATGTCTTGGAGCCGATGCTGAAAGATCCTGCATGTTTTGAGTTGCTGGATAGCATAGCTGAGGTAATGCAGTATAACGAACACGTTCGCAACCACCTTGACCAGGTGAGTGTGCGTATTGATAAAATTAAGCCCGGTATACGGGAGTTTATTTTTGAGTTTAACCAAAGGGAACTGGACCGTAAAACGGATCAATTTATTCATTACCTGCTCGATCATACCTCGTACACACGTCAGGAAGGCCAAACCAAAAAACTTATTTTGCCGGAGAAAGTGATGCCGCTCGTCATCAAAATACCGGAAGCGGCCCCCAAGTTTTGTGTACTTACCGAAAAGGATCTCAGCAGAAAAGCGCCGCTGCCCGCTACGGCCCGATCTGTAGATACGGAGCAGACAATGGTGGCTATGGTTAAGAACCGTGAGAAGCTGGCACAAAGGAAGCGCATTCAGGACTGGACCCAACAGGCGCTGCGGCACATACAACAAAATGGCCAACTGGACTTTTCTCCTTTCTTCTTCCACATACTGGCTGCCGAACAGAACGACCTGAACATTCCTGTAAGGGTTGCGCAAAGGTTGGTGAAACAGTGCAATGGTCGGCAATATACGGTAAGTGTAGCCCAGCAAGAATATCATAATCCCGACTATCAAAATCTTTCATTATGGAACATGACGATACAGAAAAGGATTTGAACCTACGTTATGCATTTATGACGGACAGGGCGGCCAAAGGCACCTTTGCCAAACTGGACTACCAGCTCAGGTCGGGCACGCACATACAGCGCAATTTCCCTAAACCGGCTGCGCTCTATGCCTTCCTGGACAAATACCATGACAGTCTGCAGGCTTATTATGAAGACTTTTTTGACATGCTGCTCAAAAAGGAGGGCGAAGGGTGGAATGCCTATTTTTATCTTGATTTTCATGAACATTCACGGGGAAAAATACCTTCCGATCCTTCCTTTAAGGCGTATCTCAAAACCGAATATGTCCTGATAGGGCTGCTCTTTTTCAAAGTATTCAGACTCGATGGCAACATTGAATTGTCTAAAATATCGGATTTCATTAACCTGTTGTACCAGGAATACGACGATCTGCTCAATAAGTTGCAACGCGTAGTGTCGTCTATCGAAAGCGACGCCGGTTCAGATATGAACGAAGGAAAACTAAATAGTCTGGTTCATAAAGCCTTTTCCGAATTTCATCAGTTGGGCTGGATAGAAAAGGATGCAAACGACAGCGATTATTTTACTTGTCAGCCCTCGTTTGAAAGGTTAAGAAGGATTTACTATCCACAGATTGAAACGATTGACGAAATTATAAAGCGCAAGGAGCATGGCTAAGTTTCAACCCAAAATATATAGCCTGTCTACACTCAACATAAGGCAGCATTTCAATTGCGATTATCGTTTTCATGATTTTCGTACTGATTTTAGCGGCGAAAGCGGAAGTGGCAAAAGTCTGATCGCCGATTTTATACAATTGCTTTTGGTAGGTTCCGGTGTTTTTAAGTCAGGGACAGAAGGCGTAAAAAACAGAGATACCAGTGGGCTGGCATTGAAAAGTGCGGGAGGCGGCTACGGACGCGGCTATATCCTGATCAATGTGGAGGTGCAACCACGCCAATACATTGCGCTCGGCGGCTACCTGGAGTCATCGAGCACGCAGATGCTGTTTTTTATTGTGCAGGCAGGATACGATTTTGAGGAAATACTTGCACCAATGAACGCGCCTGTTTTTTACAAAGATCTGTTGGTAGATGGCCAGATAGACACTTTGGAAAACCTGGAAAAAAGCCCGTTGGAAAAGGGCTATCTGAAAAAGATAAGTAATAAGAAGTACCACCATTTGCTTTTTAATAACGGCATACTGGCTGTAGATCTTAGTCAAAACGAGCAAAGCCTGAAAAGCTATGCGGCCATTATCCGTTCTTTTTCCAGGGGCAAAGGTTTTTTTACCCATTCAGATGCTTTAAAAACGTTTCTGTTTGGCGACGCAGACCAAAAGCGACTCCTGGCAAAGTACAACGAAGAACTACAAAACATTCATACAGACCACCAGCAACATCAGCGCTTGCAGGAGGAGATTGCACTAATCAAGGATAAGGAACAAAAGATAGAGCGTGTAATGCATGATTTTAACGCTTACCATCTTTTGAGAAAGCAGTTCAGTCAGGAGAGTACAAGCTTTTGGTTCCGGGAAAATGCCAGTGTTACCCAAGAATTGGAACAAGCAGAGCAAGCCTATCAAGTAAGTAGCGCACGAAAATTTTTGGTTGCGAAAAGGTTAGCCACCAAGAAAAAAACAGACATAACGAACAGGTATGATGCTATAAGGGAATTAAGAAACAAACGCCAACATGCGGAGCAGGATAATGCAATGCTTGAAACACAAAAAGACAGTGCAAAAAAGCTGCTGGACGAAAGTACAAGGTATAAGGACCTGATTGACACAGTAAGCCGTTGGTTGACCGGCGACCGGCAAGATCTGACTGCCATCAGGCAATGGCACGCGGAAGAACGCAGCAAGCTGACGGACGCGGACACGTTTAGGGCGTTTGAAGCTTATCTGCAGACGCACCGCTTACAAGGTGAGTTCAAGCAATCGGACTGGTATCGGAAGGACTTTGCAACAGCGTGGGAAAGGACTTTGCAAAAGCTGAAGAAGCTGGAGGAAACTATCATAAAGCAGGAGGTTCAGGTACTGTTTTCAGACCTCGACAATCCGGCATCGCTGGCTCATTGGGCTATTGCACAGCTAGCGCTGCCACTGAATATAGAGCAGGAAAGTTTGTTATTCCATTTTCAACCTCTGTCGAGAACAGCCCCCATTCCGCCGGAGAAGCGATATCTGCCCTTTCCGGAAAGGTTGTTTAAAAATCCGGTCGTAGTCAACGCAGATGATAAGGGATTCTGGCTGGAACTAAATGGCCTCTATGAATATATTGCGTATGTACCAGAACAGCATCTCAACGTGCCGCACGATCAAATCAAACTGGATCGTGTGCCATTAAAGGCGCTGAAGCAACAGCTTGATACTTTAGAACAGGAATATAAGCAGCTAAAAAACCTAAAAGAAAAACTGGAAGCCTATCCGGCATTAGAAAAGGCGATTGCCTTATACAAAGCCAACCAAAGTGAGTTATTTGTACCAATAGACGATATAGCACATTTAACGCCGCCGGAATTGGAGCGGCATCTCTCTGCCTTTCAAAATTCGAAACAGCACCTGTCAGACTATCAGAGAGATGAGGAGGCTTATGGTATTGCGCTTGGTAATTATACGCTGATGAAACGTGCTGGCGAGGATGCTAAAGATAAGATCGATGAAGCGGTGTGTTATATGAACGAACACTATGGTGGTACTGATTTCGAATTGTTGTTACAAGCAGTAGAAAGCGATCTGCTGCTTGCTGAAAATGCGCTGGATGACCTTATAATAAACCAAACTATTTCGCTGCGGAAAATGCAAGGACTGGAAGCGGAGCTTTTCGGTACTAATCCTGCCATGCACAAACTGCACGAGATGAATACTAAGGCAGAGGCTGACTATAGCGGAGCAAAAAGCCTCCGGGAACAGAAAAAGGAGCGGTGCATATCAAGCCTGGATAAGCTTAATGAAGCAAAAATGAAATTTATGGCCGAGCATCAGCGCGACTTTGTGGCCGATCAGGATATGGTCAAAATAGATCGCGAGCCGGACGAAAAACAAAGTGAAACTGCCCATAACAGGTTTATAAATACCTATGAATTTGCCAGTGAAGAGATAGAAGACAAAACGATCTTGAAAGATTATTCGGTGGGCGTGCTGGCGCATAAGTTATTGCCTACGGTTTTTCCTACACAGCAACTCCAGGAAGAACTTATCGGTGAACAGATTGAGAAAAGGCTTACGGAACTGGCCAATGATCTGCAAAGTATCGGGTCAAGAAAGATAGAGATCCTCCACAATGTATTTAGTGAAGTACATAAAGCCTATAATGAATACCTGACCAAAGTACAGCGCATAGGCCGGTATTTATCCAATCATGAAATTACAGGTGGTAATTATGCCAACTTGCAACATAAGCCTGCGCCGGGCTACCCTGAAGACTGGATGAAGGTTTTCAGAAAACGCCTGAACCATGAAATGCAGGAAGTGGGCCTGTTTGCGTCTGCCCATAAGCAGGATATTAGCGATATCATGCTCAGTGTTTTTCGAGATGCCAATGGCGATAGGAATGCTAAAGTAGAAGACCTCCTGAATCCACGCTCTTATTTTGACCTGCTTTTTGAAATCAAGCTGGAAGACGGTCAGAGCAATTCGGGGAGTAATGGACAAACCTACACCGCCAATGCCTTACTTTGTTTGGCAAGATTGTCCCTGATCGAAGATGAAGATCGTTCAGGTATACGTGTGATGCCGATTGACGAAGCGGAGGGTTTGGGTGGCAATTATGAAATGTTGCATGCCCTGGCAAAGAAAGAGGGCTACCAGCTCATAACCATGTCTATCGATACTGCCGGTGATATCAACAACGATGGGCAATATATCTATATCATGCACGACAACAAGGATGCTACCGGGCTAACCTATGTGCCACCGCTGGGCATTTTCCATGATGGTCAATTAACGGAAAACATAAATGAAATCTTTGAAGAAACTACCTAACAATACGGATTTTACATGGCCGCTACTGAAAGCCTTGCATGACTTGTACGAGAAAAAGAAGACCGTTGCTAAAATTCAGGACTTGGATTTTATAAGATACTTGATGTCGCAGACAGATCTTATTGCGCAAAAGAAGGGAAACAATAAGATCCTGGTGGCACAAGATGGTTATGAGGCATATTACGAAGCATATTTTCAATCCGCGTATCAATACTATTACGACTTTCTTACCCAGGTAGACATCCGTCCGGATGGTGGTAAGAATTTCACCGAGGAGGATATCCGTACTTTGATGGTTATTTATGAAAGCAAAGATGAATTGAAGGGTAACTTGTTAAATATTGAAGATTTTTCCGGTAAAATATTCGACTATGCAGGTTCGAAATATTTGAAATTTAAGGATAGCGTACGTAATGCGGTATTGAAAATTTTAGAAATAGATGAATTTCCACAAAACTCAAAAGACTTGCAGTATAGGCTGGTAGTAGATTATCCTAAACCTAAAGCCATTATCCTCTGTGAGAACAAATCCTTTCTGAAACAGCCTTGGAACGCTAAAGAGCTTGAAGTTAAACTATGGCATGTTGGCGGTAACAATATTGCTATTGTGAAAGACATCGATGAAATGGAGTTATCTTATCCAATCTATTATAGTTGTGACTGGGATTTTGATGGGTTACGGATATTTCAACGTATCAAGGCCAGATTGGAAAGTCGTGGAGCAACCATTAAAATCTTAGTACCGCCGCCGCATCATCATTATCTGCCCAGTGACTCCTTTATGCACAAAAGTAGATGGAACTATAAACAAGACTTTTCAGGACTGGACCGAAACGCATTTTCCGCAAATGAGCAGGATCTGATAGACAAACTGATAAAAGAGGATTTGTGGATTGAGGAAGAAAGAATTGTTTTGAAGGAGATGTATTATTACAACATCTCAAATAATACAACATTTCATAAAAGTTAGATATAATTTACAGAATTTGAAGAAGTGTACTCTGAAAGAATTTAAGCGGACTATCTACAATTTTCCTAAGAAATCCTCATACCCTTTCCAGCTCTCCATCCGGGTATAATGAACTTTGGGATCTCTTGGGATTTCGGGTGGGATAGTGCCATTCTTACATAGGGTAACAAATACGTTCTTAGACCGGATATGTAGTGGTGCTAAAAAGGGTTTAGCCTCCTCATAACTCCAGAAAATCTTATATTGATTGGCGACACGAGCTGTGCCGAGGAATTTCCCCCATCCTTCAAATTCATGATAAGCTTTATCTGGTGCTGCAGGAATGGTAGCGGGACGTTCTCCTGTTTTACTCCATATCATATATGCTTCGCATGTTTGAATGCCGATGGCCTGCACATACGCTTTTGCCTGCTCGTAGGGCATTTTTTTCTTCCTTTGATTCTGAATGTTTCCAGTCCCCAACCAATCACCCAAGCCGTTCCATCCAGCATACTTATAGACCTTTTCAGGCTCATGAGGTATTGTCTTGGGGCGCTTTTTGCTTTTTAACCATATACGGTACTCCTCTCGATTTTTCAATCCTAATCGCCGCATATATGTCCTGGCTCTTTCAAACGGCCAGAAGCTGCACCCTGCCCAATCTTCCCAGCTGATCCAACCGTTGTCCTTATATACTTTTTCCGGATAGAGCGGGATAAAATGCGGACGTTTCCCGGATCGATCCCATGCTACCCATTCGGAGCGTTTCTCCAGTTTCAGCTTTCGTACATATTGTCTTGCCTGGCTAAAAGGCAAATAACCGGGCAAAATATCAGGATGTACGTTTTCCCAGATGCCAGATTTACGCCTTAAAAAATTTAGGAAGCGTATATTACGGTATCGACAAGTTTGGGCAAGGCTGAGCATTTTCAAGTAATCTCTCAATCCATTTTCGCCGATCATTCCTTTTACACCACGTCTATATTGTGCAAATGCTTTTACTGCCGCTTCCGCATTGTTGTTGTTCCAGGGAACGCCGTCATGTTGCAGAAACGTCCACAATTGTTGCCAATGTTTCTGAAAGCGTTTAGCACATTTAACTGCCAATTCACTTTTATGTAGGATTTCTACGTGACGCTGCAAGAAATACTGCGTGTCCTTTATGTGCTTTTGTAAATGCAGCCGCTTTAAACCATATCGGTCAATAGTTGCAATAATCTTCCGGAGCAGTGTATTAAAACCTGTAACAATAGTCTTGTATTCTTCATCAAAGGGATTTTTAAAAAGATCATCATTCAAATCGCGAATCAGATGTATCAGGCATTTTTGCCTGATGACTGGCAGCGATTCATACGAAGGAAAAAAGTCCGTAATAATAATGCCTTTATAGTTTTTTAGCCATTCATGGAGAAAAGCTCCGTCTCTCGTATCTGTATAATGGTAGAGTACAGTGTGTGCAGTGGCAAATACCCAGACATAGCCACTCTTATTTTCCAGGTATATAGATGTTTCATCAATATGGATGACCGGGCTGCGTAGAATAATCTCCTTGATACAACTTACTTCCGGCTCCCACTGTTTCCACCATTTCTGTTTACGCATCACCAGGTACATTGGACTGATCCAGATCCCGAATTGCTCCTGCATGATACTGCTGATAAGATAGTTGCTGATATTGTAGTTGATGTACAGATAGGTGACATAGGCAAAAAGGTTGTCGCCATATTGTGTACGCCGGAGGATGTGATCATTATAATGTTGCCAGCATTTTCCGCATCTTGACCTAGTTCCGATGTATTCTGTCACGTGTTGCTTAATACTGGTATTAGCGAATTTAAGATCGGTCTGTACTACACGTCTTTTTTGATGATAGTGATATACTTTGGCAGACCCACACTTAGGGCATTCCGTTAAAGGAGTTAAGGTGATCGTTTCATGTATTTTGTGCGGCTCCCACACAGGTACTCCCTTTTTGTGTTCGGTCGGTTTTGCTAAAGCAATGGCAGATATCGACAAAGCCTCTTTATTTCTCCAATAGATCTTTGATCGCTGATAATCGAAGTAAGCTGCTTTACTGATAAATTGGAAGTCATCTCCCAATTCAGGATTATTCTGAAACTTGAACAAGCTTTGTTTTTTCATTTCAGATACCTCCTGTATACCGTCCTGTGCGCTCCCTTGCGCCAAATGTGTAAACCATTCCCTGACGACACATAGGGCTTTGCAATCGTCCAGGTTGTATTGTATAAGTGATTCTTTAATGCTACTGTACTTATTCCCTTCCCATTTTTTTCGCCATTGAATACTTTGCTTGCCATCATCAAGTGTTTGATTCCATTTAAAGCCTAGGAAATGCCCCAATTCTTTTAATCCGTTACTGTAAATAGGTGGATAAACATGTGTCCGTAAAAGCGCCAGAAGGTTAAACATCCTTGGCAATACAGTTACAATTTCGCTTTTAAGTGCTGGGAATTTCTTCTGTACATACTGAAGACTTTTGGTTTCATAGCTGCCATAATGATAAATCGTAGCTTCGGGATATTGCTTCAATAATCCAAACAGACGGACAAAGATTTCCTTTTCCTCATTTGGAGTGTCAGCCCAAAATGAATAATGGTTGTTAATTCCATCCTCCGTTACGATTATTGCACCTACTAAGTATATAAAACGCTCATCCGGTAGGCCTTCAAAATCCAGATAAATGGAAACAGGTGTTTCTTTTACATCTGGCGGGTAAAGGACAAATGTTTTTCGCTCCGTTACAGCAAGCGCCTTTAATTCCCATAAATAGTTGCCAGATGGTTGCGGATGTTTTCGCCGTCGTCTTGGACGAAACAAGTGTGAAAGTTGCTGAATAGAGTAAATACCCCTTTTATGAAATTTCAATATCACTTTGGGTGGTATGCCTGTCATCAAACTGATGCAATTCTTTTCGACCAGCTTTGAAAGACATGCATTCTGAAAAGGACATTCAGGACAATGTGGATTCCTGTAAAAAGTGGGAGGAGTATTATTGTCAATGATCTGTAAAGTATCGGTTAGTAATTTCCGGGCTTTGACAGAAGTCAATTTTAATTTCAGTGTGGATGTTTGTTGGTTCTTATAAATGATATGTACCGGCAGAATAGTTGTAGTACTTGAGGATGCAATACCTAATGCTGTCAAGACAAGTTTATCTTCTGGTGTAACAGAATCAGTGGAAAGTAAAAGAGGCTTTTTTAGATCTGCCGGGATTGCTACCTGATGTGGATCATTCTTGGCAAGCTGCCATGCTTTATAATGGCAGTGAAGCATGGCTTGCAATATATCCCGATTCGGTTGCACAAACTTTCATTTTACGCACTATATAAAGTTATGTCAACCGATAGAAAAAGACATCAAACAGGTAACTTATCGATAGCTGCAATTGCTTCGTTTGTTGTGTAGGCAGGTAGCTGCAGTACCTTTCGCAAGGTTTAAAAAGTGTATTGCGGGCAAACATTTAAAATGCGATTTGTAATATTTTGAAATTGATTCAGTTATAAATCTGCCTCCAGACTTATTTTTGATAATTAGTCTGGTTTGAGCCGATAAGAGTAGAATAACTATTTGATAATCTGTAAGTAATGGAAGATTTTTAGTCTGGTTTTGTAGGTCAAAAATAAGGTCGCAAAATTGTGACCTTATTTCATAACTGATTGATAATCAGTGCTCCCAGAACAGGAATCGAACCTGCACTCCATTGCTGAAACCAGATTTTGAGTCTAGCGTAACTAAAACGGATAATATTAAAAAGTTCACGACTTGAAATTGAACCCATATTAATGTAAAAAAACCATTGGTAATAACTTTCACCATCCCTCTTTAGGTTTCAATAGAGAACAGTCGGAATTAACAATCCACCAAAGCTTTGCAAGATAAATGTTTGACCTATGTTTGACCCAGTATACTAAAGTTCAAATTACATAATTATTTAATAAATATAACAAAGCCGCACTGTGTGCAGCTTTGTTCATGTAGCGAAGACGGGAGTTGAACCCGTGACCTCAGGGTTATGAATCCTGCGCTCTAACCATCTGAGCTACCTCGCCATTTTGGGATGGCAAAGGTAATAGAATTTCTTTTAAAAAACACCACCTTTCAGCAGAGTTTTTAATTCCTCGTTCATCAATGCTATTTTCCGGGTGCTATAGTCAAAGCATAGCATTCCGGTTTTGGCATGCGCTATATCCTTTACCTGCCCGTTTTGTTCCGCAGACATATGGTACAACAGGTCAAATGACCTGTCCGTAATATCGTCAGCGTATATGCCCACATTCAATTTATCTCCATAAAATGCTTCTCCACGATAAGAGATCATCACATCCGCCATTATAAGGCTATTATTTTTAATATCAAGCTCGTTACCACCCCATGATTTCAATAATTGCATCCGGGCTTCGTGGATGATAGACAGCACAGAATCATTGCCTAAATGATTACCATAATTAATATCTCCTATACGCACACTAATACTGCATGAAAACAAGGGTTTTTCATCAGGAAATTTTATTTTTACACGGCTCATAAAATCAAGGTATGAAAATCATTTGTATCGGACGAAATTACGCGGAACACGCAAAAGAATTGAACAATGATGTTCCTACAGAGCCTGTAATATTCATCAAGCCCCGCACCGCGCTGCTCTTTCCCGAAAAGCCGCTTTATTACCCCGAATTCACAGACGATCTTCAGTACGAATGTGAGCTGGTTTATAAGATCTGTAAGAACGGGAAATACATAAAAGAAAAGTTCGCGCACAAATACTACAATGCTGTAACGGTAGGTATAGATTTCACGGCAAGAGACCTGCAGCAAAAACTAAAATCAAAAGGCCTGCCCTGGGAACTTGCAAAAGCTTTTGACGGATCCGCTGCTGTTGGCGAGTTTATGCCCGTTTCTGCCGATATGGATCTTGACAATATCAATTTCTCATTAAACCGAAACGGCGAAACAGTACAGCGCGGAAACAGTCATGACATGATCTTCACCATCGATCAGATCATTGAATATGTATCCATGTATTTTACGCTAAACATCGGCGACCTTATCTTTACCGGCACTCCCGCAGGTGTAGGGCCCGTAAATGTATATGACGAACTGGAAGGCTATATCGGTGATCAAAAGTTGCTATTTGTAGACATTCAATAAGTAGCAGGTGCGCATATACGATCCCAAAAACTGGTTCGGAATACTATTCCAGTTTCATAAGTCTGATACACTCAGAAAACTAAGCGTCCTGATACTCATCATTAGTATCTATTCGGCAGGCATAGCATTTATCGAGCTCGATTATTTCAGCGCTAATACCGAAACCCATTTAAAAAACTTATCTCTTTTACATGGCCTGCTAGGCTTCGCTTTATCGCTATTGCTGGTCTTCAGGACAAATACTGCTTACGATCGCTGGTGGGAAGGCCGTAAGCTTTGGGGTGCGCTGGTAAACAATAGCCGCAACCTTGCATTAAAGCTAAATGCATTATTACCACATGGCGATGAGGATGCCCGTAATTTTTTCCGTAAAGCAATACCGCTATATGCTACCACGCTCAAAAGCCATCTGCAGGCAGAGGTAACCCGTTATATGCTCGATGAAATAGATCATCCGGAATTGAAAAAGGTGGATATCGATAAACACGCCCCCAACCAGGTAGCCGGCATTATGATGACCCGGATATTTATGATGCATAAGCGGGGCGTAATTACCGGGGAGGAGCTGCTTACGCTGAATGCAGATATTACCGCCTTTACAGATATTTGTGGTGCCTGTGAACGCATCAAAAACACGCCTATCCCCTACTCTTACAGCGCATTCATTAAGAAATTCCTTTTTGTATATGTAATGACGCTTCCTGTAGCATATACCTTTTCGCTTGGCTACTGGGTAGTACCTGTAGTTGCTATTGTGTTTTACGTACTGGGCAGCCTGGAGCTTATTGCCGAAGAAATTGAAGATCCTTTCGGTAAGGATAGTAACGACTTACCTATGGATAAAATATCTGATAACATCCGAAAACATATTGCAGAGATACTCTAAGCTGCAATAATGGGCTAACTTTGCTCAATGAAATATGTGTACTTATTAATAGCCATTGTCTCTGAGGTAATTGCAACCAGCAGCCTGAAGGCTTCAGAAGGCCTTACTAAGCTTTGGCCCAGCGTGCTGGTGATCGCGGGTTATGGTTCTGCCCTATATTTCCTGAGCATTACGGTAAAAGTAATGCCGGTAGGTATTTCTTACGCATTGTGGAGTGGCATTGGTATTGTGCTGGTTACTATAGCAGGTATATTTCTTTACAAGCAGGTTCCCGATACCCCGGCTATCATCGGTATGATACTGATCATGCTCGGCGTGCTGGTTATCAACATTTTTTCCAAAACCAAAGGCCTTGAATAAGTATTGATGTTAAACCTGCGCCATTTCATATTATCTTCGTTTATCTCAAAAAATGTAGTCATGCAACGTATCATCCGTTCATTTTGCCTGGTTGTTTTCTTATTGGGTTCTAAGTCTATATATGCACAACAACCGGCGCTCGGTTGCGACGATAAAGCAATGCGTATCCAGTCTCAGCAGTTAAAGCACGATTTCGCCTCCCAGGGCCTATCTGTATATAAAGATGCCATGATCAGCATGGAATCTCACCAACCCTTCCCTGTTGCAGTACAGTTAGATAAAGGCAAATTATACCAGCTGATATTCATTGGAAACAGAGATGCCAAAAAGATCAGCATGGAGCTTTTTGATGGCGCAGATAAAAAAATCGATGAACGCATCATTAAAAAGCCGAAGGAGCAAAACTTCATAGTGTATTCCTTCACCCCTGAAAAAACAGATATGTACCTCCTTGTATTTACACAGATCAAGGGGAGCAAAAGCATGTGTGGAAGTTTCAGCATTATGCAACCCGGCGGAGAGGATGCTCAGCAAACATCACCAGCTACACCTGCAAATAATAAGCCGGCTACTGCGAATCCAAGATATGTACCACGAAAAAAGTAACTAAAACACATCACCACGATATATGAACGTACAAATAGAGGATAGCTGGAAAGAACAACTTAAAAATGAATTCAGGCAGCCCTATTTTACAGAGATTGCAAATTTTCTGAAGGCAGAAAAAGCCGCAGGTAAAGTAATATATCCGCCCGGCAAATTTATATTCAACGCTTTTAACACCACACCTTTTAAAGACGTTAAGGTTGTGATCCTGGGGCAGGACCCTTACCACAATCCCGGGCAGGCGCACGGACTTAGTTTTTCCGTACCATTAGGTGTACCTCCGCCGCCGTCTTTGGTTAATATCTTTAAGGAACAGCACGAAGACCTTGGCATAGATATACCCAATCACGGCAACCTCGAAAAATGGGCAAAACAAGGTGTGCTTCTGCTAAATGCGGCATTGACGGTAGAAGCCAACAAGCCTATGTCGCACAGCAAAATCGGCTGGCATCATTTCACAGACGATGTCATCAGGATCATTTCAGAAAAAAAGGACCATGTGGTGTTCATGCTTTGGGGTAGCTTTGCCAAGTCAAAACAAGATCTGATAGATAAAAGCAAACACCTGGTGCTCACAGCTGCACACCCATCTCCGCTATCGGCCCACAATGGCTTTTTTGGTTGCCATCATTTCAGTAAGGCAAACAAATGGCTGCAGGATAAAGGTATAAAACCTATAGACTGGGCTTTGAAATCAAACGAATAATGAAGCTTATTAAAAACATTCTGGGTACTGTTTACTTTTTTGCGGGTATGCTATTCTTTGTAGCTACCATGCTTATTGTTTTCATACCTATCTGGATCATTTCGTTTTTCAATGATCCGTTAAAATCCAAACTGCTCCATCCTGTTTTTAGGGCATGGATGGGCGTATTTATGCCGCTGGTGGGATGCCCTGTAATACGCAAAGGCAAGGAAAACTTTAAAAAAGGCGAGAATTATGTTGTTGTCATCAATCACAATTCCCTGGTAGATATTCCGGTATCATCTCCCTGGATACCCGGCCCAAATAAAACGCTGGCTAAGGTAGAAATGTCGCGCATACCCATATTTGGAGTTATTTATAAAACAGGGTCTATACTGGTAGATCGTAAAAGTGAAGCCAGCCGCCGTGAAAGCTTCACGCGCATGCACGAGATGCTCAATATGGGTTTACACCTCTGCCTCTACCCCGAAGGCACGCGTAACAAAACTGCAGAACCACTTCAAAAGTTTTACGACGGTGCTTTTATTACCGCTATAAAAGCTCAAAAGCCTATCATTCCCGGTGTTATCTTTAATACAGGTGTTATCCTGCCACACGATACCAAATTATGGGCAAGGCCTAAGCCTATACATTTTCATTTCCTTCCCGCAATACCTACTGCCGGATTGACGATTGATAATTTGCAGGAGCTTAAACAACAGGTAAAACAGGTAATGCAGGATTATTATATGGCTAATAAAGAACGCTTATCATGAGGTTTAGCATCATAGGCACGGGTAATACTGCGTGGTTCATGGCCACAAGGCTGGCTGCTGCCGGCTTCTCCTGTACGGGTATTTATGGCCGTAATGTAGAATCCGCCAAATCTCTCGCAGATCGTATTGGCTCCACTTCATACGATCTTTCAAACGGTGTTAAAGACGATGCCGATATCTGCATACTTGCCGTTTCAGATCATGCCATTGGCGAAGTTGTTACATCATTATCGTTCTCAAAAACTGTTCTCGTACATACCGCCGGGTCCGTTAATATGAATGCAGTAAAAGGTGCAGCTACGCATACAGGTGTAATATGGCCGGTGTACTCTATTGTAAAGGATAATCTGCCCGAAACAAAGGACATCCCCATAGTATGGGAAGCTTCGGATGATCTTGCAAAGAAGATCATAAGCGCCACAGCCAATGCTATCAGTAATATTAGCCATGAAGCTGATAGTGGCCAGAGAATATCTTTACATCTTACAGCCGTCATCAGCAATAATTTCACCAATCATCTTTTTGCTATTGCAGAGCAGATATGTGCTGAGAAAAACTTACCGTTTACATTACTCTACCCTATTATCCAACAATCGGTTAACAGGCTTGCGTCGCTATCCCCTGCAACGCAGCAAACAGGCCCTGCCAAACGTCGCGATACGGCTACTATGCAGCGCCAGTTGGATATGCTCGGGAAACATCCGCAATGGCAGCGCATTTATGAAGCCATCAGCGTTTCTATTATGGAAATGTATAAAGATTAGAGATCAGACAGTTTCAAAATTCCCTGACAGTTTAAAAAGGTCTGAAGCATCGCTTTTAAAAGATGCATTCACCGTATAGCCCTTCCCCTCTTGCTGCCAGCTTATATTTACTACCGGTTGCACATCTGGTGTTATGAGTTGCAGAAACTTTACGATGCCTGCGTTACGCATCCACAAAGGCGTGTCCGTTTGCTGCTCCAGTAGTTCTTTTACCATCTCCATCATACACACTCCGGGCACTACAGGCTGTCCGGGAAAGTGTCCCTTGAATATATCATGCTGTGTATTGAAGGCTACCTTACACGAAAAACTATTGGGCTCGCGCTGCATGTATTCGATCTTATAAAAATCATTCATCAACATGGGACTCTATTTTATGTAGTGCTATCGTAAAATTTGCTCGGCGGTGGTCAAAGAATACGCTATCAGGCATAGCATCATCTTTTCCCTTACCCATCAGTTTTATTGTTATTACTTTCTTTTTCTCACCTGCATTTTCTATTTGCTCCAGTTTACCTGCTTCAGATATGTAGTAAGCATACCCTCTGCTTAATGTAAAACGGCTATACTGCCGTTTACCCCTACTGTCCGTGAAGGATTTTTCCGAACTTCTGTCCAATCCTTTCATGAGTAGCAGGTTCATGTCCTTTCGCAAGGTCTTTACCAATGCCGGCTTATCCAGTTCGGGTATTATCTGCCTGACCATGAACGAATCATCCTTACTCCATTCAAAATCAAAAAAGGTAAAACCCATCTCATTCTGGAATATAGCACGTACCGTGCCATTTTCCATTTGCTTGAAAAACAATAAACCACTTAGATGGAATTTCTTAAAAACGATCCTTCCATTTACAGTACAACGGTATAATACCTTATCATATTGTGGCTTATATATTAGAGCCGACTTCCCTAAATTCTTGTCAGGAACTAATTTTTTGTATGGGGATGCGCAGGATGCCGCTAATAAAATGACAAGAAAAAGACTATTTGATCTTAAAAAGGCTCTCATTTAATGCAGCATTATGTACGGTATTCACGAAGTCCATATCGGTATAGTCTCCGCCTGTTTCTGTCATGGTGAGCCTGTTCACTTCCAGGCTTTTCCTGTTCATAAATACATCTATCTGCTTAAACATTCTCTTCATTGCCTCATTTGCGGGAACGAGCGACAATAGATATGCACCATTGCTCTCATAAGCAGCGACCTTAAAATCCGGGTTTTGGAACACAGTGCCACGCATACAATCAATCATAATGCGATTGACGGACTGCATTGCTTTGCTATTCTTCGTATTGATTTTGCTCGTCTTCTGTTCATCCTTCACCATTACCTGTCCGCCATTCATTACCAGCAGATAAGAAAATGGGCTGGTGTATTCTATACGCACTTTATCTTCCTTCTGAAAAAAGAATTTTCCTTTCGATTTGATCTTGTCAGAAAGTAATGCCAGGCTCTTAGTCTGCACAAAATCACTGCTTATGGTTTTTATCGCGGCATTGTTTGCGGAAAGTGCTTGCTGAAAGGAAGATACATTTTTTACTGCTTCAAATCCTTTGGGTTGTGCTTGTACTTGTACTGCAAGACTGCAAATAATAATGAATACACTAAGTAACGATCTACGCATAGGCTTCAATTCCAAGTAGTTTATCTACGCGAACAAAGGTATAGCCCTTTTGCCGGGCCCGCACAATAAATTCCGTTAAAATTTCAGCCGTAATAGCCATAGAATCATGCAGTAACACTATATCCCCGCCTTGCAGTTTGTCCAATATCCTGCTAAGCAGCTTCTTCGGATCCTTTATTTTGGTATCGAAAGACCGCACATTCCAGCCAATGCTATACATACCTGTGCGTTCTACAGCACGTGCAAGGTTGGGATTAGTTACTCCATATGGCGGCCTGAATAATTTCGGAGTTACACCTGCTATCTCCATTATAGCATGATTAGTTTGTTCAATTTCTGCAGCCATCTTTTTGCTCGATTGCCAATCAAAATTAAATCCGTGATAATAGCTATGATTCCCAATAAGATGCCCCTCCCTATGCCACCTCTTTACAAGGTCAGGGTTTTGTACTGCGTTTTTACCTATAGAGAAAAATGCAGCTTCTACATTCACTTGCTTTAGAATATCAAGTATCAGGCTCGTCTGTTTAGCCGGACCATCGTCAAATGTAATGGCAATAAATCTCTCGTTTTTCCCTCTGTTGCTGGATTGGATAAAGAAATTCCATTGTATATATATAGCTCCAAATACAAGCGCATGGATATACAGTACCAGTAATATTGCCAGCCACCACCATTCTATAATACCGCCCAGGTAAGCGATATCCAGCAATATTAACAGGACTACGAAAACAATACTTGTAATTTTGTATGGACGCACGCTGTAAAGAGATTATTCCCAGCCCATTTTTTCTATCAGTGCTTCCGCTTCGGCTATATCTGCTGCTGTGTTCACCTCCATTTGGTGCGATTGATCGATCATCATTTTAATATGCACTCCGTTTTCCACCAATCGTAATGCCTCTATGTTTTCCACGTGTTCCAGCGGAGACATTGGCCATCCCAAAATTTTCAGCATCAGGTCTTTGCGGAAAGCGTAAATGCCAATATGTGCATAACGGCTGATCTGGAACGTTTTGTCCTGGATGAAAGGTATCGGTGCACGTGAAAAATAAATAGCAAATAACCTGAGGTCTAAAATTGCTTTGATAACATAGGTATTGTCAATCTTGTCTTGCGCCTGCAACTTTTGCACCATCGATGCTGCTTCGATATTCTTGCCCATGTTGCCCTCAAATAGCTGAAGCAGTTTTTGTACCGCCTGGCCTTCTATAAAAGGAATATTCCCTTGCACATACACTATAAAGTCTGCATCTGTTAGCGCTGCTACTTTGGCGATACCTTCTAAACCACTTTCTGATGTGTGTTTTGTAAGCACTGCCTTACCTTCTGCCTTATTTATCTCTTCTTCAATACGCTTGTCGTCAGTTACTACAATCACATCAGAAAACAGACCCGTACTTACAGCAGCTTTATAAGTTCTTGTTATCAGCGGCACTCCTTTTATAGCCGACAATAATTTTTCAGAAAACCCCGGTGACTGCAGACAAGCTGAGATCATCGCTACTACCTTCATTATCTTGAGTTTAGAGATTAAAATTAATAATTAACAATCTAACAGTCCTCATTTTCTACGAATACCCAATATCAACATGATCCAACCCAGTATAAAAAACGCGCCACCAATCGGGGTAAGGATACCAACAGCACCAAGGCCTTCACCTCCGTTAGCTTTAAGAAGTGCCAAAAGGTATAGTGAACCCGAAAACAAAATGATACCGATCATGAAAAAGGTACCCGCCCTTGTTACCCCTTTAGTTGGTGCATATAAGTGAATGATACCTACAGCCAGCAGCGCTAATGCGTGATAAAACTGGTAGCGAACTCCAGTCTCAAAAGTTTGCAGGAGGTCGGGGCCAAGTATCGGCTTTAAGGCATGAGCACCGAAGGCCCCTAATATTACAGCCAACCCGGCGAAAATAGCGCCTGCCATCAACGACTGCTTATGCATAAGGAAAAGATTTTATCAAAATTAGTAATGGAAATTTGTTCTGAATGCAAAATGTAATGCGCTTGCTTGTATATATTTTTCCGCTTTTCAAACAACAACTGTAATTCGCCGTGTATATCCGAAACAGAAGCCAGCAATGGGCGTTCGTTAGTGTCTTCTTTTTGCTCAAAATGATCGACAAGTGTTGCTATACCGGCATCCAAAAACACAGTACACCCGGCATTGTTCATTAGCTGCATATTATCATAAAATACAGGAGTACCACCACCGCATGACACAATCAGCGGACGTTGATAAGAATCAATAATTGTTGCTAATAATTGATGCTCCAATAGTCTAAAATTGGCTTCTCCATCCGTTTCAAATATTTCTGATACTGTTTTCCCCTGTGCCTTTTCTATCATGTCATCCATATCTACATAGGGTACACGATAATTTTCAGACAACTTTTTTGCCCAATAAGTTTTACCCGCAAAGGGCATCCCTATCAGAAATATTATATTCATGAGCGGCCTTTGATAAACTTCCACAACATGAACATCGCCATGATGGCCGCACTTTCTTTATTCCTTATCCGGTCATGGTTAAAGCGAAACTCTTTTGCCTGGGTTTCAGTTGCAGATGCCACCGCTATCCACGCGGTCCTTGATGCAGCAGTTTCCCCTTCTACTTTATCAATATCCAATATCCCGGTTATACTAATGCTATAATCACTGTTTAATTTTTCCCTTACCCGCTCAGCCATTTCTCTTGCTACAGGTTCACTTACAGCTCCGTATGCCTCCAGTGTTTCTTTTTGTACCCCCAGTACATTTTCCTTTACTTCTACCAGGTAAGGCACAATACAGCCTTTCAGGTATTTACTCGCACCGGCAACCTGTGTTATCAGATGTGAAATATAGCCACCCGTGCAGCTTTCTGCTAGTGCAAGGGTGGAGCCTTTTTCATTTAACAGTTTGCCCAGTATCTGTTCAAAAGATATATCTTCTGATGCTACCACAATATTAGCAAGACGTTCGTGCAGCTTATGTTGCCATGCTTCCACTTCGCCAATAAGCCCTTCTTCATTTTCTCTTCTGCCCGTAAGCCTTAGCTTCACCATGCCCAGGCTAGGCAAGTATGCAAGACGTATATAGGGTGGCAATGCATTTTCTATATCTGCGATCCTTTCTGCAATAAAACTTTCACCTTCCCCCGCGGTAATAAGCGTGCGGTGCACCATTGCATCACTCTTAAAGCGGCTTTTATAAAGTGGCAATACACCATCTTCCATAATGGCCATCATTTCAAAAGGTACTCCGGGCATAGAAATGATCAGCTTACCGTTCTTTTCAAACAACATACCGGGTGCCGTACCCATCCTGTTAAACAGCACAGTACAATTGTCGGGCACCTCCGCCTGCTTTAGGTTTCTTTCCAAAAACGGACGATTCCTGCGAACAAACATTTCCTTTACATGTTCCAGCACACGCTCATCCACTTGCATCTTACCGCCAAAATATTCGCATAGCAAGGGCTTGGTAATATCATCAGCGGTAGGCCCCAGGCCGCCTGTTATCAAAACTGTATCAGAGGCAGCTATCTCTTCATCTAGTGCCTTGCGTATATCCGGTGCATTATCGCCTACAGCTATTCGCCTCACTACATCAATGCCTAACGCGTTCAATTGCCGGGCTATCCATGCCGAATTAGTATCTATTGTTTGCCCTATCAGCAATTCATCCCCTATAGTAATAATGGATGCTTTTATATTAGCCATAACTATTTACTAAAAAACGGTGCAAGCCGCTGGTATAATTCAGCAGGCATATTTATTTTCTTTTTTTCTTTCGGATCGAAGAACACTAACGTAGTAACACCAACGTTCAGCAGTTGTTCCTGCTCATTATATAATTCTGAATGGAACTGGATTTTAGGCCCTTCGGGCAACTCTTTTAAAATAGTCTTTACCGTTATCAGGTTGTCATATAACGCGGGCCGCAAATATTTTGCATTTAGTTCTGCTACAGGCATTACAATGCCCATATCTTCCAGTTCTTTGTAGGTAAAGCCAAGCTGTCTTATAGCCTCTGCCCGGCCAACCTCATAATACAATGCATAATATCCGTAATACAGGTAACCCATCTGGTCCGTTTCACCATAGCGCACACGTACCTGCGTTGTCGATTCGTACATAGATCCTATTTGGTGCTGTTTACTTTTTCAGCGTCTTTTATTGAATAGATGCCATTTGCCTGGTTCACGCAGGTTATCGTAAGGTCGTTAATGCAAACATGCGCCGGCAATGTAGCACAGTAATACACGGTATTGGCGATGTCTTCTGCTTGTAATGGCATAAACCCCTTATAAACATTGTCAGCCCTTTCCTGGTCTCCTTTAAAGCGTACCAACGAAAATTCGGTTTCCGCCATTCCGGGGTTCACTGCGGTAACTTTTATACCATAAGGCAGCAAGTCTATTCTCATCGATTGGCTCAGTGCTTCCACCGCAAACTTAGTTGCGCAATACACATTCCCATTTTTATAAACAAGCTTCCCCGCAGTAGATCCAATATTAAAGATATGTCCCCCTCTTTCTTTCATCAATGGCAATACAGTTCTTGTTACATACAATAAGCCTTTTACATTAGTATCTACCATCAGGTCCCAATCATCTATCTCGCCCTCGTCTATGGTCGATAAACCGGATGCCAAGCCTGCATTGTTCACAAGAATGTCTACTCTCCCTACTTTGTTTTTCAATATGTTTATTGCATCCGTAACCTGACTCCTGTCTCTTACGTCAAATATCAATTCTGTTACATGCACACCATGCTTCGCTTCCAGCTCTTGTTTCAACTGATTTAATCTGTCAGCGCGTCTTCCCGTTATACAAAGATCATATCCGTTTGCGGCAAACACTTTTGCGATAGCTTCACCAAAACCAGATGTCGCACCCGTAACCAATACCAGTTTGTTCATGCTTATGTCTCTTAATTTTCAATATTAAAGATACTACCACGTGCGCAATACAACACGTATAGTATTAAAATGAAAATGTTCCGCAGTTTGCGGAACATTCATATAAATATCATCGTAGTAGCGTGACGTCGCCTTTTTGCAGTTCATCTTTCCCAAATCTATCTGTGACGGATAAAACCCAGAAATAAGTACCGATATCGGCGTCCTTACCTTTGTAGGTGCCATCCCAGCCATCACCAATATGATCTGTCTGAAATACTAACTCACCAAAACGATTAAACACCCTGAAGAAATTAATTTTGGCATATCCTACACTTATCATACGCAGGTAATCGTTCAATCCATCGCGGTTAGGTGTAAATGCACTGGGCACAAATAACGATGACTGGTTTACTACCCATACCTTTATCGAATCGTCACCTTCGCAGCCGGCAGCGCTTTTAATGTGTACATTATAGTTATAATGCCCGGTATCAGGGTAAAATCCCTGTGGGTTGTTGATATTCGTTAAGTTAAGCCTGTCGCCTGGCGTCCATGTAAATTCTACGCCGCCAATTGCATAAAAGTTAATGGTCTCCCCTTTTACAATCACTGTATCATTGCCGGCAAATGGATCAAACCAGCTCACATTTACATCTTTCGTTGCCGTGTCAAGGCACCCTTTAATACTCTTTACAATAAGTGAAACCTTGTAATTTCCCCCTTGAGCAAAAGAATGCACCGGGTTGCGATCGTAAACATCATCTGTACCGTCACCAAAATTCCATTTCCACTCAATAAGCGGTTTATAGGTAACGGTAGAAGTATCGGTGAATTGTATTGGCGTTTTCGGGCACATCAAACCGCTGTAGAGGTACTCTGCATCAATCGATGGATATATTTTTACCAGCCTTGATATGCTATCAGGGCAGGTACTTCCCTTATTTACAACCAGCTTTACTACGTAAGTACCGGTATCAGGATAATTGAATGTCGGCTCAAAATCGCTCGATTTAGCGCCTTCCACACCAAAATCCCAGTCATACGCAAAACCGCCGGTGCTTCTATTTAAAAAATGTACCGATGTGCCCTGGCAATCTACTATATAGGTATTAAACTCTTCGGATAGCTGCGGTATATCCGCCACCACCGCTTTGGAGCAGTTGGTTACAACAAACTGGAACTCACGATGTACCGTGTTGATACGGATTCCGTTTCTCCATTCGTTACAGCAAACAGACACTACATACCTGCCCTGCAAATTAGGCGTACCGGTTATCAAACCCGTTTTAGGATCTATTTGTATGGTAGGGTTTCCAGCCATCGGCTTAGTTGGCGAAAAACCTGTTACATATCCATAACTCGGCGGATTATTGCTGGGCACAGTAATGGGCGCCGGCAATACGGGCGATGGAAAAGGCTTAGGGTTATTGAATACACCACCTGGATAAGCATCACAAAATTCGTAGCTCAAAGAATCTCCGTCAGCATCAGTAGCGGAGTGATCATAAACCAACGGATTATTGATACAAATGATTTGCGGAGGATAGTTTTTAAATACCGCACTGTTATTGATACCAATATTCGATGATGGAATATCGCAATAATAGGTAGCGCCAACCTGGCTAGGATTGTTGATATTTAATATTGAAGCATTACGGCAACACCTTACATAGATCACACGCATGGCTGTATTTTGCGGCAACGCATATTGTTTCACAAATGTTACTCTTTTCAGGCAGGTGGGCGGCGGGTTGTTAACGCAACTGTTACTGAAGTTGGGCGGTACAGCTATATCTTCCTTTTTGTAAATAGAGTCAATTGGGACAATCGCATTACCCGCCTGGGTAAAGATGCCAATGTATGCCGGGTTATCCTGCATAATTGCATCCGGCAAGCCGTTAATGCAATCCTGGTATATCACTAATCTTATTTCATAGATCAATCTACCGTTGCCGTCACCGCTGATGAATTTATAGGATAATTCTCCACCAACAATATGCGTAGCCCATACCGGCGCAGAAATGACAGATAATATCGCCGTTAAGAGAATTAAAATTGCGCTACGCAACTTCATAGGTGTTACATTTTATAACAGTATTTAACAAAATACGTTAAATCTTTTACTAATTCAACGGGTTGCTCCAGCATGCTCATATGTGCACATGCGTCGTAAACATTTACAAAGTTAACGTTTGCGACTATTGATTGGTTCATAACCTTTTCGGGAGAGGCGATGGAATCCTCCTTCCCTATTATCCATTGCACGGGAAAATGCCCGTCCTTCAACACTTTTCGTCTATCAGGTCTGTTTATCATGGCATTGTAAAAAGCTACAAGGTTATCACCAGGTACTTTGCATGCTTCCTGTATCTGGTATTCAATTACGTTCTTAGACTTCTCTTTAAAGCCCGCACAAAACAAGCCTGGTATCATCTGTTTAACAAAAGCCTCTTTACCCCCCTTATCTATTAAACTAATGGCTTTTCTCCTGTTCTCCTTTTTCTCTTCAGAATCGGCATCGCATACGGAGTGCACCATTGACAGTCCTTTAACAGCCCGGGGGTACAATTCTGCAAACGCAAGCGCTGTGTATCCTCCCATCGAATGCCCGGCAAATACTGCGTTTGTGATATTTTCAGTATCAAGTACCAGCTTCACGCTATCCGCCATCTGTTCCATACTCATCTCTCTCGACAAAAAGGTACTATCCCCGGCGCCGGGCAGGTCAGGAATTATAATCCTAAACTGATTTGAGAGTCCTTCCCACATCTGGCTCCAAAGGGCACCGGATTGAGGAAAACCATGCAGCAATACCAATGCATTCCCTTTTCCGCCAACCCTGTAATTCAGTTTAGGAAAATCTATAGATGAGGTATATTTAACTTCCACTTTTTGCAATTTGTTTATTGCTCCTATAAATCATGCCATACACTAAAACCAATGATAGCAAAAGCGGAGAAAGCTCTACAATTGGCAGCTGCTGAATTCTTAGCACGTGTAAGAACAACGATACAAAAATCAAAATTATTGCCACGAGCGGGTATAATGTTTTGCCTCGCTTGCTCGCAAATGCAAATATCACATTCGTTGGCAATGCCCACAGTAAGTTAAAATTGTTCTGACAGGCCTGGTGATCGGTACCCAACCACATAACCATAATAAGGCACCCTAAAAGCCCTGTTATAGCCAATAGCAGGGTACTCATAATCTTCCCTAAAACCTGCAGGGATGGGATAAATAGTCCTGCCATTGTAAGTAAACATATGCCTATCATTAAGAGCAAAGGCATATTTACACCCGCAGGTTTATATTCCGACCCCGGCTCTATCAATTGCATTGGCCCTGCAACAATTTTACCATTAACGGTTGCTCCTGCCATAGCATCTCTCAGGTAATCCGGCAAAAACATGATATCATTATTGGTCATCGGAACATCTATCTTACTGCCCAGCAATATATTAACCCCTACGCGCTCCCAATGCACCCGATAGAAATACCTGTTTATGATATCCCTGTAACTTAAATTTCCTCCCGGCAATACATCGCGATATTTGAATTTCTTTCCCAGTGCTTCGGGAAATACATCACGTATCCTTGTGGCGCAATTATCAAAGAAGAAATCGTACTTGTAATACTTATACTCTTCTAACGCATTGTGTTTAAGAAAAGAATAGATAGATATTTTGGAGAGGCCATTAATATCCAGAACCTGTTCCTGCACACTTCGATGCGCTTCCAGGTATTCCTGCAAAAACGCCTGGTATGGATAATAGGAAACATAGTATAACAGTTTACCTCGCATAAACTGCATTTCGAAATCATCTCCATAACCATTAAAAGTACCGTAATTATAAACGTTATCTGTACCATTAATGCTATCTGTAACCCTTATTGCTGTGTGCCCAAAGGTCTCCCATATCTCATCTCCTGTGCCGCAGGTCAGCAGGCTGATGCGCAAATGGCTGGTATCAACAAACTGCTCTTGTGCATGTGTATGAAGGGTTACAAAACAAAAGAGCATTAAAAACAACTTCCTGATCATGGGCGAAAAATAAGAAAAGGCTGCCTTTATCGGGCAGCCAATATGATGATTTTAAAATTTCACTATATAGCGTTTTGAGATCCTCCGTCAAACATTGCACCCAGGTATTCCCTGTTCAGGCGTGCTATATTTTCAAGCGATATACCTTTAGGACATTCCGCCTCGCAGGCACCAATATTGGTACAGCTACCAAAGCCTTCTTTATCCATCTGGTGTATCATATTCATGGCACGTGTTTTACGCTCAGGATCACCTTGTGGCAACAGTGACAGGTGAGATACTTTAGCTGATACAAACAGCATTGCAGACGCGTTAGGACATGCAGCCACGCAAGCACCACAACCTATACAGGCAGCAGAAGCAAACGATTCATCAGCATCATGCTTTTCAATGGGTATAGCGTTTGCATCCACGGCATTACCGGTGTTTACAGACACATAACCACCTGCTTGTATGATCCTGTCAAATGCCTGGCGGTCTACTACCAGGTCCTTGATTACAGGGAATGAATTGGCCCTCCATGGTTCTACAACAATGGTATCGCCATCTTTATATTCACGCATGTGCAACTGGCAGGTAGTTGTATGATGCCATGGCCCGTGTGCACGGCCATTTATGTACATACTGCACATACCGCAGATACCTTCACGGCAATCGTGGTCAAAAGCGATAGGCTCTTTATTTTCTGCAACCAACTGCTCGTTCAGTACATCAAACATCTCAAGAAAAGACATTTCAGAAGAAATGTTTTTTACCTGGTAAGTCTCAAAACGTCCCTTTTCATTCTTGTTTTTCTGCTTCCACACCTTTAAGGTGAGATTCATATGATAATGCTCCATGACGGAATATTTTCTTTTTAAGTTTACTATTATTTGTATGAACGTTGGGTTGGGTGAACTACATCGTAGATCAGCTCTTCTTTATGCAATTCAAAATTGCTGTCGCCTTTATATTCCCACGCAGATACATACATATATTGATCATCCTGGCGTTGTGCTTCCCCTTCTTCCGTTTGATATTCTTCACGGAAGTGGCCGCCGCAGCTTTCATTACGGTTCAGTGCATCCATACACATCAGCTCACCAAGCTCCAGGAAGTCTGCAACGCGGTTTGCTTTATCCAGTTCAGGGTTGAATTCATTTACATCGCCCGGTATGCGTACGTTGCTCCAGAATTCTTTACGCAATGCTTTGATCTCTTCAATAGCTTCTTTAAGGCCTTGTGCATTACGCGCCATACCGCATTTATCCCACATGATCTTACCAAGGCGTTTGTGGAAGCTTTCTACGCTTTCCGTACCCTTGATGCTCATTAGTTTGTTGATGCGGTCACGTACATTATTTTCTGCTTCTACGAAAGCCGGGTGATCGGTAGGTATTGCTTTGGTACGGATATCGTCTGCCAGGTTATTACCCAATGTATAAGGTATTACAAAGTACCCGTCAGCAAGCCCTTGCATCAGCGCAGATGCACCCAACCTGTTGGCACCGTGATCGCTAAAGTTAGCTTCTCCTAATGCATACAAACCGGGAACTGTTGTTTGCAATTCATAGTCAACCCACAAACCACCCATTGTATAGTGCACCGCAGGATATATACGCATCGGTACTTCGTATGGATTTTCACCTGTTATCTTTTCATACATTTCAAACAGGTTGCCGTATTTCTCTTTTACTACTTCTTTACCCAGTTTTGTTATGGTCGCAGCATCTGCATTTTCTATACCTTGTTTGCTTACTTCAATCTTTCCATAACGCTGTATTGCTGAGGCGTAATCAAGATAAACTGCTTGTTTAGATGCACCTACACCATAACCTGCATCACAACGCTCTTTTGCAGCACGGCTGGCAACGTCACGTGGCACCAGGTTACCAAAGGCAGGGTACCTGCGTTCCAGGTAATAATCCCTTTCTTCTTCAGGTATATCGTTTGGTTTGCGGTTATCTCCTTGTTTTTTAGGCACCCATATACGTCCGTCGTTACGCAGCGATTCAGACATCAATGTCAGTTTCGATTGGTGGTCACCACTTACAGGAATACATGTCGGGTGTATCTGGGTAAAGCAAGGATTACCGAAATAAGCTCCTTTTTTATGTGCTTTCCATGCTGCTGTTACGTTACTGCCCATGGCGTTTGTCGATAGGTAGAATACGTTACCATAACCACCGCTGCAAAGCAACACAGCATGGCCAAAATGACGCTCCAGTTCGCCTGTTACCAGGTTGCGAACAATAACACCACGTGCTTTACCGTCTATCATAACTACCTCCAGCATTTCATGGCGGCTATATTGGGTAACGTTACCCAATGCAACCTGCCTTTCCAATGCCTGGTAGGCGCCTATCAGCAACTGCTGGCCGGTTTGCCCCGCCGCATAGAATGTACGTTGTACCTGTGTACCACCGAATGAACGGTTACTCAACAGTCCGCCATATTCACGTGCAAAAGGAACACCCTGAGCAACGCACTGGTCAATAATATTAGCACTCACGCTCGCAAGCCTGTACACATTAGCCTCACGAGAGCGGTAGTCGCCACCTTTCACCGTATCATAAAACAGGCGGAAAGTGCTGTCACCATCATTCTGATAGTTCTTGGCCGCGTTGATACCACCTTGCGCAGCAATAGAGTGTGCACGGCGCGGACTATCCTGGAAACAGAATGTCTTTACTTTATAACCTAATTCACCAAGAGATGCAGCGGCTGATGCGCCTGCAAGCCCGGTACCTATTACTATTATTTCTAACTGGCGTTTGTTAGCCGGGTTTACCAGCTTACAGGTCGATTTATATTTCTCCCACTTTTCTTCAAGAGATCCTGCAGGTATTTTAGAATTAAGTGCCATATCGGAAAGATTCGCGATTATTTTAAAACAAGTTGAAGGAAAATTAGTTTACCCAATGCATATAAAAAGAAATAGGCATCAGGGCAAAAATTACCGTTACGATAATGGAAAAAGCCACACCTACATTTTTGATCATTGTCTTATATCTATGGGTAGTAAGGCCCAGTGTTTGCATAGAACTGTAAACACCATGTACCAAGTGCCATGCCAGGGCAAAGCAACCTAAAAGATATATAACAACAATAACCACGTTCTGAAACTCTTCCTTCATCAGTTCATAAAGATTCAATTCGCCACTGCCAAAAGTCTGTGCAAAACGGTTAGGTCCCCAAAATTTAGACAAGTGGATGATAAGGAACAACAAGATAAGAGTTCCCAACAATCCCATAGAGCGCCTGTACCATGGGCTCGTTTGGCTGCCCGCTTTTACTGCATAACGCGTATTGCGGCGTTTGCTGTTCTTAGCCCACAGGCTTAAACCCTGTACTATATGAAGTATCAGGAATGCAAACAATCCGATCTCTATCGTACGGATAACAACATTCGTACCCATAAAATGTGCAGCAGTTAAGAACGCATCTTCACCAAACCATATTTGGGCGTTTATGTAACAGTGCACTATCAGGAATAAGATCAGGAATATACCGGTTAGCGACATTTGAATTTTCTTGCCAACCGAGCTGCTAAAAGCTTGTTTCCAGGACATAATTAGTAGTCTGTATTTTGTAGAATGTAATTGTAAACGGCCACAAAGATAATATGCTATCTTCATAACCTAAAGTGCTAATCCTTTTTATCTGTAAAATAAGCAGTCAGGAATTAGCACTAATTTAAATATGTTGCATTATTCGCCGTAGAGGCGCAGCATTTGGTTATCTACCAGTTGAAAAAAATGCTGAGGCTGATAGGTGCGCCAGTTAGGGATATCCATCAATCGTATATAATTATCTACGTGCGAACGATGGAAGTCGTACTTAGTTTGTTCAGGCATATCTATCGAAACGATCCATCCCCCTTCCTCCTTGATGTCATCATGCCATTCCTCATAGTATTCAGTATCGCTGCTGTGAAAATTAAGGACGCTCTCTGTTATGAGTATGAATTTATAGATACCTGTTGCGATCATCTGGTCGATCACTTCGCGCTTCAGTTCCATGATATCATTTTCCACTGCGTCATTCCATTCGCCTATCATTTCAATGATCGCATAATTCTGGTCATAGTCGGCATAAAGCACTTTCAGGTATAAAGTCCTTGATCCAAACTCATCCCATTGCGGATGTATGTAGTAATTATAAACGGTATTAGAGAATTCAAATTCACTGTATTCGCGGCCATAAAAAGGAGATTTTTCGTCCTCTTCAGCTGCGTACAGATGTCGCCAGTTAAAATATGGTTCTATATCGTGCATGCAACCTCCCTTAGCTGATCCTGGTATCTCCGTACTTCTCTTTCCATGCCAGCACTCCGCCTGCAACATTCACTGTATCGGTGAAACCAAGTTGTTCCAGCACCATACATGCTTGCATACTACGCTTACCCGAACGGCAGTGAATGATCAGCTCTTCGTTCCTTAGATCTTCCAATTCATCTATCTGCATGCTCAGGATATGGCCCAGGGGTATCAATTTCGCACCAATATTGTATTCCTTGTATTCTTCCGGTTCACGAACATCAATGATGTTTAATGTTTCACCGGCATCTAATCTTTCTTTCAGTTGTTCTACAGTAATTTCTCGCATACTGCAATATTAGTATTTTATAACCTTTTGTGGCTGCAATTGCTGGTTACCTACTTTCAGGCGAACAATATATACGCCGGGCGCCAGGTCTGCTACGTCCAGGTATTGCTCACTTTTTATGCTTCCTGATAAAATCACTTTGCCTTGCATATCTGCTATCCAATAAGTGCCATCGCCAGAGATGTCATATTCTATTTTCAATCTGTCGTGTACAGGGTTAGGATTTGCAAACCAGCGATTGCCCGGCTTCGCTATCTGTTGCACATCGCTAGCAAATACGGGGCCTAACATAGGCCTTATCATCACAGCGCCGTCTATGGTAGATGGCTGCCAGGAACCAATAACGTTGTAGTATAGATGGTTTCCGCCTGTTCGGTTCACATCAAGGCCCAGGTACAGGCTATCGGCATTACCAAAGGCCGGTTGCACGGTTCCTATATAAAATGTTCCTGCGGGCATAGGTACAGGATTCGTGAATTTATAGGTCCAGGTAAAATCATTACGCATATAGCCCGGCACCAAAAGATCTTCAGAATATACCGCATTTTCAGAACCGCCATTGACGCCAATATCCGAATACACAAAGACAGAAAAATATTTATTGTACGCCATAGGCACTTGTCTGCCAAAATATATGGATACACCGGTTATCGTATCCGGTTGGTTCAGGTGAAACTCTATCGCGGTTTTAGCGGGCAAGGTGGGAAACATATTCAGGAAATAGGATTTCTCTGCCGTTCCATCATCATACGCCATGTAATTATAGAATATCTGGTGCTTTAAGATAGTATCGTTAACCGGGTCATCCGGTGGTGATTGTGCTTCTACATAATACTTTGTATCAAATGTATAGTTATCATACAAATGGTTGAGCGCAGGTTTTGTAGTGTACATCGGGAAGCTGACCTGTTCTTTGTCTTCAGACACCACTACTATACTATTTGTTGTCCCGCTACCCAATGGCAATCCCGTAAACTGTTCTGCAGCCTTGTAGTTGTAATTGATACTTTTCGGCGCGTTATATCCATTCCTGATAGTTGCAAAATGCTGGCCGGCCAGTTCTTTGCCGGGATCAGCAATAAACTGCCTGTAAGGCATTGATGTCAGATCATTGAGCAGGAAAGATGGTTCATCAGACATGGCTACGTCATTGATCAACGTATCATACATATTCCTGCCCTTATCCAGTTTTATATAATCAATATTCCATACATCATCATTGGTATTCAGCGATGCCTTGTTCACAAAACGAAACTGGAAGGTATCATGCATATACGCTGTATCAATGATGGGTATCAAGACTTGTTTAAAAGAGTCTAGATTAGTGCCTTCTTTTGCCCACACTTTTATCCAGGCTCCGTTCGATTTCTTAAAATACAACATCAGGGAATCCTGACCTTCTGGAGCAAATCCATTCCCCGCCGGCTGGTAAAAAAAACTAAAGTATAAGCTATCGGACGGGGATTGTGAAAGCAGGCCAATGAATTTAGAAGTAAGACTATCAGCATACAACAATGCAGTGCTCACATCCGGATTGTAAGGAATGCCGGCCGCATTCAGGCCATCAAATGTAGCAACGCCCCTGCTCACCGGGCTTACACCCATGGTATTATTGATATAGACTTCTACATCCATCCATTTCGATGAATCAGGCCATGTATCATACCCCGTAAAATCTTCGAAAAAAGGCAGGCCGATGGCTGTAGTTTTTTGTTGTGCACCACGTTGGTTAGCAGCGGAAACAGGTGCATTAATTCTCCTGTTATTATGGATAATAGCGCCGTTAAATCCCAGCGGAGCGACCACTTCCTGGGCTAGCAGGCAGGGGCCGGAGACTAAAAAAAACAATATGAGTATACACCTTAGTCTCCTTTCCATGGATCATCTGCATTTTCTTTAGGAGTGTTTTGGTCCCCTTCATTACTAACTCCGTCTCCCGGCTTTTTATTATGTTTCAGCATATCAGGGCCGGGGTTTTGCATAATCCTGATATCAATGATATCTCCTTCTTTTATACGACTAGGTGCTCCCAGTTCATTCAGCGCTTGCGGCGTTTGGTCATATACTATAGCAAGGGCAGAATCTGAGATATCTCCTTCCCACAATGCAGTCACCGTAAGTCCGCTGCCATTCAACATTGCCAAAGCTTCCTCATAACTCATACCAACAACATCAGGAACATTCAATTCCGTATTGCCCAACCCATCTCCTATCACCAGGTCTATATGGCTACCTTGCGGTATCATGGTACCCGGCCTTATTTGTTGCCCTTTATATAATTGCTCCAGGATAGCGCCTTTTGCTATATCAGGCCGGTAAGTGGTATCGCCTAATATCAGCTTATTGCTTTTCAATATCATCTCCGCACTCCTGAAAGACAGGTTTTGCAGGTTGGGCATTGGTGTCAGTGGCGGTTGCGATTTGTTTATGGTGATAAATACAGTGCGGCCCGATTTCACAATTTCTCCAATATCAGGCATTTGCCTCAATACAATATAAGGCCGCCGGCCAGGATCGTAAGACGAATCTATCTCTACATCAAAGCCCATACCTTCCAACTGATTAATGGCCATTTTCACATCTCTGTCTACTACGCCCGGCACTTTAGTTTCTTGTCCATGCCTGGTAATAATGCTAAGGCTCGAAAAAAACAGTACATACAGGACGATGCAAAGCAGCAGCACCACCAGCAGGTTAAAGCGAAACGATTTCCTGATATCTTCTCTGATCAAAGCCATACAGCTTATTATATCTTACTTTAATTAAAACTACTTATAATACAGGGGATTTCATGCAATCCTCTATCAGCGCTCCGTAAAATTCTTTTAGTGAAATGCCTGCGGCACGTACTTGTTGCGGAACGATACTGTTCTCACTTTGCCCTGGCATAGTATTTACTTCCAGGAAGAATAATTTATTTGTCCCCTTCTGCAAGATAAAATCCATCCTTACTACACCTCTGCAGTTCAGGTGGCGGTATACATAAGATGCCTTGGTTTCAAGTTGCTCGCGTATGTTATCGTCAATCAATGCCGGCGTTATTTCACTGGTAACTCCCGGTGTGTATTTTGCCTCATAATCAAAAAACTCATTCTTGCTTACGATCTCTGTTGGCGGCAATGTTCGTAGATAGCCATTTACACGATATACGCCAATCGTCAGTTCTCTTCCTTCTATAAACTCTTCGATCAGCACCTGGTTATCTTCCTTAAAAGCTTTTTCTATAGCAGGCAGCAATGCTTCTACAGATTTTACTTTACTCACACCCAGGCTCGATCCGCTTTCATTGGGCTTTACAAACATGGGCAACTGCAGTTGCTCCAGGATATTACCTACAGAATAGGGTTCGCCTTTTATAAGATGTACGGAGTTTGCGATGTTTACTACATTAAATGCCTTTACTACTTTATTGCAATAGCTCTTATTAAACGTCAATGCGGAAACGATAGCATTACATGTTGTATAAGGTATATCCAGCATATCCAGGTATCCTTGTATCCGGCCATCTTCGCCGGGTGTGCCATGGATAGCTATAAAAACGCAATCAAAATTTACCTTCTCGCCTTCTATATTAAGTGAAAAGTCGTTTTTGTCAACCGGTATCTGTTCTCCCTTATTGGTTTCATGCCACCAGCCATCTTTGGTAATGATGATTTTATAAATATTATAGAGCGAACTATCGAGGTTTTTTTCAATAGTTTCAGCAGTTTGTATAGATATCACATACTCACCGGAATATCCCCCGGCCAACAGAGCGATGTTCTTCATGAAATCGTTAAAAGTTTGGTTTCAAAGGTAACAGAAAAACGTGGATGCCGAAATTAGCCCACTTATAAATAGACGAATAGGGAAAACATTAACAGATTGATGTTGCTAATCACCAAATCCACTTATCAATCTGTATCAGAAATAAATTTCTTGATCAGGAATGTAAGGTATGCGTTATTCACCTGCTCTATTGGATGGGCGGTACCCGGTAATATGCCCATTTGCGCATTTGATAAAGATCTATAAACCTGCAATGTCTCCTCCAGGCTTACCATTTTGTCCCGGTCGCCAAGCAACACAAGTACTGGCTGGCTCACCAATTTATAGTCTTCAGTCTTTAACGGGTTATCATTCCCCATAGCACTCAGCATATCCCGCGTTTTCAAGAGCAATTCTTTCCAATCATTAGGTGCGTGTCTCTTTTCAAGGGCAGCGGCAAAAGCCGGAATTTTACTGGCTATTACCTCTGTATCCAGCATTTTATTCTCTTTTTCTGCTATTGCGGGATCCCAATGATATTTAGTAGCTAATGTAACCAGTTTATTGATCCGCTCCGGGTAATATCTTGCAAGGTACATGCCCACATATCCGCCCATGCTATAGCCAAATACATTCACTCTATCCAGTCCATTACTATCTATATACTCCAATACTTCTTCTGCAAACTGTTTTATTGAAAACGCACCTGTATAAGGTGTTCCACCATGTCCTGAAAAGCTTATGTTGTGCACATGGTATGTTGATGATAGCTGTTCGCTTAAGCTTTGTAATTGGTCTTTTGCGCCTATTGCCCCGTGCAGCAGTAGTATATGTTCCATAGCTCCAAATATAAAAAAAGAAGCGCCGGTTAAGGCGCTTCTATATAAGGGATAAGAGAGAGAGCTGATTAAAGCTGCGTAGCAGTGTACACTACATCTGTAGTATAAGTACCTGCAGGGTAGGTGAAGCCCGGTGTTGCCTGGTACATTACGCTGAAGGTTTGGTTACCACCGCGGCTACCGTTAGAGATCAGGTTTTGGTTGCTGCTTGTCAAACCTGCATACGCTGTAGTAGAGAACGGAGTAGCTACAGTTCCGCTGGTACCGTTTGCTGTTACTTTAAGAGCCAATACACCGCTTACAGGCATTGTAGGGGCAGGTGTAGTAGAACCTGTATAGCTAAAGCTTGCAGAGCTTGATTTTACAGTTACGCTAAAGTTTTTGTTAGAACGTACTTTCAGTTCCTGTGCTGCAGAGGTAACACCATTTGCATAATCATTTACAGTATTGAAAGCCAGGTTTACTGCAGTTCCTGTTGCAGAACCCGATCCTGTGAAGGTCAGCTCGATAGCATCAGAAAGGTTCAGGTTTACAGTTTGTGTAGCTGTAGAAGAAACCTGTGCGTTTGCTGCGTAAGTTGAAGTAAGGATAGCTGCGATTGCGATGATCTTTTTCATTTTGTTTGTTGTTGTTTTATTTGTTTTAGTTGTTTGTTCGTTTGATGATGCAAATATGGGGGTATGGCGGCTGCATATAGAAATTTCGAAGCCTCCTTAACCCCTGATTTACAATCGGTTAACAAGCGATTAACACTCGTGGTGCAATTATTTAGGCGGTTTACTTTTACGGCTACCGCATACTTAACATTTCCTTGTGAAAAACGGGAACCTGATTTGAACTATACTGATTATCAAACGTAGAAACAATGAAAAGTCTATTTAAAAGCGCAATAGGATTAATGGCACTGGGATGGCTCCTTGTCTTTTCCATGCCTGCTGCTAAAGCACAGCCCGGCGCTACTGTAACAATGCAAACCTTTTATGATGAACTATCACCATACGGCGAATGGATAAATGATCCTTCTTATGGCTATGTGTGGAGGCCCGATATAGGCGGCGATTTCCGTCCATATTACACCGGGGGGCACTGGGCATTGACAGAATATGGTAATACATGGGTATCCGACTACGACTGGGGTTGGGCGCCGTTTCACTATGGCCGCTGGACTTACGACGACTATTATGGTTGGGTATGGATACCCGATACAGAATGGGGCCCTGCATGGGTAACATGGCGAGATGGTGGCGGTTACTATGGCTGGGCGCCTATGGGCCCTAATGTATCTGTCTCCCTTTCATTTGGCTCCGGTTATGTTGCTCCTTATACATGGTGGACATTTATCCCGTATAACTATGTCTACAGTCCAACATTCTACAGATATTATAGAGGTCCCAGGTACAACCAGACGATCATCAATCAAACAACGATTATCAATAATAGCTACCACAATAGATATGTATATGGTCCTAGGTCTTCAGATTTTCAACGCCGTGTAGGCCGCACACCGCAGGTATATAACATTACCAATATAAACAGGCCCCAACGAACTAATATCCGTGGGAATAATGTAAATATCTATCGTCCAGAGGTAATGGGCAACAGGGGTTCAGCTCGTCCCCAAAGAGTGGTAGATGCTCCCGGTAACAGGGATAATGGTGGCAGGTTTGTACAACCCGGCGGTAATCAAGGGCAAATGCAGGGCCGCGGTATTGACAGGCAGCGTGCACAGCAGGTACAGCAGCAACAACATAGCCAGCAGGTTATCGAAAATAACAGGCAGCAGCAATGGGATCGCCAGCGTGCACAACAGGTAGAGCAAGGCCGCCAGCAGCAACAGCAAGTTCAAAGGCAACAATTGGAGCAAAGCCGTATGCAGCAAGTACAACAGCAACAAGTACAAAGGCAACAGATGGAGCAACAACGCCAGCAGCAAATGCAGCAGCAACAAATACAAAGGCAACAAATGGAACAAAGCCGTATGCAGCAAGTACAACAGCAACAAGTACAAAGGCAACAGATGGAGCAACAACGCCAGCAGCAAATGCAACAGCAGCAACAACAAATGCAAAGACAACAAATGGAACAGCGCCAGCAGCAAATGCAACGCCAGCAGATACAAAGACAAGAAATACAACAACAACGAATGGAACAACGTCCGCAAATGCAACCGCAGCGCATGGAGCAAAGAGCCCCCGACGGCGGTGGCCACCAGGGGTTCAGAAGATAGTAAGTGTTGGTTAATGGTGAATAGGAGTCCCGATTTTTCGGGGCTCTTTTTTATTCTTCAACTTCTTGCGGCGGCGCTCCATGGTGCCATACCAATGCAGCTGCTCCTAAAATAGCAGCATCTGCATCAGGCAATGAAGACAAGAGAAGCTTAACTTTATTTTTATATACATGTAGCAGGTTTTGTTCCATGTATTTCTTTGCAGGGTTTAATAATATATCTCCGGCCTTGGCCAGTCCGCCAAAAAACACAAAAGCCTCCGGCGATGTCATCGCCACAGCATCTGCCAGCACCTGCCCCAGTATTATTGCTGTATAATCAAATATTTCCAACGCCAGGGCGTCACCTCCTCGTGCAGCTTCTGTTACAATTCTGCCGGTGATCATTCCTTTATGGCGCCTTAATACACTTTCATCAGTTCTCACATTCAGCCATTTTTCAGCTGTAAGTGCTATGCCTGTTGCAGAGGCATATTGCTCCAGGCATCCGTATCTGCCGCAGCTGCATTCTCTCCCACCCTCTCTTACTGCTGTAATATGGCCCATTTCTCCGGCAAAGCTATCATGTCCGTATATCAACTGGCCATTCGCAACAATACCACTGCCCAACCCGGTACCAAGCGTCAGCATAATGAAATCCTTCATGCCTTTGGCGCTTCCATAACGCATTTCTCCCAGGGCTGCTGCATTAGCATCATTGGTAAGCCATGCCGGCAATTGCAACATATCACTCACCAGTTTACATATAGGTATTACGCCATGCCACTCCAGGTTCGTAGCATTGTCTATCTCTCCTGTATAGTGGTTGGCAAGTGGTGCCCCAATGCCAATGCCAAGGATATTATCTTTTCCCGCTTTTTTCAAAAGGGGTGATAATTCTTTTTTTAATGCTTTTAAATAGAGGTTAATGGTAGCAAAGCCTTTCGTTGGCATACTTCCCTGTTCTACTATATTGCCTTCTTCATCTACTATACCAAAAGCTGTATTTGTTCCGCCTATATCAATGCCCAGAGCCAATGGTTGCGTCATAATCTATTCCTTGTTTTTGTAATATACGTTTTGCTGTTAAACCGTACCATGCAAGGTAAATAAATCCTGCCACAGGTACCCAATACGAGGCATGAATGCCAACCGATGGCATGTCTGCCAGTGCCCCTTGTATGGGTGGAATAACGGCCCCGCCTAATATCATCATAATAAGTAATGCAGAGCCCTGGTTCGTGTATTTGCCTAATCCTGCTATAGCAAGGTTAAAGATGCAAGGCCACATTACACTTAAAAACAGGCCACCGCTCATGATCGAATATAATGCCAGGTTTCCATCCGTAAACAAGCCCACCAACAATAATAAGATCGCTGTAATGCTAAATAGCACCAGCGTCTTCGCAGGCTTTTCCTGTCCTATGAATTTAATAATAACAAACAGTACTATCCATACAGAATAAAGCAACAGGTCATTTATCTCTGCTCCCCTCAGCACACTAAAACCAAGCACAATGCCAAATATTGCAAACGGTATTATAAATGAGAGCACGCCATATAAAACACCTTTTACATTGAATATGCGCAGCGTACTGGTCATGCGTCCTATCATCAGGCTGCCCCAATACAGGGATATGTATTTATCTACCTGTGTATGATCAATTCCTTTTATTTCTGCTTTGCCCAGCAAGGCTCCAAGGTTGCTTGGTATAGTTACTTCTGTACCTACATATACAAATATGGCAATCATACCCAGCACCAGCTGCGGATATTGCAGCGCACCGATCTTTTTTTCCATGCTATCATCCGCAGCAATTTTGGGCAGTTTTACAACTGCCATCAATATGGCTAACCCAATGAGTAAAACAGATAAGACTACGTATGGCGCTTTTACATTATCCAGCCCTATTACTTCGTCTTGCCCGGGTGTTATCTTACCATAAAGTGCATAAGCCAGCAACACAGGCCCTAAAGTGGTACCTAATGAATTAATTCCGCCTGCAAGATTCAGCCGGTGAGAGCCTTTCGATGCGTCTCCCAGGTTGATGACGAAAGGGTTGGCAACGATCTGCAGCAGTGCAAATCCAAGAGCTATTATAAACAACCCTACAAGAAAGTATATATAGGACGATGTATTTACCGCGGGTATAAATAGCAATGCTCCGCAGGCAGATATCAAAAGCCCGAGTATAAGCCCCTTTTTATACCCGATCTTATTCAGCGGATCGCCGGAAGTAAGCGACACCAGGAAATAAATAAGTGACCCTACAAAATAGGCGAGGTAAAATGCAGAATCAACCAATTGAGATTGAAACTGTGTAAGCGAGAAATTTTTCTTGAACATGGGTATCAGCACACCGTTAGATGCGGCGACAAATCCCCAGAAGAAAAAAAGCAATATGATGGCAATAAAGGCTGGTCTTTGTTGGTTTTGATTAGCCATAGATAAGTATTGGTGAAGAAAGATAATGCATTTGCTTTTATTAGCACACCATTGGATATTTTTTGGCATTTGACTATAACTTGTAACATGGTTTGCATGATTATCTCCTTACTTTTGCGCACGAAGCACAATAGATAGAGATGTACATGAACCTGAACGATTTTTTTGATATATACGCAACTGCACTTTCTAATTACGATACCAAAGGGATGGCTTTTTTATATGCCTCACCCTGCATTTTTATTTCTAACGAAAAGTCAACCGTATTCTCCGAGCCCAGCCAGTTAGAAGGTTTATTCAACCAGGGAATCGGGTTTTATAAGCAATATGGCATCACAAACGTTGTAGCCGAGCTGCGTAGCTGGCGCCATATTACAGATAAGATCATTATAGCAAAACTGCGTTGGAAATATTGCGATGAAAACAATACACTTTTATACGACTGCGATTACGAATACATCCTCAAAGCGGATAAACATGGCAAATGGAAAATAGAAATGGCTATATCCATTAATGAGAAAGAACGTATGGAGGCCTGGCTGAAGAATAAACGTTGATTTGTATCTTGTGCTGAATGAGACGGTCAGCATTGTATATATTAACTATTTTATCCTTGCAGGGCTGTGCTATCCGATCCGTATATATTCCCTCAACACAAAATACGCCGCTTTTTAACAAGACCAGGGAATTAACAGGCGCTGTCTATCCGGGCGCCAATCATACAGAATTTCAGTTCGCTGCCAATCCTGTTAACCACCTTGCCGTTACTGCTAATGGCAACCTGGGCATCGGGATTGTAGGCTTAGAGGCCGGCGGCGGGTTTTACAATTATAGCAGCACCGGCAAAATCAGGTATGAACTGTTGGCAGGCTACGGCTACTTCTATAATTCAAGCCACCAAACCAACATACCCTCTATTCTTATCGGTAAAAATATAGACTATGACGTATATGCGCGTTACTATAAGCACTATATACAGCCGGCCATAGGTTACTTCGGCAGCATGGATTATTATAATATCCACTACTCCTTTTCGCTGTCGGTGCAGTTGGGTGTTAACTATTTCTCCAGTTACCAATATAGGGAAACTGATCCTTACCGTTCACCGATTGATCCGTTATATGTTGTTGATAAGGATTATGAAAATAAATACCTCTTCACCATACAGCCATCCATCACTAATAAAGTAGGTTATAAGGATAAGTTCTTCGTCGTTTTACAGCTACAGACAATTAGCCCTTACTCAAGGCAGATCGATGTCAGTAACACAAAATTTTCAAGTGGCTTTTTGATCAGCACGGGTATGCAATATAATTTACAGATCAGGCATAAAAAGTAGCCCCTGCCAACGCACGATCTATTTTGAATATATGTCGCGAAAATACTAGCCCGGTATCCTGGCCATGTATTTGGTCATTTCTTTTATCTGGCTTACAACCTGGTCGTTGGTAGCCTTCGCACTTTTAGCTTTATTAAAATAAAGTTTCGCGCTTTTAAAATCGCGTCTTTGCAGGTACAGGCTCGATAATTGTAAAAAAGCAGTTGCTTTACTGTCTTCATCAGGCAGCCCTATTTTTACCGCCTTACGCAAATGCTCCAGCGCGGCCTTGGTATCGCCCTTTTTATAGGCAATGCTTCCCAGTTGCAGATAAGCTGTTCCTTCATATTCTTTTTCAGGCATGCCCGCTTCGAGGCCTTTTTTCAGATCTGCCTCCGCTTTATCCAGGTCTTCACCCATTGTACTGAAATTAGCCCGCAGCATATAGTAAGATGACCTGATGGGTTTATACAGCAGGTTAGGATATTTTACTTTATCCAGCAATTTCTGCGCACCTTCCATATCGCCATTTTCTACATATCCCTGTATTAATGTCATTGGGCCTACCATAAAATGGGCGGTCACCATAATGATCGCTACCAAAAACGGTATCCATGCTATCCACCAGGTTACGGAAAAGCCGGTCCAAAAACCAAGGGCTATCAGTACTACGGCAAGTAATAAACGATTATTAACTAAAAAACGGCGAAGCGTACTTTTCATTCCTCTTAAAAATTGGCTGCAAAGGTAGTATTAATTTGTTCATTGCCTCGGCCAATCAAATAATAAACACAAACAATATAATGTACCTACAATAGAATATACCTTTGCATTCAATTTTTGCTGATTACTTTTGCACTTGATTATGGAACAGAAAGATTGGTACGAAAGCTGGTTTGGCTCTCCTTACTATAAGATATTGTACCAAAACCGTGATGAATCTGAAGCGCGTGAATTTGTAGAAACACTGCTTCAATACTTACAGCCAAAGCCGGGCTGCAAAATGGTAGACATTGCCTGCGGCGATGGACGATACGCGGTGCAGCTTGCAGATCATGGTTATGATGTTACCGGCATCGACCTCAGTCATCTGAGCATCGAAATGGCTAAGGCCCACGAGAACGACCATATGCATTTCTATGTGCAGGATATGCGCTTTCCCTTTTACATTAATTATTTTGATTACGCTTTCAATTTCTTCACCAGCTTCGGATATTTTGCAAATGACCGCGATCATATGATGGCCGCTAAAGCATTTGCTGCCGGTTTAAAGAAAGATGGTTTGCTGATTGTTGACTATCTCAATCCTGATGCTATTCTTAAATGCCTGGTACCGGAGTCCATAGTAACACGTGGCAGTTATACTTTCCATATTAAAAAACGCCTGGAACGCAACCATATTATTAAAGAGATAGCGTTTGTAGATGCAGATAACAAATCGAGGCATTATACCGAAAGTGTAGCCACCTTTGGCCTGGGCGATTTTGAACGCATGTTCGGTGCAGCGAAGTTATCTTTGATCGCTACCTTTGGCGATTATAAGCTGAACGCTTACGATGCGGCCACGTCTCCGAGAATGATAATGATATTTAAAAAACAGTAGTGCAATCTTTATTCGAACGGTTAATAGCCTGGGACTACAAAGTCTGGTTCTATATGAACACGGTTTGGCATAATTCCGTGCTCGATGCTATTGTACCTTATCTGCGCAATCCTTTTACATGGGCGCCGCTCTACCTGTTCCTGCTCATGTTCATCACCATCAATTTTGGCCGCAAGGGCTGGATGTGGTGCGTATTCTTCCTGCTCACTTTTGCCTGTAGCGACCAGCTGAGTGCTCACCTGATGAAACCTTATTTTCACAGGATACGCCCCTGCAACAATCCTTACCTGATGCAGCTGGTACACAGGCTGGTTGATTGCGGCAGTGGATTTAGTTTCCCTTCCTCACATGCGGCCAACCATTTTGCATTAGCTGTTTTTGGCAGCCTTACATTAAGCAAAAGAATCAAACATATATGGCCGGTAGCTATTACATGGGCTTTATTAGTAGCCTATTCGCAAGTGTATGTTGGGGTGCATTTTCCCATCGACGTTACTGCAGGCGGCATAGTAGGCATATTTGTTGGCAGTATAACAGGGATGTTATTCAACAGGTTTTATGATTTGAGCAAACCGTCAACCAAACCTGTACCAACCATTACTTCTGCGAACCAATAAAGGCATTGAACTGATCTTTTGATTCCTGCTGAGAAAATTCTGATTGCAGATCTCTATAATTACTCTTATCCGACACATTCTTGTAAGCCCATTTGGCAAAGTCCAGTTTAGTATCTTCAAAGTTTAGCCATCCCAGCATACTGCGTACCTGTGCTGTGTTATATGTACGCGTTTCCAGGGTTGCTTTCAGTACTTTTGCCTTATCCAGGTCCCCGGGTTTTGCCTCTACTTTAGACTCCAGGTCATTCATATCAGCCTTGCCCAGGCTTCCATTGCTGTAGATATCATCGGTATGGGGCTTTCTGTTTTCTTTGTAGGTATCATCATTAAAGCCTCCATTATTACCCTCCGCATAAGCTTCTTCGCCTGTGTTGCCATCTAAGTATTCGGTCCCGAGGCTAATGGTATGCGCACCCATATCATACACAAGGGTTACAATGCTTCCCGCGGGAACTTTTATATTGGCACCGTATATCAGCCTTGCTTTGCCTGCATCACCATCCCTATAGGCATAAAAGCGATATATACGCAGGTAATGCCTTCCGGGTGGTAAATCACCTATCGTTAAAGACGCACCCGCTTTCCTGTAATGCCTTGAGTCTATAGCTACTGTAATAGGGGCATTATCTGCCAGGCGCACTTTTAATATGCTCGGTGTATGGTTTTTTGAGAATCCACTAACCGATACCAGCAGCGACATTAATAGAATAAGTAACTTTTTCATACGATATGCCTACTATGAATTTAGCGATATTAATCTGCTGTTAGATGTTTAAAAAGATCAAAATGATTAATCCGTTATATTTTTTAACCCTCTATTAACAGAGCGCATATAATGCCGGCAGATACGGCTGCATTAAGGCTTTCTGCACCACCCTTCCTGGGAATGGTTATTTGTTGTGTCGCTATATTCAACAACTCCTCGGAAATACCCTTCGATTCGTTACCTATAAGGATAAAGCCCGGTGTCTTTTCCTTTAGTTTATAAATATTTTCTCCCCCCAGTGTTGCCGCATATACAGGCGATTTCAGTTTACTAAACACAGCATCAAGTTCTTCTTTATGTAGGTTCACCCTTAAATGCCCGCCCATTGCAGATTGTATCACTTTAGGATTATAAAAATCCACGCTACCCGGGGAAGCGATAACATGATTAATCCCGAACCAATCTGCTATACGGATGATGGTACCCATATTTCCCGGATCCTGCAGCGTATCAAGGGCAATGCACCATGCTCCCGCGGCAATTGGTTTCGGTGTTTTATTAGAATAGGCGACTAATATTACCTGGTTAGCTGTTTGCAGTCCCGTGATAGACTCCAGGTGGTGCGGCTCTGCATGGATCACTTCTGCTTCCGGATGTTTTGCCAGCAGGTCTGTATTCATTTTTACCCAGTCCGTAAGGGCTACTACCATCTGTATTTTACAGTCCGATGCCAGCCATTCTTCTGCCAGTTTCTCTCCTTCCACTACATAAGTGCCATGTTCATTACGATTTTTTTGCTGGGATAGTGCCCGAATATATTTATTTTGCGCCTTGGTTAACATCAATAGCAAATCTAAATAATTGTCCCAAGCCGAAACATGAATCTGAGAAGAATTGTCAACTTACCGGTTTATCTATGGGCTTTTGTTGGATTAACATTATTGAGCTGCAATGTCACCAAAAATGTCCCCGATGGTAAATATCTCCTAAAGTCAAATACCCTGCACTTTAAGGTAGACCTGCCGCTTACAAAGAAAGGAGAACTCAAAAGCAATATTGAAAAGATAATCGTTCAGAAACCCAACAGCACCTTCCTGGGTATTCCTGTTAAATTGATCCGCTACAATACCGGTTATAAAAAATTCAGCGGAGACCCTCAAAACTACCAGATCAAAAATAAAACGGTCGAGCCACCGGTTATCTACGATAGTACTTTAAAAAAACGCACGGCTTTAAATATTCGCTCTTTCTTGTTTAACAAAGGCTTCTTTTATGCCACCGTTACAGATACTACCATCCTTAAAAATAAGCGAGCCTACACCACTTACAATGTTGATGCCGGCACCAATTACCTCATCAACAAGGTAACCATTGATGTGGATGATAAGATCGCCGAGAAACTGGTGAATGAAAGTATGGATCTTACCATTCTTGCCCAGGGTGCCGATTTCTCTTACGACCTTTGCGAGCAGGAAAAAAGCCGCATTACCAATCTGCTGAGAGATTACGGATTTTACAACTTCACATCCGACAATGTGAGTTTTGTCCTTGATACCGTTAACAAGCAGTATTTCAGGGATATTGAAAACCCTTTTGAGAGCGCCATTAACTTTGTTGCCTTTCAAAAGAACAACAAAAAGCCAACGCTCGACGTCAATGTTGTTATTCGTGACAATGATGGCAATGCTTATAAAAGATATGGGATCAGAAGGGTTCGTGTAATGCCCGACTTCCAGACAGGCAAAGATTTCAGGGATCCTAACATGATACAAACTACTGTAGATAGTGTGCAGTTCAGATACCACAACCGTTATGTGCACGAGAATGTGATCTTGCAACACATGGTAGTGAAGCCCGGCAGGTACTATTCTCAAACAGAATACGATCAAACCCTAAGTCACATGAACGATCTTGGTGTTTTCTCATCCGTGCGTATGACGTACCGGCCCGATACCACCATTGATCCTTATTATGGCTACTGGCTAAATGCCAACCTGCTAATGTCGCCTGCAGATAAATACAACTACAATACAAGCTGGGAATTGTCGAATGGTACTACATACACTGCCGGTACCAACCTAACTTTGAGCCTGCGCAACAATAATTTTGGTAAAGGCGCAAACCTCCTTACCATGTCTGTAACAGGTGGGTTAGAAAGTTATTTTGACTCTTCCGATGCGCCATTTTTCCAGCACTTTAAACTGCTCACCAAAACGGTAGGTGCCAACATCAGCCTCGATCTTCCAAAATTCCTGTTCCCAATCAGCCATAATAAAGTAAGTAGCGCCAACCTGCCACGTACTATTGTTAGCGTAGGCGCTAACCTGCTGGACAGGATCAACTATTTTAGGCTGCTAAATGTTTCTACCAGTTTTATGTATAAGTGGAGGGAAACACAAACCAAAACCTGGGAAATATCGCCCATATTTGTAAATAATATTTCTGTTCCTGCATCCCACATTACCCCGGCCTTCCAGCAGCGCCTGAATGAAAACTCTTTCTTAAAAAACACTTATAGTTCTACACTCATCGAGGGTGAGAATATAGCATTTACGTATTCCGATAAAGAAAAGAAACACAGTCTTAATTATAACTACCTGCGTGCCGGGGTAGAAGAAGCCGGTGGATTGCTTAAAAGCATTGGGTCGGTATTACCGCTGGAAAATGTTGCGCAATACCTTAAGTTCGATCTCGATGCGCAACACTTTTTTACCTACGCGCATTCTACAATAGCAACCCGTTTCCTAACCGGTGTAGGTATACCGTATGGTAAAGAAACCAGCACGCTCCCCTATATCAAACAATACTTTGTAGGTGGTGCTTATAGCTTGCGCGGTTTCCGTATACGCACACTAGGCCCAGGTAGCAGTTATATCCCTGCAAGTACAGCAGGCAATTCCGTAATCGACCGTACCGGTGATATTAAAATTGAAGCAACAACTGAATATCGTTTCGATATCGTGAAACTCTTCTCTGGTGCCATAAAAATGAACGGTGCTGTATTTGCTGATGCAGGTAATATTTGGTTAGCAGAACAATCTACAGGTTATCCCAATGGCAACTTTGATATGAAAGATATAGGGAATAATTTTTCGGCCCTCGCTGCCGATGCCGGCTTCGGTATCAGGCTAGACCTTTCCGGTTTCTTTATCTTTCGTATAGATGCAGCTTTCCCAATAAAAAAACCACTGTACTTTTCTGAAGCAGAAGCTGAAAGTATAGGATACAAATATTATGGTAAAGGTGGCTGGACCCTGGATAAGATAGACCCTGCATCCAGCGATTGGAGAAAAAGTGAGTTGGTGATCAACTTTGCAATAGGCTATCCTTTCTAAGCCTCTTTTGCCCATACGCAGCCGTTTTAATATCTTTGGCATATATGCGTAATATCAAGATAATAGAAGTACGATCGGAAATAGGCGCAGGTACCCGCGGCGCTAGCCTGGGTGTAGATGCTATAAAGATCGCTGCTCTCGACTTCATGAGCAGCTTCTTTGTAAACTTCCCTACAGAACAGATAGAAAACGAAAACAAACTATTATACGAACCTGTAGCCTCCCCTTATGCCAAGCGTATACAAGGTGTTTATACCATGTATGATCGTGTGGCAAAAGCAGTATCAGATACATTAAAATCAGGGTTATTCCCCGTTGTTCTTGCGGGTGATCATAGCACAGCCGGCGGCACTATTGCAGGCATCAAAATGGCTAAGCCCAAAAATCGCCTTGGGGTAATATGGATCGATGCCCATGCAGATATGCATACACCATTCACCACGCCTTCAGGCAATTTACACGGGATGCCTTTAGCTGCTGCTCTAGCTATGGATAATATCGAAAACCAGGTGCACCACCCTGACCCTGCAACAATCGACACCTGGAACAAACTAAAGAACCTGGGAAAGATACAGCCGAAGATAAATCCAGAAGATATTGTATTCATCGCCCTCCGCGATTATGAGAAGGAGGAAGAATACCTGATAAAGAAGCACAACATCAAGGTAATACCCGTGCAGGAAGTACGCCGTAAAGGTGTGGAGAACGTAGTTCGCCAAACATTACTGCACCTGAGCGGTTGTGATGACATCTATGTTTCTTTTGATGTAGATAGCCTGGATAGTTCTATATCCCGTGGTACTGGTACACCTGTAAGCAATGGGCTAAAAGAACGCGAGGCAGAAGATCTTATGGCTTCCTTCATGCAGAACCATAAAATTTGCTGCTTTGAGATCACAGAAGTAAATCCTACACTCGACAAAGAAAACCTGATGGCAGAGATAGCTTTTAATATCCTGCAGCGCAGTGTAAACTTATTATTAGTCAATTAAGCAATTCACATAAACTTCAAAATAAAGGGTGGCAATTGCCACTCTTTATCTTTATTTCGTAAGTACAAATTTCATGAATTTTCCCGCTGCCCCCTTCCCCTCGGGTGATACAACGCTTATCTGGTCAAATATCACAGTATCGCCCGCTTTGCTGCGTTCAGGCACGTTCTTCTTCAAAAATGTTGTCAGGGTATCCCCATTACAAAACTCCGAAAGATAATCTACCAATATCATGGGGTTGCCAATGGAATCTTCATACAGGTTACGCTCACCGTAAGTAAACAGGAAATTGGATACTTTATAAGGCCTGCCGGCGGAGTCTTTTGATGTAACGCCCTGCAGCAATAAAGAATCAAACAGTTCTTTTGATATCATGCCCGACGATAGATCGCTATTACCCAGGTATGTAGGTATAGGTTTAACCTTGGGCTTCATTTTAGATTTATCTTCTGTCTTAGCCTCTTCCTTTTTCTGCGACTGGGCTACCAGCGATGCAGTTGCGGCCATACAAAATACTGTCAGTGCAATTCTGGATACGTACTTGTTCATTATTCCCAATTTACAATAAACTAAGACTTTCTTCTATCGCTTTTATTTTATCTTCTGCATCCTGCTTTTTCTTCCGCTCTACATGTATGATCTCCGGTTTGGCATTTTGCACAAAACGTTCGTTACCTAGTTTCTTCTCTACACTTTGTAAAAAGCCTTTAAGATAGTCCAGTTCCTTTTGCAATTGCTCACGTTGCATACCCGTGTCCATAGCAGCACCTTCTGCCTGTATGTACAGTTTATCGGTCTGTACTACTATCGAGATAGAACCTTGCTTTGCTTCATTCGTAAAGCCTATCTCTGCGGCATTCACCTGCTTTCTCAATAAACTTTGTGTCAGCTCATAAAATGCATGGTGTTTCGTATCTATCCACAGCTTAATGGTATCTTTTGGTTTTACCTGGTTTTTGTTACGGGTATCACGTACTGCGGTGATCAGCTCCTGCAGCATACTGCCATATTTCAGGGTATCTGCGTTTGGTGTTCCCTGTACTTGCAGCATTTGTATCAGCAAGTCATTACCCTGAGGCCTTTCTCTTAGCTGGTGATATATTTCTTCCGTTACAAATGGCATATACGGATGTAACAATTGTAACAGTTGCTCATAGATAGCAACCGTCCGCTCGTACACATGCTGCGACATCGGTTGTTCAAATCCCGGTTTCACCCATTCCAGGTACCAGGAGCAGAAATCATCCCAAATCAATGAATAGATATTCTTCAGTCCTTCACTAAGCCTGAAGTCTTTCATCAGTTCATCAACTTGCTGCGCCACCTGTGCCAGCCTGTTCTCCATCCAGTCTATAGCAAAATGCACTTCGCCATCGCTTACATTTTCTGCTACACGGCCTTCCCAGCTTTTTACAAGCTTCAGCGCATTCCACATTTTATTGCAGAAGTTGCGGCCTTGCTCCAGCGCACTTTCATCAAATAACAGATCATTACCGGCAGGTGCAGATATCATTACACTAAAGCGTACCGCATCAGCTCCAAAATCATCTATTAGTTGTAACAAGTCGGGCGAGTTACCCAGCGACTTACTCATTTTACGGCCCTGCTTATCGCGCACAACACCGGTAAAGTAAACCTTATCAAATGGCTTCTCTCCCATAAACTCATACCCGGCCATCACCATACGTGCTACCCAGAAGAAGATGATATCCGGTGCCGTTACCAATACACTGGTGGGATAATAATATTTAAGTTCCGCATTTTCAGGAGACTCATTCCAGCCAAATACCTGCATCGGCCATAGCCAGCTGCTAAACCATGTATCTAAAACGTCCTCATCCTGTTTTAGTTTACCGGTAGAAGCTTGTCCTGGTTTTTTCTGGTAGTATTCTTCGTATGCTTTTTCTTCTGATTCTGCTATGTACATATCCCCGTCCGCATCATACCATGCAGGTATGCGCTGTCCCCACCATAGCTGGCGGCTGATGCACCAGTCTTTGATGTTCTCCATCCAGTGGCGATAGAGGTTTTTAAACTTAGCGGGATGAAACTCAACATTGTCGTTCAGCACGTTTTCCAATGCAGGCTTTGCCAGCTCCGGCATATTACACCACCATTGCATGCTCAGTCTCGGCTCTATTACTACATGCGTACGTTCAGAAAAACCTACCTGGTTGGTATAATCTTCCTCCTTCACCAAATTACCTGCAGCTTCCAGGTCCTTCACTATTTTTTTACGTACCGCAAACCTGTCCTCACCAACATACAATTGGGCCGCTTCACTCATCGTACCGTCTGCATTCAGTGTATCTATAACCTGCAATTTGTGTTTCAGGCCAAGGTTATAGTCATTGATATCATGCGCTGGTGTTACCTTCAATGCACCGGTACCAAATTCTATATCAATATAATCATCGGTAATGATGGGTATGCGGCGGTTGATCAACGGTACAAAGCAATACTTTCCATGTAAATGTTTATATCGTTCGTCATCAGGATGCACGCATATAGCCGTATCGCCAAGAATTGTTTCCGGACGAACGGTAGCGATAGTGATGTATTCATCTGTACCACCATCTATCCTGTAACGTACATAGTATAGCTTTGAATTAGTTTGTTTATATACTACTTCTTCATCACTGAGTGCGGTCTTTGCCTGCGGGTCCCAGTTGATCATCTTTACGCCACGGTAGATATAGCCTTTGTTATATAGCTCTACGAACACACGTATTACCGAAGCATAATACTTATCCTCCATCGTAAACGCTGTTCTGTCCCAATCCAGCGAGCATCCCAGCCTTTTCAATTGTTGAAGGATGATGCCACCATACTTATCCTTCCATTCCCAGGCATATTTCAGAAACTCGTCGCGCGACAGTTTGTTTTTATCAATGCCTCTTTCTTTCAGCATGTTCACCACCTTAGCCTCAGTAGCAATAGATGCATGGTCGGTGCCCGGCACCCATGATGTATTATAGCCGAGCATTTTGGCGCGGCGTATCAGTATATCCTGTACAGTATTATTTAGTGCATGGCCCATGTGCAGTACACCGGTAACGTTAGGTGGCGGCATCACAATTGTGTATGCCGGCCTGTCATCCGGTTTTGATGCGAAATATCCCGATTGGTTCCAATGCTCGTACCAATGCTGCTCCGATGCTTTAAAGTCAAAATTCTTACTCAGTTCCATGTGCTATGCTGTAAACATGCAAATATAATATCTTATGCGGCTTCGCCTTTAAATAGACCGCATTGATTTAAGGTTTACTAAACATACATTAAATATTTTAAGTATTTTTATTCAAATTCGATTGATGAATAGAGTTTTACTTTCCATTGCTTTCTTACTATCTGCCTCCCCGGCAATTGCACAATCGCCTACATGGAGTGTAGACATTGCCCCTGTTTTATATAACAACTGCGTGAGTTGCCATAGAACGGGCGGCATTGCACCATTTGAACTGATGACCTACCAGGGTGCGGTTAACAATGCTTTCGGCATGAAGTCGGCTACGCAAAAAAAGATAATGCCTCCCTGGCCACCGGATCCAACCTATAGCAGGCTGGCACACGAACGGTTATTATCTCAGGGAGATATCGATAAGATTGCAGCTTGGGCCGATGCAGGTGCACCTGCGGGAGATCTGTCCAAGGCTCCGCCACAGCCTACGTTCAGCAATAGTGGCGATATACAGGGCACGCCAGACCTGGTTGCTAAAATACCAACCTATACCTCCGCCGCGGCTAATGGCGATATTTATCAGTGCTTTGTAATACCAAGCGGATTGTCTGCCACAAAATACATCGCTGCCCTTGAGGCGGTTCCGGGCGATAGGAGCATCGTACACCACGTTTTGATATATGCCGATACAACAGGTACCTGCGCTCACCTGGATGCTTTAGATCCTGCCCCGGGCTATACCAACTTCGGTGGTGTGGGCACGGATAAAGCCATTATGCTGGGAGGATGGGTTCCCGGAACGGCCCCATTGATATTCCCTGCGGGGTTCGGCGTACAGTTACCTAAGAATGCAGACATCGTATTACAGATACACTACCCCGGCGGCACGGCAGGCAAAGTAGACAGTACACAGGTAAGATTTTTCTTTTCCAATGCGTCAAACGTCCGCAATGTACATATCGACCCAATTTTAAATCATTTGCTTAACATATCGCCTACATTGTTTATCCCTGCCAATCAAACGAAAACATTTACGGAACACCAGTTAATACCGATAGACGCCACCTTGCTGGGCATAGCCCCTCACATGCATCTATTGGGTAAAAACATTACCACGTTTGGGGTAACCAGTACAGGCGATACTCAGAAATATATTCGCATCAATAACTGGGATTTTCATTGGCAAGGCTTTTACCTGGTGCGCCGTATGGTAAAGATACCGGCCTTCACAACCGGCTATTCTGTAGCCTTGTATGATAATACAAATGCCAACCTGAGCAATCCGAACAGTCCGCCCAAGGATGTAAGCGCCGGTGAGGCAACCACCGACGAAATGATGATCAATTATTTTATCTGGACGCCCTATAAGGCAGGTGATGAGAATATTGTAATTGATTCTACCTTCCCTGTAAGTATCAAAACACAGGGGCCGCTATATGGCAGTATTGAACTGTTTGAACCCTATCCCAATCCTGCAGCACAAGAGGTTACCATTAAGTTCTACTTACAGCAGGAAGACAATATTACCCTTGCGCTGTATGATCTTACAGGCAGAATGGTAAGGCAATGGATAACAAATAGGAAAGTAACACAGGGGTATCATGCCACTGCATACAACTTATCAGGATTGCCTCCGGGTAGCTATGTTATCAGGCTTACTACATCAGAAAAATCACTTACTCAAAAACTGGTAATACAATAAAAAAGCAAAGCGCGGGCCACGAACCTGCGCTTTGTCATTTAACCAAAACAACTACAAACCCTTATAAGCCGGATTCTGTAATTCCGCCAGGCGGCGAAACGGTTATCATTTATCTTGCCTTACCATTGCTGGTAAGATCTAGCTGCCAACCCACGTACATCGGGCGAGCAGCCCTCTATCGTACGCCTATTTGGCATTACAGTGCGCAAGGTTTACCCCATATTGCAGTTACCTGCCTTATGCGTAGGCTCTTACCCTACGTTTTCACCCTTACCTCCGTTTCCGGAGGCGGTTATTTTCTGTGGCACTCTCTGTAGATGGTTGCCCATCCCCCACCCGTTAAGTGGTGCGCTGCTCTATACTGTCCGGACTTTCCTCTCCTGCATGCGCAGCAGCGATAACCCGTGTTTGTAGTCAATACAAAATTAACGAAAAAAATCGCAGATATAAAAGCGGAAATGTATGTATAAGTATAACAAACAATACTATCAACAAAGTTAAACAAGCTTTAAGTAAACATGTCTATTTGCATACTACGTCCGCTATGTTTTGCCTCATGTTCCAATAGCCACTTTTTCTTGGGTAATCCGCCGCCATATCCTACCAGGCTGCCCTTATCCCCTATTACCCTATGGCAGGGCACAATGATGGCAATACCATTCTGGCCATTGGCAGTTCCTACAGCCCTGATGGCTTTTACGTCTCCTAAGAATAAAGATTGCTGCTTGTAGGACCTTGTTTCGCCATAAGGAATATCTAACAAGCCCTTCCATACTTTTTGCTGAAAGGGAGTTCCGATAAAATGTAAGGGCAGGTCAAATACCTGTCGTTGGCCGGCAAAATATTCATTCACTTGTTTCTCCAATTCGGTGATGTGCGGATGCTCGCCCTCTATAATATCCGCATTGCCAAGTCCTTCGATTATCCTTTTTTGTATCGCATCCATCATGCGGCGATATACAAAATCAAACAGGCAAATGCCCTCATCCGTTACACCGGCACGCATTAGCCCCAGGGGTGTTTCAATATGCTTTATAACTAACTCTGCCATGGGTGTACAATTCATTATTGATGATAGAGGAGACTTCTTTTGCCTTGCTATAGACCATCATATGGCTGCCACCCTCGATCCAGTAGTTGGGCTTTACATTTTGCGGCAATATCATCTGGTCTGCTGTGCCATGGATATGCAATACATTGTCCGGCAACACATCGTTTTTCCAGAGTTGTATTTCTTTCATAGCCCAGCGTACAAATTTGCCGTCAGAGCGTTTCATAATGCCCCGCAATAGCTCGCGCTCATCATCCGTTGTGGCGCCAAAACGTTCAAACAATAGCTTATTAGGCATTTTATAAAGGAATGCAGGCGCCATCTCTGAGACAACAATCGCCTTTACTATAGTACCAAAATGTGCAACTTCTTTGTGGCCCTTGGCGCTTGATACCAATATAGCTCTCTTTACAGGAACTAATTTGGCGATTTCTATTGCTAGCATTCCACCGAAAGAAACACCCATAATTATCGGGTTCTCTTCGTTAATACATTGCAGCATTCTTTTGGCATAATTGGGCAGGTCATCCTGCTCGCTATATTCTACCCATGGCAAATGTATAAGGCGCGCGTTATTGATCTCCAGCTTTCTGAAGATCTGTTCATCTGCTCCCAATCCGCTCAGGCAATAAATATTTGTCATACTGTGTATTAAAGTTAGGTGATACCAGACTTAAATACAGTATGCCACGATAGTGTATCGTATTAAAAAACAGGAAAAATTCAGGAAAACTATTCAGTTATCGGCTGTGCAAAATGTGCTTTGAACACATTCATCAGGTCTGCATCTACTATACGTGCTGCAACATTCAGCATGTTTTTAAATGCCAGCGCATGAGAAACACCATGACCAATAACTACTGGTTTGTTGATACCCAGGATAGGTGTACCACCATAGACCTCGAAATTGTATGTATCCAGCAGTTCATCGTCTACCTTGCGCTCTACCCTGAAGATATCGTAGATAGATTCAGCAGTCTTCAGCAGCACATTGCCTACAAAGCCTTCACAAACCACTACTTCAGCTTTGTATTTAAATACATCGCGTCCTTCGATATTGCCTACGAAATTCAGGCCTTCTACGCTATTAAGTAATGGATAGGTTGCCTGGCACAGGATGTTGCCTTTACCTTCTTCTTCACCAATATTCAGCAGGCCCACTTTAGGGTTTTCCACGCCATATACTTTCTGCATATACAGCGATCCCAGTTGTGCAAACTGAACCAGGTTTTCAGGCTTGCAATCAGCATTGATACCTACGTCCAGCAGCAGGTTCCATTTACCGTCTGCCCTTGGTATAGGCGACGCAATGGTGGGCCTTAATATACCTTCAATATTCTTTACGGTGTACATAGCGCCAACCATCATAGCACCGGTATTGCCCGCACTGCAGAAAGCGTCTATTTTCTGCATCTGCAGCATACCAAAGCCTATAGCGATGCTGGAATTTTGTTTTTCCTTCAACGCCTTGGTGGGATGCTCATGCATACCAATAGTTTCAGGGGCATCTACTAATGTATAACGCCCCTGAAACGGTTCTAAAACTGATAAATAGGATGCAGCCGCTTTCAGGTCACCTATCAGTACAAGGTGCACTGATGGATCCACATCTTGCTGAAAGAACTGATGAACGCCTGCAATCGTCTCAGATGGCGCATAATCGCCACCCATGAAGTCAAACCCTATCTTCATTCAGTAATGAATATTGTTTATGAATTTTGTTCGCCCTCAGCAGCAGCAGGAGTTTTGTCTACAACAACCTGTCCACGGTAGTACAATTTGCCTTCTGACCAGTGAGCACGATGACGCAGGTGGCTTTCACCTGTTGCTGTATCCACGCTCCATGTTTCAGCAGTCGCTTTGTAGTGCGTACGGCGCTTTGCGCTGCGCTGTTGTGAGTGGCGTCTTTTCGGATTAGGCATTTTATTTAGATTTTATTTCGTTTTACGTTTATTGTCTTTGTTTTTCTCTTTCAGGGCTTCCAAACCTTTCCATATCGCATTCTTAGGTTCGTCTGCTTCTGACAGCTTATTTAATAGCTTCAGGGTTTCCGGGTTACATCCCGGGGTGCCATCTGGCTTATCGGGGTGTATTCTTTGCAGTGGAATGCTGAGCATTATAAACTCATATATCCAGTTTGCAAAATCTATCACGGTTTCATTTCTTGGAATGAAGATGACATCAGCATCATCATCCGGCATTTCTGCCTCCTCAGTTCCCGTTAGCTTTATTACAAGGTCAAATTCATCCCACAGCCTCAGCTTGAATTCATCTCCACACCTGTCGCAGGCAACCGTTACGCTGCCATCTATATCAAAATGACAAAGAAAAAAATTGGTTTCTTTATCAAATTTCAGGTTTACTTGTGCATCCAGGTCTTTAAAATCACGCTCATTGGCGCCATGCTCGTCTAAAAACCTATCACCAAGCTCGTACTGGAATGTATGAACACCGGGCTTTAAACCCTGCCACGCTATTTCAAATTCTCTGTTATGTCTCATTAGCCGGCTTCTTACATCTTGGTTTTGAACTTACAACCCGGTGCATATTCAATGCAAACAATTAAAAACCAATTATTTACAACCCAGAACAATACACCTTCCTTTCAAAAAACTTCAATGGGGTGCAAAGTTAACGAAAAACTTTGTATTTACAGCATTTTATTTCGCTTCAGCAAAAAGGCATTCAGCACCTGGTCTACTGGCTCCGTAAGGTCTGCCTTTACAAGATCTATATGATATTGGTGGCATTTATTTTCAATCTCCTGCAAGTAATCTGCCATCCTGTTAATATAGGTATCTTTTACCTGGTGCGGTTGCAGCTTTATGCGTTCACCACTTTCCATATCTACAAACTCATACGGCCTGTTCTCAAATTCAAATCCTATTTCTTTTGCCCCATCCATCACATGAAATAAGATCACTTCATGCTTATTATATTTTAAATGTTGCAATGCCGAAAACAATTCTTCCAGGTCCTCTGCCCCATCCATCATATCACTAAATACCACAATAAGAGACCTTTTATGCATCTGGTCGGCCACCTGGTGCAGCGCTTTTGCTGCATTGGTTGGGCGGTTTTCTGCTGGTTTCTTCAATAGCTTTTCCAGCTCATATACCAATTGTCTGTAATGGCTGTGTGCCGATCTGCATTCAGAGAAATAGTACAAACTATCATCAAAAAACGCCAGAGATGCGGCGTCCAGTTGCCTTTTCGTTAGTTGCAGCAGGCAAGCGGCTGCAAGGCAAGAAAAATCAAGCTTGCTCATCTTTCCCTCTTCTTTAGGGAAATACATGGATGACGATGTATCCAGTACTATACAGCAGCGGAGATTGGTTTCCTCCTCATATTTCTTAACAAATAGCTTGTCGGTACGCCCAAACACTTTCCAGTCCACATGTCGCAACGCATCGCCCTGGTTATATAACCTATGCTCTGCAAACTCTACCGAAAAACCATGAAAAGGACTTTTATGCAGGCCTATAATAAAACCCTCCACCACCTGTTTGGCTATCAGCTCCAGGTTGTCCAGTAAAGGGTTTTGAGGAATATCCATTAAAGTCTTGATTTATTGTTTATAAAGTTAAGGCAAAAGCCTGTTGGCAAAAAAATAAGATTACAAATGCATTTAGTGAGCGATGTGTTGCTGTTTTGAAAATTTACTTTTATCTTCAACCGTTAAATATTACTTACATGAAATTACGCCCGGGCACTTTATTGGTACTAGGACTGTTCATAATGATGGGGATGAGTTCCTGCGTTCACGACTATATCTGCCAATGTAAAATATCATATAGTGGCCAGCCAGGTTTGCCTGAGGACAAGGTGAATAAGTATAATGTTTCTGATACAAAGAAAAAAGCAAAGTCTGCCTGCCAGGATCTTTCCAAGACCTATGAGAAAGACGGCGTCAAGGCTACAGAGACCTGCGATCTTTACTAAAGCTTTTCTTAAAACGTATTCACTTATTTTTGTGCCGTACTTTTAGATATGGCAGATACAATAAAACAAGAAAGGAATACGGCATTTTATATAAAACGAATTTTCGGATCAATACTGCTGCTGGCATTAGCAGCAGTATTTTTCTTTTCAGCCCTCAGCAAACTCGATAATATTGAGCCCTTCGAGTGGACCTTTATTGACCTGGGCATAGGCAGCAATATGCTGGCATCGGTTATTGCGCGTCTGTTTATCGGCATCGAATTGATCATAGGCATATTCCTGCTTTTTCATATATACCTGAAACAAGTTACTTATCCTGCCACTATTGGTCTTCTGGTGTTGCTCACGGGATACCTGGTGATGCTTATAATCCAGCAAGGCAATACCGGCAATTGTGGCTGTTTCGGAAATTGGCTTTATATGAATCCCCTTCAGGCTATCTGGAAGAATCTGGCCATGATCGCAGCAGTTGTTCTTCTGATATTTATTTACCCTGTCAAACCATATAAAAACCAGGAATGGATAGCCGCTTTATTGGGCATGGCAGGAATTGTAGCCACTTTCATTACCAACCCGCTGAATGTAAACAACAAACCTAAAGCAGTAAACGAAGCCATCAACCTCGATCCTCTGTACGCAGATCCGCACAATGCACCCGTGGTAGAGTTAAGGCAAGGCAAACATATCATAGCCTTTATGAGCCTTACCTGCCCGCACTGCCGAAAAGCCGCATACATGCTGCACGTGCTGAAGGAAAAAAATCCCAACATACCTATTTATGCTGTATTATCCGGCCACCCTGATAACCTGGCACCTTTCTTTAAAGAAACCAATGCTACCAACCTCCCATACCTATTATTCAAGAATACACAGGCGTTTACAGATATGGCAGGGCCCGGCGTGCCTGCTATCTATTGGGTGAATAACGGCATCAAAGAATACGAGAGTACTTACCTGCAATTAGACCCGGCTGCAATAAAAAACTGGCTGAATCAGTAACTTTGCATCCGAAATGACACAAATCAACGACACGGAGGATATTTGGGATGAGGATGATCCGGAACAGGAAGAAGGCGCAGAGCCTAATGAGCCTATAGAACGCGCACGCTTTACCGCACAAAAGGGTATAGAACCGCTTAGGGTAGATAAATTCCTGATGATAAGGCTGGAAAACGCCACCCGCAACAAGGTGCAGCAAGCCCTTGAGGAAGGTCTTATACTCGTTAACGACAAGGCGGTAAAAGCTAACTATAAGGTAAAGCCCGGCGATGTGGTTGTAGTGTTTGACAACAGGCGTCCTGAATCACTGGAGGTAATACCAGAAGAACTTCCATTGGATATTGTCTATGAAGACGATGCCCTGATGATCATCAACAAGCCCGCAGGCATGGTAGTACATCCCGGTTGCGGTAATTATACCGGCACCCTGGTAAATGGACTCGCTTATTATTTAAAGGTACCTGACATCGAAAATGCTGCTCTTCCGCGTGTTGGTTTGGTTCACAGGATAGATAAGGATACCAGCGGCCTGCTGGTAGTGGCAAAGACGGATGAGGCCATGAGCAATCTCGCGGCGCAATTCAAAAAACATACGGTGCATCGTCGTTATATAGCTTTGGTTTGGGGCAACCTGGAAGAAGATGAAGGCACCATCCATGTTAACGTGGGGCGCAACCTGCGCTTCCGCAAGATCATGGATACCTTTCCGGATGGCGATCATGGCAAGGATGCGATTACGCATTATAAGGTACTGGAGCGTTTCAATTATGTTACGCTTATAGAATTAAGGCTCGAAACCGGGCGCACCCACCAGATACGTGTACATATGAAATCTAAGGGGCATCCGCTCTTTAATGATGCTACCTATGGTGGCGATTATATAGTAAAGGGTACGGTCTTTACCAAATACAAGCAATTTGTGGAAAACTGCTTTAAAATTTTACCTCGTCATGCGTTGCACGCTAAAGAACTGGGTTTCACCCATCCCGTAACAAAAGAATGGATACAATTTAACTCTGAGTTACCTGTTGAGATGCAACAGGTTATAGATAGATGGCGTACTTATACCGGCGGAATGACCACCCAGCTTCGTCAGCAGTTAAATGGCTGACAACAGTCACATAACCATTTTATCTAATTATTTATTTAAAAATAAATTTATAAATTAACACTCTCGGTTAATGTTATCAGGGAATTTAACGCGCCTTAATGATTTTTTAACCTTATTTTTGTAGCATACTTTATTATTCAAATTTTTAATTATGGCTTTATTAGCTATCAATCCGCAGTTATTGTGGTCTGCTCCAAGTGGTGCTGAATGGATTATTATCCTGTTAGTGGTTGTTATCTTCTTTGGCGGCAAGAAAATACCTGAGCTGGCCCGTGGCCTCGGACAAGGTATCCGTGAGTTTAACAACGCTAAGGAGAATGTGAAGAGTGAGATTGAAGCGGGAATGAAAGAAAAGCCTAAGGCTGAGTAATTCTACTCTCCTACTCCCTTGATCCATCCCTGATTATTTTTATTAATAGCTTCCCTTTGGGTTGCATGGTTTAACCGCTTAAAAAACGATAAATACATGCGATACAAAAGCTTTTTGCTCGTATCAATTTTTTGCTTTTCTGCCGCTGCACTGTCTGCGCAGGTACATAAAACAGGTTCTTCATATAAAAAAGAACATGTTGATACGATTGCTATACGCAAAGGCCATACAGCCACGCCGGCCCTTCCTATTGCACTCAGTATGCCCAAAGCATACAAAGTAGAGCCTAAGGTTTACAAACCGGTTCCTCTTGCAGATTCAAAATCTTACTATGGCGATAAAAGCGATTTTATCAATGCTTTTGTAATGAAGTATCTGAATGCGCACAATAGAACATTGAATGCCGTGCAAGACAAGAGCGAAAAAGATTTTCCGCTTATTGATAACGTACTGCAAAAAAATTCTGTGCCAAAGGAGCTTAAGTACCTTGCTGTGATAGAATCGGCCTTAAACCATAATGCCGTATCCCGTGTGGGTGCAGTTGGCCCCTGGCAGTTTATGGCGCCTACAGCCCGCCTGATGGGACTTACTGTAAATAAAAAACGCGACGACCGTAAGGATATTTACAAGTCTACCAACGCAGCGGCCAAGTATCTTACCAATTTGTACGAAGATCTGAATGATTGGCTGCTAGTAATTGCCGCCTACAATAGCGGACCTGCCCCGGTAAAAAGGGCAATGGAACGTACCGGTAGCAATAACTTCTGGGATATCAAACAATACCTTCCTAAAGAAACCCAGGGACACGTGCTCGCTTTTATTGCAACAGCTACGATTTTCGAAAACCTGAGCAAACTGATTGGCAAACCGGTTACAGACGAACTGGATGATAATAGCAATGCTGAAGAATTGGTAAAAGAGGCAAAGGATATGAAAATTGCTAAAAAAAGCATTTTTACTCCTGAAGAGTTATCTAATATGGCGATTATTAAGCTGTCAGATCCTATCAGCATGGACCTGCTGGTGCAGGAACTGGGACTGAACCGCGACCAGATGGATAAATGGAACCAGGATTACGACTTATTCGAAATGAGTGCCTATTCCTCAGATTCCTATAATCTGCGCCTGCCAAAAGATAAGCTCGATAAATTTCTGGAAAAGAAAGAATACCTGTTTAAAAGGACTAAAACAGTATTCAGCGCGCAAAACATGTAATTTTTACATTCAAAATATTTTTTGAAGTTCAATTTTTTAATTTACCTTTGCAGTCCTAATTTAAACAAGTAAGATAAATGGCAAATCATAAAGCAACGAAAAAAGATGTCCGCCAGAGTGAGAAACGTCGCGACCGTAACCGTTATTATGGTAAAACAACTCGTAATGCTATCCGCGGCCTTTTAGCCATTACAGATAAAAAAGAAGCTACAGAAAACCTGCCTAAGATCATTGCTATGATTGATAAGCTGGCTAAACGCAATGTTATTCACAAGAATAAAGCGAGCAACCTGAAATCAGGTATCGCTAAGAAAGTGAACGCAATGGCTTAATTCAGGCCTTCAATAATATTTCAAAGCCCGGTACTAGCTACCGGGCTTTATTTTTTTTCATTCCCTTCTTTGACAGTTTCTTTACAATTACTTAAAGCCTGGCGTTTAGTTTGGCTTAATATTTGTTTTTATCTTACCACAACGTTTCGGTGGCGCCTGTTATTTTCAACAGGTTACACAATAAAATAAGAAAGTAAACGTTTTGTTAAAAAGAGATACTAGAACAATATTTGTCCAAAGCTAATTTTAGTAGAGAGATGTCTTACAAAATGCCCCTTAAACAATCCGGTCCTAGATCAAAATGGATGACAGTAGCGCTAATATGCATTTACGTTGTAGTAGGCATATTCATAGCAATGAAGAGTTAATAAGCAATGCTTATCTAAAATACTTCTTCAGTTTTAGAAACTGCTTTTCAAATAAATGATAAGAAGCGATGCTGCATACCAGTGTAGCGGCAAAAGCCAGGAGTACAAACACGGTAGCCCAGTTCCCATCCTCAAGGCTCCAATGTTCCCTGATAAATATTTTATTGATGAGATTAATAACTAAGGTGTGGTATAAATAAAAGCCATAGGTATAGATGCCCAGCCTGCTCAAAATATTCCCATCGCTGATCCTAAACTTGCTTCGCTCGGGAATGATGAGGATAATAAGTATACTAAACAAAACACCTAGGACTGAACTCAGCCAAATGAACGGTCGTTCATTTCCTGCCAATTGAGAACTTGCAAATACTACTGCGATCAGCACTACGGTAAATAACCATTTTACCAACATTGGTATTGCTAAAACTTTAGCTTCTAATTGCGCAGGATATTGAACCAGCAGGTAAGCAGGTATAGCACCGTAGGCAAACAGGTCAATGTTTGTAAGTATATCACTGGTTGACCAGTTATTGGCTACAAATACAATTCTTGCTATGACAGACAATACAAGGCAAAAAGCAATGATCTTTGGAATGGCCTTAATACTTACCGCATAAAGCAACAGCCCCCAGATAATGTAAAAATGCTCTTCTACACACAAAGACCACATCACCGCTAAAGGCGACACATTGGGATTGGTATGCGATGCGATCATTTTATAATTCTCCAGGAAGAGCAAAGACATCCACCAGTTAGGTTCATAGCCGGCCGCAGAGCTTTGCATATGCAATGTGCTAAGAACGTATGGGGTTATAAAGGCCACCCCTATCATCAGGTAGAATAGCGGCCATATCCTTAATACCCTTCTTACAAAAAAGTTCTTAAGGTTTACAGTACCCGTTTGCTTTTTCTCTTCGCATATGATATAGGTGATAAGAAAACCACTAAGCACAAAGAAGAATTCTACCCCTATTCCCCCACCCTGCATTAGCGCATAAAACCATGGAAACGCAATAATGGGCAGGTGCTGAAGGAAAACCTTCAGGTAGGCAAAAAAACGCAAAGCATCAAACGTATGAAAATGACGTCTTCTTACCTTATTCATGCTACTATCATGTATTATTCCGCTTCTTCCTGCGGTGGTTGTTGCTGCATCATCAGTTCATCCCTTGTTCCGGTTGCCTGCTGCGCAGCCTGCATATTCCCGGTTGCTTTATACAGCTGTATCAACACATCGTAAAATTCAGCCCTCGAAGGATCTAATTTGATCGCATGATTTACCTGCGCAATAGCTCCGTTCATGTCACCAACGCTGGCCAATGAAATACCGTAATACAGATATGCAAATTCATCGGTTGTATCTGTAGCAAGAAACTCTTTAAACTTCGCTATTGCTGCCGGATAATCCTTTTTTGAATAAGCATCCGATGCATCAATACCGGCAGTGCTCTTCCTTTGCACTACTATACAAAGCGGTGCTCCGTCAATGCTTACAGTATGCACCGTATTAGAGAGCTTCCATTCGTTATTCTGCATCATTTCCGGGTTCAGGTAACGGGGATATGCTACATAATAATCCCAATCCTTCGAGAAACGTTCTGTATATCGTCCATAATCATAAACTATCCACGATGTATCTTTCCCGAAATAATTGTTGAAGCCAAGCATATTCGAGCGAACAAGTATTTTTCTGCCAGGTATAGGCTTCAGATTTTTCAGCATCCAGTTAGCTGCCTGGCGGCCGCTGTTCTGATAATAGTCAAGATCGTAATAACCATAAGCACCTTTGGCACCACCTTCCAGTTCGTTAAAATAAACATATTGATTGGGATGGCTACGTACGGTCCACACTACTGCAGGTAACAAACCCGCTACGGCAACTGCAATGGGTATCCACCTCTTTTTTTCCTCTTTAATAAATCCGGTGATCGCATCTACAGACAAAGCCGCGCCTACCACCCAAAATGGATAAACAAAGAACACATGCCTCCACGTATCATATACAGTAGAGTGCTTGTATATCATGTAAAACAGCGGAAACAGCGCACACCATAACACAACTAACACCGGGAACCAGCCATGCTTTTTCTTTACAGCGGTGGCAAGTGGAATAAAGGCTACAAATAAAACCAGTACTATTAATGGATTAGATATAAATATCCATTTAAACTCGTAATAGGATGGCAGGTAGTGGCTCCAATAATATACACCGTCAAACAGCACCCGGATATCCGTTTCGCGATTGGTCATTCCCTTCAGCGCTACGAGAGGATTGGACAAAGGCGATTGCAGCCCCCATGGCCAGGTGCTAATGCCAATTACATACCCTATTACTATACATATCAACAAGGTAACGGCCAGCCTTTTCAATCCCTTATTCTGCTCTGTGCGCAATTCTGCCAGCATTGATTTATGCAATGCCAGGTACACAACGGTAAAGAAACCGAAATAAACCATGAGCAGCATACCACCCGCAGGGCGCACACCAAATGCCAGGCCTACCCCTAATGCCATTCCTATAATGTGCTTCCACGATCTTTTAGGCAGATCCTGCAGTATGGCAATAAGGAAATAAATACCTACAACAAAGCCACTCGCAAAAGGAATATCCTTCGGATTATTCATGCTTTCACCAAACAATCGTGGTGAAAATGCAATGAACAGCAATGCCAGCAAACCAATAGACCATTTGCCACTAAGCCTGCGTGCTATCATACCGGTAAATACCATCATCAATGCACCTAACAGCGCATTGAAAAAATGCCTGATAAAAAGGATCTGTATAGATGGGAACCAACGGTGCAATACCTCCATTCCAAAATCAAACGTTCCTCCATAATACTCTAGCCCTACATACTGTGTACCCAGGTTAGTATAGTCAAGCGCTTGTTTGTCGCCTTTGGTAAAATAATCCCAGATATTTTGCCCATAGATCATTTGCACCCATTCATCACCACTTTGCCCATAATCTTTGCTCAAAAAAAGCATGATTACTACAAGCAATATACTTGAGATTATAAACGCAGTTTTCCACTGCCTTGGCTCAATGCCATTGTTTAATGGTTTCACAACCATGAATATTAATTTGCAGTTTTAATAAAAGTGAACCAGTTGCTAAAATAGGACGCTTAAGTTAATACTTAATGCCCATAGTTGTTATTTTCTTCCAAATATGCTCCCATTCTTTGTTATATTCGCGGGAATTACTTTAAAAACTATTTATTCCATCATGACGACGGATAATAAGGACAACATTGAAGAATTGCTCGAACGCGAAGAAGCGTTTCACGATGAATGGGCGATGTCCGAAAATATTGATGATATAGATGTAGTCGCATTATTTGAAAGCTTTGTTGCCGACGAAAACAAATACATCATGTCTCAGCTGGGAGATATTCGGGGAAAGAAAATTCTGGACGTAGGTGCCGGCCTCGGAGAAAGTTCTGTGTATTTTGCCATGAAGGGTGCTGAGGTTTATTATAACGATGTATCGCCTAAAATGGGTGAATTTGCAGAAAAAGTAGCGGCTAAATACAATGTAAAGCTCAACCTGCTTATAGCTCCTATAGAGAAATTAGAGATACACGAAAATTTCTTTGATATCATCTATTGTGCTAACCTGATGCACCACGTGCCGCCTGAGGATCACGATTACTGGATAAAAACTATGCATGGCGCGCTTAAAGATAAAGGTGTGCTCATCACATGGGATCCATTGAAGTACAATCCGGTTATTAACGTATATCGCCGCATGGCTATGGATGTACGTACGATCGATGAAATGCCACTAGGCTTTGATATTCTGAAACTGTACCGTAAATACTTCCCTAAGGTAGAGCACAGGGAATTTTGGCTTGCAACATTATGGATATTCATTCATTATTACCTCATCCGCAGATACAAGCCTAACGAAGTACGTTACTGGAAAAGGATATTCAAAGAAAAGAGATCGCAGATAGGCTGGTGGTTTGTACCGCTGCAAAAGCTGGATAAATTACTGCTGCGCATACCGGGCCTTCAGAAGCTCGCCTGGAATATGATAGTGGTTGCCCGTAAATAAACATTAAACGATAGAACATAAAAAAAAGAGGTTGAAATTCAACCTCTTTTTCGCTTTAATAACATTTTGCTTATTCAGCAGAAGTTTCAGCTTCAGGAGTTGCTTCATCTTCAGCACCATCCTGTTCAGCTTCTGCAACTTGTGCAGCTGCACGAGCAGCCATTTTTTCTTCAACTTTACGCACAGACTCAGACATAGCAGCATGACGTTTGTCAGCTTTATGCTTGCGGTGAGCTTCTTCACGTTTCACAACCAGTTCTTCGTGAGAAGAGTTCCATGTTTCGAATTTTTCCCAGGCAGCTTTTTCATCAAACAGGCCAAGGCTTACACCACGCATCAGGTGCTTCAGGTACAATACACCTTTGAATGACAGGATACGACGACAAGTGTTAGTTGGTTGCGCACCGTTTTGCATCCAGTGTAAAGCACGCTCGCGGTTCAGGCGAACAGTCGCAGGAACCGTTAATGGGTTGTAAGTACCGATCTTTTCAATGAATTTACCATCACGGGGAGCTGCGCTGTTAGCAGCAACAATGAAGTAAAAAGGACGCTTTTTAGAGCCGTGGCGTTGCAGGCGGATTTTAACTGACATAAATAATAGAAATTATTTGTGTAAACAATAAATTTTAAGGACTGCGAAACTACATTAAAAACTGCAAAAATTAAAACATTCCATGCAAAAATTTTGCATGGGCATACCCTTGCAATAAGAATATATACAATTATTTGACAAACAACGGGTTATTTCTTGCCAAACGGCATTCCTGCTCCCATGCCCGGCATCATGCCGCGCATTTTGTTCATCTGCCCCATCATCTGGCGCATCTGGTCAAATTGCTTCATAAACGCGTTCACTTCTGCTATATCCTTGCCACTACCCTTTGCTATGCGCTTACGGCGGTTACCATCTATACTATCAGGATTTGCGCGCTCATACGGTGTCATGGAGTTAATAATGGCTTCAATGCCTTTAAACGCATCATCAGATATATCAATATCTTTAATAGCCTTACCAACTCCGGGTATCATTGCCAGCAGGTCCTTAATATTACCCATTTTCTTTATCTGCCCAAGTTGTTCTTTAAAGTCCTCAAAGTCAAACTTGTTAGCCCGGATTTTCTTCTCCAGCTTTTTAGCCTGTGCTTCATCAAATTGCGCCTGTGCACGTTCCACAAGAGTGGTAATATCACCCATACCCAATATACGCTGGGCCATACGCTCCGGATAGAATACATCCAGCGTATCCAGCTTTTCACCCATGCTTACAAACTTGATGGGTTTATTTACCGTGTATTTTATGGTTAAAGCGGCGCCACCCCGTGTATCACCATCCAGTTTTGTTAATACCACACCGGTAAAGTCCAGCCTGTCATTAAAGGCTTTCGCCGTATTAACAGCGTCCTGGCCGGTCATAGAGTCCACAACAAACAATACTTCATGTGGTTGCACGGCAGCCTTTACATTAGCCACCTCTTTCATCATCGCCTCATCAATGGCAAGACGGCCTGCAGTATCTATGATTACAACGCTATTACCATTTTTCTTAGCTTCTGCAATGGCATTCTGCGCAATAGCAACAGCATCTTTATTATCAGGCTCACTATACACTGGCACTTTGATCTGTTCGCCTAATACTTTCAACTGGTCTATCGCTGCCGGGCGATAGATATCGGCTGCCACTAACAATGGGTTCCTGCCCTTCTTGCTCTTCAGGAAATTAGCAAGCTTACCACTAAAAGTAGTCTTTCCCGAACCCTGTAAACCAGCAATTAAAATGACCGTTGGCTTATTGTTCAGGTTCAGTTCTTCTTCTGTGCCTCCCATTAGCTCAGCCAGTTCATCCTTCACGATCTTCACCATCAACTGGCCTGGAGAAACGGCCGTAAGCACCTTCTCACCTAATGCTTTATCCTTTACCCTATCGGTAAATTCCTTAGCTATTTTATAGTTCACATCGGCATCTACCAATGCACGGCGAATCTCTTTTACAGTAGTGGCTATATTAATCTCACTGATCCTGCCTTCACCTTTTAACTGCTTAAACGCACCTTCGAGGCGCTCACTAAGATTTTCAAACATATATTTCTTCTTTCAGAAAGGGATGCAAATTTAAGTTTTTAAAGCTTATATAGGCAGAAAAAAGCATTTTATCTCTTAGTAGTATTATTTCCCATTTTAGTATGCATTTTCAAACGAACTAAAGGCTTAATTTTAGGCTACTTATGACACTTTTAGCAATATTATTACCATGGCTATCCTTTTTATTAAGGGGCAGAATACTCAGGGGCATACTATGCCTTATTTTACAGATCACGCTTATCGGCTGGATACCTGCTGCCATCTGGGCGGTGTTAGATTTACAAAATGCACGTGCCGACAGGCGCACCAAACGTATTATAAAAGCTATGCGAAGCAATTAAAACTAAACGCAGCTTGCTTTTTTAAACTTGTAATGATATTTTTACTAAAATCTAAATTCCAGCTTGTGAAAAAGACAATTACAATATCTATTGCCTCTGTTATAATCATGGGTGCATTCTCTTCTTGCAAAAAAGACTATAACTGCAGGTGCAATATCAAATATGTTGTTAATGGACAGGTAGTAGGTACAGATAATTCCCTAAACACAATTAGTGCTGCATCTAAAGATGATGCTAAAGGCCAATGTGGCTATTATGAAACAGATGCCTCTTATCTTCAACAAAAGACAGTAGAACAGCACTATTGTGAAATTGAAGATTAAACAAGCTTCTTTCCTTGTCATTTATTTATAACCTCCAAAAATACCTCTATGAAATTTCTACTGTTACCGTTAGCAGCTTTGCTCATCTTTTCGGCCTGCAAAAAAGACTACAATTGCACCTGCAAGTCTAGCGCAACTATTCCCGGATTAGCTTCTATGGATAGTACGTATGTGATTAAGCTAACCAAGCAAAAGAAAAAGGATGCGGAAAAAACCTGCAGCGCTAACAATACATCAGCATCTGTAACAGATCCTTCATCCGGTTTTAGCTATACTGAATCGGTAAACTGCACACTTAACTAAACAATCAAATCATTGTATAAAGCCCCTGTTACGCAACAGGGGCTTTTTTTGTAAATTGTGTAACTTAAGATTTATGAAAACAAGGCTACTGAAATATAGCATACCACTGCTTTTCAACATAGGGGCTTATCGCAGTTTTCACTATACCGGCGTTATTACATGGCTGCCAGTGATACTGGCATTTGCGATCATACCACTCCTGGAGCTAATGATCTCACCAGACCATTCCAATTTATCGGCTGCGGAGGAAGAAATGGCCAGGCACGACAAGCTCTATGACTGGATACTGTATGCCATCGTTCCTATACAGTATATAGTGCTATACCAGTTTCTCACGCATATAACTGACCCCGGTTTATCGGGCTGGGATATTGCAGGGCGAGTAACGGTGATGGGACTGATGTGCGGTGTTATGGGCATCAATGTAGGACATGAGCTGGGACACAGAGTTAACAGGACCGAACAAACACTGGCAAGAGCGTTACTGCTTACATCCCTGTATATGCACTTCTTCATAGAGCATAACAGGGGGCATCATAAGAACGTTGGAACACCGGAAGATGCCAGCAGTGCCCACCGCAATGAACCGCTCTACTTCTTCTGGCTCAGGAGCATTAGGGGCGTATATCAGAAGGCATGGAAGATAGCTATCAATGAACAACATAAGAAAGGCCATAGCTTCCTGCAGAACGAGATGCTGCATTACCAACTGATAGAGCTGGCGTTCTGCCTGTTCATAGGCTTCTACTTTGGCTGGGTAGTACTTGGCTATTTCCTGATAGCCGCATTGATAGGCATCTTGCTATTAGAGACCGTCAACTATATAGAGCACTACGGCCTGATGCGTAAGCCAATTGGCAATGGCAAGTATGAACGCGCCATGCCGGTACATAGCTGGAATAGCGACCATACCATCGGGCGCATTATGCTGTTTGAGCTAAGCCGCCACAGCGACCACCACTACCTGGCCAGCCGCAAGTACCAGCTACTAAGGCATCACGACGACTCGCCACAATTGCCGACAGGCTACCCCGGCAGCATGCTGCTGGCTATGGTGCCACCATTATGGTTCCGGGTGATGAACAGGAGGGTAGCGGAAGTACAACAATAATACAACAGAAGCAACAAAAGAAAAGAGCTGGCTCAAGCCGGCTCTTTCACATATACTTACTAACAATATATCTACTAGAGGTGTTGCTGAATCTTTTTATCGAATACACCTTTGGGTGCAGCACCAACTTGCTTGTCAACTACCTGTCCGTTTTTAATAAACAGTACCGCAGGTATGCTGGTAATACCATAGTTGATAGAAAGATTAGGATTTTCATCCACGTTAACTTTACCTACATTTACTTTACCATCGTATTCTTTTGCAAGCGCCTCGATGGTTGGGCCTAAAGCCAAACATGGACCACACCACGGAGCCCAGAAATCTATAACACTTAATTTATCGCCTTTAAGTACTTCTGCTTCAAAATTCGCATCAGTGAATACAGCTGCCATTCTTTTATTGTTTTTATGATTAATTATTAAAGTCAATCTGCAAATTTACTATCTATTTTCCAGTGAACGGTATAGGCGGACTAAATATACATATAGGCCTATTACATATTTTGCTTGATCTTCTTTTCCAGTGCGCTACGGGATGCAAGGCCAACCTGCTTGTCTACCAGTTTACCCCCTTTAAAAAACAGCACACAAGGCAAGCCTGTAACACCATATTCAATACACACTTCCGGGTTTTCATCTGCATTCAGCTTACCAATATTTACCTGGCCCGCATATTCCGTTGCCAATGCTTCTATTGTTGGACCCATTGCCAAACACGGGCCGCACCATTGCGCCCAGAAATCTACTACGGTTAATTTATCTGAATCAAGCACTTCTGCTTTAAAATTTGCATCTGTATATGTTGCTGCCATTTATTTGTTTTTAGAATGTAAACTTAGAATCATTACGGTTCAAATACTTTACCCGTTCTTAATAGCCCGATAAATAAATAACATATTAATTGTTTACCACTTCCAGCGAATAGCGAATATTGTCATGATCATTCAGGAAGTTTACCAGTTCATCATTTATCTCTAATCTAAGCCCCGCTGATTTTAGCTTGGTTTGCATACCATCTTCCTCATTGAATATCTGTATAAACACATCTGTATTACCCGGATGCGTTCTCAGATTATTAGTGAGGAAGGCTACCGTTTCGTCCGTTAACGAACTTAAAGGCATCAGCAGATGCAGCTTGCGCGTCATCAGCTTACGCACCTCATCCAACAATACAATAGACTGTACCTGGAACTCCATCACTCCCGGTCTGAACCTATGTTCCTGGTAGACACCGGTTATCATCAGTTTCTGACCATTATCAATATACTTTGCGTACTCTACATAATTTTTCTCCCAAAAAACGATCTCCTGATTACCGGTGTAATCGTTGATGACCATCTTACCGAACTTGCTACCCTTTTTGGTAGTCATGTGGGCGGCATCGGTAATAAAACCTGCTATACGTACGGTACGTCCTTTATTATTCTCGATCTCGGATATCGGGGTAAAGTTGTAGTTCTGTATCTCGAACTTATAGCCATCCAGCGGGTGTGCACTGAGGTAGATACCGATCACATCTTTTTCCTTATCCAGCAATTCCGGGAGTGTCCAGGTATCACATTCCGGTATAGCAGGTGGCTTGATGTCGGGCATTACAGCCTCACCAAAGAGACTATTGCTTGCCATAGAGCTGCTTGCCTGCACCTGGTTGCCAAATCTTACCAGCCTTTCCATACCCGTAACCGGATCTGTAGGCGGTGCATAGAAATACTGTGCTCGGTGCATTTCTTTAAAGCTATCCATAGCTCCCGCCAGCACCAGGCTTTCCAGGGATTTCTTATTTACGGTACGCTGATTAACACGCGAGATAAAATCAAACACGGTTGTGTAAGGCCCGTTTGCCTCACGCTCAGTAATAATATCTTCTACTGCGGCTTCGCCCACACCTTTAATAGCGTTCATACCAAATCGGATGACGCTTTCTTTACTTACAGAGAAGCCCTTTAAACTCTCATTCACATCAGGACCCAATACGGATAAGCCCATACGCTGGCACTCCTCCATGTAGAACTTGATCTTATCGATATTGCCCTGGTTATTGAGTACCGCAGCCATGAACTCTGCAGGATAGTGTGCCTTCAGGTATGCCGTCTGGTATGCAACAAATGCATAACAGGTAGAGTGCGATTTATTGAACGCATACTGGGCAAAGGCTTCCCAGTCGGTCCATATCTTGTTCAGTTTATCTTCAGGATGGCCTTTTTTTGTAGCCCCTTCAATAAACTGGCTTTTCATTTTATTCAGTACCGCGATCTGCTTCTTACCCATCGCCTTACGCAGTACGTCGGCATCACCTTTACTAAAACCTGCCAGCTTCTGTGACAGCAGCATCACCTGTTCCTGGTAGACTGTAATACCATAAGTCTCCTCGAGGTATTCCTGCATATCAGGAAGATCATATACGATCTCCTCCTCGCCATGCTTACGCTTAATGAAGTTGGGTATGTATTCCAACGGACCCGGACGATACAAGGCGTTCATTGCGATCAGGTCATCGAACTTATCGGGCTTCAGCTCACGCAGGTATTTTTGCATACCCGGACTTTCGAACTGGAACGTGGCGTTGGTTTCTCCCTTCTGGTAAAGCTCATAAGTCTGCAGGTCATCGAGCGGAATGGTATCAATGTCTATCTCTAAACCATAGTTGCGCCTGATAAGCTCCAACGCATCTTTGATGATGGTAAGGGTTTTAAGACCCAGGAAGTCCATCTTGATAACACCGGCATTCTCAATAACGTTACCTTCAAACTGAGTGATCAAAAGATCTACATCCTTCACCGCAGAAACAGGTATCAGCTCTGTAAGATCCTTCGGCGCGATGATGATACCTGCAGCGTGAATACCTGTATTACGAACGGAACCTTCCAGCTTTTCTGCAGAACGCAACACATCGCCATGAAGTGTTTTGCCAGCGTATATCTCGCGTATCTTATTTACATTTTCTATTTCTTCGCTGCCAAGCCCTTCTTTTGATTCCAGGCTCTTCTCTCCTTTTAGTGGTGCATGGAGGATACGCTTCAGTTCGATACCCGGACGCTCCGGCACCAATTTAGCAAGGGCATTGGAATCGGGCAATGGGAGATCCAAAGCACGCGCCACATCCTTGATGCTCATTTTAGCGGCCATGGTACCATACGTAACAATGTGTGCTACCTGGTTCTTGCCATATTTGTTCACCACATAGTCGATCACCTTTTGGCGACCTACGTCGTCAAAGTCGGTATCTATATCGGGCATGCTCTTACGTTCCGGATTCAGGAAACGCTCAAACAGCAACTTATACTTAATAGGATCAATATTGGTAATGCCGATGCAATAGGCCACCACAGAGCCGGCAGCCGAACCACGGCCGGGGCCAACGAACACACCCAGGTCGCGACCGGCCTTGATAAAGTCGGACACGATGAGGAAGTAACCTGCAAAACCCATGGTCTTAATCGTGAACAGCTCGAAACGAAGCCGTTCATCAATCTCCGGTGTAATATCTACATACCTGCGTTTGGCACCCTCCCAGGTAAGATGCTCGAGGAAAGCATCCTGGTCGTCATTAAACTCCGGCGGCACTTTGAAGTGGGGCAGCAATATCTCGCGCTCCAGCTTCATCGGCTTCACCTTGTCTACTATAAGGCCTGTATTATCTATAGCTTCAGGAATATCGCTGAAGAGCTTAGACATCTCTTCAGTATTCTTGAAGTAGAACTGATCGTTATAAAAAGCAAAGCGTGTGTCTTTAGGCTTTGCCTCATCATCGTCAGAGAATTCCTTCATACTCGGAGTGCTCTGCTTCTCGCCTGTGTTGATACATAACAGGATATCGTGCGCATTCGCATCTTCCTGCTCCACATAATGCGAATCGTTAGACGCGATGATGGGCACATTGTACTTACGGGCAAACTTCAGCAATACCTCGTTTACCTTGATCTGCTCCGGTATGCTGTGCCGCTGCATCTCTACATAGTAATCATCACCAAATATATCCAGCCACCATTTGAATACCTTCTCCCCTTCTTCCTCTCCCTTGCGCAGGATGGTACGTGGCACCTCTGCACCCAAACAGCATGTTGTTGCTATGAGCCCCTCATGATGCTGTAATACCAGCTCCTTATCAATACGGGGATACTTACCATACAGGCCTTCCATATAGCCTAGCGAGCAAAGCTTTACCAGGTTGCGATAGCCAACCTCATTCTTCGCCAGGAACAACTGGTGATATCGGGTATCTTTTTCATCGCGCGAGAACTGACGTTTGAGCCTGTTCTCTACCAGGTAAAACTCGCAACCGATAATTGGTTTAACAACAGGTTCTAATATATCCTTACCCTCTGGTGTAGTACCAACAACTTTGGTCTTCTTCCACGCCTCAGCCACAAACTGGAAAACGCCGAACATATTACCGTGATCGGTAATGGCCATGGCCGGCATTTCGTCCTTAGCGGCCTTTTCATATAGCCTGCCAATAGACGAAGCACCATCTAATAAAGAGAACTGGGTATGATTATGTAAATGGGAAAATTTCATAAAAGCACTTATCCAAACTACGTCTTACAAAGTAACGAAAATAGCACCGGCCGAGGGGCTAGTCTTATCCACAGAAGGTGCATAAAATAAATAATAGAATCTATATATATGAAGCAAAAATGTTAGAAAATGCTAGTTTTTGCTAGTGATTTTGGCGTTTTGATTTTTTCCGGAGCGTTCCGTGCAAGCATTAAATTTTACGGAAATGAAGGTTTTCGTCATAGTAATAAGGTTTGTTGTAAAGTTCGGAAAAACCGCCCAAATCATAAAATATAAAGCAGCCTGAACGGTAGGCTGCTTTAATAATTTCTATTAATATGAGATCTTCTTACTGCGTCAACGTAGCAGATCTCTTTATAGTATATCTAAGTTTAATACCACCTTCCGAATCGCCATCCTTATTATCCAAAGGCGTATCCTTATCGCGAACCACGGTAATGTTTAGATTTCCAGGTTTGAGCTTTTGCAGATCGGCAGAAGAGAATGTTACTGAATTTGCAGGACTAGCACTTGTAAGGTCTTTCTGTATGGTACCCGAGTCGCTGGCAATGGTGATAGTCATCGTTTCCGAAGTATTTAAAGCATCTCCCGTCCAGGTAAAATTGAAGCCTGCGGCTTTAGAAATTGTAGCCGGGAAAGAAGGCCCGAAATCGATGTTGCTAATATCGGATGGCAAAGCATTGTTGGCTATTTGTGCACCGGAATTCTTAGTCAACAAAAAATCAACTTCAGGCATGCCGTTAAAGTGCCAGCGATAAATAGCCTTGTCGAATAAGTCTATAGATGGCGCTGTACCATTTGCTTTAAACCCTGCCCCGTTACTAAACTCCACCTTTGACCCGCCGCCATTCCGTACGCGGCAATAAGCGGAGGCATCTGTCGAACCAGTACTTTTATCGTAACCAACGTAGTAATACTGAGCGTAAGGCACATCATCCTTCAGATCATTGGAATCTACCTTTTTGCAACTGTAAACTAATAGCAAGGGGCTAAACAATAATAGCAGTTTTTTCATCTCTTATTTGTTTTTTTGGAAAGATGCTATTATCAAAGCAAAAAACATGCCTCTATAATGGCATGGTTTTATGCCAACCGGGCTATGATCCTGCTATATATGCCCGTACCTCCGGCGCTACCTCTGTTGCAAACAAGTCTATAGAATGCATGATCTTTTCATGCGGCAGATCACCGCCAATTACCTGCGCGAGGAAGCGCGTATTACGAAACAGCTGGTGCTGATATTTTAATTTACTGACTACCTCTTCAGGACTGCCTACGAGCAATGATCCTTCCGGAGAACGCATATATTCGAACTGATCCCTGGTAATGGGCGACCAACCACGTTCGCGGCCTATGCGGTTCATCATCTTTTCATAGATCGGCCAAAACTCATCTGATGCCTGCTGCGAACTATCTGCCACATAAGTATGACAGTTAATAGCCAATTGCAGTTTGGACGCATCGTGCCCGGCCTCGGTAGCCGACTGGCGATATAATTCAACAAGCGGGGCAAAACGATGGGGCTCTGCACCTAATATGGCAATGGTTAATGGCAAATTAAGATTACCGGCACGTGCTACAGAACCCGGTGTGCCCCCTACTGCGATCCATACAGGCAGACGTTCCTGGTAAGAACGCGGGTATACACCCAGGCCACTGATGCCTGCACGGTGCTTACCATTCCAGGTTACCTTTTCGTTTTCTATAATCTTCAGCAACAATTCCAGTTTCTCGGTAAACAATGTATTATAATCCTGCAGATCGTAACCGAATAAGGGGAAGGATTCGATAAAAGAACCACGGCCTGCCATGATCTCGGCCCTGCCACCGGAAATAAGATCGAGCGTAGCAAAATTTTGATAAGTACGTACTGGATCGGCAGAACTTAAAACCGTAACCGCACTGGACAACCTAATGTGCCTGGTAACGGCAGCGATGGCCGCCAATACCACTTCCGGAGCTGATACTACAAAGTCAGGACGGTGATGCTCGCCAAGGGCAAATACATCGAGCCCCTTTTCATCCGCCAGTTTTGCTTCCGCGATCAACTGCTGCACACGTGTATATGCATTCAATGCACCACCGGCAACATTATCTGCTTTTATTTCTCCGAATGTGCTGATACCAAGTTCCATAACCTTATTTATTGCGAAAATAGAACCAACTGCTGACACTATTTTATTAACGACAGATAATTGTTTCTATACCCATATAACAGGCAGTATCAGAATTGTGGTATTAATTATAAGACCAATTGCGTGAATAATTCATTTAATGTAACTGCAGGATCTTCACAAAAACCCGGATGCACTTTAGACGTTTGCACTACGGTGCTGCGCGTAGCCGTTAACCAGCGAAACCGCTCGGGAACAGTCAGGCGTGCAACGGGACCTGCGTCTTTATTGCCATGACAGATATTTGTAAATGCATCCATATAGCATTGCAGATCTGCCATATCCAATTGGTCAGACAGTTTCAGCAAACGACCTGCATCGAGGTGATACAATACATCGAGATATTTCTTATCCGCGCAATAAAGTACCACGCCGACGTTCATAAACTCTTCGCGCTCTACCAATGGTACAATGCGGATAACTGCATATTCGTACAAATGGACCTTACCTTGCATCTTTCGCCTCCTTTACAAAGTAATCAGAATTGGCTACCCTTTGTTTAAGAAACGTAGCATATGCTTGTTTCTGCGCTTCTTTAGATTCGAAAGGTGCATCGTCGCTCAGCCATTCACCAGGTACCAAAGCTACTATTGCATCTATCTGCTCATCGGTGAGTATTTTTTTAAATGCTGCATCTACAGCATCCAGCTCGGTTGCATAAGGTAACAGTACGTGGTCTTTGATAAGCGGGAAAGGTTTCTTCGGCGCATCCCAATTAACCCAGGAATGATGGAAATACAGGGAAGCACCATGATCTATAAGCCAAAGCTCCTTGTGCCACCACAGCATGTTTGTATTCTTGAAAGTCCTGTCCACATTTAGCAATAAGCAATCGAGCCACACGATCTGTGATGCCAGGAGCGGATCTATCTTAACAGCTGCGGGATCGAATGTAATAGAACCGGAGAGATAATGAACACCCAGGTTGAGGCCAACGCTGGCCTTCAGCAAATCCTGGATCTCTTCGTCGGGCTCTGTTCTGCCAAAATCCGGTTCTAACTGAGCAAAGACTATCTCAGGTGTTCTGAATCCTAATATACGAGCTACCTCTCCGCCGATAAGGTCAGCGATCAATGCCTTAGTGCCCTGTCCCGCCCCCCTGAATTTGAGCACATATAAAAACCCATCATCAGCCTCTGCAATAGCAGGTAGCGAGCCGCCTTCCCTTAAAGGAGTAACATAACGTGTAACCTTAACTTGCCTTATCTCCGGATACCTGGTCATCTTTACTGAATTGATGACAAATTAACGCAAAAATACCGGGGTTTGTCTACTACAAGGCATTGATGTATGCAGCGATCTGCTGTACATTCATAATATGATGTGCCACATGGTTGTTAATGGCGTGCTCCGGCATATAGCTGATCTCAGCGGTATCAGGATCCTGTGCAATAGCGACACCACCCAGTTCTCCTATTACCATTAGCCCGTGAGTACCATCTGCATTGGCACCGGAAAGCAATATACCGGTGAGGCCGGCACCATATACCTCCGCAGCAGATTCAAAAGCCACATCTATACTGGGACGGCTGTAATTCACCTTTTCAGACACATCGAGTGAAAATGTGTGATCGGCCTCAAACAAAAGGTGATAATCTGCAGGGGCAATATAAATATGACCATTTCGTACCGGTTCTTTTTCATCGACCTCGCAAACAGGCAAAGAAGATTTTATAGCCAGCACATCTACCAATGGCGAACCGGGAGCAGTTTTGCGGTGTATCACGATCACTATAGGAATATTGATATCGCTGCGCAATGCAGGAAGCAGATCCAGCAAGGCTTCGAGGCTACCGGCAGAACCGCCAATCACTACTATTTTACTATTTAGCTGATCTTGCGCCATATCTTCATTTTATCTAACTGCCGAAAACGGTGTATGAATGGAGAGAATCTAAGCGTTTCTTTAGTACCTAATGCAAGGAAGCCAAGCGAATCAAGGCTTTTATCAAAGAGATCGAATACTTTTTGCTGCAGATCTTTATCGAAATAAATGAGCACATTCCTGCACAATATCAACTGAAACTCATTAAAAGAGCCATCTGACACCAGGTTATGTGTTGCAAATATCATTCGCTTTTTAAGCTCCTCGTTAAAAATAACCCGATCATACTTTGCCGTGTAGTAAGATGAAAAGTCTGCTTTACCACCGGAAGCAATATAATTTTCAGAGTACTGCTTCATCCTGTCGAGCTGAAAGATGCCGGACTTCGCTTTTTCCACTACATCGGGGTTGAGGTCGGTAGCATAGATAAGTGTTTTATGCAGCATATTCGCTTCTTTCAAAAGTATAGCTGTAGAATATACCTCCTCGCCTGTAGAACAACCCGCATGCCATACCCGTATAAAAGGTTTGGTAGCGATAGCAGGCAATACTTCTGTGCGCAGCGCATTAAAGAAAGCGGGATCGCGAAACATCTCTGTAACATTGACCGTAATCTCTTCTACAAACCGGTGAAAATAATCCTTATCGGTACGTATGCGATACCTAAACTCTGCAAAGCTGGGAAACTTATCAATAGCAATAAGGCGATTGATACGCCGGTGCATAGATGCTTTTGCATAAGATTTGAAATCGTATCCGTAGATAGCAAAGACATCTTCCAGCACCTCATCCAGCTGCTTATCCGTTATCAGTATCTCCACTATGCGCGTTTATGTGAGTATCAATAAGGCGGAAGAGTTTATCGACATTTATGGGTTTGGAAACATATTCATCAGCACCAGCAGCCAGGCATCTTTCCCGATCTCCTGTCATAGCCTGCGCAGTGACAGCTATTATATAAACATCACGAATATCCTTTACCTTACCAATCGCCTCATAGCCATCCATTTCGGGCATCATCATATCCAGGAGAATAATGCTAATACCAGGATCATTCTTTAAGAATGCCAATCCCTGTACAGCGCTGCTTGCGGCCATGCTTTTGTAGCCGGCCGCCTTTAATGTAGCTGTTAACGCAAAAATATTACGTGCGTCGTCGTCAATGATCAATATCTTATCTGTGGCAGCCATTGTTAAACCCTTTCGTACAACCAAACCCGGAGTAAAGATAACAACTGATCTATATCTACAGGCTTGGATATATAATCAGAAGCACCAGCCTGTATGCATTTTTCACGGTCGCCAACCATAGCCTTAGCGGTAACAGCAATGACCGGCAGATCTTTCCACATCTTATTTTGCCGGATGGCAGTGGCGGTTTCATAACCGTCCATTTCGGGCATCATCATATCCAGCAATACAAGGTCAATGTTGCTATGCTCCTGCAATTTTGCGAGTGCCTCCTTGCCATCTACAGCAGTAACCACTTGCATATTCAATTTTTCCAAAGCTTTGGTTAGCGAGAAGATATTGCGCACATCGTCATCTACTACCAATACCGTTTTATTGACCAGTACATCGTTGAGCGCCCCGAGCTTTTTATAGCTCTTTTGCGCCACTTTTGCTTTGCTTTCCTGCATCAGGTGGAGGAAGATAGAAACTTCATCGAGTATACGCTGGTAAGAGTGTGCAGTCTTTAATACCACAGAATCTGCATATTGCTTGATGCGTTGCTCTTCAGAGAAAGAAAGGCTTTTACCGGTAAAGATGATGATAGGCAGGTTTTCCAGGTTTGCATCCTTTTTTAATTCTTCTAAGGTATCGTAAGCTTTTTGATCGGGGATGCCCATATCCAGTATTACACACTGCACATTATTCTTTAATGCTTCTACGCCTTCTACCACGTCGTGTTTTATCTCTGAATTTATATTGCAGGTTTCGAGGAAGTATGCCAGCGCTTTGGCATGCTTTGGATTCTCTTCAACAATCAATACGTGCTTGGATTCATTATTCAAGACGTGCTCGAGCTTTTTGAAGACCTCCTGCATTTTTTCGAAAGCGAAAGGCTTGTTTATAAAATCGACGGCACCTTTTACCAGGCTTTCTCGCTTCACCTCGTAGGATGACATGACATGCACCGGGATATGGCGGGTTGCGGGATCTTTCTTCAGCATCTCCATAACATCCCATCCGCTCATGACCGGCAACTGTATATCTAACAAGATACCTGCAGGCAAGTATTGACGGGCCAGTTCTACCCCTTCATCACCACGAACAGCAACAATACCTTTATAGTTGCGGCTGCGGCTATAATCGAGCAACGAGCGTGCAAAGTTCACATCATCCTCTACAATAAGCACCACATTATCCTTTTCCTGGATGTTGTTCCTGTCGTCGGGAATATTTTCGGGGATAGTATCAGATATATATTGCGGTGTTACGTATTCTGCTTCCGCCGTGATCTCATTCATTTCCGGCAGTATTTCGGGCAACCCGCCCTGTTGTACCATCTGCCTTTTTACAGGTAGGCATATAGTAAACGTGCTACCTTCTCCCGGCTTACTCTTTAATTCTATATTGCCACCAAGCAGTTTTATCAATTCTTTGCTGATAGATAAACCAAGGCCTGTACCACCATATTTCCTGCGGGTGGAACCATCTGCCTGCTGGAAGGCCTCAAATATCATCTTCTGTTTTTCCTGCGGAATGCCAATGCCTGTATCTCTAACCGATAAGCAGATGGCATTTTCGTGAACAGGATTATTGTACACATTGATAAAGATGCCTCCCTCAGTCGTAAATTTCAATGCATTTGACACCAGGTTCTTGATCACTTGTTCCAGCCGTAGCTTATCGGTTTCTATGATCTTGGGGATATTCTCTTCCTGTGTGAATACAAAGGAAAGGCCTTTGTCTTTAGCAACAGGTTCGAAGAGCGCCTTCATATCATTTTCGACCTCATCTATGCTTACTTTATCAAACTCGAGGCTCATTTTACCGGCCTCAATTTTTGAAAGATCTAATATTTCATCGATCAATGTTAACAACCCGTTGCCAGAACTTAATATCACCTTTGCATACTCTACCTGGTCTGTATTAAGATTATGCTCTGAATTTTCTGCAAGTAACCTGCCCAATAACAAAATAGAATTTAGCGGTGTCCTTAATTCATGGGACATATTTGCCAGAAATTCAGATTTATAGCGCGTAGTAAGTTCCAACTCATCAGCTTTACGCTTCACCTCCACATTTTGTTCGGCGATACGCTGATAGCTTTCTTCCAGCAACCGTGAACGCTCTTCCAATTCTACATTGGCTTCCTGCAATTCTTCCTGCTGCACTTTCAGTTCCTCTTCAGAAGCCTGTAATTTTTCAGATTGGGCCTCCAGTTCTGTATTGATACTTTCCAGTTCGTTATGCTGTGCCTGCAACTCTTCTGCCTGCGCCTGGGTCTCTTCCAGCAGATTGAGCATACGATCATAATTGATAGCGCCATTCATTGCGATAGCAATCGCCTCCGCGTTATTGTTCAGGTATTGAAGTTCCAGTTCTGTTGCTGATCTAAGCATGCCAATCTCTATTACACCGATAGCATCTGGTCCATATACCAATGGTAAAATGATCAATTGCGCCGGTTTGACGCTGCCAACAGAAGAGCTTACCCTGATATAATTATCAGGCACATTTTCAAGCACTACCATTTTCTTGTCTGCGATAGCCTGCCCTATTAACCCCTCACCGATCTTTATTTCTTCCGGTACGTTTGCTACGCCATATCCACCCGCATATTTGAGATTCATGTCATTATCTACTACGTATACAGTTCCCAGCGGCGTAGACAGATGGCTGGCAATGCTTGCCACTACTTTAGCAGCGATGTTTTTTACATAGCGCTCGCCACGCATGGCTTTGCTTATTTCAACAGAACCGGCCTGTAACCAGTTTCTTGCCTCCAGTTCATTAAAATTGGCCTGCAACGCAGCGGCCATATCATTTAATGCACGAGATATAAGCCCTAATTCATCGTCTTTTTTATCATGGCTACGAGCAGCGAAATTGCCATCTGCAAGCTGCTTAGTAACGCCCTGCATTGTTGTAATACGTGCAACTGTTTCCTTATACTGCGCTTCGTCTTCAAGCTGTTTCCTGTACCGCGCATCCAGATCGGCCTTGATACGCAAGTACGCCATTATGGAAATAAGAATAGATAAGATAGCAGCAACCAACACTAATATGGGCGTGAATACTATGAATGTCTTTTGCTCATCTTCTCTTAATTGCAATAGCCTTTTTTCCTCATTCTGTATTTGTTGCAACAGGTTTATAAAATCGTCCATGATCGCCTTACCCCTGGCTACTTCAGCGTTGTCTGTAAAAATAATCGCTCTGTTTGCCGGGCTTTTATCTGTTGAGATCTGCAGCAATTTATCGAACTGCCTGAAGCGCTCATCTATAATAACTTTTATTTTCTTCAGGTTATTTTGCTGCAATGCATTATCCCGGGTCAACTCCCGGAGCTTCTCGTAACTAATCAGTGCCTTTTGATAACTGCCGTTATAGCCAGTTAAAAACGCTGCATTATTAGATATCAGGTATCCTCGCTGGTTATTTTCAGCAGTTTTAACAATATTACCAAGATGATTGCCTTCAGAGATCACCTGGTTTGTATGGTTCACCCATTTTGAAGTATCAATAAGCCGTTGATTGCTATAAAATGAAGCACCGGAACTGACCAATAAAATAAAGATGGAAACGGCAAATACGAATTGTAATTGCCGGGTAATGGAATTTTGGATTTTGCTGTTTGGCATGAGAGGCTGTATGGTTATTTTGAAATATTTGTTTGGTGAACAGGCAGTATTATAATAAACTCTGTCCCCTGGTTTTCTTTGCTTTCTACATATATGCTACCATTGTGTTTCTCTACAATCTTTTTGACGATGGCGAGTCCTATGCCGTTGCCTTCGTATTCTTCCTTACCGTGCAGGCGCTGGAATATGGTAAATATTTTATCTGAAAACGTGGAATTAAAACCAATACCATTATCGGATAACAGTATACGGCAGTATGGCCCTTTTTCTGCCGGCAATGCATCCAGTGCATCCGCCTCTACTCTTTCGGCAGCGATGGTAATTTGCGGAGGTACACCCTCTCGAGAAAATTTGAGCGAATTGCTGATGAGGTTCTGAAACACCTGTCTCATTTGGCCGGGTATCGCATCAATTATCGGTATAGGTGTAAGGTCAATTATAGCCTCTTTTTCTTCGATTATCAGTTCCAGATCGGGTAAAATGTCGGCGATGATATCGTTCAGGTTAACGGGCTGATAAAATGACTCTTTTGACAAGCGAGAGTAATCTAACAAGTCGTTGATAAGATTTCCCATGCGGCGTGAAGACTTAATGATCCGCGACAGGTGATCCTGCAAATCCGGATCTTTATCTTCATACTTATCTTTAAGAATAGAGCTAAAAATTTGTACTTTACGCAATGGTTCCTTCAGATCATGAGATGCCACATAAGCGAACTGCTGTAACTCATGATTGCTGGATTCCAGTTCCTTGTTCTTAGACATCAGTTCCCTGGTCCGTTCGTTGATCTTGTTCTCCAGGTATTCGTTAGCCGATTTTTGTTCGTGGATATCTGTAAACGTACCTACCCATTTAACAATAGATGCCCGTTGCCTTATAGGCATCAACTTCAGCAGGTGATAGCGATACTCGTTATTGGCAATATTGCGGATGCGGACCTCGCAAACCAAAGGTTTACCTAACTGTATTGATTCTTTCCATTTGTCATATATCCATGCATCCTGATCGTGAACACGGGGAAGTTTACCTGCCTCGTTTGAATACAGGAACCAATACTCGTTTACAAACTCTATAGAGCCATCTGGTTTTAACGTAAATGCAGCCTGTGGGATCACCTCGAGGATAGATCGCAGTTCTTCTACCTTCGCATTCAAAGATTCCTCGGCACGCGTTCTTACTTCTACCTCTTTCCTCAGGGCAATGTGTATTCTATTCAATTCCCTGTTCTGCTCATATAACCTGTGTAATGTTTTTACCTTGAGGATGAAGATATCAGGGTCTACGGGTTTGGTCACGTAATCGACTCCACCGGAGGTATAACCTTTGGCAATAAATTTTTTATCAGTGTTTACTGCAGAAAGAAAAATGATAGGTATATCTTTTGCCTTACTATAGCCCGAAATAGCATCTGCCACTTCGAAGCCATCCATACCGGGCATCTGTACGTCGAGAATAATAAGAGAATAGTCGTTATTCTTCAGTATTTTTTTTAATGCATCCTCTCCTGATTCTGCTGTATCAACACTAAAACCATTCAGTTCCAGCGTACGCTTTAAAGAGAAAATATTTTCGGGTTTATCATCGACAATCAATATCATGATAGTTAATGTCCTAAGTATATTTAAAGGTTACAAAAATTCACTAAAGGATAAAACCTGAAAAAATCATGCCAACGAAAAATAAAAATCGGTGACTATATGTCTACACGGACAAATTCATATTTGTCTTTAATAAACTCATTAAAAAAAATCCCTTTTGATTTTGCCACCTTCATCTTCTCATATACTTTGGCAGGTACATGCAGGTATTCATAAACAGTATCGGAAACAAATACAATGGTAAGCCTTTGTTTATCTTCATTATAATGATATGACCGTATAACAGACGATGGCATAAAACGCTATTTAACATCTCCCTGCTCCACTTTCTCTTCCAGTTTTTCTGCAATTTCATTTTCAATACGCTCGTGCTTAACATTCAGGCGTATTAAGACATACAAACTCATATAGGTATTGGCTACCCACACCAATGCAAAACCGGCAATAATATAACCCCGCCAGTCATCCAGCAAAAGCCTGAAATTAGTAAGCAACAGGAATGCTGCAGTTACATAATGGCTAAAACAATATTCGCAGGTAAACAGGTAAAAAAACTTCCGTGCAAATAGTGTTTTGCAATCTGTGCTGCGGGCTTTGCAATAAGTAACCATTTCGGCGAAGATGGCCTCATGCGTAACCGTCCACGCAATACATGCTATGGGAATAGCCAGCAAAAACAGCCATGCGGTCTGTACACCTAAACTCATAATTAACTTTTAACCAGGCAATATTTAATGAATGATTGCAATGCACCAAGTATTCGCTTCCGGAACAAAAATGTTAATAAGAACAATAAAAGATACGCTATCATTAATACCGCATATACATCCATATAATCAAGCAAAACGCCAAAAAGAACAATACTTAATGAAATATTGAGCATTACAAAGACACTCGCGGCTAACAAAAAATAAAAGACATAAACAGACGCTCCTGACTCGGATACAGCCACTTTATGGAACAATGTATCTTTCCCGCGATAAAAAAAACGCTTCAACTTCATTAACATAGCGAACGATTTATATTTTTAGATATAAAATTTCATACCGCCACCAACTTAAAGCCTGCGGTATGGTTTTTTATATATCACCATAAGACAACGCATGCGCAAAGTTTTACGTATATTCCTATATATCATCAGTGGCATTTTTGCTTTGCTATTGATCGTGGTCATCTGGCTAAACACCATGCCCGGCAAACGATTTGTAAAAAATAAGATCGTTGCCTTTTTACATAATAAGCTAAAAACTGAAGTGCACATTGGGGAACTGGGCTATGGCCTGCCCAAATTTGTGAACTTAAAAGACGTGCTCTTTCGCGACCAGGCGAACGACACACTATTATATGCCGGTAACCTGCAGGTGGACATCAATATGCTGAAATTGATAAGCGGTAAAGTAGATGTGCAGCAACTGACCCTGGAGAAAATACACTCGCATGTGTACCGCATAGCCCCCGATACTAATTTCAATTTCACATATATCCTCAAAGCTTTTGCCGGAAATAACAAGGACAAAAAGCAAGATAAACCTAAAGACACCAGTAAATCATCGCTATCCATCAGCGTAAAAAAAGTATTGCTGAACGATATACATGCAAGATTTGACGATGGCACAGGAGGCACCAGGCTGGCGGTAAACCTTGACCACCTGGAACTGGGCATGAGAAAGATAGACCTGGATGAAATGAATTTTCATGTACGGAAGCTGGAAGTGGCGGGATTACAGACCAGCTTTTACCAGGACACCTCTTATTTGCCGCCTAAACCCGACACTGCTACCACTCCAACCCAATTTAAGCTCGCAGCCGATGATGTGAACCTGAAGAATATTGCATTTACCTATGGAAATACCGTTAGCAAATTTCTTTTCAGTATTTCGCTTGGCAATCTGAAAACAAAAGCAAAAAACTTTGACCTGGTAAAGCAGAAAGTGGTAGTGGACAATTTTGAGCTAGGGAATACCAACGTAAAAATGGTAATAGGCAAGCATTCGCCTGTGCCGGAAAAAGCGAAAGTAGTTGTGGATACCTTGCCTCAATCGTCCTGGCACGTAACCGCCAGCACGCTGAACCTGGGCAATGTGAACTTTGTAATGGATGATGAGAACAAGCCCCACCAGCAATATGGTATGGACTATGCCCACCTTAACGTGCAACAGCTTAACCTGAAATCGAAAAATATTTTATACACGGGTGATTCTATTGGCGGTAACATACAGCACCTTGCAGTACGGGAAAAAAGTGGCCTGGACCTGCAGGAATTAAGAACCCGATTCATATATCATCCGCAAGGTGCAACACTGAATGACCTATATCTGCAGACCCCTAATACTGTACTGCAAAACTATCTTGCTGTGGCCTATCCATCGCTGGACAGCCTGAAAACGCAGATGCAGCGCATGCGGATCAATACTAATTTACGCAACAGTATGGTAGGACTGTACGATGTATTGCTTTTTGTGCCGGATCTGCGTAAACAGGAATTTTTCAGCAGGCACAGGAACGACAAATTAAAACTGGAAGCCGTTTTAAAAGGTTATTTGGTCGATCTTAACATAAACAACTTTTACGTAGCGGGATTACATAACACCATCATACACGTTAACGGTAAATTGGGAGGATTGCCTGACGCACAAAAGATAAACTATGCCTTAAATGTGCAAAGAATACAATCTTCGAATGCAGACCTTACCACGCTGCTTCCTTTAAGCGTCCGTCAACAGATACAGATCCCGGCAAGCTTTAACCTGGTAGGCAAAGTGAGCGGTACGATAAAAGATTACAATACTAATCTTGTAATGACCAGTACAGACGGTGCAGCTACCCTGAAGGGATATATCCATATGTCGCCCGGTAAAGGCAGGGAGCGTTATGATCTGTATGTAAACACCAAACAGCTAAACGTAGGCAGAATATTGCGAAAAGACAGCCTGATAGGCGCTATAACTACAGTTATTACCGCAAAGGGCCAAAGCTTTGACATCAATACGATGAACGCAATGCTGCAAGGAGATATTTATGCAGCAACGTTAATGGGCTATAACTACAGGAATATAAACTTTCATGGAAACATTGCCCAAAAGCTGGGTGAACTAAAGTTAATTTCTGCAGACCCTAATGCTGTACTTCAACTAATAGCCAATGCAGATCTAAGGCAAAAAGACCCGGCTATAGTTGCCAAACTGAATATTGACAGTGCAGACCTGCAGGCGCTGAAACTGTATAAAGACCCGCTGCGCATACGTGCCGCTATAGATGCCAACATACCCAAACTAAATGCGGACTATCCTGAAGGTGATGTGACCATCAGTAAACCATTGATGACCACTGCTACGCAGCGTTATTTCCTGGATACACTGCTTATCAGTTCGCATCCGTCGGGAGACAGCCAGCATATTGTTGTAAACGCCGAAGCACTATATGCAACAATAACCGGGCAAATACCACTATCGCAAATAGGCAATGTGATACAGGAGCACATCAGCAGGCACTATAATATAAGTGGAGATTCGACGGCGAAACCAAAACAAAAAATACCGGCCAACTATAACCTTGCGCTGGATGCTACCATTACAGACAAGCCGCTATTGCACGTAGTGATGCCAGGCTTGCAATCTATGGATACAATAGGCATTCATGCAACGGTTGACCCCACTAACCTATACCTTGCGGCTGATGCGCCACACGTTGTCTATAATAACAACTCTATAGACAGCGCAAGGATACGTATAAACGGTGCTGATTCTGCACTAACCTACACGGCATCGGTGGAACGGGTATCCATGCCCAGCCTGCAACTGTGGTACACTAATGCCAGCGGCAGGCTGCAGGGACAGGAAATAACAGCAAACGTAAGCATTGCAGACTCGGTACGTAAACAACGCTTTGCGCTAAATGCAGCCCTGGTACAAAAACCTAACGAACAGGAATTGCAGCTACGCGATGGCCTGGTACTCAACTATAAAACATGGCAGGTATCGCAGCCTAACAAAATCGTATTTAGCAAAGAAGGTTTCTATGCCCAAAACTTTGGATTCAGCAATGGCAATGAATCTATCAATATCAACAGCACTGCACAAAATGCAGGTGCACCATTGAACCTTAATATCAACAACTTCCTGATTTCGAACATTACCGAGATTGTGCAGAAAGACACCTTGCTGGCAAATGGTATATTAAATACCAAACTGGTTGCCGAAAACCTGAATACCAACCCACAAGCTAAAGGTAGCCTGCAGATACAGGACCTCTCCGTGAAAAACGACACAGTCGGCAACCTGGATGTTCAGTTAACAGATGCATCTGCCAATGAAGTGAATGCAAAAATAACCGTAACCGGACGCGGTAACGATATTGCTGTGAATGGCAGCTATTATCCTAAACCTGTCAATAACAACAGCTTTGACCTGCGGGTACTGATCAACTCCCTGAACCTGCGCAGCATGGAGGGATTGACCGCGAACCAGATAAAGAATAGCAAAGGAAATATTAAAGGAGATCTTACCGTGAAAGGCACGGTGAGCGCACCTAATGTGAATGGATCTATACAAACGGATAACCTTACCACTACCGTGACCATGCTGGGTACCCCCTATAAGATGCCGCATGAAAAGATCGCTTTGTCATCAGAGGGAATAGAGTTTGACAACTTCAATATTATAGACACGACAGGTAATAAGGCTACTATTGACGGTGGTATCCGCACCCGCGATTTTCGCAATATGGACCTGGATATGCATGTGCGTGCAAGGAAATGGCAGGCGTTGAATTCGACCGCAAAAGATAATAAACTGTTCTATGGAAGGCTAGTACTGAGTACAGATCTGAACCTGAAAGGCACACCGCAGGCACCTGTTCTTGACGGAACACTAAAAATACACGACACTACGAAGCTGACCGTAGTAATACCACAAACCCAACCCGGCGTAGAAGAACGCAAGGGCATAGTGGAATTTGTAGACATGCAGCACCCGGAAATGAATTCAATGCTATTGCCTAAAGACACCATGCCGAAACTGGCCATGCGTACGGGCGCTAAACTAGATGTAAATGTAGGCATTGAAAAAAATGCAGAATTCAATGTAATCATAGACCAGGCCACGGGAGACTTCCTGCGTGTACGCGGCGAAGCTGCTTTAAATACTGCAGTTAACCCCGACGGCACTATTGGCCTTACCGGAACATACGAATTGAAAAGCGGATCCTACGAGCTGAATTATAATTTGATCAAACGTCGCTTTAATATTCAGAATGGAAGTACCATCACCTTTACCGGTGATCCTTTACGCGCGCAGGTAGATATTACAGCAGTATATACGGCTAACGTACCACCGTACGACCTTGTGGAAAAACAAGTATCTGATCCGGCACAACTTAATTATTATAAACAGAGATTGCCATTTGATGTACAGCTAAAACTGAATGGCCCGTTGATGAAACCTGCTATTGCTTTTGATGTGGTATTACCTGAAGAAAAGAAATATCGTGTAAGCTCAGATGTGCTGACCCTGGTACAGGGCAAGCTGGCAGAGATGCGTAATAATCCATCTGAACTAAATAAGCAGGTTTTTGCACTATTGCTACTGAACAGGTTCGTATCCGACAATCCGTTTGAATCAGGAGCCGGCGGTACTAGTGCAGAATTCATAGCACGCCAGAGTGCCAGCCGTTTCCTGAGCGAGCAACTGAACCAATATGCCAGCCAGCTGATCAATGGCTTTGAACTGAATGTAGACCTGGAGAGCACAGAAGATTACACCACTGGAGAAAAACGCAACCAGACCAACCTCAATGTATCTGCATCTAAAAGGTTACTTAATGATCGCCTGACAGTAACCGTAGGTAATGATTTTGGTATTGAAGGGCAGAATCAGAATACCAACCAGAACTCTACACTGGTACCAGGCAACCTTGCAGCAGACTATCAACTGACACCCGACGGAAGATACATGGTACGCATCTACCGCAGGGATGAGCTGCAGGATATTGTAGAAGGTTATGTGGTAGAAACAGGAGTTAGCTTTATTGTAACAGTAGAATACAACAAGTTCAAAAATCTATTCATCAGCAAAAAGAAACGGAAGGAACAGAGAGAAAGAAGAAGAGAACAGGAAATGAATGATAACGATAATAAAACAAGAGGCGCGGGTAACTAGTTTATGATTGGCAAAGGAGTAAAAATAGCACTGTTCCTGTACTGCGCGCTTATAATGGCTTCGTGTAGCAATACCAAACATTTGCCGGCAGGCGATTCTCTTTTCCTTGGCGCCAAGGTAGACATCAAAGACAGGCAAACAAGTAAACGCGAACGGAAGACCATAGAAGGCGACCTGGAAAAATCTGTACGCCCGACACCCAACAAAACAATACTGGGCATGCGCTTAAAGCTTACTATATACAACCTGGCCGGGGAGCCCAAAAAGCCCAAAGGGTTAAGGCACTGGCTAAGGACAAAGGTAGGCGAACCTCCTGCACTTACCAGCCAGTTTTATATGGACAAGTCGACCCAACTGATGCAAAACATTTTGGAGAATCGAGGCTTCTTCTACCCTACCGTTACGGGTACCACTAAAACACGAAACCAAAAGACCAAGGCATATTTTGATGTAACCACGGGTTATCAATACAAAATGCGTAAAGTGGAATTCGTTACAGATAGCAGCCAGGTATCAAAAGATGTGGCAGCCACTAAAGAGAAATCATTACTGCAACCGGAAGCACCTTATAACCTGGACCTGATAAAAGGTGAAAGGGAACGCATTGATAAGCAACTAAAACAGAAAGGATACTTTTATTTTAAGAGTGATTACCTGCTGGCAAAGGTAGATAGCAGTATTGGTAACCACCAGGTAGATATCTACATGACGGTGAAGCCAGAAATTTCGGAGGAGGCCACCATTCAATACACTATCAATAAAGTATTTATATTTCCCGACCTTAGAAGAAAATATAATAAACAGAACAAAGCAAAAGGATTAGTATCTACAGACTCCTCTACCAAACAGTTGGATACCTTATTTTATGAGCGCTATTATATAGTAGGACATACAAAAAAATATAAGCCCATCGTATTTACCCAGGCCATGCAATTTCAGCCGGGCGAATTATATAATCGCCGCGATCAGAACATATCGCTGAACAGGTTGGTAAATATGGGCACTTTCAAGTTTGTGAAAAATGAATTTGAGAAAGTAGATGCAGACAAGCTTAATGCCTACTATTACCTTACATCCTATCCCAAGAAATCGTTGCGTACAGAACTTGGCGGGCTCACCAAAAATGATAGCCGTGTTGGCTCGCAGATCAGTATCAGCTGGCGAAACAGGAATACCTTCAGGGGAGCAGAGCTACTATCGATCAAAGGAACAGCAGGCTTTGAAACACAGGTAGGCGGCAATATTACCAGGCCCGGCACCTACGAATTTGGATTTGAACCCAGCCTTACTTTTCCAAGATTCATCGTTCCATTTTTTCACCCATCTTCATCAAGTGTATTTGTACCACATACCGTCATCAGGCTAAAATATGATGACCTGTTGCGAACCAAACTTTATGCAATACAATCATTCAGCGCAGGATATGGATTTGTATGGAAAGAAGATGTGCGCAAGCAACACCAGTTCTTCCCCATAAACATCACCTATGTAAAAACAGATACGCTGAATAAGGATACGGTATTGCAGATCAACTACAGCAACCTGGTATTTAATGGCCTTATCATTGGCCCTACTTACCAGTTTACTTATAATTCAAGAGGTAATGGGCCACCACATCATGACGATATTTATTTTGACGGACTGGCTGATCTTTCGGGTAATATCCTTGGATTAGCGCAAGGAGCTGATGTAAATAAAAATCCATCTGACGTACCAAAGAAAATATTTGGGGCCGCCTATGCACAGTATGTAAAGCTGCAGGCCGATTTTAGATATTATATGAACTACAATAATAACCCTAACTCTATCTGGGCCAACCGCATATTGATAGGGTATGGTTTCCCTTATGGCAACTCTATGCAACTGCCAAACGTGAAGCAGTTCTTCAGTGGTGGTAACAGTAGCTTACGTGGTTTCCCATCGCGCTTGCTGGGACCGGGGCGGTTCTATTATAAGCAAGATGGCACGCAAACTTATATCGAAACGTCCGGGGATATTAAACTTGAATTAAATACAGAACTGAGGGCACAACTTATCAACTTTGTACACGGGGCTATATTTATAGATGCCGGTAACGTGTGGACGTATAGGAAAAATCCACTCTACCCGAATGGCGAATTCAGGAGTGATTTTTATAAAGATATAGCGGTAAGTGTAGGTGCCGGCCTGCGCTTTGACTTTAAGATATTAGTGTTGCGGTTAGATCTTGGCATCCCGATGCGTAAGCCATGGTTGCCGGATGGACAGCAATGGGTGTATAATGACCTTAAATTCGGCGATCCGTCCTGGAGAAAGGATAACCTGATATTGAACCTGGGTATAGGCTACCCATTCTAAACGGGAACAATTAGTTCACCATATTGTTATGATGCTATGGTTAGTTTTGATGATAACGGTATTTATTGCGCACAGGCAGATGTGTACATCGACCCATGGAAACCTGTAGGCAAAGCCATCATTACACATGCCCATTCAGACCACGCACGCTGGGGTATGGGCTCTTACCTCGCGCATCATGACAGCATACCTGTTTTGCATTACCGCCTGGGGCAAGACATCAAGGCACAAGGATTGGCTTATGGTGAGTCTATAGATATAAATGGTGTACGCATTAGCCTGCATCCTGCAGGGCATATATGGGGTTCTGCACAGGTACGACTGGAATATAAAGGCGAGATATGGGTCGTTAGCGGAGATTATAAATTGCAACATGATGGTATATCGCAACCTTTTGAGCCCATCCAATGTCATAGCTTCATTACCGAAAGCACCTTCGGATTACCCATTTATAATTTCCCGGATCCTTTAACTGTACACCAGGAAATCAACAACTGGTGGCGGCAAAACAAAGAAGAAGGAAAGAATACCATTATCATAGCTTATGCATTAGGCAAGGCGCAAAGAATTTTAAAGCACCTCGATACCTCAATCGGCAATGTTTTCACGCATGGCGCTGTAGATAACATTAACAAACTATTCGAGCAAACTATAGGAGCGCTGCCACCCGCCAGGCGCATAGATGCTACTATTGATAAAAAAGAGATAGAAGGCAGCCTTATCATTGCGCCACCATCAGCATTAAGCACCCCATGGCTGCGCAAACTGAATCCGTACAAACTGGGCATATGCAGCGGATGGATGCAGCTTCGTGGTGCGCGTAGGAGAAGAGGGGCGGACAGAGGCTTTGTACTATCAGATCATTGCGACTGGGAACAACTTAATACCGCAATAAAAGAAACAGGTGCTTCCAATATCTATGTAACGCATGGCTACAAATCTATCTATGCAAAATGGGCACAAGACGAGTATGGCGTAAAAGCTACGGAAGTGGAAACACTGTATACCGGCGAGCAGGTAGATGATGCTACTGATAACCCTGAAAAAGGAGATGTGAGCAATGAAGGACTTTAGCCGGCTGTTTACCGAAATAGACCAGACCACATCTACCAATGATAAGATAGATGCGCTCGCACGTTATTTTGCTGTCGCCGCACCCGAAGACGCTACCTGGTGCGTGGCGTTGCTGACAGGCAAGCGGCCCAAACGCACGATAAGATCGGGGGAACTACGTGATTGGTGTTCACAACTGATAAAGATACCTGTATGGCTAATGGAAGAGTCGTACCACGTGGTAGGCGACCTTGCAGAAACAATCACTTTACTACTACCCGAGCCGGAGCAAACTAACGAGCAACACCTTAGCAATATCATCACCAACCTGATGGCCTTACAGGACAAAGCTGAAGATGTAAGGCGAGCTTTTATTGTAACCATGTGGCAGCAACTGGATAAGCAGGAACTATTCATTTTCAATAAACTCATCACGGGAAATTTCCGCATGGGTGTATCGGATAAGATAGTGATGAAGGCGCTTGCCAAAGCATTTGAAATAGACGAGAACATTGTAGCACACAGGTTATCAGGCAACTGGAATCCCCTCACAACAAAACTGGATCAGCTACTGGGTGCAACAGATGCTACTGACGATATTTCACGTCCCTACCCTTTTTACCTGGCCTATCCTTTGGAGACTGCGCCTGAAGAACTTGGTGCGATAGATGACTGGTTTATAGAAAGGAAATATGATGGCATACGCGGGCAGATCATTATACGCAACAGCCAACTTTTTGTCTGGAGCCGGGGCGAAGACCTGATGACAGAAAAGTTCCCCGAGTTTCATCAATTGATAAATATGCTGCCGAATGGCACTGTAATAGATGGCGAGATCATTCCCCTAAAAGATGAGCAGCTACTACCCTTTCACCTGATGCAAACGCGCATAGGAAGAAAGAACCTAACTAAAAAAGCACTGCAGGACGCGCCGCTGGTAATGATATGCTACGACCTTATAGAATACTACGGAGAGGATATCAGGGAAAAATCATTGACTGAACGGCGCCTGTTGTTGACCGAAATGCTTAGTCAATTGCAGGAAAAATTTCCGGCCGTCCCACTGCAGATATCTCCCCTGGTTATCTGCGAAAACTGGGAAGAAGTAGCCAGCGAACGCCTGAACGCAAGGGATCATGGCTGCGAAGGCCTGATGCTAAAAAGAAAGGACAGCGTTTATAAGACCGGCCGCAAAAGGGGTGATTGGTGGAAATGGAAAGTGGACCCGTTATCTATAGATGGTGTGTTAATATATGCCCAACGCGGACATGGCAGGCGCGCTAATTTATACACAGACTTTACCTTTGCCGTATGGAACGGAGATGAACTGGTACCTTTTGCCAAAGCATATTCCGGCCTCACAGATAAAGAACTGGTGGAAGTGGACAACTGGATCAAGAAAAACACACTCGATAAATTTGGCCCTGTGCGCAGTGTTACACCTGAGTTGGTGTTTGAGATAGGCTTTGAAGGCATTAACCCATCACCACGACACAAATCAGGAATTGCATTGCGTTTTCCTCGTATCTTAAGGTGGCGAAAAGATAAAAGCGCAGATCAGGCCAACACCCGGCAAGACCTGCAGGACATGTTAAAAGCACAGCACTGAGTAAAGAACACTACATAGCAAACGAATGGTTTTCCCGTAACGACTGGACACCCCATGATTTTCAGAAACAATGCTGGGATGCCATAACCAGCGGCAACTCGGGAATGCTGAATGCACCTACCGGTTTTGGGAAAACCTATGCACTATGGTTGGGCATACTGGAAAGCTATTTTGCAAAACCAAAACGCAAAAAAGGGTTACACTGCCTTTGGATCACGCCACTGCGCGCATTGTCAAAAGAAATACACTATGCCACCCAGCGCGTAAGTGATGAACTGGGTATAGATTATACCATAGGCCTGCGCACGGGAGACACCTCTGCCAAAGAGCGGGCGCAACAAAAGAAATCGAGCCCCGAAGCATTGATCACTACGCCGGAGAGTATACATATATTATTGGCACAGAAGGGTTATGCGGATTTCTTTAAAACACTGGAATTTGTAGTAATAGATGAGTGGCATGAACTGCTGGGCAGTAAGCGACAGGTATTGGTAGAGCTGGCATTGGCACACCTGAAAGCATTGAATCCTAAACTTAAGGTTTGGGGTATATCCGCTACCATTGGCAACCTGGATGAAGCTAAGGAAATATTACTGGGTACTAACCCGGGAAAGAATAAACTCATCAGGGCAAAGCTTGACAAAAAGATAGAAGTACATACCATATTGCCCGATGTGATAGAAGAATATCCATGGTCGGGGCACATGGGCATAAAACTGCTGGGTAAGGTATTGCCTATTATACACAACAGCCGGTCGTGCCTGATATTTACCAATACAAGATCTCAGTGCGAGATATGGTATCAACGTTTGCTGGACCGTGACCCTGACCTTGCAGGCATCATAGCCTTACACCACGGATCGCTGGGAGAAGAAATACGGCTATGGGTGGAAGACGCCCTACACGAAGGCATATTGAAAGTAGTAGTGTGTACCAGCAGCCTGGATCTTGGTGTAGACTTTCGCCCTGTAGATACCGTTATACAGATAGGATCGCCCAGAGGTGTAGCGCGTTTTATGCAACGCGCGGGTCGTAGCGGCCACCAACCCGGCGCAACCAGTACCATACACTTTTTGCCCACTCATTCACTCGAGATCATTGAAGGAAGCGCCTTGCGCCATGCTATTAAGCATCAGCATATAGAACAGCGCATACCTTATATCCGCTCGTTTGATGTATTGATTCAATTCTTGGTAACGCTTGCAGTTTCTGACGGCTTCACACCCGATGATATATATAATGAGATCATCACTACCTACTCTTTTGCTTCTGTAACGCGTGAGGAATTTGAATGGTGCCTTTCCTTTATAACTGTGGGCGGCACTACACTCGATAACTACGACGAGTTTCATAAGGTAGTCATCATTGACGGCGTATATAGAGTTACCAGCAAAAAAGTAGCCATGCGGCACAGGCTCAGCATCGGCGCTATTGTAAGCGACAGCATGATGAATATTAAATTCCTTGGGGGCGCAAGGCTCGGAACTGTGGAAGAAGGATTTATCTCCAGGCTGAACGTTGGTGATGTATTCTGGTTTGCTGGTCGCAACCTGGAGGTTGTACGCATCAGCGGTATGGATGTATTTGTAAAAAAGAGTAATAGTAATAAAGCGCAGTTCCCATCGTGGCAGGGAGGGCGCATGTCTTTATCAAACGAGCTGACCACTACCATACGCCTGAAACTGGACGAGGCGTATAGGCCGGGCAAGAAGGATCCCGAACTGGAGAAAATGATGCCTTTGTTTGAAGAGCAGGAACGGCGCTCTCATATACCTCACCTGAGCGAATTACTCATAGAGAAGGCACAGACAAGGGAAGGGTATCATGTTTTCATGTATCCTTTTGAGGGCCGTAATGTACACGAAGGGCTCGGCGCCATACTGGCTTATCGCATTGCACAGATAAAACCGCTTAGCTTTTCCATAGCAGTAAACGACTATGGGCTGGAACTGCTGAGCGACCAGGAAATACCCATAGAACAAGCATTGGAAAATAACCTTTTCTCTACCGAGAATCTATCTGATGACATCTTCCGCAGTGTGAATATCACCGAAATGGCCAAGCGCAAGTTCAGGGACATTGCCAGCATTGCAGGCCTTGTATTTAATGGCTACCCCGGCAAACAATTGAAAACAAGGCATGTACAGGCATCGTCACAACTGTTCTTCTCTGTATTCTCCGATTTCGACCAGGATAATTTATTGCTGCGAGAGGCATTTGATGAGGTAATGACCTTCCAGATGGAGCAGGTACGCATGCGCGAAGGGCTGGAACGCATGCAAAAATTAAAAATAGTGATCCGTGAACTGGAGAGGCTAAGTCCGTTTTCTTTCCCGATATTTGCAGAACACCTGCAACGAAACAAACTAAGCAACGAGCAGTTTGAAGATAAGGTGAATAAATTGATAAGCAGGTTGAAGAAATAGATGCAGATAAGGCTTCGCAATTCAGACTTTAAATTATTACCCGAAAAAGCGATCTATAAAGAAGATGAAGGATTGCTGATACTCGCTGATGTGCACCTTGGCAAAGGATCGCACTTCAGGAAAGCGGGGCTGCCCATACCTATCAATGCCCAAAAGAATGATTACGAAAACCTGCACAAACTATTTACTAAAATAGCCCCGCGGAAGGTCTATTTCCTTGGCGACCTGTTTCACAGCTCTATTAACAACGACTGGGTATACTTTGCACGCCTTATTAATGAATTCCCCGGTATTGCCTTCACACTCATAAAAGGCAACCACGATATTATTAATACAGAACTCTTCCGGGAGCTGGACATCCTGGTAGTGGATGACTATATAGAAACCGAAGACTTTATCTACTCTCATGAACCATTGGAACCCGGCGAAAAGATCAATTTTGTGGGCCATATCCATCCCGGCATTTGCCTATCGGGACAAGGGCGGCAAAGCGTTACTATCCCCTGCTTTCACCTGGAACGTAATGTAATGGTGCTGCCGGCCTTTGGTGTATTAACCGGGCTCTACAGGATGCCCGTGAACAATAGTAACAGGGTGTTTGCTGTGCTACCCAGCAGTATCCGGGAACTTTAAGGTTTTCTCCACATACCCACATTGCCCAGCCGTATATAAAATATCCTGCTTTCTATATAAGTGGTATTTACCTATTTTTGCCCACCTGCTGTTACATTTATAACAATAAACACGCATATAAATAACATGAGCAAAATAAAAGTAGCCAATCCCGTTGTGGAGCTTGATGGTGATGAAATGACACGCATCATCTGGAAATTCATCAAAGACAAACTGATCACTCCGTACGTGGAAGTGGACATTAAATATTACGACCTGGGCATAGAGCATCGTGATGCTACCAACGACCAGGTAACTGTTGATGCGGCTAATGCGATCAAGGAATGTGGTGTTGGTATCAAATGTGCTACCATCACACCGGATGAAGCAAGGGTAAAGGAATTCAGCCTGAAACAAATGTGGAAGAGCCCGAATGGTACTATCCGTAACATACTGGACGGTACCGTATTTCGCGAGCCTATCGTTATCAATAATATTCCCCGCCTGGTTACCAATTGGGATGCGCCGATCATCGTTGGCCGTCACGCTTTTGGCGATCAGTACCGTGCTACAGATTTTGTAGTAAAAGGTAAAGGTAAACTGACCATCAAATTTGAAGGTGAGAATGGTGAAACCATTGAGCATGAAGTATATAACTTCAAAGGCGATGGCGTAGCAATGGCTATGTACAATACAGATGAGTCTATCAAGGGCTTCGCACGCTCTTGCTTCAACATGGCGCTGCAGAAACAATGGCCGCTGTACCTGTCTACCAAAAATACCATCCTGAAAAAATATGATGGCCGCTTCAAAGATATTTTTGAAGATATCTATCAAAACGAATTCAAAGCCGCATTTGAACAGGCAGGCATTACTTATGAGCACCGCCTGATAGATGACATGGTTGCCAGCGCATTGAAGTGGAATGGTAACTTTGTATGGGCTTGTAAAAACTATGATGGCGACGTACAAAGCGATACTGTAGCACAAGGTTTCGGTTCACTTGGTTTAATGACCTCTGTACTGGTTACCCCTGACGGCCAAACAATGGAAGCGGAAGCTGCACACGGTACGGTAACGCGCCACTACCGCGATCATCAACAAGGCAAACCAACATCTACCAACCCGATCGCCTCGATTTTTGCATGGACACGCGGGCTGGCTTTCCGTGGTAAACTGGATAACAACCAGGAACTGATAGATTTCTGTAATGCGCTGGAAGCAGTATGTATTGAAACTGTAGAAAGCGGTAAAATGACCAAAGACCTGGCAGTATGCATCCACGGCAATAAAGTAAGCCATGGGGAACATTATTTATATACAGAAGAATTCCTGGATGCCTTAGACCAAAACCTGAAAAAGAAGCTGGGCAAATAAATCACATATAAATTATAGCTTTTACAAAACCGGCTCATTATAGCCGGTTTTTGTATTTAATAAAGCCCGAGAAAGCCAAAACATTTAGGTTTTTATTATCTAAAAAAATCAACTTAAAATAAGTATTTTCGCGCTTCAATATAGGTTAACACATCATTAAATAATTCATACTCGATGTTGTAGTTTACTACAATTGTCGATCAGGTTTTTTGTAATAATATTTTTGAGGTCGTTTTTTTTATGAATATTTTTTTAACCGGTGCTACTGGTCTTGTAGGTGGTGAATTGCTCGTTACGCTTTCGCAGCGTAAAGAAGTCAATAAGATATATTGTCTTATCCGCTCTAAATCCGAAGCGGAAGCTACTCAAAGGTTAGAGAAAGTGTTTGCCCTGCACAATGATCACTTTGACCGTGAAAAGATCGTGCCGGTACTGGGCAACCTGTTTGACGATAACCTTACCAATTCCCTGATTGAGAACACGACCATATCAGACACGGACGTGATCATTCACTCTGCGGCTAATACATCCTTCTCCCGTGTAAATGATGATCTTGTAGAGAAAGCTAATATCGGCGGGCTTACCAAGATATTGCTGTGGGCAAAGCAATTGCCACACCTGCAAACATTTGTTTACATTGGTACTGCTACCATTTGCGGTAAAGATGTAAAAGACCGTATTGTAACAGAAGATGAATCTCCGAACCTGAATGCAACGCACCTGGTAAAATATACCTATACCAAGATGCGCGGTGAGATCATCATCCGCGAGCATTTACCGGAAGATAAAATACTCATTACCCGTCCATCGATCATCATGGGCGATAGCAGGCCTATTATACCGCGTTCGCCGGTAATATTGTGGGCAATGGCTACCATCAACCACCTGCGCCTGATACCTGTAAATGAACATGCTCAACTGGATATGATACCTGTGAACTATGCAGCAGAAGCGATCGTAAATCTGCTGTTTGCTAACAGGAAATACCATGTGTATCACATCTCGGCAGGTGAAGCCGGATCTACTACCGCGCTGAAGCTTTCAAAAACGCTGGAATCTTACTTTGATGATATGCCGCCGTTCAACTTCATCAACAAATCGTTGCTGAACCAGGTGAAGCATTGGACAAAAGGAAAGCTGCAGCCTGAAAGCGAATTATATACATACAGGCAATACCTTGATTACTGGAAGGAAACTTTTGAAGACAAGAGCAAGTTAAGGCTGTTGTTTACAGGCCTTGACCCATACCTGGAGTTCATGGAGCTGGGCCACGTGTTTGATAACAGCAGGCTGCTGGAAGATACAGGCATGGCCAACAGCGAACCGGCAGACGTGTATATGAACAATTCGATGAACTTTGTAGAGAAGATAGATATACTGGAAGGTGCCATCGACCCATAGTCGAGCTCCCCGAAAAAATATAAAGGATCAGGCCTCACGGTATTGATCCTTTTCTTTTATACACCAATTAGTTTACTTATAAGATAAACTACCTATAAAACTAGTAACTTCGCTGCGCAAGTAAGTTTACCTTTTTACACATTACACAAACTCATGGGGTTATTCGATAAACTCTTTAAACGCAATAAAGAACAACAGGAGCAGAAAGAAGCGCTGGATGAGGGCCTTAAAAAAACCAAGGAAGGTTTTTTCTCGCGCATCACCAAAGCCATAGCCGGTAAGGATAAAGTTGACGAAGAAGTACTGGATCAGCTGGAAGAAGCACTGATAACTGCCGATGTGGGCCTGGATACTACCGTTGCCATTATCAAACGCATTGAAGAAAGGGTTGCCAGGGATAAGTTTGTAGGTACATCTGAGCTAAACAACATACTGCAGGAAGAGATCATGGGGATGCTGACTCAGGCACCTGATAGCAAGTTTGAAACCTTTGACCTGCCCGCAGATAAGAAACCATACGTATTGCTTGTAGTAGGCGTGAATGGTGTAGGTAAAACCACTACCATAGGTAAGCTGGCCTATAACTTTAAAAAGAACGGTAAAAAGGTAGTACTGGGTGCGGCAGATACCTTCCGTGCTGCAGCGGTAGACCAACTGACTATCTGGAGCGAACGTGTAGGCGTAGATATAGTGAAGAAAGAAATGGGCAGCGACCCGGGGTCTGTAGCATTTGACGCGGTGCAAAGCGCCATGGCTAAGGAAGCCGATATCGTGATCATTGACACAGCAGGCCGCCTGCACAATAAGGCTTACCTGATGGATGAGCTGAGCAAGATACGCAGGGTAATATCTAAGAAAATGCCGGATGCACCGCATGAGGTACTATTGGTATTGGATGGCAGCACCGGTCAGAATGCTATAGAACAAGCCAAGCAATTTACTGCGGCAACAGATGTAACATCGCTCGCTATTACCAAGCTGGATGGCACTGCTAAAGGTGGTGTTGTATTAGCTATAGCTAACCAGTTTAAAATACCGGTGAAGTATATAGGCGTAGGCGAAAAAATGGAAGATCTGCAGATCTTCAACAAACGTGAGTTTGTAGATAGCCTGTTTAGCCTGGAAGGATAATGTCTTTCCCATATTCCTATTTCATAGTTTCCATTGCAATAAGCAAGCGGAAATTTATGCTTATCTTTTAGCTTCGATGAAGGCATTTACCGTCATTTCTATATTGCTATTGTCCATCGCTGTATCTGCGGCTTTGCATTATCAAAAGTTTGCACATGCAGAGGATGAGATAGATATGGTAGACAACAGCCTAAAGGGCGCCAGGACATTCATTAAACCAAATTCAAGGCTGCGGTTTTCGGGAGAAGAGGAACGTATGGAACTCTTTGCCTGGGCCCGGTATCTGCAGGCACCGGCAGTACTGGAAGAACAAGCCAATGAAGATACCACCCTATCTATTAAATACCTTAACACCGCGAAGGATGACACTACAGGCCACGTGCTATGGGAAACCAGCGATAAGCTATATCGCTATAAACTGATAGTGAGATAGCCATGCAAAAAAGCAGCATTTACATATTATGCTTTGCTGCCGGTATAGGCATCGTTAGCGTATTATATTTCCTGTCGCTGATATTGCACATCCCTTATATTGCCTGTGTGTTATTAAGCCTGACCGCTTTGACTTTATTTTGCAGGTGGACAAATAAATTAAACACGGAAGAGTCACCAGCCAATAGTTTCTTACCGCTGCTGATACTATTAACGGGTGTCATTATCATCACTAACGAAACTTATTACCAGGCTACTAAATATGGGGCGTGGGACGCATGGGCTATCTGGGACCTGCACGCACATTATCTTACAGATGCTGATAACTGGAAGAATATGTTCCTGAACAAAGAACATGCGCATCCTGATTATCCTTTGGCCTTACCTGCTACACTCGCATTCTTATATGATCCCTTCCCTGGTGCAGTTCATTATCTTATTTCCTTTGCACTGCACTATTCTATTATGCTTTGCGTACCGGTTCTATTGTTGCTACAGACCTATAAAAGAAGCATTTTGCTGGCGGGTATAGCTTTCTTTTACTTACTGACACGGGATATTTATTTGATACAGGGTACTTATTACCTCGCGGATACACTACTCGCTTTATTCTTTATGTCTGCTTTTATAGCTGTGGATAGCTGTGAAAGTGATAATCGCTATATAGTGTTGTGTGCAGCTATGCTAGGATGTAGCGCGTGGACCAAAAATGAAGGCATTGTACTGTCTATTGTCTTTATGGTATTCTATTGGCGGATGTTATTCGCAAGAAAGAATCTTAAATATACATTCATTGGCCTGTCACCATTTCTGTTGGTGTTACTGATTTTTAAAGGATTTTACGCGCCGGGGAACGACCTGGTCACTTCTCAGCACGGAGATGCACTGAATAAAATAATGAACGGTGCCAGGTATAAAACAGTATGGCTGGCATTCAAGAAATCGGTAAGCAATTACTATTATTTGCCCGCTTGCGGCGTGGCTTTAACCGTGTTAATCTCCATTGTTCGGCGAAAGGCATTACCCAAAGCAATTTCAGTAATACTGGCCTGCTGCTTTATATACCTGCTCGTGTATATTGTAACTCCACTAGACCTCGAATGGCATCTCAAAACCTCTATAGACCGCGTGCTGTACCAGCTGATACCGGCAACGCTCTACATTTTGGTGATGTATTTTACCGGCGGTTCTCTTATTCGCTTTCGAGGAGGATTTTCTTCAATTCGGTCATTCCCTCGGTAGCGATTTTTTCTATGGCTATTATATTGCTGTAACGGCTAACCGGCGGTATTTTCCTATCGACTATATATTTGGGGACATGGTGCTGTATGTAGTCAACCAATCCTGCTGCAGGGTAAACAACGAGTGAAGTGCCGACCAGTATGAATATATCTGCTGACTGCATTACAGGTATCGCGTGTTCGATCATGGGTACTGCTTCCTCGAACCAAACGATGGCGGGCCTTAGCTGCACCCCATGTTTGTCCACATCGCCCAGCTTCATATCACCTTTAATAGGGTAAGTAGTGTATTCATCGTGCTCACTGCGCATTTTGAATATCTCTCCATGCAGGTGCATTACATGATTAGAACCTGCACGCTCATGAAGATCATCTATGTTTTGGGTAATAATATGGACATCGTATCTGTCCTGTAATGCAGCAAGGGCATAATGGGCTGCATTAGGTTGTGCGTCCAGCACGTTGCGGCGACGCATATTATAGAAATCAAGCACCAGTTGCGGGTTGCGCCTCCAGGCGCGAGGGGTGGCTACTTCTTCAATATCGTAACCTTCCCATAGCCCATCACTGTCCCGAAAAGTTTTTAAACCACTTTCAGCACTAATGCCGGCGCCTGTTAGTACTACGATCTTTTGCCTGTCCATAGAGACAAAAATACTGACCGATGACTAAACCGACTATGAAAAATAAAGGAAATAAACAGGTATGCTCAATAACAGAACAGAACCGGTAACGGCAAATAATTTCTGCATCTTCTTCCTTCTACGTGTACCGTGGTGTTTTTCGAGCTTAACCTGCCTTTCAGATTTTTTACTCTTTTGTTTCATGCTATAAAATTGCAACCTGGCAGATGGCTTTACAAGGATTTGCAGGTATTTAACCAGCGATTAACACTGCAAACTATACTGTTTGCAATTGTTCTTTCAAATGCAGCAACATATCGGCAGTCATCTTTTCAAGATCGAACTCGTGCTTCCAGCCCCAGTCTGCCCTTGCAGCGCTGTCGTCTATACTTTGCGGCCAGCCATCTGCAATTTGCTGACGGAAATCAGGAGCATAATCGATCTGAAAACCAGGGATGTGTTTCCTGATGGCTTCAGCTATTTCTTTAGGAGAGAAGCTCATGGCACTGAGATTATATGCCATACGCGATTTTATCTTTTCTTCCGGTGCTTCCATCAATTCAATGGTAGCGCGGATAGCATCATCCATATACATCATAGGCAGATAAGTACCTTCTGACAGGAATGATGTGTATTTGCCATGTTTCAAGGCCTCGTGGTATATTTCTACAGCGTAGTCTGTTGTGCCACCACCCGGTTCAGACTTCCAGCTGATGAGGCCCGGATAACGCAGGCTACGAACATCGAGTCCCCAGCGCTGATTGTAATATTGACACCAAAGCTCACCGGCATATTTACTGATACCGTAAACAGTACGTGGCTCAATGATAGTTTTTTGAGGAGTGTCCTGTTTAGGAGTAGTAGTACCAAATACAGCGATAGAACTAGGCCAGTAAACTTTTGTAAGCTTTTCCTGTACAGCAATATCCAATACCTGTAACAGGCTTTGCATGTTGATGTCCCATGCGCGTTTAGGATCCTTTTCACCCGTAGCAGACAATAAAGCTGCCAACAGGTAAACCTGCGTGATATTTTCTTTCTTAATTAAAGCAAGCGTAGCAGCAGCGTCCATAGCATTCAAAGTATAGTACGGACCTGTACCTTCTAACAACGGGTGTTGTGCTTCCCTGATATCGCTGGCGATGACGTTATCTGCGCCATATAGCTTGCGCAATGCCAATGTCAGTTCCACTCCAATCTGCCCGCAGGCACCCATTATCAGTACTTTTTCTTTTTTCATTTCTTGCTTTAATAGTGGCTTTGTATTTTAAATAAATGAGCTTGTTAAGATAGGTTATTATTCTGCTTTATCATAGCAAGAAAATCATCGAAAAGATAACGCGAATCGAACGGGCCCGGCGTGCTTTCAGGGTGGTATTGTACAGAGAAGGCAGGGCTGTTTTTCATACGAATACCTTCGATGGAGCCATCGTTGAGGTTCACGTGTGTTATTTCCACCTTATCAGATTTTTGTGCGGCATCAGGGTCTACACCAAAGCCGTGGTTCTGTGTAGTGATCTCGCTCTTTCCCGTAACAAGGTTCTTCACCGGGTGATTTAAACCACGGTGTCCATGGTGCATTTTAAAAGTAGGAATATCATTGGCCCTGGCTAATAACTGGTGGCCCAGGCAGATGCCAAACATAGGCTTTTTGTCTTCTACAATATTCCTGACTGTTGTCACAGCATAGTCCATAGAAGCAGGGTCGCCGGGACCGTTGCTTACAAATACACCATGTGGATTGAATTGCTTTATTTCTTCGTAGCTGGTCTTTGCGGGGAAAACCTTTAAGTATGCGCCCCTATCCGTCATGCACTGCAGGATGTTGCGTTTCACACCATAGTCCAGCACAGCTATGCGTATGGAAGATTCAGGATTACCGTACGTATATGGTTCTTTTGTGCTGATCTCAGAAGAAAGCTCCAGGCCATCCATATTAGGCACTTTCGCCAGCTCTTTCTTCAGTTCTTCAGGATCGCTTATTTCTGTGCTGACGATACAGTTCATCGCACCTTTGGTACGGATATGCTGCACCAATGAGCGAGTATCAACATCGTAAATAGCTACAATATTATTTTGCTGCAGGTAATGCTCCAGGCTGTCATCTGCCGTCATGCGGCTGTAGCGGTGAGAGATATTCTTGCAGATCAGCGCTTTGATGGTAACGCGATCGCTTTCGGTATCCTCATTTTTAACACCATAATTACCAATATAGACTGTGTTCATTATGAGCACCTGTCCTGTGTAAGAAGGATCGGTAAACACTTCCTGGTAGCCCGTCATGCCGGTGTTGAAGCATATCTCTCCACCACTGGTTCCTTTGGCACCAAAGGCCTTACCCTTGAAAAATGTTCCGTCCTCTAAAAGTAAATAAGCAGTATCAGCTAAAGATTGCGCAGGCATAGAAAAAACAAATTGCGCAAAAGTAAGAAATCAAGAGCATTTTTCGAGGAAAAAATACCAATGATTTTCAAATGGGGATAAAATGTAAATAGCTACTCGTAGAATACAGCAATATCCTTAAGCCCCTTGCGGATAAGCTTGGGTACATAACATTCTTCGCCGGGGTATCCTACCGCAATCACCAGGAAAGGCTCTTCATTTGCCGGGCGGCCCAGCATAGCCTTAATAGTTTGCGCTGAAGATATACCATGCGTCATAGCCACCAGCCCAGCATTGTGTATAGCTGTAAGCAACATGCCGGATGCTATACCCAGGCTTTCGGTAGCATGAAATATTTCCTGTGGAAGCCCTTTTTGTTTACATACCACAATCAGCCATGGAGCGGTTTCGAGAAAAGACTTATCTGTTATTGGCTGCAAAGGGTACATCTCTTTAAGCCAAACTTCAGCACCGGGATCCTGATGAATTTCTTTTTCAGCTTTTTCAGCTTCGAGCCGGATACCTAATTTAATATCGTTATTGCTGACAGCACAAAATGTCCAGGGCTGCTTATGGCCTCCAGAGGGTGCCGTAGATGCCGTTAATACCAGGTTTTCTATCACCTCTCGTGGGACATACTTATCTGAGAACCCGGTTACAGAACGACGTTTTTCCATAAAACGCAGAAAATCTGCGCTTTTTTTGATGACCTGCGGCGTATCGTAGGTATCTTTTTTATATAGCTGGAAAATATACCCGTTAATATTCTTTTCCTTCATTTGTTATCCCTGATACTTTCGGGCAGTAAAATACTAAAGTATCCGCATTTTTCACAGCACACATCATCAGCCGGTTAAATATTTAGCATTTTAAATTAGATTTTAATTAGGCATAGTTTTTTAACCTTTGCACAATATTGGAGTCCTAAAGAGGCTTGTTTTATTTTTATTGTTTGACAGAAACGCGATTATATGGCACCCTTGTTCTTTTATTAGCGTCCTTTGCACTAAGGGCGCAAGACAACAGGCAGGCATCTAAGAGCATTGACATTGTTGACGTAGGGCGTGGTATCTTCTACCATAAACCTCCACGCGAATTTTCAGACACATCTAAAAAGAAAGGCGAAACTGAGATATCTGTACTACCCGCATTCGGATATACTTTGCAGACAGGATTTGCCGTGGTGCTTTCGGGAAATGCAACGTTCAAAACCAATGATGATTCCGTAACAAAAACCTCGGTGGTATTGTCTAACATTACTTATTCTCAATACCAGCAGATCATATTTCCTTTTCAGAGTTACATCTGGACCAAAAACAATAAGTATAACCTCAACTCTGACTGGCGGTTTATGAAATATCCGCAGTACACATACGGGCTGGGGGGTAATTCGGATATTAATGGCGGGTATAGGATAGATTATGCCAACATACACCTGTACGAAACCGTGCTAAGAAAGATATCTCCGGCTGTATACGCCGGACTGGGATACAATTTTGACTATTACTGGGATGTACATGAAGTGGATCCGCCATCAAATACAGCGACAGATTTTCAAACTTACGGACTGTCGAAAACAGTGGTGGCATCAGGTATAACGGCCAACCTGCTATTTGACAACCGGGACAACCCTGTAAACGCGCAAAAAGGCAGCTTTGCCAGGCTTAGCTACAGGCCAAACTTCACATTCCTGGGCAGTGATGCCAATTGGTCTTCTATGACTATAGATCTGCGACACTATATTCAGCTGCCGGGCCACAGCCGCAATGTGCTTGCTATCTGGAACTATGACTGGTTTACCGTAGATGGCACACCACCCTACCTGATGCTACCCAGCACTGGATGGGACCCCAACAGCAACACAGGACGTGGTTATATACAAGGCCGCTACCGCGGACGCAATATGCTATACCTGGAAACAGAGTACCGCTTTGGTATTACCAATAATGGACTACTGGGTGGTGTAGTATATGGCAATGCACAATCCGTTAGTGAACCTCTCAGCAATAAGTTCGTGTATATATCGCCGGGAGCCGGCGTTGGTATCCGCATCAAACTTAACAAGTTCTCCAATACCAATATTGCTGTTGATTATGCAATAGGCAAGGAAGGATCGCGCGGCTTTTGGGTAAACCTTGGTGAAGTCTTTTAATCAGCAAGTGTCCATGTAGATGTACGGCCGATAAGAGAGATACCTACATAACCCCGCAGATCGAGCGTCTTACCTTTATAGGTGATCTTGCAGGAATAAGTTTTACCGTTTTTAGGATCGTATATTTTACCGTCGCTGTATTCTTTATCGCCATCTTTTTCCAGGCCTCTTAGTATCACTAATCCAATGATAGGTACATTACGCTTTTTCTCATCGGGATTGTTATCATCAGTTTTAGGATTACCATTCTTAAGCGGTTCTTTCAGCCAAATGATCTTACCATAGAATTTGCCATCACGGGCTTTATACACCTGTATCTTAGAAGTCTTTTCCTGGTTGTACCAAACCTTTTCTATCTGATCCTGCGCTTTTGCAATATGGGTGGCAACGATCAATATTATGCTTAGGAAAGCAGTTCTTACAGTTGTATAAAACATAACAGGCTGATTATTTAATTCTAATGTACTAAATAATCAGCCTGCGTCCGCAATAGAAAATGTTATTATTTAATCTTCGGCTTCGAGGGAACCTACGCCATTGATATCAGAAGATACCACAGGCTTGCCTTTATACTTTACGGAGCCTGCACCACTAATGTGCACATCCAGCTTTTCGCTGGCAGAAAGGTTTATGTCACCTGCACCGGAAACAACGCTTTTCGCCTGGCGGCATTGCAGATCATAGGCGTCTACATCACCGGCACCGGTTACTTTATAGCTGGCATAATTCACCGTTCCGCTGTCAATGGTAAGGCTGCCTGCGCCGGAAAGCGTAGTTATTAAAGTATTGGTATGGATACTTTGTATCTTCACATCGCCTGCCCCACTTACTTTTAAAGTGAATTCATTACCGGTGATATCACCATCCAGGTTGGCATCTGCAGCTCCGGATATGGTTAACGAACTCAGGGATGGCACGGTGATGGTTGCGGTAACATCTTTATCTATATCAAAATCAAGAAAACCGTCTTTATCAACTATCAGTGTATTGTTCTTTACCTCTGATTTTATCTTGTGTAAAACATTGCCATAACCATTCAATTGCAGGGAAGGTGCTGCAGCCGGATCTATTTTTATGGTGGCAGTTAACGGAGCAGAGAGCTGGATAGCTGAGAAGCTGCCTACAGAACGGTTTTCCGTTTTAGTAGCACCTTCACCTTTTACCTTTACATGTCGGCAAGATGATACGAAGAAGGTAAGAGAAATTATGCCGGCAAGCACTAGTATCTTGTTCATAAAAAGCGATTATAGATTTAGATATGATGCAAAGCTACACAGCACACCAGATGTCAGAAATACGTATTCGGCTAAATACGAGCGTTTATCGGTAAACGCTTTGAAAACAACGGTAAAGAAAAACGGCTAGGACGCAGTTCTTGCTTTATTGCCGCGCCACCATATAAAACCTACCGTACCCATAATACCCAGTGGCAGCAATGCAAGATACAGGATACCACCGTTGAGGCCACGTGCACTTTTTTCATCAAGGCTGCTAGCTGTTTTAGTACACATAGCACAACCCTGGGCATGTAATTCCTGCGCAGTAGCAAATGCCAACAGACCAATGAATACCAGCTTCTTCATACTATAAAGTTAACCTTATTTAAAACACTAAGCGTAATATGGAGCTATCAATATATAGACCAATACCCCTGTAACGCTTACATACAACCATAAAGGCCATGTATATCTTGCCAATTTCTTATGCTTATCGTATTCGCCGGTAAGGGAGCGATATGCCGTGAATAAAATAAACGGCAGTATTACCGCTGCGAGGAAGATATGTGTGGCAAGCAGCGTAAAATAGAAATAACGGATAGCCCCTACGCCGCCAAATTTAGTATCTCCTGCAAGCAAATGGTGCGCTATATAAGAGACCAGAAATAATATAGACAATACCATTGCCGTTAGCATCAGCCTTTTATGCAGTAAAAACTTTCTTTTTCGAACGGCAGCTAATGCCCATACCAACAATACAGAAACGGTGGAATTGATCACCGCATTGAATGTAGCAAAGATGTGCTTATTGAAACCGAGGTCTACATCCTTTAATTGAAATTTAGGATAGCCAAGGGATACTACAATTGCAAATACTACAAATGAAAAAGTGAGTATCAGCAGCCTTGCCTGTTTATCATTTTTTTTAAGTGCAGGTGTAAGCATCTTAATGGTGTTTTCTTTTCTTTTCTACTGTTAGTAAAACAATATCGTCTGCGCAACGTTTGATATCTGCCGTATCCAGGCCATCATAATATCCTCTTATATTACGATCGAAATCCAGCAGCACCAGCTTCTGGCTATGGATAAAATCTTCGGCACCGCCATTAGCAGGCTGCATGGAAACATGCAGTTCGTTCCGCGCAAAATTATAGATTTCCCCTCTATCCCCAGTAAAAAAAGACCAGTTATCATGGTTCACATGAAACCTGTCTGAATACTCACGAAGCACAGGAACGGAGTCGTGTACGGGATCTATGCTGATAGACACTATCTGGATGGCTGTATCGAGCGAGGCCTCTTTTTTAGGATCGCGGCGGAAGGCCTTCTGTAGCATCGTCAGGTTGCCGGTAAGATTCGGGCAAACCGTAGTGCAATTGGCAAAGAAAAAATTAACGATCAGTATCCTGTTTTTCAGGTCCTTGTTCAGCGACACTTGTTTGCCAAATTCGTTGGTAAGTGTTATATCAGCTGCGCGATGATAAATTGTGTCATATTGATTGCTCCCATCATCACTCTTCACCACCTTATCCGGTATATAATACCCGGGTAGTTTGATGATCTTCTTGGAGACAGACATCTGCACCTTTATCTCGTAATAGACGAAAAAAGCGAACGGTAGCAATAATGCTACCGTCAAGCCTAGTATAAAAGTTTTATTCGATTTTTTTTGTGCCATTGATATTTACTTAGATTACCTGGTAACCGCTGTGCTATTCATGTGCAACCAGAAACCACCGTCTGCAAGGAAAGCAATAACGAACCAAATGAATAAGGTAAGTGGTATCAATACCATTATCAGGAAAGACCTGATCTCATCGCCGAGGTGCATAAACACAGAAACGATAAAGCTGGCTTTGAAAAGTGTAAGTATCAGGAAGAAGGCATTTGTAAGGCCCCTTGGCATGCCCCACTGATAACCATACATCCCCAGCAATACTTCTACTACAGTAACGATCAGCAATATCCAGAATACCCTCCAGATACGGCCAACTTGTTTTTTACTTTCAGGAGAGGCGATATCTGTATGGTGTTGCATTACACCTGAATACAATTTTGACTGGTCGCCTTCGTATAAATGCTGAATGCTATTAGTATTATGATGAGCTGACATTTCTTTAAATGAGTTATTGTGATTAATAGATTTCTTTCAGGATTAAAGCAGGTAGAAGCAAGTGAATACGAATACCCAAACCAGATCTACAAAGTGCCAGTAGAGGCCTATTTTTTCCACCATTTCGTAGTGTCCCCTTTGGTCGTATGTACCGTTTACGGTATTGATCAATACCATGATAAGGAACACAACACCGCTGGCAACGTGGCCGCCGTGGAAGCCTGTGATCGTAAAGAAATAATTATAGAAGTCGTGCGTAGCCTGCATACCATGCGCTGGTAAGGCAGCAGCTACTGCTGGTTCCTTCATGTTAAAGAAGTGCTCAATGCCTGACAGAGGTGCAGATGCATCTGTGAAAGATCCCCACCATGCGCCCTGGCTATGTAAGTGTGTCCATTCCCAAGCCTGGCAGCTAAGGAAGCATATACCACCTACAATGGTCCACAGCAACCATTTGATAACGCCATTGCGATCGCCATAGTGGCCTGCGTGCACTGCAAGCACCATTGTTACAGAGCTCATGATGAGTATGAAAGTCATCAAGCTCACGAACAACAAAGGCAGGTTTGCTTCGCCCGCGAATGGGAAGGCGTGGAATACGTGGTTGGCATCAGGCCATACAGCGCTGAAAAAACGGGTGGTACCGTAAGAAATAAGGAAAGCACCGAATGTGAAAGCATCCGATAACAGGAAGAACCACATCATCATCTTACCATAACTCACGTTGAACGGTGACCGTCCACCTCCCCATAATTTTACATCTGCTGTAGTAGCTTGTGACATAGAAGATTTGTTGCTATTTAAGTTTAATTGTTAGTTGTGAATTTGGGTGCAAATTTCGAAACAATTTTATTGATTTACCAGAAAGAACACAAATAAATAAATCCACAATACATCTACGAAATGCCAGTAGCTGGCAACTATTTCGAGACCTGTAGTATTGTAAACCTTTACACGCTTCCTAAAGGCACGGAAAAATACTATTAAAAGTGCAATTATCCCACCCAATATGTGCAATAAGTGCAAACCTGCTATTATAAATATGAAAGAATCTGCCGGGTTGCCGTCTATACGAATGTTATTTGCATATAACTGTACAAAGCCTTCGTATTGCAATATGCCGAACAGAACACCTAATATCAACGTGGTGGTGATCAATGCCCGGTAAGCAGTCATCCTGCGTTCCTTAAATGCTTTGAGCCCAAGTATTATGGTAATACTGCTGGCAAATATGGCTACGGTAGATACCCAGAAGATGGGAGGAAGTTTGAAATAATGCCAGTTGCCCTGGGCTTCCCTAACCATATAAGCGCTGGTAAGGCCCGCAAACATCATCGCAATACTACCCATAGCTATCCACAAAGCGAATTTATGGGGATGTATCTTTCTTCTTTCTTTCACTGAACTCACAATTCCTTCTTGCATAACTAATAAATATTATAGCTTATCAAACAACAAAGACAACAGCACAACGGGTAAATATATAAATGAAGAGAACATTACCCTCTTTGCCGATGGGTAATCATTCTTCAGATAAAATGCAAAGGATGCAACAAAATACATAAAGCCACAAGCCATGCTCACCCACATACCAATGTTACCACTGATACCTATCATGCGGGGCATTACTGCTGCCGGTATCAATACAATGCTATAAAACATGCATTGCAATGCAGTAAACTTAGAAGTGCGCTCTTGCGATGGCAACATACTGATGCCTGCTTTTTTATACTCATCGTAGCCTACCCATGCAATAGCCCAGTAATGGGGAAATTGCCAGAAGAACTGCAGGGTGAACAATATCCATCCCCCGGCGCTGAGCCCGTTAGTAGCTGCTGCCCAGCCCAAAAGTGGCGGCATAGCTCCCGGAATAGCACCTATCAATACTGCAATGGGATGCACACGCTTCATAGGCGTGTAGGCAAATGCGTATAATAAAAGAGAAATAAGGCTAAGAATGCCGGTGAGGGTGTTGAAATAAAGCCCAAGCAGTAAAACACCGGAAAGGCCCGCAGCTATGGCTATGATCCACGCTTCGGTGAGCCCCATACGCTGATCGGGCAACGGCCTGATCATGGTGCGCTTCATCATGGCATCGCCTTCGCGTTCCAATATCTGATTAATAGTATTAGCACCACCGGTAACCAGGGTGCCGCCTATGAAAAGTAATAAGACCTTATCCCACTCAAACACAATACCCGGTGCAAGTAAATAGCCTATAACACTGGAGAAAACTACCATGAAGCTGAGATTGGGCTTCAGGAGTTGGCTATAATCCTTGATCTTAGCAACAAGAAACATGCTTTCTTTTGCCTTGATGGGTTGTTCCCTCAACATTACTTAACAGAAGATTAATGTAAAATTCAGGTGCAAATGTAGGCATTGAAAAGCAAGGATGCTAATTCTGCCTTCAAAAATTCCGAAGATTTACCAGCTGCCGCTGGCGCCGCCGCCACCAAAACTGCCCCCGCCGAAACTACCTCCGCCACCACCGGAACCTCCGCCCCAGCTTCCTCCGCCGAAGCCACCACCCCAGCCTCCGCCAAAGCCCCCATAGCCACCCCAGCGACGATACCCGCGGCCGCTCATGTAGTTACCGCCGCCACCGCCGCCAATCTTACTTAATATCCAAAGGACTATATATACAATTAAGATAAGAATGATAACGATAGGGGCAGATGGATGTTTCCTTTTCCCCTGGTTATCACTTTCATCAGGCTGGTATTCGCCCTTAGTGGCTGCTATGATAGCATCTGCTGCCTTATTAAAACCTTCGTAGTAGTTGCCTTGTTTGAAGCTGGGCACCATTTCATTGCGGATGATACGCCCGCATTGAGCATCAGTCAATGCACCTTCCAGGCCGTAACCTGTAGAAATATTCAATTTATGATCGTCTAAAGACGCCAAAATCACTACCCCGTTATCCTTGCCTTTGCGGCCTACACCCCAGCGGTTCCCTAATTCTATTGCATACTGCGCCACTTCATAGGAGCCGATGCTTTTCACCGTAACCACGGTTATTTGTGTAGATGTTTGCTGGTCGAATTGCTGGAGCTTGGCTTCCAGTTGTGCATCCTCAGATGCTGACAACATGCCTGCAAGGTCATTTACATACCTGATCGGCTCCGGCTTGGGTGGAAAATCCTTGTCATCCCGCGCACGAACCGTGAAGAAAGTAAGAGCGACAAGCAAAAAAGAGGCAATATATCTGAAAAGCCGGGGCATCATTTTCCAAAAACTATTTCGTCGGGTAATTCATTTTTTGTGATCGTTGGGTCGTAAGGGAAATGTGTCGCCATGGCATCTCCAAGCTTATCAACACAACTAACGAGCCCCTCAGCCATCTTACCGTTTTTCAGGTATTCCTTCAGTGATTCTGCGGCTTTTTCCCAAAAAAGAGGGCCGCCGGCTTTTTTATAAATTTCCTCGTCTCCTACCAATGCAAATTGTTTATCAACTGTTGCCAGGTACACCAGCACCGCATTTCGGCGCTCTGTTGCCGCCATATTCAGATTATGGAATACTTCCCAGGCACGATCCATAGCATCAACATAACTGCAATGTGTTTCTACAAACACCCGCAATTCGCCGGTTGTGCGGCTTTCAGCATTTCGGATAGAAGCCACTACGCGCTCCTGGTCTGCAGGATCGAGCAATGGCTTCTTTTTAGAAAAAGGAAACATTATATCAGTTTCTAGAATTGTACAGTTGGTGCCTTCTGTGCAGAAGCATCTGCTTCGAACATGCCTTTAATATGGTAGCCCATCATACCTGCGAAGATATTATTAGGGAATATCCTCAGCTTGGTATTGTAGTCCTGAACCGCATCGTTGTAATTTTTACGTGCAACAGTGATACGATTTTCTGTACCCTCCAATTGAACCTGCAGATCCCGGAAAGCTTCTGTAGCCCTCAGCTCAGGATAAGCTTCTGATACTACCATTAACCTACCTAAAGCCTGGCTCAGTTCGCCCTGTGCCTGTTGGAATTCCTTCAATTTTTCAGGGGTTAGGTTATCTGGATTAACTTGTATAGACGTAGCTTTTGCTCTTGCATTAATTACATCAGTAAGCGTCTTTTGCTCGAAGTTAGCAGCGCCTTTAACTGTATTCACGAGATTTGGCACCAGGTCAGAGCGACGCTGATATTGGTTTTGAACTTCACCCCATTTGCTCTTCGCATTTTCGTCAAGTGTTACGAGGGATCTTTGAACATTACAGGTCATGCAACCGCCGATGAGCAAAATGCCCAGCAATATCACAAGTAGAAGCGAACCTTTTTTCATGCTATTTTCAATTTTAACCAAAAATAGCATTTACTAATAACAAAAAGACACGGCCATTAGGCCAGTGTCTTTTATAAATCGGTAAAGTTCAATTATATGTAGGTGAATGCAGCCCTAGAAATAGAATCTTGCTGCCAAACCGAACATATTATGGTCAAAAAAGCCAGGTTCTGCAAGGAAGTTTACGGCAGGTTTGATATCGGCACTCAACCCCAGGGGGATATGTTTAAACTTATACTCTACACCGCCAATACCATCTATGCCGAAAATACCACGTTTATCATCCATATAACGGCCTTCGTCACTTACATAACGGTAACCGCGATCCCATACGCCTGTATGCAAACCTGCACCGAAAAATATACGCCAGGAAGGATCTGGTAATACAATATGAAACTCCAATAAACCTACTGCATTAAAGCTTTGACCTTCCAGGGCAAGGATACCACCGGCATTCAGCTGCCCTTCAAATGCCAGGTAACGGTTGAAGAAACTTTTTACCGTAAAGCCGCCGCCATCAGGTGTAGCCCTTAATCCTATACCTGTCTGGGCGCTTACCTGTGTTGTTAACAGCGCACACATTAAAACGCTTGCTAATAATAAACTCAGCTTTTTCATATCAAAATACATTTGTTCGATTGACAACCAATAAATTCCGTGCCAGCTAATCGTAAAAATGGGTACTCATTATGATTGACCTTCATTACTTTTGCGCCATAAACAGAGATCATGCCAACTTCTTACGAAGCAAGTTTATCATACGCACAAAGCCAGGACGAGATAGATATATTATTTCCATTCAGGGAACGCTTTCATTTTCCGAAGCATGAGGGTAAAGACGTTGCCTATTTTTGTGGTAATTCATTGGGCCTGCAGCCCAAAAGTGTAGGCTACCTGATGCAACAGGAACTGGACGACTGGGCTAAATATGGCGTAGAAGGGCATTTTGAAGCAAGAAACCCATGGTTTTCTTACCATCACCTGTTCAGCGAAAGGCTAGCGAAGATAGTAGGCGCAAAAAAAGAGGAGGTGGTCGCCACGAATACTCTTACCGTGAACCTGCACCTGCTGATGCTCTCATTTTACCGCCCGCAAGGCAAACGGTATAAAATATTAATGGAAGCGGGCGCTTTCCCGTCTGACCAGTATGCGGTAGAAACGCAGGTACGGATGTACGGTTTTGATCCCGAGGATGCCATAATTGAAATAAGCCCCAAGGAAGGCGCATACATTACAGAAGAAGAAGATATCATCCAAAAAATAGAAGAAGCTGGGGAATCGCTGGCACTGGTGATGATTGGTGGTGTCAATTATTATACCGGGCAATTCTTTGATCTGAAAAGGATCACTGAGGCGGCGCACAAAGCAGGCGCATATGCAGGCTTTGACCTGGCACATGCTGTGGGTAATATTCCATTACAACTACACGACTGGACGGTAGACTTTGCCTGCTGGTGCTCTTATAAATATATGAACTCAGGCCCCGGTGGCATTGGCGGACTGTATGTGCATGAACATCATTGCAGCAATCCGAAGATATTTCGCCTTGGCGGCTGGTGGGGTAATGATGAGAAGACCCGATTTAAAATGGAGAAAGGCTTCATTCCCCAAAACAATGCAGGCAGCTGGCAAATGAGTAACGCCCCGGTATTTAATATGGTAGCCCATAACGCTGCCCTGGATATATTTGACAAAGCAGGCATAGCAGCGCTTCGCGAAAAAAGCGAACGCATGACGGGCTACATGGAATGGCTGCTGAAACAAGTGAAGCATCTGCCATTTACAATTATTACCCCAGCAGACCCTAAACGCAGGGGTTGCCAGTTATCTATGCTGTTTGGCGACCGCGGACGGGAAGTATTTGATAAACTGACCAATGCCGGCGTAGTAGCTGACTGGAGGGAGCCTAATGTAATACGCATTGCACCTGTACCTCTATACAATACCTTTGAGGATTGCTACAGGCTTTACGAAGTTTTGATGAGTATAGAATAAGATACGATATTGCAGGATGGCCATATTTTACGACACTAATAATCTGCCCGCATTTAAGAACCCTGTTATCACCATTGGCACTTTTGACGGAGTGCACCTGGGCCATCATGTAATACTGCAGCAAGTAGTAGCACATGCTAAAGAGGTAAAAGGTGAAAGTGTGCTGCTAACATTTGAGCCACACCCAAGGAAGTTATTGTTTCCTGACCAGCCGCTGAAACTGATAACACCGTTGCAGCAGAAACTGGGGCTCATAACAAGTGCCGGCATAGACCATGTGATCGTAGTGCCTTTTACAAGAGATTTTGCCAATCTTTCTGCGGAAGAATATATACTGGATTTCCTGGTAAAGAAGTTTTCTCCCAACAGCATTATTATAGGATATGACCACCAGTTTGGGCACGACCGCAGAGGAAATATAAAACTGTTGGAAGCACATGCCGGCGATTGTAATTATCGTGTGTACGAAATATCTGCACAGCTAATAGACGAAGCTGCGGTAAGCTCTACCAAGATACGCCACGCTTTGCAGGATGGCCATGTAAAGGAGGCAGCACACATGCTGGGCCGTCCTTACAGCATAAAAGGCAAAGTGGTGAAAGGCGCTCAACTGGGAAGGACAATCGGCTACCCTACTGCTAATATTCAGCCGTCGGATCCCGAGCAATTAGTACCGGCCAATGGTGTGTACGCCATACGCGCTGAATACGATGGCAGGATCTATGATGGCATGCTCAATATTGGTGTGCGGCCAACCGTCAGCAAAGAACTGACATTGCATATTGAGGCCAATCTGTTTGATTTTACAGGCGACCTTTATGATCATGAACTGGAAATATCATTTATCGACAGGCTTCGCAATGAAGAGAAATTCCCGTCAATAGATGCCCTGAAAGAACAACTGGGTAAGGATAAAGTTGCGGCACAAAAAGTATTGGGAGCATCTTAAATACTCTCCAACCTTCCCACTAATTCCTTCAGCAATTCGGTATCTCCGGCAGTATTATCAATACCAACTGCTTTAGTGCTGTAGTTGCCTAATATCATTAAGCTCTCCTCCACTTTGGGCAATGGCCAGCGGGCCGCTGCGCTCATTATCTCCCTAACACGCGATGGGTAGGTACCCAAAGCTGCTGCCTGTTCTTTTTCGGGCTTGCCATGCAGGAAATGCGCCTGGTATATCCTGTTGAAATGATTGTAGAAAGAACCTATGATCAGTACTATAGGAGCAGACTTGGGATTGGCCACAAAATAGCTCAGCATCCGGTAAAGCTTATCCTTATCCCCATTAGTAAGCGCTTCCGGAAATTCAAATACATTATACTCGCGGCTAATACCGATATATTTTTGTATCAGGTCTGCCGTAAGCCTTGGTTCATCCGGCACATTAATACGCACCTTCTCAATCTCGTTTACGATCTTCTGCAGATCATTACCCAGGTAGGTGGCCAGTATCTGCGATTCGCGCTCCCCTATCTCAAACTTTATTTCATGGCCATAGCCCTGTATCCACCCCGGCACATGATCGTCCTTTATTTTATCGGATGTAAAGTGAAAACCTTTCTCTTTGGCGTACTTCACCACCTTGCTACGTCCATCCGCTTTTTTGAAGCGGTGCTCTATCAGTAATACTGTAGTTGGCGAAGGATTTTCAAGATAGCCGGCGAGCTCATTAAAGCCACGCATCTGCGCAGCGTCCTTTAATATCACTACCTGGCGTTCTGCAAACATGGGAAAGCGACGGCAACTGTTCACTACATCTGCCCATTCCACATCCTTGCCATACAATACCATCAGGTTGAAATCCCTTTCGTGTGGCGGCAGTATCTGTTCCTCAAAATAATTGGTAATGATATCCAGGTAAAAAGCTTCCTCTCCATCTATCAGGTACACAGGTGCGTATTGCTTTGCCTGCAATGCCTGCATCATCTTTTTATATTCCGCCGTCATAAGAATTAATCGTTCACGTAAACCGGTTGCAAATCTATATCATGTATTCCTTTTAACCGCAGGAATACACGCGCTGTAGTCAACACATCGAAGGTGCAATATTTAGCAATGCGTGCAAGGTCTTTTTCCTGCCAGTACACTTTTCCTACCATGCTGCCATCCATGTCGTCTTTGGGCGAAGGTATGCCTAATATCTCAGCCAGTAAGTTGAGCGAAGTATAATGTTTGTGATCGCCAAACTTCCATAATTCCAGGGTATCGATATGGTTTACCTCCCATGGCTTTTTACCGCTCAGCTGCAGCATATTTGGCAGTTCTATACCGTTAATTACCATCCTCCGGCAGATGAATGGTATATCAAACTCCTTGATATTATGACCACAAAAAATGATGTCTGTGTAGTAATATCCAAACTTTACGATCAGCTCTTTAAAATCATTTAACAAAACTTTTTCATCATCATTTGCCAACGATTTGAGTCTTAAATTCCACACATCGCCATCTTTTCTCATGCTGCCAACCACGATGCACACTATCTTTCCGAATTCAGAAAAAACTCCCGCATTTTCGGTGAAAAGCATGGAATCCTCAGAATTTTCCTCTATCTTTTTCCTGAGAAAAACAGCCTTGCGTGACCACTCTTTTTGCAAACCTTCTGTTAAAGTATTATAATCATCGGTTAGTGGCACGGTTTCGATGTCGAGGAAAAGAATATGTTTAAGATGCTCCATCAGGTAATTGGATATTTATAATTTGCTTTTATTTGCTTTCTAATCCTAAATTAAAAAACTAACCAATACTACATAAATATGAGCCAGGAATCAAACACTTCTGCTTCAGGAACGCCGCTGCAACCGATGCAGCCGCAGCAGCCAAAAAAGAACAACACATGGATATACATCGGTATCATCGCTGTGTTATTAGGTACTAACATCTACCTGTTTACCAGCCGCAGCAAAATGTCATCAGACCTTGCTACATCACAAACCAATTTTAATACCGCAGACTCCTCCCGCAGGGCTGTGGAAGGAGACTACACAGCTGCGCTTGCACGCCTGGATGAACTGGTGTCTAAGAACACCCAAATGGATAGCGTTATTGCCAACCAGAATGGCGAGATCGCTAACTTGAGAAGGCAGATCGATGCCATAGTGAAGAACAAAAATGCAACTGCTGCAGACCTTGGCAAGGCTAAGCGCCTGATAGCCCAGTTGAACAGTAAAGTAACAAGCTATGAAGAACGCATTGCTCAGTTGGAAAAGGAGAATACAGACCTTACCAATACCAATGCAGTAGTTACTCATGAACGCGATTCTGCGGTAACTCAAAACATAGGCCTGCAGCAAAAAGCGAAGCTGGGCGCTGTGCTCCACGCATCTAACATACGCATGACGCCGATAGACCTGCGCCGCGGTGGTAAGAAAGAGAAAGAAACCACCAAAGCCGGCAAAGTGGATGAGATGCGCATTAAATTCGACATTGACGAAAACAGGGTTGCCGAAAGTGGCAAAAAAGACATCTACCTGCGGATAACAGGGCCTAACGGCAATATACTGAGCAATGCAGCCTATGGTTCCGGCGTAACTGAAACAGCAGATGGTAATTCACTAAACTATACCCTGCTAAAGCAAGTAGACCTGGTAACAGACCAGCCGGTGAAGGACGTAACCGTAGATTGGCACCAGGACAGCGAATTCCAAAAAGGATCGTACAACATAGAGCTGTATAACGAAGGTTATAAGATAGGCGGAGGTACCGTTACATTGAGGTAATTTTAGCCACCAAAACATTGATAATAAAGGGATGCTGCGTTAGTTGGTAACAATTATATAACGTAGCATTCCTTTTTTGTTCACATAAGCTGATTTAATATTGTGCCGGATTTAGAAGAACATATGGAAGTGCTACCAGGCAAAATACTGATCGTTGATGATGAACCGGATATAGTTGAGTTTATTAGCTATAATCTTAAGGGGAAAGGCTATCTCATCTCTACAGCCCGCGACGGTGTGGAAGCTATAAGGAAGGCAAAAGATTTCAGGCCAGACCTGATATTGCTGGATATTATGATGCCGAACAAAGATGGTATCCAAACCATCAAGGAACTACGCCAGATGCCGGAATTTGAAGATACAGCCATCATCTTTCTTACAGCGCTCAGTGATGAAAAATCAGAAATTGAAGGGTTGAAAATTGGTGCGGACGATTACATTGCCAAGCCCATAAAACCGGAACTGCTTACTACCCGTATACGCACTGCACTCCGCAGGCTGCGCAAAGACGATGAACAGGATCAGAAGCTCACTTTTGGTGACCTCGAGATCAACAAGAGCAAGTTTACCGTTAGCTACAAAGGCCAGGAGATCATCCTTGCCAAAAAAGAATTCGAACTACTTTCCCTTCTTGCTTCAAAACCGGGCCGTGTATTTCTTCGCAACGAGATACTGCAACGCGTATGGGGAACTGAAGTAATTGTAGGCGACCGTACCATCGATGTACACATCAGGAAGATACGCCAGAAGATAGGGATAGACCTGATCACTACCGTTAAGGGTATAGGTTATAAGTTTGAAATGGCGTAGATTGTACCATGTCTACGGTACTCAACACTAAGTCAACGGTACTCAATACTAAAAACCTTTCCCCAAGGCTTTTATCCTTTATTACAGCGCTGATCATTTCGGTCATCAACGCGCTTATGAGCCTGGTGTTGCAACCGGAATGGTATATCCCCCTTATCGTATTTGCCATCACCTTTGTTGTCATCTACTGGATATATTACTATACCCTGCAGCGTTTCATCTACCGTAAGATAAAGCTCATCTACAAACTGATATTCCAGACTAAGGCTACCAAAAAAGAAGAGTTTTTTTACAACAATATCCTTCCTCAAAAATCGCTGGACGAAGTAAGTGAAGAAGTAGGTCGCTGGGCGCTACAACGCCGCGACGAGATCAATATGCTGCGTGCCAATGAAAAATTCAGGAAGGAGTTCCTGGCCAACTTATCACACGAGTTAAGAACCCCTGTATTTACTATACAAGGCTATGTAGATACCCTGCTTAACGGCGCATTGGAAGACCCTGCGGTGAACAGGAAGTTCCTCACTAATGCTACCAAAAGCATCGACAGGCTGACAAGGCTGCTGGATGACCTGGACGAGATATCCAAGCTGGAATCGGGCAAGATGCCGATCATACAGGAATCATTCGTGATACAAGACCTTGTAAAAGATGTATTTGAAGAACTTTCCCTGCAGGCGAAAGCCAGAAGCATAGAAATGCATATTAAGAAGGGAACAGAGCGCCCGCTTACTGTATATGCCGATAAGCCTAAGATAAAACAAGTGCTGGTGAACCTGGTGCAAAACGCCCTGAAATATGGTAGCGAAAACGGTAATGTTACAGCCGGCTTTTACGAAGTTGATGATAAGCATGTTTATGTAGAAATATCGGACGATGGGCCGGGCATTGCGGAAGAACACCTACCACGCATCTTTGAACGCTTTTACCGTGCAGACCGCAGCAGAAGCAGGGAGATAGGCGGTACCGGACTGGGGCTTGCGATTGTAAAACATATTATAGAAGCTCATAATCAGACAGTAACGGCGCGTAGCACGCAAGGTGTCGGCTCCTCTTTTGGCTTCACGTTAGAAAAAGGCAGGGGAGAATAATCAATCGCCTTCCTCATTTTACACTTGCTTTTAGCATATTATAAGGCTGTTTTGTGCTAACTTCGCGCGCGTACTAAAAAAACAGCCAGGACAATGTCTTCTCAGAAAATAACCATGGGTGCGAACGGTAAAGTTAATGTACCCGACAATCCAATCATTCCATTTATAGAAGGTGACGGTATCGGCCCCGATGTATGGAGCGCCAGTAAAAAAGTACTGGATGCAGCCGTAGAAAAATGCTATGGCGGCAAGCGCAAAATAGAATGGAAAGAAATGCTAGCAGGCGAAAAAGCCTTTAAGCAAACCGGAGAATGGTTACCAAAAGAGACCCTGGATATAGCAAAAGAATACCTTGTATCTATAAAAGGCCCATTGACCACGCCCGTAGGCGGTGGCATCCGTTCGCTGAACGTAGCGCTGCGCCAGGAACTGGACCTGTATGTATGCCTTCGCCCGGTACAATGGTTCCATGGTGTACCGTCACCGGTAGTACATCCTGAGAATGTAGACATGGTGATCTTCCGCGAGAATACGGAAGATATCTATGCAGGTATCGAATTCAACTACGATACACCGGAAGCAAAGAAATTATTGGCCTTCCTTACGGATGAACTGGGAGCAGGCAAGAAAATACGTTTCCCCGAAACTACTTCGCTGGGTATCAAACCTGTTTCTAAAGAAGGATCTGAGCGCCTGGTTCGTGCCGCTATCGCATATGCGCTGGAGCACAAACGTCCATCTGTTACGCTGGTGCACAAAGGCAATATCATGAAGTTTACCGAAGGTGGATTCAAAACTTGGGGTTATGCTGTTGCCGAAAAAGAGTTTACCGATAAGGTATATACATGGGATCAATGGGAAAAGACCAAGAAAGAAAAAGGTGAAGAGATTGCCAATGAAGAAATGAAGCATGCCGTAGCAGATGGCAAGCTCATCGTTAAAGATGTGATCGCTGACAACTTCCTCCAACAAATACTACTGGCACCTAAGGATTATTCTGTAGTTGCTACGCTTAACCTGAACGGTGACTATATATCTGATGCACTGGCTGCGGCGGTAGGCGGCATCGGAATAGCACCGGGCGCTAATATCAACTACCTGACCGGCCACGCTGTATTTGAAGCTACCCACGGTACTGCTCCACGCTTTGCCAATACAGATACCATGAACCCATCGAGCCTGCTGCTGAGCGGTGTAATGATGCTCGAATACATGGGCTGGAAAGAAGCTGCAGACTGCATATTGAACGCGCTTAGTGTTACCATCAAACGCAAAAGGGTTACAATAGACTTTTATAACCTGATGCATGATGCCACTTTATTAAAAACAAGCGAATTTGCATTGGAGCTGATCAAGAATCTCTAATGATTGATATTGCCAGTTATATTGACCATACCATATTAAAGCCAACGACAAAGCCGGACGATATCGTTCGGCTTTGTGCAGAAGCTAAAGAGTATGGCTTTGCAGCTGTATGCGTACCACCCTACTATGTAGCAGCCGCCATTAATATACTACAGGGAAGCGGTGTGCATATAGCAACGGTGATAGGTTTCCCATTCGGATATAGTACCACTGCAGCAAAGCTGGCAGAAATAAGTGCAGCAATAGATGCAGGTGCCACTGAACTGGACGTTGTACATGATCTTGCAGCCCTGAAATCGGGCGACTGGCAATACCTGCAACAAGAGATAAAAGCATGTACAGACCTCGTTCATAGTCATGGCTGCATCATAAAAGTGATCATAGAATCGGGAGTATTAACAGATGATGAGATCATGAAATGTTGCGAGGTATATAGTGCTGCGGGTGTTGACTTTATGAAAACGTCCACGGGCTATGCAGAAACCGGCGCTACCATTCATGCAGTACAATTAATGCGAGAGCACCTTCCTGCAGAGATTGCCATCAAGGCTTCCGGTGGTATTCGTACCTTTGCTTTTGCAGAAGAATTGATCAATGCAGGAGCTACCCGCATCGGCACCTCTTCCGGCATAGCTATAGTAAAAGAAAGTAAAGAACCGTAGATTAGCATAAGAGATGAAACAATTTGCCTGTTGTATATTATTTATCTTATCCGCATTTGCCATGCCGGCAAAAGCCCAGATACATGTAAATGAAAATGCAGGCACAGCCATCGCCTCCACTACAGGCGTGGTGATGCATTCTGACCCGAGGCTGGCTATACTGCTGAAGAAATACAGAAATGTACAATTAGGTGTTATCCGTTCGGGCAGAGGCTACCGTGTGCAGATATATAATGGCAACGACCGTGTTAAAGCAAACCAGATACGTGTTGACTTTATGCGGAGATATCCTAATGTAAGAACCTACCTCACCTATGTACAACCACAGTTCCGCGTTAAAGTGGGCGATTTTACATCGCGCGGAGAAGCCTATAAGTTTTATGTTGAGGTCAGTAATATCTACGACCCTTGTATGATAGTACCCGACATTGTTGTTATCAATACACTGAAAGATGATTAACCGCATACGCGAAAAAGCAGAACAGCATTTTCCTGAAGTACAGGCAATACGCCACCATATACATACCTACCCCGAGCTTTCTTTTGAAGAACATAATACCGCTGCATTCATATCGCGCCAGCTGACCAGCTGGGGTATAGAGCACCAGACAGGCATAGCCGGTACCGGCATTGTTGCACTGATAAAAGGAAAGAACCCGGATAGCAAATGCATAGCACTGCGTGCAGATATGGATGCACTACCTATACAGGAAGCAAACGACACCAGCTATCGTTCTCAAAACGATGGCATAATGCACGCATGCGGACATGATGTGCATACCAGTTGCTTGCTCGGCACAGCAAAAGTGCTGAACGAATTAAAGGATGAATTTGAAGGTACACTGAAGTTGATATTTCAACCGGGAGAAGAAAAACACCCCGGTGGCGCCAGCCTGATGATAGAAGCCGGTGTGCTGGAAAATCCTAAACCACAGGCTATATACGCGCTGCACGTGTATCCACACCTGCCATCGGGAACCGCAGGCTTCCGTGCAGGACAATATATGGCCAGTGCAGATGAAATATATGTAACCATTGAAGGCAAAGGCGGACATGCTGCCCTGCCCCATCAAACAATAGATCCGATCGCTATTGCTGCGCAAGTGATCACCGGCCTGCAGCAGGTAGTATCGCGCAAAAGCAACCCACTGATGCCAAGTGTGCTCACATTCGGCATGATCAAAGGAGGCTTTGCTACCAATGTAGTACCTGACAAAGTAGAGATGATGGGTACGCTGCGCACTATGGATGAAAAATGGCGTGCTGAGGCCCGTAAATGGATAAAAGACATTATAGAACAAACCTGTAATGCCTACGGCGCTAAGGCAATAGTAGATATGCCACCGGGTTATCCTTCTCTATACAATGACCCTGCGACATCAAACCAGGCAGAAGATTGGGCCAAAGAATACCTGGGCAAAGAGAAAGTACATACGCTGGATATGCGCATGGCCGGCGAAGACTTTAGCTTTTATACGCACCACATGCCGGGCTGTTTCTTTAGAATAGGTACCAATAAAAACAATGAGCAATTTACCGCACCGGTACATAACGCCAAGTTTGACATTGATGAGGAAGCTATGAAAACCGGCGTGGGCTTATTTAGCTGGATAGCATATAACGCTTTGAAAAAATAAAACCATGGAAAAGTTTCACCTAACAGAACTCGCCAACAAATTATTTATGTACACAGATGCGCAACGCTGGCAGGATCTGCTGGACGAAGTATTTGTGGAAGAACTTTGGTTTGACATGTCGTCTGCAGGTGGCGGTGAACCACGTAAGCTACCGGCTGCAGAACTATGCGATATGTGGGCCGAAGGATTTAAGGGACTGGATGAGGTACATCACCAGGCGGGTCACTACCTGATAGATGTAAGAAAAGAGGAAGCTTCCATCTTCGCATACGCAGTAGCATACCATTATAAGAATAGCGCCGTAAACGGAAAGACAAGAGTATTTGTAGGCAGTTATGATCTCAATGCCATCAACACATCAAAAGGCTGGAGACTGAACCAATTCAAATACAATTTGAAATTTATAGACGGGAACGCTAATCTAGACTAAGCAGATTACGCCTTAGCCCAGATGGCTGTTGCATTGCTGCCGCCAAATCCGGAGGCTGTCTTTAATACATAATTGATCTCAGCCGGCGTTGCAGCAGTAGTAATACTTATAGACACCGGCACTCCATGTTCTTCATACCCTATGGTAGGTATCAATTCCTGGTGCTGGATACTTTCAATAACCAATACACTTTCTAACACACCGGCAGCGCCCAGCGTGTGCCCTGTATATCCTTTGGTACTGTGAACCGGGGTAGTTGCAAATCCACACAGATCAAAAGCACGCGCCTCCATTTCATCATTATACTTTGTTGCAGTACCATGTGCTGATATCATATCAATTTTGCTAGCATCAAGCTTTGCTTCGTTCAACGCAGCATGAATAGCCAGTCCCAATTCTTCACCCGTACGGGAAGGGCCTGAAATATGATTGGCATCGTTGGAAGAACTACCTGCAATGATCTTTGCCAATGGAATATGCAGATCATCTGTAGATAATATTACTGTAGCGGCAGCCTCACCTAAATTTATACCAGACCTTGCGGCATCAAATGGACGGCATGCCTGCTTATCTATTGCATGGAATGACTGGAAGCCGCTCAGCACAAATTTGGTAAGCCGATCGCAACCAATAACGATGGCATTTTTGTACCGGCCAGATTGCAATAACCGCATAGCATATACGGATGCTAAAACGCCGGAAACACAGGCATGAGAGATCACCTGCGGCTTTACGTTATCAAACCCTAAAGCATTTGATATAACCCCTGCACTATGCGCCAGCGAAACCCGCTCATCATCAATGCGATCCAGTAATTCTACATTCCCTTTTGTAGTGGACAATAAGACGATGGTCTCATTGGGATTCAGCGGTTCATCTAATTGCTCTAATGCCTGCTTTGTAGAAAACATGGCAAGTTGCTCAAAAGGCGTAAGCGACTGCCCGGTTTTGGACCGTTCCTGTATATATTGCCATTGTGCAACATCCAGTTTAGAAGCCCAGAAGGGAAGTTTGCTGAAAGCTTCGTCGCTGTACTCTTTTACACCACGGGTACCGGACATGATGGCCTGCCAGTGTGCATGAGTATCTAAACCCAATGCACTGGTGATATTAGTAGCTATTGCATATACCGATTTCCTCACTTGTTCAGCCATTTTTCTTTCCAATCGAGCATGAATTGCGGATAGTTCCACATTAACTCAAGACTCTCTTTATCCATGAATACCTGCGTAGAAGTGCCTGTTGCTACTTTTTCATCGGTATCCAGGTCGTATATAGCATAATGGAAAATAAGCTTCGCTGCCTGGCAATCTTCATATGTTGTCTGCAACCTTATCTTGTGCCCATATCGCAGTATACGCTTATAATCGCAACTGATCTTAACAATAGGCACAACGATATTACTCCTGTAAAAATCGAGATAGCGAAGCCCATAAGCCTCCCCGAAAGCCTCTCGGCCATCTTCAAAATATCTTATAAAATGTCCATGCCACACGATACCCAGGGGATCCGCTTCGCTAAACTTCACTACCAGTTCGGTGGTATGTGTCAGAGTTTTATTCAAAATGCTTTTTCCTATTTATTCTTCCAATCATTCCAGTCGTCCTTCACATCTTTCAGCACATTATAGAACGTTTTAGCCCAATAATTGCGAAAACCGAATCCGCCCGCTTTACCTTCCATCTGTTTTGTAAGCAAAACAGTCTTTGATTTCATATCTACAAAGGTAACCCACATAGAGGCATGTTCCCTGCCTTTGCTCATGCCCTCTACAAAGAACATCATACCAATACCGGACTTCCCTTTGAAATCATATTTTTTAACAAGTGCCGCCACTTTTTGTTCGCTTAATGCCTGGTACAAGTTACCATCGTTCTCAAAGAAATTACCCTTTAGGCTATTGTTAACTTTTTCGGTGATATCAATAGCATAATCTACCTCCGTCCGTCCCACGGCATCTGCTACTTTATACTTGTCTTTTTCCTTGATGAAAAGCTCATTCCAGCTAGGGAAAAATTTATCCCGGAGTTGACTATTGGTGATCTCACCGGCATCTTTCCACTGAGTGGCCTCACCAATAAATTTCATTTGCGAAAAATCGAGCCCCAGCCATGTTACGGTCTGATTAGCGTCAAACAAATCAGGCTTTTTCTGCGCAAAGGAAGTGGTTGCCAGTAAAAGGCAGCATACAAAGAACAATAACTTTTTCATATGTGTGATTTTATGATTCCTGTAAGAAGATCTTAAGTTCACAATTTGCTATTTCCTTATTGTTAAGATATATCCTGCCCTGTACAATATGTACGTTCAATACCTGGTTGAGAAAATTCACCTCCGTTTTGATGGTATCGCCAACCTTTGGTAGTTCTATAATATTCAAATTCTTTAAAGCACCAATAAAACCCACAGGCGCAGGTTTACCCGCAAGCTGCGCGTAATAGCCGGTACCCGCTGCCGCGGTTTGTGCCATATTCTCTACCAGGCCCGGCTCTGTAAAACGTCCCTCGTTCACAAAAAGATGTCCGTCCCTGATGTGGAGTGTGGTAACAGACAATTTTTCATCGGCAGAAACAATATCATCTATCATCACGAACGGAGTCCGTTGCGGAATAAAACTGGTTATATCTGCTGTTTTCATTTTTTCCAAAAGTCAAAATAGTTAAACCACTGTTCCGGGTATTGTTTCAGCATTTTTTCCAGGAGGGCTACATAGTCGTCCAGCATTCGTTCCATTCCCGTCGTACCTCTGCCTTCGTATACCTTTCCCGGATATGCATAAAAATGGTAATGAAAATTAGTCTCTTTGAAAGCAAAAACAAAGCAAACAGGTGCTTTTAATTTAGAAGCCAAAATAAATGGCCCTGCAGGGAATAATGCATTTTCTCCGAGGAACTCGTGTTCCATTGTCCTGTTGCCAGGCCTGAAACGGTCGGCATGCAGGCATATCAGTTCATTCCTGTTGAGTGCAGCCGACATCTCGTATATATGCGACTGATCTTCGCGGATGTAAATGATATTAAAAGAGCGCTTACTGTCAAATTGCTCCATATAAGCCTTCATCTGCTCCCCTTCCCCATCGTACATCACAATATTGATAGGTGCTTCCACACGTTTCAATAAGTGGCCTGCCACTTCCCAATTACCAAGATGCGCACTTACCAGCACCCCACCCTTACCATCCTTTACCAATTGCTCAATATGCTCTACGCCCTCATGCGCAAAAGTGAGTGGCGTTTGCATACCTGCCAATACCGCAATCTTATCTATCAGCGTTTGTCCGAAGATGATGATGTTTCGTTTGATATAGCGATTGGTTGTGCGCTTATCAAAACCCATGCGCTGCCTGTAAAGATATTGCAGCGGTGCTGTAGCCGACTTTACAAAAAGCCTGTAATAAAGGGTAACAAAATGTAGTAAAGCGTAGGCAGGCTTCAGCCCGCCGGCTTTTAATAATGCTACAAATATCCTGTAACCTAATGGAGTACCTTTAGAGCGTCCCTGCCAGGTAGCTGTATCAGGCATTTTTTATTTGCAATCGGTTGGAAACATAATTATAGAAATCCTGGATGGTTACCATTTGCTGAAAATCTTCGGGCTTTACTTTAAAGCCGAAGTTTTGTTCTATCACCACCACCAGGTCTATATAATCAAGGCTATCCAGGTCAAGGGTTTCTTTAAGATCAGCATCAGGTTTAATAGCAGATGCATCTACTTCAAAGTCTTCGACCATGAAATTATTGATACGATCTATTATCTCTTGTTGTTCCATTTTGATGTCAAAAACGCCGGGGTAAACGTTTTGTGTTTAAGTATAAAAAATGCAGTGCCCTAAGCACCCTGCTTAAAGCACTGCAAATTTAATAAAACCCTTGGGATTAATACAGTAACAAAATACAATTCTAAAAATGTACATCCAGGATGCTGTTCAGCGGAATATTGGTGCCGCCTTTTATCTGTACAAACCTGTCCGTGACCGACCACACCGTGGTGCTGATACTGCGCGCACCTTCTGTTGTTTCAAATGTAATATGCGTTTTGCTCTTGAATTCATTACCCAGGCGGGTAGCATACTGGAGCTCTCGTAACCAGCGGACGGTATTGTCAACAAATGCGGGTACGATCTTGTACAAGGGAACATCTTCCTTTGCAATTAGGGTTGCCATCATATCACTTAAATCTTTATACTAAATATACGATGTTTAATAATAAAAAACACATATAGATAAGCTAAAAATTAAACTATTTGAACCGCAGCGGTATCGATGCCATGATACTGAAGTTACGGCCCATATTATAGATGCCCGTACGCCCGGTTGCATAGTTGACATCAGCATATTTCAGACGGTTCAGGTGGTCCTGGTAGGCTACATCGGTGATATTCTGGGTAGAAAGCGATAAGGTACAAACCGTTTTTTGCGCTTTGTTTACCAGGTCGAGCCCAAGGCCCGCGTTAAACAGGGTATAACCCGGGGTTGCTGTTTCCGTTCCATAGGCGCTAAAAATGTCATTTTGAGCAAATACGATATTGGTGCTCACCTTCACGTATCCGTTTTTGATCCACTTACCTAGCGATCGCTTTTCGGCCCTTAATTCTATCAGCCAGCGGGCGGGTGGCATGGATGGCAGGTTTCGTGTGCTGTCCGTACCATTGAATATCATACCACGTACGTAGGAGAAAGTATTAGCCAGATGCAGCCAGTCGAGCGGATGCGGGTGCAGATCTATGTATAACTCTCCCCCATAAAGCCCGGCATTGCTCTGTGCATAAGCGTAAGCACCAAAAGCCTGGTCGTTATGCTCAGCAGGGATGGAATCTGACCCATTAGCGCCTAACAATTTCTCCAGGTAGATGTAGTTGCTGATGTAATTATAAAATACAGAAGCGTTCAACTCAATATGGTTAGCATTCCATGCCATGCCAAGATCACCCTGCATACTATTTTCTGCCTTAAGCCCAGGTGTGCCATACTCATAGCGTATAGTACCCTCGTGTACACCATTAGCAGCTAATTCTGCGGCATTGGGCGAACGGAAACCTGTGGCAATATTAAATTTGAACGTCACCTGCTTTGAAGCAGCATAACTGGTACCAATACTACCTACAAGGTTTGAAAAATTGCGGGTAAAGGGTGTGAACTGCTCAAAACCGCCTGGCATCAGTTGTTCTACCTTTTTATCTGTTGAATCGAGGTAAAGAGACTTCACCGTAAGTGTACGATAGTTGTACCGCAAACCACCGGATATTGCCCATTGCTTCCATTCCTTTTTTGCAATGGTATAAAGGCCTACGTCAAACAAGTTGTAATCAGGTATCAGGAATTCTATGCCTTTATTCGCATTGTTTTGCGCCATGCCATTAACACCGGTTGTTACCTGCCAGCCATTCCATACCGGGTAAAAGTACTTGACATCGTAGGTATAGGTGCGAAGCTGGAAATGCAGGCCTGGTTCGTCGGGGTTCAAAACATCGCCAAATTCCTTGCGTGAATTCTGCTGGTAGCCCAATATGACCCCTATCCTGCTGCCATTGTTCAGGTAAAAATTATTGTTCAAAACCAATTTGTGATGGTCTATGCGCTGCGAGGGCAATACCCTTGCGTAAGACTTACCATCTTCATCTGTAACCAGTTGCTCTTCTGCCACCCCACCATTGTTTACTGTTTTAATGAATTTACCTGTGGCGCTATCGCGTTCACCTTCTGCAAGCCCCAGCGTTTGCCCGAAAGAAGTATAAGACAAACGAGAATAACCCCATTTTTTATTGATGCCAATTGTAGCGCCATAATTGAGATTGTGGAAACGGGTATCGAACACATAGCCATCATAGGCATTATGATAATCGTGCGATTGCTTACCTGTTGCATACGCATTCCAGCTGATACCATTGATATTACCTCCAAGATCGCCATGCAATGCACCAAGGCCACTATTGGTTTGATAATTGGCAATAACATTACCTTGAATTTTGCCTTGCGGCAGAGGCTCATCGGAAACAATATTGATAACGCCCGCCAAGGCATCTGAACCATAAGCGAGAGACGCAGGGCCTTTCAGCACTTCTATGCGGGAGACATTGTAATCGTCTATCTCTATACCATGCTCATCGCCCCATTGCTGCCCTTCCTGGCGAACACCATCGTTTAGAGTAATGACACGATTATAACCCAAACCACGTATCACAGGTTTAGATATAGCCGGGCCGGTACTTACCTGGCTGATGCCCGGTAGTTTGGCAATGGCATCTACCACATTGGTAAACGCATTTTGCCTTAGCTCCTGCATCCTTACCATTTGTATCGGCGTTACACTTCTGCGTTGTTCTGTAGCCATGCTGGTACCCGTCACCACTACTTCATTTTTCTCAATGATACTTTCCTTCAGCGTGAAGTTTTGCTCTACCTGATTGCTTATATCTACAGTGCGGGTAATGGTCTCAAAACCCAGCATCTTTACCTGTACTAAGAAACGCCCTTTGGGCAAAGCGGATAAACTATAGTTACCTTTTTCATCGGTAACGGTACCAAGCTTCAAATCGGGAATAGCAACCGTCGCACCGATTAAAGGTGCTTTATTTACATCTGTTACCGTACCCTTTAAAATATTTTCGGGTGCCGCCATTAGCAGCATAGGCAGCATACACAATAATGCTGCAATAAATAATGATCTATAATAACGATCCATGGATCTTTAAGTATTATTCATGAAGAAAACCTGCGCATTTGCACAGCAATAAAATCAATGATAGAAAATGATCAGATCGTGGGAGGACCGCGGAGGTAAGCCGTAGCAGTAAATGCGAGCGTATGACCTGCTACATCAATAGCATGATATTGCGGATAAGTTAAAGGTTCGTGATAAGTAAATACAGGCTGTGCATCGTCCTTGACAAACAGAGGCAATGCATAGCTAAGAAAAGTACAGTGGTGGTGTATGGGATCAAATACCAGCCCATCCTTCTCATGTGCCGAATGGACAGTATCTGTGTGGTGTGTAAAAAGGTGTATGAACTCCTTAGGCGTACTGCCGAAGAACAGCACTAATGCCAGCCAAACAGAAAGGATAATATGTGATATCCGCTTCAACACAACACTGCAAATATATAATTATTCCTGCTGCATAGCCGCTTTCTCTTTCATACGGCGCTTGTAGCTATACTTGCGGAAGTTGACATCGAAGCCAAAAGTGCCTATGATCTCACCAAACCAGAAGTGATGATGGATACGGCCGCCGTCGGCAACGGTGAGTACATTCAGGTAGTTGGCGAAACCACCCTTGCCGGTTGCCTCGAAGAAGAAGTTGCGGAAAGGATATATTCTCAGCCCGCCTTCTATACCGGCTATGTAACCTGCTACATGAAACTTGTTATCCAGGTGCTGGCCCATCAGGAAGATATCTGACTTCGGCACAACGATACCTGCACCCGCTTTCCATATTACAGAGGCACGCATGAAATCACGTTTCTTATCGTGCAGCAATTCCTGCTGGCCTACATAATTGATATGGTAGAAATTCGCCCCGTTGGTATGCTCCATGTGTACGAAGTAGGGATACAGTATCGTATCCTGCCTGTCGAATGTTTCGCCACCTATTTGTCCTTTTATATGCACCTTTTGATAATCGGTAACTACATACTTGGCATGGTCGAAATTGATCTCGATAGCGTGTGTATGCTTTTTGTTTAGATAGAATCCTATGCGATAAACATTCTGCGGTATGGTGATATCAATAGGATTGGTTCGAAAACCGGAGAAATCGGGCTGATCATGTGCCTTTGCACCGTAAATGGTAAAGTTGTAATCGTTGCCATTCACAAAATGCAGATCGCTTTTAGAATAGATATCCCTGTTATATCCCCATTGAAAATACATACCTGTGAAAACCACATTCGGTATTTTCAGCTTCGCCTGCGCATCGGTGATCATCAAACAAGCTATCAATAACAGTAAAAAGGAGCGCATAGAAATTGTTTAGGGATATGAGCAATTATTCTTCTTTGCCTTTATTCTTATTAGGTAATTTATAACGGTATTTACCAAAGTTAATATCATAACCAATAGTAAACACACCTTCCGCATACCCAAAATTGTGATGAATACGGCCACCATCTGCTACCGTAAGTACATTCAGGTAATCGGCAAAGCCACCTTTACCGGTTAACTCCAGGAACAGGTTTCTTGCAGGATAGAACCGAACACCTGCCTCCCCGCTTACGACAAAGCCCGCAACGTGGAATACATTATCCAGGTGCTTACCAAACAGGAAGATATCTGATTTAGGTACTACAACGCCGGCACCGGCTTTCCATACGGCGGTAAGCCTTGGGCTGTATCTTTTCTTGCTCTTTATTATTTCGTATTGTCCCACATAGTTCAGGTGGAAGAAATTAGCACCATTGGTATGCTCTACATGCAGGTACTGCGGATTGAGGATGGTATCCTTCCAATTAACGGATTGCCCACCGATCTGCCCCGTGATGTTATACGGCTGATAATCGGTAACGATGTACTTGGTATGATCGAAATTGATCTCTATAGCGTGGGTATGCTTCTTGTTTAGATAAAACCCAATGCGATAATTATACTGCGGAATGGAAATATCCAGCGGATTGGTGCGCCAGCCGGAAAAGTCTGGCTGATCGTTAGACCTCACTTTATGAACCGTGAAATTGTATTGATCGCCGTTTACAAAATGCAGGTCGCTTTTGGTATAGCCCACACGGTTATACCCCCACTGCAGGTACATACCCGTAAGTATAGGTTTCTTAAACAACTGTGCATGAACAGGAAGAGCTGCGAGGGCTGAACCCAAAAGGGTCAACAATATTTTGCGCATGAAGAAATATTCTTAGACGCCGCAAAATTAGGGTATTCCTGATATAAAAAGCTGGTTTACAATCGCTCGATAATGCCGGCTATGCCCTGGCCGCCACCTACACAGGCTGTAACCATACCGTATTTCTTACCCAGGCGTTCCAGGTCGTGCAGTATCTGAACGGTTAATTTAGCACCTGTACAGCCCAACGGATGGCCTAGTGAGATTGCTCCACCGTTGATATTAACCTTTTCTTCGTCCATGCCAAGCTCGCGTATCACCGCCAGCGACTGGGAAGCAAATGCTTCGTTTAGCTCTACCAGGTCTATATCGCTAACAGACATATTTACCTGTTTTAATGCTTTAGGAACTGCTGCAACAGGGCCTATACCCATAATACGCGGATCAACACCTGCACTGGCACATGCTATTAAGCGTCCCCAGGGCTTCAGTCCTAGTTGGTTCATCAGCTTTTCACTCATTACGATAACAAAAGCTGCGCCGTCTGATGTCTGCGAGCTGTTACCTGCGGTAACGGAACCACCCGCGGCAAACACTGCCGGCAGCTTTGCCAGTACTTCCATAGAAGTATCTGCACGTGGCCCTTCGTCCGTATCAAAAACTACTTCGCGTTCTGCCCGCTTGCTTTTAGCATCGAGATAAACTTCCTTTATAGTAACCGGTAAAATCCCTTTTTTAAAATATCCTTTTTCGATGGCGTTAATTGCACGCTGGTGTGAACGCAGAGAAAAAGCGTCCTGGTCCTCGCGGGAAACTTTAAAGTCTTTAGCTACCTGCTCTGCAGTAAGCCCCATGCTCAGGTAATAATCGCCGTTATCTTTTACCAGTTCGTAATTGGGCATGGTACGCCATCCGGCTGTGGGTACGAGGCTCATACTTTCTGTACCACCGGCGATGATGCAGTCGGCAAGGCCCATGCGTATTTTGGCAGTTGCAGTAGCAATAGCATCCAGCCCTGATGCGCAGTAGCGATTGAGGGTAACACCTGCCACACCCTCACCCAATGCACGGTTAGCAATGATACGCCCTACCTGCAAGCCCTGTTCAGCTTCCGGCACTGCATTACCTACGATCACATCATCTATCTGTTTTACATCCAGTTGCGGTACGCTGGCTACCAATCCCCTGATCACATCTACCGCAAGGTCATCCGGACGATAAAATCGTAGTGTGCCTCTTTTTGCCTTTCCTACTGCTGAACGGTAACCTGCTATGATATATGCTTCCTGCATGTGTATGATTTAAACGACCAACTAAAGTTAATCAATCCGCAGTAAAAATAACCGTCAACAAATTGTGAAATAGCATAAATACCCGTTATGACGGCATTAGTTTTATGATATCAATAGAACGCGGTATCATTTGTAAATTTGCGATATGAGTAAGAAGACGGTAATATTAGGGGCATCAGAAAACCCTTCCCGATATAGCTACCTGGCACTAAACCGCCTGAGGGGCAAAGGGCATCCTGTGGTGGCCATAGGCAATCGTACGGGCCAGGTGGGCGATACACCCATTATTACCGAGCACCCTGCTATGGAAGATGTAGACACGGTTACCCTGTACCTGAACCCCACCAACCAGAAACCGTACTATGATTATATCCTTTCTTTAAAACCAAAACGTGTCATCTTTAACCCCGGCACGGAAAATCCGGAACTGGAGCGTATGATAGAAGACGAGGGAGGCGATGCCGTGGAAGCCTGCACACTCGTATTGCTAAGCACAGGGCAGTACTAACCCCTACAAATATTAAATATTTACTTTTTTGTGGAAATTCTCTGATAAGAGCATCCTACCTTAGTAGAACTATTTACTATGAGTAAGCCTATACAGATAAACATCCCCAATCCCTGCCACGAGGACTGGAACAAAATGACACCAGCAGAGCAAGGCAGGTTTTGTAATAGTTGCCAGAAAACGGTGGTGGACCTTAGAAATTATAGTGATACACAGCTATACAATTATATACAGCAACATAAGGGAGAATCTATATGCGGCAGGCTATATGCTACTCAACTAAACAGGAGCATTCACATTCCGTATCAGCCGCATAGCCGGTTGTATAGATATTTTATTTGGCTTGGATTAGCCTTGATATTCACACAAGCGCCAACAGAACAATTACATGCTAAAGCCCCGTACACATACAACTCTTTTAATGCAGCATCTAACGATTCCACAAAAACGAAACGCCGGAGAGCAAAGCACATAAATGACACAACGAAATACTACGTAATTGATGGAAGAAAATATAAGATAGAAGACATACATCAGCAAGAGATGTCTGGAAGCCTCGAATATGTGGACATTACATTGCCTGGCACACCAGCCAGTAGCAGCGGTACAATCGATAAAAATGTTTATGTGCCAAAACCACGGAAAAACGGTCCACGAAATTTAGACCCGGGAAATAAATAGGCATGTCTGAGCAAGTATACATATCACTAATCAATCCATGTGCTGAAAAATGAAGCGAAATGACATCTACCGAACGCGGCAGGTTTTGCAATAGCTGCCAGAAAACGGTAATCGATTTTACCGGATTTACAGATGCACAATTACATGCGTTCTTCAGTTCTTCAAAATGCAGCAATGTATGTGGCAGGTTTTATGATGATCAGCTCAGCCGGGGAATAGCTGCACCTGCTAAACCACGCAATAGAGTATACCAATGGCTGTTACAATTGAGTGCCTCATTTCTATTGTTCTCATCACAAGAATCTTCCGCAAAAACTAATCCGCCAACATATACCGCCAGCGACACTACCAGGCAAAACAATAAAGCAGCAATAGAAAAAGAGATAGCAGCAGTAGAGGCTGAACGCCGTGAAATAAAAGATATTAAAGTAGAACGGACAATATCACTGGGTGGAGCCTCATCCGAAGGTGCCGTTTACATTATTGATGGTTTTGCCTACGATAAAGATGGCAACAAAGTAAAGTTGCACAGAAGAAACCTTGCACGTAGAATATTGGACTGGCTGAGCCGGTAAAAGTATTTGCTATGAAGAGATCTAAACCGATACAAATATCCATTCCCAATCCCTGCCACGAAGATTGGAACAAGATGACACCGGCAGAGCAAGGCAGGTTTTGTAATAGCTGTCAAAAGGTGGTAACAGATTTTACTAGCTTCACAGATGCCCAGTTGCATAGCTTTTTCAGCGACCGTAGCAAACAAGTTTGCGGCAGATTTTATAACCACCAACTCAACATTCCAATTTCTGTACCACCACAACCTCATAGCAGGCTGTATAGATATTTCATAGGGTTTGGCCTTACCCTGTTATTTACACAATTGCCGGAAACAAGATTAAGAGCCCAAACACCGCATGCGCATATAGACCCACAACTTGATAAAAAAAATAAGAACGAAAATGATACTTCCATAATCATTAAGGGAAAAGTAATTGACGAACTTAAAGAGCCAATGTTGGGAGCAATAGTATCCGCGTATTGCAATGGTACCATGGTGGCAGGAACTGTAACAGATTACGATGGCAATTATAAGTTATACATCTATAGCAGCTCACCGAAAAAATATGATCTCGTGCTAAATCACACAGGATATAAACCTAAAAGCGTGCATGACCTGAGTTTAAGCCCCGGTACGACGATTGTTATTGACGCCCGGATGGAAGCAGATACTGTCATAAACAAAAATGTCATTACTACCACCGGTTTACCAATAATAATAATGCCCGTAGAACCTAAAAGTTCTGTTATCATGCGTGATAGCCAGGATCAGCCTCCATTGGTCGACCCATTTGAACCCAACAAAACTATTATTGATAGCAAGGAGATAGACCACAGGGCACACTAATTGACCAAGTCATGAAGAAATCAATTCAATTAAGGTTCCCGCTCTTTCTACTTAACCTGGTATTATTCCTGACAAGTATTGCTATACCTGCTTTTGCAAAAAATAAGAATGATAAAAGCAAACGCACTGTTAGTATAACTATCGCCTTCATAGAAAACACTCCTGCATCTGACCTGAAGCTTATAGTAACAAAGGATAATAAACTTTTTGCCTCAGGCATTACCAACAGAAATGGGATATTTAACTTGCACAACCCGTCAAATGGTACTTACCGGATTGAGCAACAAGATCCTGATCTTGTTCGTTACTTTGATCAATTCTTAAGGTTGGTGATAACCGACACAACGAAAAACGTAATACTCTACTTACAGCCTTTATTTAAGTTCCCCACGCGTTGGGTGAAATTAAATTGCCTGGACAGCGATTTGATATTTAGAAAAAGAGAAGTCCCGGTTTATCCAATAGCAGGAAAACACTAATAACTATGCCCCATCCACAATGCACCACCAATACTATCGCGTGATGCCCCGGTAGTACTTGCCTGCACATTGGTTTCTTCGCGCCAGCGCAGGGTGCCTATCAATGCCATCACCAATGCTTCCTTAAATTTTATGGTGGTCTCATCGGGCAATTGCACCATTACATTATGCTGCTCTAAAGCTACCTGTATCTTATGCACCAGGTAGGTATTGAATGCTCCCCCACCCGTTATCAGCATTGTAGCGGTCTCTTTACCTGCAGGATATTGCTTCACTGCTGTAGCTACCTGGTCTGCTATATGCTGTACATAGGTATGTAACATGTCCTGCACACTATGCGGACTTTCCATCAGGGAAGGGAAAGCCAGTTCTATAGCTGCTTCATTGCTGAGCGATTTAGGGGCGGGCTTACTATAATATGCCTGGCTGTTCAGTTCAGAAAGCACATCCAATAAGATGGATCCTTGTGCCGCCATCTCTCCATTCTCGTCCATTTCCTTGTCTGCTTTCGCAGCCAGTGCATTCAAAGCCTGGTTGGCAGTGCAAACATCAAACGCCAACACATCTCCGTTATGCGGAACAGTGATATTGGCAATACCGCCAATGTTTAGTTTATAATCGTACTGGCCAAAGAGTAGTTTATCACCTATAGGAACAATAGGCGCTCCCTGTCCGCCCAAAGCCACATCTATGGAACGGAGATCCGTAATAACAGGCAGCGAAGTAATGGCAGCTATAGTAGCACCATCGCCTATTTGCGTAGAGGTATGGTTTGCAGGATCATGAAAAACGGTATGCCCGTGCGATGCTATGAAATGCACTTTATGATCGAGCGCATGTGTGTTTATAAACTCATTGATGGCTTCGCCGATGTACCTGCCATAAGCAGTATTCAGCTTCAGGTATTCGGGCACGGATACCTGCGATGCGTGCTTCAGTTGCTGGTGCCATTCTGCCGGGTACGGTATGCAAGCCGCATTCAATACCTGGTAAGTCCAGTTACCTCTTATCTCATCCAGTTGAACAAAAGCTATATCCAGACCATCCAGCGAACTGCCGGACATAATACCGATCACGTTATAAACCATGCGGCAAAAGTAGCACTTTTGAGTCGTCAGTGGTGAGTCGTAAGTCATGAGTATTAAGAGTACTTAATTATTTCTAACCAACCCGGCTCACGACTCATGCCTCACGACTTATGCCTAAATTTAACCCATGTACAAAATGCCTCATTTTACAGAGCAGGACCATGCAGCAGTGGTTGCATTCATGAAAGCACATCCTTTTGTTACCCTAATTGCAACTGCTAATGATATACCGGTCGCCACGCAAGTCCCTGTGTTGATAGAGGAACGGGACGGACGCATTGTATTGCGCGGACATATCATGCGAAAGACCGACCATCACCTGGCATTGGAACAAAATCCGAAAGCATTGATACTATTCACAGGGCCACATTGCTATGTAAGCGCCAGCTGGTACACAGAACGCGGCCACGGCAGTACGTGGAATTATATGACCGTACATGCACGCGGACAGGTAAAATTGATGGATGATGCTTTTACCTTGCAATTGCTTACAGATCTCACACACAAATACGAGGATACACAGGCTCATCCTGAATTACTAGAACACATGAGCTTGGAACATTATGTGCAACCGATGCTAAAGGCAATTGTTGGTTTCGAGATGGAAGTGGAATCGCTCTACCCTATTTTTAAACTCAGCCAAAACAAGGATGCTGAAAGCCATAGGAACATCATACAACAGTTGAAAGCAAGGGGTGATTGCGGTAGCATGGAGATAGCGAAGGAGATGGAGAAAAGGAATATTGGATAAACTTGTTTTGCCCACGCTTGCCCACGATGCCCACACGCCCACAGCGTGGGCACGTGGGCAAGATCATTACAATCAGTGTAAATGAATGATGTTCGAGTTGTTCGCACCTGTTCGACATGTTCGTTCTTGTTCGCGAACGAACAGAATTCAAATATGAACTCACACCTATATATTGGCCGTACTATTAAGAATTACATAAGTAAATGAATTAAGTATTGTAACGTATTTACCGTAACCGGTAATCGTAGATACTGAATCAAGTTCAGCATGACGAATAACTTCCCTGTCATTGCGGGCCTGACCCGCAATCTACTATTGACGCAGTCAAGTATTTAATAATACTTATCATAATTAGTATCGCACTAGTAATTATGTATGTGAATTGAATTAAGTATTATAATGTATTTACCGTAACCGGTAATAGTAGATGCTGAATCAAGTTCAGCATGACGATAGGTTTTCCTATAATCTTATGTTCTGTTCGTTCGCGAACAAGAACGAACAAAACGAACACGCGAACATGATCCTGCTCATTTTGCCCACGCCAACGGTATGGGCATCGTGGGCACGTGGGCAAGCGTGGGCAAAAAATTAAGGCTGCCCAAAATGGACAGCCTCATTGTGTGTTTTTGTAATCAGTTATAATTAAGCAGTAGCTAATTTTTTGCTCATTGCTTCTGCCATTGTTTTGCCAATATCAGCAGGGCTTGCTACTACGCTAATGCCACATTCGCCCATGATCTTCATTTTAGCAGCAGCAGTATCATCTGCACCACCGATGATAGCACCTGCGTGGCCCATACGGCGTCCCGGAGGAGCTGTTTGACCTGCGATGAAACCAACTACTGGTTTGCGCATGTTATTTTTCAACCAGTTTGCAGCTTCTGCTTCCATATTACCACCGATCTCACCGATCATAATGATACCATCGGTTTCAGGATCGTTCATCAGCAATTCTACCGCTTCTTTGGTAGTAGTACCGATGATCGGGTCGCCACCGATACCGATAGCTGTAGAGATACCCAGTCCTGCTTTTACCACCTGGTCAGCAGCCTCATAAGTAAGCGTACCTGATTTTGATACGATACCGATACGGCCCGGTTTGAAGATAAAGCCCGGCATAATACCTACTTTAGCCTCACCTGCTGTGATAACGCCCGGACAGTTAGGGCCTATCAGGCGGCAGTCTTTACCCCTAAGGAAATCACGAGCCTTTACCATATCCTGTACAGGAATACCTTCTGTGATACAGATGATCACTTTAACGCCAGCATCCGCAGCTTCCATAATAGCATCTGCAGCAAATGCAGGTGGCACGAAGATGATAGACACATCAGCGCCTGTTTTATCTACCGCATCCTTTACGGTATTGAATACAGGACGATCCAGGTGCGTAGAACCACCTTTACCCGGTGTGATACCGCCAACTACGTTGGTACCATATTCTATCATCTGTGTAGCGTGGAAAGTTCCTTCAGTACCGGTAAAACCCTGTACTATGATCTTGGAGTTTTTATTAACTAAAACAGCCATCAGCTATAATATTTTATTTGAAAAGACGGGCAAAAATAAACTTTAATTGCTAAAAAGGGTAATTAAGTTCATAAAGCTTGCGGGCAGGCACTTCATATTTATGAAATTATCATGACAATATTTTTTATGTGGTAACCAACCTTTTACTTCGGCACCCAGTCTATTAATGCATAACAAGAGAATTTATCGCTTATAGATATAGAAAGTACTAAAGTTTGTAATGGGTAATCAATTCTAGATTTCGAAGTCCGGTTTCCACCGGGCTTCTTGTTTATAGATATATATTTTCTGCAATTCCCATGATGACGACTATATAAGGGTAATACAGTTGGAATTATGCTATTTAGCCTTTCCTTCTGCTTCCATACGGCTCATTTCCTTAGCCTTGGCCAGGAATTCAGATGCGAAAATGAAGGAGTTCAGCTTCTCGTCTTCACTAAAAATGATGTCTTTGCTGCTACCTTGCCATTGTTTTTTGCCCTGGTACATATACACAATATTATCGCCGCTTTCCATTACGGTATTCATATCATGGGTATTCACTATGGTGGTAATATTATACTCCGTAGTGATTTCTTTGATCAGTTTATCTATCACAAGGGAAGTTTGCGGATCGAGGCCGGAGTTGGGTTCATCACAAAACAGGTATTTAGGGTTCAGCACTATAGCCCTTGCCAGCGCCACACGTTTTTTCATACCACCGCTTAGCTCGGCAGGGAATTTCTTGTTTACGCCCTCCAGGTTTACACGGGCAAGTACCTCATCCACCCGCTTACGTTTCTGCTCCGAGGTATTTTTGGTGAACATATCGAGGGGGAAACGGATGTTATGGGCTACGTCCATACTGTCAAATAAAGCGCTTCCCTGAAAGAGCATACCTATTTGCATACGCAGCTCCTTTAGTTCTTTATCGTCCATAGCACCGAGGTCTTTGCCCTCGTATAGTATGCTACCGGTATCAGGCTTTATTAGCCCGATCATACATTTCATAAGAACCGTTTTTCCACTACCGCTGGTACCTATGATCAGGTTGGTTTTACCCGTCTGCATTATCGCCGAAACGTCCTGTAGTACAACTTTATCGCCAAAACTCTTTTTAATATTCTTTACCTCGATCATATACCAAATGTAGTAAAAAGCCTATAACCGGTTATTCCTTAATAATTATGCCATACCTGCAAAAACCATAGTTTATTAATATTTTACATCAGTATTATGGATAGCCGCAGCCGTTTGATACATATGATACAATCTACCATTTCCATGCCTCATAGCAAGGCCAATGAGATCGTGGATCGGTTTGAAGAGCGCAGCTATGAAAAAGGCAGCTATTTTCTTAAAGAAGGCAATTTGTCGAATGAATATATGTTTCTATCAGACGGCATGATGCGCGGATATGCCACAGACCCGGAAGGCACAGAGATCACAACCACCTTTTATACTCCGGGGCAAATGGTATTTGAAGTATCTTCTTTTTTCAATCGCACCCATTCCAAAGAAAATATCGTTGCATTGACCCCATGTACGGGATTAGTATTTACCTACAGTACGCTCAATGACCTCTTCCACAACATGCCGGAATTCCGTGATTTTGGCAGGGCTATACTGGTACGGGCATTAACTACACTGAAGGCAAGGATGCTATCTGCCATTACAGATACTGCAGAAGAACGCTACCTGATGCTGATAAAAAATAACCCGGAAATATTCCAGCACGCTCCACTCAAAACCATAGCTTCTTACCTGGGCATTACAGACACCTCCCTTAGCCGTATACGCAAAGAATTATCAAAAGGATGATTTCTTGTCATTTGGCAAGATTAAAATTCTGTGGCTGGCTTTGTTTTGCATCATTAAACTGTAAAACATGAGTCATATTCCCTTTTCAATTTCAGCGCTTTTTATTTGCTGTGTATTATTCACACTATACGCTTTATACAGGACCAGTAATAAAAGCCGGGCTGTAATGCTTATCAGCATACTGATCGTTATAATCCAGGGCTTTGTGGGGTTAACTGGCTTCTATACAAATAGCAATAGCAGACCTCTTCATTTTGTGTTACTCATGGCACCTGCCATCATGCTGATAGCTATTGTATTTATATCACCCGGCGGCAGAAAAATGATGGATAAGATGAATACCGAATGGCTGATATTAATACACACCGTAAGGATACTTGTTGAGATCGTATTATTCAACCTGTACCTGCATAATACCATACCGCAATTAATGACTTTTGAAGGGCGCAACCCGGATATACTTTCAGGTATATCGGCACTGCTAGCGTGGTGGCTATACAAAAGGGGTAGCATATCTGCAAAGGTGCTGGTAGCCTGGAATATTATTTGCCTGCTGTTACTTGTGAATATCGTAACCAATGCTATCCTATCTGTACCTTCTCCGCTGCAGCAATTCGCGTTCGATCAGCCGAATGTTGCGATCCTTTATTTCCCTTACGTATGGTTGCCTGCTTTCATTGTACCGGTTGTATTATTCGCACATCTTAGCAGCTTATACCTGCTGCGCAAGAAAATCAGTAACTAAAAGAAAACGCTGCATTTCTGCAGCGTTTATTTTCAATGCTTTACTTCAGCGCCTCATGGGCATCCCTGTATTTTTTGATCAGGTCGTGCGATAGCCTAAGTGATCTCTGCTGGTCTTCAATCAATGTTGCTGCTTCCTCAGTCAATTCTTCTCTTCGGCTAAGGCTCTCCTCGTACACACGCTGTGCTGCATCCTCACCATATTCACAATTCTCCAGGATAGCACGCCTGTCTGCACCTGTAAAGGTAGCCTTCAGGTCCATCCATACACGGTATATTTTACCTGCAAGAGTATTGTCTTTAGGAACAGTGCCACCATATTTTGTCACTAATTCTGCAAGCTCGTTTTTATACTTTTCGCTCTCACCTATCATATTGTTGAAGGTGGCTTTCAGGTCAATGTCCAGGTCTTTTGTTTCATTGATGGCGCGCTGATAACCGGCTATACGATCGTTATTGATACGTATCAGGTCATTCAGAATATTTACTGATAATTCGTTGGGTTCCATAACAGTTTGTTTTACTAACAGGCATAATAAAATTGTGCCTGCAACTGTTAAGGTGATTTTATCAATTTGTTTCGATTACCTTACGATAAGTAGGATCTGGATGCACCTTAAAACCATTCTTAATATACACCGGCTCGCCTTCTTTAGTAGCATGTAACTCAAAGGAGCTTAGCCCTATTTCTTTACCTGTTGCTACCAAATGATTAAGTATAGCACTGCAAATACCCATTTTACGATATGCGGGTACTGTGTACATGCTCATGATATACCCCACTCTGCCGCTTGGGTTTTTAAAATTTCCCGGGTGTTGCCTCACTGTTAATCCTCCGGCAGCTACCACAGTATCTCCGTCCTTTGCCAGCCAGCATATATAAAGCTGCGATGGCAAGGCTTCGCGCAGAAAAGCTTCGGTATTTGCCCGGAATGCTGCGATCGCTTCATCAGATTCCCGACCAAAGAGATCAATAAGAAATGCTATCCGCATATCAATTACTTCCTTGATATCTTCAATACCGGCTCGTCTATATTGTATATTTGGCAATGGATCCATAGCGATACTTATATTGCCTTCAAACGCCAGGTAGCCTGCATCTTTGGCAAGGGCCTGCTTTCGTAATCCGGAGGCAAAAGAGGCATAATATGTTTTACCGCGCTCATTTTGGTATAATCTATTACCGCTTCCTTATCCAATACGAAACCTTGCTCTTTAAAAAATACTTCGGCCTGCTCATAGCTTTCAAACTTGTTCTCTTCAATATTATGCGCTGCAAAAAACTGTTCTTCCTTTGCAGATGAGGTAACTGCCCTGCGCTGCTCATCCAACCCTTTTACATATACATCTGCCGTTATCCAGTACCCTCCGTGCTCTTTCAGCAACTTATGAATATTCGCGCACAATTTCTTCTTCTCTTCAGTATCCAGGTACATCATCAACCCTTCGTTTACCACCGTTACGGGCCCTTCTGCAAACCTGCCTGTCACTTCTTCAAATTCTTTTTCGTCCACGGCGTTCATTGGTAAGGTTTCCAGTATACCTTTTTGCGCAGCAGGATCGGGTAACATATCGGTAATGAAAGCAGCTTTTGTTTCGATAACGCCGGGCAGGTCTGTATCTATATAGTGTACGGGATGGTGTAACACCATATCTAATCCTCTGAAGGAAAAGCCGGAAGAGATCTCCAGTACACTTTTAGCATCAACATCCTGCATCAGCATATTGATACTTTTATAACGGGCCTCGAAATGCAATACCCTTACCCAGTAACCTAATGCGTTGCTGTTGTCTTCAATACCGGCGGTACCTTCTTTGGGTAGCCTAGAAGCTGCCTCTTCGGCAAACGGAATATCAGTATGTGCTTTCATGATGAGCAAAGACCTTGCGGAAGGACTAATGCTGTCGTAGTTCTTATTCATAGCATAATGTTGCAGCAAATTTATGGTTATAATGCTATCAAACTAATTATTGATGCAGGCCTATGATACCTTTTACCAGGCTTTTCCATTGAACATCCGAGAATCCCATCCTTGCAGTAGTGGCTACAACGGTATTGCGTACATGGTCTATCAATACATCAGCTTCCTTATTGGCCACTTCATTGCGGCCGGCATATTGTATGGAGATGACGTTACCCATTCGTTTCAGTATAAATGTGCTGGTAGCCTTATCGCTGAAAAAATGCATTATGGTTGCACCCGGTTTATCCGGTGCAGCCGATGGACGTACCCTTATCGCCGCGTATTCCTCATCATCATTTAGTTTCCCGGAGATGACATGCTCTATTTGCACCCAATCGTTACCTCCTGATGCCGCAGGGCCCGGGCCGGGAACATCTATCTTAATATACTGGCCTATAGTAGCTTTTATATGTAATTCCTTGCCGTAGTTGTCTGTGATCTTAAAAATGGCACTTGGAGCGCCACCGATGTTGTGCCAGTTATTAATATCCATCAGGCGGTCTTTACACCTCTGGAAGTATTGCTTCGCTTCCTCTGCAGACCGGCAGGTATATTCATACTCAAAATCCTTCTGGCTACCCTCTGCCTGGGCAGGTATTAATGCTTCGGGGTTTCTCATGGTCATGAAAACTATAAGATTATGCCATGGCTACCTTACAACACTGCACAAAAAAAGCGGTAGCCTCAGCCACCGCTTTTTTACTTTTTCTTTTTTCTTTTTGCTTTGTATTACCATCCCAGCAGGTACGCAAATATCAACGGCGCCACAATAGTAGCATCGCTTTCTACGATGTACTTAGGAGTATTGATATCCAGCTTGCCCCAGGTAATTTTTTCGTTAGGTACGGCACCACTGTAAGAGCCATAAGAAGTAGTGCTATCACTTATCTGGCAGAAATAGCTCCAGAAAGGTACATCGTGCCATTCCAGGTCCTGGTACATCATCGGCACTACACATATCGGGAAGTCGCCCGCGATACCACCACCTATCTGGAAGAAGCCAACACCTTTACCGGCAGAATTGTTACGATACCAGTCTGCCAGCCACACCATGTATTCTATACCGCTCTTCATCGTGCTCGCTTTCAATTCGCCTTTGATGCAGTAAGATGCAAAGATGTTACCCATCGTACTGTCTTCCCAGCCCGGCACTACTATCGGCAGGTTTTTCTCAGCCGCAGCGATCATCCAGCTATGTTTAGGATCGATCTCATAATCTGGCTTCATCACTTCGCTCAGTAACAGCTTGTACATATACTCATGCGGAAAATAACGTTCTCCTTTATCTTCTGCATCTTTCCATATTTTGTGGATGTGACGCTGTATGCGGCGGAATGCTTCTTCTTCAGGGATACAAGTATCCGTAACACGGTTAAAGCCGCCTTCCAGCAGTTCCCATTCATCCTGTGGGCTCAGATCACGATAGTTAGGTACACGCTTGTAATGCGTATGTGCTACCAGGTTCATGATATCCTCTTCCAGGTTGGCACCGGTACAGCTAATGATAGCAATTTTATCCTGGCGGATCATTTCTGCCAGTGAAATGCCCAATTCGGCAGTACTCATAGCACCTGCAAGTGATACCAGCATTTTACCACCTTCCAGCAAATGGGTTTCGTAACCTTTTGCTGCATCTACCAGCGCCGCAGCGTTGAAGTGACGGTAATGATGTTGTATAAACTGTGAGATTGGCCCTTTATTCATGTTATTATTTTTGATACTCGATTTAGAAACTTGATTTTAAAATGAAAGAGCAAACAGTATTGCTGAATGCTCTTTGTATAATATTAATCTGGCCGACAGCCTGCTTATCAATTAAGCAACTGTCTGATTTTTAGCGATGAATTTCTGGATCCATTCCGTGGTCATAGACTTAGGACGCTCAATAGGGAATCCTAATGCCCTGTCCCAGCAGAGGCTTGCCAGTACACCTAATGCACGGCTTACGCCAAACAGTACGGTATAGAAATCTTCTTCCACCAGGCCATAGTGTTTCAGCAATGCACCTGAGTGCGCATCTACGTTAGGCCATGGGTTTTTGATCTTACCGGTGCTTTCCAGTATAGCAGGCGCTACTTCATATACATTCCATACTGTTTTCACAGTAGGGTCGTCAGGACAATGCGTTTTCGCAAATTCCATCTGTGCAGTGAAGCGTGGATCTGTTTTACGCAATACAGCATGGCCATAGCCCGGTACTACTTTACCGGCAGCCAGTGTATCTTTTATGTATTGTGCAATTTGTTCTTTAGTTGGTTCCAGCGTACCCAGGTTTTCCTGCAGTTCTTCTATCCAGCGGATCACTTCCTGGTTTGCCAATCCGTGCAGCGGACCTGCAAGGCCGGTCATACCTGCGGTGAAAGCAAGGTAAGGATCGCTCAGTGCAGAACCTACCAGGTGCGTTGCATGTGCAGATACGTTACCACCTTCGTGGTCGGCATGGATGGTCAGATAGAGACGTATCAGCGCCCAGAAGCCTTTATCTTCAAAGCCCAGCATATGTGCAAAGTTCGCACCCCAGTCCAGCATACCATCCGGCTGAATATGTTCTCCGTTTTTGTATTTACGGCGATAGATATAAGCAGCGATGCGTGGCAGACGAGCGATGAGGGTCATCGTATCCTCGTACACATAATCCCAATGCTCTTTTTTGCTGATACCTTCTGTATATGCTTTTGCAAATTTTGATTCTGTCTGCAATGCCAGCACTGCAACGCAGAACTGTGTCATTGGGTGTGTAGATACCGGCAGCGCTTCGATGGTATCAAACACATGGTTAGGTACGTGCGAGCGGCGAGCCCATGTTGCAGAGATATGTTCTGCATCTTCCTGTGAAGGAACTGTGCCGGTAAGCATCAGGTAGAAAAGGCCTTCAGGCAGTGGTTCTGTGCCACCTGGCGCTTTTGGCAGTTTCTCCCTCAGTTCCGGTATAGAAAATCCGCGGAAACGGATACCTTCATTACTGTCTAACAGGGAGGTCTCGGTGATCAGGCCCGGTATACCGCGCATACCCTGGTATGCTTGTGCAATAGTTACCTTGTCCAATACCATTTCGCCATGCTCAGCGATCAGGTTTTTGATCTCTTTTTGTTGCTCTTCGGCAACTGCCTTAAACTTATCTTTTACGTAGCCCATGATAATTACAGTGCATTAAGTGGTGAACACCCAATTTTTTTACGGGCATAAAGGTAAGAAATGTGCAACTTATACTGTGTGAAAATATTATTAGCTTCTAAGGCAGGCAGGGCTTATTTATTAATAAAATAGATAATTTATCTTTTATGGATTAACTGTTTTCGTATGGACTGGAGAAAATCATAATTCTCATACAACCAATAACGTGCTTCATTAATGCAATGCAGTTCTATATCATCTAGCGTTGCATCGGGCCAATCATAGCTAAATGGTTCTCCTCTATCTAACTCCTTCCAGGCAGAAATTATATACATAAGGTCTCCAATAGACTCATAACCGTGGGTTGTTTTTAGTTTTAAGAGGCCATTTTTCACATTAAGACCATTAGCAATCTGCTTTACATAAAAGCAGTTGTAACACACTTCGGCATCATCATAAGTCAATATCGGATAGCCAAGATCGTTCAACGCATCGTCAAAATAGGGAACCAGGTCATTATACGATATAGGTTTTGGAATACCGGCAAGAATGGTAAGGTTCGGCTATCATAGCCAAGAAGCATCATTTCATACGCCCAGGTTGGCACTTCTTCTAAAGCAAATCTGTATTTCGCTCCCAACACCTGCCATGTTAGCGCGCTAAAACCAACATCTTCCCACTCTGCGGGATCATATGGAACTGGCTTTATTTCTTGTTTGTACGAATACGAGGGAATAAACTCTGGTCTCGGAGTAAATTGTTCAACAGGCTTATCAGCACCAAATAGTTTTCGCAGGTAATCCTTCAGGGCATTTATCATAGTAACGGGTAATCAAGGCAACAAAATTACATCATCTCTTTTACAAGCCCGCCCAGTTTCTTCAATGCTCTATCCACTTGCGGTGTCCATTGCATGCCATAGCTCAGGCGCATACAGTTGCGATACCTGTCCTGCAGGGTAAACATGCTGCCCGGCGCTATGCTTATCTTATGCAACATCGCCTCCTGGTACAGATGATAAGTGTCTATATTCTTATCCAGTTCCATCCAGAGTATAAAGCCTCCTTTCGGGTTGCTCATTTTTACTCCTTCCGGAAAATATTCACCAATAGCGCGAATAAACTGGAGGCTGTTAGCATGCAGTGTCTGCCGCATTTTACGCAGATGATGTTCGTACCGGCCAGTGGACAGGAAATTGGCTATAGCAGCCTGTTGTGTAGTAGCAGAGGTAATACTATGATAAAGCTTCAGGCGTTTTATCTTTTCTAAATATTTACCTGGTGCTACCCATCCTACCCTATACCCCGGCGCTAATGTCTTGGATATAGAACTACACCAGAGCACGTTACCTTCTTCATCAAAACTTTTGCAAGGCCTGGGTCTTTGTTTACCAAAAAACACATCACCATACAGATCATCCTCTATCAATGGTATGCCATGTTTCGACAGCAATTTTACCATGGCTTCTTTCTGCTCATCGGGCATACAGTAGCCAAGCGGGTTACTGAAGTTGCTGACGAAGAACACCGCTTTGATATTATGCTTTTGCAATGCCTTCTTTACATCATCCGGGTCTACACCTGTTTCAGGGTCTGTTGGCAGTTCTATCACCTTAAGCCCTATGCTTTGCGCAAACCGCAGCATACCAAAATATACGGGGCTTTCTACGGCTATAGTATCTCCAGGCTTGGTAATAGCCATCAGGCAATAAGATATCGCATTCATGCAACCGGCCGTTGTAACCAGGTCATCAGCGGTAAGGTCGCCATTCCATTGCCTTGTCCACCTTGCTACCTGTGTACGCAATACATTGTTGCCTTGCACATGTTCATACGCCGTGCCTCCGCCGGGCAGACCTTTCATGGCCTGCACCATCGACTTGTTCAGCTTGGCAAGTGGCAGTATCTCAGGTGCAGGCACACTCAATGAAAAACGCACAATACCCGGCATTACAAAATCATCATACACTTCTGATATAATGGCTTCTACATTCTTATTTTTTGCAGTCAACGGAGGATTACTTTTCTCTAACCTGTCCGGGAAACGGGATGGATTGAACCGCACGTAATAACCACTTTGCGGACGGGACTCTATAAGCCCTTTCCCTTCGAGGTGATAGTATGCCTGCAAAGTGGTGCTGATGCTTACCCCATGTTGTTTACTCAACACGCGAACGGAAGGCAGTTTATCACCGATGGTCAATACATTATCCATTATTTGCTGCTCTATATTTCCGGCAACATGCAGGTATATATGTTCTTCACGTCCTTTTACGTTCTTTTTCATGCAAGCATTTGTTAAAACTGTTCTGCAATAACTGTTATGGTCGAAATTACAAAAATTGTATCTGTTTTGTTCCGGCGAATCTCCTGAATTTTGTTATATCCATTAGGTACTAAGTTTTTTATGAGAGGCAATACAAAGGCATATTTAGCACTGGTTTTTATCTGCATAGTCTGGGGTACAACATATTTATCATTACGTGTAGCTGTGCAACATTACCCTTCTATATTATTCGCTGCCATCAGGCAAACTATTTCGGCTGTTATCATCATGCTCATCGGCTACCTGGTGAGCCGTAAAACAGATTTATCTATTGCCAATTTGAAACACCAGGCCATTGTAGGTTTCTGCCTGATAACCGTAGGCAACGGACTGGTATCGTGGGGTGAGCGTGTGATACCCAGTGGTGTGGCTGCGCTTATCTGCTCTATGATGCCTATGTGTGCGGTTATCATTAATCTCGCATCTTCAAAACGGGAAAAGGTAAATCCACAGATCATCATAGGTATGTTGATCGGCTTCTGCGGTGTAGGCCTGATATTTAAAGACAATATTGCCGACCTTGGCAATAGCGCGTACCTAACCGGGATCCTTAGCATTTTTGCCGCAACCAGTACCTGGGCTTTCGGCAGTGTATATAACAAGAAAGGCAAATCTACCATTAACCCAATTTTCAACGCCGGGCTGCAATTGGCATTTGGTGGCACATTCCTTTACATTTTAAGTCCGTTCATTGACGATTATAGTTCTATGGATTTTTTCAGCCCTGATGTGATATGGCCAATGCTGTACCTCGTTACATTCGGGTCTGTGATGGCCTATACCGCGTACATGTACACGCTGAAAGAATTACCGGTAGGCATTGTATCGCTGTACGCGTATGTAAACCCTTTAGTAGCAGTAGTATTAGGCTACATGGTACTGAACGAACAATTAACATGGCTTACAGCGGCGGCTTTTGTAACGATCGCGCTTGGTGTATATATCGTAAACTCCGGCTATCGCAAACAACATAAGATAACACAACGGGAACTGGCTGCACTGCAAACAGTACCTGATGCAGAATAACCATAAAATTTAAAATTCATGGAGTACTCAATCTCAATTTCCGTACAAACGGAAAGGCAAGTAAAAGACACTAAATCTATTCCTTTTGGCCTGCAGCCAACAGAACATATGTTCATTGCAGAGTATCGGGACGGCCAATGGCAGGATAGCCGTATCATGCCTTTTACCAACCTGTCCATGAGCCCGTTAGCCTTGTGCCTGCATTACGGACAGACGGTGTTTGAAGGCATGAAGGCATTTATGATGGAAGACGGCAGTGTCAATATCTTCCGCCCCGATAAGCACTACGATCGTTTTACCAAATCGCTGGATAGAATGTGTATGCCCCATGTCCCTAAAGATCTGTTTATGGAAGCATTGCATCAGTTGGTGCAGCTGGACGCGAGCTGGGTGCCTTCAGAAAGTGATGGGTCTTTATATATACGTCCCTTCATGATAGCTACGGAAGACCGGATAGGAGTAAAAATATCTGACGAATATCTATTCATGATCGTTTGCACGCCTGCATACCAGTACTATTCTAAACCGCTGAAGGTAAAGGTGGAAGATAAATATGTTCGCGCTGCAGAAGGCGGCACAGGCTTTGCAAAATGCGGGGGTAACTATGGCGCATCCTTCTACCCTACCAAACTGGCCAAAGAGCAAGGTTATGACCAGGTATTGTGGACGGACAGTAAGAACCACGAATTCATTGAGGAATCAGGTACGATGAATGTAATGTTTGTGATAGACGGCACTTTGCTCACGCCACCATTATCCGGTACGATCCTCGATGGTATTACCCGTGATTCCTTATTGACCATTGCACAGGAAAAAGGCATCAAAACGGAAGTTCGCCCCATACGCCACAAAGAGATCATCGATGCCCTGGCATCCGGCAAACGTGTAGAAGCATTTGGCGCCGGCACTGCTGCTGTGATAGCACCGATAGAAGTGATAGCGGTTGGCGGTAAAGAATATACTTGTTATCTTGGAGAGGATGCGCTTATGTATCAGCTGGCTAATGACCTGCTGGCTATACGCAAGGGGCATCAGCCTGATAATCATAACTGGAACTATATCGTTTAACAATGCAACCCATAAACATACACTACCGCGACTACCTGATAACAACAGATAAATCAAAAATGCAAACGGAAGCCATACATCATTGGCTGGCTACGGAATCCTACTGGTGTAAGAATATTCCTTACGATCTTGTAAAGAAAGCATTTGACAATTCGTTTTGTGTGGGTGTATTAAAAGATGGGGAACAGGTTGGCTATGCAAGGCTCATAACAGATTATACCACATTTGCTTACCTGGCAGATGTGTATGTAGAAGAAGAGCACCGGGGCAATAGCCTGAGCAAACAGATGATGCAGGTACTTATGGATCTGGACTGGACCAAACAACTCAGGCGCATGATGCTGGCAACACTCGATGCACATAAGCTGTACGAGCAGTTTGGCTTCAAGTCTGTTGCATTACCCGAGAGACTAATGGAAGTGAATCGCCCTGTTATCTATGGAGACAATAATAATCCATGTAAATAAAAAGATTGATAGTATGGCAAACATAGAATATTTACAAAGTGCGCTCCGCCAGTTCAAAATGTATAAAAAACTGGGCGACGGAGCTATGCAGCAGGTAGATGACAAAGGCCTGTTCCTGCAGCCTAATGAAGAAAGCAACAGCATTGCTACCATTGTAAAACACATGCATGGCAACATGCTCAGCCGCTGGACGGATTTTATGACCACAGATGGCGAAAAACCCTGGCGCCAGCGTGATGCGGAATTTGATAACGATCTGCAAACACGCGAAAGTGTATTACAAAAATGGGAAGAAGGCTGGCAATGTTTATTTAACGCATTAGAAAGCATTACCGATGACGACCTGAATAAGATCATCTATATACGCAACGAAGGGCATACAGTACTGGAAGCCACCAACAGGCAGATAGCACACTACTCTTACCACGTAGGGCAGATCGTATATATTGCTAAGATGCTTAAAAACGATGGATGGCAAAGCCTTTCCATACCAAGGAATAAGTCGAATGAATACAATGAAAAGAAATTCTCAGAAGAGAAAGGCAAAAGGCATTTCACAGACGAATGGCTAAACAAATAAAACGAGAGCCCGCATGATGCGGGCTTTTTTTTTACTTGTTCAGATACTTCTGCATCTCCTTCTTTTCTATATTATACGAGAGTACCAACCCAAGACCTGCACAAATAGGAATTAAAGAAAAGTATAACGCCGGATGCTGTGGGCCGACGCTGAAACCACGTGTTACCATATTAACATCTATGAGATACGCTATTAGTAAACCAATGCCCGCCCCAATCATCATCAGTGCATATTTAAGATAGGTCAGCGACCCGAACTTCCTGTAACTTTCTCTTGGATTGATACCGCGTTCTATCAATGCCATATTTTCTTTATTGCGCAGGTAATAGATACCAAATAGTGTTGTTGCCGCACAGATAAATAGCACAATCGGGATCATCGCTCTTGTTGCTTCCATAATATTGTTTTTGAAGTAATGATTTTGTTGATACTCTTTTGACGAGGATCGGGACAAACAGGTTACAGGAAAAATAAAAATATTTTCTTGTAACCTTGCTCCGACATCATACGTCTTATAAATTCCAGATGCACGGCCAACAACATGATAATGATATTGTCCGATCAGTATTGAATGGCGATAAATCAGCCTATTCCATACTGGTTCACCGTTATCGTGACTATGTATTTACCATCATCAACCGCCTGGTGCCCCAGCGCGAAGAAACCGAAGACATTTCGCAGGAAGTATTTGTCAAGGCATATTTATCGCTGGCGGGCTTTAAGGGCATTAGCAAATTCAGCACCTGGCTGTATAGCATTGCACATACCACCGCTATATCACATCTAAGAAAAAAATTACCCCAAACCGTGTTCGCGGAAGATGAAGACCTTGCTTCTTATCTCGACCGCAAAATAGCAGGCAACCAGGCAGAAAATAAAAACACAACCAGGAATGCCGTCAATGAAGCCATTAAACAGCTTGCTCCCGCTGATGCAGAGATCATTACCCTCTTTTACCTGGCAGAGCAATCTATCGAAGAAATCGCTGTCATCACAAATATAGAACAGGGCACTATTAAGGTAAGGTTACACAGAGCGAGGCAAAAGCTCAGGACTATTATAGAACAATACTATGGTGCAGAAGCAAAATTTCTTTACAAGAATTAAATTGAACTAACTTTATATAGTATGGTACGCAACGAAGAAAAAGAATATAAAGACCTGTTCGGCTCCCTGGAGCCGGAACAACCTTCTATGCGCTTTACAAAAAACGTGATGGAAGCGATTGACGGAGTGGAAGTTGCCAAACCTTCTAAAAAATATGTCAGCAATTCTGTAATAAGAATACTCTTTGCAATACCCGTTATTTCAGTGGCGTTTATTTGTATTTATATTCTCCGAAACGCCGTCCCAACAAGTGATTATATACCGGGCATCAAAAATATAGCATTGCTAAGCGCGGGCGCATTATTAGCAAACCTGTTTTTGATCTTCATACTGGTAGATGAGTTAGCACATCGCAAAAGAAGAATGCAATTTTTATCTGATCTTAACCGTACGGGCCTCTAGTGCAGCCTTTTGATCACATCCATATCCAGGTCTTCCATACTGCTTAGCCTGGCATCTGCCAGAGAAAACCTTGGGTCGTCAAAATGTATCGGCTCAGGTATGGCTATTACCTTCATACGCGCAGCCTTACCGCTGATCATGCCGTTTACAGAATCTTCCAACACCACACAGTTGATAGGCTTAGCGCCTAATTGAGTTGCGCAATGCATAAAAACTGCAGGATGCGGTTTGCCCAGCTCTACTTCGTCTGCAGATGTCAGGCAATCAAAATATTCCCGTATTCCAAAATGCTCCACCAGCGCTTCTATCATTCTTGTAGGCGATGAAGAGGCCAACCCTATCTTAAAACCCTCTGCTTTAAACATCTTCAAGGCATTCAACACACCGGGCATTATCCTGCCTTCTATTTTAGTAAGCGCTATGATATCATCCAGTATCTCCTCTGCAACTTCCTGCGATGATTTCCCTTCCCACGGATACTTAACCGACCAAAACTCCGTCACCTCGTATATATGAAAGCCTCTGGTATCTTTAAAGCGTTCCCTGGTTATGGGGATTCCATGCTTCTCCGCTACACGCAGCATACTTATCCCCCAGAGAGGTTCCGTATCAAACAGCAACCCATCCATATCAAACAACGCGGTATTGATCATCTTACATTCAATTTGCCCGCAAATATCATACAGATTGGGGGAAATTTCGGGGGATATACTTACGAAATCAGTTAATTAACGTTAATTAAAATACATCAAAATAGATTTTACGGGTATTTTTGCCCACAAATAATTTTTTTATCTATGAAGCTGAATGCTTTCTATGCCTCGTTGCTGGGTGCATCGCTCCTTGCAACGGGTGCACGCGCAGAGGGTAATATCAAATTTACCGAGTTCGACCTGCCAAACGGGTTACATGTCATTCTCCATGAAGATCATGCCACACCAATTGTTGCCGTATCTGTAATGTACCATGTTGGTTCTAAGAACGAAGATCCGCAACGTACAGGTTTTGCACACTTCTTTGAGCACCTGTTGTTCGAGGGTAGTGAAAACATAGGCCGTGGTGAATATATGAAAATGGTGCAGGCTAATGGCGGCCAGTTAAACGCCAATACCTCTCAAGACCGCACTTATTATTATGAAGTGCTGCCTTCTAACCAATTGGAATTGGGCCTATGGATGGAATCTGAGCGTATGCTGCACGCCAAGATCGATATGACGGGTGTGGAAACACAACGCAAAGTTGTAAAAGAAGAAAAGAAACAACGCTACGATAATACGCCTTATGGCCAGTTGCTGAATGTTGTATATGAAAATGCTTATACCAAGCACCCTTACCGCTGGTCTCCTATCGGTAAAGAGCAATATATAGACCAGGCTAAGCTGGATGAGTTCATGAACTTCTACAAAACATTCTATGTGCCTAACAATGCGGTATTATCTATCGCGGGCGATCTGGATGTGAACCAGGCAAAAGAATGGATCACCAAATACTTTGGCGATATTCCTAAAGGAACAGGCGCTATTCCACGCCCTACAGATGTAGAGCCGGAACAAAAAGCAGAAAAACGCGTAGAGTTCTACGATAACGTACAGCTCCCTGCCGTGATCGTGGCTTACCACACACCTAAAATGGGTACAGATGATTGGTATGCATTGCAATTGCTGACGCAAATGCTGTCACAGGGTAAAAGCTCGCGCTTCCAGAAAGAGATCGTAGAGCAACAACAAAAAGGCCTTGCTGTAGGTGCTTTCATGATCCCTAACGAAGACCCTGGTGTTGCCTTTATGTACGGTATCACCAACTCAGGCGTAAAACCTGCTGAACTGGAAAAATCTATGTTGGCAGAAGTGGAGAAAGTAAAAACAGGCACTATCAGCGATGAAGAGTATCAAAAACTGATGAACCAGGCTGAGAATGATTTCGTAACGCAAAACCAGAGGGTTGCCGGTATTGCGGAAAACCTGGCTACTTACTACACTTACTTCCATAATGCAGACCTGGTAAATACAGAATTGACGCATTATACCAAGATCACTAAAGAAGATCTGAAGCGTGTAGCCAACAAGTACTTTACCAAAGAAAACAGGCTGGTAGTTTATTATCTGCCTAAATCTGAACAGAAAAAAGGATAATAACGCTGTTTTACAAGCCTCAACAATTTTATTAAACAATGAAAAAGATAACACTCTCCATATTAACGATAGCGCTGGCACTAAGTGCTTCTGCGCAAAAACTGGATCGCAGCATCCGTCCTAAAGCAGGGCCTGCACCTGAAATAAAACTGGGCGATGCGGCTACTTTTACCTTACCAAACGGCCTGAAGGTATTCGTTGTATCCAAACACAAGCTGCCTGTAGTTACCTGCAGCATACAATTGGATATCAAACCCGAACTGGAAGGAGCTACCGCCGGCGTTCGCGATATGATGTCTGACCTCCTGACAAGCGGTACCAAGACCCGCTCTATGGAGCAGCTGAATAAAGAGATCGACTATATAGGCGCTAATATCTCTGCATCCAGCGATAATCTTAATGGTACCAGTCTGAAAAAACACTTCCTGAAGACAATGGAACTGATGAGCGACATCGCCATCAATTCTGACTTCAAACAAACGGAACTCGACAAGATCAAGAAACGCACCATGTCGGGACTCGAAGCAGGCAAGAACGAACCTGACGCGATGCTGCAAAACGTAAGTGCTGTAGTAAACTTCGGCACACAGCATCCTTATGGGGAAGTAACTACAGAAACTACGGTTAGTAAAATAACTCTTGCAGACTGCAAAAAGTATTACAATACATACTTTCATCCAAATGTCGCCTACATGGCATTGGTGGGTGATATAGATGAGGCTGAAGCAAAAGAACTGGTAACCAAATTCTTTGGCAAATGGGAAAAAGCAAATGTACCTGTAGCACAATACAGCAATCCTGCTGCTCCCACTTCTACTAACGTAGCATTCGTACCACGCGAAGGCGCTGTTCAGAGCGTTATCAATGTTACATACCCTATCGACCTGGTTCCCGGCACACCTGATGTCATCAAGGCAAGGGTGACTAACTCTATACTCGGTGGTGGTTCTAATGGCCGTTTGTTCCTGAACCTGCGCGAAAAACATGGCTGGACTTACGGTTCTTATTCTTCTGTTGTTCAGGACGAACTGAAAGGCCATTTTACAGCTTATGCAAAATGTCGCAACGTAGTAAGCGATAGCTCTGTTGGCGAGATCATTGCAGAAATGAAAAAACTGAGCTCTGAAAAAGTGCCACAGGACGAGTTGCAAAACCACCTGAATAATATGGCAGGTACTTTTGCTATGTCATTGGAAAATCCTCAGACGATTGCCCAATATGCTATCAATATCGAACGTTACCACATGCCAAAGGATTATTATAAAAACTACCTGAAAAATCTGAATGCGGTAACCACAGATGATGTATTAACTATCGCAAAAAAATACATTGATCCCGCACACGCTAACATAGTAGTAGTGGGTAGCAAAGGCGATGTTGATAAAACATTAACCCGCTTTGATGCTGATGGCAAACTGGATTATTACGATAACTATGGCCACATAATTATTCCGGGAGAGGCAAAATCTATTCCTGCAAATATTACGGTGGATGCTGTTATGAAAAAATACATCGCAGCTATCGGTGGCGAAAAAGCGGTAAAAGGCATCAAGAGCATCAAAACCATAAGCAAAAGCAAGATTGCTAATGGTGGCCAGGAAATAACACTGACTATTACAGAGGAAAAAGCAAATGGTAAGTTTAAATCCCAAGTGGAAATGTCCGGCATGACTGTTCAAAAGCAAGTGTTTGACGGTACTAAAGGTTACCAGGAAGCAAGAGGTCAAAAACAAGACATGGATGCGGATGATATAGCCTCTGCTAAAAACGAGGCTGATATTGTTGCAAATGCCAATTATGAAAAAGACGGCGTGAAACGCACGCTGAAAGGCATGGACAAAGTTGGCGATGCAGATGCTTATGTGATTGAATGTGTAGATGCTAAAGGCAAAAAGAGCACAGAATACTACGATGCAAAAACCGGCTTATTAGTAAAAAATCTGCATGTAGAGGAAGCTCAGGGTCAAACGATCCCCGTTACAGAAGAATACAGCGATTATAAAGAAGTACCTGGTGCTAATGGTTTCAAAAAAGCTTACACCATTAAGCAAACTTTTGCAGGCCAAAGCATGACTGCAAACATTGAATCAATCGAGGTAAACAAACCAATTCCTGATTCAGAATTCAATTAATCAAAGTAATTATTGATACTTAGCCCCTCAAATGAGGGGCTTTTTTATGTGCATTGCAAACATATTAGCGAAATTTTGTCATGTATCTTTATTATAACATTATCAATAATACATACTATACAATCGGGCTTTCTTCTTAACTTTGCAGCTTTGAAACTGAAATTATGGCAGAAGTCCTGCACAAGGTGGTGAATGAGGAAAGGCAAGGCGAAGCCTTCGCTCCATTCGCTGAAGACCCCAATACATACAACAAGAAATTTTATATAGAAAGCTATGGCTGCCAGATGAACTTCAGCGATAGCGAGATCGTAGCTTCCATCCTGCAGGAGCAGGGTTTTGGCGCTACCCGCAATTTTGAAGAGGCTAGCCTGGTGCTCATCAATACCTGCTCTATACGCGAAAAGGCAGAGCAGACGGTACGCAATCGCCTCCAAACCTTCAAGTCGATCAAAGACAACAGGCCGGGTATGCTCATCGGCGTACTGGGCTGTATGGCAGAGCGCCTGAAAGCTAAATTCCTGGAGGAAGAAAAACTGGTAGATATCGTTGTAGGCCCTGATGCTTACCGTAGCCTGCCCGGCCTTATCAACGAGGCTGAAGGCGGACAGAAAACGGTAAATGTATTACTGAGCCGCGAAGAAACATACGCAGATATCGCACCGGTGAGGCTCGATAGCAACGGCGTTACCGCTTTTGTAAGCATTATGCGTGGTTGCAATAATATGTGTACTTTCTGCGTAGTGCCATTTACTCGCGGCCGCGAACGCAGCCGTGATGCGGTAAGCATTGTAAACGAATGTAAAGACCTGTTTGATAGGGGCTACCGCGAGGTAACCCTTCTTGGACAGAATGTAGATAGCTATCATTTTGTAAATGCCGAAGGTGAAGAGATCACTTTCGACAAACTGCTGGAATTGGTAGCGCTGGTATCCCCGCTGCTGCGTGTACGTTTCAGCACATCGCATCCTAAAGACATTACGGATGATGTGCTGCATACAATGGCTAAGTACGATAATATTTGCGAATACATTCACCTGCCGGTGCAAAGTGGTAACACCCGCATCCTGCAGCAGATGAACCGTACTTATACCCGCGAATGGTACCTGAATAAAGTAAAACGCATACGCGAGATCATGCCCGATTGTGGCCTGAGCACAGATGTCATCAGCGGTTTCTGCAGCGAAACGGAAGAAGAACACCAGGACACATTAAGCCTGATGGAAATGTGCCGTTTTGATATGGCGTATATGTTCTCTTATAGTGAGCGCCCCGGCACCCTCGCAGCACGCCGCTATGAGGACGATGTTCCTGAAGATGTGAAGAAACGCAGACTCGAGGAGATCATCACCTTACAAAACGGTCATTCCCGCGAAAGTTATAAGAACGATATAGGCAAGACTTTTAAAGTATTGATAGAAGGAAACAGTAAGCGCAGCGATGCAGACTGGTGTGGCCGTAATTCGCAAAATAAAATGGTGGTATTCCCTAAAGGCAGCCACAATTTTCAAAAAGGTGACTATGCGAATGTAAAGATCAACAGCGCCACTTCAGCAACGCTGATCGGTGAAATAGTATAAACCAACCGGGGCCGAAATTCAAAAAGTTAACTTTTGAATTTTGACTTTTGAATTTTGACTTAGAACAATGGAGCTGCAAAGTATAAAAAACAGGTTTGGCATCATCGGCAACTCAGCGACATTAAACCATGCGCTGAGCACTGCTATTCAGGTAGCCTCTACCGACCTGTCTGTATTGATAGTAGGTGAAAGTGGTGTAGGTAAAGAAGCATTTGCCAATATCATACATTCCCTTTCATCCCGCAAACACAATCCGTTCATTGCCGTAAACTGCGGTGCTATACCTGAAGGCACTATCGACAGTGAATTATTCGGCCACGAAAAAGGCTCTTTTACCGGCGCAGCCGATACACGCAAGGGATATTTCGAAACCGTTAATGGCGGTACCATATTCCTGGATGAGATAGGCGAAATGCCGCTTGGTACACAGGCCCGCTTATTGCGGGTCTTGGAAACCGGCGAGTTTATCCGTGTAGGTTCTTCTAAAGTACAAAAGACAGACGTACGCGTAATTGCCGCCACCAACCGCGATCTGCTGGAACGCACACAACAGGGAAAGTTTCGCGAAGACCTTTATTACAGGCTTAGCACCGTACCTATCCGCGTACCTGCCCTCCGCGATCGTAAAGAAGACATTCCACTGCTGTTTCGCAAGTTCACCTCTGACTTTGCAGAACGCTATAGAACACAATCTGTACAGCTCGATAATGCCGCACAGCAATTACTGGTTAATTATCACTGGCAAGGCAATGTACGCGAGTTAAAAAACATTGCAGAGCAAATATCAGTGCTCAGTACAGATAAATTAGTTACTGCCGATATGCTGCAAAGCTTCCTGCCGCAGGTAGCCGGCAACAGGTCGCTGGCGCTGGTGCAACAGGCCGGAGTACCTATTCCAAGCCCCGGCGGGTCATCAGGAGAGCAATTTGGCAATACAGAAAGAGATATACTATACAAGCTGTTTTTCGAGTTAAAGAAAGACATGAATGATATCAAGCAGTTGCTGTTCGAGTTTACGCATCAACCCGGAGCTGCTTACTCCCCCGCCCCTATACAAGATGGAGGCATGATGCCGGCTTTCAATAACGCTCCTTATAATAATATTGCGGAACCTATTGTTACTTCTTCGCCTATTATTACGGTGGAGCATATGGACCATCACGAGGATGTAGAAGAATCTTTAATGCTGGCAGACAGGGAAAAGGAATTCATCATCAAATCTCTGAAAAAACACAAAGGCCGCCGTCGCGATGCCGCTAACGAACTGGGCATATCCGAACGTACCCTGTACCGCAAGATCAAAGAATACGATATTAAAGAGTAACTTCAGCAAACATCATGCGCAGGCTTCTATTATTAGTACCCATATTATTACTGTTTTGCAGCGGATGCGGCGTGTATAGCTTCACCGGGGCTACCATTGATGGCAAGACCCTGAATATGCACATGCTGGATAACAGGGCACGCAACGTGGTGCCTACACTTAGCCAGAATCTTACATCCATGATACGCCAGCGTATCCTTACGCAAACCGGCCTTACATCTGTTAACACAGAAAATGCCGATTATGATATTAGTGGTTATATTACAGGATATGAAGTAACGGTATCGGGCGTACAGAACACGCAAACCGCCAGCCAGAACAGGCTGACAATATCGGTGACTATAGTATTTAAGAACAGGAAGAACAGTAAAGCAGATTTTACACAATCATTCAGCAGGTTTGCAGATTTCAATGCCAGCCAGACGGTACAAAGTGTAGAAGGCACCCTGATAGAAACAATAGGAAATTTGCTGGCACAAGACATATTTAATAAAGCATTTGTAAATTGGTAGTAGTTTTACGGTAATTCATGATCACTTCTTCTTCCATACCATACATATCACAGGTTTTGAGCGAACCGCAAAATATATCTGCGGCCGATAAGGAAAGTATTGATGCGCTTATCCAAACTTACCCTTATTTTGTGCCTGCTCGTTATATGGAAGCAGCAAACGAACATAAAAAACAACCATTCAATCCGCCTATGATGGCGATGATGCAGTTGTATATGGGCAACTGGCTGCTGTTCAACGAGTTCCTGAAAGCCGCCTCAGGTGTTGCAACTGCTGAGACACCTAAACCGGCACCAAACCAAGCGGCGCCTCAGGAAGAAACACCCCAGGAAGAAACCGTACAACCGGCATGGGACGCTACTGCTACAGTAGAAACACCTGTTGCAGAAGTAATAGCAGAACCGGAAGCAAACGAAGTTGTTGCCGAAACATTCGTTGTACCCGAGGTATTGGAAGAACCCCAGGTTATAGAAGAAGTTCCTAAACAAGCAGAACCTGCCACCAAACACCACGAACCATTATATAAAGATTTTAATATAGTTGCAGACGTCCCCGGATCAGATGAATCTTTTATACTACCTGTATATACAGAGGATTACTTCCTGCACCAGGGTATGAATGTGTCAAACAAGATACCTGCAGACATCCAGACGAAAGAGGGAGATACCACAGACGAAGATAAACAGCTGATGGTGGTGATGAGCTTCTCTGAATGGCTTGTGTTCTTTAAAAACCGCAAGGCGCGCGAGGCTGAAGAAGCAGAAGACCAGAAAGCGGTAAAAACCATGTGGCAAAAGGAAAAACTGGCCGCCGCACTGGAAGAAGAAAATGAGGAAATACCGGAAAAAGTGTTCGAAATGGCGGTGAATTCCATTACCAAGGAAGATGACCTGGCCAGCGAAAGCCTTGCAGAGATACACGCCAAGCAGGGCCGGTATGACAAAGCAATAGAAATGTATCGCAAATTAAGTTTGCGCAATCCCCAAAAAAAGGCTTATTTTGCCCGGAAAATCGAAATTCTCCAAAAAGAAAAAGGATCATGATAGGATTAATAACCATATTGATATTATTGGCTTGTTTAGTGCTGGCTTTCTTCGTACTTATCCAAAACCCTAAAGGTGGTGGCCTTTCCGGCACATTCGGCAGCATCAGCAGCCAGGTAATGGGCGTGAAGCAATCTACCGACGTTATGGAAAAAGGCACATGGATATCTATGGCTGTAGTTGCAATACTGTGCATCTTCTCCGTTTCTTTGTACGAATCTCCTAAAATGGATGATGGCAGCAGTAAGCAAACCAAACAGCGTTCTTCTGCCCCTGCACAGCAACAAAAGGCACCTGCCGGTAAAAAATAAACTTTAGTTCATTTTATTATAACATACCTACTCTGTAATTTGAGTAGGTATTTTTTTGCGATACATGTCTGCCAAACGCACAAAGAAAAGTAAAGCACCTGCAATACTGGGTATGGTATTGCTGCTGATAGCAACTATTGCTGTCTACAAAACATTCGGCCCTAATACGGGAAGCCTGTCCAGGGGAGAATTTCTTTATATCCATACCAATGCCCGCTTTGATGATGTACAAAAGGAACTGGAACAAGGCGGATATATTGGTGATATGTTTAGCTTCAACCTGCTTGCAAAAGCTACAAAATACCCGGAGCACGTACATGCCGGCAAGTATAAGATCAGCCGCGGCATGAGCAATTTCAATATCATCCGCATGTTGCGTTCTGGCCACCAAACCCCGGTAAAGCTGGTAATTAACAAACTGCGCACCAGGCACGATTTCATTCATCTCGTTGGCACACAACTGGAGGCGGATTCTAATCAGCTCTTTTCCTTAATGACGGACAGCACTTTTCTCGCCGGTTATGGCCTGGATACCAATACCGCCATGTGCGCTATCATGCCCGATACCTACGAGTTCTTCTGGAACACCAATGCCGAACACGCTTTTGAAAAGATCGCTAAAAGCTACCATGCCTTTTGGACTGATGAACGCAGGCAGCAGGCACAGGCTAAGAATCTTACCGTTCCGCAGGCTACGACGATAGCTTCTATTGTAGAAGAGGAAACCAATAAGAACGACGAAAAGCCATTGATCGCCAGTGTGTACCTAAATAGGCTGCATAAAGGCATGTTATTACAGGCTGATCCTACCGTAAAGTTTGCTGTAGGCGATTTTACCATTAAAAGGATCACAGGCGCATACCTTGGCATTAACTCACCTTACAACACTTATAAATTCAAAGGACTGCCACCCGGCCCTATCTGCACACCTTCAAAGAAAAGCATTGAAGCCGTACTGCAAGCCCCGGATAACAGCTACCTGTACTTCTGCGCTAAAGAAGATTTTAGTGGCTACCACAACTTCGCCACGAACCTGGCAGACCACATGAAAAACGCCCGTGCCTACCAGCAGGCGCTGGATGCGAGGGGAATACATTAGCTTTCTTCCAGTTCCAGCTTATAAATCTGCCTGTCTTTTCTAAAGAACAGCAGGTAATAACTTAATAGTATCAACAGCCCAATGCAGAAAATACCCACCGCATAAGGCCTCGCTTCAATATTAAAGAACTCCCCTACCATCCATACAGAATTAGCCATGATCCACAGGCAGACGGCCAGATTATGGAATAGTTCGGCACGTACATGCCTCGTCTTCCATAGTATATAAAATGCTACAGAAAGCGTAGGAAAGATCATAAATATCCCCCCGGGCCGCCAAACCATAGCCCAGCAGGTATCTTTTATCAGCCACAGGAATATATGTCCGTTTTCTATCCAGCGGAAGGAGGGCGTTACCTGTATGGCTTTTTCAGTAGTTTTATTTTCAGGCATGGCGCAAGATTAGCATGTAAATACCAAATAGCCAAGTTTCTTATAACACATAATCCACATGCGTAATGGCGAAGATTTTATATTATCCGCTAATGAACGTACCTTTGCACCCAAATTTTATTAATCTGTTTCAAATAATTTAATAAACTAAGCAATGAGTAAAGTTAAAGTTGCCATTAATGGTTTCGGCCGCATCGGCCGCCTGGCTTTCCGCCAGATCTACAACATGGATGGTATTGAAGTTGTTGCTATCAATGACCTGACAAAGCCTGAAGTTTTGGCTCACCTTCTGAAATATGATACTGCACAGGGCCGTTTCGGTGTTGAGGTAAAGCATACAGAAGATTCCATCGTTGTTAATGGCAATACCATTAAAATATATGCTCAGAAAGATCCTGCACAAATTCCTTGGGGCCAGCACGATGTAGACGTGGTTCTGGAATGTACAGGTTTCTTCACCGACGCTGAAAAAGCAAAAGCACATATCACCGCAGGCGCTAAACGCGTTGTGATCTCTGCTCCTGCTACAGGCGAACTGAAAACTGTAGTTTTCAATGTAAACCACAATATCCTGGATGGTAGCGAAACGGTTATCAGCTGCGCTTCATGTACCACAAACTGCCTGGCTCCTATGGCCAAGGCGCTGAACGATAACTTCGGTATCGTTACAGGTATCATGAGCACTATCCACGCTTATACAAACGACCAGAACACACTAGACGCTCCACACCCGAAAGGTGACCTGCGCCGTGCACGTGCTGCTGCTGCCAATATCGTTCCAAACTCTACAGGTGCTGCTAAGGCTATCGGCCTGGTACTGCCTGAACTGAAAGGTAAACTGGACGGTGGCGCACAACGCGTACCAACGATCACTGGCTCTCTAACGGAACTGGTTACTGTACTGAGCAAGAAAACAACTGCTGAAGAGATCAACGCTGCTATGAAAGCTGCCGCTAACGAAAGCTTCGGATACAACGAAGACGAGATCGTTTCCAGCGATATCATCGGTACACACTTCGGTTCTTTGTTCGATGCAACACAAACTAAGGTGATGACAGTAGGCGATCAGCAACTGGTGAAAACTGTTAGCTGGTACGACAATGAAATGAGCTATGTTTCTCAGTTAGTTCGTACTGTTAAATATTTCGCAGGACTGATCAGCAAATAAGTCTAAACTGCTGACAAAATATAAAAGCCTTTCTTCGGAAAGGCTTTTTTCATGGCACTATTCTACTATGTGTCCAGGAAAATATAACCTTATGAATAGCCACACTGTAAGCAAAACCATACAGATAAATGCCCCCAAAGCAGCCGTCTGGGATGCACTTACCAATCCTGACAAGACAAAAGAGTACTTTTTTCACTGCGAGGTACTTTCCAGTTGGGAAAAGGGCGCACCTATTACTTTCAAGGGCAAAATGTTCTGGGTAATAAATATTGAAATGAACGGGACTATCCTGGATATAGACCCGGGCAATATGCTGAAATACACCCTGAAGAATGGCCACAAAAAAGATGAGGAGCCGGACAACTTTAGTACTGTCACGGACGTTCTTACCGAAGAAAATGGCATCACAACCCTTAGCATTGCAGACGATGTAGGTAGTGCGGAAGGCTATGAGGAAAGAGTAGAAAAATCAGAAAAAGGTTGGGATAAAGTTCTGAGCGGGTTAAAAAAGTTGGTGGAAGAAGGCTCCTAAAAAAGCCATCATATTACAAGCTTCATTGATTATTTTTGCTGCTCGGTTGCGCAAACGGCTAACTATACTACAATTATTATGAGCAAATTCAACAGTTTCAGTTTCAACGGTAAAAAGGCATTGGTGCGTGTAGACTTTAACGTACCTATCAAAGACGGCAATATCACAGACGATACCCGTATCAAGGCTGCATTGCCTACTATAAAAAAGATACTGGCAGATGGCGGCAGCGTAGTGCTGATGAGCCACTTTGGCCGCCCACATAAAGACATTGAAAAGAAGCCACACCTTACGCTGGCCGATTTCAGCTTAAAGCCTGTAGCTAAGCACCTCACTACCCTGCTGGGTACTGAGGTACAGTTTGCAGAGGATTGCATCAGCGAAGATGCTCAACAAAAAGCTGCGGCATTGCAACCGGGCCAGGTATTGCTGCTGGAAAACCTGCGCTATTATAAGCAGGAAGAAAAAGGTGATGCTGCCTTTGCAGAAACATTATCCAAACTGGGCGATGTGTATGTAAACGATGCTTTCGGTACGGCACACCGCGCACACGCTTCTACGGCTGTGATCGCTCAATACTTCCCTGCTGATAAGAAAATGTTCGGACTGCTGATGGAAGGTGAAGTAAGCGCTGCTGAAAAAGTACTGCACAATGCACAAAAACCTTTTACGGCCATCATTGGCGGCGCTAAGGTTTCTGATAAGATAATGATCATCGAGAACCTGCTGGAAAAAGCAACCGATATTATCATTGGTGGTGGTATGGCTTATACCTTCTTCAAGGCTATGGGCGGGCAGATAGGCAACTCTCTTTGCGAAGATGATCGCCTGGATACCGCACGGGAATTGATGAAAAAAGCAGAGGCAAAAGGCGTTTGTATCCACCTGCCGCAAGACAGCATCCTGGCCGATAAATTTGCTGCTGATGCCAATACTGCATCTGCTATCAATACAGAGATACCGGAAGGCTGGATGGGCCTGGATATAGGCCAGATGGCTTGCGATATGTTCTGTAAAGTGATCAAAGATTCAAAGACTATATTGTGGAATGGTCCAATGGGTGTATTCGAAATGGAAAAATTCCAGCACGGTACTAAATGTGTTGCAGATGCAGTTAAAGAAGCAACAGAAGCTGGTGCTTACTCATTGGTAGGCGGTGGCGATAGCGTTGCAGCTGTAAACAAATTCGGCTATGCAGATAAAGTAAGCTATGTATCTACCGGTGGTGGAGCTATGCTCGAATTCTTCGAGGGCAAAGAGCTGCCGGGTATTGCTGCTATAAAGAACTAATCTTTAAACAAATTGATATTATAATAGCCCACCAAATGGTGGGCTTTCCTTTTCTATTATTCCTGCCTCATCTAAACTACAATTGCTTTTCTGCTTAAAAACTTACACATTAGTGCCATCAATTGAAATGCATGAACACCATAACCATAACACGATGGGCTGGTTCTACATCCTTAGGATGGCTCCTGAGTGTTGTATTCATCCTGCTTCTTTCCGGCATTTTTGATACTATCGGCATCAATGGTTACCAATGCTATGTGGGTATAGGTGTAGGCATGGGTGTTGGTTTTATGCAATGGCTTACATTAAGAAAGCGTGCTGGCTTCGATACCCGGTGGTTATGGTACACGATCACAGGTGTAGGTACGCCGTTTTTTTTATTTGACCTGTTAAAGCATCTCGGCCATTACGATTTCGGCGATCATTACCTGCTATATAGCGTAAGCCTTGCGGGGTTGTCTGTTGGTATCATGCAATACCTCGTACTCAGGCACCATACTTCAAAAGCCATTATGTGGATACCAATGAGCCTCATTGCATGGATAGCAGCAGGGCTTACGGTATTAGCAATAGATTATACACGCGAACTCATTAAACCACCTTTATGGGGCTTTATAGCTAATCTTTCGCTGATACTTGCAGGCGGTGTGGTACTGGGTATTATTACAGGATTGGCGTTGAAAAGAATGAAGTAAATTCACCAAACAAATACTTTTCGCCATGCCATATTCAGAAAAACTTGCAGATCGTGTACGTGAGGCTTTATCTGTCGCTAAAAAGCTGGAAGAAAAGAAAATGTTCACCGGGCTCTGCTTTATGGTGAATGACAAGATGTGCATAGCCGTTCATACAGACGATATCATGGTACGTATAGATCCCGACAGGGCAGATGAATTATGCGCTATGCCGGGTGTGCAACCGATGATCATGAAGGGGAAATCGCTGAAAGGCTATGTACCGGTAGATGCCGCTGTCATCAGCAAGAAATCAACCCTGCAGTTCTGGACAGATCATGCGCTCGAATTCAACAAGAAAGCTAAATCAAGTAAAAAGAAAAAATAGCCCCTTTTTAAGTTGCATCGGCAGTGCTTACCGGAACAACAACCTTTCTGTCGAAGTACTTTTTCAGTTTTAAAAACCGCAGTTCAAAAAGGTAGTAGGATAAACTGGAAACGGCAAAGGTTCCGCCAAAACACGCTAAAAATCTAACAACTTCGCCATGATTTCCTTGTAAATAATATTCTGCCAATGCATAGCAAAACGGATGGTAGAGATATAATCCGTAGCTGATCCTTCCAATATAAAATAACGGCTTATGCGATAGCAACCGGTTTACAACAGGTATCTGGTTCAGTGCTACAATGCCTATTACAAGATAAAATATAACTGCAAAAACGAATACTTTAATACCTGTACTGCAAGCAGGCGCTGACCTGTCAGCATCATCCAGGCCGCAACGCCACCCAACAGCAATGTTGCCACAACTCCTATTTCTTTTTTAGAGATCACCTTGCCTTCCAGCTCTCTTATTGCCAGCAATGATCCTATACATAATTCATCCAGCCGTGTAAAGGTGAAGTAAAAAGAATCTATGCCATTTTTCTCGAACATATAGCGCAGTACAGGTTCTGCGATAATCACGATAATCAATATCCGCTTCAGGTTCTTTGTGCTGCAATAATACAGCAGCATGGGCCATATCAGGTAAAAATGCTCCTCTACTGCAAGCGACCATATATGTGGTGGCCCAGTGTATCGCCAATGGAAAGTGATGGCAAAATTCTGCAGATACAAAAGGCTTGCCCATATATCTCCAAATGCAGGTAGCGGATTGTGCATCAGCACAGGCAAGAGCGTATACGCCAGCAACAAACACAAAATAGTACAGCGGAAATATCCTTAGCGCCCTGCGCATATAAAAGCTGCTAAAGTAATTGGTATCACTTTTACTATTCAGCAATATCCTGGTGATAAGAAAGCCTGAAAGAACAAAGAACAACGGCACACCCGTCTGAAAGACGGAAGCTGTTTTCATGAAAAAAGAACTAACACTGCCTGATGGAGTAATTGTACCGGCAAAATGCAACCACATTATAGACAATGCGGCTAGCCCTCTGACGCTATCCAGCTCTTTTATATATTTTAATTTCATTATTGGCAATAATAGATGAGGCAGCCAAAGATAATTATTCAATTATAAAACCCTGTGAAGGTTCTTAATAAACTAATATATACCAATCACTGGCACGCTCCTTTTCAGTAATTTTATATACATCAACAAACAGTTATGGCTGATTTTATTGATTACTATAAAATACTCGAGGTAGATAAAACCGCCTCTACCGATGATATAAAGAAAGCTTATCGCAAGCTGGCCCGTAAATACCACCCCGACCTTAACCCCAATAATGCAGAAGCGCATAAAAAGTTTCAACAGATAAATGAGGCCAACGAAGTATTAAGCGATCCCGAAAAACGGAAGAAATACGATCAGTACGGCGAGCATTGGAAACATGCAGATCAGTTTGAGCAGGCACGCCAGCAGCAAGGCGGGCAGGGCTACACCGGTGGTCAATGGCAGGGACAAGGTGGATTTGAAGGGTTTAGCGGCTTCGGTGGTGGCGAGGGTGAATTCTCTGATTTCTTTGAGCAAATGTTTGGCAGCAGGCAGGGACGCCGCAGTAATGTAAAGTACCGTGGCGAGGATTTTAATGCAGAGCTGGCGATGGACCTAACGGATGCGGCCACCACACGTCAGCAGATATTGAACGTTAATGGCAAGCAGGTGCGCATCACCATACCTGCCGGTGTAGAAGATGGACAGGTCATCAAGCTGAAAGGCTATGGCAGTCCGGGCATCAATGGCGGCCCGGCTGGAGACCTTTATATTAAGTTTGTCATACACAACAATACTCATTTCAAACGCACAGGTAACGATCTGCATGCCACTGTAGATTTGCCCTTGTACACTGCTGTACTAGGTGGCGAATTGCTGGTAGACACCTTGGGGGGTGGTAAGATAAAACTAAAGGTGTCACCGGAAACCCAGAACGGCACCAAAACGCGCATCAAGGGCAAAGGCTTCCCCATCTATAAACAGGAAGGTGCATTTGGCGATCTCTACATAACCTACAACATACAATTACCCACGCACCTCACAGACCAGGAAAAAGAACTCTTCACTCAATTAGCTAATCTTAAAAAATAAAGATCATGGAAAAACGCGAGATCATACCGGCCAGCGAGTTTTGCATATACCACAGTATATCCTGGTCTTTTATTGCAGGATTGCAGGAAGCAGGATTGGTAGAAGTAGATACGGTAGAAAACCAACACTATCTGTATGTAGACCAGTTAAAAACCATTGAGTCACTGGTGCGTATGCATACCGAGCTCGAAATTAATATAGAAGGCATCGAGGCCATTGCCCACCTCTTACAGCGCGTAGAAGACATGCAACACGAAATGCAACGCTTAAAACAGCGCCTTGGATTATATGAAGATGATATCTGATATAATATAATCCACATTGGTGCGTTATTGTTATTACAGTATGCACCTATGATATCATTGCAAACCCTCCACGACCTGGATATACTACCCTCCAGGCAAAAATCTTCTTTGTTTGATAAGCTGAACCATTGTAAAACGAAAGGTGGTGAAGCTGTTCTGAAAGATTATTTCCTCCTTGAAGAGACTACTGCTGAAACGATACAGCAGCGCCAGGATGCCATTAAGCATATTGTAGCAAAATGGAACAAGTTGCTACCAGCGATTGGAGAGAATGACATCTACTACGCAGAACAATATCTCAATTCATCCATAGGCCTCGTAAAAGCAGGGAAGAAATTATCACGTGCCATACGCACGCACTACACAACTTTATTTCGTGCTTACCAATATCATTTTGTGTTAAGTGGCGTGCGACAACTATTGCATATCGTCAGGCAATTAACCGTTGCTTATAACAGTCTATACAATCCTGATCTGCCGCCATTACTAAAGCAGATATTCGAAGAGATTAGAACCCGTTTACTGGAATTGAATCTTACAGAAAAACAATTGGCAGCCATAGAAGATACCAACCCACCGACGGGTCTTTTATTCCATGTCGATGATAACTTCCGGGTCGTTAATCGCTCGTCGGTAAATGCTTTACTCAATTTGTATTATCGTCTTGATGCATTCATTGCCCTTGCGGAGGCTCATAAACATTGGAAGCTCACATTCCCGGCACTCAACGCGTCTCATCTACGTCTTCAATCAATTTATCATCCTTTGGTTACCGATTGCGTAACAAACCACATCGAAATGACCGAAGCTAACCTTCTCATCATCACGGGCCCTAACATGGCAGGCAAAAGCACGATGATGAAAAGCATAGGACTGACTTTCTTTATGGCTTACCTCGGCATAGGCGTCGCCGCAGTTTCAGCAGAGATACCATGGGTCGATCATATCACCACCAGCATCAATATAGAAGATAACATTACAGCAGGCTATAGCTATTTCTTTAGCGAAGTGCAGAACATTAAGCGCACGATCAACATGCTGCATAAGCAAAAGAGATTACTGGTAATAGCAGATGAATTATTTAAGGGCACCAATGTGCAGGACGCTTATGATTGCAGTAAAATGGTATTGCATCATTTCCTATCGCACCACGACAGCTTTTTTATCTTTTCTACACACCTGGCTGAATTGGCTACTGAATTTGACAGGGATATACGTTGCGAACTCCGTTTTGTTGACGCTACTGTAGATGGCAATGATATTCGTTTCGATTACAAACTGAAACCGGGGATCTCGAAGCAACGTCTCGGAGTGAACATCCTGCAAAGCCAGGTGCCGGAGTTGCAAACCGTTTAGCGTTCTATTATTTTATAATGAAGATGCAGCAGCTTAAAACCCATAAACCAAAACACATGGTCAGTCCTTAGCACGCCTTCATTATCCTCAAATACATGAATACTTTCGGTCAATGGTATATGGCGCACCTTTACGCTGTTCGCATTATGCCTGCGTACACGGTAATAACCAGCATCACCAAAATGCTTGCCTTTAGATATCAGTTTCACAGAACCATCTTCCTGCACCACCGCCTTCAGCAATACGGTTACATTTCCATCGGGCAATGGAAATATTACCCTCACAAACTTTTCTCCTTTGATAACGCAGGCGGAATAAAAACCTGCATAGACTACCCTGCCCGATAGTATTGATTTCCTGAGCCAGCATGCGTATAGCAATTCGTCTGTCGCCTTGTCTTTGATATGCAGCACTTCGTTACTCATGCCCCGACTTGTTTCCAGCGGTTCCAGCGGAATATTCATTTGGTTCATCCGGGTACTGATGGTGCGTATCAGTATCTTGGCAAAAAAGCTCATGGGCTTATACCATTGCGACCATACCTCCAATTTGTATTGCACAGTGTGCTCATAAAAATGGATGATACGTTTATTGAGTTTATCTGCTGCGATATCTTTATCACTCAATACTGCTTTAAAATCGCGCAATAATCCACCGTCTGTAGTATTAGTTACTTTGTAGCTGTTTGCAGCGGCAAACGTATCATAGTATTTATCGCCAATGGTCTTACCATCGCCAACAGGACCTTTAAGCCAGGGATGGTCTGTAAACCTGCGTACCCTACCGGTTACGGCAAGCCATACATTGATCAACCATTGCAGTAACTGACCTATCATGCAGGGAAATTAAATAAAAATGACAGGATATCTCTTACTCAAGCCTGAATTCTACAGGAAGCTCGTATACATAGCGTACCGGCCTGTGTTTATATGTTGCCGGCTTCCATAAAGGCATAGCTTTTACAACTCGTAGTGCTTCTTCATCACACCCCACTCCCAGCCTTTGGCTTGCTATCTGCGGATCAACTACATGGCCAGTTTCATCTATCAAAAAACGCACTATTACCCTGCCCTCTAACCCATTCTCAATTGCGGCATCTGGGTATCGAAGATTTTCAGATACATATTGTTGTACATTACCATTAGCAAATTGAGGCGGTATAATTGCCTGCGACACCTTATGTGTTTTCAAATGTTTTGCCTTCGTCGTATCTGCAGAATCTAAAGCGTAAACTGCTTTATGGCTCAAAAGCATCACTACAAGACTTAACAAAATGAAACGCATACTATCAATAATCTTTTTTTCTTCTGAAGAAATTTTTCACACGCTGCATCTTCGTCGGTTTTATTACGATAACCGGTTCCGATGTACCTATGAGATATTTCTTTTCTATCTCTAGCTGCGGCTTGTACCTCACCACCTGAACTTTATTGAGTCTTTCGTCAGGATACCGGTATAACGATATTGGCTCTTTACCAATGGTATCGGTATTTACAGAGACAGGAAGTATGATCGTCCCCGGGTTCGGCTTCACATTAGGTACATATTCAGCCATAATGGTAACACAGCCATGCATACTATCGGTCAGTTGCAATTGAAAACGCCCATGTTTATCCACTTTGTTACTGATATTCGTACCGAGTATCGATACTACTACACTATCTACCGCTGTATTATTATGATAATCCTGAACAATTCCTTTTATTATTCTCGATACCTTTTTATTTGTCTGATGGTTACGCGCGACAATCTCGGTCTTTTGCTTACTTACCTGTGCATAAGCATGATGCGCTAAAGATTGTATAAAAATAGCTGCCGCTGCCACGCGCCTGGCAAATCTAGTTGGTATTAAACGTAGATGATTTTTTGGCTGGGTAATCGAACGGTCTAGCTGCGTTGTGCTGAATCTTCCGCACACTTTACCTCGATGGTTTAGGAAAAATCTTATCAGCTCCTCATCGCTCATTTGTGTAAAATCTACCAGGTCATGCTGGCATGCACCACAGAATCGTCCCTCGTCTGTAGGAGTCATCCTATTCCAGTCTTCTCTACAAGGTTCAGGCAGTTTAATATGCAGGGAGGAATTCACAATTAAAAATTACGTAAACACCGACATAATATCATCATATCTATGTCTTATTTTGCTTTTTAGTGCCTTTATGGCGCATTGTAGGAGGCGGCATACCGTTTGCGTCACCTAATTATACACATCCGATACATGGAATTAGTAACCGTCGCCGTCTTTCCCACTTCATTTGCCGCCAACCTGGTGCAGGGAAGGTTGCAGGCCGATGGAATTGAATGCTATATCAAGGATGAGCATTCTGTTCATCTAAACCCTTATTTCAACAATGCGCTTGGTGGTATCAAACTACAGGTAAAGGAAGAAGATGTGGGCGTAGCTGTTTTTACACTACGGCAGTTGGGCTACCGCACTGTATTCGATCAACTACCTGTTTCCGAAAAAAAGCCTCCGCACATGGCAGTTAGGTTTGCTAAGTTCTTAGCAGCCACTGCAGTTGTATTAGGCTGGCTATATTTTACAGAATTTGGGGCTACCCTTCCCTGGTAATTATTTTTTGTTCCACATAGGTTTTTCCTTCAGTACCTTTTTGTGTACCGGACAATCTTCTGCGTGTGCACCTTTCAGGTAGCCAATACTCATCAAAAACTCGCCCACTATTTCGCCGCCTGTAAAACGGAATGTCTTTTTAAACAATTTCACCCATTCCTCTTTTGTTTTAGGATGATGGTGTTCCAGCCATTTTTCAAATGATCCATACTCTTTTTGCAAAGCCTGTATGGTCTTAGCATTTTCAACAGCTGCGTTTATCTTCAGGCGGTTGCGTATAATGCCTGCATCAGCCATCAGGCGTTCCATATCAGCCTCAGTATACTTCGCTACCTTTTTAATGTTGAAATTGTGGTATGCTTTACGGAATGAGGCCTCTTTCTTCAATATGGTTTCCCAGCTCAGACCGGCCTGGTTTATTTCCATGATCAGCCTGCCAAAAAGTTCATCATCATTATGTATCGGAAAACCATAATGATTATCGTGATAGTTCTTGTGGAGATTTTTTCTTTCCTCCGTCATGGTTTCTATGACGCTGCAATAAGACATCTGCTATTTATTTACCTGATAAATTTTGATTCATTCTCTGTACTATGGCTGCAAACTTCGGATCGCTGCGAAGTGGTGCAAACATTTCTTCAGACAGAACGTCGGCTATATTATTATAACCAAGATCCGCAGCTCTATTTAATGCCGCCAACGCGTTCTGTGTATCCTGCAATTTCATGCATTGTATTGCTTTCAGATAGCTCACATCTGGGTTAGCGGGGTCCACCATTTGGAAGACATTCAAATAATGATCTGATGATCTTGCATCTCCCTGTTTTATCACACCATCTGCATACAGATAACACACAAGCCCCAGGTAATTAAGCAGCCGTTGCTTCATCCTTGCCACCATTACAGGCGACGAGGATATTTCCTTTCTCATGGTAGCTATTTTATCTGCCCACCATTTATCATCATGTGCAGCTATCTCTTTAGCAAGTTCTTGCTGGCCGGCAAGCTCCTGCTGTTGCAAAGCACCCTCATCTGCTATTGCTTTTTTATATTCGGCACTCTGTTGCAATGCAGCCAGTTTCTTTTGTTCAGAAGAAACATCACTTAAGGCAGTCATCGCAGCCACCGTGCCGCTAAGTAGTTGTTCCTTTGCTATAATATCCTTTGCTTTTTCAGCACTCGCTATCTGCTTATTGTACAAACGCTTCAATAAATCAACTACATCATCAGTTTTGGGTTGTTTGCCGGCCTTCATGGCATTTACCTGCAACCATAGCATAGCCATCTCCATATTTTCTGCAGGTGGCCATCCATGTATACCGGGGAAAGTAAACAACTGATGAACAAAACCGTGTGCCTGCAACTGTTGATCTAATGCCTCCATTTCCAGCAGGTTAAAATCCTGCTCACCTGCAAACCCTGCATAATCAAATTTACCGCCTCCCTGGCTACTGCCACTAAAGCCAGCAGAGCACCCTATCACACCGGCCACATTACCATCTGCCATTGCCGCATCCCCTGCCACCCGTGACCCTCCGGAGAAACCTGCAGTATAAACTCTTGCAGGATCTGTATTAAAACGGGTACGGACTTCCGACAGCAATGATTCGGCATACTTCCCGGTCACTTCGGGAGACAGGCCGTTCTTGCTATTATCAGAAGCTACCAGTATATAACCATATTTTTCAGCAAGGTTTTTATATTTATTCAAGGGTAGTATGCCTCTTGCATGTGCATCAAAAAGCACGATACAGGGAAAATTCAGGTTGGGAGCATAATTAGAGGGCAGGTACAACGCAAAATACTGCGCACCATCACTCGTGCAGCGTATACTATCTATTACCTGTCCTTTCTTAAATTCATCAATAGTTACCTTATGCGTAGTTATGGTATCTTTCGAAGCCGGTGTATCGTCTGCTTTTTCTCCTGCCGATGCGCAGGACATAAACACAGATACTGCAAACAAGGCCGATGATAGCTGGGAAAGAAATAAACGTTTGATATAGCAAAATTTGTTCGTAAATGTAATGATTCATCTCAAGTTTAAGATCACCGATTCATTTTTGCATTCTTTGGCATGCTGATTTACATTTGTACAACATATGGAGGGGAGCAATCAGGCAAGAGAGATTGCAATTCAAACGCTTAGGCAGTTTTCATTCCTGGTGTTTGAGATCTCTGCCAACGAAATTATTACAGGCGTCTGGTCAAAAGATCCGGCCGACGACGCTACCTACCAGGACAGATACCTAAACACCCCGCTCGTTGATGCTGCAAATGACAAATTTGTAGATATCACACGGCAATACCTCCGCCATGCCTTTGAAACAGGCGAGCAAAAAGTAATAGAATACCATACGGTCTTTAATGATACACCTTCCCGGTTGCTGATACGCGTGATGCCTGCACCTTACGATCATGAGCGTGTATTATCTGTGATCGAGGTAATAAAAGAAGGTGAGAAGACCGACATTGTGGAGGACAAATGGCGTATAGCATTAGACGCCACCGGCGACGGCATGTGGGATTTGAATACACTGACAGGAAAAATCTTCTTTTCACAAAAATGGCATGAGATATTCGGATATTCAGAAACGGATATTACGGAAATGAATCAGTGGAATGAATTGATACATCCCGATGATCTGCCGGCGGCTAAAAAACAGTTCGACCTGTACCTTCAGGGGCTGGAACCTGCCTATACTGCCGAGCTGCGTTACCGATGCAAGGATGGAAGCTATAAATGGATACTAAGCCGCGGTGTTATTGCTGCCTATACAAACGAGGGTAAGCCTTACCGTTTCATAGGTACACACAAAGACATTAACATCCGTAAATTACAGGAGAAGCAGGTTGAGGAAAGTGAAAAGAAATACAAGATACTTTTCTCTTACAGCGAAGCGATGATCTGTACCCACGACCTGGAAGGAAAACTCACTACCATCAATCCATTTATTAACAGGGCGCTTGGCTATACCCAGGAAGATCTTTTGGGGAAAAGTCTCGCCGATATTATGCCTGCCAATGTGCGGCACAAGTTTTATGATGAATACCTGCCGGCTATAAAAACTAAAGGGACGGCGGAAGGCATCATGCATATTCTCACTAAAACTCAGGAACCTAAAATCCTACTTTATAAAAATTACTTATTTAGCGACACTGAAAATCAACCGTATATCATTGGCTTCGCCCAGGACATTACAGAACGCATTGCAGCTGAGGACGAATTGAAAAAAAGTGTAGATACCTTTTCCAGCGCCTTCAACCATTCCGGCGTAGGTATGGCACTGGTAAGCCCCAACGGTAAATGGCTGCAGGTAAATGATGTCCTTTGCGATATCACGGGCTATTCGAAAAATGAACTAATGGGGCTCACCTTCCAGGATATAACGCACCCCGATGATCTGGAAACCGATCTCGACATGGTAAACCGGATACTAAACAGGGAGATGGACAAATACACCCTTGAAAAACGGTATATCGCAAAAGACGGCAAGGTAATATGGATATCCCTTACAGTTTCACTGGTGTGGAATAAGGACAACACACCAAGATTCTTCATATCGCAGATGGTCGATATCACATCTCGCAAAACGCTTACCAATGAGTTGTTTAAAAAGAATAGTGAACTCGAAGCAGCCCAGCAAAGCCTTATTAATAAAATAGGCCAGCTGGAAGAGCTGAGCTACATCATTGCCCATAACCTGAGAGGCCCTGTGAACAATATCAATATGCTCACCGAGATATTGAAGGTAAAAAACGGTGGCAACTCTACAGACGAGAATGCTTTATTAAGTAGCGGCGCCTTTACATTAGACGAAGTAGTAAACTTGATTTCAGATGCGGGTTCATCGCTTAATGCCAGCCTGGAATCTTTATTGAACATCGCCCAGATAAGGATCAATAAAGATATTCCGTTGGACGATTGCGATTTTGTTTGGGTACTGGAGCATGTGATCTCCCAACTCAAAGGTGATATTGTAGAGAAACACGTAACAATACTGAAGGATATAGAGATCGCTGAGATCAAATATCCGCGCCCCTACCTCGAAAGCATTCTGTATAATCTCATTAGTAATGCTATCAAATACCGCGATCCCGAAAAGCAGCCTGTTATCGCAGTTACCACCGGCATGGATAAAGGCAGGGTATTCCTTTCGGTAAAGGACAATGGCCTTGGTTTAGACCTGGAGCGCTATGGCAACCGCATCTTCAAGCTCAACCAGGTCTTCCACAATCACCACGACAGTAAAGGCATAGGCCTGTATATGATCAAAACGCAAATAGAAGCACTGGGCGGAAAAATAGACATCCGCAGTAAGGAACACGAAGGCACAGAGTTTATCGTTACCTTTTAACTATTCTTTTTAATGTACATGGTCGTTAGCGTGCGCGCCCAGTAACGGGGCACGTTGTATTCTTGTTGCAGGTAGGCTACCACATCGTTCGATTTTTTCTCCATCGCCTGGTAGGCATCGAGTATTTTCATCCATTCGGCAGAATTCTTACCTGTCTTTTCTATTACCTGTTCATCAGGTATATTCCAGTAATCCTGTTTCATACCGGCAAATTAAGCATTATTGCCCTGCTGTCTTTATATTTGACTGCCCATATGTCTGATGCTCTAAAACAACACATTTGTAAATTCATCTCCATAAGTGATGAGGAACTGACTGAGGTGTGCAGTTATTTCACAAAGCTATCTGTGTTTAAAAAGCATCATCTGCTAACAGAAGGTAAAGTTTGTGGCTATAACTATTTTGTAGAGAAGGGCTTGCTGCGTATGTACTTTGTAAAAGAATCCGGTACAGAGCAAACAACCGAATTCGCGATGGAGAATTGGTGGCTGTCAGATTATACTTCTTTTACCACCGGACAGCCGTCTGAGTTCTATATACAATCTGTAGAAAGATCAGAGATATTGGCGATAGACAAACCATCGCAGGACGAAATACTGTTGAAACATCCTGCTATGGAAGCATATTATCGCCAGGTGCATCTGCGAGCACACGCTGCAGCACAGTTTCGTGTTAAAATGCTGTACACCCTATCGCGAGAGGAACATTATTATCTTTTTGCGGACAATTACCCTGCTTTCGTGCAGCGTGTACCACAATACCTGCTGGCTTCTTTCCTCGGCTTCACGCCCGAATACCTGAGCGAGATACGTGCAAAAAGAAAATCTTAAACCAGTTTAAGCAATTCCCTTTCCCGGCCATCATAGCTTTGCTGCGTAAATTATTTAAACAATGGAACAACGTATCAATATCCAGCAAGCATTTCCCGAAGGTTATAAAGGGATGTATGCACTTGTACATGCACTGTCAAAGATCAATATCACTCCTATTCAGAAAGAACTGATGAAGATCCGCGCGTCGCAGATCAATGGCTGCGCTTTCTGTCTCGACATGCACACTAAAGACGCCCTGAAAGAAGGTGAAACTCCGCAAAGGATATTCCTGCTGGATGCATGGCGCGAAAGCGGCATGTTTACAGAGGAAGAAAAAGTATTGCTGGCAATGACAGAAGAGATCACGCTGATCCACCAGCATGGCCTTTCTGATGCTACCTACAGCCTGGCGAAACAATATTTTACAGAGGAGACTATCGGGCAGATCATTATGTCCATCGTGCTCATCAATGCGTGGAACAGGATCGCCATCAGCACACACCTGCCTATAGGCGCGTAATAAGTCTTCCTGATAATTATATAAAGCCGCGCAATGCGGCTTTATTCATTTCTTGCATAGCTTTGATGTGCTTTGCCGTACGAACCATTGATATATTCCATAGATATCGCTGCCACTCCCTCCACTGTCTGGCAGACATTGACCGACCCCGCACAATTGCAGCAATGGATGACGGAAGACAGGCTGGATATCACCACCACATGGCAACCCGGCACGCCGATTATTATCCGCGGCACCTCTCCCGATCATAGTTTTGAAAACAGGGGAACTATTATGCAGTTTCAACCAGAAGCTGTATTGGAATATACACACCTCAGCTCTTTATCGCAATTGCAGGATGCAGTGGAGAATTATACGTCTATCAAATTCCAATTATTACCAACGGAGGAAGGTACACATTTGCAAATAACCCTCAGCAATTTCCCCACAGAAAGCATTTACAGGCATTTTGCTTTTTATTGGAGGATAGCTATTCATTCCATTAAAAAGTATGTAGAAAGCTTGGGATAATCTCGTCCTCGTTTGTAACGAGGATGCCATGGCAAGCGTTTGCAACGCCAAATACCAAAGCCAAGCTTGTCTCCAACTACGCCTTACACGGGACTATCTCCACACCATCTTCTGCGCGGCAGGTACATCATTGATATGCCCCATCTTATGCTCCCTGTATTCACGGTATAGCCTGATGATATCTTCCTGCGTATCGCCTATGAACGGACCGTAAGAAACAATATGATCTCCCGTTGGTAAGCCAGCGTACAGTACCAGCCTTGCACCTTCCGCGCCTGCAGTAATGCTCAGCTCGCTACCGGTATCTTCCCTATGCAGGTCCAGCCAGCCAATCTGCGCTTCATGCACAGCAGTCTTATCCGCACCCACTTCTATTTGGCCATCTACCACGTAGAGGAAAGTATTGAACGCAGCAGGCAATTCCTGTCTCATAACAGCACCGGGTTGCAATTGTATATCTGCAATGATCACAGGCACATAATTGTTTACCGGTGAGTGTACCCCGGCAAAGGCACCGCTATATACCCGCACCTTCCAGCCATCGCCTTCCGCTACAGGGGCTTTATCTGCAGCTATGTCCTGCAGTCGTGGTGTTGTCCACCTGTCTTTCTTCGGCAGGTTCAGCCATAGCTGCAGTATGCGGAATTTATTGATCGTATCTATCGTCTCTGTATGCACAATACCACTGCCCGCCGTCATCATCTGCATATCGCCTTGCTTCATTTCGCCCAGTTCGCCTTCCAGCAGCAGGGTAACGGTTTCAAACCCTGCATGTGGATGCGGGCCGCCTGCTGGTTCGGTATCTTTCTTATCCAGCATATCATCCATCAGTATAATGAAGGGATCGCTTTGCGAAAAATCCTCGCCCACTACCATACGCGCCGTATGGCCATTACCCAGGAAGCCTGGCTTTGTCTCCGGCGTTTGTATATCTGCTATTGCTCTTTGTATTGGCATTACATCTGTTTTATCCTGTACGCTCATATGCTTTTCTTTTCTCTATGCAAATGTACGCCTGTTTACACCGCGCTGGAGAGCTGGTATACTTTGGGAAACCTACCCGTTACTACTATCCTCGTCCTCGTTTGCAACGAGGATGCACCGGCAAGCGTTTGCAACGCTACCCCGCCAGGCTCACCTGCACCTGCCTTAAGTGGTGGGTAGCATGGTAAGTCATCAGGAAGAATAATTCGCGCAAAGACAATAACCCTAAGAACGGGTGCGGCAATACCAAAGCATCCAGTTCTTCTTCAGAATAATCACCAAGCTGGTCTTGTATCGTAGCGAGCATCTGCAACAAGTCTCCTGATACCTGTGTACGATTTTCGGCAGCAACAGCTTCAGGCAGGTAACGTTCCGGTGCTTTACCGCCTGCGTTCAATCCTTCTTTGTAAAAAGCGATCAGTTCGTCGTAAGATCTTGTGGGCCGGTCGAGCGCGCCAAACTTTTCTTTGATATACTCTTTCGACTGCAGCGCCTTATGTATCGGCAGCAGGCACAGGTGCACATGCGCCAGTTGCTGCCCCGCCGTCCACTTATCGTTTACAGATAGCAGGTAGGCATCCTCATCCAGCGCATCTACATAATCCACCAGTTCTTTATGGTTCTCATAAAACCTGGCTAGCAATTCTTCTTTGGTAGTCATAGCTAATGTTTTGTATGCTTTAGAGAAAATGGATTTTTATCTGGCAAACTATGCAGTGCCGTAATTGCAATACACTTTTACAGCCTTACCTACGTCGTTCAGCTCAAAGACTTCTGCTGCCAGCCTGTTATTCACAGAGGTATAATATATCACTATGGTGTTAATGCCTGCAAAGCAGTTGTGGTATTGAAAATGCAGATCAGGAAAGCGGTTAAGCCCTATCTCAAAATATGCTTTCAGGTCTGCCTTATTGGTGATGATGCCGGTATCGTTAAACTGCAATCCCGATACCAGCGGCGAATAGAATGCCAGGTCCTCTGCGTAATGATGCAATATGGCATCTATATCATGTGCGTTCCATGCGTTGATCCAATCCTGTGCAAATTGCTGTGCTTTTGCTGCATCCATAGGTTTACATTGTTGTTTGTAAAACTGCGGAAAAACAGGCAACCAAAACAGGTACAATTCCAGGATTTTCGACCGTAACAGTTGAGATGAAGAAACACCTATTCAGGATCACCGATGATCTCGGCAACGCGGCCTATCTGCCCATCTGTAAGCCGCACCTTGATGCCTCTTGAATGATAAGGCGCGCTGGTGAGCAGATCTTGTACAATACCGATGGTACGCTTACCACTCCGCTGATCTTTCTTTAAGATAATAGCCACCTCCAGCCCCGGGTATATATCTGCTCTTGTTCTGCCGTCCATGAGGGCAAAGGTAAAGTTTACTTACCACGGCTCCCAAACTCATATCTAAAACCTATATGGAATTGAAAACAACTGCCATTTATTTTCGTATAAAACTGCTGCTGATCAGTAGCAAATGTAACAGGGTCAATTTGTCGAACCATTACATAATGTATCAGAAACGGTTTAAAACCTTGCTGATAACTTATATCTCCCGTTATATGCATCCGTTTCCCAATTTTATAGCTGCCTGTTATTGCAGATCTTACCAGGAATTTGGGTTTAGAATTCTGATATGGTGGTAATTCTATGTATTGTGTTTTCCCTGTACCTGCCGGCCGCACCCTGTATTGATATTCATTTAAAGCCGCAGTGTCATCCAGGTGATCAATATGCGGATAGAACCCTATTGACGGAGCCAGGCTAGCTTGTATCAATATTCTTTTTGAAATATGGATATCATAACTACAGCGAAAGCCGGCCCTGTACAAATTTATATTAGCATCCGATGCCAGCAGGCCGCTGGAAATACCGTCTATAGAATATTTTTGTTCTGCCTTGTAACCATAATCAAAACGATCGATACCCAATTCAAGCCCGGCGGAAAATCCATGCTTCAGCCTGATATTAAATACGCCGTTAAAAGCAACATCCCATGGATGCAGGAACCTCATATCCCCAATACTTGTCTTAGTCTTTGGCCCCTTTTCAGCTACTGTACCCATCGCTCCTACACCTAAAGAAATAGAATATTTAAACTGCTCGCTGCTAACGCTCTTAGCATTACAAACCGCCAGATTACTCGCAAACAGAATTACACATACAATTCTTTTCATGCATTGTTATATTAAAACTCTAGCTGTGAGTTGGTTTGTGTGTAGATACTTTGTTGCCACATATGGAATAAAGGTAAAACCTTACAAAACCATATGCTTAACAAAAAGCAGATAGGCAACCAATGAGAGTGATATCTCTACCATTGAAAGTAATATCGTTGCTATAACAAGAGCTAAAGCATTTCCTTTAAACACCGTTTTACGGCAGACAATAAGCACCGGTATCAAGGCAAGCAATGTTAGAACACCTATAAAGGGAACGATAATAAATATTGTCAATATCCACTCCACATCGTATCCTATCCAGATAGCTATGCTAATCAGGCAGGTGACGTTTAGTATTAGTATGGGTAGAACCTTTTTCATATAGCTACCTCCAGCTCAGGGTATATATCTGCTCTTGTTCTGCCGTCCATGAGGGCAAAAGTAGTTCGGACTAATTAATACTCATCTAATCAATATACCTTATACTCCAACTTACATCTAAAAATTAATAACAATAACGATATATAACATAACTTTAGCCTATGAGGTTAACGCTATATACAGTACTTGCTTTACTAAGCTTTATCATTACAATTTTACAGCTTCCAAAAATTTTCACTAAACAGATAAATTATACGTCTTTAGCTATAGCATTCTTATCATTTTTTGTTTTAGTCTTTTCTGTTATTCAAGAATATAAAAATGAAAAAGACTCAACGAATGACAAACATGAAATCATAAATAACAACAATCAAAACACAGAAAAGATAATAAATGTGTTAGATGACGATCCGTCAAAGCTTGCTAAAGATGGTTTTTCTATCTATTTAGTAATTTCTACTACTTCGTCATCAGAAAAAAGACGAAAGTTTATAGTCGATTTAGGCCAAGACACTAACAAATATCGCATGTCTATTTATCAAGATTATGAAGATAATCTAATTTTCAGAATAATTGATGGTGTCGGCGAAAGCTTTACATTAAAAGTACCATCAACATCCTACACCTTTAACGCCAATACGAAATTCTTACTTTACTGTGATTGTGGCATATCTAATAATTTATCCTATATGAGAATGCGTGTCAATGACAAGTTAATAGGAGAAACTTCATTTAAAGTCAAAATAAACTTAGTAGGTAATATATTTCTAGATCCAATGAAGATGTTTTTAGGCGCAGATATGTCCGGAAATAATGGTGGTTCATTTTCCATATCAGAGGAAGTCATTTGGCAAAGGGCATTAAATTCACACGAGATAAATACTATTTGGGAGTCCGTGGCATCTTACTATCTAACACCCCAAAAAGAAAATAAACTATTCATTTTAGAAGAAATACCCAACGCTTACGCCGCATATTCATTTAGGAGGATAAAGAAAGATGACACCGAACCTTGCGCTAAAACTATTGATGAAAATGGCAATCCGAAAGATATTTACCCCAAGGATTAATATCATTAAACTACATACCCCTCTTTGCCGCAAGCATGCAGCAAGGCTTTCGAGCGCAGCGTGCTTGTGCCCCAACTCCTCCCAAGGGGCTTATTAACTCTACGTTTACAACGCCCCAAAATTTACACTGCTACGACGACAAAGTCGCCCGGCATTTGTATTTTCATCCCTACCAACAGCAACCTAATCAATATGAAGTACTTCATCTTAACCCTCACAATTCTTACCTGCCTGGCATGCAAGCGAGGTAAAAACACCGCTCATGAACCTGGCGTACAGTGCCCCGTTCAATGTATCGCCCCTTCCGCTGTTCCCTATTTTGTGGGTTTCAATGCAGATGAGCTCGATTCGGTATTGCTCAAAACTTTTGATGGTAACGACACAGGCTTTGCTCATGTGGTGCATCAGAAATGGTACCAGCATCCGGACACAACGAACGTTGGCAACAGGATATCATATCCCGATAACATTATGTTTCTTAATACAGGTTCTAACTATCAAATAACAGTGCCTGCTGCCGGCAAAGTATTTAACCTTCATTTTCATGCAAAGGCTAGTTCGGAAATGTATACCTGCGGTTACTCCCATCATTGTGCTAATAGTGTAGATATAAATACTGTAAATGGCGTATCTGTGCCATTAGAATATGTGTACCAGGACTACACTTATGCCATTAAGCTAAGCAAGTAGGCTACAATAAATCCCCCCGTCCTCGTTTGCAATGAGGATACACTGTCCGGCGTTTACAACGCCACTATAAAATACTCGCGACACAGTCGCTAACACTAAATATCCTCGTTACAAACGAGGACAAGTAATACATGCTCCATCATTCCGCCCCCTCCCTTAACTTTATACTTATGGAATTTGGTAAAATACCCGATAGCGAACTTGATCATATAGACTTCACCCTGCCACCTGATCCTGCGGTCACTACCGAGGTGCTGAAGAAGGGCAAAGGCAAAACAAAGTTCTATATAGGCTGTGCCAAATGGGGCCGTAAAGACTGGGTGGGCAAGCTCTACCCCATAGGCTCTAAAGAGAAAGACTTCCTGGAGCTGTATGCAAAGCTGTTCAACTGTATAGAGTTCAACGCTACGTTTTATAAATCTCCGTCGCCCGCAGATGTCCTCCGCTGGAAGAGCAAGGTGCCCAAAGGTTTTAAGTTCTTCCCCAAGTTCCCGCAAACCATCACGCACCTCAGGAGGCTGAAGAATACCGGTGTAGAACTGGATGCCTTCCTGGAGGCGGTAGCAGAGTTTGGCGATAACCTGGGTCCTATATTCCTGATGCCACACCCGCAGCTGGGGCCTAAGCAGATAGAATCTGTAGAGAACTTCATTACCGACTTCCCAAAAGATGTCGACCTGTTCCTGGAGCTGCGCCACCCCGATTGGTATATTACCGATGGCTACAATCCGGAGCTGTACCAGTTCCTCCGCAAGCAAAAACGCGGTACTATTATTACAGATGCCGCAGGCCGCCGCGATTGTGTGCACATGCACCTCAGCACCCCCGATTGTTTCATCCGCTTTGTAGGAAATTCCCTGCACAAAACAGACTATGAGCGCATAGACGACTGGGTACAGCGCATCAAAAAATGGATGGCCGAGGGGCTGGAGCATTGCTATTTCTTCATGCACCAGCACGAGGAGCTGCACTCGCCCGAATTAATAAAATATCTAATAGAACAGCTCAATAAGCATTGCGGCACCAAACTAGATCCGCCTAAGATGCAGTATGAAGGAAACTTATTTTAAGTTTTAATATTTATCAAATTTCCATAGGTTATATATTTAAATAGCTGACCGAATTGAATTATCTTCGCCCCGTATTTTTAAAATTTTTGCAGTCATGAATTTGCATGAATACCAAGCTAAAGAATTACTGAAGCGCTATAACGTACCCGTACAAAACGGTGTAGCGGTTGATAACGTGAATGATGCGCTGAACGCGTATAAACAAATAACCGCTGAAACAGGCTCTAAGTTTGCTGTGGTAAAAGCACAGATACATGCCGGTGGCCGTGGTAAGGGTACCATGAAGGAAGTACCTGCTCAGAATGGTGTAAAGGTGGTAAAGAGTGCAGATGATGTAGAAACAGTTGCAAAGAACATTTTAGGCAATACACTGGTTACCATCCAAACCGGTGCTGCCGGTAAAGTGGTAAACAAAATACTCATCGCGCAGGACATGTATTACGATGGCCCGAGCGAGCGTAAAGAATTCTACCTGTCTGTTCTGTTAGATCGTGCTAAGAAACAAAACGTGGTAATGTACAGCACAGAAGGCGGTATGGACATTGAAGAAGTAGCACACAGCACCCCTGATAAAATATTTAAAGAATGGGTAGCGCCAAACATGCCGCTGCAACCGTTCCAGGCGCGTAAAATAGCGTTCAACTTTGGCCTGAGCGGCGAAGCATTCAAAAACATGGTGAAGTTCGTAACCAACCTGTACAATGCTTATGTAGGCCTCGATTGCTCTATGCTCGAGATCAACCCGCTGTTCAAAAGCGCTGATGACAAGATCATCGCTGTTGACTGTAAAATGAACCTGGATGATAACGCCCTGATGCGCCATGCCGACTTGGCTGATATGCGCGATAAGAGCGAAGAAGATCCTACAGAAGTAGAAGCAGGCGAACACAACCTGAACTACGTAAAACTGGATGGTAACGTAGGTTGTATGGTAAACGGTGCCGGCCTTGCAATGGCTACTATGGATATGATCAAGCTGGCGGGTGGTGAGCCTGCTAACTTCCTGGACGTAGGTGGTACTGCAAACGCGCAAACTGTAGAAGCAGGTTTCCGCATCATCATGAAGGATCCTAACGTAAAGGCTATCCTCATCAATATCTTCGGTGGTATCGTTCGTTGTGATCGTGTTGCTGCAGGTGTTATCGAAGCATACAACAACATGGGCAATATCAATATTCCTATCATCGTTCGCCTGCAAGGTACCAATGCCGAAGTAGCGAAAGAACTGATAGAGAACAGCGGCCTGAAAGTACAATCTGCAATATTGCTGAGCGAAGCCGCAGACCTGGTGCAGAAAGCTGTTTCTGCTGCTTAATACACAGTAACTATATCATATTGTTAAAAGCTACCCCAAGTGGTAGCTTTTCTTATTTTATTGAGATAATTTAAGAGTCTCAATTTTACCCTCATATGCAGGAGGCTTTCTGGAGCAATACTCCCGGCGACTGGTTCCCAAAACTACAAAGCTCAGAAAAAGGGCTATCGCAGGCGCAGGCCGAGCAAATATTAAATGCTCATAAAAAAGTAAAAACACAACCACAGTTCTTTAAGGATGTGATCGCTTTTCTCAACCAGCTCAAGAGCCCGCTGGTATTGCTGCTGATAGCAGCCGTTATTCTGTCTGCCTTCCTGGGCCAAGCCTCCGATGCTATTATCATTTCATTCATCATCCTCTCCTCCTCTACCCTCAGCTTTTTACAGGAGCGTCGCGCAGGCAAGGTGGTAGAAAAGCTGCAATCGCTGATAGCACATACATGCACCGTATTAAGAGATGGCGTAGAGAAAGAAATACCCTCATCAACAGTAGTGCCGGGCGATGTGATCCTTTTTCGCGCTGGTGATATTGTTCCCGCCGATTGCCTGCTCATAGCATCGACAGACCTGCAGGCAAATGAAGCAAGCCTTACAGGTGAGTCTTTCCCGGCTACCAAAGATGTAAAACCGGTAGATGCCAATACCCCGCTGGCAAAGCGCAGCAATTGCCTTTGGAGCGGATCGAATATTGTAAGCGGCACAGCCAAAGCTTTGGTAATAGCTACTGGTGCAGATACCGTATTAGGCTCTATCAGCAAGAGCGCAGCAACGATCACAGAGACCCAGTTCGAAAAAGGCATCCGCCAGTTTGGCTACTTCCTGATGCGTATTACCATTGTATTATCAGTCTTCATCCTTGCAGTAAATCTATTATTCCATCGCCCGCTGATCGACTCGTTGCTATTCGCCCTTGCGCTGGCGGTAGGTATGGCTCCCGAACTGTTGCCCGCCATTAACACCATTGCTATGTCTGCAGGTGCCAAGCGCATGCTGGATAAAAAAGTGATCGTGAAGAAGCTGCCTTCTATTCAGAATTTTGGCGAGATCAACCTGTTATGTACTGATAAAACAGGCACCATTACAGAAGGCGCCATTACAGTAGAGGGTGTTTATGATTACAACAATAAACCTTCTGATTTTGCAAAAAATCTCGCTTATATCAATGCATCGTTGGAATCAGGTTATGCTAACCCCATAGATGATGCACTAAAGCAATTGAAGCTAAACATACCACAGCCGGAAAAGACAGATGAAATCCCTTACGACTTCACCCGCAAACGTCTTGGCATTGCTATAAAACAAGACAATGGCCAATTACTTATTTGCAAAGGTGCATTCAATAATATACTGAGCATTTGCTCCTCCGTTCGCGTAGATGATAAGAGCACACAACCTATCGATGGCTATAAAGATGTTATCCAGAAACAATACGCAGATTATGGCAACAATGGCCTGCGTGTAATAGCCTTATGCTTTAAACAACTGCCGGCAGGCAACATCACCGTTGCAGACGAAAAGGATATGACCTTTGCCGGTTTCATCACCCTGCAGGATCCGGTAAAGAAAGGCATACCGGAAACCATACAGGAGCTAAACCAGTTGCAGGTAGATCTCAAGATCATTACCGGTGATAATAAAAATGTGGCTATCCACATCGCCAAAGCCATCGGCATACAGGATCCTAAAGTGATGTCGAGCGACGAGATGGAAGCCATCAGTGAAAATGAGCTCGCGGCGAAGCTGAAAGACATCCACATCTTTGCAGAAGTAGAGCCGCACGAAAAAGAACGCATCATCACACTGCTGCGTAAAACATATACTGTTGCGTACATTGGTGACGGCATCAATGATGTTGGCGCCATCAACGCCGCAGATGCTGGCATCTCAGTTTCCAACGCGGTGGATATAGCCAAAGATGCAGCCGACTTTGTACTGATGGAGAACGACCTGATGGTGCTGTGCGACGGTATTAAAGAAGGCCGGAAAACCTTTACGAATACACTCAAGTATATATTCATCAATACCGGTGCTACGTTTGGCAATATGTTCAGTGTGTCTATTGCCTCCCTGATACTACCATTCCTGCCCATGCTGCCGAAGCAAATATTACTGACCAACTTCCTTACAGACTTCCCCTACCTGGCTGTCGCGTCTGATAATGTAGATGAAGAGCAAATAAACAATCCCGGCAAATGGGACCTGAAACTGATCCGCCGCTACATGGTCTACTTTGGCATACACAGCTCCCTGTTCGATGTAGCTACTTTCATCTGGCTTTATTTTATACTCCATGCAAATGAGTCCGCATTTCAAACAGGCTGGTTCCTGGAGTCTATTCTTACAGAACTGTTTATCTTATTTATCATACGCACCCGGCGGTCTTTTATAAAGAGCATTCCGGGTAAATGGCTGGTGATATTGAGCATCCTGGCTTTTGCTATTACCACTGCATTGCCATTCCTGCCCTTCGCAGCCGACCTGGGCCTTATCTTGCTACCTGTACAAATGATCCTTGCCGTAGCGACGATCATATTCTTTTATATTGTTACTGCAGACCTTTTGAAAATATGGTTCTTTAGAAAATACGCTCAGAAGTAAAGCCGTATCCTTAATTTTAATGTATCAAACACACAAATCATGAAAGACTTTTTGAATAAAATGAGCGAGAAGGCGTCTGATATGAAGGATGCCGTTAGCGAAAGCTTTAGTATGGATAAATTATCGGAGAAGATCGCTTCTATTTCTGATGGTGCCAAAGACAAAATAACCCAAACCACGAACGACCTGATATCCTTATCCCCGATCATAGAAGAGATGGGTTATAAAACAACCAGTATATCGGTAACAGTAGGCTTACCTCCGGATGTCACTTTCCACTTTCAAAAAACAGCTGATGTATCTGCAGAGCGTCGTGCGGAGATCATGGCACAGCATAAGGACAAGGCTTTGCTGGGCACTGTGGTAAAGATGCTGGTAACTACAGACGAGTACCGGGATAAACTAAAACTCGGCGCATTCAAGTTCAACAATATCGATGTCTGCATCGGCCTTACGCCAGGCATGACCATACAGCTTGTTCCTGAAGAAAATTAATTTAAAAAGCCCGGTGTTACCGGGCTTTTTGCTTAGTAAACGTATTGGTCATCTTATTCTTTTTCAAACACACCCCGCCATACCAAAGCGGCCAGCACAGCACCTACAACAGGCGCAATCATAAATAGCCATAATTGCTGAAGGGCTTTACCACCTGCAAATATCGCCGGGCCAAAACTGCGCGCGGGATTTACAGAAGTACCGGTAATGGGAATAGCCACCATGTGAATCAGGACAAGCGTTAAACCTATTGCCAATCCTGCCATAGTACTATTGCCCCATTTAGAAGTGGTAGCAAAGATCACAAAGAGAAATATAAACGTCAGTAATGTCTCTGCAATAAAGGCTGATGTTGTATTATAGGCGCCTAAATAAGCTTCACCCCATCCATTAGACCCAAGTGCCCATTCTCCCATTTTAAATCCCGGCATACCGCTTTGTATGGCATATATGGCACCGGCAGCTGCGGTGGCGCCCGCAAACTGTGATATGATATACCCTACACCTTCATTTAGTTTCAGTTTGCCATTTACCATCATAGCTATAGAAATGGCAGGATTTATATGGCATCCTGATATCGGACCAATTGCATAAGCCATCACTACCACCGCTAATCCAAAAGCTAATGAAATGCCTAGTAAGCCGATGCCAACAGGAGCATCGCTAATAGCTGCTGGTATTGTTTTTCCTGATAGCACAGCTGCCCCACAGCCAAATAAAACAAGGCAGAATGTGCCGATAAACTCAGCGAGATTTTTCTTCATATAGATGCATATTTAGGTGAATTGAATACAACAAAGTAGAATAGATGCACCACAAATGCAACTATCACTTATATAATTAACCTAAATCTTACAGATATTTCACTGCTGCTTCTGCACATCGTTCGCCATCTATAGCTGCACTTACTATGCCACCCGCGTATCCCGCGCCTTCCGCACATGGATAAAGCCCTTTGATCTGTGTATGCTGCAATGTGTCTTTATCTCTGGGTATGCGTACGGGCGAGCTGGTTCTTGATTCGGTGGCCACCAGCAATGCGTCATTGGTATAATATCCTTTCATCTTTTTGCCAAAGTCTTGCACGGCTTGTTTCAAGGCCTGTGATACTTCTTTGGGCAGCACATCTTTTATAGCGGCACTATGTACGCCGGGCAGGTAAGAACAGTCCGGCAATGTTGATGAATGCTTATCATTTACAAAATCTGTCATTCTTTGCGCCGGGGCTACCAGTTTACCTCCACCAATTTTATATGCCTGTTGCTCTACCATTCGCTGGTAATACATGGCTGCAAGAGGCCCTTTAAAGCCATATTTAGCAAAGTCCTTTTCATCTACAGCTACCACGGTTCCCGAATTAGCATAAGGGTTATTGCGCTTCGATGGCGACCACCCGTTCACTACTATTTCTCCATGATCGGTTGCTGCAGGGGCTATGATTCCGCCGGGGCACATGCAAAAAGAGAATACCCCACGTCCATATTCCTGCGCTACAAGGCTGTAGGATGCCGGCGGCAGATATTCGCCTCTTATATTACAATGATATTGCGCGTGGTCTATTAGTTGTTGCGGATGTTCTATACGTACACCCAATGCAAATGGCTTGGCTTCGATTTCAATTCCTTTATCGTGCAGGAGTGTGAATATATCGCGCGCCGAATGACCGGTCGCCAGGATCACTGCCGATGCCTCTATAGTAGTTCCATCTAAAGTCTTTACACCTTTTACAGCATCACCTGCCAGCAGTATATCCGTTACCTTCTGCCCAAACAATACTTCTCCACCACACGCTATTATTTGTTCGCGCATGGCGGTGATGATATGCGGCAGTTTATTGGTGCCAATATGCGGATGCGCTTCATACAGTATCTGTTCGTCTGCACCGAAATGATGGAACAGCTGCAATATCCGCTTTACATCACCACGCTTTGTGCTGCGGGTATATAGCTTACCATCGCTATAGGTACCTGCTCCGCCTTCACCAAAGCAATAGTTCGATTCCGGGTTTACTACACCCTCTTTATTCATCGCTGCAAGGTCGCGTCTGCGGCTGCGTACATCTTTGCCTCTTTCCAGTATCACAGGTTTGTAGCCCAGCGTTATCAGTTTCAATGCAGCGAACAAACCTGCAGGCCCCGCACCTACTATCACTACCGTTGGCTTATTGCGTACGTTTTGCAGTTGCGGGTCGAATATTGGTAATGGCTTTACGGGCTCATCGATGAATACGTCAAGTTGCATTACCACTCGTGGCTGCCTGCTACGCGCGTCTATAGACCGTTTGGTAATGTGGTAACCTGTGATTCGCTTTGCCTGTACGCCGGCTTCTTCAGCTATGTACCTTTTATAGCTGCGTTCTTCCGCTGCCTCAGATGGCAGCACAGAGATGGTAATATTTTTGATCATACTGCGTTAGGTTTTTATCCTAAAAGCAGAAAGGGCCACAGCCCTTTCAAATATTATGGATGTAATTCTTTATACTTAGTTTTTACTTTCTCCAGGTGGTTTACAAACTTTTGCACATCAGGGTCGTATGTGTAACTTTTATCAGCAAGCTTAGTTCCATTTTCATCTACAAAATAATAAAATGGCATACCACTGGAACCAAATTTTGTCGCCTGCAGATCTTCATTGCCGTCTCCAATAGTTACTACGTCAGAGCCTAATGCATCAGAATGATGTTGCTTATCTTTAGGCAAATCTCTCTTATCATAGTCACAATAAAGCGATGCTACTATAAAATCTTCTTTCAATCGCTTGGTAACCTCAGGTTTAGACCATACCTGCGATTCCATCTTGCGACAGTTAACACAGTTGATACCTGTAAAATCAAGCATTACAGGTTTGTGCAAAACCTTGGCTGCAGCAAGGGCTTCATCATAGTCGAAATAAGTTACCAACCCAAATTGTTTTACAACCTGCGGCTCGTATTTCTTCATTTCGTCTACATATTTACTTGGAGCAACACCGGCATTTATTGCGGCCGTTTCAGAAGCAGAAACACTACCGCCACCACTGCCGCCACCTTCACTCAATACAAAATCCTGTGTACCCATTGGTGGTACAAACTGGCTCATACCGTTCAATGGTGCACCCCACATACCCGGTAACAGATACAATGCGAATGTGAAGGATGCAATAGCAAGGAACAGTTTGAACAAACCAACATATTCCTGTCCGTAAATATTTTTTGCAGGTGCGTCATCATGAGAAAGTTTCAGTTTACCCAGCAGGTAAAGGCCAAGCAGTATGCTTAATATTACCCAGATCGCGATGAATATCTCCCTGTCCAGTAAACGCCACCCTCTTGCAAGGTCTGCGTTAGAAAGGAATTTCATTGCCAGCATCAGCTCTACAAAACCAAGGGTCACTTTCACCTGGTTCAGCCATCCGCCCGATGTTGCCATTTTATTCAGCATACCGGGGAACACTGCAAACAATGCAAACGGCAATGCAAGGCCCATGGAGAATCCAAACATACCAACAGCAGGACCTATGATACCGCCTTTACTTGTTAATACCAGCAGTGGCCCGATGATAGGCCCGGTACATGAGAAAGACACAATAACCAGCGTCAATGCCATGAAGAAGATACCGCCAAAGCTGGTCAGCCCTGCTTTAGAATCCGTCTTGCTGGTCCATGAAGATGGCAACGTGATCTCGAATGCACCGAGGAAAGAGATACCGAATATTACAAAGATGGCAAAGAAGAAAAGGTTTGCTATCCAGTTGGTCGAAAGGTTGTTCAATGCATTGGCACCAAATGTTGCCGAGATGATAATACCCAGCAACGTAAAGATGATAATGATGGAAAGCGAATAATAAATCGCATTACGGATGCCTTCTGCCCTTGTTTTGCTCCTCTTGGTAAAGAAGCTAACCGTAATAGGTATCATGGAGTACACACAAGGTGTCAACACTGCCAGCAAACCACCTAACAGAGCCGCAAAGAAAAGCCACCATAGAGATTTATTCTCAGTTTCTGCTTTAGGTTGTTCCGGCGTATCAGACCCGGTAGTTCCTGTTGCTACAGCTTCGGCTTTTTTAGAAGTGTCCGTCTTTGCTGTTGCAGCAGTGTCTGTTGTACCAGTAGTTGCCGCCGTTTCTGTACCGGCAGCATTAGGAAGTTCAGGATCATTGATGTCTACACTAAAAGGCTTTGTCTTTGCAGGCAGACAGGTTTGTTCATTACACGTCTGGTACATGTAGGTACCTTTTATAGTACCGTTTGTATCTACTGTAACAGGTACAATAAAATCTGCTTTATGAAAGTAATGGATCGTACCTATGTCTTCGATAGTTTCGTCGATCCTTTTACCTTCAGAGCGTATCTTTCCTGATACTTTATAATGGGTAGATTTAGCAGGACGGAATTCCGGTGCGATCATAGTACCATCACCACCGGGAACAAGATCATACACATGCCAATGCTCATCTGTCGTACTAAAATGAAAAACAAGCTCATATTGGTTGCCTTTTTTCTTCTTCGCCTCTACCTTCCATACGGTAGGATCTTTTAAGATCTGTCCAAACGAAGCAACGGAATATAGGCTTGTAACAAGCAGTATCAGTATATATCTAAAGAACTTTGGCATTAGCAGAGATTTAAATACTAATCTTTTATTTCGAAACTGAATGATTTTGTCTTAGGAGGCAGGCATGTGGTTTCATTACACACCTGGTATTCATGTGTACCTGTTATTTTGGTACTCCCGTTCACTTTCACTACTTGTTTATATTCAACCTCACCGGCAAAGTAGCTTACTTTACCATCTGTCCCATCCATAGTGGTCGTCATCTTGTTACCATGTTCTGACACCTTACCTACCATTTGCACGTTTGCAGCTTTATCAAATTTAAAACTGGGTGGTATCAGGAACCCGTCGCCACCCGGCGCCATAGACCAGATATGCCATGGTGCCTTTATAGTAAGATGAAACACCAATTCGTATTCATGATTGCCTTTGCTCTTTACTTCATACTTCCACATAGTAGGGTCGTCAATAGCCATACTGTTGAAGGACAACAATAATCCCGCGAAGGCAAACATTAAAGACTTGAGCATAGTATTCATTTTCTTTCTACAAAGAAATCGCTATCCGTTTTATCGTTGGGTCGTGTAGCCGACTTTATGAAAACTTTAGTATTAGTTCATCATCGTAAATGCCTGCAATATGGCACGTCCGTCAATATTGTGTAGCGCATCGCTGCAAGCCCTTTCCGGGTGTGGCATCATACCAAATACATTGCGGCCTTCATTGCAAATGCCTGCTATGTTATTGGTAGCGCCGTTGGGGTTAGAGTCAATATGCACTTCACCTTGTTCATTGCAATAACGGAACACCACCTGGTTATTGGCATTCAGCTTTTCCAGCGTAGCTGCATCTGCATGGTAGCGGCCTTCACCGTGTGCCACAGGTATCTTCAGCACTTTATTCCCTACCTTCTTACTTACAAAGTTGCTATCTGTTTCAGTTTTGATATACACATTCTTGCAGGTAAATTTCTGATGGTCGTTCAGCAGCAATACCCCCGGCAACAAGCCTGACTCGCACAGTATCTGGAAACCGTTACACACACCCAGCACTTTACCGCCATTGTTTGCAAAAGCTATCACCTGCTCCATCATGGGGCTGAAGCGTGCCAGTGCGCCGCAACGCAGGTAATCACCATAGGAGAAGCCACCCGGCAATACGATACAGTCATCTTTTGTAAACATGCTCAGGTCGCGGTCTTTATGCCAGAGCATTACCACTTCCTGCTGCAGGTCGTCCTGCAAAGCATGCATCATATCCCTGTCGCAGTTAGAACCCGGGAAAACTATTACTCCAAATTTCATTTATCAGAATTAATATGGTTATCTATTTGAATGTCAGCTGGCAAAATATCAGCAGCACCAAAGAAAAATAAAACGCAAAATTACTAAACGATTTAGTTTTTTCAACCGACAATGCCGGGGCTATAATAATACTCAATGGTATCATCACCATTAGCCATGCATTTTTTTCAGATATATCAGTGATTAAGGATACTGCTACAGCCATAAAAAGGAATACTGCGATCGAGCTCCAGATGCGACGTGTATAAATGCTCCCTTTAGATACAAAAGATTGCAATACGAATATTCCTGATATAGTAAGTGTCAGTATTCCTATCAAAGTTCCTATTAGATAAAGTGGTGCATTCAAATGCCCCGGCAGCGACCATCCATACTCCGGCCAGTGTAGCAATGCCTTTTCTTTGTCAAAAAGGAACAAAATGCCGGCGTAGAGGTACAACGGAGTAATATATCCCACAATCGCTACCATCCACTCGCCTATATTAAACGGACGCAGAAATGCGATAGCGGCAAATAATAATATGATAAACGCAACCGCCTGGAAGTGTAGTACCGCAGCCATACTGGCAAGGAAAGCACCGTTGAATATATGAATACGGGGTTGCGAAGTGTGCGGCAGCCTCAGTACAAAATCAAGGCAGCCAATCATACACCAGTTTACCAGCATCACTTCTCCAAAATAGGTAAATGCCGGCAACACCGAAGTGAGCACGATATACATATACGCGATCAGGTAGGTAGGCTTAGATAATAGCTTATACCGGATGCATACAGAATTCAGATAAATAGCCTGGCCAAACAGCATGATAGCGCCCAGCAATGTATAACCGAAAGCGCTTCCTCTTAATACAACATCAAGCATAGATACAACTGCATGAAAAAACTCATGGTTAGCGGGTACCAAGGGCGCAACGGGTGCGCTCAGCGCCTGCAGCTTGGCTACAAGTGTAAATATGAAAAGTATTATGACAGTATACGGACTATTATTCCTTACCAGGTGGAGCACTCAGCAGATTTTGGGGCTAAAATACAACTTTGGCAAAGCATATCTGCCTTTTACGCAAACATGGTACTATTATTTCGCGCGAGCCTACTTGTTTTGCGCTTCTTGGCAGCCAGTCAGCATCGTCCGAATGAGATTGCAGCGTATGCACATCTACATGGCCGTCATCAGCAACACCCGCCAGTTGTATTCTTGAATGAATGGAATTAAAATCATTGTACATAAAGCCCAGTGCGCCACCTGTGTTCACCAGTGCGTAGGAAGAGAACAATCCGCCGTCTTCCTGCGAATATTGCTCTTTACGAACAAATGATCGCCACTGGCCGCGCCCCTCGGCATCGTAGGAAAGCACCAAAATATCGTTATAATGGTATTCCCTTACCGAAGATGACATGCTAGGATAATAGAAAGAATAATAGCCAAAACCCGGCGCATAGGCACTGCGGGTGCTTACATAATAATCTTCCGTTACCAGTACAAAGCCTCCATCTTCTTTCACGATGATCTGCCTTACCTGGAAGTCGTTGAATGCGTTTTTCTTATTTCTTTCTCCGGTTGCATTACGCAGATCCTCATCAAAAGGTAATAGTTTGGATGACACAAAGGAATCTGCCACAATATCATATTTGGCGTAAAGCACGCCTTCGTAGCTTCCGTTCTTTTTATCTGAGTAGAATCCCGCTGCAGAGATGGTAAAATTGCTGTTATCCAGCTTCGCAAATATGCCCGATGCATACATTGTTCTCAAGGGCATTTCGTGGGCCTGGAATCTGTGCTCTGATGGCTGTATGGTCAGTATCCATACCCTATCCGCAAAATTACGGTTGCCTATCGGGGTATATACAGGCAGGTACAATTTGCCATTGTTATCTATCATAGCCTCACCTTCAGATATCTCGTTGTCGGCATCATAAGAAGCCCTGCCCCTTGCCAATACCGTCATTGTATCTGTAAGCCAGGTGATGGATGCTTCCACGGTTCGGCCATGATCGCTCAATGCATATACGGCAATCTTATTCTTGTCTTCGCTTACAGCTATATCAAATGATGCTTTGGTCGAACCAAACAATCCAAGCTTGGTCTCACCTATTATTATTGGCCGCTTCCTGATCCTGCCCTTGTCATCCAGCAACACCGCATTTTGTATCACTTTAGCTCCTTCTATGGTCTGGTAGAGGAACATGATTTTGTCATCATAGGTAATAAACCGTGTATCCACTACTTTGCCATAGATGAAGTCCAGCACTACAGTTGCTTTCTTCATCATCTGGTCGTCGTATGCATCCAGGTAATATCCATCCGGCGATCCCCTATAAGTGTACACCTGGCCATTAACCTTACCTATAACAGAATAGCTGCCGTTACGGAGATCAAATTTCTCATTGGGGGAATATAAAACGTCTTCCGCGCGCAGTTTTCCCACGCAGCATAATAACAATAATACAAGACTTAGGGCCTTCAGCTTATTCATACTTCAAATGTAAAGGCTATCTTCTAAACAGACGGTTAAATCTGGCAGATAGTGATACTAAGATAAGAATCTGGACTGTAACTCCGGTGTAGGTATCATGCATGATTCTTTTTTACCAAACCATCTGTACCTGTTTCTCGCTATAAGGTTATATACTCCATCCCGCAAAAATTTGGGTATCACAAGGCACATCTTACTCAGCCATTTCCATCTCTTTATTAAAATGGCGGTACGAAGAGCGGCATCTGACCTGGAATATATTTTATCATTGACCTGTAATATCAGGCTGTCCGGCACCTGCCCGTATTGTTTCCTGTAAACTTCCTGCACCTGTCTGCCGGCTTCTGATTGCAGGGATGCAAACCTAAAAAGGCGCTGCTTATCGTGCCTGATGATGTATTGCACTGCCCCGTTACACAAATTGCATAATCCATCAAAATATAATACCGGGGCAGTAGCGCTTTTCATACTGTTTATTTTTCCCTGGCCGGCGGAGGAGGAACGGTGGTGTCCGTTTTAACTTCTCCTGCCTGGGCTTTTGTATAGGCTTCCACTATAGAATCTGTTTTGGCCTTCACTTCAATAGATTTGCGACGGTCCAGGTCTTCCATAGCCTGCCTGTTTAGTTCATCTATCCTGGTTCCTACAATAGAATCCACTTTCGCATTGATCTCGCTCTGCGTCATCTTCTTTTCCTTTTCCTTGGCACAGGATGCCAGCAAGGCCAGTAATGCTATGCTCATGATACTCGTCTTCAGCTTCATCAGTTTATCCATTTGCGTTGCAAAGTTACACCAGGTCCCCCATATCCATCCATTATTCAGGCTATACGCACATCATTTTGTCAAATATTTAAATATTCAGCCTTTATTATCCGCCCGAAAATGCTGAAATTTACAATAGGCCATGAGGCGTTTGTTGTTGTCCATATTGATCCTGAGCATGTTCCTGTTACGAGCAGGCAACACCTATGCCCAAAAAGGTGTTAATGATACTATATTGCTCGGGGCTGTAGTGGTCGACCGTGATACTTTCCCGATGGTTTTCCTGCCCGATTATGAGCAGAGAGACCGCCTGCCCCGTCGTCTTGCACGCAGGCGCGCCCGTTACGATCAGCTTCGCTATAATGTAGCTCGCGTCTATCCCTATGCCATTGCCGCGGCAGATATCCTTAAAGACGTAGATGGCAACCTCGATAAGATTGGTGACGACAAGCAAAAACGCAAAGAATACCTTAAAACGGTAGAAAAGAAACTGAACAGTCGCTTTAAAGGCGAACTGGAAAACCTTACCATCACCCAGGGGCAGATACTGGTACGGCTTATAGACCGGCAAACGGGCAAGAATTGTTACAATATCATTCGCGAATTAAAAGGTGGCTTCTCTGCAGTGGTGTGGCAGTCTGTTGGGCTTATATTTGGTAATAACCTGCGGCGCGAATACGACCCCACCGATCGCGACAAGGATATAGAAGATATTGTAGCCGACCTGGAAGCCAACAATTATTACCAGTACAAATACCAGCGCCAGCAAGTAATGATGATGCAGGCCCGCGCCGGCAAATAAAGGGCCAACATAAGCCTACCTCTCACGGCTCATCCCTCACGACTCATGACTCACGATTAAAACCTCACGACTCATGACTTACCACTCATGACTCAAACAACCTTATCTTTGCGCCCTTATGAAACTTCATATTCTTGCTATTGCGGTTCATCCTGACGATATAGAACTGGCCTGCGCCGGCACACTTACCAAACACGCCCGTATGGGCCAGGCAGTGGGCATCGTAGATCTTACCCGTGGCGAATTAGGAACACGTGGCACCCCCGAAACGCGCCTGCAGGAAGCGCAGGATGCGGCGAACGCTATGGGCTTGGTGGTACGCGAGAATGCAGGCATGCGCGATGGCTTCTTTGCCAATGACGAGGAACACCAGCTGAAGCTAATAAGTTATATACGCAAATACCGCCCCGAGATAGTGATTGCCAATGCCCTGGCAGACCGCCATCCCGATCATGGAAGGGCAGGTAAGTTGATAGCCGATTCCTGCTTCCTGGCAGGGCTGCGAAAGGTTACCACGATGCTCGACGGTAAAGAACAGGAACCATGGAGGCCTAAAAGGGTATTCCATATCATTCAGGACCGGTTTACAGAGCCTACTTTTATAGTGGATGTAACCGATACCCATGCCACCAAAATGGAGGCCATCAAATGCTATAAAAGCCAGTTTCACGACCCTAATTCCAACGAACCGATGACTTATATAGCGCAGGGTGGCTTTCTGGATGCTATAGAAGCCCGTTCTTTATTATTGGGCAAAAGGATAGGTGTGAAGCATGGCGAAGGCTTTATTTGTGAGAATTTGCCGGGTATCAGCAGTTTAGATAGCCTTTTGCTACCCGAAATGCCCTGATTTTGGAGCAAGTTTCAACTTTCTTTCAAAATATTTTCGATTTTTGACTTTTTAGTTTTGAATTTTTACTACCTTTGCAGTCCTAAATTTTAAAAGCATGGCACGTGTTTGTCAGGTAACTGGTAAAACTCCCGTAACTGGTCATAAGATATCTTTCTCTAATAAGAAAGCAAAACGTCGTTTTCTGCCTAACCTGCAGACAAAACGCTTTTTCCTTGCTGAAGAAGATCGTTGGATCACTTTGAAATTAAGCACAGACGCTATCCGCACCATCAATAAAAATGGTCTGCTGACTGTAGTGAAAGAATTGCGTGCGCAAGGTCAAAAAATCTAATTAGTAAAGTATAAACGCATCATAAAATGGCGAAAAAAGGAAACCGCGTTCAGGTAATATTGGAATGCACAGAGCATAAAACTAGCGGTATGCCCGGCACTAGCCGTTACATTACCGTTAAAAATAAAAAGAATACCCCTGAGCGTATCGAGTTGAAAAAATACAACCCGATCATGAAGAAGGTAACTGTTCACAAAGAAATTAAGTAATTTTAAACTATATTTGAGTCATGGCAAAAGCAGCTAAAACCGCGATTAAGAAAGACCCGAAGCTGGCAGCAGAAGCTAAGAACTATACAAAAGTTATCAAAGCGGTTCGCAGCCCTAAGTCTGGTGCTTATACTTTCAAAGAAACTATGATGCACAAGGACAAGGTTAAAGATTTCCTGGCATCTAAATAAGACAGCCTCTATAGACTAAGACTTATATCCTTAGTACTTATAGCCATATTATAAAGCCACCTCCTATCGGGTGGCTTTTAGTATTTCCCATCGGCGAAGCCTATCCCTCTCAGATATTATCTACAACTCCCCCACAAAACGAAAAAACCGGCAGGTAAAACCCACCGGTTCAGTATTTACACCATCACACATCACATCATTACATCATCTAACCCAACTAATCAACTAATCAACTAATCAACCAATCAACTAATCAACCACCACCTTATACCCCACTTTCCTGCCATCGGTTGTAGTCAGTTGCAGTATATAGCTGCCCGCCAACAGGTTAGCCGTATTGATCGTTTCTTTATCCTTTGCTGCAGTAGCCTTGTACACTACCCTGCCGTAGATATCGTTTAGTTGTATTTGCGTTCCTTTGGCCAATCCATCAATATACAGTACACCGTTCACAGGGTTAGGATATACATGGAACCTGGCAGTACCTGCATCGTCAATGCCTGTTGCTATCTTCACCACTTTACAGGCCTTCACCGTTGCAGGTGTCGGGCATAAATAACTGCTCGTCATCAGCACACATACACTATCCCCATTGCTCAGCGTGGTAGCACCCCAGTTGTCCGCAGTAGCGCCTGTTACATTCTGCCCGTTTACGGTCCATTGATATTTAGGATCACCACCCGCATTCCCTGCCGTTGCATTAAAGTTGATCAGCAATCCCGGCCATGCATTACTATCGCTGGCGGTGACACTTACATAAGGCACCTGGTATTGCAGCACCGTTATGGGTATACTGATGCTATACACTGGCGTGGTACAGGCAGCACCTGTGCCGGGAGTTAATATCACCTGGTAATTATCACCATCCACTACCGTGAAGTCTGTATAGCTGATACTCGTAGCGCCTGATACAGGGTTACCATTCTTCAGCCATTGGTATTGCGGGTTAGAGCCTGGGTTACTCACAATAGCGGTAAGCGTTACTTTTTTACCATTACATACACTATCACCCGGCGTAGGATAAATATTTACATCCGGGCCAGGTATCAGGTTTACAATGGTACTGGCCGCCGCAGAAGGACAGCCGTTCGCCGTAGCGATCACACTATAAGTGCCTGCCTCAGCGCTGCCTGCGTGGTTAATAACAGGGTTCTGCTGCGCAGAAGTATAGGAGCCCGGGCCTGTCCAGCTATAAGTGGCGCCAGCTACATTACTTGCATACAGCATTACATTGCTACCTATACAGGCTGGTGTATTATTACTTGCTGCAGGCGCAGGTGTTACCGGGTACACCAGTACATTCGTAGTATCTTTTGTGATGCAGCCATTTAATATAGCGTTCACTATATAATTACCCCCGTCTGATACGGTCATACTTGCTTTTGATGGGTTCTGCAATGTGCTGCTGAAGCTATTGGGCCCTGTCCACTGCCAGCTAACTCCGCTGGTAGTACTCGTAGCCGTCAATGCGAGTGACGCACCGGTACAGAGTGGTGTATTACTGCCGGCCACTGGTTTATCGGGCAATGGCTTGGTAGCTACCGTTTCTGTATCACTAAAGCTGCAGCCTGTTGCATTCAGCGTTACTTTCATAATATAGCTGCCTGCCATAGATGCTGTTACATTACCTATCTTATTATTCTGAGAGGTGCTGCTGTAGGTATTGGGGCCCCTCCATTGCCAGCTTACACCGCTGCTGGCGGTACTGCCCGTCAGCCTGATGGTATCCGCCTCACATACCGGCGTATTGCTGCTTGCATTGATGGCGGCGGGTGCTGCTTTAATGCGTATATCGCTGCCATCGTCGTAAGAGATGCGTGCGGGGCTGCCGGCTACTATACGCACACGGTAGCCTGTGCCAGCTGCCATGGTTTTAGGTATCACACAAATAATAGTATCTCCGGTGGTAGCGGTCTTGCTGCCTATCGTCACCGGGCTGGCAAAGCTGCCCGATGCATCCGATAGCTGCGCGGTAAATACATTGCCGCTGTTAAAAGCTGTATTGACAGAATATTTTAGCCGCAGTGTATCGCCGGGGCAAAATACTGTATCTACATAGGGCCTGCGTATATACACCATCGTATCGGTAATGAAGGTAGCCACAAAACCATCCGCGAAAGCACTATAGCTGGTACCTGTACCATAGCTGATAGCATTGCTACTAAAAGTATAACCCGATAAATGCGCTTTTTTGGTCACATCATTATAGGCAACAGCAGTAGAAAGGTCTGCATCATTACCACCCAAATAGGTACCATACAGCCTTTGCCCCGCTGTATTAAAGATTACAAAGATGCAGCTGCCCACAGCACTGACTGTAGATTGATAGGCATCACTGGTAGCTATGCCGGTTGTTGCTAGGGTTCGTCCCCACAGGTAAATATCTCCGTTAGGACTAGTAGCAATAGCATTAAGCAGGGTACTATAATTATAATATGTCCCCCACTGTCTTACACCACCGCTGTTAAACTTGGCAATATAACCATCCGACGACGTACCATTGCCAATATAGCTCGTCTGGTAGGCCCCGGTAGTAGCATAATCACTGGTAGCTGGGGTATAGCCACATATATATATATTGTTAGAGGCGTCAGTAGCTACCCCGGTCAGCTGGGAGTTATATGTTGCCGTACCTCCATAATAGGTTCCCCACTGCCGCACGCCGTTGCTGTTGAATTTGGCTATAAAATCATCGCTGGTCCCGGCAATGGTTTGATGCGCGCCGCTGGTGGCAATGCCACTGGCACTACCTGTACTACCACCTATGATCACATTACCAGCTGCATCGCAGTTTACCGCCCAAATGATATCTGAGCCGGTACCTCCGTAAAAAGTGCTCCATTGCAATGCTCCCAAGCTATTAAATTTTGCCAGGAAACCATCTGCCCCGCCCCCGGAAAATATCGTCTGGTGTGCACCACTCGTAGCAATATTAACACTGCCCGTCGTTGCCCCTGCCAGGTACACATTACCCCCGCCGTCAGCAGCTACGGCATGTACATCTGTTCCCCCGTTGCCAAAATAAGTACCCCATATACGCTGCCCGCTGCCGTTGAATTTTAATAATATACCATTCCTGTCTGACGATGAACTGATACCATTGGGGCTTGTCTGGTAAGCACCACTCGTAGCAATACCGCTGGCACTGGTTGTCACTCCGCCAATAAATATATTATAGCCATCGCTGCAAATAGATGTCAGTTGAGTAATATCATTCCCATAAGCAGCGTTGCTCCCATAATAATAAGTAGCCCATTGTATAGCCCCCGTCTCGCTATCGTACCGGGCTATAAAACCTGCCGTTCCTGCCGTAGAAGAAAGGCTACCCTGGTAGGCACCAGTAGTTGCCAGGTTAGCGGTGCTGGTAGTACTACCACATACATATATATTGTAAAAAGAGTCTTTGGTAATTCCATAAACATAATCACCTAGATTGCCCCCTATATACCCTGCCCACAATATAGCAGGGTCTATCACCAGGTCGCCGGCAACGTCGTTGCGTGATACCAGCCTATAACTTAGTATGTTATCCTGCAATACAAAACGGCTGCTTACTGTTTCCTTAGTAACAGCATCATAGCTATAAGGTGCGTGTTCTGTAACGGTACCCATCGGGCTGGTAGCAGTCAAGGTACCATTCTCTGCAAGTTGCAGATTATCCGCACCTCCGTAGCTCAATTTAATATTGGCAGGGTTACCTCCGGGGTGCACTATAAAATCATACTTCAGCCCGGCTGTTGCACCCTCGCTTATATACAATACCCAGTCTATCTGCGGATACACATTTCTATAGGTGATCTTTTTATAGCTATGTGCCGTTACCCCATCCGGGCATTGTGGCAGGTAATAATTTTCTACATAGTCCTGCTCTTCGGTGGCTGTAACGGTTGCATTCTTATCTGCACCTACCAGGGTCACATCCATACGGCTGTAACGGATGTCCGCAGGCTCCGCAGTATCCTTTCTAACGTCCCATAACCCTACATTTGATTTTTGTCCCGGCTCAGCCGGGATGACTTTTGAATTTGCAATCCACTGATAATGCAATCGCCCATCTCCAATAAATAACTGCATATTCCCTGCATCCAGTTTATAATCTATATCGGTTCGGCGCTTGCCATCCTGGTCTACAACCTGCCCCTTGTTCTCTATAAACTGCAGGGGTTTCGTAAATGACAATGGATGGGCTGTTTTGTTAACAGGTTCTTTGGCTAATAAATTGGCAGATAGCATTACACCAATACAGGTAATGCCCGTAAAGATCTTTTTCATAGGATACATAATGGATATACAAATTACTGTTTTTACATTACTAACACAACTCCCCAAAAACAAAACCGGCAGGGCAAACACCCCACCGGCTAATATCTTCAAAATCAACAATCACATCATCTAACCATCACATCTACCAATCAACTAATCAACCACCACCTTATAACCCACCTTCCTGCCATCGCTTGTAGTAAGTTGCAGCATATAGCTACCCGGTGCCAGGTTAGCAGTATTGATTGTTTCCTTATTCTTTGTTGCAGTAGCCTTATACACAACCCTGCCGTAGATATCATTTAGTTGTATTTGCGTTCCTTTGGTCAATCCATCAATATATAGTACACCGTTCACAGGGTTAGGATATACATGGAACGCGGCAGTACCTGCATCATCAATACCTGTTGCTATCTTCACCACTTTACAGGCCTTCACCGTTGCAGGTGTCGGGCATAAATAGCTGCTCGTCATCAGCACACATACACTATCGCCATTGCTCAGCGTGGTAGTACCCCAGTTGTCCGCAGTAGCTCCTATTACATTCTGTCCGTTCACCATCCATTGATATTTAGGATAATTGCCAGCATTACCTGCAGTTGCATTATAGTTGATGAGTAATCCCGGCCATGCGTTACTGTCGCTGGCGGCTATAGTTACATAGGGCACCTGGTATTGCAATACGGTAATGGGTATTATATTGCTATGTACAGCCGTAGTACATGGCGCATCAGCACTCGGGGTTAGCAACAATTGATAACTATCTCCATCAAATACACTGAAGTCTTTATAGCTTATACTTGTAGCGCCTGGTATCGGGTTACCATTCTTTAGCCATTGGTAGGAAGGGGAACTGCCCGCATTGCCTATAATTGCCGTTACCGATACAGGCTTCCCATTGCAAATGCTGTCCCCGGGAGTTGGATATATCTTTGCATCGGGGCCTGAACATAATGTACTAATTTGTTGCTCTTGTGCAGATACTGTTAATGTATTCAGCAGCATTAAGCTAATGCAGGCTATGCCGTGTAAAATATTCTTCATTGGTTAGATTATGGCATACAAATTAAATCATTGAATGTTTTTATCCAAGGTGGCGCATCAACTGCCATCGCTTTTTTCGTAACTTTACACCAGCTCTTTGACATCACTATGAAACAATTAGAAACAAAATCCCAAAACCTCAAAACAACTAGCAAAAACTAGCATTTTCTAACATTTCACCCTCTTTGCCCGCGCGGTTTACCTTTCGGTTTTCGTAATTTTAGCATATAAATTATTTGCAATGAAACCCATCTTAGCCATATCCATTGCTTTGTTTGCTGCCGGCAGCGCATCTGCACAGGTAGATCTCGCGCATGATCCTGCAAAGCCTTTAGTAGCACCAACAAAATCCAATGCACAGTTATTGAAGGAATCGCAACCAGCGACTAATGCTATCACGGATACTTCGCTGGCAGGCAAATACCACGCTGCCCCGTCGGCAACAGGCACCTACAACAATGGCTATATGAGCAATAACCCGCAGCCTATGAACGTACAAAACCAGCAGTACAATATTGGCGGTGTAAAAGCCACAAATTCAGTCTATTACGACAATTCAGGCAAGGTACAGGGCAGCGGCACTACGCTGGATTTTGGCAAGAAGAAGTAATCCTAACATTTCTTTGACGCTACGGGCATAGTATTTTCCGTTATACGTACGTATTCACTCACATTTAAAAATATAGAGTTATGGAAAATACAACAAAGAAATACGGTAAGGCTTTGAGTTTTCTGCCTCTCATCAGCTACTTGCTCTGGACGGTTTATTACACCATAGTCGCTTCTAAATCAAACGGCCCATCCATCTCTTTCGATCACATGAATGTGATGAGCAATATGATGCACAATTATACAGGCCTATTCATCACCCTGGCGTTAGCAAGCATACTTACGGCTACAATACTTATCTATTTTATCGTACACATCGCCCGGCTAAAGGACATGATGCCCGAATATAAGATCGGCTGGATCGTATTTATGACCTTTGCGGCGCCTATAGCCTTCATAGTATTCTGGTACACCGAGCTGAAGAATGAACCTTCAGAGATCAACGTTTACCCCGATATAGCCTGACGACAAACTATATAATTTGTTAAAAAGCTGCCCTTGGGGTGGCTTTTTCGCTGTATTACAAACCATTATCCGCTTATTTTGGTCTTACTAAATGCTTTAGGTTTTTTATCTTCATTGCGGAAATTGTAAACTAGAATATGAAACGCGGATTGATACTATTGTTCTCGGCGATGCTTGGTACTGCATCGCTCACTTATGCTGGCTCCGGTAATCTTAAACTCATCATAGATGCGGGGCATGGCGGCACAGACGTGGGCTCCAAATCGAAAGCCGGTGACAAGGAAAGCGACATCTGCCTGCAGATCGCCGAAGCCATACAGGATTATGCTAAGGAAAACGGCATTGCCACAGAAATGACGCGCACCAAGAAAAAGGAAACCTTGAGTTTCGATCAGCGCAGCGGCCATAAATCTGAGCCTGGTGTAAAAACGTTTTATATTTCCGTGCATTTCGACGAAGATAAAAAAGATCCAAGTGTTCATGGTGCCCGTGTTCGTTATAGCGATCATGCGCATTATTCCAATGAGTCCAGGAGACTGGCTCAGGCAATAGCCCAGTCGCTCGATAAGATCAACAACACCCCCACTAAGATCGAAACTGTGGATGCTATTGTGTTCATGAAGAATGACATGCCCGCTATAATGGTAGAGCCCGGCCGTATGAATTCAGCGGAAGACGTAAAGAACATCAAGGAAAAGGACTACAGGAAAGAAGTGGCAATGTATATAGTACAGGCAGCAATGAATCAATAACAATAATTCATCATTTTGTATAAAAATAAAAGCTGCCCGAAAGGCAGCTTTTTATATTACTTGGTTCTTTAAGATCATACCAGCATGGTTACCGGGTTTTCCAGGTAGTTCTTCAACGTCTGCAGGAAACGTGCACCCACTGCACCGTCCACTACCCTATGGTCACAGCTCAGCGTTAGCTTCAGCAACTGCCTTACTATTACCTGGCCGTTTTCTACAACAGGTGTAGCAGCTATCTTGCCTACAGCCAGTATGCAGCTGTCAGGTGGGTTAATGATGGCAGTAAATTCATCAATATCCATCATACCCAGGTTAGATATGGTAAAGGTGTTACCGGTAAACTCAGGCGGTTGCAGTTTCTTGTTCTTGGCTTTATCTGCCAGAGACTTAGCTTCTGCTGCTATTTGAGAAAGTGACTTCTGGTCGGCAAACTTCACTACAGGTACTATCAGGCCATCTTCAATGGCTACTGCGGTACCAATATGTATATGCTGATTTGCGCGGATGAAATCACCTATCCAGCTGCTGTTTACTGCGGGATGCTGACGCAGTGCCATTGCACATGCCTTAATGATCAGGTCGTTGAAAGACACCTTTGCAGGCGATATATCGTTGATATGCTTCCGTGCTTCTATGGCATTATCCATAGTCACGGTCATACGCAGGTAGAAGTGCGGCGCGGTAAACTTGCTGTCAGATAAGCGCTGAGCAATTACCTTGCGCATTTGCGACAATGGCGTATCGGTATAGCCTTCCTGTCCCAATGGGGCAGCCTGCATTATAACAGGTGCTTTACCTGCAGCAGCAGATTGTGCAGTGGGCTGGTAACTATCTACATCACGCTTGATAATGCGGCCATTATCACCACTGCCTTTCACCTGGCTAATGTCAATACCTTTGTCTTCGGCCAGTTTCTTTGCCAGTGGAGAAGCCTTCACGCGTTCATCTGAAGATGTCGCTGGTGTCGCAGCTTCCTGTACCGGTTGCTGTGGCGCTGATTCCTGTGGTGCAGGTGCCGCTTGTTGTGGCTGTGCAGGTGCTGCAGGAGTTTCCTGTTTTGCAGCGGGAGCAGGTGCGCTACCACCTTTGCCTTCGGCATCCAGGATAGATTGGTAATCTTCGCCTTCTTTACCTATAATGGCCATGATGCCGTTTACAGGTACGGCTTTACCTTTTTCAACGCCTATGTATAAAAGTGTACCATCCACATAAGGCATTACTTCCATAGTTGCCTTATCTGTTTCCACTTCAGCTATTACATCGTCTGATTTTACTTTATCGCCCACTTTTTTGTGCCATTCTGCAATTACCCCTTCTTTCATGGTATCACTGAGTAACGGCATACGTATCGCTTCGGCCATAAGTTCTGTCTATTGATTTTTGATGTCCAAAAGTAACACAATATTGGTTGATTTGTTCATGGATGTTTACGCGTTATTAATATAGCAGTAGTCACTACATATTAATGAAATCGTTATCAAAACTCAACCTGCAGGTTCAGCCCATCCCTAAGGCGCGCCAGTTGCGGATTTCTTTGCGCCATGGCATCAAATACCTCCTGTTTGCTTAGTACGGTAACCTGCTGTTCCTGCACCACACTCTTGTCCTCGCGTACCTCTGTGGTAATACGCACGCCGACCCCGGTTTTCTCCCGGAAATAGTCGATAAGCACATTACGTTGCTCACGGGCATATGTATGTGTAAAGTCTGTCGGGCAAATGATGCGGATCTCGTCCGGTGGTGCCACTTCCACGTTCATGAATAACAGTTGGGCATATAGTGCACTCCGGTTCATATCCTTAATACCTTGCCTGAACTGCTCCCAAAGCTGGGATACCATAGGCTGATTAAGCTCTCTTTTCTCATGTACAGTTGCCTCCAGGGCCTTGATCTCATCATCTAGCCCATCTATCAACCCCTTCGATATCCTCTTACTTCCATTACCCGCCGGTGCTTTATAAGAGGGCCTGGTTGGGTTGGCCGGAGCAGGTGTTGTAGGGACTTCTGGAGCAGCAACCGGCGGAGCAGCCTTAGCTATAGCAGGTTCCGGCTCTGTCACCCTTTCCTGTATCCCGGAGGGTGGTTCATAACCAACGGCTATTGGCGCAGGTGCCGGGGCTGCCTGATGTACCGCAGCAGGAATACCTAATGTATCAGAGTTTTTTTTTACGTCATCTGCTGATGCAGATGTTGCCTGTAGCAGGTAGCATAGCCGTATCAGGCACATTTCTACATGCAGGCGTTTATTCGTGGCGTTCTTATAATTCAGCTCACTGTCGTTAATGACATTGAGTGCTGATATGATAAAAGATGGTGGCGTTTGATTGGCCTTTTCGTTATAGACGGGCTTATGGTCGTTAGGCACATCCAGTAACCTTGCCATGCGCGGATCTTTGCACAGCAGCAGGTTACGCATATGCTCTGCCAGCCCTTCTATAATCACATCCCCTTCAAAGCCGCGTTCTAATGCGCTATCCAGTTGTAGTAATGCATCGCTTACATTCTGGCTAAGCAGGTGATCCGTTAGCTTGAAGTAAAAATCGGCATCCAGCAGGTTCAGGTGCTCCATAGTAGCCTGGTAAGTAAGCATACCATTGGTAAAACTTACTATCCTGTCGAGCATACTCAGGGCATCGCGCATGCAACCTTCGCTTTTTTGCGCAATCACATGCAATGCGGCCTCCTGTGCTATTACGCCCTCTTTCGTGGCTATACTGTGCAGGTGATTTACGATATCGTGCGTGGTAATACGTTTGAAGTCGAATATCTGGCAACGGCTAAGGATGGTAGGTAGTATTTTATGCTTCTCCGTAGTAGCAAGGATGAATATGGCATACGGTGGTGGTTCTTCCAATGTCTTCAGGAAGGCATTGAACGCAGCGGCGCTGAGCATATGCACCTCGTCTATGATATAGATCTTGTATTTACCGCTTTGTGGTGCAAAACGCACCTGGTCTGTAAGATTACGAATGTCGTCTACCGAGTTATTACTCGCGGCATCCAGTTCAAATACGTTGAAAGAGGTGTTGTTCTTGAAACTTAGGCAGGTACTACATTCGCCACAGGCTTCCATATCGGGCGTAGGGTTCTCGCAATTGATAGTTTTTGCAAGGATACGCGCACAGGTGGTTTTACCAACACCACGTGGCCCGCAAAACAGGTAAGCGTGCGCCAGGTGCTGGTGCTTTATGGCATTTTTTAATGTGGTAGTGATATGCTCCTGCCCCACAACTGTATCGAAAGTCTGGGGACGATACTTACGCGCCGAAACTATATAATTCTCTGACATCTCTTGAATCAAAAATAACGAGGAAAATGCCAATAGAAAAATGAAGTTTCCGTTGTGTGGATTACACGGCTAATAATGTGATTAGCATCTAAATACCAGATTTTAATAATTCTACAAAATCACTTTTTGAAGCATCATATAGAAATAATAACTTACAGTATATTTTATTCATATGAATAAAAGGAAGAACCCTGGCCTGAAAACCACCCATCCCAAAACGCTTCCAAAGCCTAAGATATGGGTATGGATAGCCGGCATCGTATTAATAACATTACTGGCTTACACCCCTGTTTTTTCTGACCTGAAGGAATTTACTAACTGGGATGATTATGCATATGCCACTGACCAGCCTTTGATAAAAAACCTGGATGGTGAAACTATAGGTAATCTTTTTAAGCCATCGACCACTGTAATGCTTAATTATCATCCACTGACAATGATCTCACTAGCATGGGATTATCAGCAGGGATTTGATGATACCAACAATACTCTAAGCATCACCCCATTTGTTCGCACCAATGTTGTACTGCATTTACTGAATACGGCACTTGTATTCCTGCTGTTATACCGCTTATCCCGAAGAAAGATATGGGCTGCAGCGCTTCCAGCCTTGCTATTCGGCATACATCCTATGCACGTGGAAAGCGTGGCGTGGATATCGGAGCGGAAAGATGTGTTATATTGTTTCTTTTTACTGGTAAGCAGTATCAGCTATCTGCAATACATTGATACTAAGAAAACATGGTGGTTAGGGCTTTCATTTATATTATTCATTGCATCATGCCTTAGCAAGGCAATGGCGGTGCCACTACCCCTGGTTTTGTTACTTATAGATTATTTAGAAAACAGAAAGATCAACTTTAAAATATTACTCGAAAAACTTCCCTTCGTTATAGTATCTATTATTTTGGGTATCATGGCCCTGCAGCCACAACGCCTTGCAATGGGTGGTGCTGCCGACACTCCGGCATTCTACAGATTTTTATATGGCTGCTATGGGTTTGTCGTGTATTGGCTTAAGCTGATCGTGCCGATCAGGTTATCCGCCTTTTATCCCTACCCGGCCCTTACTAAATCCGGAGGGTTACCAGTTATCTATTACCTAATGTCTGTGATTGCGCTTGCAATAATTATCACTCCCTTTATCCTCATCAGGCGACGGAAAAATGCAAGAAATCAAGTGATATTATTTGGAGTGTTACTTTTTCTTGCTATGACTGTGCTTGTACTGCAATTCATCTCAGTAGGCCCGGCTATCATGGCAGACAGATATAGTTATGTCTCCTACATTGGCCCATTATTTATAGCAGGAGTATTTCTGCAGGATCTTGTTGAAAACCCTAAAACAAGGTCGATAATCCTGGGTATTGTTTCCGCTTACTGTTTGCTATTAGCTATTACAACGTATAATCGTATCTCTGTATGGCAAAACAGCGAAACCCTATGGACCGATGTGATTAAAAAGTATCCATACGAAATAGAACAGGTTGGCAATAATACCGTAATAAAAAGGATAGGCGCTAAAACAGCTTATAAAAACCTGGCCGACTGGTATGCAGAACATCAGCAACTGGATAGTGCATACAACTATTATCATGTACTGGTACTAGCAGGCACTAAAGATGCAGAGGTATGGAGCAGTGTATGCAATATCTACGCCATGAAGGGACAACTACCAGAAGCATTGAATGCTATAAACAAAGCTATAAGTTATGACCCCAAAAATACTGACAACTATATTAAACGGGGCCTCGTACATATGCAACAGGGCAAAACAGATGATGCAATAGCCGATATGAACATTGTCCTTGCCGCTGATCCATCAAACGCACAGGCAAAAGACCTTCGTAACAAATTCATGGAACATCACCCCAGGTAGCATCATAGATAACGCTGATGGGTATCAGTTTTTTACTATAATTAGTGGTATAGATTTGTGCATGCTAGTGTCCGATATAGGGCATTAAAAAAATACAACTAATGAAAAAACTGGAAAACAAAACGGTGTTCATTACCGGTGGCCTGTCTGGCATAGGCAAGGCATGCGCAATATTAGCAGCCAGGGAAGGTGCTAACATTGCTATCGCAGACATACAATCAAACACTACTGAATCGGCAATGCAGGAAATTAAAGCGGTGAACTCAAAAGCTATATTCATCGCCTGTGATGTATCTGACTTTGCGCAGGTAGGTAACGCCATCAAAAAAACAATCGATACATTTTCTTCACTTGATGTAGCACTCAATAATGCGGGAATTGGCGGCGAAGCCAATGACGTTGGCGATATGACACAAGAAGCATGGCTGAGGGTAATAGGCATTAACCTGAACGGAGTCTTTTATTGTATGAAGCACGAACTGCAACAAATGGCGAAGCAGAAAAGCGGTGTGATCATCAATATGGCTTCGATACTGGGCAAGGTTGGATTTGCAAAATCAAGCCATTATGTTGCCGCTAAACACGGCGTGGTAGGATTAACGCAAACGGCAGCTATGGAATACGCCACACAGGGAATCCGCATCAATGCGATATGCCCCGGTTTCATAGAAACGCCCTTATTGACAAAAGGCGGCATTGAGGAAGATAATGATGCAGGCAAATGGATCAAAAGCCTGCACCCAATGAAACGACTGGGTAGAGCAGAAGAAATCGCTGAAGCTTTCCTGTTTCTTGCATCCGAATCAGGCAGTTTCGTAACCGGTACGGCTATGGAGGTAGACGGCGGCTACCTGGCGCAATAAACTATTTAATACTTTTTAAAAACAGCAAAGCCTTTGTATTAAACAAAGGCTTTGTTATCATATTGTTGACTGCAACTGATAGTCTTCTATCTCTTAAACTGGTTCCTGTTTTCTGCAGTTATGAGATTACCTTGGATAGACCATGCAAAATCCAGTTTTAAAGTTTGCTTATAGATCGGTGCATTGAGATCAATATAGGTATCACCGATATATTGGGGTTGATTCTTTTGTGCAACAGTTGATGGAGCATAATTGGCATGAGCATGGCAGCTCATGCAATTGGTACGCACACCCCAATTATTTTCTACAGGTTTGCCATTGGTAATTACAAATGCAGGATCATTTAATGCAGCCTTGCCTATAGGTCCGAATGTAAAGGAGGCCTCTAGGTAGGGATTAAATGCATAGATAGAAGTCCCTTTATTATTACCACCCGTATATGGCTGGTTAGGATAGATATAAGTGTAGGCTGGAGCCATTGCATAATGGCGTGGTGCACCGGTTAGCTCTTTAGGCCTTTGGGCGGCAACAGCTTTAGAGCTTGGCGCAGGCGGATTATCCGCATCAGGGGTCCACCAGTATGTTTGCCAGGTCCAGCGGAATGTTTCTTTAGTAGTAACGTGCATCGCTACCAGAATGGCAATATCGCCTGCTTTAGCATTCCTGGTTTGCCCGGAAGCATTCAGTTCATTGGCAGTTTGCTGGTCTAACTTAAAGTGTATGAAATTATCTACGTTATAAGTATTCTGCGGGTTCTTTCCCTGGCCGGTATCTACACCGCCATTTCCCTGTCCATTGTTTTTAGGATCTACATATACCCACCCTGGCCATGAACCTTCGCCATACGCTTTCGGAACGGAGGGTGTACCGGGCCATACATTCAGCTTGTAGCAACCACCCCATTGTTTAAAGGTATCTGCATCTACCTGGAATATTTCAAACACAGGCTTAATAGTAATACCCGTGTTGGGGAACTGCGGTATTTCTGTATTACCTGCATTTAGCATACCCTGGAGTACCGCAGAATCAAACAGCTTATTCTTAACTGCAAATTGCGCTGCAGTAGGATCGTATTTTACGAAGCCGGTAATACGAGTGCTGTCCAGGCTATCAATATTGGTAATGCCCAGCATGCGTGCCGCCTGCTTTTCCTTGTGAAGAAACTGGTGTGGCCTATGCAGTGTACCTCTATGCGTTTTCACTTCTTCCATTGATAAGGCCTTGCCGTTATTTTCCTGGTAAACGATCATTTGCATCATATCATCAGGGGTAAGCCAGGTTTCAAAGATTCGTATATCCTGCCCTTCTGCCTGTTCACCGGAGTTCGTATTAAGTCCGGTCCAGACACCCCATGCGTGTGCAGCAATTTTATCATTATTCATACTATCGATCCAACCGTTAATCACATTTGAATCTTCCGGAAACCTAAAACCGGGTATACCGGGATCGGGAAAATCTTTAGGAATGATAAAATTTGATTTCGGTTTGGCACCGGTGCTGGTTTCTTCACCTTTCTTAGGTTCGTTATTGCAGCGAACACAGGTGATCACAACTGCCAATAGCAGTAGAATCGGGATGCTTTTTTTCATGTGTGTGTTGTGTTTTTATATGTGAATAGTTATAAACAACTGAATAAGTTTACATCACAAGACTTAACACCGGGGAATTATAGTTACGATGCGAAAGTAATAAACAAACTAATTGCAAACACCCGTTAAAACACTGTAAATCAAAAAAAACTAACTCTTGCCAGTAACCTGCTTTCTCTTAACAATTCCAATCGTTCAGTATAAGAGCAGTACCGTTTGCTATAGACAAAAGTGCAGCCATACTATAAAAATATTGCCCCAATTCGGGGCAATATTTTTTATTTGATCAAAGGAACGTAAAAAGTGCCTTCTGTTATGGTTACAGAATCCTTAGTCGGATCAAGCTTATCATAAAGCTTACCGCTAAATTCTCCTTTAATGGTTGCGTTATCATCGGAAAGGATCTTAATAACAAAAGTTGAATCATCGTTCAGTGTCTGGTAACCATCTATATCATTGGTGTGCGATATAGCGATAACACCTTTTTTACGTCCGCCTGTGTAATTTCCTACACCGCTATAGTTATCGATACCAATAGAATAGCCATAACTACCTCCCTTAAACGTTATAAAACAAGAGGCCGAAAGTAATACAGGCGTATCGGGACTTTTAGCTGCAAGAAACGTACTGCCATCGTACATAGTACCGTTTACCTTCGCCTTAAAATAATAACCAGGCGTGGTTGGCGTTGTGTTTGTGTTATTGTTATTATCTTTTTTGCTGCATGAAGCGGCAAAAATAATAACGGGGAGCATAAGAAGGGTAAAATGCTTTTTCATATAGATTTAGTGTTATTGGTAAAACAATGGGAATAAATATACTACCCTATTTCTTTTTTCATAGCAGATATCTATCTTGTTCTTATCCAACTAAAATACTGATGAGAAAAGCCATTCCACTCGTACTGCTTAGTGCAGCAACAATCTGCATATCCTTTAAAAGTGATCGTGTGAACCTGGGCATGATAACCAGGATAAAACAGGAAGGCTTTAATGATTCTAAAGTAATGCAGACGTTGTTTGAGCTAACAGATGTAAATGGCCCGCGCCTTACGGGATCAGCAGGCATGAAACATGCAGAAAAATGGGCGGTACAAAAATTAAAGGAATGGGGGTTGGAAAATGTACATACGGAACGCTGGGGTACATTTGGTAAAGGCTGGGAAATACAAAAATGTTATGTGGCGATGACGGTACCCTATTACCAGGCGCTGATTGCTGTGCCTAAGGCATGGACGCCCGGAACCGGCGGTAACATTGCTGCTGACGCAGTTCTTGTAAAAACAGACAGCCTGGACAAGTATGCCGGTAAATTAAACGGTAAGATTGTAGTGTTGGCTACCGGCGATGCCTACGACCAAAATATGGGATTGAAAGCAGATGCCAGCCGCTTGACAGAAGAAGATCTGCACAGGACAGCAATGGACCCTCATATTACCGATGCAGATAACCCGAAAGGTGCACGAAATTATCGTCCTTATGTATCGCGTCAAAAAATAGACTCTTTCCTGATGGCAGAAGGTGCAAAGGCGGTGATAAGCTTGCGCAGGGGCAACATGGGCACTGTTTTTACCAGCAACGGCGCCAGCCGCGCATGGGATGCTAAACCTGTATTGCCGGAACTGGAAATGGGCTCGGAACATATATACAGACTGGAACGACTGCTGACAGCAGGCAAAAAAGTAAGCTTGGAGATGGATATAAAGACCAGCTTTTCTATGGCCGACAGCACAGAATATAATGTTGTGGGCGAAATACCCGGAACAGATAAGGAACTTAAAAATGAAATAGTGATGCTTGGTGCACACATGGACTCCTGGCATGCAGCTACCGGCACTACTGACAATGGCACGGGCACTGTAGTAACCATGGAGGCAGTGCGTATTCTCAAAGCATTAAACATACATCCTAAACGCACGATACGCATTGTGCTATGGAGCGGCGAAGAGCAAGGGTTGCTTGGAAGCAGGGGCTATGTAAAAAAACATTTCGGCGATCGGCTGACAATGCAGCTAAAACCGGAACAGGAAATGGTAAGCGCTTATTACAATCTTGATAACGGCGGAGGAAAGATCAGGGGCATCTATACCCAGAATAATGATGCGGTGTATCCAATCTTCGAACAATGGCTGCAGCCGTTCAAAGACCTGGATGCTACTACCGTTACTAACCGTAATACAGGTGGCACAGATCATCTATCTTTTGACGAGATAGGTATACCGGGATTCCAGTTTATACAAGACCCGCTGGAATATGGATCGCGCACGCACCACAGCAACATGGATACTTATGAAAGGGCAAACTCAAACGACCTGATGCAGGCATCTGTCATCATAGCCTCTTTTGTATATAACACTGCTATGCGCGATGAGATGCTGCCACGCAAACCTTTGCCTAAGAAAAAATAATAATAGATATTTTTTGTAATTTTTCGTACCAAACCTGAGTATGAAAAATTTCCTATTATCCTTTCTCTGCTTATTAACAGCAACGGAAGCTGCGGCACAATCCAAGTACCGCAGTTCTTTACAGGACTATTATTTGGCTAATTCTATTGACAACAACAGGTTTTGGAAAAGATTTTCTATAGCAGGTGGCCTACATTTTATTCCCGGCACTGCCGATCTGCATTTTATGGGATTTGCAGATTCCAGCTATATTGACACCGCTATATCTGCTACCATAAAAGCGAAGCAATCTTACGCATTTTACGTAGGCAGCTATTTCCCCATTGCCCTGATGTCTGATAAGAGTATGTTGGTGGCAGAGGTGGAATTGATGGCTTCTGTCAGCAAGCTTACTTACGATAGTATTCCGATAGCAGCAAAAACAAACATATCTGCACCTACTGATGTTTATAAAATAGGAATACCTATAAGCCTTGAGTACAGAAGCGGAGCCGATGTTCTGCTCAGCAAGGAAGCTAAATCTATGTTCAGCCTGGGTGCCGGATTTAATTTCTGCATCATCAATTCGAATGATTATGACCGGGTAACTCCGTTGAGGGCGTTACCATTTGTAAAAGCGGAACTGGGCTTCTTTGCCGGCATTGGTTTCAAGATCAGGGGTGTTTATTATTTTGGTAATTCAGACTACAACTATACCATCAACTACAATGTTGCACACAGTGGCGGCGACCAATTAATATCTAAATTCAGAGGTTCTAATGGGTTTAACTTAACACTGGTACTCATGCCATTTTCGGTAAACTGGAGCCATTAAGAAGCTACCCGCATCCGTACTGGCAGGTATGTATAAATACGTGTACCGGGGTAAAGAGAACCAGCAATGATCGACTTTATTTTGTAACAAACTAATTCCTTGTTATGAAAAAGATCTTTACCCTTTTCTTTCTATTGATTGTTTCCATTGCCAGCTACAGCCAAGCAACACTGTGCAGCGGTTTCGGGTTTATGGGAGGTATAGATGGCACTACCTATACCAGGACCACCACATTTGGCACCCGCAACTATCAATATATATCTGCGGCCAACGACGGTTCACAATTTTACGCTGCCAGCTTTACAAGCAACAAATTGTATTGGGTCAGCACATCTTTTGCAATTACGGATTCCATGAATGTAACGTTATATGATATTGCTTCGTCCAACGAAGCCAATACGCTGTTTGGCCTCACGCAGTCTTCTATGTATCGCATCAATACAAGCAGCAAATCTATAACCGATACTATCGCTATTGCAAATCCTTTCAGGCTGGAAGAAAGGCCCGGAGCAAAAGAAGTATGGGTATCGGGCGATAGTATGATCTACGTGGTAGATTATACATCAGGCCTCACTAAATCAAGCATACATATTTCTAACAATGCCGGTGATTACTACAATGTAAGGTTTACCAAAGGTGGCACCCTGGCTTATAAAATTGCTGCAGCCAGCAAAAAGATATTTAAGATAGATGCATCGACGAAGGCCAAACTGGACTCTGCAGACCTCGCCAACGCCAATGGTTATGATATAGAAGTATCTACCGATAGCAGCAAGATATTTGTGAGCATGCCAAACGATAAGAAGATCATGATATACCAGGCAAGCAATATGGCGTTGGTGGATTCTATTGTTAGTCCGCGTGAGGTATTTAGTTTATACAGGCACCCGTCGCGCAAAGAACTTTGGGCAGTAAACCACTTCCAGGATTCTATTACTGTATATGATGAGGATACTAAAGCTATGATCGCTGCAATACCTGCGGCATCCAGCCCCTTCCACCTTGCTTTTGCCAAAGGAAATGTATCGGTTGAGCATGTTACCTTAAACACCTATGGCCTTGTGGCTTACCCCAACCCTGCGTCAAACGAATTATTTCTAAAGTTCCCTAATGGTAACACGCACAAGATTGTTGTGTCTGATATCAAGGGCCAGATACTGTCAACACGCAGCGAAACAAACAACCGGTCGATCATACAAACTGACAATTTAGTTCCCGGCAGCTACCAGCTATCTGTATATGAAGACGGAACTTTAAAGAGCACTATCCGCTTTTTGAAACAATAAAGCCCCGATCCCTTTCAACCTAAAAAAGCCGTCCGTAACAACGGGCGGCTTTATAGTATCTGCATTTATTAGATCAGTAGTAGGTTGCACTTTTATTGCACTTGTCTTTATGCAATAAAAGTGCAACCGCAGTGACCCTGCGGCTGCATATGAAATGATTTTGTTTACAGCTTGTTGAAGTCTTCGTCGTCGAGCTTGTTGAAATCGCGCTTATAACCGCCACGATTCTCATCACGATTGAAGTTGCTGTTACGATCGCGGTTGTAACCATTATCACGGTTGTAACCACCATTATCGCGATTATAGCCACCTTCACGATTATAACCACCGCCATTATTATCACGGCTATAGCCACCACCGGAACTACGATCGCGGTTGTAACCACCACCGTTATCACGGTTATAGCCACCGCCAGAGCTACGGTCGCGATTGAAACCGCCGCCACCGCCACGGTTAAAACCACCGCCACCACCACGATTGCGGTTGAAACCGCCACCGCCGCCACGGCTATTGCCGCCCGGGCCATTCTTTGGTTTAGCTTCTTTTACAGAGATCACCTGCCCTTCAAAATAGGTCATGTCTATATTATCTATAGCATCAAGAGCGTGATATTTATCTGCCATTTCTACAAAGGCAAAACCTTTGGAAACCCCTGTTTCATTGTCACGAATAACTTTTACAGAGAGTAGTTCTCCAAATTCTGAAAATGCCTTTTCAAGGGATTGTTCGTTCGTTTCAGGCGACAGATTACCTACAAATAAATTCATTATAATAGCTTATGGATACAAATATAATGTATTAAATTGTAAATAAGTGGTGGTTCGGATGGCATAAAATTTCAAAATATCAGTGATTTACCTATTCGTTAACATCCTCTTTTTCAATGGGATATGTGGCACCTCCGGAGGCATAGATTTTATCCCTACTTTTGAACGGGAGAAATATGGCTCAAATAAAGAAATCAGGCTGGATCAGTATCGTCATTATTGCAGTAGTAATTGCAGGCTTTTATATGGTCCGCAAATTGCCTGCTTTTGACAAATTTCATGATTACTACGCTTATTATAATGGCGTAGCCGGTCTGCAACCTTCTTCTCCCGTAATGATAAAGGGCGTACGCGTTGGCAAGATCAAAGCCATAGATCTGGGCGGCCCTAAGGTAAAAGTAACCATCTCTATAAACAAGGATATTGAATTGCCTGAGGATAGTAAAGCACTGCTTACATCTGGCGGATTGCTAAGTGATATGTCTATTGTGCTGAATATGGGCAACAGCAAAAACATATTGCCTAACAATGCACAAATAACAGCGGCATTAGATACCAGCGCTATGCCGGTATCTGTACGCATCACCCCTTACCTGGAAACTGGCAAATACATATTGAGCAGTTTTGATACGACCATCACCGGTATTGACTTCCTTACCAGTTCGGGGATGTTTACCACTTTCATCAAACCACTCATGTCTGCGGAAAAGACATTGGGGCAATATGCTTCTGCATCGGCAAGCGCCTATAAAATGGTGAACGGTTTGAATAATACCCTAAAAAACATGGATACCAGCGCCGCGCATCTTTCTGAACAAAGCCGGAAATGGAACAATAGCCTCGCCGGGCTAGATAAAAAGACCCGGTCGCTGGCGAATGATTCGTTCAACAAATCAATAAACCAGGTAGCAGCCCTGACCAGGAATTTATCGAAAGCTACCCAAACCGCTTCTGACCCCAAAAAGGCTACAGGTAAGCTTTTGAACGACAAAGCCGCATACGAAAACACCACTAAAAGCCTGGCTGACGTCAATGAATCTGCAATTGAATTGCAAAAGAATCCGCCCGGCTTTCGCCTGATTGGTAAAAACAAGAAAAAGAAGAAATGAGAATACTGATTTTCTGCCTGTTATTAGCGGCAGCACCCATATTTGCACAATGCCAGGAAGAACATAAATCGAATATATACAACCCTGCTGCTGATGCCCGCAAAGACATAGATGCAGCAGTTACTTTAGCAAAGAAGGAACATAAAAACGTTTTCGTACAGGTGGGTGGTAACTGGTGTATCTGGTGCCAGCGTTTTCATAACCTGGTGGAAGGTGACGATACCTTGAAGCGGCTGATGAATGACAACTATGTTGTCGTGCATCTAAATTACAGCCCTGAGAATAAGAACGAAAAAGTATTGGCGCAACTGGGATATCCCCAGCGTTTCGGGTTTCCTGTATTTGTGATACTAGACGGCAAAGGCAGGCGCATACACACTCAAAACTCCGGCTACCTGGAAGAAGGTAAAGGACACAGTAAAAAGAAGGTGGCAGAATTCCTGCAGCAGTGGTCGCCCAAAGCATTAGACCCTGCAACTTATAAGAAGGAGCAATAATTATTTGATCAGCTTGATCAGCCTCAGGGAAAATAAGCCATTGTACTGAGAGCCGCCGCCGAAGCCCACCGGTATCTTATCTGCATCGCGAATGGTAGCCGCAGAATATTGATAGGTAGCATCGAGGAACCAGCCTGTATAAAACTGCATGGTGCCACTAATAATATACTCTATATCCTGCTGATGAAACTGCTGCAATGACGCGTTGAAATAAGTAGGGACACTGCTAAATGCACCTTCACCGGAACTGAGCAGGCGCGCGTACGATGCACCACCACCTATCTGCCATTTATCATTCAGCAGAAAGTGCAGTACCAGCGGCACTTCTACATAATTCAGGTTCAGCCAGTATTTATCTATGGTAGTGCCGGTGTAATAAGAGTCGTACACAGTAACGCCCCTGCTGCCTTTCTGCGAATAAAGCAGGCTAAAACTCACCAACAGGCGTTTGGCAGGCTGTATATATACTATACCGCCACCATTAAATCCTACTTTGTGATAGCCGCTGTATCCATCTCCATCAACTGTACTGAAATTCATACCTGCTACCAGGCCGCCATAGAAGACACGGTTGTCATAATCTTCGCGTTTGAAAAATCCCCTGCCCTTGCCCGACTGTGCCGATGCTGATGTTGCCAGGAAGCATACTACCACCAACAATATTCCCCACCTTTTGATCATAGCCTTATATTAAACGCTTATTAAGTAATGGTATTGCTTCAATATGTCTTTTGTTCCAGTTCTTCTATCAGCTTCCTCATATCAACAGGTACCGGTATCTTTTCGTTTTTGTTATAGTCATACATTACAATCACGTCTTCGGCTTCAGCGGCAAGCTCCCCGTCATCATTCAGCAACTGGTGTTTGATGCCAAAGCTGGTGTTTTTAATATACGTAACACTGGCCTGTACGGTGATGTTGCCGGGGTATACCAACGGTTTGATGAACCTGCACCCTGTAGATAATAATAAAGGCCCGGCAGATGCAGATTTAAAATCGCTGTTTATCCCTATGCGCTCCCAATAGTTGACGCGTGAAGCCTGTATGTACTTGAAGTAAGAAACATTATTAATATGCCCGAACATATCCATCTCGCTCCAATCGAGGCGCAGCGAAAGCCTTACGGGAAAAATACTCATTGGCCTAATTTATACCTAAAGGTAAGACTTGTGCCTAAAGCGAATGTTTAATGCCGGATATTTCTATGACAGGTGTATTACTATCGATTCTTCGCCGGGTATTTATCGCCAAACAGATACTCAAACCTTATCACGAAAGAATTATTGAACTGCTGCGAGCGCGCGAAACCAAGATAGGTATTGGTACGCACCGGTACCAGGGAATATTGGAAACGTAGATTAACAAAGAGGCCCTGGTATAAACGCAGGTTGCCGCCTATGATAAAATTTATATCGTATTTCTTAAATGGGTATCTATCAAAACTAGCCGTGTCGTTAAACCGCGGCACATCAGATACAACAGTTTCTTTGGAGCTTACGAGCTGTGAATAAGAAAACCCGAAACCTGCATGGCTCCTTTGTTTATTAAACAAATGAAACATGATGGGCACTTCTGCGTAATTAAGATCAATGCTATATTTATTTACCTGGCTGATGCCCGGCACATTCACCACGCCTTTGGGCCCATTGCTGCGGCTACCCCTCTGCGAATAAAGGATCTCCATGCTGCCTGCAAAACTTTCACCGAAACGGGCATAGACGATGCCGCCTACGTTCATCCCCACTTTGTGATAACCGGCATAGTTATCGCCATCTACCTGCGAAAAATTGGCACCTACAACAGGGCCGCCAAAGAAGGTATTCTCATTTTCTACATAATAATTCTGCGCACCGGCAGTAAACGGGCATATGATATACAATGCTATCGCCGCTACTAATCCTGCTATTTTGGGGGAATTCATTAACATCATTAATCGTTCTTCTTAGCATACTTGTCGCCAAATAAATACTCTATGCGTACTACCCATGAGTTATTAAACTGCTGTGCCCTTGCAAAACCAAGGTAGGTATCCTTGCGAACAGGAGCTAAAGAATACTGGAAGCGTACATTAAGGAATAATCCTTTGTAGAGGCGCAGGCTGCCGCCTATCAGAAAATTGACATCGTATTTCTTAAAAGGATACCTGTCGAACGTAGCGGTGTCGTTGAATTTCTGCACGTCCGTCACCACGGTTTCTTTAGAGCTTACCAGCTGAGAATAGGAAAAACCAAAGCCTGCGTGGCTCCTGCGCTTGTCAAATATGTGAAACATCAGGGGCACTTCCGCATAATTCAGATCAATACCATATTTATTGATCTGGCTGACGCCAGGTACATTCACCACCCCTTTGGCCCCATTACTGCGGCTGCCCCTCTGCGAGTACAAAATCTCCATGCTGCCTGCAAAATTTTCACCGAAACGGGCATAGACTATGCCACCCACATTCATTCCTACTTTATGATAACCGGCGTAGTTATCACCATCTACCTGGGCAAAATTGGCGCCAACTACCGGCCCTCCAAAGAATGTATTTTCATTTTCTACGTAGTAACTCTGCGCCCTGGAAGTAGATGAAAACGAAGTAAATACGACTACTGCACCTACAAATCCTGCGAATTTTCTAATTTTAGACATCGAAACCGGGAAATTGCAATAAATGAACTTCAAATATACGCCAAACACCCTTAAAAAGCTGGAACAGCTTTTTGAGGAAGCCAAATACGTCATCAGGTACGAGAAGGGTACTTTCAATTCGGGGTACTGTATCCTTGAAGATAAGCGTGTGGCGGTTATCAATAAATTCCTGGCTATCGAAGGGCGCATTAATGCGCTGCTGGAAATTTTACCCTCCGTTGACGTAAATGAAGACGAACTGAGCGGGGAAATGCTCAAATGGTACCGGCAATTGAAGGAGAATTCAGTTAACGCGACAGGCGATAATGCCCGGCAATCAGAAATAGACCTCTAAGTGAAGATCACATTTTTAGGTACAGGCACATCACAGGGTGTACCCTTTATAGGGTGCGATTGCGAGGTATGCACATCCAAAGACATACGCGATAACAGGCTGAGAAGCGCAGTATGGATAGAAACCCCGGAAGCAAGTATTGTAATAGACAGCGGCCCCGATTTTCGCCAGCAGATGCTACGCGCCCATGTGCGCAAGCTGGATGCCATTGTTTTTACTCACGGGCATAAAGATCATGTTGCCGGCATGGACGATGTACGGGCCTATAACTTTCATGATGGCAGGGCTATGGAAGTATACGCCACTAAGGAAACGCAGGAAACACTGAAGCGCGAATTTCAATATGTATTCAGCGGCCATAGCTATCCCGGCATTCCGCAGGTAAACCTGCATACCATTAACGGAGATGAACCCTTTGAAATAAACGGATTGAAACTTACCCCCATCAGGGTATTGCATTATAAGATGGAGGTACTGGGTTTTCGCATAGGCGATTTTACCTATATCACAGATGCCAACTATATGGATGCGGATGAGATAGCAAAAGCCAAAGGCAGTAAAGTATTTGTACTGAACGCCCTGCGCCACCAGCAGCACCCATCGCACTATACCTTATCCGAAGCCATTGATATAGCCCATGCGGTAGGCGCAGAGCAAACCTATTTTACACACATCAGCCACCAGCTGGGCCGGCACGAAGATGTGGAGAAAACACTGCCTGCAGGTATGCACCTTGCCTACGATGGCCTTGTGATAAAAATGTAATAATCACCCGCAGGGTTTGTGATATTATTAATAAATAAGCCCCCTATCTTTAACCTTCTAAAAACTGTCTAAAAACGAGACATATTATTATAATGAAAAAGCTTTTAGGTATAGCCGTGGCCATGTGCATCACCTTTGCGGCACATGCGCAATACGAAAATGAGAAAATACATGTAGGGCAAAAAGCGCCTGAACTTAGATTCCCTAACCCAAAGGGTGATACGCTCACCCTATCTGAATTGAATAAAAAGCGCATCATCCTGCTCGATTTCTGGGCATCGTGGTGCGGGCCTTGCCGCCATGCCAACCCAAGGCTGGTGCAGATATACGAACAATACAAGGATAAAAAGTTCAAAATGGCGAAGAATGGTTTTGACATAGTGAGTGTATCGCTGGATAAGGATAAGAACAATTGGGTAAAAGCTATTGAAAATGATAAGCTTACGTGGCCAAACCATATGAGCGACCTGGGCGCATGGGACTCTAAAACAGCAGAGATATATGGAATAACCTTTATACCACAGGCATTTTTGATAGGGCCGGACGGTAAAATATGGAGAACCTATACCAATACCGAGGCTGTAGAGGCCGACCTGGACGCACTGTCTAAAGGCGTGAAGATATTTGACGACGGAGCGGGAAAGAACTAAATAGGTATTTTGATAATATTTGTTGATTTTTTTGAATAAAACCCGATTTTCTCTATCTTTGCACACTCTAATTAAAAAATGCATGGCCCAATCCATGCTCTAAAACGCAATAAAAATGAAAAAAGGAATACATCCGGAAAGCTATCGCTTAGTAGTGTTCAAAGACATGTCTAACGATTATACTTTCATGACGCGCTCTACTGCAGCAACGAAAGAAACTATTGTTTGGGAAGATGGTAAAGAATACCCCCTGATAAAAGTGGAAATCTCTCACAAATCTCACCCTTTCTATACAGGTAAATCTGTATTTGTGGATACAGCAGGCCGTATCGACAAGTTCAAAAAACGTTACGAAAAGAAGAAATAATATCATTTGCAATACGCATGAAAATCCCGATTTTTGTCGGGATTTTTTATTGAATATATGAATCACATCATCTTATTCCTGCGGGCAGGTATTACAAAAGATGGCAACGATCTATATGAGCTATATTCTCTTTGATAGTGATACCCGGTATCGCTTACTGCCATTCACACACACAAGGCCCATTGCAGATATACGCTGCGGCATATTTACCATGCGCGAAAGATGGGAACATCTGCTACAAGAAAAGACCTCTACCCTTACCGCTGCTTATCTGCAGGAAGTATATCCCGCTAAAACAGACCATAACAATATATACATAAATGCTGCTGTATTTGCTACAGAAGAATTAGCGCAGCAGATAAGCCACCTGCAAACCGGTGAATGCCTGGCAGTGGGCGATACTGTTATAGCGGTAAGTACAGTTAATGGAATCGGGAGCATTGATGACATCACAAAGGCAATTGCGGGCTTAAAGCAAAAACAGATAGAAGGCGGGATCAAATGCCTGAATAATGTTTGGGATATATTTTCGCTGAATGACTATGCTATACGCGCCGATTATGAGATCGTGACCAAAGACCGCATCAGCGCTCCTATTCCGCAGCATATTACGGTAACCGGTAAATCGCACATCTTTATAGAAGAAGGTGCGGTGATCAATGCCGGCTGCATTATCAATGCCACTACCGGCCCTGTATATATTGGCAAGGATAGCGAGATACTGGAAGGCAGCATCATACGCGGGCCGCTGGCGCTGTGCGAGCATAGCGTTATAAAAATGGGCGCCAAGATATATGGCGCTACCACCATAGGCAATGGCAGCAAAGTAGGCGGCGAGATAAGCAATGCCGTATTCTTTGCCAACAGCAATAAAGGGCATGATGGCTTCCTGGGCAATGCCGTGATAGGCGAATGGTGTAACCTGGGCGCAGATACCAACTGCTCGAACCTGAAGAACAACTACGACGAGGTAAAAATATGGGACGAGCATAATAACCGCTCTGTAAAAACCGGACTTACCTTCTGCGGGCTGATGATGGGCGACCATTCTAAATGCGGCATTAATACCATGTTCAACACAGGTACGGTAGTAGGTGTATCCTCCAATATATTTGGCGCGGGCTTCCCGGAAAAATTCGTCCCTTCCTTCTGCTGGGGCGGAGCGGATGGCATGACCACGTATAGCTTTGAGCGTGCTATGGATACCGCTGCGCGCATGATGGCCAGGCGCAATGTGCAGATGAGCGATGCCGAACGCAGCATGTACCAATACCTGTTTGCACATACCACCAAACAAAGAGAATTATTTGCACACTAAATACATTTAAACTTAATCAACACAAGAAAAATGCGCAAAAAAATAGTAGCCGGAAACTGGAAGATGAATATGAACCTGGACGAAGGCCATGAGCTGGTAGCAGGCATATTGAAAGGATTACCGGCCCTGAATAATGATAAGATAGTGGTGATAGCTCCGCCATTCATCAACATACAACATAGCTATTACCAGGTAGAAGATACAGACCATGTATATATAGCCGCACAAAACTGCAGCACAGAAAACTCGGGCGCATATACTGGCGAGGTTGCTGCATCTATGATAAAACATGCAGGTGCATCTTATGTGATCATTGGCCACTCTGAACGCCGCGAATACTTCAACGAAACAGACGCGATACTATCTAAGAAAACAGATACCGCGCTGGACAATGGCCTGAAGGTGATCTTCTGCTGCGGTGAAAGCCTGGAAGTGCGCGATGCAGGTACACAGAACGAATATGTAGAAGCACAACTGAAAGCAGGGCTCTTTCACCTGCACAAACACCAGCTGGCAAACATTGTAGTAGCGTATGAACCAATATGGGCTATTGGCACAGGGCGCACAGCTACCAGCCAGCAGGCACAGGATATGCACGCACACATACGCAGTGTATTTGCAGCGCAATACGGACAGAACATTGCAGATGATCTTACCATATTATACGGCGGCAGTTGCAAGCCATCAAACGCTGCAGAACTGTTTGCATGTGCTGATGTGGATGGCGGCCTGATAGGTGGTGCATCGCTGAAAGCATCAGAGTTTTTAGGCATTATAGAAGCGATGATGCATGCGTAAAAAAATTCTGTAAAAAGTTTTTGCAGAAAAGAAAAACACTGCTATCTTTGCACTCCCAAACAGGGAATACGGCGCGTTGGTCAATCGGCTAAGACGCCTCCCTTTCACGGAGGAATGACGGGTTCGACTCCCGTACGTGCTACCAAACGGGAACTTTCGAGATCAAAATCGAAGTTCCCGTTTTGCTTTATTAGGGCCTTGCTTCCTTATAATATCATTGTTGAATTTTTGTTATCATCCTTGTGCAATGGAATTGTTTTAGTTCTATTCAACTGTTCCTCTTTATAAATCTTTCTCTGCTTACGCATTCCATAATACACACCCAATCTAAATGTGATAAGAAGTGGAATTAAAACAACAACAATTACAAATACATCTGTCTGGTCAATGTTCATTTTCAACTAATAATCAGTTAACAACATAATCAGCTTAGTTTAAAACGATGCCAGCACCGCTGATAAATAGCACAAAGGGTGAAAAAACGGTATGGGATGTGAACTTTCGAGATTAAAATGGGAGTTGGTGCTTTTGCATTGGGGGAATCTGCAGACTAAAATTCAAACAATAAAATACGATGGCTCAGGTTCGATTCTTGTCGGGAATCGAACCTGAATCTAGGCATTTTAAAGGAGGGTGTTTTAACGCTTGACAGTAAATACGCCAAGACGTATATTAGAACAAAAATCGTTCGAATGCAACATTAATTGGCGTACTGTTTGTTACTGTACGAAACTAAAATAGCATAATACATATATTTGACATGAATCTTCGTAGAAACATTAGCAATCTTATCCAAGCACTAGAGCTATTACCTGCCTTTAATAGCATTTATGACACTAGTATGGGATCGGACAAACCATACTTAGTAAAAGGAATAAAAAAATTAAAAGAAGCGGTTATTGAACTCGAAGAAACAGGATACTTTCAAGGTGAAATCTCAGAATTACGCAGGTCATTTTTGTATCAAACTAATGAAGATTCTCTTCGTACTACAAGTAGTCTAATATTGCCTATTGAAAGGCTGGTTAACGAATTAATAGTTGGGTTGCGCTACCTCGTTGGATATATAGCGCAACTTCCTAAACTTGTTGCAACAAACAACATAGACATTAGGCTTCCTGAAACAAAAGACTTTGACCATCTCTCAAAGGTTGCGAATGAATTTAAAAAAGTGATTGACATCCCCGTTTCAGATTTGCCAGATGGTGAGCCAATTGAAATAATTTCAGCAGAGCCAGGCTCAATTTGGTTGACTGTAGCTTTGCATACAGGAGCAGCGATAGGACTTGTTGGGGCAATTTGTAAAGCTGCTGTATACCTAAAGCAAAAGAATGCGGCAGCAAACACTTTTATAGAATACGCTAAAGGCCTACACAATCATAATGACTATCTTAAAGCTATACAGGACGGACAAAAAAAACTAATTGATGAGTACGTAGCAACAACAACAGCAGAGATATCAAACGATTTCTACCAAGATCTAAATATTGAAAAACAAAATAGGCTAAAACTTGCTATTGAAACAATGGAAAATTTATATCAAAAAGGGGCGATAGTTTTACCAAGTGCAAATGACCTTGCACTGCAAAAGCAATTTCCAACTATGTCAGAAATACAACTGTTAACGTCAGGTATGAATCAAATTGAAAATCCTGAAAAACAATAATTATGGAATCAGGTTTGTTAAAACTGTCAGTTAGTAAAATCACCCACATCCTAATAATAGTTATATCAATTGTAAGTTCTGGCGTATTGACAATTTTTTCTTTAAACAAATCATTCTTTGCATCACAGGATACATTAAAACTTGCATTGTTAGCTTGTGCTATTACAACACCGGTATGGGCTTTTAACTCATTACTAATTGCTATACTGAAAAATCGTTTATTCTATACATCAGAAATTCATTTGATGTTTGCTGGTTTCTTCGGAGCAATTGCAACTTTGACAGTTTTCTATTTACCTGCTATTCTTGCAGCTTTACATTATATCCACTCTGTAAAAAATTTTGCATTAGCAACAGCTGTTTTTGAAATTTCGATAGTATTCTGGCTAGTCCTAACGAAAAAACTGGTGACGGTTGAAAGAAAAAGGATGCATGATAACTTGCACAAATAGTTCTCGCGTGGTGCCAACGCGGAACTTTGGAAAATAATTAAAGGTCCCGTTTTACTTTAGACATTTACACGCTCCCCTTTCTTTAATTAACATTTCTTACCCTTTTAAAAGCGTACATTCAGGAAAATAATGATGAATGAGTAATGCAAATGAAGTACATCGTAAAATCAAAGAGATAAGCAGCCGTGTGGCCAATCCACGCCCTGCCGTGGCTATACTGGGTGTGGCTAATGAACTAATGATAAACAGGGAACAACTGATGCCGTTTTTGAAAGAACTCCAAAGCCTGCGCCTGATAAAACTGGAAGGGACAGAAGCGTTACGATTAACGCTACTAGGCGGCGCGGTAAAGAGATAACGTTTACAATATTTATATAAAAAGATAAAGGCCGCAATGCGGCCTTTCTTTATAGGGGTATATTATCTCTTAAGAGCAAATCACCCGCTACAATCACTTAATATCTGTTGTTAAAGCTTCTTCTCGGAGCATCGCGCCTGTCACGGTCGGCACGGGGGCGTGCTTCATTTACCGTCATCGCTGTCTGAAACATGAGTGTGTTGTTCAGTTTTTCGATAGCCTGCGCTGCTTGTGCGTCATCGCTCATTTCTACAAATGCAAAGCCACGTGAGCGGCCTGAATAATTATCCATAATGATCTTGGCAGATGTAACATTGCCAAATTGAGAAAATGCTTTTTGCAGATCTTCTTCTGTAGCCTGGTAGCTCAGGTTGCCAACAAAAATGTTCATAATAAAAAAAATAAAAAAGATGAAAAATATATGGCAATCGTGACGCGAAGACTGAAGAAGAGAATGTACGGAATACAGAAACAGTATCAGAAATAGCAAAAGCAAAGAGCCATTGTCTTGCAATGAAGGTAGTCTTATAAACCCATTATATCAAAATAATAAAAGGTATTTGGGAATGTTTTATCATTTTTTTTAACATGAAAAGAAAATTATTCAGTAAATAATCATATCTTTGCATCTGATAGGCGCCTGCCTTTGCCTCTTCTGAGTACAGTACGGATTATTTCCTTTCACATTCAGTCTTCGCTTTTCCAGTTGCCATTTTTAATTAAAACCATAGTATAGCATGAGTGAAACTTTTTCGAAAAAAGAAAAAGCAAAGAAAAAAGCAAAGAGCAAACAAGACAAGGCCGAGAAAATGAAGGAGCGTAAAGCCAACAACAATAAAGGCAAAAGCCTGGAAGATATGATGGCCTACGTAGATGAGTACGGTAACTTAACAGACACACCGCCTGTTCCTACAAGAGAAAGAAAGGAAATAGCACTGGAAGACATTCAGCTTGGAGCAGCGCCAATTGTACAGGAAGACCCGGAAAGAAAAGGAGTGGTATCTTTCTTTAACGAAGACAAAGGTTACGGCTTCATCATTGATGACAAAACCAAAGAAAACATCTTCTTTCACTTCAAACAACTAACACAACCTGTAAAAGAAAAAGACAGGGTGAGCTTTGAAAGAGAGAAAACAGAACGCGGATACAGCGCCATACAGATCAAAAAAATTTAATCAAATATTTTTATTTTAAAATCAAATACAATGCAAGAAGGAACAGTTAAATTCTTCAACAACACTAAAGGATTCGGATTCATTACCCCAGCTAATGGCGGTGAAGACATATTTGTACACGTATCTGGCCTTTACGACGAAATCCGCGAAAATGACAAAGTTACTTTCGAGGTACAAAACGGTAAAAAAGGACTGAACGCTGTTAATGTGCGTGTAGCTCACTAATTAGCAACGGTTATTATACCTGACTTAAAAAAACGGAGTTTCTTAGCGAAACTCCGTTTTTCTTTTTGGGGGAAGGCAATGGAGTTGCCATTCCGCAGTATTTTTGGGCTACTAAACCATGAGCAGCTATGAGCAATAATACCTCAGATACAATAGACACCTTCTTCAACTCCCTGCCAGAGCCCAATAAAGGAATATGTACTGCCCTGCGCAAAGTGATACTTGCCAATATGCCCGGCACCATAGAGATCATAGCACATGGCGTGCCTGGCTATACCATCACCGGCAAATCGTCTGACAGGATCGTGTACATTGCCCCGCAAAACGGATGGGTAAACCTGGGTTTCTTCTTTGGCGCTGATATTCCCGACCCGGAAGGCCTGGTAACGGGCGAAGGAAAGAGGATGCGGCATATAAAGATCACCGATAAAAAACAAGCAGCCAGCCCCGCCATAAAAGAAATAATCAAACATGCCTGGGCTAAGGCGCCAGGCGATATAGCCTCGCTGAAGGCGAAGAAGTAAGAGCTTGCAATCGCCTGCCTAAATACAGGGAATAGACATTAAAAACTGCTTAAATATCTGGCGTACTATTGTGCAGGGCATATAGCTACTTACATTTGTTTTGTCTCTGGTAAGACAAAAACATATTCAGCATCCTGATAAGGTAGTATCTACCCTCAAGCATATTAAAAACTCGTTTCTCTCGACAAACACAAAAAAACGCGCCTCAATACTGGGCGCGTTTTACATTACATTATCAAACATGGTAATAATTGGCAAATGCTGGTAATCATTTCTTTAGGTTTTGATTTGTTAATAACTGGTTAACCGGATGCAAAACCAGTGTTAAGCGGCGGTAAATATTCGTTAACAACTGCTGCTTTGAGCAATATTTGCATCACAAACCAACATTAACTGCACTCAAAACAATTACTACATGAAAAAACTTATCATCCTTTCTGCTTTTATCAGTTCTGCCTTTGTTGCATCTGCAGACAATCACTGGCATGGCCACGGCCACGGTGGTGGTAATAGTGGCGGCGGTACCGGTACGGGTGGAACTACAAGCGGCGCCAGCGAAAGCGGATCTGCTGCGCAAACAACTAACCTAAACCTATCTGACGCTATTGAGATCACATTTACAGGAAGCGGCAATGCAACCGGTAATGATGTAAACATGGCATTTAATACCGTTAACGATTACGCAAATGGTGTAACATCCGGCGAGCAGGAAATGGTGGTACGTTCTAACAAGAATTTTGCCGTTTCTGTAAAGGCTAACTCCAGCCAGTTTAGCTATACAGGCACTGCTACCCCTACGCCCAACATGCCGGTTTCTTCTGTATTGAATATAAAAGTAACGGCTAACAGCACAGGCGGTACTGTATCTAATCCGTTCTCTACCACCGATTATACCAATATTACACCGGCCAGCCGCACTATGATATCTAATGGCAGCAGGGGCGGAAATCAAACTTTCTCTATCAAGTACATGGCAGACCCTGGTTTTAACTATCCGGCAGGTACTTATTCTGCAGATGTAGTTTATACAGCAACACAGATATAATTCAGACACTATAACAACGTATAATAAGAGCACCGCTTGCGCGGTGCTCTTATTATTTAGCACTTATTAATAGCTGGTTAAGCGGTTGCAAAACGGAGGTTAAGCATATCCACTTTTTTCATTAACAATGTTTACATGTGCATATTTGCAACAACAAACCAAAACAATTACACAAAACAACAAACATGAAAAAACTGATTGTACTCACAGCCCTTATAGCAGCAACCTGCCAGGCAAATGCGCAGGTATCTTCATCCGCTTCGCAAACCACCCGCCTGAATCTTTCTGATGCTATTGAGATCACATTTACAGGAACCGGAAATGCTACCGGTAGCGATGTAAACATGAACTTCAGCACTGTAAATGATTATGCAAATGGTGTAACATCGGGCGACCAGGAAATGGTAGTACGTTCCAATAAAAACTTCTCGGTTTCTGTAAAGGCAAACTCCAGCCAGTTTACTTATACAGGTTCTGCCTCCCCGGCGCCTCACATGTCTGTAGCTTCTGTGCTCAATATCAAAGTATCAGCAAATGGTACCGGTGGCTCCGTGCGTAATCCATTCTCCACAACTTCATTTACCAATGTAAACCCCGGAGACCGTACGATAATATCTAATGGCACCAGGGGCGGCAACCAAACATTCTCTATCAAATATATGGCCGACCCGGGCTTCGACTTCCCGGCCGGTACTTATACTACAGATGTAGTTTTTACTGCTACGCAAATGTAGTTTGTTGTACTTATTTCGAATTTTAAAGCGCCATGAATGGCGCTTTTGTGCTTTTAATAAAGGGTACTGTATACACAAAAATGTTTATCCGATTAATGTAGTATATTGCGCCCCCGTAGCAATTGGCCTCGTAGTACAATGGATAGTATAAGAGTTTCCGAAGCTCCAGATTCAGGTTCGATTCCTGACGAGGCTACCAGTAATTTGAAACCCGCACTTTGAGCGGGTTTTATACTATAAAGGGAGTTTCATCCTTATTGAGCTCATCATGTCTTGCTATATTGCTTTGGCTTCATACCTATATGTTCCTTAAAAACTCTTGAAAAATGCCCCAGGTTAGTAAAACCTAATTCGTACCCCACTTCCGAAACAGATAATTTTTCTTCCTTCAGCAAACGGGCAGCCTCTTTCATTCTGAACTCCTGGTAATAATTGAAAATGCTGTTACCAAATATCTGTCTGAATATACGTTTCAGTTTTGTCGGGCTCATATGGGCATATGCTGCCAGTTCATCAATAACCGGCGGATCGGATAAATGAGCGAGGATGCGCTCCTTCACCTCGTATATTGCCTGTATATCCTTATTATTGAGCGCATAAAGATGTTTTTCGTCTCGTTTCTCTAATTCCATCAATAGGCGACAAATCAATTCTTCTGCTTTTATTCTGAAAAAGAACAACTCAAAATTGTCATTAACCTGATCCGTTAGTATTTCATCTACAATTTTTTGCAGCGAAGGATAAACGATCTGCTCAAACAGTAAAGGATGGGAAGCATTGAGCAGGCCTTGTAATACCATGGATGTCTCAGATATCCGAAACAACCCGCGCAGATAATCTGCATCTACTTCTATGTTGATAACAGAAGTATTTGAATGAATAGAAATGATATCATCCGTATTGATGCGACTGGTAGCAATTAGTACAGAGGGTGTCTGTATTGGTTGCTTGTCGTTAAACAATGTTCCGGATTCGGGGAATATGTTTTGAAACTTAAAAAATATCGTCTTCCTTGATGTATCGACCTCCGTATTTTCAATTGTCAGATCGTGATACAATTCGTAATTGCAAATGAGCATCCGCATTTGCTCATTAAATACGAATCCGGAACAATAGCCATTACCAAATTTCTCCGGGATTTCTAATTTTCTATTCTTCAGCTTAGTATGCAAGGAGCGGGCAAGCTCCAATAGCACTTTAGGAATGGTTTGTTGTTTGTTTGTACTCATAAAAGTCTGATACGACTATTTTAATGCCTAATGTAGGTATTATAACCATAATAGATCACACAATTTTGCATAAAAGTTAGTTGGACGATGAAACGGAAACAAAGCAGACTATGGATCATCATCATGATCGTATCGTTGAATTCAATTGGCATGTCTGTGGTACTGCCATTGTTACCTTTTATAGTGGGCAAATATCTAGCCCCGCAGCATATAGCAGCCGGAATGGGCATGTTAATGTCGGTATTTGCAGCGTCTACATTTTTTACCGCTCCTGTATTCGGGGCATTAAGTGATAAACATGGCCGCAAGGGCATACTTGTTATCAGCTTGCTGGGATCCGTCATCGGCTATATTTTATTTGGCATCGGAGGAGCGTTATGGGTGCTTTTCCTGGGTCGTATTATTGATGGGCTTACCGCGGGAAATATCACCGTCTTGTTTGCCTATATATCTGATAGCACAGAACCTAACGACAGGGCAAAATGGTTTAGCTATATAGGCGCAGCAATGGGCATAGGAAAAATTGGCGGGCCGGCATTAGGAGGATTGCTGGGAAATATATCAATAGGATTGCCTTTTTTTATAACAGCAGGATTAATATTGCTTTCCATGCTGGCAATTATTTTCCTGTTACCCGAATCATTGCCTCTTGAGAAGAGAAATAAACATTTAATTACCGGCAGTTTCAATGCCTTTTCGCATTTTAAGGAGATCTTCAGTATAAAAGAAGTAAAATTGATGTTAATAACGGGTACGCTGTTTTATGCAGGGCTCGGCATTTTTCAATTCAACTTCACCCTATTTTTAAAGGATATCTACAAATGGGGCCCGGCTGTTATTGGCAGCGTGCTTACGATTGTAGGTATATGTGAAATAGTATCGCGGGCCTTATTATTGCCCTGGTTATTGAGGCGTTTAAAGGAAAGAAGTATTGTAATTACAGGATTGACTATGCTTGGTTTAGGGTTAGGATTAATCCTTATAAGTACTTATATACATTCTATAGTCATTATTGTGTTCGCTATAATACTCATAATTTTTGGTGAGGGCTTATTTGAACCAACTTACATCGATAAACTATCACAGTCGGTTGGTGAAAACCAGCAAGGAAAGCTGCAGGGGGTAAATCAAAGTTTACAGTCCGCAAACAACGTACTTATTCCGTTAATTGCCGCAGCCATTTATTTTATCAGTGCAGGAATGCTTTATGCAACCGCATCGCTCGCTATATTCACAGCATTCCTGATGTATAGGAGAAAAACATCAAAAGCACCTTCCAACCAATGAATACTTTGCTTTGGACAATACAAATTTTACTTGCACTTTTCTTTATTATGCCCGGTTGGGGAAAGATAAGTGCAAGCAAAGAACAGCATATAGCCGACGGGCACATAAAGCCCGGAGCATCTGTTGTTCCCATCCGGATCCTTGGTGCACTGGAATGGCTTGGATGTATTGGCATTGTTGTACCTTGGCTTACAGGTATGTGCCGGGTGCTGACGCCCATCGCAGCATGTGGCTTTTGCATCATTATGGCCGCAGGTATTATCAATCATACATTAAGGAAAGAATATAAAATGCTACCCATGTTAATCGTTGTTCTTGCTCTCGGGACCGCAGTTGCTTATTTTAGATTCAAACAGTTGTATTGGTAAAACCCACATTGCGCATCTATTATACCGCTAAGCAGGGATATTGATATATAATAATTCTCCTTCTGCCTTGCATAGATCATTTTGCATAGATAAGACAAAGGCTTGCGTTAGCTTTTTATAATACCCTATACCGCTCAGTAAGTTGTCTCTAAAACTCACCAGGTATTTGCTCCGTTTCGCATCCGGCGTAAAATCTTTGACCGCTTTTTTCAGGTAATCGATATATAAATTCAGCTCATTGACAAACATGTGCGGTCGTCGTAATGAATTGAGCAGATTCTTCCTACCGTAGATATGATCTACCATATCAGACAAAGAAAAGATGCCTGAAAAATACGCGAGGTTGGGGCCTGGGCATATACTTACCGCTTTTAACCGATGCGGTATCGGGATATCTTCTTTGAGCAGGGCCGGGGCTGTAAGGCCTTCGCAAAGGCAATCCTTTTCGATGATCTTATTGTATTCTTTATTGTATAGCTCCACCGGCAAATTTTGCTCTTTCAGTTGCCTGATCTTTAAATGCTGGTATTGGCGCGATGCCGTGCAGATGGGTTCATCCGTAAACTCGGTATTAGACACTAGTAGCTTCTTGTAACAGGGGCTTCCCGGCCTGCCTTTGTCCGCCCTTTCCTGCCGCTGCTTCTCTGCACTACTCTTTCTGAAGTTGTTGAAAGGCACACCAAGGGGAGAGGCATCGCTCAAATAATAATCCTGCTGTTGTGCTGTTGCCAGTTGCTGTAATGTACTATCATCTACATTGGTAGCTTCGGGTACAAGTAAGAAGGGGCTACCCCAGCCTGTCGCATCCACCTCGTAATATTCACGCAGGAAGTCCTGCTCGGCAGCCGTGCCGATGCCACCTTGTACGGTTATCTTCAGCATCGGCGGATTAGTGAAAGTGGGTATGTTTCTGCGGCAATGTGCATCACAACACAATGCATATAACTCGGCAACAAGCGCCTGCCGATTTTTTTTAAACTCTTCCAGGATCGGCCCCATCAATATGCCATCTGTTGCAAAGGCATGGCCGCCACAGTTAAGACCCGATTCTATCCTGAATTCAGAAACCCATACACCTTTTTTAGCCAGTATTTTTCCCTGCACATAGGCGGAGCGATAATCGCTCACCTTAATGATGATCTTCTTTTTCAATTGCCCTTTATCATCCGGAAAAAGCTCCCCGCATGTTTCCATATATGCATACAAACGCGGGTTATAGCCTGCTGATAACACTACTGATGATGAGAGATCACTATTAGCAAAGCCACGAAACGCCGCTATGGCATCAGAGTAGTCGGAAGGTAAAGGAAGGCCTGTTTTATCTTTATTGAGTTTGTCCACCTTCACCATAATGTTTACATCTATATCACCGGGTTTGACCTCCTTTCTAAGTTCTTGCTGAAGGCTTTCTTTATCTGACCCTTCGGGTAATGCTTTCATCTGCCTGTATTTCCCTTTCAGTGCTGAACGGCCCGGCAATAGTTCAAAATACTTATCGAGGTCATTACCGGCTTCAAATGGCAGTTGCTTAATAGCAGCTATTTGTGTGGTCACCATATCTTTCATAAGATCCAGGTAAGCGGTGATCCTGCGGGCCCTGCTATCATGTTCATCAGCGTGAATACCCGTAAAAGGCATTTCCATTTTATGGCAATAAAATCGTCGCATCTGTTCCAGCAATTCATCATCCATAACAGAGATAACAGATGATATACCAAAGCGTGCCACCTTAGCAGGTGTATCTATAGAGTATCCTAGCCCTAAGACAGGGATATGGAAGGAATGTAATTGAGACATAATTGATATTGAAAATACTTACCGCGCAAAACGCAAATATGACCTTATTGCATGATTGCGTTCATGACGGATGTCATGTTTCAGAACTTAGTGAGAAAATGACAATGGTCATAGACCTTAAGAAAAATCCTGTTCAACTTTATACATATCGCTCTGATGAAATGAAAAAACTTAACAACCGGGCAGAAAAAACTCCTGCCATGTCAGAAACTATTATGACGGAAGTGGTTTACCCGAATGATGCTAACCCAATGGGCATGTTGCAAGGTGGCCGCCTTGTGCAATGGATGGATACTGCTTCTGCCATCTGTGCCCAGACACATGCAGGCAGGATAGCCGTTACCGCATCCATCGATCATGTAACGTTTAAAAAACCGGCTAAAGTGGGAGACATCATTTCTATAAACGCCAAGGTTACGAGGGCTTTTGCACGATCTATAGAAGTGTATGTGCATGCATCTTCACGAAAAGTGATAAGCGGCGAAATACACCCTGTATCCGAAGCATTTTTTGTATTTGTCGCACTGGATGATAATGCGCATCCTACGGCTGTACCTAAAGTAAAACCCGAAAGCTCTTTTGAAAAGAAACATTATAAACATGCACTATTAAGAAAAGAGGGCAAGAAACCTGCATAGAATTATAAGGTATCGACATGCAGAAGGAAATACAGGAATTTTTACGCACGAACCAGGTAGCTACTATATGCTATGTAATAGATAGCTTACCTAATTGCTTTAATTGCGTGTACACTACTTTACCAGATGCTGAAGGCATTGTATTTAAGTCCTCCGGATCATCTTTACATAGCCGGGTGATGCAGGATGAAACACCGGTTGCCGGTACCATATACTATGCCTCCAACAGTGGATTAAATAACTGCGGTGTACAGTTTATTGGCAGGGTTGCTGCGAATGATGATATGTATGCAGTTGCAAAAACGGCTTATTATAAACGCTTCCCTATGGCATTAGTAATACCAGGGAACATATTCACCATAATTTTTAGCAGTATAAAATTTTCGCAAACCACAAATGGAATAAGATACAAACTAAACTGGGAAAGGGGGCTATACGAATGACTATATATTCGAAAGCCGATAAGCTATCCTTCCATGTAAGGCACAGGCCCTGATTATCCGCTAAAAACCCTGATATTATTTTTTTGAATCTATGGTTTATTTATTATATTCGTGTTCCGATAGCGCAAATAATAAAACTTTACAATTGAGCCACACCCGCAATCATGCGGGTGTTATTTTTTATAGTCTTTTCTTATTTCACTATGTTGAATCCCTTTATTACTACGCCGGAAGATGACGATAATTTTAACCAATACATGCCGGTCGGTAAGTCTTCAGTTGATATAGTAGTTTCATTGGTTCCTGTAGCGATTATCTCGTTCCATTGCCGCACCAACCTACCCTGCATATCAATAATAACAAAATTACACTCCATAGTTTTTGCAAAATATGTCTTCAAATGAATAATATTTTGTGCCGGAGAAGGATATAAGCTGAGTTGGTTTTCATACTTTGCACCCTCTACAGTGGTGGGGAAGGGATAATAATGATAATATGTAGCGCTTCTGGGCAGCTTCCATTTATTTGCTATCGAATCATAGTCACTATACTTAACTACTTCTGGATTATTATCGTTATTATAGGTATAATCTGTTTTCAACAATTTGTGCCATACTCCCAAAGAGTCTATTATCTCACTAGTCATAACAGCAAGGTTCCCTTTCGAATCATATTGAAAGTTCCAGTGTATATTGAATGGATATTTCCCCATGAATGGGCCTGAATAAAGACCATATATAAGACCTGCATAACGGCCAAATCTATCCGTCAGGATATTTCCCTTGTATACATTACTGTCATAGTATTCATTGTAAATAAGAGTGCCAAGGCTACCATAGGTCCAACGATTATACCTCTGTGTAAGTAATTTCTGATTATTATAAATCGCAGAATATTTAGTTTCCAACTGCCACGATCCTGAAGTAAATGTATAATATGTTTCACTAGTCATATCATTACCAGACCATGCATATTCAGCCTTAGAGATATCGCCAGATTGATATGTGATTACATTCGATAGCAACTGCCCATTTGCATTATAAGTATATACATTGCGCTGCCCGTTAAAGCTATCGACAGCTGTACTATGCTCAACATGGTAACTGGCAATTAACCGGTTAGCTGAGTAAATGAAAGTGTCTACTGCAACAGCATACGATGTCCATGAAGAAGTATTGAAATCCCAGGAATACTTTCTCGATCCAAGAAGATCATTATTACTGCTATACACTCGTACAGTCATAGAACTGTCTGCATGTATAGATGAATTATGATCAATTGCCCATGTAGTATCTGCAGAACTACCATCGAGAAAATAAGTATACTCTGTAAGCCCAACCCGAACGGGGTGTGTGATTACAGAACCTCTGTTCCCAGAAAAATTCTGCCAATATGCATTATTAATGGTTGCTCTCCCCAAAGTATCTAAGCGAACATTTTCATAACCAATAAGCCTCGTTTTTGACTGGGCATTGCAAATTTGAAAAGATAAAACCAAAATCATTGAGGTGAGTAGAATAATACGTTTACGCATCGCATGATAATTTAGGTGATTGGAGAATTAATAATTATTCAGATGTATCTAAACAATATCCATGCCGAATAATTATTAGGCTCAAAACATTACGTCAAACTACATAATAATATGACTTAGCTTTGACATATAACCTTGCAATATGAATTTCACTTGTCTTGTACCTAATGTATTTTATACCGATATCAGTATAGGTATACAATTGTTTGTAGATTGTCTGGGGTTTACAATTACCTACGATGACCGCGCATCTCTCCATCAGCCATTTTGCGTAGTAGTAAACGACAACCTGAAAGTACACCTGGTAGAAAACGCAGAATTTGCCGCCAAAGACCGGCCGGAGCTTCGCCTGGAAACAAATGACATAGACTCAGTTTACCAAACAATAAGCGCTAGTCATCCCCAACTGCTACACCCCAACCTCAGTACTGTTACCCTTCGCCCCTGGAATGCTAAAGAGTTTGCATTGGTGGATGCCTCGGGTGTATGTATCATCATTCAGCAATGGATGAAGTAGATTACCTGAATTAAAAGGCGCGACATACCTGCTATACAGGAAACCTGACGAGAAGCCAACTCTATACGTGCCGACCTGGAAGAGTTAAACGAAGAATAAGGCGGAAACTGAATCCTGCCCTATCCTGTTTATGATGGAGCTATCTAATCGAGCGGGTTGTATTTTTTAATTAGCAGGGTCTTTGCCTCGAATATCTCTTTAGCCATTTTGCGAAACAGGCCTTGCCCTGTTTTTTCAGAAGCGTACTGTTTATTACCTTCCTGGCTTTCAAAACCACCTACCATATGTAGGCCTGTTTCTTTATTGGTCATTTTCCAGTGGAGCAATTTGTTCTCGGAAAGGAAAATAAGATCTGCATCTTTTATCGGGAAGACATTGTTCTGCATAAAGCCAATGCTCTTGTTATTATACAGGAAAGTGAATTCCATCTTTACATCATTCTCAAAATAAAAAGTGATAGTATCATCTTTCTTCAGCGGGAATGATTTGTAGGTAGAATAGAACTGAATATAGTTATTGTACCTGTAAGCGCTAAAACCTATACCCAGGAACGATCTCTTTTTAATGGGGGGCAATTCGTCCTTGATTGTATTAAAGGCCGTGTAGTTTCTTCTGTCTAATGTAAAGGGGAAGGTACGGATGAATTCATCGCCTTGTATGCCGGCGAGCTGGGTTATCTTCACCACATAACGTTCAATCTCTGCAGTACCCTCATTAATGATGGATGATTTTGCGTTGTACGTAATTGGCATTAGGTGTGTTTTTTATTTCCTCAAATATGCCACAGCTTAATATCAAAAAAAAGAAAACAGCATCGATTAACGAGCTGTTTAAAATTGCTTAACTACCAATTAAGACGTTAAAGGATTACAGTGCAGAAAGTCACCGCAAAAACACTGGCCACACTACCTGGCATCTGCAACCATTTATATACTACAATAAGCTGTTTTACAATTAATTATACGGATTCTAAAAATATATTAACGTGTTAGATTACAATATTTGTTATGCAATTCTAAACTTTTAATTAATTTTGGCGCAGAACGATTTTTTCATTGTTTTACCATAAAGTCTTTTATTAGTAAAACACTAAAAAATTAAAGAGCCGTTGTCTAGCGGCTCTTTACTATTTTATGGCAGTATGTAGATTTTACATCGCTTCGTTGTACGGGATTGCCGGACGTTGATTTACCCGGATGGCAGTGATTGTTTTAGACTGGCGCAGATACTCGTTTACCGAGTTCTTAATAATACGCTTGCAGCCGGTGGTGAGCTTAATGGAACGGTATCCCCTGCCCTCTTTGTAATCTTCGCGTATCCATTCGGCACGCATGGTTAGTTCTGTGGTAAGCGCCTTTACCTTCTCCATCATTTCTTCAAATGAAGGGGGTACACCATAGTTTTCTATATGGTTGTATATCTCCTGGATATATTCCCGGGTGATTGTCTTAGCCATTTGCTCAAAAAGGTCCTGGAATTGCTTCCCATAAACCCTTTGACCAAAGAATTCGGATATGGATGCTAACATAGGTGTTGGTTGGGGGTTGATCAATAATGCTATAATTTAAAGGAGGTTATAAATTATTAGCTTACTATCAGGTAACAAATATAGAGTTTTTTAACGTAAAAGTCAATAACCTATGGCTTATTAACAGCTACTATGTCATTTGCCTTTATCTGGTAATAATAGGCCACATTAAACTTGTTGATCTGCACGGCTACCAGGTCGGTAGCGTCATAGATGCATTGTACGGTTCCGCCGTTGGTGCGATACAGGTTGTCGCCGATCTGCTTTTTCAGTTTATATTTTTTAAAGTCTACAGATACACGGTCTTGCTTCACCAATATAGTACCTGATCTTTTTTTCGTTACCTGGTTGCTGAAACCGAAACCATCTCCGCCTTTCTCGGCAATGATCACTGTGTTGTACCTATACGACTGCGCAAATGAAGAGGCAGCGATACATAACAGAATAATGAGGAATAGAATGTTTTTCATGTGCTTAGTATTTTATTGATTCAGGAATCTGATCTTGCGTTTCTTTTGTTTGATCTCGAAAACAACGTAGCTGTTATCATGGCTGTATAAATCGATGGTATAGGATACCTTTGCAGGTTTGAAATCGGTATCTGCAAATGATGCTTCGTTGATAGAAACCGTATATATGCCCTCTGATACAAACAGATTGAAATTGCCATTCTCATCAGTAAAAGTCTTGTACTTGTGGCCACTGGTATCTTCAGCAGTCACCTCTATCATATTGGCACCATATTTATAGTTGCTATAATTATCTGAGATAACTTTAATATTACCATTGATGGCGCGTCCTTTCTTAAATGGCACCTGGTAAGTAGTATTATTTTTAATAGTAATAGATTGAATAAGGCCATCAACCGGAACTAAGTCATCCATCTTACTATTTGCAAGATCAAGTTTGTAATTACCTTCCTGGATATTTTCATAGTCCACCACACCATTTTCGTCCGTCATCATGATCTCGTCATTGATGCCCATATTCACAGCACCAAGCGATTTCTCATCTTTATCGCGTATGTTGTTACTGTTTGCATCGTAGTAAACAATAACCTTGAGATCATAATATTTTCTGTGAGTAATTACAGGTATCTTTAAGTTTTGACTTAATGTTACGTATCCATACCTTGATTGATTTAATGGAAGTCCCTGAATATTTCCATTGTCCTTGATCGGCATATACGCTCCAAGTTGAAGAAAAGTACCCGTTCTTAAAGTATTATATCCAATATTTGCGTCAACGCCTGTTCTAGTATAATTATCTCTAACCGTTTTGAAAAACATATATTTAACAGTCCCTGTCAGAGTTTTTCTAAAAAATGCAAAACTTACGTATGGACCACCATTAAGGGTTTCACTATATTTTGCTACAGTGTTCCCATTTGCATCAGCTTCATAAGTTGGTGTTCGAACATACGACCCCGTCACGCCAAAAAACTTATAATTGGCTGATGCCATATTACTTGTCACTAATGAGCTTATTGAATTACTGTATGTATTTTGCGAAATGAGGTTTATTTTACTTGAGCCATCCTTATCAAGCTTTCTTTCGAAATTGAAATCACTATAATAGTAGTGATTTGTATTGTACATATTAGAATAGCCTTTCTGTTTGAATATACCAGCCCCTGCCATTATACTGATTCTGCCGTTATTATACCCTCCAGTAAAACCATATTTCTGGGTATTATAGGACAATATGTCTGTGTTAAACAATGTATCTCTCAAGAAATTCTTACGTATTTCGTTCAGGCTATATAACACACCGACATATCCTTTTCCTATTGCATAAACTATTGAGTGATTTTGCATATCCAGGCCTTTTTTGTAGCCTGGAAAATTTTTTCCGTGGAAATCAATATACGAGCTGAATGCCCATTTATGCAAATTGTAATAAAAATCATAGCCCAGATTAATATCTCCATCCACAACATTAGTATTCTTATTATTTTCAACTCCACCGCCAATATTTGCTGACAACTGCATATCATCCCTCTTAATAACCTGCACATTGTTGTTTACAACAATGGCATCCACATTATTTATTTTGTCAGAATTTGCCTCTATGGCATTTGTAACAACAAATTTATCAACGCCGTATTTAGCTTTTGCAGCAATCTCATCGCTTTGAAAAACACTCATAGTGGGATTATGTATAACCACGCCAAGTGAATATTCTTTCTTATCGCTTTCCCGATACGTAATTTTAGCACCGTTTCCAATAGCCAAAAAGTTATCAGTAATGCTTGTTTGGCCAAGCTGAGCATGCCAATTGCGATAATCATAACCTGCCATTAAATAATTTCTCTGGAGTGTGTTAGGAATATTGCCGAATTGTTTGCTCTTATAGGTAAAAGAAAAGAGATGCTCTCCAAAATGTAATTGACCTCTCGCACCAAAATTATAAGTTTTGTAATTTCCTAAAATCATGGCCCCTCCTTCTATTGTTACAGGAATATTATTATATGGGGACTCATTCTGCTTTAAAGAACTTTGAGGCCTGTTTATATTATATTCTAAATAGGCATTATCATTAGATGAAGTAATATATAAGCGTATTGTTTCTTTGTATAATTTATTCCACTGCGTATTATTCAATTTTAAAGGGTAGTAGTACACAGTATCTTTACCTGGCGATAAGAAAATCTTTTGCCCAATATCTATTTTTAAACTATAATTTTTCCACTGCAAAGTGTACGTGTCTGCTACATTGCCTGTATTTTTTAAGTGAACACCAAGGTGCATAACTTCAGGCTTTTCCATAAGTGTTATGTCTTGTGTTAGTTGATCAGTTCTAAAACGATTTTCTGCCTCAACACTAATATTGTAGAAATATTTTTGGGTATCCCCTTTATTAGGCTCCCAAAATGAAAAATTTACTTTCTGCCATAATGCTGCAACATTTAATTGTCGCATGATATTTACAGGGATATTCCTAATACTTGCGGGTGGTATCTGAATGGAAATATTATCAAGATTGCCGCCAAGGCTTTTCCATCCTTTGGGCAAAGACACAAATCCGTTAACAACAATCGTATCATTGGACGTGTTGTTAACAAAAATATTATTATAAAGTATTTTGTTGCTTTTGTTGGATATCAGGGAATCCCTGAAACTAACTGTAAACGTGGAATCCTGGTGTGAAAATGCTGCTGCCCTTAAGGCAATAATCATCAGTAAACAGATGAACAGCAGGAGATGTTGTGTTTTTTTCACGGGGGCAAATTGAAGACGATACGGGTCGCTTAGCGTTGACAATGTGTTTTTTACCTCCCCTTCTCTTTCCTTATTTCTTCGTGGTGATATTGAAATTAAGCCCTCCCTAAAGGAAGGAAGGGCTTAATTTGTATGCTAACAATCAATTATTGCAGTGTAGCAGTGAAGGTAACAGTACCATAATAAGTACCGCCGTTCAGGTTTTGAGTGTAATAAGCACCAGCACCATCGTGTTTAAACGCACCGATCATCGGTTGAAGACGACGCAGATACATACCTTGGTTGCTAGTGTAGCAAGTTTGGTTTGCACCTGTCAGGTGGTCGATTTGATTCCAAGAATCAGAAAAACCAGAACCAGTAACAGTTTGAGAAATGTTTCCAGCAACTGAGCTAGATTGCTCTAATGACAAGTAGCTAGCTGGGAAATACCAACCTGAACCAGCACCAGCAGTTGGGTGTAAAGCTTCTCTAACATCAGTAGATTTTATAGCTACTTTACATTTACGAGAAGCTGACAGGTTAAAAATACCATAACCTACATTCCAACCATTATTCAGGTCAGACCAAGCATCAGGTTGAGTGCTGATAAGCAGGTTGTTTTCGTTGTCAATGTCAATCCAGTCGTGCAGGTGCATCATTATTGTCAGATTAGCTGCATCTTCTTGACGATCTACTGTTGAAGGATTAGTAGATGGATTAGAAGGGAATGATTGTGCGTTTGCTGCGAAAGAAGCGAAAGCCAGCGCAGATGCGAGAACGATTTTTTTCATTGTTTTTGATTTTTAAATGGTTAAAAAAAGTTTGTATTGCAAATCTCTAACAAAACCTTAACGGATGTAAACTCATTTACTCACCCGATAACCACAAAACCACATGCAAAGGGCACATCAATGATGTGAATTACTATTTTCCGCACTCAAAACAAGCATACCTACGAGCTTTAAAGTGTCCTAAAATGCTTGGTTGTCGCTACTTACAAAGAAAATACAGATGATAAATAACAGGTTTAAAAGAACAAGATGTTACACCTGTAATCAAACAGATATTAGCTTTCGAATACATCTTATTGAAAATGTCAACCACAGGATATCCACATTTTCGATAAAAAGAATGAAACACAGCCACTTTTATCAATCAATTATAAATTAGCAAATTGATTTATAATCAATTGATTATAAATCAATTTACTATGATTAAAAAAAGATTCGTAAGAAATATTGAATTTACAAATGGTTAATAACCAGATAACATATCAACCGGGAGATGCAGTTTATAGACATGGTTATACACATGAATTAACAGGAAATGCACATATTCAGAATAAAATTCAAAAAAACTATTATAAGTTTTGAAGAAGAAAAAGCCCTGAAAAGTGAAGAAAAACGAGCTTAACGTATTACAACACCCTTATATTTGTGCAAAATAAGGCAATGAAATACATCATATGGTTAATTTTACTCATCCCTTTCATAAGTTTAGCTATCCCTCAAGTGGAAAGATCAAGCACAAGCACCTCTATAACCACAACTTTTACAGTTCCGGGAGATGCATCCCATTATACAGATACTACCAATAAAACTATGCCGCCTGTATCTAAGGATAGTACAGACCATGGTAATAAATAATACTAGCTGCTAAAATGCAGGTAATAGTAAAAAGGCAGAGCTATGCTCTGCCTTTAATATGAAATGATATATATAATTACTGTGCCGAAATAGAAAATATCAAGTTCAAGCCATATTGCCCCCCCTCAGCATTCCATGGAGTTGCCATTTTCAAATCCAGAGTATATTGATTAATCACATCGTCATTATTACTAATAATCAACGGAGTTAATACATTCGATACAGGTGTATAAGCGACACTGCGGGATTCTTTCAAACTAATAATATCAGGTGAAATAATTGATTTGCCAGAAGATTGTGCACTGAACATGTTATCCCTGCTTTTTACGCTCACCACCCAGGGGCAATTGCTTTTTACAGATAAATTAATGCAGTTACGATATTCCTTACCATGAGCAAATTCTTCTAAATTATCAAAACCTATTTGCAGATTATTAGGATAGGTTACCTCCAGGTCTATCAATGAAGGCATACTTACATTTCCCTGCACCGTAGCATTTTGACTGTAACCAATCAATGGCAATAAAAGCGATAACAATATTATATAGGTATACCTAAATATCATGGCTTGGTCATTGTGAATTTGATCGTGAAATTATAGTTATCCGGGCGAACGTGCTTTGTTAAGGGGTTTAGTATAACATTATATACAAAGGAATAAGTATTATTTCCCGGAACCGGGGGCTGCGTAATCAGCAACATAGGGTAACTGGATAATGCCACCGGGCTATTATCGATTATAGCTGTGTTGGACGTGGTATTAAATAACTTCAGCGATAACCAGCCTTCAGGCACCAATCTTCTTTTATTTGAAAAGTCTATCTGTGCAAATACCCTGGTATTCTCATGAGGGGAAGCCTTGAAGCTTAATTGAAAAGCATTAGTAACTACCTTAGGCTGCAATAACTCATCCACATTGGTATACGTGAAATATGCCGGGTTATTTATCTGAACATTTATATCATAGGAGTTACCTACTCCGTTTGAATTGCCGGGATTAGCAGGAGGGCCACCATAGGCAACCTGAGCATGACTTGCTGCAGGCAGTAATAATGATAATAGGAATATAATTTTTTTCATAAGAATTATGCCAAAAAGAGTAAATTCGCCTGCACTAAAATTAATTTTTAAATTATCTGACGAAAGTCCATTACAAATATAACTATCAATGCCAACGAAAAATCATTTATTATTATTATTTTTTTGCTGTGTAACTATAACAAGTTTTGGTCAAGTAAACAAGGGGAAAGACAGCACAGAGAAAGTTCCAACCGCAGCCGACACCCTAGCAGCGCGTCATCTAAATGATTCATTAAAGCAAAAAAAAGTAGTTTCTTTCGGCCCAGCTTCATTTGATTTTAACCTGGATAGAGGGAAGACAGGAAAACAAAACTTCTATATCATAAATAGAAAAGATAAACCCTACCCAATTAACCTTACCATCAAAGATTTTATGAGAGATTCAGTAGGAAATATCGTTTTCTATGAAGCAAATACTACCAAGAACTCATGCGCCAACTGGATAACACTTGACAAAACTTACCTGGAAGTACCGCCGGGCAAAATAGGCACAGTAGTAGTAACAGTTAATGTTCCGGACTCCGTTGACATGAGTGAAATGAAATGGGCTATGCTGATAGCCGATGTCCCAAAAGAAAAACTTCCTGAGCATAAAGCGGGTAATATCACTACCGTTTTAGAAAATCAAATAAAGATTGGCTCACATATTTATGTAAACTTACCCGGGTTAAGTAAGGAATTAAAAATGCTAAGTTTCAAACGTTCGAATGATTCGACTTATTTAATGTGCATAAAAAATATAGGCGGTGCGCAAATTAGATGCAATGTTTCGGTGGAAATATCTTCTCAATCTACGGGCGAAAAGAAAACCTTTAATCAAGACGACGTACCTTTGTTTCCTGAGCAAATACGATACTTACAATTTAAACTAGCTAAAGGCACATTAACACCTGGTAAATATACCTTCGTCGCCTTGGCAGATGCAATGGACGACGACGTTCCCCTGGAAGCAGCCCAACTGGAAGTTGAAATAAAATAACAATGAACCCCAGGAAAGACCCTCTATTTGTTTCGCTGATAATCGTTCTGTTTTGCGTTATAGTAGTAGGTGGTTATTACTATGGCAGGCATAAACTTAGCTTGTGGATAAATGGAGAGCCTATTAATCAGCACATTACCGGTAATGCAAAGAAAGATATATCCGAAAATTCAACTGTTTCTATGTCCGGAGTCCCCGTTGATTCCGGACAATTTCTGCAGCCATCAGAAAATACCAGCGAGGTCGCTGGTAAACCTGCCAACGGCGACGATGCCGCAACTAAAGGAAACAAAAGTGCAGCTAACCCACCTGCCAACAACATTATCAATATTATTCCACGTACCGATACCCCGGACTTTGGCAAATCTATAAAAGCAATGACCTCGCCGTCAACCAACGATAACGAGGAGGAAACTGCTGATAATACACCCTTGATATCTGTATCTGACAACAACGATGTGGTATGCCAGCTAAAGAACGGTAAAACGCACAAACTGCTGGTTTACCCTGCTCATTCGGGCTGGCGTAGTATTTACGTGATAGCCCCTGTTGCAGATAGAAAAAACCTGCCGAAAAAAAGTATTATACAACCTGAATTTGAAGGAGTTAGCTATCCTACATTTAAGGGTCTGCACTTATTTTTCAAAGGAAAAAAGTATGATGTTGTACAGATCTCCTTTCAGTCAACATCCGTAGATCTAAAACATCAATATAGCATTCTTCTGCAGTCAAATCCCAGCTTTCTGATCTTCGGAGAGCAAAAAAATTCAGATATGTATGTATTTGAAAATGGACGCGTTACAAAATTCACCCCTACTGCAGACAATTTTAATTTGACGGATAATTAAAATTCTGTTATTTGCCGTCCTTAACTCTTTTTTAATAAAAAAGAGGACTTTTTAAATCCTCTTTTTCTATTCACATGGAATAAATGGTTTACCAACCCTCTTAACCATTAAAGCTGCAAATGTAAAGCATAGTTTACGTTCCAACCCAGATTTTGCATTATTTTTTATTTACACGTGTTTAAACGTGTTGTTTTTTTGGTGATTACTATCAGAATATCAATCACTAAAAGGTAATAATTTATTGATATAAACTCTTGATTTATTAAAACAGATAATATAATTTAGCAAATCTAACCTAGCGAAACACACGATTTTGTTGATTATTTGTGGATAAAGAGAGAGTACTTTAATAGAGGATTAAAAAGTACTAAGAACAAACAAACCATTACCAGATGGCTTACAAAAGAATCGCATTACTCCTATGCGCGTGCATTTTCGTCTTTGCACGGGTACAGGCACAAACAAGCTGTCCCACCAATATTGATTTTGAGCTGGGTAATTTTACAAATTGGAACCTGTATACAGGTTTTTGCTGTCCTATAAGCACCCCTACTCCGGGGCAGGTTACGGGGCGGCATACCATTACCAGCGGCACTGCTACAGATCCGTTTGGCGGTTTCCCCGTTGTGGCGCCGGCCAGCGGAGTGTATTCGCTAAAGCTTGGCAATAGCAATACCAATGCAGAAGCAGAACGTGCCCGTTATTATGTGCACGTGCCAAGCGGCGTTAATAATTACAGCGTCATCTTCAGGTATGCTGTAGTGTTTGAAGATCCGGGGCACAATGCGGCCGATCAGCCAAGATTTGAGGTAAAAGCTTTTGACTCAGCCACTAATACAATAGTGAACTGCAGCCAGTTTACTTATGTGGCAGCTTCCAACCTACCGGGTTTTGCACTTTCTACCGTCAGGAATAACACTTATTACAAATCATGGTCAACTGCCAGCCTCAATCTTACGGGATATGCAGGCCGTACCGTTGCTATAGATTTCGCTTCCGGCGACTGTTCCCTGGGTGCACACTTTGGCTATGGCTATGTGGATATGAATTGTGGCCTCTTCCAGATACAAACATTATTAAATTGTGATACCGCAAGCACCATTAGTTTGTCGGCCCCTCCCGGCTTTGATACTTATGTATGGAGGGATTCTGCCACCATGTCTTATATAACAAGCGGACAAAGTGTAAATATCACCAAACCAACACATACTACCACTTACGCAGTTATACTCACCCCATTTTCAGGCTTCGGCTGTCCGGACACATTATATACAACAGTCAAAGTCAATAATTTATCTGTTGATGCCGGCAGAGATACTTCCTTTTGCAGCGCCGCATCTACCCAGTTGCATGCTACAGGCACAGGTACAGCTATACCGCTTACGTATTCATGGACGCCCACTACCGGCCTTAGCTGCAGCACCTGCGTAAACCCTGTGGCAACGGTATCTGCGACAAAAACTTATTATGTAACGGTAAAGGATGCAGACAATTGCAGCAAAACCGATAGTGTAAAGATCAGCATAAGTACACTTGCAATAAACCCCTCTAATGATACCACTATATGCAATGGCAGCAGTGTGCAACTGAATGCCGGCGCCACGGGCAATGCCCCGGCCTTTACTTACAACTGGACGCCTAATACAGCATTGAGCTGTACTACATGCGCCAGCCCTGTAAGCAGTACCACTGTCGATCGTACTTATTACGTAACAGTCACAGATACCTTTCATTGCACTAAATCAGATTCGGTAAAAATAATCTTCAGTAATCCATCGCTTGCTGTCAGCGGGCAAAACCTCTCTTGCTTTAATGCGCAAAATGGCTCGGCAACAGCAGTCGGCAGCAATGGCCATTCGCCATATACTTATAGCTGGAATACCAGCCCGACGCGTACTACCTCTACGATCACCAGCCTGGCTGCAGGTAAATATATTGTAACACTCACCGACAGTGTCGGCTGTACCCGCAGGGATAGTGTTACGCTGACACAACCTAATTTATTGATAGCCAGCACCTCTGCAACAACCAATGTAAGTTGCAACAATGGCAATAATGGCACCGCAACAGTATCGGCAACAGGCGGCACTACGCCTTATACTTATAGCTGGAACACAACGCCAACACAAACCGGCACAACAGCAACCGGGCTCGCCGCAGGCAATTATATAGTTACGGTAAGGGATAGCAACGGATGTTCCGATACTGCATTGGCCATAATTACAGAACCCGTAAAACTGGTGGCAAGCGTAACGGCTACAACTAATGTTAGCTGTCATAGCGGGAATAATGGTGCGGCAACAGTAAGCACTACCGGTGGCACCGGCTCTTATACTTACAGGTGGAACACAAGCCCAGCACAAACCACAGCGACAGCCACAGGGCTTACTGCCGGTAGCTATATTGTTACCGTAACAGATAGTAACGGGTGCTCTGATACTGCATTGGCTGTTATAACGGAACCAACTGCACTGGATGCATCCATCTACTCTACCACCCAGGTAAGCTGCAATGGAGGCAACAACGGTATAGCAGTTGCAACAGCCACAGGGGGCACACCTAATTATACTTATAGCTGGAATACAAGCCCTGCACAGACAACAGCAACGGCAACAGGATTAACGGCCGGTGTATATACCATAACGGTGACGGATGCCCATGGATGTACCGATACTGCCCTGGCAACCATTTCTCAATCTACCTCTCTTGTAGCTTCCATCGCTTCCAGTACAAATATTGCCTGCTATGGAGGAACGAATGGTGCAGCATCGGTTTCTGTATCAGGAGGCACGCCATCATATACTTATAGCTGGAATACCACACCGGCACGCACTACTTCTTCTGTTACAGGGCTGGCAACCGGCAACTATACGGTAACCGTTACCGATGCCAAAGGCTGCTCCAGTTTTGCTACAGTTGCCATCACACAACCGGCACAGTTAGATGCTGTTATTGACTCCATAAAAAATGTGAACTGCGCAAATGGTAACGATGGCACACTCTCTGTTTATGTATCGGGCGGCACACCGGCATATACTTATAGCTGGAATACAACGCCGGCAAAAACCACAGCTTTGGTTACCGGTTTAACTGCAGGTACCTATACCGTGGTGGTTACCGATGCTCATGGCTGTACAGATACGGCCACACGAGCTATCACACAACCTACCCCATTAGTAGCAGGTATTGCTTCAACAGCTAATGTGAACTGCTATGGCGACAATAATGGTACCGCCTCTGCAAATGTTACAGGTGGCACTCCGGGCTATACCTATAGCTGGAGTACAACACCTACGCAAACAACACAAGCCGCCCACAACCTCGCTGCCGGTAATTACATTGTTACCGTTACAGATGCAAAAGGTTGCGTTGATACTGCATTAGCTACTATCACCCAGCCAACATTGCTCAACGGATACATCAGCAGCTATCAGAATGTTAGTTGTAACGGCGCGAATAACGGTACCGCTACGGTAGCCGCAAATGGTGGTACAGCACCATATACCTATAGCTGGAGTACAACCCCGGCACAAACTACCGCTACAATAACAGGCCTTGCAACCGGAACTTATACTGCCACTGTAACTGACGCGCATGGATGTACAGATACTGCTATTGTAGTAATAACAGAACCTAATGTGTTAGTGGCTACTATGGGCACGGTTACCAATCCTAACTGTAATAACGGTAACGGAAGCGCTACTGTTGTAGTTACAGGTGGCACCCCGTCTTATACTTATAGCTGGAACACTACACCTGTGCAAACAACATCAACTGCAACCCTTTCAGGCAACGGAACATATATCGTTACTGTAACAGATAGTCATGGTTGCACAGATACAGCAATGGCAACCATAACACAGCCTGCCCTGCTTACCGCTGCCATTACAAGTACAACGAACGTCAGCTGCTACAATGGCAGCAACGGAGCAGCTACTGTATTGGCCAACGGCGGTACACCGGGATATACTTATAGCTGGAACACCACCCCGGCACAAACAACGGCTACAGCTACGGGACTTACCGCAGGAACAAAGACTGTGACCGTTACAGATAGCAAAGGCTGTACTTACCAGGTTTCAGCCACTATTACACAACCTACTGCGCTTATTGCCAGTACAAGCAGTACCAATAATGTTGATTGCAACGGAAATAAAACCGGCGCGGCAACTGTCAGTGTAAATGGCGGTACGCCGGGATATACTTATACCTGGAACACGGTACCGGCGCAAACAACATCTGCTGCTACAGGTTTGGGTGCAGGATATTATATAGTTACCGTGCTGGATGCGCATGGCTGTAGTGATACTGCTACGGCCACCATCACACAACCTACTGCTTTGGCAGCTATACCTACTACCGTAGATGTAGGATGCTTTGGCGGCAACACCGGGCATGCAGGTGTAACCGTTTCCGGAGGAACACCAACCTACACCTATAGCTGGAACACAACACCGGCACAAACAACAGCTACAACAACCGGCTTACCTGCCGGCAGCTATACTGTTGTAGTAACAGATAAAAACGGGTGCAGGGATACTGCTGTTTCTATAATCGGGCAGCCATCTAAATTGATGGTATCAATTGACAGCAGCAATAATGTAAAATGTTATGATGGCAATGATGGTAGCGCAATAGCCAGCGCGTCTGGTGGCGCCGCGCCATATGCTTATAACTGGAATACCAGTCCTGCGCAAAAAAATGCCTTGGCTACTACCCTGCCTGCGGGCAAATACATGGTGACAGTCACAGACAAAAATGGTTGTATTAACAGCGATACTGTTACGATAAGCCAACCAGCGCCTTTTATTGCTACTGCACAGGCCCTGAGCAAAACCTGCATCGGGTCAGCAGGCGGCGAAGTGGAAGGCTATGCTACAGGTGGCGTATCGCCATACACATATACATGGAATACTACCCCCGTACAAACCGGAACGAATGCAACCGGGCTTGGCGCCGGCAGCTATACGCTGACAATAAAAGATGCCAACGGATGTGTCGCCTCTGCTACTACCGACATCTTTAATTTCCCTGCTATGCAATTGGATCTAACTCCATCATCCAATTTATGCCAGGACAAAGATTTCCAGTTATACGTAAGTGGTGGTAATTCCTATGTTTGGAACGATAGCAGCACGCTTTCTTGTGGCTCATGCAGCAGCCCTGTGGCACACCCTAAAATAACTACTACCTACCAGGTAATAGCCACTGATACAAATGGCTGCCGCGATACCGGTGCAGTAACGCTATCTATCATTACACGCCAGGATATTACCAAGGGGCCAAACCAGGATATTTGTGATGGTTCCTCTGCCCAGCTGCACGCTGCCGGGGGCATCAGCTATGAATGGTCCCCTGCCGGTTCGCTTAACAATGCAAGCATTCCCGACCCGGTAACCAGCATACACGAATCGACTACCTTCCGTGTGATCATTAAAGAAAATGAATGCTTTACCGATACATTGTACCAGACGATAAACGTACACCCTATGCCAACAATTGACCTGGGGCCGGACAGGAAAGTTTCGCCGGGGACACCAATACAGCTACATGCGGCGGTTACCAATGCCAATAATATTAAATGGACTCCCGCTACATACCTGAGTTGCGATGATTGCATAGATCCGGTTGCAACTTTGGACAAAACCATGAGATACAATGCTAAGGTAACCAATGAAGCAGGCTGTACTGCCGAAGACGATATCCTCCTGACTGTTAGCTGTGATGGTACGGTGATGTTTGTACCAAATACATTTACACCTAATGGCGATGGCGTTAATGATGTATTCCTTCCTTCTGTAACCGGGATAAGGACTATCACCCACATGGCAGTGTACAACCGATGGGGGCAAATAGTGTATGAAGTGAACAATGCCCCCGCAAACGATCAGCGATATGGCTGGGACGGAACCTTCAAAGGGCAGGAATTAACGCCGGATGTATATGTATATATGATAAACGCATTCTGTACAAACGGAGAACCTATTAATGTAAAAGGCGATATTTCACTGATACGTTAGTATATTAGCATTACCATAAATCGTTAAGTATGACAAAATATTTTTTATCTGCCGTTCTGATGCTTACCACCGCAAGCGCTATAGCCCAAACTTCCGTATCTAAGAAGAATGGTAAAATAGTGCTGCAAAACGGCAGCACACAAACGGTTGTTACCGACAGTAAAGATGCAGGTACACCCTACCTGTATAACAATAAAGTTTATTACCTGCAAAAATCTGCAGTTAACGGCAATACCAAGATCACATCCTACGATGTAGTGAGCAATCAAAATACAGATGTAATACGCATTGGAATGAAATCTGACGACGGGTATACGGTAAAATCAGACATTACCAATATGATACTCAATGCCAATAAAGGACTGATATATTTTACTACGCTCGATACCTATAATGGTACACCCTACTCGCTTACGTGGTTATATAATATTAACGATGGCAAGTATAAAGTTTTCAGCGATGGTAGGCTCGATAATATAGACTACGAAAACAATGTAACTGTTGTGTTTGAAGGCATAGACCCGAAAGGCCATTATACGCAAATGGCACATTATACCATAGACCACGACCTTATAAAAATGGACGACAGGCTATATAAATAATACGCCTCAGGCTCTGCAAGTGGTTATTGTACGATCACTTGTAGAGCTGCAGGCATAGGTCATCTACATATGCCTCGTGCTGATAATTGTTCCACACATCCAGTATGATCTCGTCCCCCTCTTTTAAATCATCGGGTATCTTCACAAAATAATACACCTCACCCCACCGGCGGTGCTCGTAATGATTGAGGTCAAAATTATCAGGCGCATGTTTACAGGTGCCATCGGCAAGCCCTATCTTGTTATCTGCCCGGCAACCCTTCCAGAGAACAAATTTATCTCCGCGCTTGATGCCCAGCTCCAGTAACAATTTCGTGCTTGCGGGCCATGTAGGGAACATAAACCTGCCGCTGCATCTAAACCATTTCGCATCGCCAAACATTCCTTTATGGTACTGCATTTTCAATGCACCCTCCAGGTATTCTTCCCCCTCCCGCACATGGTAAATATATTTGGTACCTGCTATTGAGTCCGGTATAAAGTGATCAGATGTAGAGTCCTCAAATCCCTGGCATCCCAGCGATTTTACAAATTGAACACTTCCTTTTCGTGGTTGCCATTCTCCTACATCAAGCGTAACCAAATCGTTATAAAGCAGTTTTGATTGATACAATACTCCCAGGTTATACCACATGTTCGATTCCTCGCTTCTCATAAGGCTTTGAGATTGCAACATGCTCCATGAATAGTTGACAGAGAAAAAGAATATACAACAGGCAGCAAATACTGTTTTAACAATGGCACCTTTTCTTCCTATGTATTGAATAAAAGCAGCCAGGGGAATTGCCAGCAATGGATACATATGCAGCATAGGGCGGCTGCCATAGCCATTGATGTAATTATAGCAATACCAGGCATAGATCAGGTAAGTATATAGAGGCATTATTACGAGGATGCTGAATATCCATCTGTTGATCTTTTTATACAGCAGCAGGCCAGCGATGGCAAATATCATTACCGGTGCATAGGGCAGCCAGCCATTTGAGAAATAAAACAACCCCTCTATTATCTTCGGGTGCCGCCAATGAAAACCCTGGTTTCCATAACTGTAGAAAACATATTGTCCCGTTGCCATCTTCCAATAGGCAAATTGCGGCAGGAACGGAATTAAGGCTCCTAAAGCGCAGATGAATAATCCCCACTTGTTAGCTGCCAGGAATCTAAGCTTTTGCATGAATGTTTCCCGGTTGTAAACATTGTAGCAAAGTGGAATAAATACACAAACAATATCGGTGGGCCTTGTTACGACGATCATGCCGGCGATCATCCCTAATAATAAAAAACGGCCAGATGACGGTTTTTCATGAACCTTTACTGTAAGCAATAACAACCAGGCATATAAGAAAAACAATATCGTATGGCTCATCCCCGGCTGATATACTACAAACCAGAACAAGTTCGTCCCCAGGTAAAGGATCACCACTGCTGCTACCGATACTATCTCATCAAAATACTTTCGCAAAAGGTGGTACACTAATAGTAGCCCCAGTAAACCATAAAATGCAGTAGATATTCGCATCCAGGTATTATAAGTATCTGAATACCCGTTGGCTGGCAACCCTTTTGCTTTTTCGATAGCATGTGCTACCAGGAAGAAGGGCATTTCCATACACGCTACGCCATAAGTGTATTGATCTACAACTATTCCTTTTTTACTCCGCACGCCTTCATCCCGCATTTCGCCGGCATACCTCATTACAGAAAAAGGTATATCCCTATCCTCCGGCAATTGCTCCGGCCGGTCAAGGTTATGATAGATAAATACAGATGGCAGGTACATATAGTATCCCAGCGCATCTCCGTACAATACAGATGAATGTTGGGTATAGCGTGCATTAAACAGCAGGGACACCCCTGCTGCCAACACTAACAATATGCTTATAAAAACTTTTTTTAGCAGCATGGCGGTAATGTACTACAGATGGTACAAACCCCCAAATATGGCTTTTATTGTATCAATAGCTTTTGTGAAAATACATCCTGCCCATCGGTAGCATACACAATATAGCGGCCGGGTTGCAGGTTAGATACATTCAAATCAGCTTCCTGCACATCTTCAAATGCTCCCTTCCAAACTATGGCGCCGGTAATATCAGCAATGTAAACAGATACGAATTGCAGGTCTTTATTAAACCTTACATGCGCTGACGACCGGGCCGGATTAGGCCAAAAACCAAACACTACATTGCTGGCAACTTTGTTTACACTTGTAGCAGGGCTTACGGTAAAGCTGCCCGTCATGCCCATGGAAGCATGTGGCGTGCATTGGTAGTTGTAAGTACCCACAACGGCAGGTACATATACAAATGTCTGCTGCCCGTGATCTAGAGGATTATCCCACGCAATTGCGCTATCGGGTATGGTGGTGCTTGTAGTGGTATGGGTACCGGTTGCCCATAAAAACATGACGGTATCACCAAGATAAACGGTTGCCTGCGCAGGATCAAACTCATAATCTTTAGCGATGATGGTTAGTTTATTCGCGCGTCCTGCAAAAGAAATCAGTACTAAAACAGCAAAGAGTACATAACGTTTCATAATTCTCTCCTTTTTTAAACGACACAAGAGAAAAAGTTATGCCCCTGGGAAAATTACCGGATAGCTAAAGAACAAATTGTAAAATTTAACTTCATGTATTATATTGGGCACTATCTGAATGTAGTTTATGAAAAAAATACGATTTACCCTGAAGGGCTTCGCTTTTGTACTTTGTACATTAGCGTTTACCCCGGCGATTGCAAAGCAATCCACAGACGTTTCTTCTCTTGCAAGAAATCCCATTGACCAGACAATAACTGACATTAACTTCTTACCAACTGCGGGACTGAAAATAGCGAACAGTGCGGAGGTTTTGAAAAGCTACCTGGAATTGGACGACCCAAATCAGCAGCTTGTTTCTGCATATACGCAGCATCCGGGAGATGGCCTTGCGGTGCAGCGATTCGAGCAATGGTATAAAGGTATTAAAGTAGCGCATGGTTCTTTTTCTGTTGCAGCAAAAAATGGCATTATTACCTATGCTCATGGTAATATCTTCAGGCCGGCAACTGAATTGTCTACTGTCGCTACGCTTTCCGAAAGCCAGGCCTTACAAAAGGCATTGGATTTTATCAATGCGCAGGATTACATGTGGCAGAATCCTAAACAGGAAAAAATGCTGCGTGAAGTAATGAAAGATCCTAATGCCACCTACTTCCCTAAAGGAACAATGGTATGGGTGGAAGATTTTAGTTCAACAGCGCGGAATAAGCAGCTGCACCTGGCCTATTGTTTCAATATATATGCAGAAGCGCCGCTGAGCAGAAACCTGGTATATATTGATGCCAACACGGGCAATGTGCTATTAAAGGACCCGGTGATCAAACATATCACGGCAACCGGAAAAAGCGTATACAGCGGTAACGTATCCTTCGAGACGGATCTCTCTGGTTCCTCTTATATCCTTTACGATAATACCCGTGGTGTATATACCGGCTCTTTTCACAATGGCACCACTACGCAATACGATGTCGACAATTCATCCACAACATGGGCTACAAACCAGGCAATTGACGCACATTGGGGCGCAGTGAATGTATATGACTACTGGGGCAAAGAACAAGCGCGCGCCAGTTATGATGGCATCGGATCTGCGCTTAACAGTTTTGTTAATTATGATGTAGGTTATAATAACGCTTTCTGGAACGGAGCATGGATGACATACGGTGATGGCACCGGTATATTGAATGGTGGCTTCGACCCGCTTACAGCGCAGGATGTATGTGCGCATGAAATAGGCCATGGCGTATGCCAGACAACCTGCGGGCTGGTATATCAAAGCGAATCCGGTGGTATGAATGAAGGCTTTAGCGACATATGGGGAGAAACCATAGAGCACTACGCATCGCCTGAAAAACCAATGTGGCAGGTAGGTGCAGAAATTGCACGCGTACCGCTAAGGAGTATGCGCATCCCAAAACAATACGGAAATCCGGATACTTATAATGGTACATATTGGGTTACTACCGGTAGCAGTTGCACTTCATCTAATGACTATTGCGGCGTACATACCAACAGTGGTGTACTCAACAAATGGTATTATCTATTGACAGACGGTGGAAGTGGTACAAATGATGCCAGCATCAGCTATGTAGTTGGTGGCATTGGCCTGCAAAAAGCAGCAAGGATAGCTTATGGTACAGAACTTTTGTTGAACAATACAGACAACTATGCTGCCTGCAGAACTACAAGCATTGGTGTTGCCACTACTATATATGGTGCATGCTCACCGGAAGTAGAAGCCGTAACCCGCGCCTGGAGGGCAGTAAACGTAGGCGCTGCATTTGCACCTTGCGGTCCGCAGATAGGTTTTGTAAACCATGATACTGTGGTAAACAAAGTATCCGGCAGCACAGCGTGTCCTGCATACAAGACTATTGATATACCCATCACCATCAACGCAGCAGCGACAGGTAGCAACCCGATCGTTACTGTTACCGGTACGGGTACGGCAGTATTAGGTACCGATTATAGCTTTGTGAACAATACAGTAACATTCACAGCAGGTACGATATCTACTGAGCATATATTATTGAACATATTGGATAACGGCGTTACCACTACCGATAAAGATCTGACACTAACATTCAGCATATCACCGGGTAATGATGCAACTATTGGGGATGTTTACCATGAATATCAGATCACTATCAAAGGCAATAGCACAGTGCCACAGGTAGCAGGAGATGTAGATTACTATGCCGGAGATGCTAATTTATATACTAAAATAGCTACACCGTTTTTTGGTGCTGCACAATCTGCCAGGACACAGTTTATCATAAGTGCCGCAGACCTGAAAGCTTCCGGTGTTAAACCTAATACTCCTATTTCTGTAATGAGCTTTAATGTTGTAGATAAGAAATCAACCAAAGTGTATTCTAACTACACTGTTAAACTTGGTCTCACAACACAGGCACTATTTAACGGATCACAAGGCTTTGTAGGTTCAGGGCTTACTACCTATTTCAGCGGCCCGTTTGTCAGTGCAGCAGGATGGAACAAAATAATACTTAGCTCTCCTTTTACATGGGATGGATTAAGCAATGTTGTTTGCGAAATATGTTTCGCAAATTCAGCCGCAGCAACATCTGCGGATAGCAACGATCGCGTAGAAGCATCCAACAGCATTAATAACATTACTGCTTACAACTTCCAAACATCCGGTACTAGTGCGTGTGCCCTTAGTTTCAGCACTTCTAAACTATCCAACTCCAGGCCAAGGGTTGCATTTACACAATCAGTAGTCAATACAGAAGCAGAAACCGCAGCGCCATCTGACCGTAGCTGGGATGTACATGCCAACCAGGATGTATATTTCTATAGCAGTACTAACAACAAGCTGATAGCACAATTGAACCTGCCATCACAAGATCTTGGATGTGTTACTACAAGCGTATCAAAGCAGGGTAATGGATTTTCGCCATTTGCACTGGGCCAGGGAGCCAACAGGTCTTCGAAGGAATTCAACATCCAGGCAACTACAAATGGCAATACTGCAACCAGCAACACCACCATTTATTTTGATACGGCAGAACTGGGCAATGTAATAACAGGTAATGTCCGTATTATCAAAACCACAGCAGCCAAAGATTCTGATATTAACGTGCTGAACACGCAACTGGTAACGCCGACAGTGATAACTACAAGTGCCAACTTCAAAGGCTTTGCAGGCAACTTCACCGGTTTCTCCCGCTTTTTCCTCGTAGATAAAGATGTGGTTTTGCCAACTGTAGGTATTAAGCAGGTGAATAAGATCAATAGCATGAACGTGGACAATAACCCTTTCAGCAATACGATCTTTATCAGCTATAGCATTAACTCTGATACTAAAGCAACCATCCACCTGTTTGACATTACAGGAAAGGTTCTTTACAACAGTGATTTACTGCTGATGAGCGGCCAAAACAGGTTTAGCATCGATGTAAGCAACCTTTCACTTACCCCGGGACAATATGTCCTTCAGATCATTACACCAACAGATGTATTGACCAGGAAGATGGTAAAACAGTAAAACATATACAGAAAGAATAAAAAGTGGCCTCAATGCAGGCCACTTTTTATTTTCCATTATTTGTAAATGGATTTTCCCGATTATGAAACCATTCATTTATATCGGAACCTAGTTTTGTATCACTTTAACAAAGACGATCGTATAAAGGCCTTACCAGACAAAGCAACTCCTCCCCGTAAGGCCTTTATTTTTTCTTCTGACTGCTCTTTAACCTAATAACTACCCTTTGAGGCAGCACAAACGCAAACTTTACAGGATATTATAGTACATTCATAGTCAAGGCACAGTATTTTATAACCTACACTATAACATGCCTCGGTGGACTAAAATTTTACTCAAAATCCTTGCGATCCTTATCGGGATATTGCTGGTCTTATGGATAGCGCTTGCTTGCTATATCACTTACAATAAAAAATCACTTTTAAAAACGGTTACCGCCGAGCTAAAGGATAAAGTAAATGGCGAACTGAAGATCGGGAGCATAGACCTGGAAGTATTCAGCAGCTTCCCTAACATGTCGGTAGCATTGAAAGATATTGCTGTCAGAGATAGCCTCTGGCATACACATAAACATGACCTTGTAAATGCTCGTTTCCTGTACGTAGATATTGACCTTAAATCGATTGTCAAGGGCAAACCTGTAATCAACGATATCAGGCTGAAGGATGGTAACATATATCTCTTTACAGACAGTACCGATTACAGCAATACATCTGCCATAAAAAAGAAAGACCCTAACAAGAAAAAGAAAGGGAATACGCCCGAATTTGAAAATATAGAACTAACCAACATCAGGTTTACCATAGAGAACCAGCCTAAATTCAAACTATTCAATATTCTTATTAAAAGCCTTGATGGCAGCGCAGATTATGCACTGAATGGCGACTGGGATGCCAAACTTTATGCAAATGCCTTTATAAAGAATTTTTGCTTTAACAGTACCCGTGGCAGCTTTTTGCAAAATAAGACGCTGAAGGGAAAGATCTTATTGCACTTCGACAATGCAAAGAAGCATATGGAATTGCCGGAACAAACACTGTCTATTGACGGTAATCCTATTACCCTAAAAGGTGTGTTTGATTTCTCTGTAAAACAAGGACCATTTCATCTGTTTATCGGGGCTAAACGCATTATGCTGCGGGAGGCGACCGCTATGCTTACAAAGCCCATCTCAGGTAAGATAAACCTCGTGAACCTCGATAATCCTGTTGATGCACATGCCTTCCTGGTAGGGCGTATGAAGTTTAGAGATACTCCATGGGTACGCGCCTACTGGACGGTGCCAGAGAATACGTTACGCACTCCTGAAGGGGCCATTAATAATTGTTCGTTTACCGGTTTTTATACAAACCAGGTCACATTAGGCGGCAACCATGGCGATGACAACTCTGCAATACACCTATACAATATGAAAGGAGCCTGGAACGAAATCCCTTTTTTCATAGACTCTGCCAATATGCTCAACCTCAAAAACCCTGTGCTGGAAGGACGCCTTCGCAGTGCCTTTCCGCTGACCAAAATAAACCCGATAACCAGCGGCAATACATTCAACTTTACTAAGGGAGATGCAAAAGTAAACCTGCTATTCAAAGTAAATCTTGTGGAAAATGATACAACAGTGCCTTATATCTACGGAACTGTAAAAGTAGCTCACGCGGGCATTACCTATACACCAAGGAACCTGGCATTCACCAACTCCAGCGGTACGCTCAATTTCACAGGCAGCGACCTGGGCTTTGCAGACATACACCTGCAAAGCAAGGGTAGCATCATGAATATGGAAGGCGATATCAAAGATTTCCTCCATCTTTTTTACACCTCTCCTGAAAAAGCGGTGATCAACTGGCACATCAAAAGTCCGAAAATTGATGTCGGCGATTTCCTTGCATTTACATCAAGGGCAAAATATGCGGTGCAAGCGGGGCCGTCTCATCCCAAGATCAAAAAGATGATCGCCAGGCTAAACACTTTGCTGGACAAAGGAAGTGCCAACCTGGACATACATATAGACCAGGTGAGCTACAGGCATTTTACATCATCAGATGTAAAGGCAGACATCGCACTAAACAGTACAGATGTAACCCTAAACAATATACAATTAAAACATGCTGATGGCTTGCTGCAACTAAAAGGAAAATTGCAGCCGGGCAATACAACTACGCCATTCTCACTCAATGCAGACATATCGCATGTGCATGTAGGGCAGCTCTTTTATGCATTTGATAACTTTGGGCAGGATGCCATCACCTCTGAAAATATACAGGGTATACTTACCGCAGAAACAAATGTTACGGGCACAATGCGCAATAATGGGCAGATCGTACCCCACTCTATCAACGGACAGGTTTCTTTTTACCTGACTGATGGTGCGCTTGTGCATTTTGATCCGTTGGAACGCATGGGCAGGATCATCTTCAGAAATCGCGACATGTCGCACATTACCTTTAAAAAGATCGAAAATAAATTGCAAATACAGGGCAGTAAAATTGTTATTGATCCTATGGCTATCGAATCAAGCGTGCTGAATGTGTACCTGAAAGGTGTATACAGCCTGGATACCGGCACACATATCGATATGGAAATTCCATTGCGTAATCCTAAAAAAGATGAATTGATAGTAGATGAGGAGAAGAAGGAAGAAAAACGCCACAAGGGTATCATTCTATACCTGCAGGCCACAGATGGCGACAATGGCAAGGTGAAAATAAAATGGACACCTTTCAAAGGAAAGAAAATAGCAGCCGATAGTTCGCTTTAATACTTCTCTTACCTTTACATTGTATGAAACGCCAGTTGCCCATCATAGCTATATTAGCTGCTTTTGCTCTGATCTCCGGGTATATGATCCATAAGATGAGCTGGCTTGCAAAGGTTGGTATTCGCTGGGTTTACAGGGAATATGATATTTTCAAAAGCTGGCCCAAAACTTCCTTGCTGGAGTTTGTGGTGTTGATGCTACTGCTCGCTGTCCACAATGCCATTTTCAAATACGCTACTGTTCGTAATGCCACTATCAGCTTTATAACGAGTGTAATTATTGCTTTGTTCGGATTGTACTATACCTATAACGATTTCCGCCACGAACTATCTCACAGGCTTGCAGGTGAGCGCTTTCATATTGGCTTCTACCTTTTCTGGCTCGGATGGATCATTATCGGGCTTTATTCACTCGCACGAAAAAGAGGCAACTCTACTATAGCTTAAGGTAAAAAGGCCGCATCAGTTCGACAAAATCTGTTGTGTATCCGCCGTTGGCTGCGTATATCTGCAATTGCTGTTCCTGTTGCATGCCATCTGAATTTGCTGTGCTGATACTCACTACCCTATTGTAAGATGCATTGTGCTTAGGGTACACTTTCAGGGTCGACTCAAAACCCCAACCACCATTTGTAACTATCTCTTTCCACAGAACATGTTCTGCAGCCGGTAATAATATAGAAGCGTAACCTCCCGGAGTCAATACCTTTTTTATTACCTCAAACAGGTCCTTATAACTAAGGGACAAGGTATGGCGTACTTGATTCCTTCCGGTATCATCACCAAGCAAGCTATTATTAAAGAACGGCGGGTTACATATTACCATATCATATTGCTCAGTAAAAGTATAATCGCGCACATCTGCCTGTATCACGTTTATACGATCCTGCCAGGGCGATTTTTGTACATTTTCTTTTGCCTGTAGTGCAGCATCCTCATCCAGTTCTATAGCGTCTATAATTGCACTTTCTGTTCTCTGTGCCAGCATCAGCGTAAGCAATCCTGTTCCACATCCAATATCTAGAATACGTTGCACACCCTGCTTAACGGGTGTCCACGCACCTTGTATGCACGCATCTGTAGATACCTTCATGGCACACCTATCCTGGTGTATGGTAAACTGTTTGAACTGAAACCAGGAATTGCTCATGACCAGGTAGCTCTTGCCGTTGGGCTGATACTCAAGTCTGTAAAATCGCCCTGCAGGTATTTATAGTAACCGGTAATGCCTATCATAGCTGCATTATCAGTGCAGTATTCAAATTTGGGGATGTACACATCCCATCCCATTTCTTTACCGGTATCGGTTAATGCTTGTCTCAAACCACTGTTGGCAGATACACCGCCTGCTATGCCTACCTGGTTAATGCCAAGTTCTTTAGCGGCTTTTTTTAGTTTGTTCAACAGCATCTTAATGATGGTATGCTGCACAGAAGCGCAGATATCTTTCATATTCTTCTCTGCAAAATCAGGATCTTTTTTGCGCTCGTTTTGCAGGAAGTAAAGCACTGCCGTCTTTAGCCCGCTAAAGCTGAAATCATATCCTTTCATATCACTCAGCGGAAATGAAAAAGCATGCGGATTACCTTCTTTAGCCAGCTTATCTACCATGGGCCCGCCGGGATATGGCAGCCCCAGCATCTTGGCTACTTTATCAAAAGCCTCACCTGCAGCATCGTCAATGGTTTCGCCCAGAACTTCCATATCCAGGTGGCTGCGGCATAATACTACCTGTGTATGTCCTCCCGAAACTGTCAGGCATAGAAAAGGAAACTGCGGCTTAGGATCTTCTATGAAATGCGCTAACACATGCGCCTGCATGTGATGCACGGAGATCAAGGGAATATTTAACGCCTGCGCATAAGACTTTGCAAAGCATGCCCCTACCAGCAGAGAACCGATAAGCCCTGGTGCCTGTGTAAAGGCTACGGCATTAATATCCTTTTTATCTACACCGGCTTGTTTCAGGGCTACATCTACCACCGGTATTATGTTCTGCATATGCGCGCGCGATGCCATTTCCGGCACTACACCGCCATATAATTCATGTACTTTTTGTGTGGCCACGAGGTTGCTCAGCACTACTCCATCCTTCAGCACGGCGGCGCTGGTATCATCACAAGACGATTCTATTGCCAGTATATTGATGCTTTTGTTATTGTCCATCGATGTGCAAAATTCGGTATTAAATAGCAAATAATGCCTACCGGGAAGCCGAAACCTTGCAAGCGCGAAAATCCTGTTTATTTTTGTTCTGCTTACCCGATAACAGTGCTCAACAAAACCATTGCATTTCTCCTGGTCGTGTCTACGATTACCGCAGTCTCCCCAGGCTGCCGTAACCGGGAGACCGGGCAGCAACCTCAACAACCGGTTACGCTGGCATTCAACCTGCAAACAGACAGCACCTGCAATTATATTATAGACAACCAGCTTACCTTGCTACCCGAGGTGCAGGGACAAACATTACACATTACGCAACAACTGAAACTTGCGGTAGCATTGCATATATTAGGGAAGAACCGCTTCGGGAAAAACACAGAGATCACCTACAATCGTATCGTCATTGGCTCAGACAATGGTGCGGAACGCAAAACCTATGATTCTGACGATACCACAACCTCGGAGCCGCTGGTAACGCAGATACGCAAACTGGTACATAATCCTTACATACTGCTGATACGCCCAAATGGTGTTGTGATGACCAATGAGGACGCCGATAGCAACACGCTTTTTACAGATAGTTCTATCCGAAAAATGGTAGCGCAATGCCTCTATATTTATCCCGACGCGGCTGTAAAACCGGGCGATACCTGGTCAAAGGTTTATAGTACCTCCGTGGGTTTTCTTGGTATTATTGTTAATACCCGCTATACACTTTCCGGCATTACCGGTGGCGTTGCACATATAGATGTAGATGGTAAAGTAACGCCGTTAGACAGTACGCAGAATATGGCATTCAAAGGTGTTCAATCCGGCAATATCGATGTAGACATCAGTACCGGCACCATCATTACCAGCAAAATATCTCAGCAGTTAAGCGGAACTATCACTACAGATGGCAAAGCGAATCCTGTAAACGCAACTGCAGAACTTACTATCAGTAAAGAGAACTAAACTCCCTAAAATCAAAAATCCCCACATCTTCTGTCCGACAGCGATTGGGGGGAATTTTATGTAGCAATCGGTTGATTGCAAATAGTATAGTACAATATCTATGCCAATGGGTCTGTTTCTTCCTCTTCGGGATTGTCAAAAGACGGTAAATCCTCGCTTTCTTCCTGGTTTTCAATCATTTCCTGTTCTGTATTCCACTCTACGATAAAGTTATTACGCCCGGTACCTATCAGGATGCCTAAAAACCGCTGCTGGATCAGTTCCAACATGGCAAGGAATGTAAAAATGGCATGAATTCTTGTCTCACATTGAGAATAGATCGTTTCAAACGCCACACGGGTATTACTTTTCATATAATCCAGCAGATAGGCGCGTTGCCCCTCCAGGCTATAATTATACTTCACCACCACGTGTTGCGGCTTTGCCTCGCGATCTTTGAAGCGCTTCATCACTTTCTCAAACGACTGCATCAGCTTAAACATCGTCACCGTCTGTATCTCCGTACCTTCTGCATAAGTTTCTCCCAGTGCATCCAGTTCCTGCTTAATGTTACCACGTTTTTGCTGCAGTAACCTGTCTGCCTCCATCATAGCCATCTGTTCAGATGCCTCTTTGAAGCGCTTGTATTCCAATATCTTATCTACCAGTTCCTGGCGCGGATCTATTTCGTTACCCTGCGCATCTACCTCACGCCTCGGCAACAGCATTTTTGCCTTGATACGCATCAGCGTAGAGATGAACAGGATAAACTCGCTCGCCAGTTCTATATTCAGCGATTCCAGTTCATGTATATATGCAAGAAAATCCTTGGTTATATTATGAATGGGAATATTGTAAATATCCAGCTCGTCCCGTTCTATAAAGAACAGGAGCAGGTCGAACGGACCTTCAAACTGCGGCAATTTTATCTGGTAAGTAGTAGACATTCAATAACGTTGATCGATCACACAATGCTCAGGCCTTCAAAAATAACCTTTTCGGTCAATAATTAATTGCTTAAAACTTATAGTTAAATCCTAATGTGAACAATTGCTTGGTTTGTACCCATCCCAGGCCTTTACCGGGATCATCTTTGGGCACAACAGCGCCTGTAGCCTTATCTACATAAGTATCGCTGTATGGAATATCATTATCATATATCATGGTCAGCCCAACAGACAGGCTCAGGTATTTTGATACTTTCACCGACAGCAGGTTATCCCACAGGATGTCAATATTGCCGGGATTATCTTTCTTAACCACAGTGCCTGATGAATCTTTCACATCTTTTGCCAGGTAGTTGCTATAAAGATCCAGCCTTGTTTTATACATCACATTCTTTGATATGTTCACGATATATCTTCCGGAGAAATAAGCGCCGATCTCAAAACGGGAAGTTTTACCATACTCCACACCAAATGCACCCTGTGGTGATTGATTGGTATAATACTTATCTACCAGCGTAAGGCGTGCCGCTATGGGCGACAGGAAAAGGCTCAGGTCGACACCTTTGCGATACTCTATACCTGCTGCCAGTGTCAGGTAAGCAGGAGAAAGAAATTTAGAGGTAGAAAATGTATCCCAACCCGGAACCGAATAATCATACCCTTTGGTAAACTGCGATTTGAAGTTGAACAACCCCGTAAGAAAGAAGTTCTTCGTAGTATCTATACGCACACCATATTTAGATGTAAAGTCAATACGATCATCTGTTTTGCGCGGGATAAAGTCGTTAGAATATGTATAAAGCAAACCATAAGTCATATCGAGGTTATTGCTCCACACATTATTATGATACAACCGGGTAAGATAACCACTGAACAGACCATTTACGCTAACAGAAGCCAGCTCACCACCGGCAGCCCAGTTGTGCAAAAAACCCTCGTTAAAACCGATATTAACCGTACCACCATGTATCCATGCAATGGTATCCTTGTTTTCGGTTTCCAGCGATTTCTTCACATCATCTGTTTTGCTAAGCTGTGCAAAGCTGCTTACAGAAACTAAGGTTGATAAGACGAGAATAGATATACGTTTCATATAGAACAATGTTTATAATGACTGTTATTTATTGCCTTATTTAGGTTTGTATTTAGAATCCCTCAAAAATGTCTGCGGCTCCTCATGTTGTTTTATCAGGTCAGCGAGCGTCATTTTAGGGTGTTCATTCATATATGCTTTCACTATCTGCAATCCTACCCATGTTCCTATATTACCGGGGCTGTCATCACCCATACCTGCAGAGTTCGGCCCTTCGTTCACATATCTTACTATCTTCTGCCAGCTGGTCTCAAACAGATAGTTTTGGGTAACAAAGAAATTATATACCTGCCCTTCATTTTTGTTGCACCAGTCCAGTTGTTTCTGGGTATAGGCCAGTTTCACAGACTCCGGTAAAAATGGTAATACTTTATCAATATAATACGCTTCTTTACCTCTTTGTATCATCATATCCAGCAGGTTGGCATCCTGCATCCTGAATGGGATTTGTTCCCGGTACAAGGTCTTAAAAACAGCTACGGGTATATAATCTTTATTTAGCTGTACACTCCAGTATTCGGGTATGCCTACAGACTTATAATAGGGATAAGAGGCGCCCAGGAACATATCCAACCCTACGCCAATGATATTATCGCCATAAGTGAAGGCGCCTATATTACCCAGCCAGCCCGATATGTAGATGATCCTGCGTTCACGGGATTGTGGAAAGTAATATTTCTGGTATTGAAAACCTTTGGTCAATTGATCATCTACATCCTTGGTATCCGGGTAGTGCGCATTTATGGTATCCAGCAGCCCGCGATAGTCTTTATGTGTAAGGAAACTCTTCACGCCCAGCCTCACCGGTGCAGCTGTGTCTGCATAATTACCATGAACGCCCAGCCCCATCAATGTATCCAGGTAAAAATCCAGGAACTCGGGGAACTGGTCATGTAGTTTCTGCAGGCTAGCACCCATCTGGTTGGTATCTATAGAAGCAAATGCCCTGTCGAAACGTTGTGTTTTTAGCTGCACTTTGATACCAGACACGTCCGGTGCGTTGTTTCCACCACCACAACTGCCCAAAAACACCACAAATAATAGCAATGTCATGCATTTCACTACCCTTTTATCAACATTTGATACCAGTGCTGTGGATAAACGAATAAACGTCTTCATTTGCTCTTTAAATTTACGCGGCAAAAGTAATGTTTAATTTTTAGCCGTTATTTATACGCTTCACAGGATGAAAAAAACAATCGTTTTAGCATTATTATTTTTAGGATCGGGATATGCTTCTATAGCTCAGCGTTACGAATATGGCGAACCCGTACCCATTAAGGAAACTAAAATGCACCGGGCTCCCCGCGGCAACAATGTATCTATTGGCGAGATGCGTTTCGGGGCCTTTATTGCACCTACCACATCCTGGATGAAACCCACTGCCAACAAAAGTGATGATAAGCTATACCTGGTAGATAAGGGCAGTTCAAAAATGGGCTTTAGCTGGGGGCTGATGATGGATTACTATTTTGCTGAAAACTATGGTATCACTACCGGTTTCCAGCTCACGTACGGCGGGGGTAAGATCAGCACAACTGAAAACCCGGCAATGACCACCACTACCACCAATGTGGTAAAGAGCGCCGATTTCGATTATAAAATGCAATATCTCGAAGTGCCTTTTGCATTAAAACTAAGAAGTGACGACCTGGGCGGAGGTTTCCGCGTTTTCGGGCAGATAGGTGTGGCCGTTGGCGTTACCTTGAGCAAGAAAGCTACGTATGATGTGGTGTATACAGATACGCTGAATGGTGCATCCGTACAAAAAACAGCTTCTTCGGAAAACGAAAAAATACGCGGCCTTGGCATCAGCCCTGTGTTATTGCAAATGAATATTGGCGGTGGTATCGAATATGCCATTACGCCGAAACTATCGTTCTATACAGGCTTGTTCTTTAATAACGGGTTTGTACCGGATGTTACCAATCCCAAAGAGCTGGATCTCGATTACAAAGGCAAGTTTAGCGACGGCAACACGCGCCTCAACAATATTGCATTACGAATAGGCCTTTTCTTTTAATACGATATAATTTAACCAAAACAAAAACAACCCGTGCATGATATTTGTACGGGTTTGTTATTATAACAGACTTAACACTAGTCTCAGTATTTTTGATGTATGAAGATATTTATCGCACAGCAGAACTATCACATTGGCAATTTCGAAGCCAATACGCAGAAGATCATAGCTGCAATCAGGGAAGCAAAAATGAATGGCGGCGACCTGATTGTTTTTTCTGAGCTGGCGGTATGCGGGTATCCCCCACGCGATTTCCTGGAATTTGATGATTTTATTGCTCGCAGCGAACAGGCAATAAATGAGATACGTAAGGAAGCCGATATTATTGGCGTAATTGTTGGCGCGCCTGCACGCAATCCTAAGATAGAAGGAAAGGACTTATTTAACAGTGCTTATTTTCTTTATAACGAACAGGTATTGGGCGTAGCACATAAAACCCTGTTGCCCAATTACGATATATTTGACGAGTACCGCTACTTTGAGCCTGCCGATGAATGGAACGTTATTACTTTCAAAGAGCAGCGTATAGCCCTTACCATTTGCGAGGATATATGGAATGTTGGTACTGATCCTATGTATCGCCTCAACCCCATGGACAAGCTTATAGAGCAGTTACCCGACCTGATGATCAATATCAGCGCGTCTCCGTTCGATTACCTTCATGCAGAAGGACGCCTGAGCATGATAAAACAAAATGTACAGCGCTATAAGATCCCCATGATCTATTGCAATACCGTTGGGTCTCAAACAGAGATCGTTTTTGATGGCGGATCATTGGTTATGGATGCCCATCAGAATATCGTCGCGCAACTCCCCTACTTCCACGAAGCCATGCAACACATCACACTGCATCCCGATAAAACATTTGATCAGCCAGTTATACAAACAGCCGCACAAATACCTTTTGCAGAATTGCTGCCCGATGAGTTTAATGAAGAGTATGATATCGATGAGATTTACGAAGCATTATTACTGGGCATCAGGGACTACTTCAAAAAGATGGGGTTCAGCAAAGCTATTGTGGCATCGTCAGGTGGTATAGACAGTGCAGTAGTGCTGGCGCTTGCCTGTGAGGCATTGGGCAGCGACAATGTACGTGCATTGCTGATGCCTTCGCAATATTCTACCAGCCATTCTGTTTCTGATGCGGAACGTCTTTCTAAAAACTTAAAAAGCACTTACGACATCATTCCTATCAAAGAGATTTTTGAAAGCTACGAGACAGCATTAAAACCTGTATTTAAAGACCTCCCTTTCAATGTAGCTGAAGAAAACCTGCAGTCACGCATCAGGGGTTCATTAGTGATGGCCCTGTCCAATAAATTTGGGTCGATATTGTTGAACACTTCCAACAAAAGCGAACTGGCAACAGGATACGGAACTTTATATGGCGATATGGCCGGTGGCTTAGGTGTACTGGGCGATGTATATAAACTACAGGTTTATGCATTGGCGCGCTACATCAATCGCAATGCCGAGATCATACCGCTGAATATTATCAACAAAGCGCCGTCAGCAGAGTTAAGGCCGGGACAAAAAGATAGCGACAGCCTGCCCGAGTATTCTGAATTAGATCCGATACTGTACCAATACATCGAGCGCAGGCAAGGTCCTAATTCGATAATAGCGATGGGTTATGATGCAGCCCTGGTAACGCGCATACTACGATTGGTAAATATGAACGAGTACAAGCGCAACCAGTTTTGCCCTATTATACGGGTATCTCCCAAAGCATTTGGTATTGGCCGCCGTGTGCCTATTGTAGGTAAGTACCTTATATAGTACTATTGAACCACCAGTTTCTGCGTATGCAGCAACTCGTTCTGCCTTAGCTGAAGCTGGTAGATACCTTTTGCCAATCCCGGGATATTAATAGTAGTACGATTGTCGGTGATGTTTTGACAATAGACTTGTTTGCCTGTCATATCATACACAGTTAGCAAACCTTTATCACTGCCGGTATTGCTGCAGTCCAGCACGAAACTTCCGCCGGATGGATTTGGGTAAATACGAATCGCACCAGCCTTGGCAACCGGGCTTATAGCGTCCGGAACATCTTTCAATGCCCATAATTCAGGGCCAATGCCATCATATTCTGCAGAGAAATACAACCAACCATTCAACTCTGCAAATCGCATGGTCGAGTAGTTAGCATACATAGCCTCCGGTTTGAAAGCTCCCCACGGCGCAATACTGTTGGTTCCTGAGGCAGTACCATCAGAAGTATAAAGATCCAAATGCAACGGCGCCAGGTATGTCGTTGCAGTAAAATACATTTTGTTGTTATAGGTAGTAATGGAGAACGGATCAGAATCACGGTTTTTGCCGCCTGCTATCTGCTGATCGATGTCTTTCACCATATAAGTTCCGGTATCTGTGCCATCAGATACCCATAGCTCATTTCCGGCAGTATCCACCGCAGAAAAATACAATTTGCCATTATAGGCTGCAGGATATGTTGGCGTTAAAGATGCATTTCCTGCTACCGACTTCACCATTTTAGTGCCGCCGGTTGTCAGGTCTGTAACCCATAACTTATCGCCACAATCAAAGAACACATTGTTACCCACTGTTTGCGCAAAGCTTCCATTGCAACTGCCTGATGGGTCGGTATCCATTATAATATGTGTATTTATACTTGTACCATCTGTTGACCATGGTTCATTACCATGGCTGCCGTCATCAGCCCTGAAAAACAAATAGCTATTCGCCTCCTGGAATAGATAGGGGTTAGAACTTCCTGCCCCGGGGTTAATATCCATGACTAAATGCGTACTTGTATCTGTTCCATCAGTAGCCCATAATTCTACCCCATTAATAGCATCATTTGCACCAAAATATACTTTGCTATTGTAAGTATAAAAACCCGATGGATTGCTGCTTAAATTTCCTGCCGCAATATCTTTTAGCATTATTGTACCTGTATCTGTTCCATCAGTCCTCCACAGCTCTACCCCATGCGTTCCGTCATTAGCCTGGAATATCATATTACCATTTAGCACGGCATAGTCCATTATGTCTATAGCTCCCGTACCGGGGTTTATATTCTTTATTACATGAGTACCTGCTGTAGTGCCGTCTGTCACCCACAATTCCTCTCCATTAGTAGCATCCTGTGCCACAAATACTACGCCATGTACTGTAGGTACAAAGTTGAGTATGTTTACCGATTTGATGGCGTGAGATACATTAGAAAGCATAAAAGAACCTGCGGTTGTGCCATCGCTCACCCACGGTTGATAATTGCCCCCGGAATTCTTTGCAAAAAAGTATAGCTTATTATCTATAGCCGTTATAAACTCAGGATAAGAGCCGGTAGCGCCGGGTACAAGGTCTAAGCTCTTGAAAGTGTACTGCGCAATGGCAAGTTTACAGGATAACAGCAGGATAATAAGGAGGGCTTTTTTCATAAAGTCGGTTTGTTTTTAAATATACTAAACTACTTTACGTGATGAAAGCATAAGCAAAAAAAAGCGGCCTTACGGGGCCGCTTTCACCTTTTAACTATATCACTCATGAAAAAACTTACAGTTGAGTAGCAGTGTACACTACATCTGTAGTATAAGTACCTGCAGGGTAGCTGAAGCCCGGTGTAGCCTGGTACATTACGCTGAATGTTTGGTTACCGCCGCGGCTACCGTTAGATATCAGGTTTTGGTTGCTGCTTGTCAAACCTGCATAAGCTGTAGTAGAGAACGGTGTTGCTACTGTTCCGCTGGTACCGTTTGCAGTTACTTTAAGAGCCAATACACCGCTTACAGGCATAGTTGGTGCAGGTGTAGTAGAACCTGTATAAGAAAAGCTTGCAGAACTTGATTTTACAGTTACGCTGAAGTTTTTGTTAGAACGTACTTTCAGTTCCTGTGCTGCAGAGGTAACACCATTTGCATAATCATTTACAGTATTGAATGCCAGGTTTACTGCAGTTCCTGTTGCAGAACCTGATCCTGTGAAAGTCAGTTCGATAGCGTCAGACAGGTTCAGGTTTACTGTTTGTGTTGCTGTAGAAGAAACCTGTGCGTTAGCTGCGTAAGTTGAAGTAAGGATAGCTGCGATTGCGATGATCTTTTTCATTTTGTTTGTTGTTGTTTTATTTGTTTTAGTTGTTTGTTCGTTTGATGATACAAAGATGGGGGTATGACGGTCGCATATAGAAATTTCAAAGCCTCCTTAACCCCTGATTTACAACCTGTTAACCATCAATTAACAAGTCAGGCAACAGACTGCGGTTAACAACAACTCACCTATAACCCCTATTTTTAGTACATGAAATATAGCTTTGTCACCACCTGGCGGTTAAAGACTCCTTTACAGTCGGCATGGAACGCTATTTACCTTTCAGAACAATGGCCACAGTGGTGGTACAGTGTAATTTCCGTTCAGGAAATAGAAAAAGGAGATGAGCAAGGGATAGGCAGCATCAGGATCTACAAGCTTCGCAGCCCCATGCTTTATACCCTATCCTTTCACATGCAGCTTACCGATCGGGTTGAGTATAAACTACTGTCGGGCATAGCTACCGGCGACTTAGTAGGTACCGGTTCCTGGCAATTCGAAGAGGATGGCGAAATAACAACCATACGGTGCTACTGGGATGTTACCACGTCTATATCATGGATGAACAAACTTAGTTTTCTGCTAAAGCCCATCTTTAAACTAAACCACAGCATTGTTATGAAACAAGGAGGAAAATGCCTCGCCCGGAAGTTACATGCTGAAATTATATCTCTTTCATAAAAACACGAGAGGCTTCCCGATAAGGAAGCCTCTCGTGTTTTTATGTATGTCAACGTTATCGTATCAAAGTCACATTGCCTTTGTAGGTCTCTACAAGTCCGTCCGGTGAGGATACCCTTACCAGGTAGCTGTAGTCGCCTATCTCCTGCGGTACTCCCTTCCAGTTGCCATCCCAGCCTGCTCCGCTGTCGCCACCGCCATTATACACTTCCTGGCCCCAGCGGTTGAATACACGGAACTCTACGATCTTCTGGAACGTGATGTTCGTTACCCGGAACACATCATTCTTGCCATCCCCGTTCGGGCTGAAGGCTGTAGGGATGTTCAGGTTGTCGCGATAGTCTATACCTACCCTTACCGTATCATAAGAATAGCAGCCTGTTGCGCTGATGCCTGATACTACATACATCGTAGGCTCTGTTGGCGTTGCCAGCGGGTACGATATATTCGGGTTGTTCAATGAGCTTACAGGGGTCCAGTTATACATCTTAGCGCCGTTTACCAGCAGTTGTACACTATGTCCATATTTCACCACCGTATCAGGGGTAAGGATATGCACCTGTGGCAGCGGGCGTACTTCTATATACGCATCTATCGTATCATAGCAGAACACTTCATCACCTACCATGATCTTATAGTGGGTGCTCTTAAGTGGTTTGGCTACAGGGTTGGCGCAATAATCGCAACTCAGTGATTTGAAGGATGGCTTGTACTGTCCTTCTTCATACTCAAACCACTGGTAGTCGTTACCGTTGCGCACTTCCAGCGGTACGGTCTGACCATAGCATATAGACGTATCTGCAGGCCATACAGAGAAGTTGTGTACAGG
>JAFDXL010000001.1 GCA_018267955.1 Bacteroidota bacterium
CCAGCTATCCTGCCTTCTTTCAGATAATAAATAACATCTTATCGTCGGCTTAGCCAGGGGCGGTGATGATAGGAAATGAATAATAGTATCTGTTGCTATAAATAGCGTATCATTTTGCAGTGCCATTGTATAAATATGACCTTCTGTTTTTGCGGGCCATGGGTTCAGTGTATCTCCCAATATATTTATTGACGCTATGTATTGACGATCTTTACCACCTACTTTAGAAAAATTACCGCCTATGTATAAACTGTCATTATGCAATAGAATGCTATTTACACTGGCATTGGCCGTACAGGTCCATGGCAGCAATTGCCCTAAGGTATCCAGTTTTACAAGTCCTTCTAATGAATTAGTGTCTACCTGGGTAAATCCCCCCGCCATGTATATATTGTTCTTATATTTTACCAGACTCAGAAATGGGCTATCCGCCTTCGGATCCCATTTCAAAGTTGCTCCTGTCTTTGCCGATATCGTAGCGTTATAATTTCGTAGAGAAGCATTCACTTTGGTAAAATCGCCACTGATGTACAACTTGTTCCCATCAGGCACTATCCTTGTTACTTGTCCATTTATTTTCGGGTACCATGGTATCAATGTGTCTGCATCCAGGTCTAATGCTGCTATATTCTTGCGCTCCTCGAAGCCGACACTTGTAAAATAGCCTCCTGCATACAATTTATTATTATAATGCAGCAGGCTTCTCGGCTCTCCGTTGATATTTGATTGAAATGGAAATGGTGTGCCGTCCAGTCTGCTAAATGCAGCTAAATTCTTTCGTGCTACACTGGCTATAGTATCAAAACTACCTGCTAAATACAATGTGTCTCCAACAGGTAGTATATCATATATCTTGTCAAGGACAATTCTCCTGGTATCAATTGTTATCGGTAATAGGTTGCCGGTACTGATGGAATAGGCTGCAAACCCTTTCCTGGATTGATTGTCAATTTGGAAGAATGCTCCTCCAAGATATAAGGTATCTCCTTTATTGGCCATGCCCAATACCACCGAATTGGGGTTGGGTGTCCAGTTCGTAGATACTCCTGTCGCCAGGTCTATCGCTGCTACGTCTCCATGAGTTTTACCGCCTACATAATCAAAGCCTCCGCAGATGTATAACATACCTCCTATTTTCAGCATCTTCGATACATTACCATATGTGGGCGCTGTGCTATAATAAGCATCCGGTGCAAAACTTGTTGCGGATCCTGTGTTGATATCTATTGCGCCAATGTTATTACGGCCGGTGTTGCCTATCTTACTAAACGCTCCTCCCACATATAAACTGGTGCCATTCAGTACCATGCACTCTACCCTGCAGGGTAACGCCCTGCCTGTATTGGTAATATTGGGATCCCATGAGGTTAGCTGCCCCGTTGTGATGCTGATAGCAGCTATTTTACTGCGGGGTATTCCATTTACTTTATTGAAATATCCACCTATGTAAATGACCCCGTTAGCTACTACAACGCTGTTTACTATGCTATCTGTATTTATATTCAGTGAGGTTACTATACCCGTTGTTGCATTGATAATAGCAACATTATTACGTTGGGAATCACCTGCATGGGAAAAATTGCCAAATACTACCAGGTTGCCTAAGCCGTCCGCCACGCCATTTGCAAAACCACCGACAACTCCCCCAACGGCAGGCAAATGGTCTTGTTCAAAACCTGTCTTCTTATTTATGTTTACAAAAGCACCGGTATAGCGCCCTACATTATTAAACGATCCACCAACATACAGATAATGATCCTGTACTACCATCTTATTTACAGGACCATCAAAATAGATCTCCCCAAGGTCTTTTTTTAATGCAGGGTCGCAAACAAATTGAGCCTGCATTTCTAGATAAAATAATAGAAGAGAAAAAGAAAGTAAATATTTTATCATACGGCTCTAATAGACTAAGTAATTAAAACTAGCCTATACGAACATAAAGCTGAGCCCGATAAAGAACTTCTCCATTATATGGAGTAACAGGTATATGCATATAGGTGCTTTAAATTTATTAAAACTCACCTATTATGCCAAATTTAAATAAGCAATTAATGGATATTTAATCACTATCTATATAGGACAGAACTGTTTATTATAATAATAATATATTAGTTAAGTTTAAAGGGTGTTACCAATTTAAAAGTTGGAATATTTACGGTAAATCTCCTTTTATTATATAAGTTTTCCATTTCGTAGGTTCCATACATCTTTCCTATATCGCTTTTCAATTGCGCTGCAGAAATATACTGATAGGATTGACCCGGATCTATTATTGGTTGTTGCCCAACAACACCATCTCCGACAACTTCCCGGTTATCGCAGTTGCTGTCTTTTATGTACCAATGCCTGGAAATTAATTGTAAAGGGACTGCAGTTTGGTTTTCGATCGTAATTCTGTAGGCAAATAAATATTCAGAATGGGGTGGGCTGGATTGATTAGGCTGGTAAAAAGTTTCAACTGAAACACTTACCCCATCTGTAACTTCTGTAACCATGCTATAGGTTTATTGTAAATATAAACAAATATTAGATCGTTTAGTTTACCTCTTTATTAATAATATCGTTAATTATTTCAATTATAATATTGGGCTCGTATCCTTTCTGAATTAAATATTTATATATATTATTTTTTATTTCTTTGTTGTTTAATTTTTTTTCTTCTACCCTCTTTTGTGCTAGCCTTTTAGCGGTATCAAAATATTCATTGGCATCTATTTCTGATAAGCCTTTTTTGATGCAATATTCTGATATCCTATTTTGCCTTAATTGCTGTATAATCTTAATCCGGCCCCATTTTTTTATTCTAAACTTTCCGCGGGCAATGGCCCGTGCATATCGCTCTTCATTCAAAAGATCATTACCTATCAGCTCAGAAATATAATTTTCTACATCTTCTTTAGAATAACCAAGCTCAAATAATTTGTTCCTAACTTCCTGGTGGCATCTCGGCTGATAATGGCAATACCTGATAATAGATTCCGGTAGCATTTCGACGCTTAAAATAGTTTATTCGTTTTATCTCCCCATGTACACCATCAATATCTGTACATCGCTTGGGTTCACTCCACTAATACGACTGGCTTGTCCCAGTGTACCGGGTTTTATTTTCTTTAGTTTTTGCCTGGCTTCAGTAGATAAGGCAGATAGCTTATCGTAATTAAAACTTTCAGGAATTACTAAGTCTTCGAGTGTTGCCATCTTCTTTACCAACTCCTTTTCCTTTTCAATATATACCTCATACTTTAGCTGTATTTCTACTTGTTCCAAAACCAATGGGTCAAACCCTGATAACGATTCGCCTAAGGCCGGTATAACATTCTTTAGATCATTTATTCCAATCCCTGGTCGTAATATCAATTTACTCGCCCTGGTTCTTTCATTTAGTGGTGAACTACCAATAGAATTCAAATAGTCATTAGCTGTGGACGGTTCAATTGCAAAATCAGCAAGTAAATTCCTTACGACTTCAATATTTGTTTGCTTTTCCCTTAATAATTCCATTCTATCATCCTTGGCTAATCCAATATTATATCCCAGCTGCGTTAACCTCAGGTCTGCATTATCCTGCCTGAGCAGTGTTCTGAATTCAGCCCTGCTTGTAAACATACGATAAGGTTCATCTGTGCCTTTATTAATCAGATCATCAATAAGAACGCCTATGTATGCATCACTTCTTTGCAAAATGAATGGCTCCAGCTCGTGAACATTCCTGTGTGCATTTATGCCTGCAATTAATCCCTGGCACGCTGCTTCTTCATATCCGGTGGTTCCATTTATCTGCCCAGCAAAGAATAGATTTCTGATAAGTTTAGTCTCCAGCGTAAATTTTAACTGTGTAGGTGGAAAATAATCATATTCTATAGCATATCCCGGTCTAAAGAACTTACAGTTTTCAAAGCCTGGCACCATTTGTAGTGCTTTGTATTGCACTTCCTCCGGCAAAGATGTGCTAAAGCCGTTTACATATATCTCTACAGTATTCCATCCTTCCGGTTCTACAAACAATTGATGCCGTTCCCTTTCAGCAAATCTGCTGATTTTATCTTCAATACTAGGGCAATACCTCGGGCCGCTACCCTTTATTCTGCCTTGGTACATAGGAGACTTCTCAAAGCCCGTCCTTAATATCTCGTGTACTTCCGGACTTGTATAAGTTACCCAGCAATTTCTTTGCTGTTTAGGCTTTATTCTTTCTATAGGCAGATAGGAAAACCCTACAATTTCCTCATCTCCATCTTGTACTTCCATCTTACTATAGTCCAGGCTACGTCCATCTATACGCGGAGGTGTGCCTGTTTTAAGTCTGTCAGACTCAAATCCTAGCTCTACAAGCTGTTCTGTAATACCTGTGGCCTTGCTTTCACCTATACGCCCACCGCCAAATTGTTTCTCTCCTATATGAATAACGCCATTCAGAAAGGTTCCATTGGTAAGCACTAAAGATTTAGCTCTAATCTCCTGGCCCATCCCTGTAACTACACCTTCCACTGTTCCACGTGAAACAATTAACCCTTTCACCATATCCTGCCAAAAGTCGATATTCGGCGTAGCTTCTAACATCTCCCTCCAGGTACCAGCAAATAACATTCTATCATTCTGGGTACGCGGACTCCACATCCCCGGACCTTTAGACTTGTTAAGCATTCTAAATTGGATCATGCTTTTATCACTCACCACTCCACTATATCCACCCAAGGCGTCGATCTCCCTAACTATTTGTCCTTTCGCTATACCACCCATAGCCGGGTTACAGCTCATCTGGGCAATGGTCTGCATATTCATAGTTATCAGCAGAACCTTAGAACCCATATTGGCTGCAGCAGCTGCGGCTTCACAGCCGGCATGGCCTGCCCCAACAACAATTACATCGTACTCTTTAAACATAAGATTGCAAAGGTAAGCACAATACAGTCAACTTATCAATTGACTACAACATTCTAAAAACATATGTTCCACGTGGAAAAAAATAACAATTTTACAACAAAACATATAAATATAAACATTTTAAAGCTCTTTCTGGCGGAATGGGGCAATAAAATTACCAGGTTTAGTAAACTTGTCAGCAATTTGTCTACTACTAATTCAAATTGTGTGCAATGAGCTGCAAAATGGCTGCAATCAATTAATAACTATTATTCGAATCAAGGGCTAACTATATCTATATTCCCTTTGGCCAATGCGTATAAAACCTCAATATTCTCTATAATAACTTTAGCACTGATATTAATAGTGGTATTTCTGTAGTATCAATTATACTTAGATTAGGAGGAATACTAGATTAAACGAACATGATCAGGTATAAATTTCAACTCTAAACCTATAGTAAAAGCCTAGCTTACATACATAACCATCATCTACGACGGTGGTTTTAATAAGAATAAAAAAAGCCGCCAGAAAATCTGGCGGCTTTAAATGAACATGAAAATTCTATTTCCCGGTAACTACAAAAGTCCTGCTCATGTAATTATCGTCTGTCTTGAATATCATATAGTATGTACCTCCTGCAAAAGAATTAGTAGGTACAGAAATTGTACCCTGATTCATATGCTCGATAGCAGAGCTATATACCGTACGACCCATTCCATCAATAACTGAAACCTCTTCTATCTTTTTATTGTCCAGCAAGTTTACCTTAGCATTAATAACAGAAGACGCAGGTATCGGATACAAATTAATCTGAGCTGCTAATTTCTCAGTGTTCTGTACTTTCTCTGGGTACTGCCCTGTAAAAAATGCAACAGCAGGCACCGTTCCAACAATACCGGAATATGAAATAGAATCAATAAATTTAGAATTATAGTTACTTGTTGCAAAAGGTATAGTCTGAACAGTATCGGTTATATTTGATACAAGTGTAGTGAAAGGTTGATTATACAATGCTGCCCAAAAGTCATCTCTCTTATTTGTGGCGAAATTCTGCGCGGCATTAGTACGATTATAATAATTAACATCGCCATCGCAGCCAAGATACCATCCGGCAGGAACTTTCACACCAACCCAATACGTAGAATTATCTTCAAGAACAATAGTTGCTGCAATACCGTTAGAATCACCACAGCTTACTGTAATAGGTTGTGAATTAGAATCAAGAGACTGGAACGACCTTCCCGCAATGCTCTTAAGAGACAATTCTCTTGATTGCATAAAGCCATCCACAGTACCACCGTTACCACCATCAACCCATTTGAAAATATACGCAATAGCATCTCCTGCTAGCTGATGCTTAGTGGTATCATTGTCAAAGAATATCATTTTAACCTTATCAGCTTTATATCCACCTTTATTCACATAGAACAGAGGGCCCCAAACAAATTCGGGATTGTTCCTGTAACTATAATACTGATTTGCTAATGGATTTTGTCCATTAGGGTTAATTCTACCTTTACTAAAAACCTGTGGCGTCACGTTCATTGAAACTGTCATCGTGTTATCAGATGGATTTTGATCAGCATCATCAGAGCTAACCGTATATGCAACATCATAACGTCCTGTTTCAGTTGCGTTAAGAGCCTTAGCATTGGCACTGAACACTTGTATAATAGAGTCAACAGCGTTAAAATTAGCTACACTGGCAGAATCTTCATATAAGGTAGTAGCGGAACCGATTGTTGGCGTAAACGTCACTACTTGCTTCAACTTAACATTTGTAGTGTTAGCAGTACCGGTATTTGCAATAAAACCACCATGATAGAAAAGATACTGGCTTGGACTGCCAGACGTCACCTGCGTTACAGGAACAGAATTGTCATGAGGTGCTGCTACTGAACCTGGAACTATTGCTAAATCATGTGCATAACCAAAACCCCATTTAGTTAAAGAAATAGAAACCGAATGACTGGCGTCCAGCTCCGCCTTTATTAAATCACCATCTTCTTTTGATATCATTAATACAGGTATAGTTACCGAGTTGCCTACTGAACCAGCCCCCATTCCTACTGGGCCTGTACCGGCAACGTTTTGCACTATGATTACACCTTTCGCGCCAACGTTTTGTGCAGCCAGAGCCTTAGCCCCAAATTCACAATTCCCTCTGTAAATCAACACCCAACTATTTCCGGTTACAGGATTCAAACTACCACAAGCAGTGATATCAGGGCTGGCCTCAACCAACGGAACATTCTGCCAGGTAGAATCCAGTGCACGTCCCCAACTTCCTGTAGTGCCGCTGGAAGAATATGTAAACCTTTTAACACCACCGGCAACATTGTTATTTACAATCAACCTCACTCCCATAATGGATTGATTACTCTGTGCATTTGCTCCTATATAGAAAAACAAGGCAAACACAGCAACAAAAATTCTAAGTAGAAATACTCTTTTCATAATACTGTCTAAGTTTTAGTAAAGCGGTGAACAAGTTATATCAAATTACTCATAAATCAAATTTCATGCTGGATTTTTGGCAATACGGTGACTTGAAGGATCATAACCCTAATTCCTTACTCATCTGTAACATCCTGTCTATTGGCTTCTTAGCGGCCATCCTCAAGTCCTCATCCATAGTTATCTCAGGCAACTCGTATTTCAGGCAGAGATATAATTTCTCCAGCGTATTTAACTTCATATGCGGGCAATCATTACAAGCACAAGCATTGTCAGGCGGCGCAGCAATAAAAGTCTTTCCTGGTGATGCCTGCTGCATTTGATGCAATATCCCCGTTTCTGTAGCTACAATAAAAGTAGTAGCATCAGATGTCTGTGTATATTTTAATAACTGTGTCGTGGATCCTACGAAATCTGCGATCTTCAAAACGGCTTCCTCACATTCTGGGTGTGCAATAAGCTTCGCTTCAGGATGGCGCATTTTTAATTTAGTGATCTTTTCCAGGGAGAATATTTCATGCACCATACAAGTACCATTCCAAAGCAGCATATCCCTTCCGCTCTCCTTATTGATATATCCACCTAGGTTCTTATCCGGAGCAAATATTATTTTCTGTTCTTTAGGCAGGCTGTCTACAATCAACTTGGCATTAGAAGAAGTGCATATAATATCGCTAAGTGCTTTAATGCCCGCTGAGCAGTTTATATACGAAATAACAATATGATCGGGGTGCTCATCTTTAAACTTTTTAAAAACCGATGGAGGGCAGCTGTCACTTAATGAACATCCTGCTTTCAGATCCGGCAGCAATACCTTTTTTTCAGGATTCAGGATTTTGGCAGTCTCTGCCATAAAATGCACACCGGCAAAAACTATAATATCCGCATCTGTCTTTTCTGCTTCCTGTGCCAGGCCCAGGCTATCTCCTATATAATCAGCAATATCCTGTATGTCGGCTTCCTGGTAGTAGTGGGCAAGAATTACTGCATTCTTTTCTTTCTTAAGTCGTTCTATCTCAGCAAACAGATCAAGAGTGGGATCGATGTTTACATCCAGGAAACCTCTCTTCTCCAAATGTACAACGGCTTCATCGAAATTCACAGCCATATAATTTTAGTATAAAAAGATTTTTAAAAAAAAGATTATTACCAATTAGGGCTGTGAATATGGGGATATTTATATAGCCCTGCTATTGCAAAGTAACAGATTTTTACTCATCCTCAGGTTATCAAATACTTATACACAGCTACACCGCTTATTAATAGAGGATACTCACAAAATTTATCATTTTGTGGATTACGTTAGTTGTTTAAAAATCGCTGTTCTGAATTTCTTAGATCGAAGTGTAAAATCCCCCGTCTGAAAATGATAAATAAATTTTCGGACCGTTTTAAAGTTATTCACAGTGAGTAAATGGTGACTTTTAACTAGCCAATCCACTAATATTAACATAGCAGTTTAATAACTATTAAATAATAATAGGAAAATAATAACCATATTAAATTGGCTAGTATATATTATGTAATCTTTCATATTTAAGATTTAATAAGCATTTTACTCGCTTTCACTCTTTGTTATCTCAATTTTTCCTATAAATTTGCCGTCCTTGTTATAAATGTATTTAGCACATGTCTGTAATTCAGAAAATAAGAACTAAGTATGCCAAGCTTGCCGGTGGCGTTATTGCCCTGTCGCTGATCGGTTTTATATTGATGGACGCCGCAAGTGGCCGCTTTGGTGATTTCCTTGGTCGTGATAATGCCGTTGCAAAAGTGAATGGTAATAAGATAGATATTAAGGACTATTCATTAAAAGTAAAAGACTACGAAATACTATATAATTATAGTACCAAAGGTCGCCCAATGGATGATGCTACACGTGCACAGCTCGATCAGCAGGCATTGACAGACCTGATAAATATGCAACTGGTAAATGATGAGTGCGAAAAGCTTGGCATCACCACTACTAAAGAAGAAGAAAAAGATCTGATATACGGATCTATTCCTGATGGCATGGTGCAGCAGTATCCAATGTTCCAGGATCAGAATACACACCAGTTCAATCCGCAATATGTAAAAGCTTTTGAACAACAGGCAGATCAAATTGATCCTACTGGCAAAATGAGGGAAGAATGGGAAACTTTGAAAAGGTATATTATTCAAAACAATAACCTCAGAAAATTCAACGCTCTTTTCGGCAAAGCTGTATTCGCTCCTAAATTTATGATGGACTATGCACAAAAACAGCGTGATGAATATGCAGGTGTAAAATTTGTGAAAGTTCCTTTCAATACCATAGATGATAAAACAGTACCGGTTAGTGATGAGGAAATGGTTGCTTACATGAAAAAGCACGAAAAAATGTACACTACTGATGAAGAGACAAGAAACATTGAATACGTTTCTTTTGATCTGCTGCCTTCTTCAGAAGATACAGCTCGCTCTTTAGGTGCATTGGAACGTCTGAAACCGGAATTCCAAAATACCCTGGATGTAGAAAGTATGGTGAACCGCAATTCTGACGAACAGTACAAAGGTGCTTTTGTTAATAAGAAAAGCATGATGTCTTTTTATGCAGATTCTATATTATCGCTTCCTGCAGGTTCTGTATTCGGGCCATATTTTGAAAACGGAAGTTATAAGCTTACAAAAGTTATTGAAAAGAAACAGCTGCCTGATTCTGTAAAATGCAGACACATATTAATAAGGACAGAAGATCGTGGTCAGGAAGTAGCTGCTGACACGGTAGCAAAAGCAAAAATTGACAGCGTGGAAATGGCTATCAAAAATGGTGCTGACTTTAAAGAAATGGTGGCTAAGTACTCTGAAGATGAAGGCAGCAAAAACACAGCCGGAGAATACACATTTACTTTACAGCAACGCGATGGCCTGTCAAAAGAATTTGCTGATTTTATCTTCGATGGCAAGAAAGGTGAAATAAAAGTGGTAAAGGTGAAAAACGATGCTTATTCCGGTTACCATCTTATAGAGATCCTGGATCAAACAGGTTTCGAAACCGCTGCCAAGCTCGCAACCATCAGCAAAGAGCTGGAGGCCGGAGATAATACACAATCTGCTATTTATGCAAAAGCTTCTGAATTTGCCGGTAAATACAATACCGGGAAAGCTTTTGATGATGCTACCAAAAAAGGATCTTACAATAAGCGTGTAGCCGAAAATATTAAAGTGAACGATTTCTCTATACCAGGCCTTGGCAATAGCCGCGAAATGATCAGGTGGGTATATGAGTCTAAAGAAGGAGATGTATCCCAGGTATTTTCTTTGAACCAACGTTATATCGTTGCTAAGGTTACAACTGTTCAGAAACCAGGACTGATGAAACTGGATGAGAACATCAAACCTCAGATCGAAAATATAGTTAGGGGCGAGAAGAAAACAAAAATGATCGTTGACAAATACAAGTCAACAGGCACTATAGAAGCTTTGGGATCAGCATCTGCGCAACAAGTTAATGATGCCGATTCTTTCAACTGGGCTAATAGCTATGTAAATCACATTGGTTATGTTCCCAAAATGGTAGGTTACATTTTCTCTAAAGATGCCAAGATCAATACTCTTTGCCCTCCATTCCAGGGTCAGGATGGTGTTTACTACATCAGCATAAAATACAAATTTGAAAAACCGGCGCCGCAGGTAATACCGGAGCAAATGCAGGCGCAGCAAATGTCTATGGCAATGATGCTTCGCAACTCTTTGGGTTTATACACAGAAACATTGAAGAAGGCTGCAAAGATTACCTACAGCGTCAAAAACCTATAATTAAAATTGAACTTTCTATAAGTTAAAACTGCCGGGTTATCGCCCGGCAGTTTTTTTCATTGCACATACTATAGCTAACTTTGCATGTATCATGGAAGTAATAAGAAATAAAGTAGCGGAAAGTGGAATAATAACATTGGACCTTGCCAACTACCTGGCAAACCCGGCAGACATAGCCATGTTCGACCTGAAGCCATTTCTTTTTATGGAAATGATATTAAAGGAGAAAGATTATCGTGCTGCACTGGCAACGCACGACTGGCAACAGTATAAAGACAAAGATGTTGCAGTTTTTTGTTCTGTTGACGCGATAGTTCCTTTATGGTCTTATATGCTGGCAGCTACTTATTTGCAACCTGTAGCCAGGTCTGTATATTTTGGTTCAGCGGCAGAGTTATCAAAGTATGTAATGCTGCAGAATATCGGTGCTATCAATGCAGCAGATTATGAAGATAAGCGTGTGGTGGTAAAGGGTTGTGGCGATAAGCAAATACCGGAGGCAGCTTACGTTGCGATCACGGAAAAACTAAGGCCCGTGGTAAAATCCTTGATGTACGGAGAGCCTTGTTCTACAGTGCCCATATTCAAAAAGTCGGCTACAAAACAAGAAGATTAACAGCTATTTTTTCCGAAAGCTGTATTTGCTCGTCCTTTTCTGTTTTCACAATAATACTGCCATCAAATGGCATACGTTCCAGTACGGTAAGCCGGCAGCCAATTGTTAAATTATAACGTTGCAATTGTTGAAGAAAAGGACTGGTGGTGTCTTTTACTGCAACGATCTTACACTTATCACCGCTTTTTATTTCACTTAGCAATTTTGCAGTAGATACAGGGATATCACCATTAGGTTTGGGTATCGGATCTCCATGGGGGTCATATTCCGGAAACCCGAGGAATTCATCCAATCGCTCTATAAGTTTCGCAGAGTGTATATGTTCCAACTGCTCCGCTACTTCGTGTACTTCGTCCCATGAAAAGTTAAGCCGCTGGTATAGAAATGTTTCCCACAGGCGATGCTTCCGAAGAATAGAAAGTGCTGTTTTTGTTCCTGAAGAGGAAAGCTGCACTTTTTTATACTTTTCATAATGAATCAGCGCCTTCTCCGATAGCTTGCGCAACATATCGGTTACAGTTGCCGGCCGGGTCTGCATTTTTTCTGCTATTTCGTTTACCGAAACTTCGCCCGTGCCATTACTATGCTGAATGCTGTAGATGGCTTTTATATAATTCTCTTCTGTTAAACTTAGCAACTGCATCAGCCCGAAAATTAGCAAACATATCCCTAATATCAGTCTTTTTTATTAGCTTAGTAAGCCTTGGTTAATGTGATAATGATGCCCATGCAAAGAATAAGCAATTTAGTAAAAGCATTTTTTTATTGTCTTCCGGTTTTGCTTTCCTTATACAGCCCAAATGCTTTTTCCCAGGAAGCGCGCATTAAGGATTATGATAAACCGCGCGATCTGAAAGTAATTGCCGAATACGATGATGGCAGGGGAAATACCATACGCGAGGTGCAGTACAAGCAGGGCAGTATGCGGGTTACGGAAACAATATTTATGCCCAAGGTCGTTACCGGCATTGGTGTGCGCGTGCCATTGAATCCCGATACGGTTAATAAAGACTCTATCTGGATAATGATAGATAAGGGTAAATACGTACTGCAGGTTTATTACAAGAAAAAACTTATCCGTGGCTTCCGTGCAGTTTTTGGTCCTAACCCAAAGCTGAATAAATGTATGGAAGGTGACCGATGTACCCCGGAAGGCTGGTTTAAGATAGTGGATAAGCGGGCTAATAGTAAATACAATAAATTCATGCTGCTTAATTATCCCAACGAGAAAAATTATACAGAATTCAATAAACTCAAAGAGCAGGGCAAGATCCCTAAAAATGCACGTATAGGCGGAGACGTGGGCATACATGGTATATGGCCCAGGGGAGATGATATGATAGAAATGGGCGTCGGCTGGACTGACGGCTGCATTGCGTTAAGAAATGTAGATGTAGACGAGCTATTCAAATGGGTGCACGTTGGCACTAAGGTATATATCAGGAAATAGCCTCTGCCATATCCGCGAGGAAGCGCTCATATTGCACTGCCCATCCGCTCCATTCCTTATCTGTCCCCAGCGAAAAATTATGGAATACAGTTATTAGCAGGCTGCCGGCATCTTTCAATCGTTCCGCCATCTGTCTCAATGTATCAAATGCGAAACTTGCATGAAGGCTATTCTCATAATGCGCGGTGGAATCCATAAAGCAAAACGGGTAAACACGTAATCCTGTTAACTTTTCGTTTTCCAGGTCATACCATAAAAAGGAGCGTCCTGTTCCGGCACGAAAACCCAGTTTGGTGCCATAACCCATACTATAGTCTGTATTGATGCCATAAGCAAGCAGGTTTCGGTAGGTTGCCGGCAATACCATTTTTACATAGTGTTGCCTGGAAATATGGATAGATTTTCCACTGATATCCTGTAGTACATGCTTTTCGTTACGGAAACGTTCTGCACTGTTACCTGTTTCATACGATGGATGCATACCGATATCACCTTCTTCAGCCAGGCTTTTTATCAGATCCTGCATCGCGGGATGCATTGGATGAATATTTTTATCGAACTGTCCCGTGCTTAAAGCAGCCAGTATAAAATAGATGGGTTTGTAATGATGTAGTGTATGCAGGTTCTTCAGAAAAGAGAAGCTATCAAAAGGATCAGTATGAACTCCCGATAACACCTGCAACCGTTCTGCAGCTATTGCGGGTTGCAAACTCAGCAGGTTTTTTACCAGCCCACCGGCATTTCTTAATCCGCCTTTATGTTTATAAGACCATGCTATATCAATATCATAAGTTGGCAGGTAAGAGAATTTGAATAGGGCAACCTGCAGGTGAAATTTTTTTTCAAGAAGATGTCTGAAAGCAAATAACCATTCATCAACCAATGGTCTTTCCAGCCATTTGTTTTTATACAGGATACTTTCTGTAGCCGGGTAACGGCCATGCTTATCGGGGGTGTAATGATAATATTCTTCGTAACGGGATACCAGGAAGAAAACCGCTGAAAAAATATCGAAAGGAATCGTGTATTCATTCTGTTCAGCATCAGCAGCGTACAATGTTGGTATATTTTCCCAGCTGCCGGGTGCAATATCCTGTGTGCGAATACCGGATTCTTCTATCAGGCCCGATGAAGGAATATTGATACCGCCGGGTATTACTACTCCATACCCTATAGCAATTGCTTCCCTATCATCATCGGTGGCCGGATCTGATTTTATGGTATAATTTATCTGGAGGCACTCCGTAAATATCCAGTCCAGCACATAAAGCAGGCGCTCCGTTTTTGCGGATGTAAATATTGTAAGGGAGTTGTGCATAAGCACTGCAATTATCGCTTATCGCGTTCTTTCCACATCTGGTTAAATGTCTTCGGCGCAAAATCCAGTTCACCGCGTCCATCTACCCAGCTGTTTTTAAATAGCTTATTTACCAGTTTGTTTTTGATACCGGCACCGGCACTATTCATCAGGCCTCTGTTCAGCATTCCCATCTTCCATATTTTCCAGCCGGTGTTCTCAGCAAAACTGTTCAGGTGTTCTTTTACTGCAATATGCCTGTTCTCCAGCAGCATCTCGTGGATGTTTATTTTTACAGGACATACTTCTGTACAGTTGCCGCACAGGCTCGATGCATAGCTCAGGTGTTTAAACTCTGCCATGCCCTTCAGGTGCGGAGATATTACAGATCCGATGGGGCCGCTATAGGTAGTACCATAAGCATGGCCGCCAATATTTTTATAAACAGGACAGGCATTCAGGCAAGATCCGCAACGGATGCAATACATGCTCTCGCGTACTTCTGATCTTATCAGGTTGGTACGGCCATTATCCAGTAATATCACATACATTTCTTCCGGGCCATCCGTTTCACCGGCTTGTTTTCCGCCTGTGAAAATGGTATTGTAAACAGTAACGTTTTGCCCGGTGCCATAGGTTGCCAGCAACGGCCAGAAAAGCGCCAGGTCGTTTAGCGACGGCAATACTTTTTCTATGCCTACTATAGCGATATGCGTTTTAGGAAAGGCAGTGCTCAAACGACCATTGCCTTCATTTTCACTTACGCATACAGCACCTATATCGGCGATCAAAAAATTGCCGCCGGTGATGCCAACTTCAGAGGTAGTATATTTTGCCCTCAGGTTTTTGCGGGCTATTTGTGTCAGTTCATTAGGGCTCAGGTTAGGTTCTGTTCCCAGTTTTTCGTGAAACACACGGGCAACATCTTCTTTGCTTTTGTGCATCGCCGGTGTCACAATATGATAAGGCGCTTCACCATCCAGTTGCTGAATGTATTCACCAAGGTCGGTTTCTACAGAATCAATATTGTGTTTGGCAAGAAAGTCATTCAGGTGAATCTCTTCGGTCACCATAGATTTAGACTTCACTACCTGTTTGGTATTCTTGGCCTGGCATATCTGTAAAACGGCTTCCAGGGCTTCTTCTGCATTCTCTGCCCAGATCACTTTGCCGCCACGTGCTATAAAGTTTTTTTCAAACTGTTCCAGGTGCTGGTCCAGCTTTTCTATTGCACGCCATTTTACATTCTTCGCCTTTTTGCGGGCAAGGTCCAGGTCTGCAAATTGCATTTTACCTTTAACAACAGTATCTGCATACTTCTGTATGTTAAAGCTCAGTTTGCGCTTGTGCTCAAGGTCTCCTGCCTTGACCTTGCTCTTGGCAATGAATTCGGTAAGATTATCGGCCATAACGGATACACAAACCTAAGAAAAAACAGGTAAAGCCCCTTATTTATTGTTGGCCGCTAATTCTGCCTGGCGATTTAGCAAAAAGGTACAGGCTGCTTTTATAATGCCGGCCTCGTCCCTTTCCGCGGTGTAGATATTAAAAGGATCTTTTAAAGGTGCCGGCCATACAAATAGTTTAGAGCTATATATCTGGAACTGCACCTCGGCATATGGCTTTCCATCGGGGTAGTTCAGGTAGTAATAATAATCTTCTTTTGAGGTGCCCGGCAACGTACTGGCCATATTCTGAGATAGTTCATACGTGGCTAAGAGGCTATCTTTATAGTATATATTATGGCCATGCAAGGTTACAAGGTAACGATCATTATCTTCAAGATGATAGGGTGAATTATTGTAATACCGAATACTGCCCAATGATAATATTCTATCGTCAATCAGGGTCTTGTTCTTCTTCCAGTTTGCAGCCAGGCGTTGCCATGCTTCTTCATCAGCTCTCCCGTTTTTCAATACTTTATATTTTACCATATCCCTTGCCAGGCAGTCCATCGTCAGCGGATGGTATTGTACATTTAACGCCTCTTCCTCGTCGCCAAACTGGATGCTATAATAATATTTTACGAAGCTGTTATACGGAGATGCCACAACTTTAGCAGTGGCAAATACAAATTGCTCGCCATCGGGCGTGCTGAAAAAATAGTCTTTGAACTTACCCGGTATAGATTCGGGATTACTTTCGTAAGTGCCTGCGTAACCCTTGTTTATCAGGTTGGGCTTCTTTTCTCCAACTGCTTCATAGGTCGCAAAGATGTTGTTGTCAGATAGCACTTTGCCATTTTCCATCACTACCTGCGCCAGTAGATGAAATGGCAGCAAAAAGTAAACAAGAATAAGGCACCGTAGCATAGATATAAAGTTATTATAATGCTACGTTTTTAATTGTCATATTTTTTTAAAAGGCAATACCTAACCCTGCTTCTACGAGCTCGGCCTGTGTAGAGTGGGTCTTGAGGTACACATAAGGGAAGAATTCTTTGATCACGCCCTTTTCGCGTTGTACGATATATACGTTGCCCCCCAGCTTTTCATAGATAATGTAGTCAGACAGCGCATTCTTTTTCAGATAATACCCCAGCTGGAACATAATACCTACCCTGCCGATGAGAAATTCATTTCCTATAAATACGGCGCTCTTCCATGAATGTTCTTTTTCATGCCCGGGGAAAATCTCATTATTCAGCAAAAACCGGTACACATTGTTGTAAAAAGAATAATCTACACCTATGAACATTTTGTTTTTACCTGCATAGCGTCTGCTTGCCAGCAAGCTGCCAAGATATACAGGATACATGGGCCCGTTGGGAGTGCTTTGTTCCACCGCAGCCATACCAAATTTACCTTCTATATATATCTTGTTCTTCAGTTTAGGCAGCTCTGTATGTATTCTTTCGGGCTGGGAAGTTACCGGGAAATAGCGCACACCAATGTGGGCGCCATATTTGTTAATACCCAGGTTAGGCTGGCGAAATGCTGCATTAGACATGTGCGCGAAATCCATGCCCATCTGCAGGTCTACATGTTTATTCAGGTGGTAGCGTATATCTGTAGCAAAATAAGAGCAGTTGTTCATATGGCTGCCAATCGCAGTATTCAGCGTGTCAAAATCAGGATAAAGCCCGTATCGTTTAGAAAGATAGCCAACACCAAAACCCGCCGTCAGGGTCCATTCTACCTTTTTACCTCCTATGAGCGGTATTTGTAAGTTGGGAAAAATGCAAACGGCATGTCCATATACATGGTTGCGGTCATAATCTGTGTACATAATGGCCCAGCCTATGAGCGGGTAATGCCTTCTTTGCTGCCAGTCCTTGCGGCCGTTGGTTTGCTGCACAAAATTGAGGATACCTGAGTTGATAGTATATGGAAACCCGGCCCTCATTTTAGAGGTATGTACCACACCACTACCAACAGAATAATTCGCTTCTACGCCAAAACCTGCCAGGCTATTCTTGTCCTGGGCTATTGCATTAGATAATAACAGTATTATGGAGGCAAGTAAAAAACAATGCTTCATACGGGAGCATCCCAATTTATGCAAATAAATAGTTTATCTGGCAATTTACCATATCCGATATAGTTAAAAGCACAGCCAAACATGTACCTTTGGTACGTTTATTACATAGGAGGATGCGCCGTATTGCCAGCATATTATTTCGCTCGTTTCTGCAAGGCTTATTGATACTAAGCCCTATTGCGGTCACTGCCTATGTTATATACATCGTTTTCGACAGTGTAGATAGCCTGGTGCAGCCATGGGTACCACGTGGTGTAGGCTTTTTTCTAATTGTAGCATTGGTAACTTTTATCGGCTACATGGGCACCCGCTTCTTCCTGGGTAAGATGTTGTTCGATGCCTTCGATCACCTGCTCCAGCACATTCCCGGTATCAAATACATCTACTCTTCTATCAAAGATGTTATGGGCTCTTTTGTGGGCGATAAGAAACGGTTTAACAAACCTGTATGGGTCTGCATCAATCACAATCCCGAAATTTGGCGCATCGGGTTTATGACACAAAAAGATCTCGCATACCTGGGTATGGCCAATAAGGTTGCAGTATATATGCCGCATTCTTATGCCGTATCAGGATATGTAATATTAGCAGAAGCAAAAAATCTGAAACCTGTTACCAAGATGTCTGCCGCAGATGCAATGAAGTTTGCTGTTAGTGGTGGCATTACCGGTGCGGAAGAGGAAAGGCATGAGAGAAAATAATCTAAAAATAAATTTCAACCCCGGTCCTGCAGCGCTTCCATATGTAGTGTTACAGGAAGCTTCAGAAGCCATACTCAACTACAACAACACAGGTTTATCTATCCTCAGCATACCTCATCGCGGCAAATTGTTTACTGATATACTGGAAGAAAGTAAGCAATTAGTAAAAGAGCTTTGTGGTATCGGTGATGATTATGAGGTGCTCTGGATGCAGGGCGGCGGCAGGATGCAGTTTTGCATGGTGCCCATGAATTTTTTGTCGCAGGGGCAGATAGCTGCTTATGTAGATAGTGGTTATTGGTCCGCAGACGCCATAGCACATGCCAATTATTATGGAGATGTAAAGGTGTTATCTTCTTCGCAGCAAGATAATTATAGGCACTTGCCTGCATGGCCGTCCGGGATACCTGCGGGAACAGCCTATCTGCATTTCACTACCAACAATACTATATACGGCACGCAGTGGAAGGATATTCCTTCATGTACTGTTCCGCTAATTGCAGATATGAGCAGCGATATATTCAGTATGCGCCGCAAGTACACCAATTGCGATCTTTTTTATGCAGTCGCGCAAAAGAATATCGGTCCCGCCGGGGCAACATTGGTTGTAGTTAAAAAAGATCTGCTTCATAAAGTGAATCCCGGCTTGCCGCCAATGCTCAGTTATGCAGGCCATGCAAAGGCCGGATCTGTGCTGAATACACCACCTGTATTTGCTATCTATACTTCCCTGCTTACGCTCAGGTGGACAAAAGAAAAAGGAATAGATAATATTGAGTCTGAAAACAAGACCAAAGCATCACTACTTTACGAAGAGATCGAACGGAATGATCTTTTTGTTTGCAACGTGCACGAAGCAGACAGGAGTACCATGAACGTTTGTTTTGGCGCGGCGAACAAAACACTGGAAAAAAAGTTTATAGATTACTGTGAACAGCGGAACATAACCGGCATTGAAGGGCATAGGTCCGTTGGCGCATTCAGGGTATCATTATACAATGCCATTACGGTAGCAGATGTGCTGCATCTGGTTGCCGTAATGCAGGAATTTGAAAATTTAAACAAATCATAAATAGTAAATGGCAAAGATCACACCATTCAAAGGATTAAGGCCCAAAAAAGAAATTGCCCCTGAACTTGCAACGCTTCCATACGATGTAGTAAATGTTGAAGAAGCGCGTGCTTACAAAAGCAATCCCTATCATTTCTATCATGTTACCCGTGCAGAAATAGATCTGCCTTCGAACGTAGATGTGCATAGTCAGCAGGTATATGACAAGGCTAAAGAAAATCTTGACTGGCTGGTGGATAACGGCTATATGTTCCAGGATGATGAGCCCTGCTACTATATCTATCGCCTTGTGATGGAGGGACGCGCGCAAACCGGTATTATCTGCGGTTCTTCACTCGATGATTATTTTAACGGTATCATCAAAAAGCACGAATTCACACGGCCAGAAAAAGAACTCGACCGTATTAACCATATCAAAACGACGCGCGCCCAAACAGGGGTAGTGTTCCTTGCCTGCAACGACAATGAAGACATGGATTCCATTATTGAAGAATGGAAATCTACACACGAGCCTGAATATGATTTCACAGCAGAGGATGGCGTGCAGCATACTTTATGGGTAGTGGATGATTATGCAAAAGTTGCTACGCTGACAAGGATATTCCAGGAAGAAATTCCGGCTACCTACATAGCAGATGGCCACCACCGTGCGGCATCAGCAGCTAAGGTTGCTATCGAAATGAGGGAATCAGGTTTATCGATCACAGGCGATGAATCCTTTAACTACTTTGTAACCTGCATTTTCCCGGAAAGCCAGTTGAAGATATTGGATTACAACAGGGTAGTAAAAGACCTGAACGGTATGAGCAGCGGCGAATTCCTGGATGCGCTGAAAGGTGAATTTGAAGTTTCCATGCCAATGGATACGCAATTCAAACCTTCCAAACCACATGATTTTGGTATGTATCTGGATGGAAAATGGTATCGCCTGGAAGTAAAGCCCGGTACTTATACCAACGATCCCATTGGCATATTGGATGTTAGCATCCTGCAGAACAATGTGCTGTCCAAATTGTTAAACATCAACGATCCGCGCACAGATAAACGCGTAGATTTTGTGGGGGGCATTCGCGGACTTGGAGAATTGGAGAAACGCGTAAATAGTGGTGACATGGCAGCTGCATTTGCCTGCTACCCGGTAAGTATTAAGCAGTTATTTGATATTGCAGATAGCGGAAATGTAATGCCGCCAAAAAGTACCTGGTTCGAACCTAAGCTAAGGGACGGACTGGTAGTATATATGATATAACAGTAGAATTATAAAAACTCAAGATGATGCAATACAGGATAATGGGTAAAACAGGCCTGCAGTTAAGCGTACTTTCCTATGGTTCATGGGTTACGTTCGCCAAGCAGATAGATGACAGTGTCTCTGACAGGCTGATGAGCATCGCGTATGATAACGGTGTCAACTTCTTTGATAACGCTGAAGTCTATTCCCGCGGTGAGTCAGAAAAGATGATGGGCCGCGTGCTGAAAACTAAAGACTGGGAACGCAGTTCTTACACAGTATCCAGCAAAGTGTTTTTTGGCTGGAGGGGAGAAAATAATAGGCCTAACCAAACAGGCCTTAGCCGTAAGCACATCATAGAAGCCTGCCACGAAGCACTGCAGCGCCTACAGGTCGATTACCTGGATATTTTCTTCTGTCACCGTCCTGATAAAAAAGTACCCATAGAGGAAGTGGTATGGTCTATGAACATACTCATACAACAGGGAAAGATCCTATATTGGGGTACCAGTGAGTGGAGTGCTGCAGAGATCATGGAAGCACACATGATAGCGAAAGAATTAAGGTTAATTGGTCCGGCGGTAGAGCAGCCTGAGTATAACCTGTTCCACCGCGATAAGATGGAGGTAGAATACTATACCATTTTCAAAAACATAGGTATGGGTACTACTATCTGGAGCCCGCTGGCATCAGGCTTGCTTACCGGTAAATACAATGATGGTATTCCTGAAGGCTCAAGGTTGGCATTGGAAGGTTTCGAATGGCTGAAGGACAGAACTTTGAGTGAGGAAAAGATAGGCCGTGTGCGTGAGCTTGGAAAGCTTGCTGCAGACCTGGGCACCTCTACAGCAACCTTATCACTTGCCTGGTGCATTCACAATCCTAATGTTACCACGGCGATACTGGGTGCTACGAAAGAAGAGCAACTGAAACAAAACCTGCAGGCTTTAGAAGTATTACCAAAGCTTACCGATGAGGTGGTAAATAAAATAGAGGGCATCATGGATACAAAGCCCCAGATGCCTCAATATTGATTTCAATGTTTTCATTCATAAATTAGCTGCTCTTTTTACGGGCAGCTTTTTTTCTTGCTGTTTTCTTTGCCGGGCTTTTCCTGGCAGTTGATTTTTTAGCAGCAGTTTTTTTACCGGCTGTCTTTTTAGCAGCAGTCTTCTTAGCCGCGGTTTTTTTGGATGCAGTCTTCTTACTTGCCGTTTTTTTAGCTGCAGTTTTCTTTGAAGCTGTCTTTTTAGCAGCAGTTTTCCTGCTAGCCTTTTTAGGTACTTTGTCGCCCTCCTGGCGTGCTTCAGATATACCTATCGCAATAGCCTGTTTCCTGCTTTTAACAGGTCTGTCGCTATTACCCGATTTCAATTCGCCATGCTTGTACTCGTGCATGACCTTGCCAACCTTGTCTTGTGCCTTTTTAGAATATTTTCTTTCTGCCATAGTTGTAAATATTTAATGGTGCAGTTATATATTAAAAAATCACGCCATCAATTAGCAGATATTATAGCTGTTGGCACAGACTTGGAATAACCAATTCTAAAACCGCACATTATGGCTAATATTTTTGTCAGGTATTTCGGCTTGTTCAAAGAAACTCTTAAAGAATTTTCCAACGATAACGTTGTAAAACTTAGTGCTTCATTGGCCTACAATACCATTTTCGCTATCGGCCCTTTTCTATTGGTGATCATTTCGCTCACAGGTTTATTTTTTGAGCAGAAGGCAGTTACAGGCAGGATGTTCTACCAGATACAAACACTTATAGGCAAGCAGGGCGCAGAGCAGATACTGAGCATCATACAAAATATGCAACAGCAAAATGCAGCTGCCCGCTTCGGTATAATAGGTATTGTAGTGCTGGTAATAGGTGCCACATCTATGTTTGCAGATATACAGGATTCTATCAATTATATCTGGTCTATAAAAGCCAAGCCTAAAAAAGGATGGCTTAAGTATCTGAAGAATCGATTGCTCTCATTTTCCTTGATAGTCGGCCTGGGATTTTTGTTTATCGTAACATTACTGATCAATACCATTTCCGATGCGCTTACAGATCGGTTGCAGCACCTGTTTGCGGACGAAGCGGTTATTTTCTTTAAGGTATTTAATGTGGCCCTGCTGTTTGTAATCATTTCTCTGCTCTTTGCTGTTATCTATAAAGTACTGCCAGATGCACGCATTCGCTGGAAGGATGCTATGAAGGGCGCCTGGTTTACCGGTGTGCTTTTCCTGATCGGCAAATTTCTGATCGGCTTTTATCTGGGAAACTCTAGAATAGGCAATACATACGGTGCTGCAGCCTCCGTTATTATTATTCTTTCATGGGTGTATTATACTTCCATCATTCTATACTTCGGCGCTGAGTTTACCAAAGTATATGCTTTAAAGATGGGTGCCGGTATAGAACCCTATGACACTGCTGTTTTTATCCTAAAACGCGAGGCAAAAGAAATGCCGGAAGTGAAGAAAGTAACAGGCTAATTTTTCTGCATCAGCATCTTTACCCCACTTAAAGAAAGGAAGCGGAATGCAAATACACCTGCCAGGCTCAAACCGGCAAAAAGCAAAGCCTGCAACATCCATCCTGTGGGCAACTGGCGCAGCATATAACCACCTGCACCCAGTATTACAAGGAATAGGATATGAGCGCTTATCCATTTTAAATTAGTGGGCAATTGTATTTCCCTGCCACAGAAAATAATATAGCAGATGGCTAATATAGTTTGCGTGATAAAGGCTGTTATCGCCGCTCCCATCGCAAAGTAATGAGGTATCATGTACATATTCAGTCCCAGGCTAATGATCACTCCTGCAACAGATATTTTTATCATTACCGGGATGTTCCCATTTGCCGTAAGCAGGGTAGAATAAGTGTACATAATGCAATAGGCAGGGAAGGCGGCCATCACCCATGCAAATATCCTTCCGTCATACGCTCCGGCTCCTTTATATAATAGCTGCATTACATCCTGTCCCCAGAAGGCAGCAATGCCAAACAGCGTAAAAGCAAATGGGAGTAACAGGTTTACACTCAGTTTCAATATAGGCTGTACGCTTTGTTTTGTGGCCATCATCTTGCCAAACATGGGGAGCAATACCCCAGCAAACATCACCCCAAACATAGTACTGACATCCAGCAGTCGATAGGCGGATGCATAGATGCCGGCTTCATCCTTACTGCCCAGGCGTTCTATAAGCATCCTGTCAGATGTAGTATGTATACCCATCAAAAAAACCATCAGGGCAAAAGGCAGGCTTTTCTTTATTGTAGCCATCACCTCGCCCGTATTAAATGACAAACCCGGTAGCGATTTGGTAAGCTTATATATAAAAAAGAATCCGGCTATTGCTGCCACTGTATAGCAGCCCACCTGCGCCATCACAAACCACTCGATTTTGAAATTGGCGGCAGTTGCCGGGGAATAAAGCAGGTATCCGCATACAACGATCATCAGCAGGCGGTCACTAACCGATAAAATACCATCCAGCTTAAATTTTTGCAGCGCGGCGACATTACTGCGCAGGTATTGTACCAATGAATTCAGCAGCGCTATAAAAGATATGGCAAACAGCAATAATATTTCACCTGCGCTGTAATGACTAATGACACCGGTTGCCATTACTACTACCAGGAATATAGCAGTGAGAAACAGCTTTGTGGTAAGCATCGCCGGGTAATAAGCTTTCAGCTTGCCGGGATTTTGGGATATGATATTGGTATTATAATTCGTCAGCCCCAGGTCCAGCAGTATCTGGAACATGCTGCAAATGCTCAGCAGCGCCTGGTAGGTACCGTATGACTCATGCCCCACCCTGTTTTGCACCGTCCTGTCTATCATAAAAACCCATATCGGCTTCACCAGCAGGTTCAGGGCAATGATGAACAAAAGGTTTTTGACAAAAAATCGGCGCATTCAGCTAAATTAATAACGCTATTGAGGGGTAAAATTATATTTTTGTCGCCAGCAATGCGCATAGCGGTCAATACTAGGCTTTTATTAAAGGGAAAACTCGAAGGCATAGGCTGGTTTACACACCAGACACTGGAGCGAATGGTACGCAACCATCCCGAGCATGAATTTATTTTCTTTTTCGATCGCCCTTATGATCCTTCTTTTGTCTTTGCCTCTAATGTTACGCCTGTAGTAGTATCTCCGCCCGCCCGGCACCCGGTTTTATTCTATTTGTGGTTCGAGTGGCGCATACCAGCCATGCTGCGGAAGTATAAAGCAGATGTGTTCCTGTCGCCCGATGGCTACATGTCGCTGAGCACCAAAGTGCCTACCTGCCTGGTAATACACGACCTGGCATTTGAGCATTACCCGGAGCATTTTGTGACAAGCCATAAAATGTACTGGAGGCATTATTCACCCCGGTTTGCAAAAAAAGCTACCCGTATTGCAACGGTATCGTCTTATTCAAAAGAGGATATCAGCAAGCAATACCATATACCCGAAGACAAGATAGATGTGGTGTACAATGGTGCGCATAATGAATATAAACCATTGAGCTGGCAAGACCGCGAAGCGGTGAAAAAGCAATATGCCAACGGTTGTGAATATTTTGTATTCGCCGGGGCTTTGCATCCCAGGAAAAATATCGTGAACCTGCTAAAGGCGTTCATAGCTTTCAAACGCCGCCAGCGCAGTAATATGAAGCTGGTAATAGTAGGACGTTATGCCTGGAAGTATGATGAGGTGGTGAAAATGCGCGAGGAGATGCCTTTTAAAGAGGATGTGAACTGGGTAGGCTATATGAATGTCGACGAATTGAGCCGCGTAATGGGTGGCGCTTACGCCCTGGTATATCCATCTCTTTTTGAAGGTTTTGGTATCCCTATTCTCGAAGCCCTGGAGTGTAATGTTCCGGCTATCGTAAGTAATACCTCCTCTATGCCGGAAGTTGCTGGCGATGCTGGTTTGTTGGTCGATCCTACAGACGTGGAGGATATTGCCAATAAGATGGAGCAGATCTATAAAGATGAAATGCTCCGCAGTAAGCTAATTGCCAATGCACAGCAGCAGGTGAAAAAATTCAGTTGGGACCAGTCTGCCGAACGTCTCTGGAACTGCCTGATGCAATGTGTGAAAAGTAATCTATGAAAAAGCTTTTAAGAGCTCTGGCAACTGTATTTTTATTGTTTGGCTCTTCAGCAATTGCACAGATTAAAAAGCAAAAATTTTCTGTTATACAGGCTGCTTCTGATAAAGGTGAATTGCTTTCTGTAGGCAGTATTGATGTTTCCTACAAGAACTTCAAGGATAAAGCAAATTATCCGTGGGGTCTTACAATATCAATTGCACTAGATGAAAAAAATTTATTCGCCACCAAACTACCAAATAAAGAAGAAAGTAAAATAGCCACGAAGCTTGAAGATAGCCTTACTACAAAACTTAAAAAGATGGCCACACTTCAATATGTAGGTCACATTTACTACGACGGTTTTCTTGATGTCTATATTTATCTAAAAGATCCCAAAGCAGTAAATAACTATCTATCAAAGACAATCAAGTCCCAAAACTTTATTCGTGAATTTAGGTACGTTATTGAGCAAGATCCTAATTGGAGTAAAGTCTCTAAGTACATGAACTAAATTTTAGCAATTATTAGTTAGTCAGCCGAACGCCTGTGGAATTGCCTGATGTAATGTATTCCCCGTAAATAGATCAGATCTCTTTTTCCAGTAACTCTTTTTTATTGTCTTTATAGAAGAGTAATCCCAGCATCATCAGCAGACTGGTTACCACCACCACAAAGAACAGAATGCCCGCATTGAAATTACCCAGGCTCTTGGACGCCGGTATACTATAGAGCAATAAGATAGTGATCAATCCCCTTGGCATCAGGAATAGTTCCGGGAATAAATTTGACTTCAAAATAAACCGCAGGTACAGAAAGCGGACTGCAAATAATATCAATACGATGAGGCTTCCTGTTTGCCATACCTCTTCCCTTATCAATACCCGGAGATCTATCGTGTATCCAAAGAGTATAAAGAAGAATGTCCTCAGCAAAAAAGATGTTTCTGCCGTAATGGATTTCAGGAAAGACAGTATACCATCGATATTCTCGTTGTGCAGAAATGTTTTCAATCGTCCCCTTAGTATCAGCTCATTATTGTTGAATACCAGTCCAAATACCAATACGATTAACAAAGAAGGGAGATGTATTTGTTCGCCTAAGGAATAGATCAGTGCAAGTATAGCAAACACCAGGAAGAAGCGGATATTGGTTTTACTTTGAGTGAGTGTATAGATCAGCAAAAGCGAAGCGATGATAGATATAATAATTGCAAGCCCAACATTACCGAAAAATACACCAACTGCCTTCAGGCTTAGCACATCATCCATTAGCAGGTAGTTAAATAATAATATACCCAGTATATCAGAAAAAGAAGATTCATAAATAACGAATTCCCTTTTTTCTTCAGGCAATCGTTCTGCGCTTGGTATTGCTACAGAACTGCTGATGATGCTGAGCGGTACAGCATAGATGAATGCATTCTCTAATGGAACTCCCAACTGTTGCATAATCAGCAAGCCAATGCCTAACGCAGAAACAAGAAAAATAAAAAGGGCCGAAGAAAAGGAATTGCGTATCAATTTGATCTTGCCACGATTGATCTTTAGATCCAGCGCCGCTTCCAGCACGATCATGATAAGCCCGATAGCACCTAATATTTTTACGAGCTTATTTACTACTGCTTCATAATGCCATTGGATAGGCGCCAGCTCTTTTAAAGCGATACCAGATGCTATCAATAGCAACACCGATGGTATATTGGTTTTCCTGCTGATGAGACTGAAAATATAACTCAGTATCACAACAGTACTCAGGATGATGATAATGGTGTAACTGCCTAAAGTCATTCAGACGAAGATAGGAAACTATACTTTTACAGGTTTTATAAAAGCGTTAATTAATTGAATTAGAACGAACCATGCTTTGGACCCTGGAAATCTTTCTTCTCTTTATCATAGCGCAGCTGCCCTACCCGCAGCTTTTCAAATACCAGTTGCTGCATCGTTGTTTCATAAGTAATGTATTCTTTCTGCGCCCTTCTTTCTATCATGGAATATGCATTGATAATAAGCCTGCCTTCTTTATCTATGCCTATCAAAGAAATATTTGCTCCGGATTTCAAAGCTTTGTATTGCAACAAGTAGCGCTTGTTTACAATTTCATATTTACCATCAACAAGCACCTGGAATTTCTTTTTATCTGCTTCTTTTAAAAACAGCTTCATGATGTCTTCTGTAAACACAGCGATAATATCGTCTGTTTTACTTTCACTTAATGTGTTTGTAGAGCGATGAATACTGCTATCTACCAGCGAGCAGGAATCTTTATAGGTAACGGTTCTTATAGTGATGGCACGCCAGTAGCCATACAGGTCCCGGTTATGTCGCACAAGGGTATTGCTATCCAATGTTATATGGGGCAAAGCGGTTGGCCTGTACACAACAATAATTTCTTTACCACCGGAAAAAGGTGCTGCTTTTTGTACAGCCGCTACATCTGCAGGCAGATGCTTTCGCTGTACGTTCGTTTCCCGCAGCCATTCCATAAAACTGGTATCAGGTGCTGTAGTACAGTAATCTTCAGGAAGAGATACGATATGCCTGGGCTCAGCCGTAAACTTAGCTAAGTCTTTTTGCGTTTGTGCATAGCTGTTAAAAGAAAATAACAGCACTGCGTTTAGCAATATGGTTGTGCGTACACTCACACAACTAAGCTACATCATTATTGAGCCGATTACAATTTTATTATTTATGAACGGGCGTTCACCTGCCTGGTAAACAGCAGCAGGTATGCTACGATAAAGAGCATAGAGGTGAGCGTAGATGCGATGATCTTCAGCAGCAGGTAACCTATGTTTACAAAGCTCCACAGCTCTATGGAAAAATATACGGTGTGGTGTAGCAATATCAGGAACGAACTATAAACCAGGAAGGGCATCCAGCCCATGTTCTTCACCCCGGGGCTTTGATTAGGATACTCAGATAAATTCTTTGGCATCAACGCGTTCAGCACATTGGTGCGCAAGTACGCAACCAGTACGGTGGCACAGGCGTGTATGCCTGCTGTGTTGGCAAAAGAGTCCATCGTTAGTCCTGTAAGGAAGCCAATGATCAGCAACCCCCATACAGGCACTTCAAAAGGTAGCAGCAACAGGAACAATGGGTATACATAAGGTATGAATACCGGGAAGCCTGCAGGCTGACTCCACCACCGCAGTGTTATCTTGTTAAGGATAAGCACCTGCAGCGCCATAATGATGCAAAAACGTAAAAAGTTCTTTACAAATGTGCTCATTTCTTAGCTTTTACAGAGTCCTCAAGTTGCTGGCGTTCACCAAGCATTTTATTTTCAACCACGTACACATACTGCAGGTTGCGGAAGTTGGTACTCGGTCGCAGACGCAGCAGCAATAAGCTGTTCTTTTTGATCAGGGCTATCTCATACACCGTACCTATCAGCACATCCTGCGGAAAGAAAGAGTAGCTGGTAGTATATATAGAATCACCTTTCTTCACCTTCACCTGCTGCGGTATATCTTTCATCAGCAATACATCGGGGCGGTTGCCTTCCCATTCTACATATCCTGTGGTGCCATCTTTTATTTTAGCGCTCACTTTTTGTTTTACGCTCAGCACAGAAAGCACGCTGGCAAAGTGTGCAGATACATGTTCTACCTTACCAACCACACCCGTGCCTGATATCACCGCCATACCTTTGCCAATGCCATCTGCACTGCCTCGGTTAATGGTTACATAGTTGTTGGCTGCGCTTACAGAATTGTTCACCACTTTAGCAGTTCTGTACAGGTAGTCTGCGTATTTTATTACATGGGTAGAATCTTTCTGCTGAACGATCTGGTGTACGGCGCTATCCTTTAGCGTATCATACATATTGTATTTGGCAAGGCGCTGACGCAGGAACGCGTTCTCGTTGATAAGGCTGTCATTCATACGGCGCAGGCCAAAATAATATACTACATCATTCTGCTTCTGGTACATCAGGCCCACCACGGTATTGGCGCTGCTCATGATGTCATTGCCCTGCATGTTGTTGGTGCGCGCTATCAGCACAATACATACTATCTCCAGTCCCAGGAAAAGGATCAGATTAAAAAACCTGCGGATGAATAGAATAAAATTGCGCACGCTATGGGAATTAGGAATTTATAATTAGCAACCCGGATACACAAACCATCTTGTTACTAATTCCGAATTCCAAATTATAAATTCCGTAAACAAAACTATTTCATTAAGAAAGGCATCTTAGCAATGTTCTTCAGCGCCATACCGGTACCACGTACTACTGCACGCAACGGATCGTCTGCTACATGTACCGGTAATTTGATCTTATGAGAGATACGCTTATCAAGGCCGCGCAGCAATGCACCACCACCTGTCAGGTACAGACCGCGGCGATAGATATCCGCAGCCAGTTCCGGAGGTGTGCTTTCCAGCGCCTTTAATATTGCTTCTTCTATTTTGAAGATAGATTTATCCAGAGCTTCTGCTACTTCCTGGTAAGATACCATGATCTGTTTAGGAATACCTGTTACCAGGTCGCGTCCGTTTACAGCGATATCATCTGGTGGAGTATCCAGTTCTTTCAGCGCAGAACCTACTTGTATTTTTATTTGTTCAGCAGTACGCTCACCTATCATTAAACTATGATAGCGACGCATAGCTTCCATAATATCAGCTGTGAATTCATCACCTGCAATACGTATAGATTGGTCGCATACAATACCCGCTAGTGCTATTACAGAGATACCTGTAGTACCACCGCCTATATCAATGATCATGTTACCGGTAGGCTCTTCTACATCTATGCCTATACCCAGTGCAGCGGCCATCGGTTCATGTATCATATATACTTCCTTAGCGCCCGCCTGTTCTGCAGAGTCGCGTACCGCACGTTTCTCTACTTCGGTGATGCTCGATGGTATGCATATTACCATCTTCCAGCTTGGGGGAAACAATGGTTTCTTAGGGTACACCATTTTGATCATTTCCCTGAGCATACCTTCAGCCGCGTTGAAGTCTGCAATTACACCGTCTTTTAACGGTCGGATTGTCTTCAGGTTTTCATGGGTTTTTTCGTGCATCATCATCGCTTTTTTACCTACCGCAACGATCTTACTCGTCATGCGGTCGGTAGCAACGATAGATGGCTCGTCCACCACTACCTGGTCGTTATGTATAATTAGGGTATTCGCTGTACCCAGGTCAATTGCAATTTCTTGAGTTAAAAAACTAAACAATCCCATATATGCTCCTTCGGCTGCTTTTTGTATAAAATGATGGCAAAGTTGCGGAAAATTACCCCGTTTTTAAGCAAAAACGTAAAAATTTCAGCGATTTGGTAAAGATAATTGAATTGTAACTCAAAGTTCAAATTGCCTAAATATTATCTATTGTATAATATATCGACGGTAATTTTTTCTTTAAGAATTTTCTAAATGTGTTACAGTTTAGCACGGAATTTGTTTCGGCATTAGTTGCCGATTTTTTCACATAAGTCACAATTTTAAAAACCTCGATATGAAACTACCGAACCTTTATTTGGGCGCCTTGTTTTTAGGTGTCGTTTTCTTTTCGTCCTGTGATCCCTGGCGAACCCGAAGCCATGTAGATCCTAAACCTAACCCACCCGCCGAAGTAGATGGATGGGCGCCTGTATATAATAAAGACTCTTCTGCTGCCATCATCAGGTCATCAGATCCACGTACTATCGATAAAGGTGGTAAGATATATATGAAGGGCGATACACTTTACCAGGTAGAAGTGGGCAAAGGTATTCATGTAATAGATATATCACAACCCGCCAACCCGCAAAAGCTGGCCTTTATTAATGTATTAGGTGCGCAGGAGATGGCTATTAAGGACAACGTGATGTACACCAACAACCTGAACGACCTCGTAGTGCTCGACATAAGCAATGTAAAAGATATCAAACTGCTCGATCGCATCAGCAGTGTATTCCATATGGTAGATCAGAACTATCCTCCCGGTACAGGCTACTATGAATGTGTTGACAGATCGAAAGGAACTGTTGTAGGATGGGAACAAAAAACACTGAACTATCCGCAGTGCAGCAGATAATTAAAACCGCAAAAAACCAAACTAATGAAAAAGCTATTCTACATAATAATATCAGCAGCTATACTGATCGCATCCTGCGATAAGGCAGACACCTCCTCCGGCAATAAAACCACATCAACCAGCAGCACTGGCCAGGGCGGTTCGCTCGCACGTTTCACTACTGCAATGGATTATCTCTACGTGGTAGATGATAGCAAGCTCTATACTTATAGTATGGCCAATACTGCGCATCCGCAATTAAAAGGTACCGTAGATGTAGGCTTCAGTATAGAAACCATCTACAGTTACAAAGACAAATTATTCATCGGCTCCAGTACTGCCATGTATGTGTATTCATTAACAGATCCTGCACATCCTGATAAGCTGGGGCAGGCGCAACACGTACGTGCATGCGATCCTGTGGTGGCCAACGATTCACTCGCCTACGTAACCGTACGCAGCGGCAGCCGTTGTGGCGGCACCAACAATGCCCTGATGGTATACGATGTAAAATACATCATGCAGCCCCTGCTGCGGACTACCGTGAATATGGAAAGCCCCTGGGGATTGGGTATGAAAGATAACAGGCTCTATGTATGTAATGGTGCCAACGGGCTCAATGTGTACGACATCAGCAATCCCATACAACCCAAACTACTGAAGCAGCTGGCAGGCAATACATTCTATGATGTCATCATCATCGGCAACCTGATGGTGGCCATGATAGAAGGTGGTACTGCGCTGTACGAACTAAACGCGAACGACGATATCAGCCTCGCGGCAAAGATTACCAACTAAAGAATTTTTCATGATAGGTTAAGAAACGCCCGGTAACTATTGCCGGGTGTTTTGCATTTATTATTCAATTTCTATAGTCTCATAACTCTGTCTGTCATCGCGCCAGCTATGTTGCCATTTAGATGGATTTATTTTCAAACAGTGCCAGATATGAAAAAATCTTATTTAGTGCTTTGCTATGTTGAGCGTAACGGTTTTTTCCCTACTTTTGCACCTCGGGCGCAAAGCCCGATTTTTGTATCTAATAAATTCAAAAATCAAAATTTAAAAGCCAAAAGCTTTTGTTTTGCGTCCCGCCGGTTGTTTTGAATTTTGACTTTTTACTTTTGATTTTTAAAAATGCCACTAGACACTTCCATTAAAAGCGTACTGATCATAGGTTCCGGACCAATTATTATCGGCCAGGCCTGCGAGTTTGACTATTCCGGTTCCCAGGCTGCCCGCAGCCTTCGGGAAGAAGGGATCAAGGTGATCCTTATCAATTCCAACCCCGCAACTATTATGACAGACCCGATGATGGCAGATAAGGTGTACCTGCTACCACTGACGGTAGAAAGCATTGAAAAAATACTGCAGGAAAACGAGATAGACGCGGTGCTGCCAACTATGGGCGGACAAACGGCCCTGAACCTTGCAAAAGAAGCAGATGAGCTGGGTATCTGGAAACAATACAATGTTCGCCTGATAGGTGTAGATATCAAGGCCATTGATAAAGCAGAAGACCGCGAGCTTTTCCGCAAATGGATGATTGAGATAGGCGTACCGGTAGCTTCTGCAAAGACCGCTAACTCCTTGCTGGAAGGTAAAGAGTTCGCACAGGAAATAGGATTGCCTATCGTTATCCGCCCGTCCTTCACCCTCGGTGGTACCGGTGGTGGTTTCGTGATGCATAAAGAAGAACTGGATGTAGCGCTGGAACGTGGCCTTACCGCTTCGCCGATACACGAAGTACTGGTAGAGCGTGCTATGCTGGGCTGGAAGGAATTTGAGCTGGAACTGCTGCGCGATAACAGGGATAATGTGGTGATCATCTGTACGGTAGAGAACTTCGACCCGATGGGCATCCACACAGGGGACAGCATCACCGTGGCGCCGGCAATGACGCTGAGCGATACAGCTTTCCAACTGATGCGTAACACAGCCATCAAAATGATGCGCGACCTCGGCAACTTCGCAGGTGGTTGTAACGTGCAGTTTGCACTGAACCCAGAAACCGAAGAGATCATCGCAATCGAGATCAATCCTCGTGTAAGCCGCTCTTCTGCGCTGGCATCTAAAGCTACAGGTTACCCGATAGCCAAGATCGCTGCCAAGCTGGCCATAGGTTATTCGCTCGACGAGCTGAAAAACCAGATCACACAAACTACATCGGCATACTTTGAGCCTGCGCTGGACTATGTAATAGTAAAAATGCCTCGCTGGAACTTCGATAAATTCAAAGGTGCTGATGATACCCTTGGGCTACAGATGAAATCTGTAGGAGAGGTAATGTCTATCGGCCGCACGTTCCCCGAAGCATTGCAGAAAGCCTGCCAAAGCCTGGAAAATAATGCTACCGGCCTTTCTTTCCTGAGCACAGCCCGCCTGCGCCCCGAAGAATTGCTGGAGACCTTGAAGAAGCCAAAATGGGACAGGATCTTCCGCATCAAGGAAGCCATAGCTGCCGGTATATCTATTAAAACGCTCAGGGAACTGACACAGATCGACCGTTGGTTCCTGTACCAGATACAGGATATCGTAAACCTGGAAAAACAAATCCAGGAGATCAAGCACCTGGAAAAGATGCCCGTAGAGCTGATGCGTGAAGCCAAAATAATGGGCTTCAGCGATGAGCAGATAGCAGAACTGGTAAAAGACTGTACGCCGGAAGAAGTGTACGAATTCCGTAAAAAAGCCGGTATCACCCGTGTATATAAAATGGTAGATACCTGCAGCGCAGAATTCGAAGCTAAGACACCATATTTCTATAGTACCTTCCTTTAATGGAAAATATTAAGAAGCAACCAACATTCTGGAGCAATGTCAAAGCATTGTTTTTCGGTTTGTTGGTTGCTTTGTTTTTGATAGAGCTGATACTGCGCATCTTCCACCCTTTCCCGTTCCGGGTAAAACATGGTAAGATCATACTTCCCGCCAATCAGCATATCGTACATAAAAATCCGCACAGCAATAAGCTGGAACCTGTTATCTATTACTCCCGCAATTCTTTAGGTCTGCGCGGCGAAGAGATGCCTAAGGACCCGGCAAAATGGATCAAGATCATTACCATCGGCGGCAGCACTACTGAATGTTCTTACAATAGCGATAGCCTCACCTGGCCCGAGTTATTAAAGACAGATCTGCGAAAAGAGGTGGCGCCGAATATCTGGCTCGATAATGCTGGCCTTGATGGTACCTCTACATTTGGACATATTGTTTTATTACAGGATCATATTGTAGCTCTGCATCCCGATTATGTAATATTCCTTACGGGTGTAAACGATATGGAAGAGAAAGCAATGGGCGGCTTCGATACTTACCATACCAATGAACTGGACAAGCGTAGCTTCAAAGATTATATGCGTTCGCTCATCCGTAAAACAGAAATAGGCTCGCTGTTAGAAAATATTTATCGTTATCGTATCGCCTACGAAAAAGGGTTGGTACATCGCGAAGTGAACTATGCGAAGGAGCCAAAGTTATCCATCGATAGCATTATGGTAGCAAAGCAAATCACTACGCAGCAACCATATCTGCTATCTTATCAAAAACGCATTCTCACACTTGATTCTATTTGTCGGGCAAATCATATCAAAGCTATCTTCCTTACACAACCTTCTCTGTTTGCATCTTTCAAAGATCCTGCAACAGGCCTCGATTTTACAGATATACAGGTAAGCCCCGGCCGCAATGCCTCACTGCAAGGAAAGATATTGGATGAGTACAACAATGTTTTGTTACAACTGAAAGAAAGCCACCACCTAAACGTCGTAAACCTCGCCGCCGCCATGCCGCATGATAGCCGTTACTACTACGACTATACACACTACACATCCATCGGCACACCTGCAGTAGCAAGAATTGTAGCAGACAGTGTAAGGCAGTATTTTAAATAACGGCTTATTCTCTTTTACGTCGTCATTTCGAGTGCAGCGAGAAATCTCCTGAATAGAATTCGTTAGATGCCATTATAGTCGATGCATCTACCAATGCTCTCCTCCTGTTTTTAGGCCGGGGTGGTTACCCCTCGCGCTGAACTCCATAACTACCCAAACCTTTTCTCCTCCTGTTTATAGGAGGAGTACCCGAGCGCAGCGAGGGGGAGGTGGTTATAATTAACAATGAGAGAAATAATCCCGGGGTGCTCCACTCGGGCCGAGCCCCACAAAACCACAAACCCTCACCCCTCCTGTTTTAGAAAGGGTGGCCGACAGGCCGGGGTGGTTACACTCGCGCAGATTTAGTATTTAGAAATTAGAGCTTAGCATTTCCCACTCTACTCTTCTTCATCAAAATAGATTTTGTAAAAATGCTTGCCCGATACAGGATCATAACCTTTTTCAATCAGGTCTTTATCGCCATGTATGTAGATGTGAAAATTCCTGTCGAGCTTTAGTACACTCTTAAATACACGTGCTTGTTTTTTCACTGCCTGTGCAGATATATCAAATCTGTCCGGCAGGTCTATATCATGGTCTTCCCGATAAGCATCTTCAAACTTGCGGAAGGAGCGTATCATACTTTCATCACCCATCACCGTTTCTTCAAACTGCTTTTTGTCGAACGAAGTATTGGCACGGAAATACTCAACCGATTTGTTGAGCATATCTATTTGCTCCGTTTTTTCTATCTCAAATTCCTGCGGCACCTGCTTGGCAATAAATTGCTTGGCAATCGTCAGGAATTCATTCGTCTGGTAATATTCATTTGCCTGCGGAGCTATGTTCAGGAAGGTTTCGCGCCAGTACACTGCCTCTTCGCCTTTGCCATTAGTATCATAGATCAGCACATCAAATCCCTTTTCACCGTTCGTCGACAATACCAAGCAGGCTTTATCTACTTTGCTAATGTCTACACCTTGTCTCAGTGTCAATTCAAATTCTTTGTCCTCGATGTTCAGATCCAGGAAGTCAGTTTTGCTTTCCGCTTTATAAATACCTATAGCATCTACATAAGCGCTGTTTACCACGCAGTTTTCAAACAGGCATATATATACATCGCCCGCTTTTATCTTCGGGTGTGTAGCGCTCTCGTACAGGTGTTTGGTGATGTTCACCGCATTCTTATGCAGTTCATCCGGTTCGGCAAGTGTTTCCAGGCAATAGTTATAGACCTCGTTATAGTCCAGCGAAGCGCCGTGTGTAAAAGCATACAGGTTGGTCTCGAGTTTGAACCTTCCCAGGAAGGCGTTCGCAAGTATCTTCTTTTCACGATCCTCTAGTTCCATAGGCTTCTTACTATGGATCAGTTCGTCCCCTACACTTTTATTGCCAACAAAATGTACCGATACGCTTTTGAGTGCTGCGCTGCTTAAGTCGATCATTGCCGCAAATATACAATGGCAGAATAAACACCGATGAAACAACGTGATTTAATTACTATCTCTTGCAGGATACTGTACCAGTGCAGGAATGTCTATTCGAGTTTTACTAAATGTTATATGTTTTCTTAATAAATGCTTTCGATCTCTGTGAACGGATACGAGAATAGAGGCACGTTTTTTTAGAATTTGTTTAGGTATGAATTGAGAATCTCTTTTGATAAGCGTTTTAACGACGATTTCAGTTTCCCAAGAATATCTATATACACTTCTCACTGATAGATAGGAGCTTAAAAAAATTTTTTTTCTTTTAATTACAAACGTGCCCAAACCTATCCATTCCTGACCATCATCTGATTGAGAGTATTGTTTAAAAATACCTGATTGGGAGGTTTTAGAATTTTTGTAAAAACAATACTGATTTGACACCCACGGAGATTCTGTCTGACAATAGCACGTGGTATCTTGGCTGTATGAAACAGTGCAAACCAACATAGCAAATAGTAAGCAAACCCTAGGAAGCATATCTGATTATATTATACTCTAAGTTCTAGAATCAACCTATTGAAATGATATATTTACTGGAACGGACTTCGCGAAGTAATATTACAGGTTGATCCTGATACCACCCAAAATAGAAAATAAAGCGTTATTCCCAAATGCATCGTTACGAATAAAGGTCAATCCTGGTTCTATGTTCAGGCTAATGCCCTTACTTATACGGCCGGTATATCCTATATGTGCTCCGTACGACATCCCTTCTCCAAGAAAATAACTCAGTTCCGCCCCGGGATAGAAATAGGACTTACCTGTGCCAAACGGGAAATTGATATTTAACCCTGGCCCCAGCATTGCCTCTTTATCATTAATATAGGTAAGCATAGGCGCTATCTGTACATGATCTGCCACCCGTGCGGTATACTGTAATTTTACAGATAGATCGGTATTGGCAATAATGAAATAGGGACCTAGGGTGATGCCCATTTCATTTGCTGCATAGGTTGCCGGTTCTTCCTTCAGGTCGTAATCGCTATAGGATGGGCGGGCTTTGGTGTGTTTTTGTGCATGAGTAACGGATGTGGCAAAAATTATAGCGAAGAGTGTTGAGATCAGGAGTTTCATATGATTGCTAAAATACCGAAATCGGCTGAAAACCGCTCCCATAGCCGTTAAATATAATATTTCACCAGTTCAGAAATTGATGGTAATTTGCATGTATAACACTTGTTTAAACAAAGAAAAAAAGAACAAAACGCCAAAAAGACTAGCAAAAACTAGCATTTTCTAACAAAATCTAATATCCGCAGATTCTGCTTTTTGGCATCCGGTCTATATTTTTGAATCCGTCAATGAATATCCTCGGTATTTCCTGTTATTATCACGATGCTGCCGCCGCTGTAATAGTGGACGGTGTGATTGTAGCTGCGGCACAGGAAGAACGGTTCACGCGCATCAAGCACGACGAACGCTTCCCGGTGCATGCCGTTCGCTATTGCCTGGATGAGGCAGGGCTGGATATCAACGATATAGACTTTGTAGCATTCTATGACAAGCCTCTTTTAAAGTTTGAACGCCTGCTGGAAACCTACTATGCGTTTTCTCCGAAAGGATGGATGTCGTTTATGCGTTCCATGCCGGTATGGATCAAAGAGAAGGTATTCCTGAAAGACAATGTGCGCAAGGGTTTGAAGGAAGTCGATGAGCAGTGTAACGGCAAGCAAAAGCTGTTGTTCCCCGAGCACCATCTTTCACATGCCGCCAGTGCGTTCTACCCTTCGCCCTATAATGATGCAGCCATCCTTACCATTGATGGCGTGGGTGAATGGTGTACCACTTCCATATGCAAGGGTTCTGGCAAGGACATTACCGTATTGAAGGAATTGCACTTCCCGCACTCGGTAGGTTTGTTATATTCTGCATTTACCTACTTTCTTGGTTTCAAGGTCAATTCCGGTGAGTATAAGCTCATGGGGCTTGCTCCTTATGGCAACGATGGCGAAGCAGTGGAACGATATAAGAAGATAATACTAGATCATATTTGTACGGTGTACGAAGATGGTTCTATTTTCCTCCACCAGGATTACTTCACTTACGCTACTGCACTGCGCATGGTAGATGATGCCAAATGGCAGAAGCTATTCGGTTTTCCTCGTAAAACAGAAGATGAACCATTACAGCAGCATCACTGCGATTTGGGCCTTGCCATTCAGCAGGTAACAGAAGACATAGTTATGAAGCTGGCGGCTACGGCAAAAAATCTCACCGGTAGCGATAATCTCTGCATGGCAGGCGGTGTAGCGCTCAACTGCGTAGCTAACGGCAAGCTGGGAGAAGCCGGAATATTCAAGAACATATACATACAACCCGCAGCGGGCGATGCCGGCGGTGCGGTCGGTGCGGCTTTAGCTGCTTATCATATTCAGCAGGAGCAACCGCGTACTACTATTGGTACCGATGCCATGCGTGCGGCATACCTCGGTATTGAATACACAGATAAGGAGATCGTAAAAGTGCTGAACAGGTACGATGCACCTGCAGATCATATAGAAGACGAAATACTGCTGGCAGATACGATAGCTGCAGAGATCGCGTCCGGCAAGGTGGTTGGATGGTTCCAGGGAAGGATGGAGTTTGGGCCGCGTGCCTTAGGGCACCGCAGCATCTTGGCTGACCCTCGCAACCCCGAAATGCAGAAGAAGCTGAATATCAAGATCAAGTTCCGCGAAGGTTTCCGTCCTTTTGCCCCGCTGATGTTGCAGGAAGAGGCAGAGCGTTTATTTGGTTTGCAACAGCCGTCGCCCTACATGCTGTTCGTGCATCCCATAAAGGAGCAATACCGCAAAGCATTACCTGCCAATTATCAAAGTCTCTCCTTAATGGAAAAGCTCTATGTGCAGCGCAGCGAACTACCTGCCATTACGCATATAGACTTCTCTGCCCGCATACAAACGGTGGCAGAAGATGCCAACCCACAGGTGTATCATTTGCTGCATGCTTTTAAAAAGCTTACAGGTTACGGGGTGTTGATCAATACTTCGTTCAATGTTCGAGGTGAGCCTATTGTTTGCAGTCCCGATGATGCCTACCGTTGTTTTATGCAAACGGATATGGATATGCTGGTAATGGGCAATTTTGTGCTATATAAAGAAGCGCAACCTAACGCCGGTGATAAAGAAAAGTGGCAACGCCGGTTTGCAGGCGATTGATTTATTAACCCTATTTTTGAAGTGTATGGAATTTTTAAAGGACTTATGGCTGTTTCTCAAAGAGCGTAAAAAATGGTGGCTTACACCCATTATAATAGCTCTGCTGTTGATAGCCGTGCTGATTATTGCTGCAAATACCGGTCTCGCGCCATTTATATATACTTTGTTCTAATGAAAGATCTTGTAAAAAAGAAGGAGTCGATTCTTGCCATCGTATTGGTGGGCCTGCTGCTCTACTTTATTACAAAGAAACTGCCGATACTGTATGTGGCTTTTACAATAGGCATCCTGGGGCTGGCTTCTTCGGCTTTTGCAGGTTTTATGCACAAATGGTGGGGCATGCTCACAGGGGTTATAGGAAAAATTAATAATATAGTATTTCTAACCCTAATTTATTGGGTGGTTTTAACCCCTGTTGCCTTCCTGATGCGGCTCTCGGGCAAATCCGGGGTGACCCTAAAAAAGCCGGTTGGCAGTAATTTTAAAATTCGCGACCATCTTTTTACAAAAAACGACCTCAATAATCCTTGGTAGTCATTAACTTTGCTGCTCATGAGTTCGTCGTCTTCCATTCTGTTCAACGAATCAATCCCTGGTAATAAGAAGAAAATAATTGTATTGGGTTCAGGACCCAATAGAATCGGGCAGGGTATTGAGTTCGATTATTGCTGCACACACGGCCTGATGGCCATTAAGGAGTGCGGTTATGAGGCCATTATGGTCAATTGTAATCCTGAAACGGTATCGACCGATTTCGATATAGCCGACAAGCTATATTTCGAACCGGTGTACTGGGAACATCTCTGGGAAATCATAGAGCATGAGCAACCTTATGGTGTAATCGTTCAGCTGGGTGGTCAAACAGCCCTGAAACTGGCTAAAAAGCTCCACGAAAAAGGCATCCGCATCATCGGTACTTCCTTTGATGATATGGATATTGCCGAAGATCGCGGCCGCTTCAGTGATATGCTGAAAGACCTGGGCATTCCTTATCCTAAATACGGTACGGCATACACTACTGATGAAGCTATCGAAGTAGCTAAGGAAGTAGGTTACCCGGTACTGGTACGCCCTTCTTATGTACTGGGCGGTCAGAGGATGCGTATCGTTATTAATGACGAAGAATTGGAAAAAGGTGTGATCAGCTTGCTGAAGCACCTGCCTAATAACAAGATACTGATCGACCACTTCCTGGATCGTTGCCAGGAGGCGGAAGTGGATGCTATCTGCGATGGCGAAGAGGTGCATATCATGGGTATCATGGAGCACATAGAGCCGGCAGGTATTCACAGCGGCGATAGCCACGCTTTGCTCCCTTGCTTCAACTTGGGGCCGCTGGTGATAGAAGAAATGGCCGATATCGCCCGCAAAATAGCACTGAAACTGAATGTTCGTGGGTTGATCAACATCCAGTATGCCATCAAAGATGGCAAGGTATATGTGATAGAAGCCAATCCGCGTGCCAGCCGCACTACGCCTTTCATCGCTAAGGCTTACGGCATCCCTTACCTCAATGTTGCTACCAAAGTGATGCTGGGTGAGAAGAAGCTGAAAGACTTCAAACTGGAGAAGAAACTGGAAGGGTATGCTGTGAAAGAACCGGTGTTCAGCTTCAATAAATTCCCTAACGTAAACAAAGAGTTAGGCCCTGAAATGAAGAGTACAGGTGAGGCCATCCGCTTTATCAAAGACCTGCGTGACCCTTGGTTCAGGCAGCTTTATAAAGAACGAAGCATGCACCTGAGTAAATAATCTAAATAAAGAAGCCCCGCAAGGGGGTAACTATATACATTTTTACACTAAGTAAAAATAATATTTAAAAGGCGCATTTATAAATGCGCCTTTTATGTTGATTTACTTTGCTGTAAAAGTAAAGCTTTGATTATTTGTAAATGGTAATGTTACTCCATAATTCCATATTGTACCATCTGCTGATTCTAATCTAATATTTGAGTTACTAAATGCTTTATAATAGCCAATATTATATACAGTCCCATTATTAGGAATAATTACATTATCAAAAGATTGATTTGCTAATCCATAGTTCACATATATCTTAGTTATTTGTTTGGCGCTTACATTGGCAATTTTTAAGAAAAACATTGTGTTATCTACATTTATGTTAACAGTAGACGTTCCTGATGCTGGGAAAAAACCACTTAAATCCCAGCTAACTTTTAATCCAACTTGAATATTATTGCTTGTTTTGCCGCTTGTAGTAGCAGTCCCAACTATTTTAGTATTTGCTATATCGGTAAATGAAGCACTGCTTCCAAAAGGAATAGTTTTATTATTCCCATTGACGGTAATAGCTATATCGGTAAATGAAGCATTCTTATAAAGAACAATTGAGTTAGTTTGTTGTTGCCCATTATTACCATTATTGCTTCCATTATTTATTTCACAAAAGGTTCCAGAGAAACCTGAGGGACATTTACAGGCACCATTTAAACAAGCACCTCCATTTTGACAAGTAATCCGGGAACAATTATCTTCTTTATTACAGGAATTGAATAAAACAGAAGAAAAAGTAATAGCTATTATTAAGCCAGTAAAAAAAGCCTTTTTGAAATTGATTTTGTTATTCATTGTGGTATTTTGAAGTGATTAAAAAAGAATGACGCAACCGAAAATCTTTTGCCACTTCAGGGATACCACTCCCTTCCCGATACAAAAGCACGGCTGCGCCACTGTGGGCGCATTAGTACAAAACTTGTATCGGAATAGCTGCGTATTGATGTGGTATTTCGAAGTGGCAGCTTTGATGTAATACGTTATCTTATATTATTTCATAGGCGTAATTTTAGTTTTTAAGTGAGTATATTTTTAAAAAAATGGTCTTCCATTTATATACAAGGACAAACTTATAAAATTGGGTTTACTATTATTCTTCTTTCTTATCTTTTGGATTATAGTCCAATGCCTTACTCAACTTAATATTAAAATCAGATAAATTTTCAAGCTTTTGAGCAGGCTCTTTTGTATGTCCTTTTTCATCGAACTGGAATGGTATTTCAATTTGTCCCATTTGCCTTTGTTTTAATTTGGCAAATTGAGCCCACATATGTTCCATTGTATCGGATAATTGAAAAAGAGTAATAATTTGCTGGATTTGTGCCGTAAGATGCGGGTTGCCAGTATCGGGAGTTAAACTTTGGAAAAATCTTGCCGTATAATTTCCTGCTTCACTTTTTGGCGTTACGGTTTTAAGTTCTTTTAAAACGCCTTGGGGGAGCTGTTCATATACTAGTTTATTAGTCCATGTACCTATAACACCAGGGCGCTTTTTTATCCCATTTACTGTAAAATCCCATCCATTAAGTCTGAATAATTCTTTGTAAAAAATATCAGGGAATTTCTTTTGCCAAGGCAGCAATTCCTCAGATATATAAGCTTTGAGAATTTTTTGTAATTCATCCCTTTCTCTATTATATTGATATCCTGTCGCTTCATCAATTAAAGCAATTATACCAACTGTAGCAAATCCCCTTACTAGCAATTCACATCTTTCAGCTATTGCCTTTTGATTTGTTGTTAATACATTTTGCTTGGCGGCATCAAGGAATACATAACATACACTTGGCAAAATATCTGCATTATATCCATATAATTTTTGACCGCCATTTGTTTCAAAAACTATAGTTTGCGAAGACGCTAATAACGAATTGGAAATGAATGGTTTAAGATTCTTTGCGCTTAAAAAAAGTGGAGTTGTGAAGACCTGATTATCCCCCTCCGTTGATAATTCTTCCTTATATTTAGGTTTGCCGGTGCGCCCTAATGCACGCAACAAACCTTCTCTACTTAAAACCCTTTCTCCAGTTTCTAAATTATAGCACTTAAATTTAAAGCCATCAATATTTATTTCACCAGAATGGGTTGCTTTCGGCAATTCAGTCTTCTTGTGCTTTGAGTTCATTTTATAAGTGTTTTATAAGTTAAACGATTTGTGCAATGTGAAAGTAACATATTAAAACGGCTGCATTCTGAATGTGTACGGCTATTATATCTGAAAGAAAGCTCATTAGCATATTTCTGCATATGCTTTGGACTAATATAATGATAGGTTCCTATCACCATTCTATCAAACATGGAGAAAACGCCTTCGATGCTATTAGTATGAATGGTATCACGTACATATTCTTTCTTGCCGTGATCTACTGTTTCATGTGCTGCAAAAAACTTATGTGCATAATTGTAGGCATTAGACAGGTCGGTTATCAAAACAGAATCGGAGCTAACGTTTTCCCTTACTGATTGCAAAATGCCGCCCTTATCAACCAATTGCAGCTTTACTTTTCCACCCCTCACTAAATAACCCATAACCATGTGCTTGTTATCGTTTGCGCCTTTAGCACCAATTGCTTTGCGTTTTTTATGGGTCATGTTTTTCATTTTGCCACCCACATAGGTTTCGTCTACCTCAACGATTTGACCGCCACCACCCAACTTGCCATCTTCATTCTCTGTATCTGTAATGCCAAAGCAGTTACGGATACGTTGCGCCATAAACCAAGCGGTTTTTTGCGTTACGTTTAAATCCTTAGCAAGCTGTAAAGAAGATATGCCTTTCTTATGTCCAGTTAGCAAATAGATAGCTACAAACCATGTTTGCAGTTCTATCTTGGTATTATCAAACAGTGTGGCGGTGCGAACATTGAAGTATTTACCAGTATTTTTGCACTTGTATTTATTCCCTGCGCACTTGTAAACTTTAGAAGTAGCATAAAAAGGAGAAACAACTACACCATTCCAGCGTAGTTGTTCCAAATGATCTATACAAACTTGTTCGTTAGGGAAAGCCTTAACTAATTCTATGATGGAGTTAAAATCTAAATTTATCATTCCTATCAATGTTTGATAAAACAAAGATAAGTAGATAATTACACCATCCCAAATTTATTTAGTGTAAAATTGTATATAGTTACCCCCGCAAGGGGCTTTTTAAATCGTATGAACTGGAAGATCAAAGCATTTAACGAGCTGAATAATTATGAGTTGTACGCAATACTGAAGTTGCGTGCGAAGGTATTTGTGGTAGAGCAGAACTGTGTTTTCCAGGATATGGATGACAAAGACCAGAAGGGCATGCACCTGATGGGCTTTCAGAACGATGAACTGGCAGCATATTGTCGCCTGCTTCCCGCAGGTGTATCATATAAAGAAGCGTCCATTGGCCGCGTGGTTACCGATCCTGAATATCGGGGTAAGGGCGTTGGCAAGGACCTGATGCAAACTGCTATTGACAAACTGAATGATGAATATGGCAATCAACCGATACGCATCGGCGCACAATGTTATTTGGAGCGTTTTTACAGTAGTTTTGGTTTTAATGCGAATAGTGAGGTATATATAGAAGACGGAATACCACACGTTGAGATGTTACGTTTGTAAATATATCTGTAATTGTTTGATTACCAGTTTTTAACGCCTATACCTTTGCGGCGCTAAAAAACTACTCATGCACAAACAATGGTTTTTAGGAACTGCTTTTTTACTCTTGCAGTTACCCGCATCCGCAAAGGACAATCAACTGGATTCTGTCATCATCAGGCAGAACAGGATACAGGAACCTTACGGACGCCAAAACAGGAACATCCAGTTACTGGATGCCAAACAGATAGCTACGCTGCCGGTTAAATCCGTTAACGAACTGCTATCTTATATTGCAGGTGTAGATCTGCGTCAGCGTGGCCCCAGCGGCACACAGGCAGATATCAGCATCGATGGCAGTTCTTTCGATGAAGTGCTGGTGATGGTAAATGGCGTAAAGATGAGTGACCCACAAACAGGGCACCACATGATGAACTTGCCAATACCACTTTCTTCCATCGACCATATCGAGGTGTTACGTGGCCCTGCTGCCATGATCTATGGAGTGAACGCACTGGCAGGTGCGGTAAATATCGTAACACGTACCCCGGTGCAAAACGAAGTATCTGCCCAGGTATATGCCGGTAGCAGTTTCAAATCAGACTCTTCCAACGGTGATAGCTATTACGGTTGGGGTGCACAAGCTTCCGCATCCCTGGCGGGTAAGAACCAGGGGCATATCCTCTCTGTGGCTCATGATGAAGGCACAGGTTACAGGTACAATACCGCTTACAGCAATTATCGACTTTTCTACCAGGACCACTTCGATTTTGGCAAACGCAGCAAATTGGAAGCTACCGGTGGTTACATCCATAACGACTTTGGCGCAAATGGTTACTATAGCGCTCCCGGCGATGTTAACTCAAAAGAAACAGTAGAAACAGCATTGGGAAGTATTGCCTACACTTATACGCCTAATGATAAGGTGATGATCCGCCCCCGTGTAAGCTATCGTTATAATAGCGATGATTACATATATGTGAAGCAGAATCCCGAGCTGTATCATAACCAGCATGAAACTTACGTGATGACTGCAGAGGTACAAAGCACTGTAAAGATAGGCAAGGGTATACTGGGCGCAGGTGTGGAGTATCGCAATGACCGCATCAACAGTAAGAGCCTTGGCCAAAGAGACAGGAATAATATTGGTATCTCTGCAGAATACAAATACTACTTCTCTGACAAACTGAATGCCGGAGCCGGTGTGTATGGCAACTACAACGACAACTATGACTGGCAACTATTCCCTGGTGTAGATGCCGGTTATCGCTTCGCGAAAAACTGGAAGGTATATGCCAATGCTACCATGGGCGAACGCCTGCCTACTTATACCGATCTTTATTACAAAGGACCGGCTAACATAGGTAATGCCAATCTGAATCCTGAATACTCGCAGTATGCAGAAGGAGGCCTGCGATACCAGACGACTTATATATGGTTACAGGGTGCCTACTTCTACAAGCATATCACCAACTTTATAGATTGGGTACGTGCTAACCCGTTAGATCCATGGCAGCCGATGAACTTCCAGGCTATCAATACTCCCGGTGTAACCGTTACCGCTAATTATTCCCTGAGCGATCAATTGGATATGCGGAAAGGCAATAGCATTGTGCTGAATGCCAACTATACATACCTCGACCCGATGATACAAACACCAACTACCGAATATTCTAAATATTCAATAGAAGCATTGAAACACCAGGCAACTTTGAGTGTACGTACTTTGTGGTGGAACAAACTGCAGGTAAATGCGAATGTTCGTTACCTGTACCGCATCAGCGCCAATGACTATACGCTGCTGGATGCAAGAGTTTGTTACCAGTTCAAACATTGGAATATCTATGCTGATGTGAATAACATACTCGATACACAATACAAAGAGATAGGCTCTGTGCCAATGCCGGGCAGGTGGTACACACTTGGCGTAAGGCTGAATACTCCGTTTTAATTGCAAGTTGAACTTTTAAGAAAATACCGGCGCATCGCCGGTATTTTTGCTTATACACAGAATGGATTGCATAACTTAGTGTTGGATGCGTATTGTAGTAAGCATACTACTCTTTATAGCGCTGAGTTTTCATTTGGTAGTACAACTCAGTATAGTTACCTGGTACGAGGTGAACAAGGACTATATTGCCAAAAACCTTTGTGTCAACAGGAATAAACCGGAACTGAAATGCTGTGGTAAATGCTATCTGAAAAAGCAACTTAATAAAGCGGAACAGCCAGGCGACGATAAGCAGGCACCACCGAAAAGCAGTAAATTATCTATAGAGGCTTTTGTGATACCGGTTGCAGTTCATATCCAAACCCACCGCACAAAAGATATATCAGTTTACAATCCCCGCTGCCAGAAAATGTATAACAGGATGTATCATGGCAGTATATTCCATCCGCCATCTGTATTGTTATCATAACCATCATCGTGCACATTCATAGTCATTTAAATAATGGCTAATGCTATGTGCCATTACCTATTTAAAACAATACAAAATCTTTACAAATGAAATCAATAAAATACCTGGCAATTGCCGGCATTACCTTATTGGGTGCAAGTTGCCACGATAAGAACAATAACAACAACAACAATACAGTTACACCTGCAGCAGATAGTAGTAATGTGTACCTGCACCTGCATACAAACCTTGACAGTAATGAAGCCGACTATGGAGCTGTATATACTACCGCAGAGGGCCGAAAGGTTTCTATAGATAAGGCACAATTATACCTCTCCAATATCGAATTGGTGAAGTCAGATGGCAGCCTGCTCACTATCCCCGGAAAAGTCATCCTGAAAGTAGTAGAGACAGAGATATACTTTGTAACTAAGGTTCCGGTTGGTAATTATAAATCTATCAATTTCCATGTAGGGTTAGATGCCGCTACTAATAAAGTAACACCAACCTCTGCAAATGCGGAGCTCAATCATTCGGATATGTGGTTTGGTTCTGCTGCGCAGCCCGGTGGTTATATATTCCTGAACTTCCAGGGTAAGATTGATACGACAACCAAAGCAAACGGAACAGTTGCCCAGATGCAGCCATTCATGTACATGATAGGTACAGATGCAAGATACACAGAGGTGAAAATGCCAGATCATCCAACGGTGTATAATGTTACCAAGGGTACTGATCAATATATTCATATCACTGTTGACTATTATAAATTGTTCAGCGGCATACAACTGAATAACAGCGGTAACCTGATGATCATGTCCACCACGGATAATGCGGGAAGTCTTGCCTCTAAAGTTGCAGGTAATATCCCATCCATGTTTGATTACGAAGAATAAAGAATAGTAACTATGATTAGAAATACTTTATATGTTGCGGCATTGATCTTTGTTTCTGCCTGCAATTCCAATACAGAAACGGCTACTGTAACATTCGGTAATAAGGATACGTCCACCATTGCTAAAACTGATGATAAGCCGGCAGGTGTGAAAATAGACCCGGTTTGTGAGATGCCTCAGGATACTTCCTGGACGGAATACACTGTTTACAAAGGAGATACTGTCAGGTTTTGCTCCGATGTTTGTAAGGGTGTCTTTCTAAAAAGCCCGGCTAAGTACGAAGCTAAATTGAACTAGATAAAGAGGGGGCTGTTATGCCCCCTCTTTATATTATATAGGTATAGATACGGCCTAAGCTTTTTCCTATAACTTTGTCGCCGTTTAAATATCTGTATGATCAAAGAGAAACATCCGAAGGATAGTTATGTGATGATGTCGGAGCTGGTGCTGCCGAATGATACAAATACACTGGGCAACCTGATGGGTGGCCGCCTGATGCATTGGATGGATATTGCAGCAGCTATTGCAGCGCAAAAGCATTGTAACTGCCCGGTAGTAACTGCATCGGTGGATAATGTGTCTTTTAACAATCCCATAAAACTGGGCAACCTGTTGACGATAGAGGCCAAACTGACCCGCGCGTTTAATACTTCTATGGAAGTGTACCTGCGTGTCTGGGGTGAAGACCTTGCAGCACAATACAAGTATTTATCGAACGAGGCCTATTTCACCTTTGTTGCATTAGACCCTAACAGCCGTCCGCGCAAAGTACCAGACCTGGTACCTGAAACGGAAGGAGAGAGGAAGATCTTTGATAGCGCACTGAGCCGCAGGCAGTTGAGATTGATACTGGGTGGAAGGATGAAAGCGGAAGATGCCGGGGAACTGAGGGCATTATTTATTAAAAACTAAGAAGAATTAAAAAGACATGAGTTTAGACAGGAAGACAGCACCCGCCATACATTCTGCAATAGAGTTTGACTATATACTACCGGGCATTAACGAACAAGCATTGAGCAATGGGCTACCTCTTTATTGGCTGAACGCGGGAGTACAGGACGTGGTGGAAATAGACTGGGTGTTTCCGGCAGGATTATGGTATGAACAAAAGCAGGCTGTATCGCAGGCGGTTGCGGGATTGATGAAGAATGGAACGTCTAAGCGCTCTTCGCAGGAGATACATGAAGCCCTGGAGTTTTATGGAGCTACTCTTAAAGTTTCTCCCAATAACGATTTCAGCACCGTAACACTTTATACGCTTACTAAACACCTGGCAGCATTGCTGCCTATTGTATATGAAGTATTAACAGACGCCATTTTTCCGCAGGAAGAGATAGAGATACATAAGCAGAACGCTATACAACGCCTGATGGTGAACCTGCGCCAGTGCGATTTTGTAGCAAATCAGAAGATCGACGCCGTTCTGTTTGGTGATGCGCATCCTTATGGAAGATATACGCAGAAAGAAACGATAGCTGCATTTACCCGCGAAGACCTGCTTAGCTTTTATAAACAGTATTACGACCTGGGAAATGTGAAGATATTCATGGCAGGGAAGATATCTGCGGATGATGTAAAAATACTGGATGGCGTATTTGGACAGGTGGCGGCAGCTACCACAGCATTACCTGAAAGGGTATTCGCCGTAGAAACTGCAGCGGACAAGAAAATGAACCTTATAAACGATCCTGATGGTGTGCAGGGTGCTATACGTATAGGCTGTTTATTCCCCAATCGTCAGCACCCGGACTTTGCACCTATGGTAGTGCTGAATACACTCTTCGGCGGATATTTCGGGTCGAGACTGATGAGCAATATCAGGGAAGAGAAAGGATATACTTATGGTATCTACAGTTCGCTGGCGCCCTTTGTAAATGGCGGTTCCTTTACCATACATACAGAAGTGGGCAGGGATGTAATAGAGCCCGCAATCAAGGAAATATACCACGAAATGAATGTATTACAGCAAGAACGGGTAGATGAGGAAGAATTACTACTGGTGAAGAACTACCTGCTTGGTAACCTGCTGGGCGACCTGGACGGGCCGTTCTCCATCATACAGCGCTGGCGCAGCCTGATCATGAATGGCATGAACGAAGAGCATTTTAATCGTAACATCAGGATATATAAGAGTATTACAGCTGAAGAACTACAGGTACTTGCGCAGCGATATTTTAACATTGGTGATTATCACGAAGTAGTGGTTGTGTAAGGTGCGCGACAATTTTGATTGTTAAGAATGTGGAAATTTGCTTCGCCAGGTAAACCAATTGCACTATTGCATCGTTTATATAATACCGGGGAAGACAATTATGAAGTATTTGAATATTATAATGACCATTGGCATACTGTTGTTCAGCTGCAGTTGTGCCAATTCACAAAATGATAAACCTATGAGTGACGAACATAAAAACAACCCGTACTACTCGCGTACGGATACCAACAAGCTACATGTGAGCAATGAAGAGTGGAAGAAGATCCTTCCTAAAGATGTTTATTCTATTGGCAGAGAGGCCAATACAGAATGGGCATTTACCGGTAAATATTACAAGACAGATACGAAGGGTATGTATTACTGCGCGGTATGCGGCAACCCTTTGTTCCGTTCAGATGCAAAATTTGCCAGCAGCTGCGGATGGCCCAGCTTCTATGAGACCATCAAACCTAACAGTGTGACTTACAAGCCTGATAATACGCATGGGATGCAACGTATAGAAGTTACTTGCGGCCGCTGCGACTCTCACCTGGGGCATATATTTGACGACGGGCCGCCGCCGACACATAAAAGGTTCTGTATGAACTCGGCAGTGCTGGAATTTGAACCGGACGAAACCACTAAATAAGATTGATTGATATAGATAGCAGGCCGTTCTTCTGAAAAGAGGAGCGGCTTTTTGTATTTTAGCAGAGATAATTATTGCGCTACGATGACCAAGAAAGAACGGTATGCTTATGTATTAGACTGGTTTCAAAAGAACATGCCGGAGGCAGAAACCGAATTGCATTATGAAAACCCATACCAACTATTGGTAGCCGTAATATTATCTGCGCAATGCACCGATAAACGTGTAAACATAGTAACACCCAATCTCTTTAAAAAATTCCCTACCGCCGAAACATTAGCTAAGGCAGAGTTTGAAGATGTCGAACCCATTATACGAAGCATTTCCTTTGCTAACAATAAAACAAGGCATTTGCTGGGTATGGCGAAAATGCTGACAGAGCAATATCACGGAGAAGTGCCCGATACGGTGGACGAATTAGTGAAATTACCCGGAGTGGGCAGAAAAACCGCTAATGTGATCACCTCTGTAATTTATGAGCAGCCCAATATGGCAGTAGATACACACGTGTTCCGGGTATCGGCAAGAATAGGGTTAACAACAAATGCAAAGAATGTATTGCAGGCTGAAAAGCAACTGGTAGCTAATATACCCGAAGAGCTGATACATATAGCTCATCATTGGCTGATACTACATGGCCGCTATATATGCGTAGCCCGCAGGCCAAAATGCGAACGCTGCGGGCTGACGAAAGTTTGCAAATATTATAATAGCGATATGAAGTATATCGTTGAAAAGGCAGATTAGTTAGCATGTGGCGGTATCACCGGCATAGGTGAAGGAACCTCGTGCCATTCATTTTTGAAGTTTTTACTGTAATCTTCCCACTTCACGGTTTTATATGTATCCTCCCCGATGAACTTTAAGAATTGCTCCACTTCCTCTACCGGGTGATAACCACCAACAGGGGTAGGGCTTTGAAAATTCTCTGTCATGAGGATAGTAGTAGGATAGGCCATCTGGCCATTCATCAATTGTACTGCCAGTTCGTTAGCTTTATATTCTGGCTTAAACCCCCATTTCTTACCGAGAAACTCTATGCTATCCTGCCGCTCTGCATTGAACTTTATAGCGTAGAATTTTTTATTCATGTAATCAATCACATCCGGGTTAGTAAACACTTTCTTATCCAGCACCTTACACCATCCGCACCAGTCTGTGTACACATCTATCCATACCTTACGTGGTTCCTGTTTCATGCGTTTTTCAGCCTCAGCAAAACTGATCCACTCGATCTCCTTATTTTCTTTAGCCTTAGGCGCGGGAGCTTTCTTTTTATCTTCTGCTTTCACAGCCGTTAAACTTAACACCGCGATAAATGTTAACAATGCACGTTTCATCAGGATTAGCCGTATTTTAATAAAGCTAATTTACGACTAATTCCATGTAGCTTTGTTAATATCTTGTGATAATTATATATATTAATACAATATGAAAATTGCCGTTGCCATTACAGGCGCAAGCGGGTCTATATACGCCAAAGTGCTCTTGCAGAAATTACAGCAACTGGATCAGCAACTTACAGAAGTAGGACTGGTATGGAGTGATAATGCAAGAACCGTCTGGGAACATGAGATTGGGGATAAAACTTATGAACAGTTTGCCTTCAGGGTGTGGGAGAAGAACGATTTTATGGCGCCCATTGCATCCGGAAGTGCAGGCTATGATGCCCTGGTCATTTGTCCATGTAGTATGGGAACACTCGGCAGGATAGCGGGCGGCATTAGCAACGACCTGGTAACACGTGCAGCAGATGTAATGCTGAAAGAGCGCAGAAAATTAGTGTGTGTGGTGAGGGAGACACCGTACAACCTCATACACCTGCGCAATATGACGGCCGTTACAGAGGCTGGTGGTATTATATGCCCCGCAACACCATCTTTTTACAGCCGCCCAAAGGATATGGAAGAAATGGCTGCTACAGTGGTGGATAGGGTGCTGCAACTGGCAGGACTGGATATTAAAACCTATAGATGGGGAACAGATAAAAGCTAAGCAAAAATGAACTACGCAGGATCGCTGGAAAGGCTGAGGACAATAATGGATGAATTAAGAGAATATTGTCCCTGGGATAAAAAGCAAACTTTGCAAACCCTGAGGCCGCAGACCATTGAAGAAACTTATGAGCTGGCAGATGCTATCACCGATAATGACTGGAAGGGTGTAAAGGAAGAATTAGGTGACCTGTTGCTGCATATTATTTTCTACAGCAAGATAGGTGCAGAGCAAAACCAGTTTACACTGGAAGATGTAATAGAAGGCGTATGTAATAAACTGGTGCACCGGCATCCGCATATATATAGCAGCACAACGGTGAATGATGAAGAAGAGGTGAAGCAAAACTGGGAGAAGCTGAAACTGAAAGAAGGAAAGAAATCTATATTAAGCGGTGTACCTAATTCATTGCCCGCCATTATTAAGGCTTTGCGTTTGCAGGATAAGACAAAACAAGTAGGGTTTGAATGGAACCATATAGAGCAAGTGCAGGATAAAGTGAATGAAGAGATAGCAGAACTATATGAGGCAGTGCAGGAAGGCAAGCAGGAAAAGATAGAAGAAGAAATGGGCGACGTATTGTTTGCCCTTGTGAACTATGCACGCTTTGCAAAAGTAGATCCTGAAATGGCGTTGGATAAGACCAATAAAAAATTCATACGCAGGTTTCAACATATAGAAGAGATGGCATCGGCACAAGGAAAGATATTACATGATATGAGCCTTGAAGAAATGGATGCACTCTGGAATAAAGCTAAAGAACAGGAAAGGCAATAAGTGTTCAGGCGATATCCATATAGCGGTTGGTTGCTGCTCAGCATTATGTTCTGGGGGATGGCCGTCTATTGGTTTACCCGCCAAAGCCATGATATAAGTCCCGCATCTATGGCAAGGGCCGTGAGCAACAACCTTGTTGATAAGGAAAATAAGATGCAACGGGTAATAGATGATAACGAACTGATTAAAGGAATATTTTCTGAGCACCTGGATAGCCGTGATGTAAAGGAACTTACTGAATTGCCCTTTGGCCTGTATGCTTATAAAGATAGCAGCCTCGTTTTTTGGAATAATAATAAAACCCTTGCGGCGTGTGCAGATAGCGAAGCAGAAAAACTGGTATTCAACGAAAGAGGTGTTTTTGTGCAAAAATGCTACCGGCCAAAATACCTTTCAAAAGGGGAAGTAATTACGGTGCTCTTTCCTATAGTTATCCAATATCCGTTTGAGAACAAATACCTGGAATCGCGTTTTGAAGCGGGTAACCACATACCCATGGAAACCAGGATATCGGCTAACCCGGTGAAGGGTGGATATGCGGTAACAGACATTAGCGGGAAGCATATTTTTTATCTCAAGTTCAATACTACAGGCCTACCAGGCTGGATGCCTGATACGCTGATGATATGCCTGTTGCTGGCCGCACTGCTCACCACTATAGCATGGCTGCAATTGCTCAGTGTGAATATATCGCGGAAGCGATCGCCGATACTTGGATTTCTGCTGACACTGGTATTAGTGATAGGCACACGTGTACTCACTTACAAGTTTGGCCTGCCGTTTCACCTGCGATCGATGCCGATATTTGATCCCCGGTTATATGCCACCAGTGCATTACATCCTTCACTCGGCGATCTTCTTTTAAACTCCCTTTGCTTTTTATGGATAGTAGCCTATATGCTGGCCAATACATCTGTGATAAGCGTAGAACCAGCTAAGCTAAGTAAGCATTTAAAGATCGTTGTAAGCCTGCTGTGCGCAGCTACTATTCTTATCTGCGCTTTCTGGTTTATCAATATCATCAGCAGCCTGGTGCTCGACTCTGCCATATCTTTTGATGTAAGCCATTTCTACTCCATCAGCAAGTATACTCTCTTTGGGCTGCTCACCATTGGTATTATTACTCTTGGCTGTTGCCTGTTTATTTACCTGCTGAATATACAGTTATCTACCCTGGTAACTAATAAATGGGCCAAGTACCTGTTGCTGACTGTTCTTGGTATCATTATGACATTGCTAAGCGATAAGACAAGGACGGGGAGCATGTCTTACCTGATGTTTGTATGGTTCCTGTTATTTATCATATTGCTTGATGTTAAGAAGCTTACTTACAGCCGGGATGTGCTGGCACCACACATGATCTTCTGGGCTTTTTTCGTGTGTGCTTTTTGTACGGGCGTACTTTTCTATTTTAATGATGTAAAAGAAAAACGTACCCGCGAACGCTTTGCCGAAGATATGACGCAGCCGCGCCGCGATTACGCATCTGAATACGATTTTGATATAAAGAACATTTCTAAGAATGTAGAGAACGACCGCGTTATACAGGCATTTATTAAGACACCTAACAGGGAACTGCGGCGCGAACTGAATGAAAGATTTGGTGTATTGTATCTGAATGGACAGCTGAATAAATACCAGACCAATATTTATGTATTTGACGCCGCAGGCAGGAGCCTTTATAATAATGATACCGCCAGCTACAATAGCCTTTGGAAAATAGTAAGGCAATCGATACCCACAGCTGACAGCAACCTATACTTTCGTGGCGATGCGCAGGATGGGCACTATTATATTTCCTCTGTACCTGTATATGATTACAACCATACAAAAAAGGTAGGTTATGTATTCCTGGACCTGGCCATCAAGCAGGCAACGGGCGAATCATTGTATCCGGAATTGCTGCAGCCCAATAAAACAATGGGCAATGAAAATGAAGCAGGCTATTCTTATGGCATATATGTAAACCGCAAACTACTGACCCAAACGAATGATTATGCCTTTCCTTTACTTATAAGCGGAAAAGAAACTACTCCCTATGCCTATTACGATAAGGAGGGATACTCTGAACTATGGTACACAGATGCATCAGACAAAAGTAAAACGGTAGTTGTAGTTCATAGAACCAATACTGTACTGGAGCTGATAACATTATTCTCCTACCTTTTTGGCATACAAGTGATCACCGCATTACTGATTGTTATCTACCGGTCGGCATTGTCTTATTTAGTGATGCCGAAAGCATCGGGTAAGTTTATCAGCTTTACACTACGCAGGAGAATTCACTTTTCAATGCTGGGCATCGTGCTGGTATCATTTCTTATCATTGGCCTGGTAACGATCATCTACTTCCAGGTGCAGTATGACCAGGGTAACAGAAAAAAATTGTTGGGTATTATACAGAATGTAGAAAGAACCGTGGTGCAGCACCTGGCCCAACAAAATGGACTGGCTGATATTGAAGCATTCAATAATGCTACAAGTACGCCAGGGTTCAAATACTTTATAGTTGATCTTTCTAACAACCAGAAAATAGATATCAATATCTATAAAGCCAGCGGCCTGCTGGATGTAACATCGCAGGATAACATCTACGACCGCGCCCTGCTTGCGCGCATCATGCGGGCAGACGCGTACTATCAGCTATCGCAAAACAACACATCATTACTAACACAAAATGAGCGGATAGGAAAGTTGTCTTACCTGTCTTGTTATGTACCGATAAGAGATGAGAGCGGCAATGCGCTTGGATACATCAACATCCCGTATTTTTCTTCGCAGAAGGAACTGAGTTACCAGATATCAAACATATTGGTAGCGCTTATCAATCTGTACGCGTTCATTTTCCTGCTATCGGGCCTGCTTACCGTGTTCATTACAAGGTGGATCACCAGGAGCTTTAACGTAGTGATAGAACGTTTTGAAAAGCTGAACCTAAGTAAGAATGAATTGGTAGACTGGCCATACGATGATGAAATAGGATTACTGATAAAGGAGTATAATAAAATGGTGAAGAATGTGGAAGAGAATGCAATACTCATGGCGCAGAGTGAACGGGAAGGTGCATGGCGCGAAATGGCCCAGCAGGTGGCCCATGAGATAAAGAACCCGCTGACACCTATGAAGCTGAACATTCAATACCTGCAGCAAGCGCTTAAAAATAAGTATAGCAATGTACAGGAACTGACGGAGAAGGTTGCAGATTCGCTGATTGAGCAGATAGATAACCTTTCTTACATAGCATCTGAGTTCTCTAACTTTGCCAAGATGCCGGAAGCAAGGCCGGAAGTAATAGAACTAAATGACCTTGCGGAACGGGTGGTAGAATTATACCTGAATGAACAGCAGGTAAAAGTTAGTGCAATGCCGTATGCGGAGCCGGTGTATGTATATGCAGACTACAGCCAGTTATTACGTGTATGTACCAACCTTATCATTAATGCCATCCAGGCTATGCCGGAAGGACGGACAGGTGTAGTAAATGTAGTTGTTGACCGAAAGGACCAGCAAGCTATCATAGCAATAAAAGATAATGGTGCCGGTATCAGCGAAGATAAAATTGATAAGATTTTTCAACCTTATTTTACTACCAAGTCATCAGGCACCGGCCTTGGCCTTGCGATGACCAAAAAGATCATTGAATTCTGGAAAGGGACTATCTGGTTTGAAACAGAAGTGGGAAAAGGAACAACTTTCTTTATCAGTCTGCCATCCATTAAGAAAGATGACGCTACCAAACCTGTACCTCGCGTTCCAGCGTGATGCCGAACTTATCCTTTACCGTCTTGACAATATTTTCAGATAAATTCCAGACAGCATTGCCATCTGCATGGCCATAGTTGACCAATACAAGAGCCTGCTTATCATGTACACCGGTTTCGCCGGCACGAAAGCCTTTCCAGCCACATTGTTCAATTAACCATCCGGCTGGTACCTTCACAGTGTCATTATCTACCGGGTAGCTTGGTATTTGCGGATGAAAATCCTTGAGATGTTCGTATTGCTGTTTGGCTATTGTAGGATTCTTAAAAAAGCTGCCTGCATTACCTATCTTTTTAGGATCGGGTAATTTGCTGGTACGTATTGCTATTACAGCGTCTGCAATGGCTTTAATAGATAGCTCCGTTACTTTCATTTTAGCCAGCTCCTGCTCAATAGCACCGTAGCTTGTGTTGAACTTAGGCGTTTTGTTCAGCTTAAAGGTCACCGAGGTAATAAATACTTTATCCTTTAACTGGTGCTTGAAAATGCTGTCGCGGTAACCGAATGCACATTCATTACTGTGATATGGAAAGAATTGTTTGGCTTCCCAATGCCATGCGGAAATGGTATCAATCACTTCCTTTACCTCTACCCCATAGGCACCAATGTTTTGAATAGGCGCTGCACCTACCGTACCGGGTATCAAGGCAAGGTTCTCTACACCCGCCCAGCCATTGGCAATAGCATATATCACAAACTCATGCCAGATCTCACCGGAACCCACTTTTATCCAAACATGGTGTTCATCTTCATTGATCTTGAAGATGCCCTTTATCTTATTATGTATGGTTAATCCCTTTACTGGTTTGGTAAGCAGTATATTGCTGCCACCGCCCAATACGTGCTTCTCTGCAGGCAGATCTTCTTCTGTAGTGAGCGGAAGAAAAGTTTCGTCCGTTACCTCTGTAAAATATTCGGCAGGCATGTCTATGCCGAAAGTATTATATGGTTGGAGCGATATGTTTTGCTGTAGCTGCATGTGGCGCAAAAGTAGTTATTGCTTTTCGAACTTTTTCCCACGGAAACGAATACCCAGGCCCGGAGCTCCGCTGACTTTTATAATGCCGTTCTCGTATTGCAGTCCCTCGGCTACATCTTCTTTTAACAATAACGGCCCGTCTGCGTCCGTTTCATCGATCAACGGTAATAAGTGCGCTATCGCGGCGCTGCCTATGGTGCTTTCGTTCATCGAACCCACCATTACCTTTAAATTCAGTTTGCGGGCTTGCTCTATCATACGCAGTGCGGGTGTAATGCCCCCGCATTTTGTAAGCTTGATGTTGATACCATGAAAGGCATCTACGCATTTGGCAACATCTTCCTCTTCCACACAGCTTTCATCTGCAAACAGGGGGATGTTACTGATGGCTTTTAATTCCTTCATTGAATCCCATTCTGTTTTATTTAGTGGCTGTTCGATCATGGTGACGTTTAACGCATGCAATTCAGGTATTAAGGCTTTAGCGTCGTCAAAACTGAAAGCTTCGTTGGCATCTACGCGAAAAGGAGCATCTGTATGTTGGCGTAATGTGCGAATAAGGTCTATATCTTCCGGGCTGCGCATTTTTATCTTGTACAGCGGCCACGGATGTGTTTTTAGCTTTTCCACCATTTTATCTGCAGTGTCCAGCCCGAGCGTATAATCACATAGCGGTGCTTTCCATTGAAGGCCCAGCAACTGGTATAACGGTACCCTGCGCAATTGGGCAAAGAGATCCCAGCCGGCAATATCCAATGCGGCGATCAGGAAATTCTGACCCGGCAATAAATGATGCAGGAAATGCCAGAAGCGCTGCGGATCTATCAGGGCGTATCGCTCTATTACGCCACGCTTCTCCTCCAATGCTGCTATCATGCTATCCACAGTAACATGGTAATAGCTGATTGCCGGGGCCTCGCCAAAACCGGCAAGCCTGCCCATACCTAAACCAACCACTAAGGTAGGCTGGTGTGTTTTGGTACCTTTGGCTATCGTAAACGGGTATTCAAAAGCCAGATCGAAAGAGAAATGACGCAATTGCAACATTCGATAAAATTGCGATTAATTTTGCACACGGAAAATTCCTTACATGCCAAAGATTCCTAACTGGGTTTTCATCCTGCTTGCCCTGCTGCACTTTTCTGCTGCGCGCATAGATATGATGGATATAGATGCCACACAATATGCCGAGATAAGCAGGGAAATGATGCAAAGCGGTGACTACCTGCACCTGTACGACCGGGGCATCGACTACCTGGATAAGCCACCTATGCTGTTTTGGGTAAGCTCCCTGAGTATGAGGGTGTTTGGTGTAAACGATTTTGGATATAAGTTTCCATCCATATTATTTGCTATATGGGCGATGTATGCCGTTTATAGATTGGGCAGGTTGCTGTATGATGATGCAACAGGGCGGATGGCAGCTTTGATATTAGGATGTTGCCAGGGTATGTTCCTGATGACCAACGATGTGCGGACAGATACCATATTAATGAGCTGCGTGATAACGGCGATATGGATGATCAAAGAATGCGAAGTAAAGCGGCGATGGCAATATGTGTTAGGAGGTACTGCAGCTATAGCCGCCGGTATGATGGCAAAAGGGCCCATTGCCTTGATGGTGCCTATGTTTTGTTTTGGTAGCGACTGGGTACTGAAGCGGGATTGGAAAAAGATATTCAGCCCCTACCATATTATAGATGTGATACTGATAGGCATCTTCCTGGTACCGATGAGCATAGGATTGTATCAGCAGTTTGATATGCACCCCGAAAAGACTGTTAACGGTATTACAAATGTATCGGGCTTGCGCTTCTTCTACTGGTCGCAGAGCTTTGGCAGGATAACCGGTGAGAGCCCATGGAACAATCATGCACCCTTCGAATTCCTTTTTGTTGGTATGTTCTGGGCATTCCTGCCATGGATGTTTCTGTTCGTGCCTGCATTGGTGATCAATATTGTGCAGGTAATCAAACAAAAATTCAAACTATACCCAAACCAGGAATTCCTCACCACCGGGGGCTTTATCCTTGCATACCTGGCATTGGGCTCTTCTAAATATCAATTACCGCACTACATATTCGTTGTATTCCCACTCGCTGCACTGATGGTGGCAAAGCTTATTGCAGATATGCTGAATGGTAAATATGCCGGATTGTTTAAGGTGATGAAACCATTCCAGCTAGTAGTATCCTTTCTCATCATGATCGCAGCGTTAATGACGATCGTATATGTATTCCCCGGTAGTTTGTTCCTGACCGGGTTATGGATTGCAGCCCTGGTGATTTTGGTGTTTATTGTAACGAATAAAAAGATCAGTTATAAATTCTTCTGGGCAAGCGCTGCGTCCATCATGCTGGCCAATGTTTTTATTACACATCATTTTTACTACAACCTGCTGAAGTATCAATTAGGCACGGCGGTGGGTAAATACATCAAACAACACAATGTACCTTCAAATGGACTGCTAGTGTACAAACTGGATCATCCATTGAACGCCATGCATTTTTATGCAGACAGGCTGGTGGCAGAAGATACGCTTGGACTGGTGCCGGGAAAGATTGTGCTGACATCGCCGGAAGGATTAACTGCACTAAATGAGCAACAAACACATTATGAAATGTTGCAGCAGGGAGATTATTTTAAAGTAAGCGAATTAACGCCGGAATTCCTGAACCCGGCAACCAGGGATAAAGCAGTGATGAAATATTACTTATTAAAATTGCAATAGAAAAGGGCCGGTACAATACCGGCCCTTTTTACATTATGCTGTTATTTAAACTGCCTGAAGAAATAAGTAGTGCCTTCACTTTCCATGATCAGGTCGTTATCCTGGCATTTGATCACCTTAAACTGGCGATTGTCTTTGCCTTCGCAATACAGTGTTTGATTGCTATAGCTTTTTATCACCCAGGAAGGTGCATTATCGGCATCGCGACGGGAATATACATTACCCCAGATACCATCTTTTTCTGATGGAAATATTTCTATTGATTTTACCTGCCTGCTGTAGTCAATAGATTCCTTCTTTTTGTCGCTGGTACCTTTGTAAACAGACCATTGTCCTGCCATTTGCTGGATGCTGTTTACCGGAGCATTCATTTCCTGGTGCACAGGTGCATAATCAGACTTAGGCTCTGTATAAGGCGCAAATTCATAAATGCCGGCATCGTCGCGCAATACCAGTTTATTTGGTTTGCGTTCCGTTATAAGAAATTGGCGGGCGCCCATATCCAGCGAGTTATTCTCTATTTTATAAGTGCCGCGATAGATAAATCCGCCGGCTTTTTGCCATACATACTCGTTACCGGTCAGGAATTTGATCATGATGGTATCTGTATAGGCAATCGTTTCTTTTGCAGATTTTTTGCGGGATACTTCTTTCCAATTGCCCGAAAGGCTGTTTTTATCGCCACAAAAACCCAGTACCGGGGTGATAAACAGTGAGAGGAATAATATTTTTTTCATAAACTTTGTCTTAGCGTTACAAGGTCAAAAATATTCAAAATAATGTAACGGGTTAACATTAATCATCATGCCATCAAGTACACTTAATATCAGTATCATTCAGCCCGATATTATTTGGGAAGATAAAAAAGCCAACCTCGAGCAATATGAAGCCATGATTGCAGGGATAGAAGAAAAAAGGGAGATCGTGGTATTGCCTGAAATGTTCTCTACCGGTTTCAGCATGAGCCCCGAAACTTTGGCAGAACCAATGGATGGCACTACGGTGCAGTGGATGAAGGATATAGCCAGGAAATACAAGTGCATTCTCACCGGTAGCGTGATAATAGAAGAGGATGGCAACTACTACAACCGCCTGTTATGGGTGCAGCCGGATGGACAGGTAGGTAAATACGATAAAAGGCACCTTTTTGGTTACGCAGATGAGGACCAACACTATACCCCCGGCAATAAGCGATTGATAACCAGTGTGAAAGGATTCAGGATTTGCCCGATGGTGTGTTATGACCTTCGGTTCCCGGTATGGGCGCGCAATCTTAACAAGGAATACGATGTACTGATATATGTAGCTAACTGGCCAGAAAAAAGGAGCATTGCCTGGCGGACCTTATTGCGCGCAAGGGCTATAGAAAACATGAGCTATGCAGTGGGTGTTAACCGCGTAGGTATAGATGGCAAAGGGCATCAATATATAGGGGAAAGCAGTGTTTTTGGCCCGCTTGGCGAAGAAATATGGCAACAAAAAGATCAGCCTGCTGTTCATACAGTGACATTGCAAAAGGACGTGATAGAAGAGGTAAGGGGGCATCTGCCTTTCCTGGAAGATGCAGACAGGTTTATCATTGTAGACGAGGAATAGGGCTATAAAACGAAGTCCTCATATTTCGCTACTTTTGCCCCCTCATTCACATCATAAAAAAGTAGCCCATGTGGCATAGCATAGCCGCTTTTATCATTAAGTTCCGTATTGCCTTACTTGTAGTATTGCTTGCCGCAACCGCCTTTATGGGCTACCACGCCAGCAAAGTGCAGCTGAGTTATGAGTTTACCAACGCAATACCTACCAACAATCCTAAATACATTGATTACCAGGCATTTCGCAAGCAATTTGGTGAGGATGGCAACCTGCTGGTGATAGGTGTGAAGACCGATAAGTTTTTTGATGCTGCATTCTTTAAAGATTATACCGCGCTGGTTCGCCACCTGGAAAAAGTAAAAGCAGTAGAGAATGTTCTTAGTATACCGGGAGCTATTAACCTGGTAAAAGATACGGCAACCGGGCAGTTGAAAGTGATAAAACTGGTACCGGATCATGGTGAGATCAATATAGATTCCATACAATCATCTTTTTTCAACCTGCCATTTTACAGGGGCTTCCTGTATAACCCGGAAACGCATGCTTACCTGATGGCGTTGCGCATCAACAAAGAAGTACTCAATTCTAAAAACCGTAAAGATGTAGTCAACGAGATAGTAGGCCTGTCGGATGAATTTGGTAAGAAGTACAATACGGAAATGCACTATTCGGGCCTGCCACTGATCCGTACCATGATGGCTACACAGGTACAGAGCGAGATGAGGCTGTTCCTGATCATGTCATTTATCCTTACGGCTGTGATCCTTGCCCTCTTCTTCAGGTCTTTTGCAGTAGTGCTGGCATCTATGCTGGTAGTAGCAGTAGGCGTAGTATGGTCGCTGGGTACTATAGTATTGCTGGGCTATAAGATCACCTTGCTAACGGCACTGATACCGCCGCTGATAGTGGTAATAGGCATACCTAACTGTGTGTACCTGCTGAATAAATACCATGCGGAATACAACAGGCATGGCAATAAAGCAAAGGGCCTGCTGCGCATGGTAGACAGGATGGGTATTGTTACCCTGTTTACCAACCTGACAGCAGCGATAGGTTTCGGTGTATTCTTCTTTACCAAGAGCGCTATCCTGAAAGAATTCGGCCTGGTAGCAGGTATCAATATCATGGCCATATTTGTAATATCGCTGATATTCATCCCTGCATTATTCAGCTTCCTGCCGCCGCCTAAAGGCAAGCATACCAACTACCTGGAAAGCGGCTGGATCAATAGGTTACTGAATACGCTGACCAACTGGGTATTTGGGCATAGGGTTACTATTTATGTCATCACAATAATAGTATGTATCGTATCTGTAATGGGTATGATGCGCCTGAATACAGTAGGGCATATCGTGGACGACCTTCCTAAGAGCGGTAAGGTATTCCAGGACCTGAAATTTTTTGAAAGCAATTTCCGTGGGGTAATGCCTTTGGAAATTGTGATAGATACCAAAAAGAAACGTGGTGCTGTATCATTACCTGTGTTGCAGAAAATGGATGAGCTGACCCAGTACCTGAAGCAATTCCCGGAAATAGGCCATGCTTTATCTATTACAGAAGGCATCAAATTTGCAAGGCAGGCTTATTATGATGGCGATAGTAGCAGCTATGGTGTGCCCAATATGTTTGACGGTGCCTTTATACAACCTTACCTGAGTGCCAAAGGAGATAAGAACAGTATGTTCAATAAGCTGTTGCTTTCTTTTATGGACAGCACCAAACAAAAGACCCGCATCAGCATTAATATGGCCGATGTAGGCTCTAAAAGATTGCCTGTATTGCTGGACAGCATCCGCCCGAAAACATTGCAGATATTCGATACTAGTAAATACAACGTAACCTTTACCGGGACCAGTATTGTATTCCTGGAAGGTAGCAAGTTCATCATCAACAGCCTGCGCGACAGTTTGATATTAGCCTTCATCATGATCTTTGGTTGCATGATCGTGCTGTTCCGCTCATGGAGGATATTGCTGATATCTATGGTAATCAATATTGTTCCGCTATTGATAACTGCCGGCATCATGGGCTGGGTGGGTATTCCTATCAAGCCATCCACCGTACTGGTATTTAGCGTGGCGCTGGGTATTACTATAGATGTGACGATACGCTTCCTGGTGAACTTTAAACAGGAGCTGGTGCGCCACGAGGATGATATTGCCACTACCGTAAAACGTACGATACACGATACGGGCCTGAGTATTATATATACTTCGCTGATATTGATAGCAGGGTTTGGTGTATTTGCCTTGTCGCAATTCGATGGTACCAAATCGCTCGGCTACCTGACATCTCTGACATTGTTGCTGGCAATGGTTACCAACCTGACTCTGCAACCTGCATTACTGCTGTGGATGGATAAGGTAATGCGCAAGAATAAGTCGGCCGACTTCTTAGTGGATGAAGAAGATGAGAATGCTTCTGTGTAGCATTTATCAGCAGTACTGATAATAACATTTAGTATAGCAATAATACCGCTTTTGTAGTGACTGTAGTTTTGTAATGCATTTGCAATTATGCCACGGGCATATTTTTTGCGGTGCATTTAAAAACACCACCATGCTACACGAAGGAACCACTATTAAAAATAAGGGGCAAGGCCGTTTATTTAAGAGCGATATCCTTGAAGCGCTCAGCAAAACGCATCCGTTTGTTATTTACGGAATATATTTCCCCATTATCTTCTATCTGCTATACTATGGCAATACGCAGAAAGGACTTGCTGTATGGGCTGAGGCCGGCTTGTTTGTAGGAGGCGCTATGTTCTGGAGCTTTTTTGAGTACATCATGCACCGCTACCTGTTTCATATGATGGTGGAAGGGGAGCGCAGCCGCAAGTTTGTGTACACCATGCACGGGGTACATCATGAATACCCGAGAGACAGAGACCGATTGTTTATGCCGCCGATACCCAGCCTGGTTGTATCCAGCATTATTTTTTCACTGATGTATTTTGTGATGGACAGGTATGCTTTCGCTTTTTTCCCGGGTTTCCTGTTTGGCTACCTTGTATATGGCAGCATGCACTATGCCATACATGCTTTTGCACCACCTAAGTTTTTAAAAGCACTGTGGAGAAACCATCACCTGCACCATTATAAAACACCGGATAAAGGTTTTGGCGTGAGTTCTGTTTTGTGGGATGTGGTGTTTGGGACGGTGCCTGGGAAGCATGCATAAATCTAAGAGATGTATAGATATTTAAAAGGTTTTTTCATCCTTTTTACTTTTTGGATTTGGAAGCTCTTTGCCTTTACTTGCTAGCGCGATCGCTTCATAAAATATAGAGTTGTGAATATAATTTTTTACTAAATCAATTTCAGGAGTTGTTCTGGGATCTCTATAATTTCTATAATATTCTACTTCAATTTTAGTATCTAAAAAAGTGATGTTGTATGTAAACGAAGTGTCTTTTTCATAATAGTGAGCAATTGCTTTGATGTTCATTATCGAAGTATCTAACATTGATGCTAACAATTTTCTATCAGGCCGTTTAATCAATAATGAGTTAATCATTTTCATTGCACTTTTGTTTCCTGCAAGCGACTCTATCCCGATAGGAATACTTAGCAGTTTGTGTAAAGCTTTATTTGTGTCACCCATTTTAAGATAGATATCGGCGTAATATTCACAGGTCTCAATTGTATTTCCAGCATATTCATTGCCACAAAAATGATGATACGGGTAAACTGTATCGGATAGTATTAAGAAATGTAGTGCGGAGTCATACTTTTGCTTGTCATAATATATTGAACTTAAAATTCTAGAAGATTTGTGCTTATAATCACGGTAGGGAGATTCCATTATATCTCCCCTAACTTCTTTAAGATCAACTGCACCACTGGCCAGCATTTTTTTAAAAATGTATATGGCACTGTCAGCTTTATGGTTATTTAGATAGGAATAGCCTAGATTGAATAATGATTCATAGTAAATTTTACTTTTTGGATGATTGATAACGATGTATCGAAATGCATTTTCTGCGTCGTTATATCTTTCCTGATCGTAAAATGTAATTCCTTCTTCAAAATAGTCTGAGGGCATTTTTTGTGCAAGTACCAATGTTGATATTATACAAAGGCCAATAGTTATTAAGGTTTTCATAGAATGATTTTGTAACGATAAAATGAATTTCCTTCTACCCCATAGAATATAAATTGATTGGAATAAAAATAGCATGATGATTTTATAATTTTTGATACTCCAATAAGTGTTTTATAGATTTTGTTATTAATAATTAACCTAAACTTGTCTTGATCTATTTGTTGTAATGCATAATATCCATATTCAGCTATTCCGGAAACAGAAAAATACGGGTATTTTTTATCTACGGGCTTTGTAACAAAAAGCGGCTTTGACATTTTTCCTTTATAGAAAATATATTGAATATTTTTTATGGTTAGAACTACATTGTCTTTTTGCCATATATCATAATAATAATCTAGATAACCCAATCCTTCAGTACTTAAGTTGCTCCAAGAGATATTATCATCATCTTCGTATACTATCGGTGAGAAAATCAAACTATCATTTTGATAGATATAAACGGAATCATCTGTTGCGAAAATATGAAGTGAATTACCTGTAGGACTGATATATAGCGGTATTGCACGCACCCCGTATTTTGATATAGGTGTAGTATTACGAACACCATTCACAACTTTAAATAGATAGTAATTGCTCCTTGTGTAAAATGAAAAATGGCCTTTCTTCCCTAAATTAGGAATCACTATCTTATCATATCCGTTATTATAAATCTTCCCGTTTACATTAATGTAGTTAATACTATCTTCAGTATATGTAAACAAGTAGTTGGAATCTCCAGCTAACTCCACATTTTCTATGTTTTCAAGATCGCGAAAGATATGTTTCCCAATAGCAATATTATTATTCCATTTTATGTAAATTCTATTAGAATTAATAAATGGAATATCGTTTTTGATGTAACCGTAGTCGCCATCGTCATTCAATGTCAGTTCTGAAAATATAGTAGTACTTGAATCTATATGTTGACTATTAAAGAATAGGTAGTACTGCCTGTTCTTATTTATATAATATAACCTGTCCCCTTTTCTATTAAACTTGCACCAGGTGCTGTATTCATATCTTAATTTTTCTCCAGAAGAATCCAGAACTTTATTAACGATTTTATCATTTATATAATAATAGTCATAGCCCGAATAGTTGAGTGTAATAGCAACATCATTCATATTATATCCTGCACAATTTCTATCACCTAATTTTCCTTTCACTGGACCATATACCTTTGTTCCATAAGAGTTCTTGTAATACCATTCAGCTTCCGGACGATTATAATTCTCAGAATAAGAGATACTTCCTAAACGCGCAGATGAACTTCCGATAAAATGAAAAGGACCTAACTTTTCTTTGTTGGTTAAGAAATAATAAGACGTGTCCTGTTTAAGACTAAAACAATAGTTGCCAGCAGTGTCAAAAGTTGGGTCTCCTTTTAATAGCAATGAATCACCGGGATCTGTAATAATTAGTTTTCGCTCAATAGTTTGAGAATAACAATATACAGGAAGGTAGAAGCAAAGGATAAATAATAGTGATCGCATAACCGTATATAACAATATACAGTGTTTATGCTATTATCGCAATAACAACTCCTCCAGTTCAGAAATGATCATGGCAGTAGCGCCCCAAACAATATGATCGTCTTTCCATTTGTAAGCGGGAGCATCAATGGTAATATGAGGAAAAGCGGAAGGTGTGATCATGGTACGGATCTTTCGTTCAGGTGCAAAGAAATCTTTAAGAGGAACCTCCAGCACATACTGTACTTCGCTCAGGCTAAGGCTATAAGATAGATGCTCTTTTGCGAAGCCTACAAAAGGCTGCACCTGGTTGTAGCTTACAGGTATATATAAAGGCGTCAACCTGCCCAGTACTTCTATCTTATCATCCGTAATGCCTACTTCTTCAAAGGTTTCGCGTAGGGCGGTTACCTGCAGGTTGGCATCAGTCATGTCTTTTCTGCCACCGGGGAAGCTTATTTGTCCACCATGCGCCTTGCCATCTTCCACCCTTTTTATCAGCAGCATATTCAACTCATCCTGTTTGGGAAAGAGCAATGCCATTACTGCGCTTTCTTTAGCATCGCCGGGTATTGTTGCCGGCATCTCACGCACTCTCGATGCCATTTTGTTTTGCGCGGTTAGCCCCGGTAATGGTTGTTGTAATCTTTCCCTTAACTGCTCTATATGTTTTGAAATATCCAACCCTATTCGTCTTTAAAATCAATCTTTCTGTGAGTGCCATCGCAATATGGTTTGTTGGATGACTGTCCGCAACGGCAAAGTGCAGTTACCTTATTCTTTTTGGTCTCTTCACCATTCTTGTGTTTGATGGTGATATTGCCGTAGATCATCAAAGGGCCGTTAGGAGTTACTTCTACAATCGTTTCCACGTCAATTTCGGGAGTAGAAGCGGTATGCTGCTTCTCATCGTTCCTGAAATAACTCAATGCTCCCGAAGGGCATTTTTCCACCTGGCTGATGATAAGATCTGTTTCTGCCTTGGTCATATCTATCCACGGGCGTTTGCGCGGGTCAAAAACCTCCAGCAGGCCTGTCCAGCAAAGTTTGGAGTGGATGCACACATTGGGTTTCCATGCAATGGTGATCTCACCGTTGGTATAGTGTTTCGTTATTTCTTCCATTGTATTTCCTTATAGAGGCCTCTTATCAAATTTACGATAAGAGGCCTCTGCAACCTAATTTAGAATTGCATCGGTACCTCTACAACCAGTATATCGCTATCAGTATTGGCAAGGAGCGACAGCTTATCTGTATTACTGATGCCTGCAGCGTCCCTTTTGCCCAATAGCTGTTCATTTGCTGTTGCCTCGCCATCTATCATAAATACATATACGCCGTGCCTGTTGCTATGTAATGCATGCTCCAGGCTTTGGCCTGCCTTTAGTGTGGTGCGGTAGATCCATGCGTCCTGGTGTATCTTCAGCCCATCATCTGCCTTATCAATGGGCGATACCAGTGTTTGCAGTTTATTGACGCGCTCTGCGGGATCAAAAACAGTTTGTCCGTAACGAGGTTTTACATTCTTTTTGTCAGGGAATATCCAGAGCTGCAACACATTTACATTCTGATCCCTGCTATGGTTATATTCGCTATGCTGCACACCCGTACCAGCGCTCATCACCTGCACCTCATTTGGGTACAATGCCTGCGTATGCCCCATGCTGTCTTTGTGTTCCAATGCGCCATCCAGCACTACGGTGATGATCTCCATATTATCGTGCGGGTGTTTGCCAAACCCCATTCCACCGGCGATGATATCGTCATTTAATACTCTCAGTGCTCCGAAATGTATCCTCGAAGGATCGTGGTAGCCGGCAAAACTGAAAGAATGGTTAGCCTTCAGCCAGCCATGATCCGCAAATCCTCTTGTGTTTGCAGGATGAAAATTTATTGTTGCCATATTATTTACAGTTTATTATTGTATGTACATTAGTTTATAGCAAAGTTATATCCAAATTGGTCCTGCTGCCAATTTTGCATGATTATACAACCATTAGCAACGTTAATACTGTCTTAAACGGCAGAACAAAAAACAATTAATCATTAAATTGGACGAAAATATGCACATGAAGAAACATTACCTCCTGGCTGCAACCTTACTATTAACATTATTAGCAGATAAGGCAGAGGCGCAATATATGGATACACTAAAGCGTAAAGACCCGGACGGTTGGGAATTTGTACAAATGCGTGCGGGAGGTGTGGTGAACGAAGAAGGTTATCTGCATAACGGCATCAAAGAAAATGTATGGAGCAGCTACTGGCCATCGGGATATCCCAAAACAGTGCAGGGATATTTGCATGGCAAAAGGGATGGAGTGTATATGCGTGTAACGGAAGAAGGAGGTGTAGATGTGGTAGAGCAATACAAAGACGATAAGCTGGAAGGCCCGCGCAGGGTATATTATATACGTGGCCCACGCATGGAAGAGACCTACTATTCTGACGGTAAAAAGAATGGTAAGTATACTAAGTGGTACCAAACGGGCATCAAGCAGGAAGAAGGCAGCTTTAATAACGATCTGCATTATGGAAAATCGACCTGGTACTATGCCAGCGGCAAAAAAGCGGTGGAGTATGAATATAATAATGGTGATATAGATGGCGATGCCGTAAGCTATTATGAAAATGGCAAAGTAAGTGAGCTGGGAACCTATAAAAAGAACATCAAAACAGGCAGCTGGAGGGAGTTTTATGAGAACGGCAATACCAAGGCAGAAGGTAAATATGAAGATAACGAGAAAGAGGGACCGTGGAAACAGTATGATGAGAATGGTAAGTTTGTAAAGACCGTTCGCTATAACAAAGGGGTAGAGGTAAAAAAATAAGCTATGTCGCAAAGTATTCTGATCATTGACGACGAGAAGTCGATACGCAAAACATTAATAGATATCCTGAGCTTTGAAGGCTTTGCGATAGATGAAGCAGCTGACGGGGCCGAAGGCATTAAGAAGATAAAAGAGAATAATTACGATTGCATTCTTTGCGATATAAAAATGCCCAAGATGGATGGGCTGGAAGTGCTGGAGCAAACCCGTGAACTAAAACCGGATATTCCGTTCATAGTAATATCGGGGCATGGTAATATAGAAACGGCGGTGGATGCAGTGAAAAAAGGCGCGTTTGATTTTATATCCAAACCGCCTGACCTGAACAGGCTGCTGATAACCATCCGCAACGCGATGGATAAGAAATCGCTGGTGACGGAGACCAAACAATTGCGTAAACGAATATCGCGCAGTGCAGATATGATCGGTAATTCTGCACCGATACAAAAGATAAAAGACACCATAGAAAAGGTGGCGCCTACGGATGCCCGCGTATTGGTAACCGGCGAAAACGGTGTGGGTAAAGAGATGGTGGCTCGCCGCATACATGAGCTAAGCAACAGGGCAAACGGTCCGCTGGTAGAAGTAAACTGTGCTGCCATACCAGCCGAATTAATAGAGAGTGAATTGTTTGGCCACGAAAAAGGTTCTTTTACATCTGCCATCAAGCAGCGCATAGGTAAGTTTGAGCAGGCCAATGGTGGTACCCTTTTCCTGGATGAAATAGGCGACATGAGCCACGATGCACAGGCAAAAGTATTGCGTGCACTGCAGGAAGGTAAAATAACACGCGTAGGCGGAGATAAAGAGATAAAAGTGGATGTACGCGTAATAGCTGCTACTAATAAAGACCTGATGCAGGAAGTGGAAGAAAAGAACTTCCGCCTGGACCTGTACCACAGGCTAAGCGTGATATTGATACATGTGCCCTCTTTGAACGACCGGAGGGATGATATACCTCTGCTGATAGAACATTTTATAAATGACATCAGCGAAGAGTATAAACAGGCCCCTAAAGAGATTGATGATGCCGCAATAGAAGCATTGAAGAAATATAACTGGACGGGAAATATTCGCGAATTGCGCAATGTAGTAGAACGCCTCATCATCCTGTCTGACAAAAAGATCACCAAAAAGGATGTGGAGAACTATATACTGATCCGGTAAAGGAACCCCCTTTAATGTAGATAAGCGAGGCCTATCTTTGCGCGCAAATTTACATTATGAAAAAATTGACCTTTATCCTGACAGTTTTATCTGCACTGTCTTTAAAAGCAGAAGCACGAAAATTATACATAAGGACAGGCGTGGGCTATGCTGCCCCCGCTGCCGGACAGACAAGAGATGTAGGAATTTTGCCTTTAAATGGTGAATTAACAGAATCTCCTTCCGGTGCCATTTCTATGAACTTAAAAAAGGCATCATTTTCATCCGGCTTAAATGTAAATGCAGCTTTAGGGTATTCAATTAATAATCATATCGCCGTGGAGCTTAGTGGCTTTGCAATAATAGTACCAACCAGGTATACCGGTACATTAAATACGGTGGATGCTATTAATGGTTTTTATTCTTCAATGGTTATCAAGAAACATGCAGAATTACCTGTTTTTTTGATACCATCGCTGGTACTGCAAACCGGGGGTAAATTGAATTTGTATATGCGTACAGGTGTTGTGTTGCCTCTTAAAAGCGATATAAAAACTGAAACAGTAGTCGTAGGGTCACACAATCCCGCCAGCAGAGTCACCTATCATTCTAAGTTTAACCTTGGCCTTGCCGCTGCAGCAGGTGTAAACTTTAATGTTCAGAAGAAAATTAAAGTTTTTGCAGAGGCAAACCTGATATCACTATCGCTTTATGTAAAAGATATAACGACGAATAGTGCAGAATTTAAGTATGCCTTTAAAGTAAATAATAACAGTGGTTATAATGCAGTACAGGGTACTTACTCGTATCCGTTCAGCGCAATCGGTATATCTGCCGGTTTACAATTTGCTTTATAAAAATAAGGCCCCGCAAAATTGCAGGGCCTTATTTTTATCATGTCATTTATCGTAGTCTGTCTAACGACTTTACCAGTTTCTCATCTTTATTGATACCGCGGATGGCCATGATCATAAAGATGATAGCCAATGCAGGTAACACAGCACCGATCCAGTAGCTTCCTCCAGTAGGAGCCGGCGTTACACTATTATTGAAATTAGTAACCCGCATTAATATATTGGAGATAAAACCGATCGTAAATACGATTGATAATATCACAACCGTGCGTTGCTGCTTTCTTTTCTTAAAGAGAAAAATGGCCACCAAGGGCATTATAGTAATAGCAAGGGCCATGAGTAGTGATGGATAATGATCATTTACACGCAGATGCTGCACTGCTGCTACACCATTTGTAACAACATCGGCATGATAAAAATCAAAAAAGAACAAGCCTGCATTGCACAATGCCGCCAGGAGCAGCCATACAGATTGAATGCGTTGTATCATAATTTAAAGTTCTAAATTCTAATTTCTAAATCCTAATCTTAGTTGATCATTTCTTTGCCGAAATAAGGTTGCAATGCGGCAGGTATTTTGATGCCATCCGGTGTCTGATGATTTTCGAGCAGGCAGGCAACAATGCGAGGCAACGCCAGTGAGCTGCCATTCAATGAATGCGCCAGCTGTGTTTTACCATTACCATCTTTATAGCGGATCTTCATACGATTGGTCTGGAAAGATTCGAAATTAGATACAGAGCTAACTTCCAGCCAGCGTTCCTGTGCCGCGCTATATACTTCAAAATCGTAAGTAAGCGCAGATGTAAAGCTCATATCACCACCGCATAAGCGAAGGATGCGATATTCAAGATCCAGGTTCTGGAGCAACTTTTCTACATGCGCCACCATTCCTTCCAATGCATCGTAGCTTTTTTCAGGGTTTGTTATTTGTACGATCTCTACTTTATCGAACTGGTGCAGGCGATTGAGGCCTCTCACATCCTTACCATAAGAACCGGCCTCTCTGCGGAAGCAAGGAGTGTATGCGGTCATCTTTACCGGGAGATCAGCCTCTTTTATTATCTCATCCCTGTAAATATTGGTAACAGGCACTTCTGCCGTAGGTATCAGGTAGAAATTGTCTTCCGTAGCATGATACATCTGGCCTTCCTTATCAGGTAACTGTCCTGTACCGCGTGCAGAAGTTTCATTGACCATATACGGCGGATAATATTCATTGTATCCTGCCTCTATATTATAATTCAGGAAATAGCTGATCAGTGAACGCTGCAGTTTGGCACCCTGTCCAATATATACAGGAAAGCCGCTGCCTGTAAGCTTGGTTCCCAGTTCAAAATTGATCAGGTTATATTTTTCGGTAAGCTCCCAGTGAGGCAGTTTCTGTGCATCCAGGTTGGGCCTCTTGCCGCCTGTACGCACCACTTCGTTTTCCTCCGGCGTTTTACCAACCGGTACACTGCTGTGCGGCAGGTTTGGCAGGCGGATGATCAGGTCTTCCTGCTGCTGTTCCAGTTCGGCCAGCTTTTGTGCCAGTTCTTTTGTTTGCTCTTTATGTTTGGCAACATCGGCCTTCATTTTTTCGGCTTCGTCTTTTTCCCCTTTTGCCATCAGCTGGCCGATGCTTTTGGATGCGGAGTTTATAGATGCTGCGAGATTATCATTTTCTACCTGCAACTGGCGGCGGCGTTCATCTATAGAGATAATTTCATCCACCAGTTCCAGTTCCTTAAAATTCTTCTTCTTGAGTCCTTCTATTACAAGCTCCTTGTTTTGCCTGAATAATTGTATCGGCAGCATATTATATAAAATTGTGTGGCAAATATAACTAACAGTTTGCAGTAGGCAATTTTCAGTTTGCAGTAGGCGGTTTGTAATTTTCAGTCTGGATTGTTAGCAGTCAGGCAGCAAAAAACCTTAAGCTTATGCTTAAGGTCTTATACCAGATTATATTAATTTTTAGAGAAATTGTTCCCGTCTATCACATTACCGGCTGTAAACTGTCAACTGTAATAGCATAAGTAACTGCCTACTGAAAATTGCCTACTGCCTATGGTACTTCTACAGCGTTCAGTATCTCGTTGAGTATATGCTCGCTGGTGATGTTTTCAGCTTCTGCCTCGTAGCTGAGGCCTATACGGTGACGCATTACATCGTGGCAAACTGCGCGAATATCCTCCGGAATTACATAACCACGGCGTTTGATAAAGGCATAGGCCTTAGCAGCCAGGGCCAGGTTAATGCTGGCACGTGGCGATGCGCCATAGCTGATAAGCGGCTTCAGTTTGTTGAGTTTATATTCCTCAGGGAAGCGGGTAGCAAATACTATATCCAGGATATATTGTTCAATTTTTTCATCCATGTATACTTCGCGAACCAACTGGCGGGCACGAAGGATATCTTCCGGTGTAACCACGGGGTTGATCTTAGGCATACCCTGCGGATTGAGGTTGTACCTGATTACCTGGCGTTCTTCTTCTTTTTTAGGATAAGAGATGATCACCTTCAGCATAAAGCGGTCTACCTGTGCTTCGGGTAATTCATAAGTACCTTCCTGCTCTATCGGGTTTTGTGTGGCCAGTACCAGGAATGGCTCTTCCAGTTTATATGTATTGTCGCCAATGGTTACCTGGCGTTCCTGCATAGCTTCCAGCAGGGCGCTTTGTACTTTTGCCGGGGCACGGTTGATCTCATCGGCCAATATGAAGTTGGCGAAGATGGGACCCTTACGCACGGCAAATTCGTGCGCTTGTGGGTTATATACCATTGTACCCAATACGTCTGCAGGCAACAGGTCGGGCGTGAACTGAATACGTGCAAAACGCGCATGGATAGCCGATGCCAATGATTTGATAGCTAAAGTTTTTGCGAGGCCGGGAACCCCTTCGAGCAATACGTGGCCATTTGCCAGCATCCCTATCATCAGGCGCTCTATCATATGTTTTTGGCCAACCAGTGTCTTATTCAGCTCCATTGTCAGCAGGTCTATAAAAGCACTTTGCTGATGGATGCGCTCGTTGAGCTCCCTAACGTCAAATGGTGTGGTACTTGTTTCCATATATATCCGACTAATAGGCGCAATATATTACATCTTAAAAACATCAGGAATCTTATTTTCCTAAAAATGAGTTAAACCATTTAGGCTTAATACATACATTTATCCGTCGTTTATACAGAAGACATGGAAACCAAAGAACACAAGAATAAAATACCTCAAGGTTTTTTCCTAAGCATTGGGGTAGCCGTTGGTGCGGCAATAGGCATTGCGTTTAAGAACCTGGCCGTTGGTATGGCTCTTGGTATAGCAATAGGCGTGGCGCTTGACATGGGGAATCGGAAAAAGAACAAAGAGAAGTAAGGGTTTCATCTTAGCTTTGCGGGCATATGGAAAATTTTGAAGAGCGCTGGATACAGGTAGAATTCCTGATGCAGGAGCGCTTTGGAAAGGTTCCGGATATGGAAGGTATTTTATTCCTTATAGGTGTAAATGAACTTGGTAAGATACCCGCCCGGAAATTTTCTAAAGAACAGAAACAGGATCTGATACATATAGCCGTTTGCGGATTGCTGGCACGCAGAGGATATTATGAATATGAAGGCCATGATGCCGATGGCTGGCCACATTATATGCAACTAAAGCCTGTTGAAACACAGGGGCTTAACGGCCAGGAACGGATCCTGAAAGAATGCATCATTGAATATTTTGAGCAATAAAAAATGCCTCCCATTTGGGAGGCATTTTTTGTGTATTGTAGATAAGGTCCTGATTATTTAGCTATAGAAAGCTGTTGTGTCAGAGAACCTTTTTCTGTTTGTAATTTGATAGTATAAACACCGGAAGCAAGGTTTGCAGTATTGATGTTGATCTTCTGTGCACCTTGTTCGAATTGCTGAGCGCTAACTGAGCTTACAACACGGCCAAGAGCGTCTAACACTTGTACAGATACTTTTGCCCTTTCGTTCAGGTTGAAGTTAAGGTGAGCCACATCTGTAGCAGGGTTAGGATATACAGTCAGGTGTTCTACACCAGCATCTACATTGCTGATACCCAGTGGCATTACCATATCGTTACTGTTCAGCACTGAACCGTCTGCATTGTTAATTAGCATGGCAACAATCTTCATGTTAGCCCTGTTGAATGGCTGTGCAACAGTAGTGTTGAATGTATAATCGTAAGTAGAGTTTGCAGTCATTGTAGCAGGAAGGCTGTTTGCAGCGCCTGTAACAGATGGTACAATAGCACGTGCTACGAACTGATAGTACATATTGTCACCGGTAATATCAGAACCATAGGATTTAGGTACACCCTCATTGTTCCAGTCATGCCCGGCACCTACTAATACACCAAAATTGCTTTCCTGGTGATAATAGTAATTGTGCTGATCCCAGCCTGCGCCTGCCGGACCATGTACATTGTTTTCTACAAGTACCAGTGCGAGGCGGTAGTCGCCTGCTAAGTCTATCGCAGGTTTAACGGAAACTTTTACAGACAGTCCAAAGCTTGTAGCGCCCATATCAGTTAATGTTAGATCTGCAAAGCCGAAGTAGTCTTTTTGAGCATCATACACATCAAATAATGCTGATGGATCATGAACTTCACGACGGTCAACAAGTACGTTGGGGTAACCACCTATTTTGGCACTTACAAACTGGTCATATGCAGTTACAACCATGTTGTCAGCACCAGAGCTGTTATCGTGCACAGCTATTTGTGTAACGTCACCTCCATGTGTATTTGCTATAGAGTCCATATATACGGCACCCCTTGGACAGAAACCGCACCATGCACCTGTACCTTCTTCAAGGCAAAGTTTTTTCTTCGGTTTAAAGCCTGCAACAATAACAGAAGTATTTGCTGAATCGTCTGTGTGATCCACATCACCTGCCAGAGTAACCCATCCTTTTATACTATGCGCACCTAAAGTAGATGGGAAAGTATAAGCGGTTGGGAAACTAAAAGTTTGCGCGGTATTAGAAGCTACACTTGCAGAAACAGTACCGGTTACAACCGCTGAAGTTCCGTCTTGATAAGTAGCGTCAAAGGAAGACACCGGTAATGTACCATAGTTAACTACAGTACCTCCAAATGTAGTCTGAGCCCCAACAGCACCATACTTAGTCGGTGAATTTTCAAAGGGGGTCATAGTAACAAAACGAAGATCATTTGCTACAGGCTCATATACCTTAATATAATCTACTGCGCAGCCAATCAGTTTTTTTGAACCGCCATTGCCGTCATTGTAAAGCACACCTACTTGCACAGTTGGCTGTCCGGCATAAGCTGCAAGGCTTTTGAATTCATATCGCCAATCTATTGTTTGTGTATTTTTTAAAGTGTCTAAAGTAGTCCACGAAGTACCGCCGTTGGTGGTTATCTGCAAGTAGGCACTCTCTGTAGGGCCACTGGTACCGTAGCTGGCAAGTATAAAGAAATAATCCATTGCTACATAAGCGTTAGTATGGCCAACGAGGCTGAATACTGGAGATACTAACCTTGTGGAGTCATTGGTTTCATTATTGTTCCAGTCATCTACAACAGCATATTTAGTATGCGGATTTAATATCCACGAACCATTGTTAAAAGATATAAAGCCAGAATTTGTTTTCCAACCTGTTGTCGCTTTTGTGGTTTGTGTCCATCCCGATGGAAGAGCGGGAATTGTTGCTGATTCGAAATCCTGCAACATGATTGTTTGAGCAGAACCCGTAGCAGATAATGCCAGCATCGCTGCTGAAAATAGAGTACTAAATTTTTTCATTTTCTCAATTTTGTCGTCCGAAATTAAGTATAATATCAATATTAAATTCAGGTTAAAAATATTTATCTAAAAATTTAATCTAATACTTAATTTTGTGTCATCTGCGTGTAAAAGCAGAACGGGGTGCCTAAAATTAAAGGCTGAGATCATACCCGCTGAACCTGGACCGGGTAATGCCGGTTAGGGATGAGCAAATCAGCTATCGTTTTATTGCATCTGCTATCAAGCCATACGAAGGCCTGCGTATGTATTGTTTAGTAGTGTAATGGAATGAGATTAAGGGCATGGCGCCTCATATTTATTTGATTTTAAAATATTTATGCCATGCATTTTTTTTACAAACATTTACCGGCATTGATTGCTACGGTTATAGCCATGCAAGCCAATGCCCAAACAGAAACTGTGGATACCAGTATCAACAAGCAGCAAAAACTGGTACCGGTAGAGATACGCTCATTAAGAGCAAGCTCTAATGCCCCGTTCGTAAAAACGGAGATCACAGCAAAAGATATTGAAAAAGCTAACCTGGGCCAGGATCTCCCCTACTTATTGCAATACACACCTTCTGCTGTAGTAACCTCAGATGCCGGTACGGGTGTAGGTTATACCGGCCTGCGTGTACGTGGTACAGACGGCATCAGGATGAATGTGACCATGAATGGTATCCCTGTAAACGATGCGGAATCGCAGGGAGCCTTCTTTGTAGACTTTCCTGATATAGCATCTTCTACAGGTTCTATCCAACTGCAGCGTGGCGTAGGTACCTCTACAAACGGCGCCGGCGCATTTGGTGCTACTATGAGCATCAGCAACCTGCAACAGGCGGACGAAGCAAGTGCAGAAACCAGCAATAGTTATGGATCCTTTAATACATGGAAACATACCGTAAAAGCTGGTACCGGCCTTATGAAAAATGGCTTTCAGTTTGATGTACGTTTATCACAGATAACATCTGACGGATATATAGACCGCTCCGCCAGCGACCTGAAATCTTTGCAATTAATAGCAGGCTGGCAGATAAGCAAGAAAACCTCGCTGCGGTTTATGCTGTTGACCGGCAAAGAAAAAACAGGCCAGGCATGGAATGGTGTGCCGGGAGATTCATTAAAAACAAACCGCACTTATAACGAACTGGGGCTGAAGTCTGATGGTAGTCATTACAACGATCAGACCGATAATTATCAGCAGGATTACTACCAGTTGTTCCTCGATCATAAATTCAGCAGGTACCTGTCGGGCCATATAGCTATGTTCATGACCAGGGGGCTGGGATATTACCAGGAATATAAAGCAGGAGAATCTTATAGCTCTTATGGATTGCCGAATTTTATTAATGGCGCCGATACTATTACAAAAACAGACCTTACCCGTCAGCTCTGGTTAGACAACTATTATTACGGGTCTGTATTTTCCCTGCTGTATGAGAAAAAGAAGACACAGGTATCATTTGGCGGCGGTTGGAATCAATATCTTGGCACACACTATGGTTATGTAACATGGGCGCAATATGCAGTGCCCGATAACTATCGCTGGTATCTGCTGCATTCACAAAAGAATGATCTGAACCTTTATGTAAAAGCGCAACAAACAATTGGCGACAACCTTGTACTTTTTGGAGACCTCCAATACCGAAACGTGTCTTATATCATCAATGGTTTCAGGGAGAACCCAACACTTAACCCTACTACCAATTATAATTTCTTTAATCCGAAAGTGGGTGCCACCTACCTGGTAAGAAATACGGGCAGCAACAGGCAAAAAGTATATGCGTCTTTTGCTGTAGCTAATAAAGAGCCAAACCGGGATGATTTTGAAGCATCCCCGTTATCACAACCTAAGCCGGAAAAACTCAATGATATAGAACTGGGCTATGAAATTGCCCGGCGCAAATGGAATGCAGGCATCAACCTGTATGACATGATCTACAAAGATCAACTGGTGTTTACCGGGCAAATAAATGACGTGGGTGCTTATACCCGTACCAACGTACCTAACAGCTACCGCAGGGGTGTAGAGTTGCAGGCTGCATACAAACCATGGTATTGGCTGCAGGCAAATGCAAACCTTACCTTGTCTGAAAACAGGATAAAGGAATTTACGGAGTATATAGATAATTGGGATGATCCCAATTTCGGACAGGTAGCGGTAGTGCATAAGAATACACCTATCGCTTTATCCCCGGGTACAATTGCCGGTGGTGGTATTACCCTAACTCCTTTCCGATATATGAAGCATGATCAAAATCTGGCCCTGGACATATTGGGCAAGTATGTTGGCAAGCAATATCTTGATAATTCGGGCGATGAACTGAGAACCTTGAAGAGCTATGGCTTGTGCGATCTGCGCCTGCGTTACAGCGTACATATGAAACCATTCAAAGAGATTATGGCGACACTTGCGCTGAACAACATATTAGATCACAAGTATGAAAGCAATGGTTATGTGTACTATGTATACCAGACAGGCGGCCAGAATGTGATAGACAACCGATATTTTCCGCAGGCAGGACGTAACTGGATGCTGGGCCTGACTGTTAAGTTTTAAGAGAGAAATATAGATCGTGTATTAAAGCGCCGGTATTTATTATCGGCGCTTTTGGCATATATAGACAAAGCTCTATGAGGATATAGGGCAAATTGTAGCGCCCAACTGGTAGATAACCGGTATTTTTACACACCAAATACTGCCATTTTTACATTGGTAAGCTATTTGATGGATAAATAAGTAAAAACGAGCATGTTAGGTAGTTATTTAATTTTTTTCCTGGTGCCGATGTTGTTGGGTATGCTGGTAAGCTTCAGGCTGAAGAGCAAATTCAAAGAATATGGAGAGATACCTTTATACGAGGGTTTGAGCGGGAAAGAGGTAGCGGAAAGAATGCTGCATGAAAATGGCATTAACGATGTGCAGGTGATATCGGCAAATGGCTTTTTATCAGATCACTATAATCCGGCAAATAAAACAGTGAACCTGAGCCCGGATGTATATGCAGGGCGTAGTATTGCTTCTGCGGCAGTAGCCGCACACGAATGTGGCCACGCGGTGCAGCATGCAAAAGGATATGCAATGTTGCAGCTTCGCAGCGCGCTGGTGCCTATCGTACAGGTAAGTACCAACCTGGCGCAGTGGGTACTGCTGGCAGGTGTGGGTTTATTCTTCGGCCGCGGCAATCAAACAATATTGTTGATAGGCATCATCCTGTTTTCAGCATCCACTCTTTTTTCACTGATAACATTGCCTGTGGAATATGATGCCAGTAACCGTGCGCTGAAATGGATGGAAGCTACGCATCTTACCACCCGCGACGAACACGATAAAGCCGCCGATGCCTTGAAATGGGCTGCCAGGACGTATGTAGTTGCAGCACTGGCATCCATAGCGCAGTTGCTATACTGGATAATGCTGTATAACAACAGGCGCGACGATTAAAATCATTAATTTTAGAAACAATGAAGCACATGATAGTAGAACAATTATATACAGGCTGCCTTAGTGAAGCTGCCTATTTTATTGCCAGCGAGGGAGAGGCTGCAGTAATAGACCCATTGAGAGATACGGATGAGTATATTAAAAAAGCAGAGGAACTAGGTGTCAAGATCAAATATATTTTTGAAACACACTTCCATGCAGACTTTGTAAGTGGCCACCTCGATCTATCGAAAAAAACGGGAGCGCCCATCGTTTACGGGCCGCAAACGAATGCCAAATTCGACTTTCACATGGCAAATGACGGGGAAGAATTTAAAGTAGGCAAGCTAACGATAAAAGCATTGCATACACCGGGGCACACACTTGAAAGTACCTGCTATTTACTCAATGATGAAGCAGGCAAGCCATATTGTGTATTTACAGGCGATACGCTGTTTGTAGGTGATGTTGGCCGTCCTGACCTGTTTAGCGGCAACCTTACCAAAGAAGAGCTGGCGGGCTATATGTACGATTCCCTGCAGAACAAGATAAAACCATTGGCAGACGACGTGATCGTGTACCCTGCGCACGGGCCGGGATCATCCTGTGGTAAAAACCTGGGGCCGGAAACATATAGCACCATTGGCGAGCAAAGACAAAGCAACTATGCATTGCAGGATATGACTAAGGAAGAATTCATCGATGTAGTAACAGAAGGATTAACTACACCACCTGCATACTTCCCTATCAATGCACGCATCAATAAAGAAGGATATGACAACCTGGATAGTGTTTTGAATACCGCTTTGCAGCCATTGTCCATTGCCGACTTCAAACAAAGGGTAAAAGAAGGCGCGTGGATACTGGATACAAGGACAGCAACTGTATTTACAGAAGGCTTTGTTCCTGAATCCATCAATATAGGTCTGGATGGCCGCTTTGCAGAATGGGCAGGAAGCCTGTTGCCATTTGATCAGCCGCTGGTACTGGTTACAGAGCCCGGCGCGGAAAAAGAAAGTGCAATAAGGCTATCGCGAGTGGGCATAGATAATGTACAAGGATACCTGGATGGCAGCTATGAAGCATGGAAGAATGCCGGTGAAAAAATAGACATGATCATCAATGTTGATCCCGAAGAGCTGGTGATGGACATTCCGCACGATAATAAGCTGGAGATCATTGACGTGCGTAAACCGACGGAATTTGAAGCGGGACATATAAAAGGAGCGTACAACGCACCACTGAATACGCTGATGGATACAGCCAATGTTGCCATGATAGATGACGAGGCCAACCTGTACATTCATTGTGCCGGTGGTTATCGTTCTGTGATAGCGGCATCTATCCTGAAAAAAGAAGGTTTTCACAACCTGCGCAATGTTTTGGGTGGATATGGAAAGATAAAAGAGGTACCGGGTGCACCTGTTGTGTTGCCTTCTAAAGTATAATTACCTTTGCAAACTATGAATTTAGAAGCTCCGAAGCAGATAACCAATTATATAGCAGGTGATCTGCAGGCACCGCTGAACGGCAAATACATTGACAATGTGAACCCCGCGACCGGTGCGGTCTATAGCCAGATACCGGACAGCGATGCCAAAGATGTGGAAGAAGCGGTAGGCGCTGCAAAGGCGGCATTCCCCGAATGGAGTACTACGCCTGCCGAAGAACGCTTTAAAATACTGAACAGGATAGCCGAGCTGATAGATGAGAACCTGGACGCACTGGCACTGGCAGAAACAAATGACAATGGAAAGCCACTGTGGCTAAGCAAGAAGGTAGATATACCACGTGCATCGAGCAACTTTCGCTTCTTTGCTACAGGGCTGATGCACTTTGCTACAGAGAGCCATAATATGGAGAATGGCACGATCAACTACACACTTCGCCAGCCGATAGGTGTTGTGGGTTGTATCTCTCCGTGGAACCTGCCTTTATATCTGTTTACCTGGAAGATAGCGCCTGCATTGGCAGCAGGTAACTGCGTAGTTGCCAAGCCAAGCGAGGTAACCCCAATGACTGCTTATTTATTGAGCGTCATTTGCAGGGAAGCAGGCTTACCGGCCGGTGTACTGAATATACTGCACGGAGCGGGCCCTAATTGCGGTAGCGCCATTGTAGCTCACCCGGATATCAAAGCCATATCATTTACCGGTAGCACACGTGCTGGTAAAGACATAGCTGCTACTGCAGCACCAATGTTCAAAAAAATATCATTGGAACTGGGTGGTAAAAATCCAAACATCATATTCGCAGATTGCGACTGGGATAAGATGATGCGTACAACGCTGCAATCATCTTTTGCTAACCAGGGTCAGATATGCCTGTGCGGCAGCCGGATATTGGTAGAAGAAAGCATCTACGAAAAATTCAAAGCGGAATTTATAGAACGTGCGCGGAAGCTAACTGTTGGCGACCCGCTGGAAGATAGCAGCAGGCAGGGCGCTGTTGTAAGCAAAATGCACTTTGATAAAGTGATGAGCTGTATAGAACTTGCTAAAGAGGAAGGTGGTACCATATTATTGGGTGGCAATGCCATCAAAGGAACAGGCCGCTGTGCCAATGGCTATTTCATAGAACCTACCATCATAGAAGGACTGGGCCCGCATTGCCGTACTAATATGGAAGAGATATTCGGACCGGTAGTAACCATACAGCCATTTAAAACAGAGGATGAAGCATTACAACTGGCAAATATCAGCGATTACGGACTGGCCGCAACAATATGGACACAGGATGTAAGCCGTGCTAATCGTGTGGCTGCAAAAGTGCACAGCGGTATCATTTGGGTGAACTGCTGGCTGCTGCGCGATCTGCGCACACCGTTTGGTGGTTTCAAAAACTCGGGCGTGGGCCGCGAAGGTGGCTGGGATGCACTGAAATTCTTTACAGATGTGAAGAATGTATGTATTGACCTGTAATCGTTTTTACTTTTGAATTTTTAGTTTTGAATTTATATGAGCGAACGTATATCTACAGATAAAGCACCGGCACCGGTAGGATTGTATCCGCATGCCCGCCGCGTTGGTAATCTTTTATTTTTATCGGGAATAGGGCCACGTACCGTAACTAACGAAATACCGGGCCTGCAACTGGATAAGAACGGTAACTTCCTGGAATTTGATTTTGCAGCGCAGTGCCGTAATGTATTTGAGAATGTACGCATAGTACTGGAAGAGAGCGGCAGCAGCTGGGATAAACTGGTAGATGTTACCGTTTTCCTGGTAAATATGAAGCGCGACTTTGCTACCTACAATAAGATATACGCGGAGTATTTCAAAGACAATCAACCTTGCCGTACAACGGTAGAAATTAACTCATTGCCTACTCCGATAGCCATCGAGCTGAAGTGCATAGCGACAATAGATTAATAACAACTAAGATAAAAATGAAAAAAGAGCCTGTATCACTACAGGCTCTTTTCATTGAACTATTTTAAAGGAATATCAAGCCTTATCTGCTTCGAGAAGTTTCTTCCGTCAGCGCCTTTGCCATCTATCTTCCACATCACGCTTCGCAGAACGACCACCATTGGTTTCTGATTGGTATTGCGCACATGCTTAATGCTATTCAGCCATTTTTGTTCTGTCGCCCTGCTCATACGTTTGCTCCTTGCAGCACGGGTTACAGCATTGCGAATACCGGCCGGTGAGGTTTTCAGGTATTCGAGGTGGCGATCATCAAGGCCACTGATAGTATAGTCATTATTCCTGCCCTTTAATGCTTCCCAGTCTGATGTGGTATTGAGCGACTCCAGGTACAATGTTCCCAATTCATTTTTTATAGCTACTATAGTTTGGTAGCGCTGGGAAACTTTTGCAACCTTACCGTCACCGGTACGGATATGATTGCCGTTTATATTGCCACTCACCAGCTCATAGCTTGCGCCATTGGCTTTTTGTAAATTCTGCTGGCGATAGGAGCGCGTAACGATATTGGGGATGAGAACAGTTACATCTTTGAAAGCTACGGTAAGGCCATTACCCTTGGGAGCTTGTGTTTCCGGCGGGGCAACTGCGGGAGTTGTTTTATCCTCCGCTTGCGGTGCTGCCTCTTTCTCTGCTGCTGCTTGTTTCGCAGCGGTATCTTCCACCGGTGCAGGCGTAGCGGGCTGTTCAGGTTCTGCTTGTTTCATTTTAATATCCGCCACAAAATCCTGCAGGTATTGAGGATCGTTTTCTGTGACGATAGTAGACGAATCTCCTAACACTATTGGTTTGCCCCTGTTAGGATTATCGTTGTTGCTGCAGGATTGTAACAGCAAGGCAGCGGACAATAATAATAAACCCGGTTTACGCATGAGATGAGTATTCGTGAGCGAAAATAATAAACGCCTTTTATTACAAGGCGTTTTATTAAAAGTTTAATAAGCCGATAGTTTCCGGACTGATTCGTCCAGCCGGGCCTTGGCCAGGAAGTTTTGCTCCAGCTCTATGGCAAAAGGAACCGGTGTATCCAGGCTGGCGCAACGAACTATAGGAGCATCCAGCAATTCAAAGCAATTTTCGGATATCCATGCAGCGATCTCCCCGCCAATACCACCTATCAAGGTATCTTCATGCAACAGCAACACTTTGCCGGTACGCTTTACAGAAGCACGGATGGCATCATAATCCAGCGGCAGCAGGGTACGGAGATCTAATATGTCAAAAGATATATCCTGGTGCTTTGCTGCATAGTCCAGCGCCCAATGCACGCCACTGCCGTAGGTGATAATGCTGATATCAGAGCCTTCTGATACCAGTTTTGCTTTTCCTATTTCAATGGTATAGTAATCGTCGGGTACGCTGCCTGTAATGCTGCGATACAATGCTTTATGCTCGAAGAACATCACCGGGTTAGGATCTTCAATAGCAGCTATCAGCAATCCTTTAGCATCTTCCGGCGTAGATGGGTAGATCACCTTCAGGCCTGGTGTATGGGTAAACCATGCCTCATTACTTTGTGAGTGGAACGGCCCTGCACCTACACCGCCACCCGTCGGCATACGGATGACCACATCTGCATTCTGCCCCCAGCGGTAATATATTTTGGCAAGATTGTTAATGATCTGGTTGAAGCCAACGGTAACAAAGTCGGCAAACTGCATTTCCATCATAGATTTGAAACCTTTGATGGATAGGCCAAGTGCAGTACCTACTATGGCACTTTCGCAAAGCGGTGTATTGCGTACCCGCTCTTTGCCAAACTGCGCTACAAAACCTTCCGTCACCTTAAAGGCACCACCATATTCAGCAATATCCTGTCCCATCAATACCAGGTTAGGATGCTTTTCCATACTCTGACGCAGGCCATCGCTAATGGCGTTGATAAACTTCATGTCAGACTTGTTGCCCGTTGCAGGTGCAACCGCATGATTATTTGCAGGAGCATACACATCCTGCATCTCCTCTGCCGTATCGGCAACGACAGGCGCAGCTGCAAAACCTTTAGCTAAGCCTTCTTCTATCTCCTTTTGTATACCATCCCTGATGTCATTTATCAGGTATTGAGAAAGTATAGATTTTTCTAACAGGTACGCTTCAAAATTGGCAACGGGATCTTTTTTACCCCATTCTTCGAACAACTCTTTAGGTACATACTTCACGCCGCTCGCTTCCTCATGCCCACGCATACGGAAGGTCATACATTCTATGAGTATTGGCTTTTGCTCATGAATACAGTATTCCCTTGCTTCACTTACGGTTTTATATACTTCTAATATATTGTTACCATCAATAGTAATGCCCTTCATGCCATACCCAACAGCCCTGTCTGCTAGCTGCTTGCACACAAATTGCTCATTAACCGGCGTGCTCAGGCCGTAGCCATTGTTTTCTATGATAAAGATGACTGGCAAACCCCATACTGCAGCAACATTCAGTGCTTCGTGGAAGTCGCCTTCACTGGTGCCACCATCGCCACTGAAGGCGAGGGATACTTTATTTTCCTTGCGTAGTTTATGTGCCAGCGCTATACCATCTGCAATAGCCAGTTGCGGACCCAGGTGAGATATCATACCACATATATGGTATTCATTGGCGCCAAAGTGAAAAGAACGTTCGCGCGCTTTGCTATAGCCTTCTTTCTTGCCCTGCCATTGCATAAACAATTTATCGAAGGGCATTTTGCGGGTAGTGAATACGCCCAGGTTGCGGTGCAGCGGCATAATATACTCATCACTATCAAGCGCCATAGTAGCGCCAACAGCAATAGCCTCCTGCCCGATACCGCTAAACCATTTGCTCACCCTGCCCTGGCGCAGCAGCACCAGCATTTTCTCTTCGATCATGCGGGGGCGCACCAGTTGTATATATAGATCAATGAGTTTATCGTTATCAAAGCCGCTTCTGTCAAATTGCATAGCAATAATTTAGGGGGCAAAGATAATATTTATGAATAAAGGCCCCGTTTTACGGAGCCTTTGGAAATTATTTGTTTGCCTGGTTCTCGGCAAGTTCTTTTTTATACAAAGCAGGTCGTTCGTGGTTGATCGGGAATCCCAAAGATTCATATATATAATCCTGTGATACCGTACGAACGCTCATTTTATTGATCATATTATTATCGGACGAAGGCTGCAGCCTGTTAGACAGGAATACGAAAACAATGCCTGTAGCAGGATCGGCCCAAACGCAGGTACCTGTAAAGCCCTGATGGCCAAAAGTATAGCCGCTGCAACGGTTGCCTGTTGGTCCTGCATCATCTGCATCCGGTATCGGTTTATCAAATGCAAGGCCCCGACGGCTGATGGTGCTGTTATAACGTGTGAACAGTTCTACTGTTTCTTTTTTGAAATATCGTTTACCGCCATAGGTGCCTTTATTAAGTAGCATCTGGAAGATCACGGCAACATCGTTGGCAGTAGAGAAAATACCCGCATGGCCCGCAACCCCGCCAAATAATGCGGCACCCTGATCGTGTACATAACCTATTAGCTGCTGATGCCGGAAGAAAAGATCATTTTCGCTCGGCGCTATCTGTGACGGGTTGAATTTTTTCAGGGGCAGGTAAGTGATATATTTTAAACCAAGTGGTTTATAGAACTGCTGATCTACATACTGATCCAGGTGTTGGCCGGATATCTTTTCTACGATCGCGGCCAGGAAATAGAAGTCAAGATCGCTATACACATAGCGGCCTTTGTTTTCCAGAGGGCTGGCCAATATTTCGCTCCATATAGAGTCAACATAATCGCCACGCAGGTACAGCCCGCTCGCTACCTGTATCCAGTTGTTATTATCCGGTTTACTGCTATAAAGGTCTGTCCTTAGATTGCCCTTAGCATCCATTGTTTCGCGGTAGAAAGGTATCCAGCTTTTAAGGCCCGCCTGGTGCATCAGCAGATCGCGTATTTTCAGGTCTGCCTTGTTACTTTGGCGCGTCCACGGCAGGTAATCGCCAATTGTTTTATCCAGCGATAGTTTACCGGTTTCATAAAGGCGCATCACACCCAGCGTTGTAGCCAATATTTTGGTAACAGAAGCTACATCATAAATGGTATTCTTATCTACGGGCTTATCCTTTTTATAGGTATAATATCCGAAGGCCTTATCATAAAAAACCTTACTGTCTTTAGCGGCCAGCACGCGGCAGCCGGGAGTGGCACCATCTGCAATAGCGCGCTGTATAAACATGTCTAGTTTAGTAAGCGCCTGGTTATTGATAACGCCTGCATCTTCCGCAAAGTCAATGTATTTCAATTCATCAGATTTTTGCGCACCGGCTTTGCCCGCAGCAATCAATGCAGGGCCTTCGGTTTGCATATCTATACATGGTGTTACGGGAAGCACGCCACGTGCATCTTCTTTTCGCAGCAGCACACGAGCAACCATGTTTTCGGTAGTAGTGTCATCTTCATAAGCGACAATTGCAGAACCCACTTCACAAATATTCTTCATCAGGTAGGCATTACCCAATAACACGATCATCACGCTGCGTTTATTGGCCATTTGTTTAATGAAGGCCATCTGCTGTTCGTCTAGTCCATAATTGCCATTGGTGGGATAGAAGGTCATATTGTGGATGGCTACAATGGTGATATCATCATCAGTAGCGTCGCCTGCTATTTTGTTGGCAACAGAGGTCATCACACCCTTGGGCAGCCAGCGCACTTTCATATCGGGGATGGCCTTTAGCAGTTCGTTACTGAGGCGTGTGCTATCTGTTGCATTGATGCCTATATAGCCTACATGTTTCCTGCTGTTCAGAAGGTCTGTAAGGATAAAATTCCTGTCGCGCACAAGTGTTACCGATTTCTTAGCAGTTTGTGAGCGAAGCTGTTCTGTATATTGATTCAGGTCGTTGGTAATGTTTACAGATTCTACCGGTTTAAACACCGAAAGCCCTGCGTCATATTTAGCAGCCAGTATCTTTTTTACCTTGCCTTCAATGTCCTTCCAGCTAAGTCTTCCATCAGCTAGCGCTTCCTGTATCTTTTGCATGGCAACAGGTACATCCTGCGAGAACAGCAGCATATCGTTACCTGCTATTAATGCGCGTACATCTACGTCGCCAGGCGCATAGTATTTGGCAACACCCTGCATATTCAGCGCATCTGTAAATACCAACCCTTTAAAGCCCATACGGGTTTTCAGCAGGCCTGTGATTGTGCTTTTTGATAATGTTGCCGGCACATTTGGTTCTGTTTCCAGTGCGGGTAAGTTCAGATGCGCTACCATTACACTTTTCACGCCTGCTTTTATCATTTCGCGGAATGGATAGAGCTCCAGTGTGTCGAGTTGGGCCAAAGATTTATTGATGGTCGGCAGATCGTTGTGGGAATCTACCTTGGTATCTCCATGTCCGGGGAAGTGTTTCGCGCAGGCAATAACCCCCATACCCTGCAAACCATGCAGGTAAGCAATAGACATTTTGGTAACCCAGTTTTTGTCCTCGCCAAATGACCTGGCGTTGATGATGGGGTTATCGGGGTTATTATTGATATCTACCACCGGGGCAAAGTCGATATGCACTCCCAGCCTTTTGCATTGCAGACCTATGGCTTGTCCTATCCTGTAAGCAATTGTGGTATCGTGCGTAGCGCCAATCATCATGGAATGTGGCATATTAGCTACACCTGTGAGGCGCATACCCAACCCCCATTCTGCATCCATACCTATTAATAACGGCACGTAAGCCATCTGCTGGTACAGGTTGGTGAGCGATGCCTGGGCTTCTGCTGTTCCCTGCATAAATATGAGGCCGCCAATGCGCCGCTCAGATATAAGTTTTTTTATGTCTTCTTCATTGTAATTCTTACCAACCGAATAAGCGGCAACCATAAAAAGCTGACCTATTTTTTCTGAATCTTCAAGTTTTTCATACACACTATCTACCCAATGGTTCTTTGTGTTGGGCAATATCCTGGTTGGTTGCCCGCGATATACTGGCTGTGCGTAAACGGATGGACTGAGAAAAGCGAAAAGAAACGAAACAAAAAAAAGAATATGCTTGTAACAGGTCATAAACAAATATAACCTTATTGTGGCGGAGAGATGTAAAGGGTATGATAAAAAAAATGCTCCCTGGAAAGGGAGCAACAAACCCATTATGCACTATATCTAGTTAAAAACTGAGGTTGTTTGTTTTGCTTGAAAGCAATTTGCCTCTGTAATTAAGTAGGATACAAAGATGAGACATATTTAAATGCTCCGTAATGACTTTGGTTACGAAAAATTGATGATTTTCATCACCTTTTACAAGACCGGTGTATTGAGGTGGCTAAATCTTACCTTTGCATACCTATTTTAAGAGAAGTGGCCGACGTAATACAGTTATTATCAGATCATATAGCCAACCAGATAGCTGCGGGAGAGGTGATTCAAAGGCCTGCATCTGCGGTTAAAGAGTTGCTGGAGAATGCTATAGATGCCGGCGCTACAGAGATACAGCTTATACTAAAGGACGCCGGTAAGGAACTGCTGCAGGTAATAGACAATGGCTGCGGCATGAGCACTACGGATGCGCGCATGAGCTTTGAAAGGCATGCCACTTCTAAAATACGCGATATCAACGACCTGTTTTCTATAAAAACAATGGGGTTCAGGGGAGAGGCGCTTGCATCTGTTGCGGCGGTGGCACAGGTAGAGATGAAAACACGCAGGCATGATGCCGAAATAGGTACCCGGATCGTTGTTGAAGGCACGGAAGTGAAAATACAGGAGCCCTGCGCTACAGCACCCGGCACTAATATCTGCATCAAAAACCTGTTTTATAATGTACCTGCAAGGCGGCATTTTCTAAAAACCACCACAACGGAGTTTCGTCATGTAGTGGATGAATTTACCAGGGTTGCCCTTGCCTATCCGCAGGTGGCGTTTCGCTTATGGCATAACAACGCAGAGCAATTTCACCTAGAGGCGGGCAACCTGAAGACGCGCATCAAAGGATTGCTGGGCAGCTCGTATGAGAAAAACCTGGTACCTGTAGAAGAGCGTGCCGACCTGCTGAATATAACAGGCTTTATAGGCAAGCCCGAAGCTGCTACCCGCACACGTGGCATGCAGTTCTTCTTTATTAATAATCGTTTTATACGTAACGCCTATCTGCATCATGCCGTAGTACAGGCATACGAAGGGTTGATAGAAAAGGAAACATTTCCTTTTTATGTATTGTTTCTTGAAGTGGACCCGGCAAGGGTGGATGTGAACGTGCACCCTACCAAGCAGGAGGTGAAATTTGAAGATGACCGCCTGATGTATGCTTACCTGAACGCAGCCGTGAAACATGCGTTGGCAAAATATAATATAGCGCCATCGCTAGATTTTACGCTCAACGCCGGCATACAGGAATTGCCTTCTGTGCAACAGCCTGTAACAGAACAAGTAAAGCAGGATACGGAGAAAGGTTATTTGTACAGCGCCTTTACTCAAAAAAACCAGGCGCATCTTGCCGAGAAAAAAGACAGTTTGCAACGCTGGAAGGATCTGTACGAAATAGCCAGCAATATTCCGCTAAACAAAAGGAATGTAGAGGAAGACCTGCAGCCACAGCAAACTACACTGCACAGCACTACCGAAACGCATAATAAAAGCAACAATATTATATCCGTACAGGGGTCTTTACTGGTAACTACGGTAAAGTCGGGACTGATGCTGGTACATATACGCAGGGCGCAGGAACGCATCTGGTATGAACGCTTATTGCACGAGTATAACAACGGCAGCACACCATCGCAGCAATTGCTGTTTCCCGTGCAGTATGAGCTATCTCCGCAGGATGCGATATTACTTACAGAAGTATTGCCCGACCTGGCACGCATAGGATTTGATGTTTCTCCATTCGGGCAAAACACCTTTGTAGTGCAGGGCGTGCCTACCGCATTGCCACAGGGCGAAGAAAAAAACGTGCTCGATGAAGCAATAGACCAATTGAAACACGAAGCCAGTGATGCCGTTGCTAAACGAACAGACAAACTGCTGGCTAATATGGCAAAGCGCTTGTCGCGCAATACAGATGCGATACAGCGGCAGGAGGCACAACAAGCTCTGATAGACGAATTGTTTGCCTGTGCGCAGCCCGAATATACGCCGGGAGGGAAGAAGGTCTTCACGATGATAAAGCGCGAAAACCTGGATGATATGCTGAGTTAGCAAACGTATTTTATTTAAACTATTTTTGACACCGATTAGAATATTTAGATGTCTGCATTAAAGTTTTACGATCTTACCGTTAAAGAAGTTCGCCCCGAAACACAGGATTGCGTATCAATAGCCTTAAACATACCCGGCGAGCTGGCAGCGGCTTTTCAGTTTGCCGCAGGGCAATACCTGACCTTTAGGATCAAAATTAACGGCGAGGAAGTAAGGCGTTCGTATTCTATCTGCTCTGCTCCAAACGAACATGAGCTGAGGGTGGCAGTAAAAAAGGTAGAAGCCGGTAAGTTCTCTACCTATGCCAATGATGTGCTAAAGGCTGGTGAAAAAATAGAAGTAATGCCCCCGCTAGGTAAATTTTCCCCCAAGGGTATTACCAAAGCAAAAAAACAATACCTGGCTATAGCAGCCGGCAGCGGCATCACCCCGGTGATGAGTATTATGAAGCATGTGCTGGAAACCGAGCCTGATAGCCAGTTTACGCTGATCTATGGTAATAAGAACCGTAATACCATCATATTCCGCGAAGAAATTGAAGGGCTAAAAAACAAATACATGCAGCGCCTGAGGGTGTATCATATATTAAGTCGCGAGACTATGGATACGCCACTATTCAATGGACGCATTACGGCTGATAAATGCAGGGAGTTTTGCGATACTTTAATTGATATCAAGACCATAGATGAGGCGTTTGTGTGCGGCCCGGAAGAAATGATCTTGTCTGTTCGTCAGCAGTTGATAGACCTCGGCATGGTATCGGAAAGTGTGCACATGGAACTCTTCACCTCCCCGGATCAGCCAAAACCTAATCATGACAGGTGGGTATCAGAACATAGCGTATCATCTGATGCCATGAGTAAAGTGAGCATCACACTCGACGGAACCACATTTGAAATGGAACTGGCGTATAATGGCGATAGCATACTGGATGCGGCCCTGAAGAGCGGTGCAGACCTGCCTTACGCCTGTAAAGGAGGCGTATGCTGTACCTGCCGTGCCAAGGTAACAGAGGGCGCGGTAGATATGGAAGTAAACTATTCGCTGGAGAAAGACGAACTGGAGAAGGGTTTTGTATTGACCTGCCAATCGCACCCAAGGACAGAAAGAGTGCATATAGATTTTGACGCGCGCTAAAAAATTAACAGGCTACCCGCCGAAGCAGAATAGCCTGTTTTTCAAAACACACACATCCTATTTTTTATCTGAATTACCGCCATCGTTCGGAGGTAAATTTGTATTATTATTTATATAATTGATGTTGCGGGATATAGTTTTATCTACACCATCATTAATGGCACTTTCCTTACCCTGGTAGGCAGCGTTAGGATCATCATAACTGGCGCCAAAACGTGGATTTTTCTTACTGGTTGCATTTACTACCCTTGGCTCAGGGTTTACATACACATACCTATCCAGTTTGTGTAACTGCGCGATGGTTTTATCGTTTTTGTTTGCAGCCTTTTTTGTGTTTACTATCGTAGGTGTATTTTCGCTGCAGACGGTATACGTACCATCTATGCGGCATACCTTGTAATTTTGATCATAAACACTTTCACCGTTAGAATAACTTTTTTGAGCGTGTGCCACGACAGGTAATGTTGCAACTGCCAGGGCTAAAATCAGGTTTTTCATATCTACACATTTTTTTGTTATCAATCATGCTGTCGATATATGAAAACAAAAAACCATTCCATACACAATTAAGACAATGTTAAAGAGGGCAAAAGAAACAGTTTTTACGTAACTAATTGATAATCAATAGATATTCCTTTTTATAAATTTGGGTAATTTCTGTGGGGTAACCACAACATGTAGAAATTAGTTTCAATTGTAGGGCTATTTAGCATATTGATGGGTAGGTAGCGTATTATTAAGTAAATTTGTACTCCAAATAAAGAGTAATTACATGTTGAAGACTGGAAATACCATTGTGAGCATCTATACAGAGATGACGCCGAACCCTGAAACAATGAAGTTTGTTGCTAACAAATTGCTGTATCCGGGAAAGAGTATAGATTTTCCTGAAGAGTCTGTGGCGGCACCCTCACCTTTGGCAAAAGAATTATTTGCATTCCCCTTCATTCGCAGTGTATTTATTGCCAGCAACTTTGTAACGCTGACTAAAACACCTGAAACGCGCTGGGAAGAAGTAATACCATCTGTGCGCGAATTTCTGAAACAATACCTGGAAGAAGGTAAAGTAGTGATCAATGAAGACCTGGTGGTAAAGAAAGCGGATACCAATCTTATTAGCTCTGATGATACGGATGTAGTAAAGCGCATCAAAGAACTGCTGGAGAACTATGTAAAGCCTGCGGTAGAGATGGATGGCGGCGCTATCAGCTACAAGGGCTATGAAAATGGTACTGTGAAACTGATGATGCAGGGGTCTTGTTCAGGATGCCCTTCTTCTATGATCACCTTAAAAGCAGGTATCGAAGGCATGATGAAACGTATGATACCTGAAGTGAAAGAAGTAGTGGCAGAAGCAGAATAACTAAAACGTTAATTTATAAAATTCGGTTATGCCCCGCCTTAATAGGCGGGGCTTTTTTCATATTATTGTCGGGCGATTAAGCTATTTTTATACGCAATTCACACACAGTATGAGCATTGAAAATAATTACGTGGCGATCATGGCAGGTGGTATCGGCAGCAGGTTTTGGCCCGAAAGCCGCATGAGCTATCCCAAGCAGTTTATAGATATATTAGGTACAGGGCGCTCCCTGATTCAATGGACATACCAAAGGTTTACCAACATTTGCCCTAAGGAGAATATATACTTCATCACCAACCAGCAATATATCAACACACTAAAGGAGCAAATACCGGACGTGAGCGATGCCAATATCATCAGCGAGCCATCGCGAAAAAATACGGCTCCATGCGCTGCTTACTTTGCGCATAAGATGATGGCATTAAACCCCAAGGCAAATATCATTATGTCTCCGGCAGATCATCTGATAATGGATGAGCGTGCATTTGAGCGCACTGCGCACGAGGCATTAGAATTTGTTGCGCAGCATGATGCACTGCTTACACTGGGCATAAAACCAACCAGGCCCGATACCGGCTATGGCTATATACAATACGATGCTGATGACGAGCTGGATCAATTGTATAAGGTGAAGACTTTTACAGAAAAGCCATCGCTGGACCTGGCACGTACTTTCCTAAAAAGTGGAGATTTCCTTTGGAACTCAGGCATATTTGTATGGAATGTGAAGACTATTATGGAGGCCCTGGAAAAGTTTTTGCCGGAAATGAATGAAGTATTTCTACAGGCTACCGGTAATTATAATACATCGAAAGAGCATGAGATAATCAACAGTTTATACTCTCAATGCACCAATATATCCATCGATTATGGTATCATGGAAAAAGCAAAGAATGTATATGTAATACCATCTTATTTCGGCTGGTGCGACCTGGGAACATGGGAGAGCGCTTATGAGAACTTTGATAAAGACTACCTGGGCAATGCCGTGCATGGCGATAATGTGATGATAATAGACGCCAGCGAATGCATGATAAAAGTGCCGAACGAAAAGCTGCTGGTAGTGCAAGGCCTGGAGCGCTTTATTGTAATAGATACGCCCGATGTACTATTAATATGCGAACGCAACCGTGAACAGCAGATAAAGGAATATGTTGCAGAAGTAAAAAGAAATAAGGGAGATAAATACCTATAGCCAATGTTACTGCCACACAAACACTCTGCAGAAGGAACAACGATTTTTACCATTATGAGCGCCCTGGCGCAGCAGCATAATGCGATCAACCTGTCGCAGGGCTTCCCTGATTTCCCGATCGGTACAGAGTTGGCTTCTCTGCTTGGTGAGGCAGCAGCACAAGGATATAACCAATATGCACCCATGGCGGGCTTGCCACAATTGCGGCAACAAATAGCAACCGATTTTCAAAAAAGATATGGTGTAACTATTAACCCCGATACCGAGATCACAATCACACCCGGAGCCACCTATGCTATTTATACAGCATTCACTTCTATTCTTGAAGCAGGTGATGAAGTGATAGTGCTGGAGCCTGCATACGATAGTTATATACCTAATATTGAAACCAACGGTGCCAGGGCAATTACCATAAGCCTGAAGGCTCCTGCTTTTAGTGTGGATTGGGATGAAGTACAGAAAGCGATCAGCCTGCGTACGAAAGCCATTATCATCAACACACCACATAACCCTACCGGCGCTGTGTGGACAAAAGAAGACTGGGATAAGCTGGCCGACCTGGTACGCGATACCAACATCATCATCTTATCTGATGAAGTATACGAACAACTGATCTATGATGGGCTGCAACATTATTCTGTATTGCAGCATCCTGAACTGAGGCACAGAAGTTTTGCTTTATATTCTTTTGGCAAGGTGTTTCATAATACCGGGTGGAAGATCGGATATTGCATAGCGCCGCCTGAGTTTACAACTGCATTCAGGCGCATACATCAATTCCTTTGCTTCTCCGTAAACACACCGGCCCAGTATGCGCTGGCAACTTATCTTTCGCAGCCGGGATTGCCTGTGGTATCTAAAATGATGCAGCAAAAGCGCGATCATTTTATCGACATGTTAAGCGCTACGCAGTTTACCATACACCAGCCTGCATCGGGCAGTTATTTTCAGACAGTCAGCTATGAGCAGATCAGCGATATGCCCGATATGGAATTTGCACAATGGCTTACCAGGGAACATGGGGTAGCCACTATCCCCATCAGTGCATTTTACCGCAATAAAAAAGACGATAAACTGATACGTTTCTGTTTTGCCAAAAAAGAAGAAACAATAAAGCTGGCGATGGACAGGTTGTCGGCGATTACAGTTACCGCTAAGTGATGGGAGTAAATCAAATCAATTTAAGATCGGCACTACGGGTGCTGGTTATCTTTAGTATTTCCGTATTGCTATTAGGATGCGGATGGATTATTACTATATATCATTATGACACTTTTCTGCTTGCCTTTACACATGATATTTATAAGTCTGAAATCTTCAATGAGCTGTTGAGTAACAGGAAAGTACATTATTGCTTCTTGCTGCTCAAAGGCGGTATTTATTTATTGATCGCTACCTGGTTTTTCTTTTTGATAAGGGCAGTCATTTATAAAAAGCCGCTGCTGGGCAAGTGGCCGGAGCGATGGATAGATGGAGCAATAAATATCATAGCAAAAAACTACAGTTTTTTCAAATCCTTGCCAGGTGTTGTAAAGGTAACGCTGACCGGCATCCTGGTTATAGAAACACTAAGCCTTGCATATTTTAGCGCAACACTGCCATATGATTATGATGAAGCTTTTTCTTATCTGTTTTTCTCAGGGGTGGGAATATTGTCTTCATGGTTTTTTTATCCTTTACCAAACAATCATGTTCTCTATAATATTCTCTCTTCCGTAGCGCTTCATCTTCCGTTACCCGTTGTACCGGCAACCCGTGTTGTGAGCCTAGTTGCAGCTATTATAGCCACGTGGTATTTTTTCAAGCTGATGACCAAATGTGTAGGTAAGGTATCAGCGGCAATGGCAACTGCTTTACTAGTGTTTTCTTATCCCTTCCTGTTGTACGCCGTACAGGCACGGGGTTATATGTTGTTATTGCTTTGCGCGTTGTTATGTGTTTATAGTTGTGTAAATATTATAGGCGGCAAAAGCCGAAGAAAGTATTACGCTCTTTTTATACTAAGCAGCGTTGCCGGTTTTTTTACAATCCCATCTTTCCTGTATTGTTTTTTGCCTGTTACTGTTATTCTTTTTTTGAATGCGGTAAGACTAAAGAGCTATCGCGAGATCAAAAGTACAGTTATCGCTAACCTGGCAATAGTAATGGGAACCTTGGCTTTGTACACCCCTATAATATGGCGGAACGGGTTTCACGCGCTTACCAGTAATAATGGTGTGGTTGCAAGAGGGGCAGATTATATTAAAGATAATATCGGCAGCCACCTGCAAGAAACCTGGAATCTGCTGACAGGATATTTAGGTATTAATATATACTTCTGGGTTTTACTGGTTGTCCTATTATTTACTTCATTTTTCAAACGTGGTAACTACAACAAATCGTTGTACATAATTAGTGGATTAATGCTCGCATCTCCTCCACTTATAATTTGGTTGCATGGAGTGATACCTTTTGGACGTACCTGGTTTTATCTATTGCTGCCAATGTACACGGCTGTAGCCCTGGTTATTTCTTTGGCAGCAGACAATGATAAATGGGCCAGGAAGATGCAAGTATTGAAACCGAAATTGTTGCTGCCCGTAGTTTTATTGTTATTGACGGCAACACAATTATGGAGATTTGAAAAGCTGCATAAACGCATTTATGGTATAGATTATGTTTGTGAATCGTACAATCAAGTGTTAAAAGAGAGATATTATGATATAAAATCGGTCGGGTATGGGGAAGGAGATTTTAGTTTTTATCTGAAGGATATATTGCTATCTGATCTTAAAATTTTTGATAAGGAAAGGAAGATACCTTTTGTTCCGCTAAAGGATGGAGATACCATTCACCACGATCTTTTAATACTCGATAAGAAAACAGACTTTCCTGTCAGTGTACAAGACTACCATTTAATGAATCCTGAAGATAGTTTTTTTAAGGTGTACCTGAAGAACGATATCTATGATAGGAAATAATCGTAAGCGAGTTTTACTATCAACGCCAGTACAACCAGTATAAAGAATAACCGGATAAACCCGCTACCTTTTTTCAATGCGAAATGCGAACCTGTATAGCTGCCGGCCATATTGGCAATGCCCACCGGTATGGCAAGATGCCATTGCACATTGCCGCTGGCAATAAAGAAACTAAGGGCCGAGATGTTGGTGACACAGTTAATCACCTTTGCATTAGCGGAAGCATTTAAAAAGTTATAGCCAAACAACACTACAAAAGCGAATATCAAAAAGCTTCCCGTACCCGGGCCTATCAATCCATCGTAAAAGCCTATAATTACTCCCGTGCCAATGGCGTATGCATAATACCTGGTATTGCTTAGAGATTTATCTACATGATGCAGCCCCAGCTCTTTTTTAAAAACAGTGTAGATCAATACCAGTATAAGTGCGGTTAGGATAAAAGGCATAAACTGCTCCTTATGGATAAAGCTAACCAGCAGCGCACCGCAAAAAGATCCTATAAATGCAGTAATGATGGCAGGGGTCAGATGCCGCCAGTTAATGGGTACTCTTTTAATATACCTGTATGCCGATACCGATGTGCCGAGAAACGAGGCAGTTTTATTGGATGCCAAAGTCTGTACCAGGCTCAGTTGCGGCATTAATACGAAGAAAGCCGGTAACTGCACCAGCCCGCCCCCACCCACCATAGCATCAATAATGCCGGCGAGAAATGCGAAAAAACAAAGCAGGATAAGACTCATACTGTTAATGAGTGATAAAAGTATTAATTTTTGGAGGATGGTTTACAGTTGCGCCGCCCTTTCCTATATATTAACCTGATATCCCCATGCATATATGAGGGGTAAAAGTCAGCACTGTTTATCCTAATTTTGTTGAAGTATGGAAGCCTATTTAAAATTATTGCAGCACATCCTGGATACGGGTGTTAGTAAGAGTGACCGCACAGGCACCGGTACCATCAGTTGTTTTGGTTACCAGATGCGTTTCGATCTGCAAAAAGGCTTCCCAATGGTTACTACAAAGAAGCTGCACCTGAAGTCTATCATTTATGAACTGCTATGGTTTCTTAAAGGGGATACGAACATCAAATATCTGAAGGATAATGGAGTAAGTATTTGGGACGAATGGGCGGATGCGCATGGCGACCTGGGCCCTGTTTATGGGCATCAATGGCGCAGCTGGACCGGCGCTGACGGGCAAACCCATGACCAGATAAAAGATGTACTGAACCAGATAAAGAATAACCCCGACAGCAGGAGAATGATCGTAAATGCCTGGAACGTGGGTGACCTGGGCAAAATGGCGCTCACTCCATGCCATGCGCTTTTTCAGTTCTATGTAGCAGATGGCAAATTAAGTTGCCAGCTATACCAGCGCAGTGCGGATGTATTTTTGGGTGTACCTTTTAATATAGCCTCGTACGCGTTGCTGACCATGATGATGGCGCAGGTATGCGGGCTGCAGCCGGGTGAATTCATTCATACCTTCGGAGATGTACATCTCTATAACAATCATATAGATCAGGCACGCTTGCAGCTTACAAGGGAGCCCTATCCGCTGCCAATCATGGAATTGAACCCTAATGTTACAGATCTGTTTGATTTTAAATTCGAAGACTTCACACTTAAAAATTACCAGTCGCATCCGCATATTAAAGCGCCGGTAGCAGTATAACAGCTTATGATCCTTACAGCTATAGTAGCAGTAGATGAGCAAAATGCCATAGGAAGGGATAACCAATTGCCCTGGCATTTACCCGAAGATTTGAAATTTTTTAAACGCAAGACCTTAGGTAAGCCTGTTCTTATGGGCAGGAAAACCTATGAATCTTTGGGTAAGCCGCTACCCGGCAGATTAAATATTGTAGTATCCTCTAACAGCAATTTGAACTTGCCCGAAGGTGTGCTGCTTTATAACGATCTGAATGCTGCGGTGGAGAAACTGAAGCAAGCCCATGATGATGAAGGCTTTATAATTGGTGGAGGAAAAATATTTGCGGAAACAATGGATGTATTAGACCGGATGTATGTTACGGTTGTGCATACCAAGGTAGTGGGTGCCGAGGCATTCTTTCCTCACATAGACCACGCACACTGGAAGCTGGTTTGGGAAGAACCGCACCAGGCAGATGAGAAGCACGCTTATGCCTACACTTTCCAGGAGTGGGAGCGTATCAAAGAGATATAAATGTCGTTGCACGCTCTCCTGCAATATATCCGCTACCGGCTGAAGGCGAAAACGAGACACGGCATACACTCTCCTTTTGTGTATGCTTTTATCGAACAGGGGCTGATGAAAATGAAAGGAGATGTAGTGGCGGGGATAACCTTGTATTTCTCGGGTTGGGATGTTCGCATATTTAACATCAGCAATGCGCAGGAAATTGCGCATGATATATACCGGGCTCAGGGCAAAACCATACTGGTAGTAACAGATATTCATATTAACCAGCAAGCTACTACAGGTTGGAACATGCTTCGCGCTAACGATAAGGTCGTGATAGACATTGATCTATATCGTGTAGGGCTTCTATTCTTTAATGAGGATATAAAAGAAAAACAAAGCTTTGTACTAAAATATCCGTATAAATAAGAAGAGCAGGAAGTCCCTGCTCTTCTTAGATTTCTATTTTCAGAAAACTATTCTTCCGTTTTCTTTTTCTTCGCTGTTTTCTTTGCAGGCTTTTCTTCACCTTCTGCTACCGGCTCAGCAGCTTTCTTGGCGCGGGCTTTCTTTGCAGGTTTTTCTTCAGCACCTTCTTCGGTAGCCTCAGTTTTAGCAGCTTTTGATTTTTTAGCAGGCTTCTCCTCAGCTACTTCAGTTGCAGTTTCTGCAGCAGGAACTTCTGCTTCAGCCGTAGCTTCATCCATAGATTCGAAGTTCAGCATATCATTAGCCTTTAGTATTTCAAACCATTTCACCATTTTCTTCATATCACTCACGTACACACGCTCGTCATCAAATTCAGGGAAAATGCTTTTGAAATAACTTTTTACAGCATTATTATCTGCTTTTGCATCTACCAAAGGAGTAGTACCCTCGCTGTCTTTCATTTTTTGAAACACATTGTGCAGGCGTACATTATCGCCGGTTGTATATACCTCGATGCTTTCCAGCGGAGTTACATTGTGCAGGCGGGCAGATATGAATTTAGTTGATTTGTCTGCCAGGTTGCGAACAATAGCACCATCGCTTTTGGTGGCTAATAATTGAAAAAGACCGCTTAAACCGGTTACCGCTACTATTTCTCTGTATACCATAGTACTATTTGAAAGGGGGCAAAAATAACGTATTTCAATTTATTTTACCCTAAGAATATAAAAAAGTGAATTATCATCAAAAATACCTTCTAGAATAACCTCTTATTTGTTTTTATTGATATAAGGTAATTCTGGAGGTCTTCAGATGGTTTTAGCCACAAAAGCATGGCGGCATAAACTGCCAGTATAACAATGCTGCGTACAATAGCATCGGGTACAGGCCCACCGACTACAGGTAACAAATAGCCTGCAGCTATGGCCAATGCAACAGCAACCAAAGAAAGCCAGCTACCCCTTGTAAAGGGCTGCAGTCTCATCTTAAACCATAAAAAGAGCAACTTGAATATGTTAATTGCCGTAAACGCAAGAGTAGTTCCCCATGCAGCGCCATATATACCATATTTAGGTATCAGCAACACATTAAAGCCAAATACGGTAGCTGTTAATAGCCCGGCTGATCGAAAATTGAATTTATAATACCTGGATATGGAGATCACTTCATTGTTCAAACCGGTAGCCATATCAATAATTCTGCCCAGCATCATGATCATAATTACCGGTTTTATTGCTGCATACTGGGGAGGAAGTATAGCAACAAGATTATCCAGATTGCATAAGATCACGGCAAACAAAGCCATTGTAACAATAAATATATTCAGCGCCGATCGTTTGAAAAGACTTTGCAGTAAAGTATTGTCGTTGGCGATATAGGCTTTGTTCAGCGCTGTATAGCTGGAGTAGGTCATAGCCCTGTAAGGGATAACCATAAGCGCTACCACAAACACAGCGTTGCGATAGACGGCAATGCTTTCAAATCCTCTTTTATCAAGTACGCCCAGCATAAATGAATCCAGCATTCCAAATAAGTTTTGGGATAAGCCAAAAAGCAGGTGGTACCATGCAAAGTGGATGATTCCTCGGTAATCGGATTTTGTGAATGCGTTGAAATCAGATGAAAATCCAAAGCCGGGTGTTTTCGAAGCTGCTATAAAGAGAATGATGGCGCCCAGCGCATATATGGATACGGATGCCAGGATGAAGATATTGAAATCAATGTATTGGTAATAATACAGCGCAATAATGATGAGGTTGCACACTCTTATGACCACCTCTTTTACGAAGGCGGAGAAAGCGATCTTTACATGGGATATTAAATAATGATCGAAAAGGGACATGATGCCCCATAAACTCATAAGGAGCGGCAACGCGTAATAATATTTATTGAAAAGTTGCCTGTCCTGTTCATGATACAGTGCTACAAACTGTTGCCTGAAGACAAAAAATATAATTGAATAAAATAGGATTGAAGCCGCTACTACTATTAATGACAGAGATAGCAATACCTTCCTTCTTTCGTCCTTTTCTGAGAACTTCTGTATATAGGTGGCAAGCACGGAACCCGTACCCATCATGATGAGAAGTTGCAATGTGGCACCGATGGTGATCGTATTAGAATAAAAACCTAATTGCTGCCGGAGAAAAACAAAGACATATATATAATTGGTAATTGCTCCTAATGCGGCACCGGTAAAAGTGACGATCGTAGTTTTTACAGACTGGCGGAAAACAATTCCCATAGGCGCAAAAGTAATGTTCACGCTCAATACTCTATGCCTATAGATTGCTAATATTTTATTACTTGCCGCACAGCTATTTATTAACGGTAGCCCTTTTCATGTTCCCTTTAAAATGGAAAAGATAGGAGTAAGACATGAACAGTTTTGAAAACACTCCTTTTTTCAGCAGGTTTTTCGGTAATTTATTTTGCAGGGATAAGATGTTATTTAAAAAGAATGGTATGGGGTACCCGGCCGTATATTGGTTTAATTCTGTACTGTCTTTTATGCTAAGTTTACGCATTAGCCTCCACCATGTGTCATAGTTCATGATTCCGGGTATCATCGATGCGCCATATTCATTCCATAGTATCAGGGCCTCTCTAATTTCTGTTGACTTGTTGTAGAATTCAACGGCTGTGGCTTGCTGCTCATGCCACCCAATATTTATTAAGGTTTCAGGAATGTAAGAAGCCGGGTATTTTCTTAGCACGGCAATATAATATTCGAGATCTACCAGCCAGTTCATTCGCTCGTTATACCTTATTTCCACAGAGTGGTGTACCATAGTGACGCTTGGGGGGCCAATAATATTATCGCCAAAGATCAAAAAAGGATTTTCCAGTATCTTTTTAAAACCGCTATTACTGTTGCGTCCTGCTTTAGCATGGCCGGTCTTGTCATCAATAAGTTGCCACGAGGAGCATAAGAAACGCGCATTTGTGTTTGTTGCTGCCGCAAACTTTTCTAAAGCATCATTTGTAGCAAACCAGTCATCGTCATGCATCATTTTCAGCCATACACCATTCGCCTTAGAGATATTGATGTTCCAGTTGACCGCCATCGTAGTTGGCGGTGTGTTTTTATGATACTTTATTGGTAATTGAGGATATTCTTTAATAAAATCTGAAACGCTATCGTTATCGCTGTTGTCGGTTATTACTATTTCATAATCTTTGAATGTCTGTACGGAAATACTATCCAGAAGCCTTTTCAGATAGTTTATCCTGTTATAGGTTGGTACGCACAAGGAAATCAAAGGTTGCCTGGTCATCTTAATTTATTGGGCATTTTAAGCCTACTGCAAAGTTTACAACAGCCGGTTGGCCAAAAATAGATACTGCTTTTGAATTATGTAAGGGAAATTGTTTAGGCATGCTCCTCCAAAAACTTGTTATAGGTTTTAATAAACTTATTCCTGTCAAAATGGATTTCGGCATAATTATAGGCCGCCTCGCTCAATCGCTCCAATTCGAATCGATTATTGCATAATACAGTTAAAAGTTCTATCCCCTTTGCTATTACATGGTCTTCATTAGCCGGATCGCTGATCAGCAACGCATTTTGGCTATGGAAAAGGTGCGATTTATTTCCTTCCAACGCCGTAACTACAGGCACGCAGCCATGCGCCATGCCTTCCTTTATTAACATAGGGAATCCTTCGTATGAAGATGTCATTAATATGGCATGGCATTGATCGTATAATTCGTTCATTTTTGCCGGTTCGCTAATCTCGCCATGAATTACCGAATGTTCTTTTACATATTCCGATAATTCATCCATCATACTGCCTGCAAAATGAAATTGTATTGGCTTCGCTGCTTTGATACAGCTATCTGCGATCTTATTTAATAGGTAAATTCTTTTCTGCGCTGTGCCCCTGCCGGCATATAGCACTTTTAAAGGCAGGCTATAGTCTTTTTTAATTGCAGATGGAACTGATACACCGGGCTCTATCACCTGCACCCTTTGCATATAACGTTCTTCTACGCCATATTCTTTGTACTGATTTGCAATATTGTTATAGGTAGCAAAATCTACCAGAATCCTGTGATCCAGGTATTGGTAATTGGCAAGTCCAAAGAACTCCATTCCATTCTTGCCGTAAGTGAAATTGTGTAGCAGTTCCGTTTTTATCACCTTTTTCTTCAGGAAAAACAGCATATCATAAAAAAAAGTACTGTTGGAACTAAAGACGTGAGCTTTTGTATGCCTGTTGATATATAATGAATAATAATGAACCGTAAATAGTCTGAATAGCAGGTTATCGCACCAGAAATGAATGTCCCTGGCATCGCAATTTGATAACGTAAAGAACTCATCCTTCAATGCTTCGTTTGGGGATAAGCGTGTGAAATACAATTCCTTAGGCATCCCTGCAACGCTTTCTAATATATCTAAATGCACCCGTTGCGCACCGCCAATAGCATACCGGTCGAAAAAGAAGAACAAGTGTCCTTTATTTTTCTTTTTCAGCAGAACAAAAGGATACAGAAAGATAATGGCAAAAGGATAGGTAATGCATAACAGAACCCGGAACAGTTTTATTTTAAAAAGATTATGCATGTAAGAAAAATGCGGCCATTTTGATGGTAAATGTAAAATTAATACCCTAAGGGTTGCCTATTTAACATTTAATATAGCTTAACATATACATATATTAATCTTACTTAAAAAAGAGGCTCAAAAATCTGTAACTAGCTTGCATATTCAAGCCTTACACGTAACTTTGTTGCCTCTATTTTACAACATCCGAGTGATCGTTACAATATGAACTTTTTATTATTGGCGGCAGATCAGCAAACGCCATTCAGTTATCTACCTGTAGCCCTTCAACTGATGGTTGCAATCGGGTTCGTGGTAGTAACCATCGGCGCATCTCAGTTACTGGGGCCTAAACGCAAAACGCATGACAAGCTTATAAACTTTGAAAGCGGTATTCCGTCTGTTGGTAATGCGCGCCAGCCAATGGCTATCAAATATTTCCTGGTAGCTATATTGTTTGTGTTGTTTGATGTGGAAGTGATCTTCTTTTATCCTTATGCAATCAATTTTAAGGAGCTGGGCCAGCAAGGGTTTATGGCTGTTATAATGTTTGTAGCCTTTTTCCTCTGCGGGTTCATATATATAGTAAAGAAAGGCGCTTTAGATTGGGAAGATTAAGTGTAATTCAAAATGCAAAAAGTAAAAAGTCAATAAATAGGACATCGTACTTAACAGCATTTTGAATTTTGATTGTTGACTTTGAATTTTAAGAATATGGGACGTCCGGTTCAATATAATACGAATGTGAAATTGGCGCCGATACCTGAAGGGTATTCCGGCGAGGGGTTTATGGCAACCTCTTTTGATAAAGTGATAGGCCTGGCACGTAAAAATTCATTATGGCCTTTACCGTTTGCAACATCTTGCTGCGGTATCGAGTTCATGGCTACGATGGGTGCTAACTACGACCTGGCCCGTTTTGGTTCTGAACGTATGGGCTTTACTCCCCGCCAGTGCGATATGCTGCTGGTGGCGGGTACCATTGCCAAGAAGATGGCACCCATCCTCAGGCAGGTTTACCTGCAGATGGCAGAGCCCCGTTGGGTAATTGCCATCGGTGCATGTGCATCCAGCGGCGGTATATTTGATTCTTACCCTGTATTGCAGGGTATAGACCAGGTGATACCGGTAGATGTATATGTTTCCGGCTGCCCTCCGCGCCCGGAAGCAATATTGGATGGTATCATCAAACTGCAGGACCTGGTACAGAACGAGAGCCTGCGCCGCAGGAACAGCCCTGTGTACAAACAATTAATGGAAAGCTACGCAATACAGTAGTATCAGGGGTCAAAAGCAGCACACACTGTTTTTGGCTTTTAGTTTTGATATAGCATATGGCATTGACCAACGAAACGATACAACAAAAACTGTCTGAAAAATTCGGTGAGCAACTTACCGAGTGGCAGGAACCTTACGGCATGCTCACCTTCAGGGCGCCGGCAGAAATGAACCTGAAAGTGATGCAGCATCTGTATGATGACATGGGCTTCAGGTTTCTTACAGATCTTACAGCAGTGCATTACCCGCACAGTGTAAATGAAGAATTGTGTGTTGTGTACCATATGCACAACCTGGTAGATAATGTAAGGCTACGTTTTAAAGTATTTGTACCTATCAGCAAACCCGATGTATTTACCGCTACACAGTTGTTCTCGGCAGCAAACTGGATGGAGCGGGAAGCATTTGACAACTTCGGTGTAAATTTTGTTGGCCACCCCGACCTCAGGCGCATTTTGAATGTGGACGATATGGACTACTTCCCTATGCGCAAGGAATATCCCATGGAAGACCCTACACGTACAGACAAAGACGATGAAATGTTTGGACGTGGAGGAACAGTTGTATAATATATTTTGACCTTAAATTGATTTTAGACTAATGTCTGAGCATCAACATCATATTCAACTGGCAGAGGAGTCACTGGCAAAGCAGACTACTACGCTGAACCTGGGGCCTACGCACCCTGCCACGCACGGTATCTTCCAGAACATACTGGAGATAGACGGCGAAAAAGTTCTCAGTTCAGAACAAACTGTGGGTTACATCCACCGTGCGTTCGAGAAGATCGCGGAACGTCGTCCATACTATCAGATCACGCCACTTACAGACAGGCTTAACTATTGTTCCTCCCCCATTAACAATATGGGCTGGCACATGACCATAGAAAAGCTGCTGGGCCTTAAACTGCCCAAGCGTGTAGAGTACATGCGTGTGATCATTATGGAACTGGCGCGTATCGGCGACCACCTGATATGCAACTCTGTTGTAGCTGTAGATACGGGTGCGCTTACCGGTTTTACTTATGTATTCCAGTGGCGCGAGCTGATCTATGAAATATATGAAGAAGTGTGCGGTAGCCGCCTTACTACCAATATTGGCCGTGTAGGTGGTTTCGAGCGCAACTTCTCAGATGTTGCCTGGCAGAAGCTGAGGAAATTTATGGATGGCTTTCCGAAAGTGATGAAGGAATTCGAAGCGTTGCTGAACCGTAACCGCATCTTTATGGAGCGTTGCATAGGCGCGGGGCCGATCAATGCAGAGCGTGCACTCAACTATGGTTTTACAGGCCCTAACCTGCGAGCTGCAGGAGTGGATTATGACGTACGTGTAGCGCAGCCTTATTCATCTTACGAAGATTTTGATTTTACAATACCTGTAGGTACTACGGGTGATGTGTATGATCGCTACATGGTTCGTAATGATGAGATCTGGCAGAGTTATAGCATCATACAGCAGGCAATAGCGAAGATCGAAGAGATAGAAAAAGCAGATCCTGCACAGAAGAATATCTTCTACGCACCGGAAGCAGATAAATTCCACTTGCCTGCTAAAGAAGATGTGTATACCAAGATGGAAGCCCTGATCTACCACTTCAAGATGATCATGGGCGAGATAGAAGCGCCTCCGGGCGAGGTGTACCATGCAGTAGAAGGTGGTAATGGCGAACTTGGGTTCTACCTGATCAGTGATGGAGGAAGGACACCTTATCGCCTGCACTTCCGTCGTCCATGCTTTATTTATTACCAGGCATATCCTGAGATCATTAAGGACGGATTGCTGAGTGATGCGATCATCACATTAAGTAGTTTGAACGTAATTGCAGGAGAACTGGACGGATAAAACAGTTATAAAATGAAATTTTCGGAAGAAAAACTAAATAAAGCAAAAGAGATCATAGCACGCTACCCGGATGGGAAGCAAAAAAGTGCGCTGATACCTCTGTTGCACCTGGCGCAGGAAGAATTTGGCGGCTGGCTGGATGTACCTGCAATGGACTATGTGGCTGGGTTGCTGAACATCTTGCCGATAGAAGTGTACGAAGTAGCTACCTTCTATTCCATGTTCAACCTGAAGCCTGTTGGTAAATATATATTTGAAGTGTGCCGTACTGGTCCTTGTATGCTCAATGGCAGCGATGATATCATCGAGTATATCAAGGAAAAACTGAACATCCGCGAAGGGGAAACAACGCCTGATGGACTGTTTACCCTGAAGCCTGCAGAATGTCTGGGAGCATGTGGTTATGCCCCGATGATGCAGCTGGGCAAGCACTTCAGGGAGCATCTTACCAAAGAAAAAGTAGATGCAATTATAGACGAGTGCAGGAGAAATGCTGCGATAAATAACTAATGCTATGGCGTACGATCTGGAATTGGAATTTGTGATACCGGGTACGCCGAAGCAAACAATGCAAATGCTGACAGACACGACATTGATAAGAAAATGGAGTGGTGAGGACGCGGTACTGGAACCGCAGGTTGGTGGAAAATTCCAGATGTTTGACGGATGGGTAAGTGGCGAAGTGAAAAAGATAACGGATAAAGAGCTGGCTTACAGCTGGAAACCGGCAGAATGGGAAGAAAGCACAGCACCATCAGAAGTTCATTTTTTATTGAGTAGTGATAAAGAAGGCACTAAAGTGATATTGCATCATACGAACCTTCCTACGCAGGAAGAAGCGGATGAGCAAAAGCAGGGTTGGGATGATTACTTCTTCGGGCCGCTGGAGGAGTATATATACGCAACCAAACGATATTGATATGAGATATCTTGTATTGATCTCGTTGCTCTTTATTTATAGTTCTGTATCGGCACAAAGTGAAAGAAGTGCAGGTATCGCAGCAGATGGTTTTACAAACGCCCTGGTAGACAGGGATACTGTAGAATTGAAGAAACTGCTGGATGATAAGCTGATCTACGGCCATTCAAACGGCTGGAAGCAATCGAAACGGGAACTTATAGAAGATCTGTACAATGGTAAGATCATCTACAAAAACATCAGTTCGACCGATCAGCAGATAACACTGGAAGGCAGTACGGCATGTGTGCGGGCAACGTCAGAAATAGATGTGGTGATGGAAGGTAAGCCGGTGCATTTTAAGTTAATGGTGTTGCAGGTGTGGATATGGAAGAATAAACAATGGAAACTGCTAAGCAGGCAGAGTACCAGGATTAATTAAAAATTCAAAAGACAAAATTCAAAATGGTTTCACTTTTGACTTTTGACTTTTAACTTTTGACTTGAGAATGAAATTATTATTAGAACACGCACATGTTGAGGGTATTCGCTACTACGATGCCTACCGTAAAAACGGTGGTTATCGTGCAGTAGAGAAGGCGTTTAAGATGACACCCGATGAGATAGTGGAGGAAGTGAAGAAGAGCGGCCTGCGCGGCCGTGGCGGCGCGGGTTTCCCTACAGGTATGAAATGGAGTTTCCTGGCCAAGCCGGAAGGAATACCCCGTCACCTGGTGTGCAACGCGGATGAGTCAGAGCCCGGTACTTTCAAAGACCGCTACCTGATGGAGTTCATTCCGCACCTGCTGATCGAAGGCCTTATCGTGAGCAGCTTTGCATTGGGAAGTAATGCTACCTATATCTATATACGCGGTGAGTATGCATGGATCGTAGATATACTGGAGCAGGCAATTACAGAAGCAAAGAATAATGGCTGGCTGGGTAAAAACATCCTGAACAGCGGTTTTGATTGCGAAATATATGTGCAGCGTGGTGCAGGTGCTTACATCTGCGGTGAAGAAACAGCATTGATAGAATCACTGGAAGGTAAGCGTGGTAACCCACGTATCAAACCGCCATTCCCTGCCATACAGGGCCTATGGATGCGCCCGACTGTGGTGAACAACGTAGAAACATTGGCTGCCGTAGTACCTATTATGAATATAGGTGGCGAAGCCTATTCTAAAATAGGTGTAGGCCGCTCTACAGGTACTAAACTGTTATCTGTTTGTGGCAATGTAAAAAAGCCGGGCATCTACGAAATAGATATGACGCAATCAGTAGAAGAGTTCATCTTCTCTGATGAATACTGTGGTGGTATTGCCAACGGTAAAAAACTGAAGGCTTGTATACCGGGCGGATCGTCCGTACCTATACTACCTGCTAACCTGCTGCTGAAAACGGCAAAAGGTGAAACACGGTATATGAACTATGAAAGCCTGTCTGACGGGGGCTTTGCTACCGGTTCCATGATGGGGTCCGGTGGTTTTATAGTGTTTGATGAAGACCAATGCGTAGTTCGCCATACCATGACCCTGGCCCGCTTCTACAACCACGAGAGTTGCGGACAATGCAGTCCTTGTCGTGAAGGTACCGGCTGGATGTATAAAATACTGAAGAACATAGAATACGGAAAGGGCAAGATGAGCGATATAGACCTGTTGTGGGATATTCAGCGTAAGATAGAAGGTAATACTATCTGTCCGCTGGGTGATGCTGCCGCATGGCCTGTAGCTGCGGCCATCCGTCACTTCCGTGATGAATTTGAATGGCATGTACTGAACCCTGAAGAATCACAGAAAAGGAATTTTGGATTGGCCCATTACGCGGACCCAATTCACGTTCCGACTGAAACAGCATAGTTTTTGATTTTTGAATTTTGACTTAGAATATGTCAGAACAACCGAAGTTTAAAGTAACGATCGATAATATTACGGTAGAAGTACCCGCAGGTACTACTATCCTCAACGCAGCACGCATGATTGGTGGTGATGTAACGCCGCCGGCTATGTGTTACTACAGCAAGCTGGAAGGCAGCGGCGGTAAATGCCGTACCTGCCTGGTAGAGGTGAGCAAAGGTTCTGAAAAGGATCCGCGCCCCATGCCAAAGCTGGTGGCAAGCTGCCGTACTACCGTGATGGATGGCATGGAAGTGAAGAATATCACTTCTGATAAAGTGCTGGACGCACGCAAAGGTGTGGTAGAGATGCTGCTGATCAATCACCCGCTGGATTGCCCTGTTTGCGACCAGGCCGGTGAATGCCATCTGCAGGACCTGAGCTACGAACATGGAGTTGCAGGTACAAGGTACGAGTTCGACCGCCGCACATTTGAAAAAGAAGACATCGGTGATTATATACAATTGCACATGACGCGTTGCATCCTGTGCTATCGTTGTGTATTTACAGCAGATCAGCTTACCAATAAAAGAGAGCATGGCATTCTGGAGCGTGGCGACCATGCTGAGATCAGCACATTGCTGGGCAAATCTTTGGATAACGAGTTCATTGGCAACGTAATAGATGTTTGCCCGGTAGGTGCGCTTACAGATAAGACCTTCCGCTTTAAGAACCGTGTATGGTTTACCAAGCCGGTAGATGCACATCGTGATTGCCCTACTTGTAGCGGTAAGGTGCGCTTGTGGATGCGCGGTGATGAAGTATTCCGCGTAACTGCACGCAAGGACAAATGGGGCGAAGTGGAAGAATGGATATGTAACGACTGCCGCTTCCATAAAAAAGAAGCAAAAGACTGGGTGATAGAAGGACCATCAAGGATAGACAGGCACAGCGTAATATCACAGGGCCATTATGTAGATACGGTGAAGCAGCCGGTATATATAGACAGGGTGATAGGAAAGAATCCGAAACTATTGCTGGATATACATAAAGTGAGTGATGTGAACAGGCCGGACGTAGACCTTTCAAAAATAGAAGGGCCTGCGCACTCAGACGACTTTAAGAAGAATAAAGACAATTAATTTTTTAACGAACTAATTACTTTTGCGCCGTTATGCAATTGTTGCAAGTTGATATTTGGTTTATCATTGAAAAGCTGGTACTGATCACGGTAATATTGCTGGGTTCATTAGGTATCGCTATGTATGCCACATGGGGCGAACGTAAAGTCGCTGCCGTAATGCAGGATCGTATTGGCCCTGCCCGTGCGGGTTTGTTTGGATTGTTGCAACCGCTTGCAGACGGTGGTAAACTTTTCTTCAAAGAAGAGATCCTGCCCGACCGTTCTACCAAGTTCCTGTTCATTATGGGGCCTGCCCTTGCAATGCTCACTGCTTGTATGACCAGTGCGGTAGTTCCCTGGGGACCAGATTATGTTACCCAAACAGGCAGAGTGGTATCGCTGCAGGTAGCAGATATTAATATAGGTATCCTGTTTGTGTTTGGTGTGGTGAGCCTTGGTGTGTACGGTGTAATGCTGGGTGGCTGGGCTTCAAACAATAAATTCTCCCTGTTAAGTAGTATTCGTGCTGCGTCTCAGGCTATTTCTTATGAGTTGGCTATGGGTATCAGCCTTGTTGCGCTGTTAATGATGACCGGTTCACTGAGCCTGCGTGAGATCGTATCACAGCAACATGGTTTCTGGCATGATGGCTACTTCACCTGGAATTTCTTTAAGCAACCATTAGGCTTTTTAATATTCCTTACCTGCTCTTTTGCCGAACTGAACCGTGCACCTTTCGATCTTCCGGAGTGTGAAAGCGAATTGAACATGGGCTACCACCAGGAATATTCTTCTATGAAGCTAGGCTTCTTCCTGTTTGCTGAATACATCAACCTGTTTATCAGCTCTGCAATATTGGCAACATTGTTCTTCGGTGGTTACAACTTCCCATTCATGGACCAGGTGGCGGCGAGTGTATCTCCGCTGTTATTCACCATCATCTGTGTATTGGTGCTGCTGACTAAAATAGTTGGATTTATATTATTCTTTATGTTCGTACGCTGGACGCTGCCACGCTTCCGCTACGATCAATTAATGCGTTTAGGTTGGAAATCACTGATACCACTGGCATTGATAAACATGCTGATAACAGGTATCGTGGTATTGTGGGTGATCAAATAATTTGAAAAATGGAAAAACTGACAAACAGGGCTGCACCGGTAAATCGCGATCCAATGACATTTGGAGAGAAGATATACCTGCCTGCTATAGCTAAAGGCCTTAGTATAACTATAGGACACATATTTAAAAAGAAGGCAACCGTAAGCTACCCGGAAGAAAAGCGTCCGTTTAGCCCGGTGTTCCGCGGATTGCATATCCTGAACCGTGATGAAGAAGGCCGCGAACGCTGTACTGCCTGTGGCCTGTGTGCAGTAGCTTGTCCTGCAGAAGCCATTACCATGGAAGCCGCAGAACGTAAACCGGGAGAAGAGCATCTGTACAGGGAAGAAAAATATGCTGCGAAGTACGAGATCAATATGCTGCGTTGCATATTCTGCGGCTATTGCGAAGAAGCTTGTCCTAAGGATGCTATTTACCTGTCAGAGACGATCATGCCAACTAACTACACAAGAGCAAGCTTCATTTATAAAAAAGAAGATCTGCTGATTCCTGATCCTAAAAATAAAGAAGCCAAATAAGTATATGAGTTTATACCAAATCTGTTTCTGGGTTCTTACGGTTATGGCATTGGGTTGCGCGTTAGGCGTAATACTAAGCCGCAACCCTGTGAGCAGCGTATTGTTTCTCATAGCTACTTTCTTTGCAATATCCGGCCACTACCTGCTGATGAACGCGCAGTTCCTTGCTATCGTTAACATTATCGTTTATGCAGGTGCCATCATGGTATTGTTCCTCTTCGTTATCATGTTAATGAATCTTAATGCAGATACGGAACCGCAAAAGAACCGGCTGGTGCAGCTGGCGGGCGTTGTGTCGGGTGGAATATTATTCCTGGTGATACTGGCAGCATTGAGATCTTCCAGTGTCAATGTGCTGGAGCAGACACCTACCGATATAGGATTGATTAAAAATTTGGGTAAGACATTGTTCACACAATTCGTCCTGCCTTTTGAAATAAGCAGTGTACTCTTTTTAAGTGCGATGATCGGTGCGGTAGTGATAGGTAAAAAAGAAGAAGTAGCCTGATTTTAAATATTTGGTAAAAACTGACCGTAGATAAATGCCGATACAGTATTATTTATTTCTGAGCATGGCGCTCTTTTGCATAGGCATCATGGGTACGCTCATGCGCCGCAATGCCATTATCATCTTCATGTGTATAGAACTGATGCTGAATGCAGTGAACCTGTTGTTGGTAGCATTTTCAAAAATGCACAATGATGGCTCTGCACAGGTGTTCGTTTTCTTTAACATGGTGGTAGCAGCTGCAGAAGTAGCAGTGGGGCTGGCGATCATTGTAATGATGTATCGCAAGGTGCATTCGGTAGACATTAATATTTTGAATAGGCTGAAACACTAAGTCAAAAGCCAAAATTCAAAATTAAAAATGCAGGATGAAGTTCTTTATACAGTAGAAGAAGCCGAAAAGGTCTATAACATTAAGCACAGAGCTTACCTGTTTGCAAAAAGCGTTGTGTTATATGTTAACGAAGTGAAGTTTGATAAGTTACATTTTTCTATGTTTGACCAATTGTTGCGAAGCGCAACATCCATCGGGGCAAACTTAGCAGAAGGTAGAGCAGGTGCTTCTAAAAACGATTTTTTAAAATATTATATCATTGGCCTTAAATCAGCTAATGAGACTAAATATTGGCTTTGTTTAATAAGAGATACATTAGGTTTGGATAAAAACAAGCTAAACGACTTACTAAATGAAGCAGATGAAATATCAAAAATAATTGCGAGTATCATTATTACAACAAAAGGACAATAACACTTTTGAATTTTGATTCTTGAATTTTGAATTTGAAAAATGACAAACTTAGTTTACTTAGTTCCTTTATTTCCGTTAATAGGTTTCCTGATCAACGGTCTTGGTTGGAGAAAGATCCCTAAAACTGCGGGTGGTGTAATTGGCAGCCTTGCGATACTGGCATCTTTCTGTGTATCACTGGGTATATTCTTTGAAGTAAAAAGCACCGGTTCTACTACGGTAGTAAACCTGTTCGACTTTATTCAATCAGGCAAACTATATATACCTTTTGCATTCCAGGTAGACAGTTTGTCTTCGCTGTTCCTGCTTATCATCACAGGTATCGGTTTCCTGATACACCTGTATTCTACATCCTATATGCACGATGATGAGGGCATGGTAAAATACTTTGCCTACCTGAACCTGTTCGTATTCTCGATGTTGTTACTGGTATTAGGCGCTAACTACCTGGTAATGTTCATCGGCTGGGAAGGCGTAGGTCTTTGCTCTTACCTGCTGATCGGTTTCTGGTTCAAGAATCGAGACTATACAAATGCCGCTAAAAAGGCTTTCGTGATGAACCGCATCGGTGACCTGGGCTTTTTGGTGGGTATGTTATTGATACTGCTGAATTACGGTACCCTTTCTTACCAGCAATTCTTTGGCCAGCTAAGCAGTGGCCAGGTTGCGGTACCAGGTGCATTATATAATACAATTGCCATTTGCCTGTTTGTAGGTGCTATGGGTAAAAGTGCCCAGATACCTTTATATACATGGTTGCCAGACGCAATGGCGGGTCCGACACCGGTATCTGCACTGATACACGCTGCTACTATGGTTACTGCCGGTATCTATATGATAGCACGTAGTGCCGCATTGTACGACCTGGCACCAATTGCGCAAAACCTGGTTGCTGTAATAGGTTTAGCAACTGCTTTGCTTGCGGCAACTATTGCGCTGTATCAAAATGATATTAAGAAAGTGCTGGCTTATTCTACTGTTAGCCAGCTCGGTTATATGTTCCTTGCATTGGGCGTAGGTGCTTATACCACCGGTATCTTCCACGTAATGACACACGCTTTCTTCAAAGCATTGTTGTTCCTGGGCGCAGGTAGCGTAATACACGCAATGGGCGGCGAGCAGGATATTAAATATATGGGTGGCCTTCGCAAAAAACTGCCCATTACTTTTATCACGTTCCTGATTGGTGTTTTGGCCATTTCCGGTTTCCCGTTCACATCGGGCTTTGTTTCTAAAGACGAGATTTTGCTGGCAGCATTGCAGCACAATAAAATATACTTCTGGGTTGGAACATTTACTGCGGTGCTGACTGCTATCTATATGTTCCGCCTACTGATGCTGGTATTCTTCGGAAGTTTCCGCGGCACCGAAGATCAAAAACATCATTTACATGAATCTCCATGGCAAATGACCTTACCACTGATCGTTCTGGCTATACTTTCTTTAGTTGGCGGTTTTGTACAGTTGCCTGAGTTATTTGGCGGACACGATTATCTAAACCAGTTCCTGGCAAAATCAGGTGTGCCTGCTTTGGTTCACGAAGAAGGTAGTTCCATGGTTACATCAGAATATTATCTGCTGGGTGGTACAGTCATTGGGCTGGCGATCATCATATTTGCAACCGCACGTTCATTCGCAGTTGATAAGTTTGAAGGCCGTTATACAGGACTTAAGAAATTCTTTGCTGATAAATGGTATATAGATGAGCTGTACGATGCGGTGATCGTACGCCCGCTGGAAGGCTTATCTAAAATATTGGATAAGTATGTAGAGCGTATGGGTATCGATGGCATTGTGAACGGCGTAGGTAAAACCGTACGCTGGGGAAGTGATCGTGTACGTTTGATACAAACGGGGCAGGTGGGCTTTTACATATTCGCTATGGTGATAGGTATTACCATCTTATTTGCACTAAGTTTTTTCTGGATTAGATAATATTAATAGATAGCAACTGCAAACAATTGCATTAGCATTATGATTTTGACATTACTCATACTGGTTCCTTTAATAGCAGGCATTTTCAGCTTCATGGCAGGCAATGCTGCTAAGGGCCTGGCCTTGGTCAGCTCCCTGGTAACACTTGGAGTTGCTGCTTACGTTAGCATAGCAGGCCATGCCGAACCTTTGACATTCAACATGCCCTGGATCCCTACACTGGGTACGCAAATAAGTTTACAGGCAGATGGTATGGCAGCCATGCTTTGCCTGCTCGTTGGCATAGTAATGCCGGTAATATTTATCACAAACTGGAATAAGGATGTAGAAAATCCTGCTTCCTTCTATGGCCTGATGCTGCTGGCACAAGCAGGTATTACGGGTGTATTCCTTGCTTATGATGCATTACTTTTCTACTTCTTCTGGGAGCTGGCGCTGATACCTGTTTATTTCCTTTGCTCGCGCTGGGGTGGCGAAAAGCGCATACAGGTAACGTTCAAATTTTTTGTGTACACATTCGTAGGTAGCCTTATCATGCTGGCAGCTATCATCTACCTGTCTATGCAAAATCCGGGTGCGAATGCTTATAGCTGGCCTAATATAGTACGTGCCGGGGCTTCTTTGGATCCTGTAACACAGCAATGGCTTTTCTGGATGATCTTCATAGCCTTCGCTATCAAGATGCCGATATTCCCTTTCCATACATGGCAGCCCGATACTTATGAACAAGCACCAACTTCTGTTACCATAGTGCTGAGTGCCCTGATGGTGAAGATGGGTCTGTTTGCGGTAGTTCGCTGGTTATTGCCTGTTGTTCCGGCCGGAGTAGCTTTCTGGAGCGATACCGTAATTATCATGTCTATCATCGGCATTGTATACGCATCGTTCATAGCTATTGTGCAAACTGACCTGAAGCGCCTGGTTGCATATTCTTCGATAGCACACATGGGCCTGATGTCTGCAGCCGCTTTTTCTCAAAGCAATGTAGGTATGCATGGTTTGATGGTGCAGATGTTCAACCACGGTATTAATATTACGGGTATGTGGCTGATCGTAAGTATGGTAGAACAGCGCTGGGGTACCCGCGATATGACCAAGCTGGGTGGTATGGCAAGTACAGCGCCACAAATGGCAATAGCTCTGGTGATCATTTCACTGGCCAACATTGCGCTGCCACTGACCAATGGTTTTGTGGGTGAGTTCATGCTGTTCAATGGTTTGTTCCAGGGCGTATCTAATTATCATATTACGTTTATGGTGGTTGCCGGTCTTGGAGTTATCCTCGGCGCTATCTATACACTGAACATGATTCAGAAATCTGCTTATGGCAATGCTACCGAAATGGTAATTGCAAAAGACCTGAGCCTGAATGAATATATAGGATTGGGAATTATCATCACGATCATACTGGTGCTGGGCGTATATCCTAAACCATTGCTGGATATGACAGCAAGTGTGGCAACGATGATAGTGCCATAAGGTATTGAGGAAGAGATTTTGTATAACAAGAAAATAATTAATTAAACAGTTGCCGTACAAAATGCGGCGACCGGTCAGATAAGAATAATATGAAGGCAATAATAGCTGCAACATTACTTGGCATCATCCTGATGTTTGCCGGACTGGCAACGAAGGACAAAAGATCCATTGCATCCATCGCGGTTGTGGGTTTTCTTTTGTTGCTGGGCGTAAATATATGGGAGCTGGCAACTACCTCGCCATCAGAGCCACAGGTGCTGTTTAACAACATGCTGCGCATAGACCGCTATGGTCTGTGGTTCAACCTGCTGATGACGGCCTGTACGCTGCTGTATGTAATGCTGGTAAATAAGGACATACAACGTGTGGGTATGCATGTGGCAGAATACTTTGCCTTGATCGCTTTTATATTATGTGGTGTTTATTTGTTAAGCAGTTATAATAATGTACTAATGCTCTTCATTGGTATTGAGATCATCTCTATACCTCAATACATATTGGCAGGTAGCGATAAACGTAATCTGAAGAGTAGTGAAGCATCTCTCAAATACTTTTTGATGGGCTCTTTCTCAACCGGTATCCTGTTAATGGGTATAGTGCTGTTATATGGTGCAACGGGTACATTCAATATTGTAGAATATACTTTCCTGCAATCTGATTCTCTGAATCCGCTGGCGTTATCCGGTATTCTGTTCCTGATGGTCGCACTGTCCTTCAAGGTTTCTGCAGTGCCTATGCATATGTGGACGCCGGACGTATACGATGGCTCTCCTACTCCGTTCACTGCTTTTATGGCTACGATCGTAAAAGCTGCTGCATTCCTGGCATTCATGCGTCTGTTTAGCGTATCCTTCGGTTCGTTGAGCGATCACTGGATGATGATACTGGCTATTATTACAGCAGCCACTTTGTTTGTTGGTAATATCACAGCAGTATTCCAGCAAAGCGTAAAGCGTATGCTGGCATATTCCTCTATCGCGCAGGCTGGTTTCATGCTGTTTGCCATCATAGCAGTAAACGCTACTGCATGGCAGGGAATGATACTCTACGCAGTTGCTTACAGTGTTGCTACAATAGGTATGTTCTCTGTACTGCTGAAGCTGAAAGATTATACTTACGATGGCTTTAACGGGCTTGCAAAAAGGAACCCGGCATTGGCATTCTTTACTACTATCTTTTTATTGTCGCTTGCAGGTATACCACTTACAGGTGGCTTTATGGCAAAATACTTTGTATTAATGGCGGCTGTAAAACAAGGCAACTTGTTGTGGCTGGTAATATTCGCATTGTTGATGGCTGCAATCAGTGCCTACTATTATTTCCGTGTTATAATCGCTATGTACTTTAAACAGGGTGAGCCGGAATTCAATTCAGAAGTAACGGGTACAGATAAGCTGCTGATGGCCATTACCTGTGCCCTGGTAATATTGATAGGCTGTGTACCGCAATTGGTTTTAGCTAATATTTAAGTTATCCTGATAAAGAAAGCGGCGCTTAGATTTCTAAGCGCCGCTTTTTAGTTAAGTTGATCTGTTATTATTCTATAATGATCCTTGCATCTACTACTACACCCTCACCACGCAGGCTGATATTATAAGTACCTGCAGCTAGTCCGCCGATGTTGATAGGTAGAGTCTGTTCACCTTTAGCGATACTCATTTTGCCTGATCCTACAACGCTACCGGTAATGCTGGTTATTGCATAATCGAGAGACGTTGCATTGGTGTTATTGTTGCAATACAGGTTCACAGTATTTTTAGCCGGCACAGGATAGAAGCTGTAACTAAACCTGTTGTCCGCTACAATATTGCTTACCGTGCTCGCCCAATTCCGTTGTATAGTCCATTGCACGGAGAACATATACCCTTTCGCCGGGGTATAAGAACGCGACATCAGTGTAGTATCTGTTACGGTAGCAATAAGGGTATTAGCTCCAATGTTAAGCTGCGATTCATTAATGGAAATATTGGTATCCGTTGTGTTGATCGTATTGCCGTTCAATGTCCATTTATACTGCAATGTATTCGGGTTGGGTTTTACGGGCGTAAATGAAAAACTCAGTGGTGTAGCAGAGCTCTGTATCTTACCGGTATTGGCAGGTATATAAGCATCTATCGGGTTCACCTTATCATAAATTCGGTCAATGATATTTTCCTTACACACGGCACAGAGCGGCACATTCAGAAAACGCATTTTACAGTTTTGATGCGGACGATACCAGGATGCTTCTACTCCGCTGGTACCATGTGCATAAATACCAACGCTGCCTGTTCCGATCCATTTATGCCATACATTGGTTACAGTGCTGTTGTCCTGTGTCATATTAGGATGCTCGCCCGGCATATTATTCCAATATTCGTCCCACAGTTTGCCAAAGGTGTGTCCCAGTTCGTGTACTGCTGTTTCATTGGCAGATGAGTTGATGCTGAAAGTGATATAGTTGCCGCCCGTACCGCCATATTCAGGGTCGTTCACCAATACCATGGGCACATCATACATCGGGAAGTTGGCATTTAACACACTGAAAACACCGGAGCTATTCTGTGCCCATACCGCCCTGTGTACACCGCCATTATCGTAGGTAGATCTGAAGTAGGTATTATGAGATTCGATAGGCGACGCAGGTTCAGTTACATCGGTCGCGGTACCAGGGTGTGTGGTGCCTGCTTCCGCGGATGGCACCTGTATGCTATATACGTTGAAGAATTTTGCATACTCTTTATACGGGCTTGCATTGAACACATAAGCCTGTATGCTCTTTACTTTGTCCTTGAAAGTATCAAGCTGGGATGATAAGAAACCATCGGGAAGTACCACGATATTAATACGGTTCGTATCGGGGCCGTTAATATTAATGTTACTTACAGGAAACGTTTGAGCATTGCCTGCAGAAGCCAGCAAAATACCTGCTGCACACAACCATTGTAATTTTAAAAGCATACTATTCTATGTTTAAAGGAATAACTGTTATTTGTTTATCGGTTGATTTAGTTTTTTGAATAATTATCTTTTTCATCCCGGCATTGTAATTGGTCCGTACAGAGATAAAGTCTTCGTTCCTTTTAACAGGAATCGTTTTCAATGCTCCTGTTTCATCTGAGGATTCGATCCAGGTATTGAGCGGGTCTTTGATGTGATACGTAGTAAGGGCCACATCCTTGTCATCGGCAAATGATACTGTATAATCGTCGCCGGAATTATCATTCTGTCCGGGTTTAAGCTTACCGGCAACTTTATTCACTTTAGATACTTCAAAAGCAATAGAAGAGTCAGCCTTCCTGCTGGCCTTTAGTATTACGGCAAGTATGTACGACCCGGTGGGTTTATTATCACTCGCTGCTGTTGCTTCGTTTGTCCCCGGATTGCTCCCGGCAGCCGGTTTCGTTGTTTTGCAGGCTACAGAGAGGGTCAAAACTCCGGCGAAGAAGAGGTAAATACGCTTTCTCATAAATAAGGATGGCAATATATATTTAATAATCCAGCATTAAAGCCATTATTTCACATATATGACCGAATAATTACACTGTCAAATATCACCAAAGTCACAATACATTTCAGATAATGTTAACTATAGCTGGCGTAAATTTGCGGTGTAAAACAAAGGGATAACCTGTTTTTACCCACACCTGTGCATTTCTTTTCGGGTGAAAGAAGCAGGGCTATCTTATTTTCGATGTGTACCTGAAAGGAGAATAATTATGGATATCGAACAATTAATGCCACACGTAGAAGCACTGATATTTGCCAGCGAACGTCCTATAACGTTAATGGAGATGACAGACATGCTTTCTCAGGCTTTGGAAGAGATCATAGAAGGGGAACGCGTTGCAACCTGCATCGAGGCTGTCAGGGAAAAATATGAGGCTGCATACTATCCTTTCCAGCTTAGGGAAGCAGGTGGTGGCTACCAGTTCCTTACCAAAAAAGCATATCATAAGACCGTTCTTCAGCTGAATGGTGATAAACATATCAAAAAGCTGTCTGCTGCTGCCATGGAAACACTGGCTATCATCGCTTACAAACAGCCGATCACTAAGAGTGAGATCGAATTTATCCGCGGCGTGAGTGCTGATTATTCTATTCAGAAACTGCTGGAAAAAGAATTGATCGTTATTGTAGGCCGTAACGAGAATATGATCGGTAAGCCACTTACTTATGCCACATCCAAGAATTTTATGGATTACCTGGGCATCAACAATTCAGGAGAATTGCCACAATTAAAAGACATTACGAACATTGAAATAGTGCTTCCAACAAACGGAAGCGAAGCCCAGCCCGAAGACGAGGCACAAGTACTGGTAACTGCTGAGGGTACCCTCATAGAAAATACCGGAGAATAAGGGAGCTTTTACAATCTTAAGAGGAGCCTGCTCATTGGAGCGGGCTTTTTGTTTTTAATAATAAGATTTTAATGCCTGCATCCAACAAGGAGGCGTAAATCATCTAATTTTGCTAAATCAAATTATAGAAATGAAAGCTCCTCAAACGGCATTGGCTGTTGCATTGTTATCTGCCTTATTTTCTCAACCAACTTTCGCTAAAGGAAATAATGATAAAAAAACCATCAAACAGTTAAAGGCTGATATCGGCTACCTGGCATCAGACGCATTGGAAGGCAGGCGTACAGGCAGCAACGGAGAGCATAAAGCAGCAGATTATATTATTGCTGCATACAATAATGCGGGCATCGCTGCCTATAAGGGGAATTACAAATATCCTTTCACTTTTGTGAATGGGAAAGAGATAGCGCCTAATACTGTTATTAAGGTCAACGGAAGATCTGTAACAGATCATGAAATGGCTTTCCCATTGCCGTTTAGCGCTACAGCAAAGAAGGCTCATGGAGAAATTTTGCCCGGGGTATATGAGCAAAACAATGTTTGGATGATCCCTTTGTATACAGATGCCGATGAAGCGAAAGATCCGCATTTCGATTGGGAAAAGTTTGTTTTCGATAAGGCCAAAGATGCTGCGAAACAGGGTGCAAATGGTGTGGTTTTTTACGATAGCTATGATTCTAAATACCCGGTTAGCTATAATGCCAAGTCCGACTATGAGACAATAGATATTCCGGTAGGCATGCTTACTTACAAAGGCTATACTGCCTATGTGCCTGCCGAAGGTGGTGTACAGGTAGAAATGGAAATCTTCTTTAAAAAGACGGAACTGACAGGTACTAATATCGCTGCTTATATAGATAATGGCGCAAAGTATACAGTGGCTATTGGTGCACATTACGATCACCTGGGATATGGCGAAGATGGTAATAGCCTGTACGCAAAAAAAGAAAAGGCGATACATAATGGTGCAGACGATAATGCCAGCGGCACTGCAGCATTAATGCAGCTATCCAAATGGATCAGGAACGCTAAATTGAAGCATTATAACTATTTGTTCCTAAACTTTTCGGGAGAGGAATTAGGGTTACTAGGGTCTAAAGCTATGGTGAAAGATGCGGGATTGGATAGTACCAATATTGCCTATATGGTAAATATGGATATGGTAGGCAGGCTGAACGATAGCACACATGCATTGACTGTGGGTGGTGTTGGCACATCGCCAACATGGTTTAAGGTAATTGATAAGTCCGATCCGCGTTTTAAGATCGTGTACGATTCGTCAGGCATTGGCCCTTCAGACCATACATCCTTTTACAACAAAGGGATCCCTGTGTTGTTCTTCTTTACCGGCCTGCATACAGATTACCACAAGCCGAGCGATGATGCTGACAAGATCAACTACAAAGGCGAAGCGCTGGTAATGGACTATATATATGATGTAGTGAAGAAAATGGATAAGATGCCAAGGCCTGTATATACGCCCACAAAGCAATCCACCATTGGCAAAGTGCGTTTTAAAGTAACGCTTGGCATCATGCCTGATTATTCCTTCCAGGAAGGTGGTGTACGTGTGGATGGCGTAAGCGATGGCCGCCCTGCAATGAAAGCAGGCCTCAAGGCCGGAGATGTCATCATTCAGCTGGGCGATAACAAGGTCAACGGTATGCAAACTTACATGGAAGCATTGGGCAAATTTGCTGAGGGCGATAAGACTATCGTAAAATTCATCAGGAACGGTAAAGAGATGAGCGTTCCTCTTGAATTTACTCCCGCTGAGAAAAAATAGTTATTGCTCCGGTGCAGCCTCTACCTGGTGACGATAGAGCGCTGCATAGCTGCCATTCAGTTCCATAAGTTGCTCATGCGTTCCCTGTTCTGTAATGGAGCCATCTTCCAGTACGAGTATTTTATCAAACGCCCAGCTGGTAAATATCCGGTGTGTGATAACGATGGTGCTGGTATGTTTCAGGTACGCAGATAGGTTATGCAAGATGGTTTGCTCCGTCTTGGTATCTACTGCAGATAACGATTCATCCATCAGTAATATCGGGCTGTTTTTGATCAGTGCCCTTGCCAGTACCATACGCTGTTTCTGTCCGCCCGATAGCATTACACCCCGCTCCCCAATGACAGTTTCATAACCGTTGGATAGCGTTTCGATATCCTTGCCGAGGTCGGCCAGTCGTGCGGCTTCCTTCACTTGTTGCTCGGTTGCTGTGCTCAGCCCGAATTTGATATTGTTATACACGGTATCTGAAAACAGGTAGGCTTCCTGCGGCGCATACGCCACTTGTTGCCTGAAGTCGTGAAGGTCAAGCTTCTTAATATTAGTATCATCCAGCAACACATCTCCGGTATCGGCATCATACATACGCAGCAGCATATGCGCCAGTGTAGATTTACCCGATCCGGTACGGCCGATAATGGCAACCTTCTCGCCGGGGATTATATCAAGGCTGAAGTTTTTCAGTGCCTGTATGCCTGTATGCGGATAGGTGAAACTGACATTACGGAAGCTGATCTTTCCTTTTAATGGTTGTTTAACGGCATTACCAGGGGTAACGATGGCAGGCTCTGTATGGAGAAATTCATCGATCCTTTTCTGCGAGGCGCTGGCCCTTTGTATCATAGAAGCCACCCAGCCAATACTGGATATGGGGAACATCAGCAGGTTGATGTAAATAACAAACTCGGCAATATTACCTACCGATATAGTACCCTTAATAGCAAAGTAGCCGCCTATCAATACGGTACTGAGCATGCTCAGCCCTATAAACAGGTTCATGGCCGGGAAATAGATGGCTTCGGTAAGCGATAGGTTGATAGCACTCTTCTTATATTCTTCTGATGTGTTATTGAAGAAACCCAGCATATTTTTTTCCTGCACAAAAGATTTAATAACGCGTATGCCCGAATATGATTCCTGTGCCGTAGTGGTAAGCCCGCTTAGCTGTGCCTGTATCTTTTCGCTCTTACGAAAAATGATGCTGTTGACTATGTAAATGGATATAGCGAGTATTGGCAGCGGGGTAACCACATATATGGTGAGCATAGGGCTAACGCGCAGCATACCCCATATGCTCATAATACACAATACAATAAGGTTAATGCTGTACATCAATGATGGCCCTGTGTACATGCGCACTCTCGATACGTCCTCAGCTATCCTGTTCATCAGGTCGCCGGTGTAATGCGTTTTATAGAACTGTGTATTTAATTGCTGGTAATGGTCATAGATCTCGTTCTTCTGATCATACTCAATAAAGCGCGACATCACGATGATGGTCTGCCTCATGAAAAACATAAACACACCTCTCAGCAGGGCTAACCCCAGCAGTAATAAGCTATTCCATAGCACCATGGAAAAGATGTGATCTTTGAAAGCGTCGGCCAGTTTACTATCGGTGATGAGGTGATAACCGGCAATATTTTCCTGCACCTGGTCTATTACATTCCTTACCACAACAGGAGATACAACCGCGAAGATGTTTGATATGGAAACGAAAAGTATGCCCGACAATAAACGCCATTTATACTTAACGAAATATTTATTAAGTGAAGCCAGCTTCTTCATAAAGCGCAAAGGTCGGGGAAAACATCTGTACCCCGGTGGTTAAATACATTTTATTTGATAATTGTACTATGGATAATGCCGATACCGCAACAGTAACCATAACAGTTCAGACCACTTTTTTACATATTGGATCATATTTAGATACCAGCTTTCCCGCACGTTATCCCCAAACTGTTGAAAACCTTACTGGTAAAGGGTTTCAATGATAGGGAATATATCTTTTTTTCTTGTTTTATAGGGCGGTTTTTAGTATTTTTGTAAGATAATCAAAGGCAGATATATTAAAAGATTTCCCCTGCTGTATTTGCAGTGCGAAGCCGTTATGCTGCCTTGCCAATTTTAGGCCTCTAAAACACAATATGAGTACAGAAAACGAAGTGTTACAATCTAAAGCTGCAGCCAGTTATGATGCAGGTAGTATACAGGTATTAGAAGGATTGGAAGCGGTGCGTAAGCGCCCTGCCATGTATATCGGCGATATCGGTATGAAGGGCCTCCACCACCTGGTATATGAGGTAGTAGATAACTCTATAGATGAAGCACTTGCAGGATATTGCAAAAACATTCTCGTAACCATACATACAGATAACAGTATCAGCGTACTGGACGATGGCCGGGGTATCCCTACGGGTATGCACCCTAAAGAAGGCCGTAGCGCGCTGGAAGTGGTAATGACCGTACTGCACGCCGGTGGTAAATTCGATAAGGATTCCTATAAAGTATCCGGCGGTTTGCACGGCGTGGGTGTGAGTTGCGTGAACGCATTGAGCAGCCTGATGCATACCACTGTATATCGCGAGGGTAAGATATTTGAGCAGGAATACAGGATGGGTATCCCGCAATACCCGGTGCGCGAAATAGGCACTACCGACAAACGCGGTACCCAGCAGCACTTCCACCCCGATGGCACCATATTCAAAGACACCGTATATCACCGCGATATACTGGCAGCACGTCTGCGTGAGCTGGCCTACCTGAACAAAGGTATCCGTATCACATTGATCGACGAGCGTGAGCAAACCGCTGAAGGCGAGGAAACATTGGCTGAAGAAGTATTCTACAGCGAAGGCGGTATTGCCGAGTTCGTGAATATGCTCGATAGAAATGCTAACCGTACATCGCTGCTGCAGGCACCTATCTACATGGAAGGTCATGATGCAGAGACCAATGTGGCAGTAGATGTAGCTATGAGCTATAACACATCTTACAACGAGCACATTTTCTCTTACGTAAATAATATCAATACCATAGAAGGTGGTACGCACGTTGCGGGTTTCCGCAGGGCTATCACACGTGTGTTCAAATCCTACGGCGATAAGAACAAGCTGTTTGAACGTGCTAAGGTGGATATTACCGGTGACGACTTCCGCGAAGGATTGAGCGCAGTTATTTCCGTAAAAGTACCGGAGCCACAATTTGAAGGGCAGACCAAAACCAAACTTGGTAATAACGAAGTGATGGGTGTGGTAGATGTTACCGTAAGCCGTGTATTGGAATCTTACCTGGAAGAACATCCTAAAGAAGCCAAGCTGATCATTGATAAGGTGATCATAGCCGCACAAGCACGTGCTGCTGCACGTAAAGCGCGCGAACTGGTACAGCGTAAGAGTGTATTGACAGGTGGTGGTATGCCAGGCAAACTGGCAGATTGCTCAGACCGCGATCCCGAAAGGTGCGAACTGTACCTGGTAGAAGGTGACTCGGCAGGTGGTACTGCCAAGCAAGGCCGCGACCGCAGCTTCCAGGCCATCCTGCCACTCAGGGGTAAGATACTGAACGTAGAGAAGGCACAGGAACATAAAATATACGAGAACGAGGAGATCAAGAATATGTTTACGGCCCTGGGTGTCACCATGGGTACTCCTGAGGATCCTAAGGCATTGAACATTACAAAGCTCCGTTATCATAAGATCATCATCATGACCGATGCCGATGTGGATGGTTCTCACATCGCTACACTGATATTGACCTTCTTCTTCCGCTATATGAAGGAACTGGTAGAGCAGGGCTATGTGTACCTGGCGCAACCACCGCTTTATTTGGTGAAGAAAGGTAAAGACCAGGAATATGCATGGAATGAAAATGATCGTAAGGCAGCAGTAGACCGTATGGCGAATGGTAAGGAAGACAGCGTGAATATACAGCGATACAAAGGTCTTGGTGAGATGAACGCCGAGCAGCTTTGGGAAACAACCATGAACCCGGATACCCGTATATTGAAACGCGTAACCATTGAGAGCGCTGCAGAAGCAGATCGTGTATTCTCGATGCTGATGGGCGACGAAGTAGCGCCACGCAGAGAATTCATTGAATCGCACGCCAAATATGCAAGGATAGATGCGTAGGTAGGTAGTCGTGAGGTATGAGTAATGAGTCGTAAGTAAAAGTTACTCACTTCCACTTTTGAATTTTGAATTTATAAGCGGCCTTAGGGTCGCTTTATTTTTTTTATATTTATGATAATCGCACTATCCTATGTATATCCGTTGTGTTTTCCTGATATTGTTTCTTTCTTCAACACTTACTCATGCCCAATTTAGAGAGGATGTAAAAGAATATTATTCCAACATTAATCGGGGGAAAATATTTTATGTGAAGAAGGATTATAGCAAAGCAGCAGATTTTAGCATCGCGGGGCTTAACTATTTGCAACCATTCCGCGAAGACTTAGATCAGTTGGCCTATTGGTGTAGCCTTGCCGGCAGGCACAAAGAAGCAATAAAATATTATGAGCATGCTGTTTACAACGGACTGGAGTATGCTGATACAGCTACATACCCTGATTATTATCGTGCCCGAAGGGGAACAAGAGAATACACGGCTTTTGTAAATAAGCTCGATTCTCTGTATAAAATGTTCAAACAGAGATTAGATATTGATTTTTGCCTGATGGTGCAAAAGATGATTGCAGAGGACCAAGCATTTCGGAATGAACATTTGAATGATAAGGATACGGTAATCCGTAACTTTTCTTCACGTTTACTTGTAGAGGCGGATACTAATAATATGAACACGTTGATAGCGTATATCAACGGCCAAGGGATTCCGCACGAATATGAAATGACACCTGGTATCGCTACCGCATTTAAAATGCTGATACACCATATGATCTATTATACCAACTACGATTATTCAAAAGATAAGGCTATTAGGTTGGTACATCTCGTTGATAGTGCGATATATGAAGGCAGGTTGCCAAATTCATTCTTATACAATGGGCTAGATAGGGCACATCAGCTTTGTTGCAAAACACAATTATACGGTACTTTTTATAGCAAGACCGCAACAGGTAAAATTACCTATACAGATATAGAAGATGTGCAAAATGTTGATAGGCGGCGGGAACAATGGCTCTTGCTCCCCCTTTACTGGAGTATGAGGTTTAATTTCGACGACCGGTATCAATTGCCCGAAGGATATACTTATAAAGAGTAGCTGCCATTAAACTAAGAAGCCCCGCAGGATTGCGGAGCTTTTTTTCATTTCAGTTCCCGTATGCAAAAGCAATGAGAACTATTTACCCCTATTGAAACGAAAGCGTCTTTATATCAGAACTTTTGAAACCTCAAAAGTTTAATCGTCGCGTTAAAAAAAGTCTGCTAATGTATAAGTTTCTAAACATATAGAAAACTTATTTTCTCTGATACATAAAAATAACCATACCCTTTTGAGGTATGGTTATATAATCAGGAAAAATTATCAATTATTTCTTAGGCGGTAACTTGCCGCGATCTGCCTGCATTTTCTGCATTTCTTCCAGCTTGGCCGCCCATTTAGACGGGGTAGCAGGCTTGTTCCTGTTTTCCTGCAGCTTGGCATGTATAGCCTTCTCGTTGATGATGTACTTCTGTATCACATACTGCTGTGCTATGCTGATCATGTTAGAACAGAAATAGTAAAAGGTAAGCGCCGCAGCCATTTTATTGAATACTCCAAACAGCATGAAAGGGAACACATAAGGCATCCATTTCATCATCGGGTTGTTAGGATCCTGCATGGTCATATTGCGGTTATACAATGCAAGGAACAGGCTGGATGCAGTCATCAGGATGGTAAACAAGCTGATGTGGTTACCGAATATGCTCGTGATCACCGGTATATTGCCCGACCAGCTGAATATGCTGTCGTAAGTAGAAAGGTCATTTGCCCACAGGAACTTTTGCTGGCGCAGCTCTATAGACGATGGGAAGAAATAATACATCGAGAATAGGATCGGCACCTGTAACAATGTAGGGATACAACCCGCTAATGGGTTTACACCTGCGCTGCGGTACAATTTCATCTGCTCCATACCAAATTTCTGCTGGTCATCGCCGTACTTGGCACGGAGTTCGTCCATTTCTGGTTTCAGCACACGCATCTTGGCGCTTGATAGGTAGCTCTTATAAGTAAAGAAGGATAACAGCAGGCGAATGAACAACGTCATCAGGATGATGATGATACCATAGTTGCTGATAACACCGCTCAATACGTTGAACGTAGGGATGATGAGCCATTTGTTCACATACTTCACAAAAGACATCATACCATAGCCAAGGGGTACCATCTCGTCCAGTCCTATTTTATAAGACCTCAGTGTTTTGTAATGGTTTGGCCCTACATACCAGCGCAGGTTTGCAGATTGATCCGCTCCCAGCGGCAGCATCATGGTATTTTTCGCTACAGCTACAATATTCTTGTCATCTATTTTAGTGTTGCCGGTTACAGTAGCCTTGGTAAAGCTGCTGGAATCACTGATAAGGGCGGTGCTAAAGTATTGCAGGCGGAAACCTACCCATTCTACAGGCTTATCCAGGTCTTCCTTCTGCTTTTTAATAAAGCTGAAATAATCATGGTCTTTATCGGCATAGCGATAATAAACCTGGCTGTTATTGCGCTCCATGGTTACTTCCTGCTCTGTATGCAGGGCGGTTATTTGCCAGTTGATTGGCAAAACCGCTGTTGGCATACCATCCAGCTTTACATGGTAGCCAAGCATATAGCCTTCTGCCGGCAATTGGTAGCTAATGTGTACTAATTTGCCACCACCCATATCAGCCGAAAAAGTAAGTACTTTATCTCCATTGGGGGCTGTACTTTCTGCAGATGTGTAAAACAGGTCTGCTGTGGAGGTAGTATTATTATTTACCGGCAGCAAAGCGCTCAGCTCATTACCCTTACCATTAAAGAAATATAAAGGGTTCTGATCGTGGGTTTTATAATCCTTCAGTAAAGCGCTTACCGGTTGTGCTCCTTTGGTAGAAAAGCTCAGGCTGATGTTGTTATTTTCCAGCTTAACGATTTGCTCAGTGCCATTGTATGCAGGTGGCATAGACCTGCGGATAGAATCATTTACCAGGGAGTCTGCTGTAGATAATGAAACAGCAGCCGCGGTATTCTGTGCGGGTTGAATTTTGGAATGGGGATGCCTTTTTTCTGCAGCTATAGAGTCTATTCTCTTTTGCGCCAGGTATTGGTTTTGCGAATAATTGTTATAACCAACGTAGGCAATTACCAATAAGATAAGCAGGCCGAAGCCAATGACGGTATTACGATCCATGAATGGGAAAAATCAGGGTGCAAAGGTAGCAAAATGCTTTACATAACCGCCCGGCCACTGGCATAATTGGTTATTATTATATATATTTATCATCCCTGATGCCCAAACCAATGCTATTGTAACAGTAATTTAACCTTTTCAGGGAAAGAGAAGATACTATTTTAGCGCCCGTTACCATGTACCATTGCTCATTTTCAAAAAAACTGAGATATGTTTACTAAAAACAAAACCAGGGATCTAAACAGTCATCCTGCTGCAAGCGTAAGCACTGTTGCCGCAGGTACTACGGTAAATGGTGATATCGAGTCAGACTCTGATATGCGTATCGACGGTAATATTATAGGGCATGTTTACTGCAAGGCAAAGGTGGTATTAGGCGAATCGGGCATCGTGCAGGGCGATCTGTATGCTCATAATGCCGATGTGTTCGGTACCGTAAACGGCAATGTATCCTGCAAGGATATGCTTTGCCTGAAGTCCAAATCTACCATAAATGGCAATATAGAAACGGCACGCCTGCAGATAGATGCCAATGCGGTATTTAACGGACAATGCAAAATGACATCGGACCAAGCTCCGCAAATACTGGCTCCCAAAGCCACACAAATGGAATTACAGGAAAATTAATGGAATGTTGAAGATAGAACATCTGGGTATAGCTGTTAAAGAATTGACTACAGCCATACCTCTTTTTGAACAATTACTGAATACACCTTGCTACAAAACCGAGGAAGTAGCTTCTGAAAAAGTAAAGACCGCCTTTTTTATGACCGGCGAATCTAAAATAGAATTACTGGAAGCAAGCGATGAGAACAGCCCTATCAGTAAATTCATCAATAAAAAAGGAGAAGGCATTCACCACATAGCTTTTGAGGTAGAGAATATTGAAGCAGAGATGAAGCGTCTTTCCGCCCTCGGCTTCGAACTAATAAACGAAGCCCCTAAAAAAGGGGCTGATAATAAGATGGTTTGCTTTCTGCACCCTAAAACCACAAATGGGGTTTTAGTGGAGCTTTGCCAGGAAATTCGTTAGCGTTCTTTAAAACGTATTGCCGGCAGTATAATTCCAGCGATCAATGCATAAAATATAAAGCCGATCACGCTTCCCGCAACGATCATTATTAGGGTTGATCTTTTCTTTTGTACGGAAACTATCGCATCATCAATGATCAGCAGGTTTTGGGGCATCCTTTGCTTACGCATCAATTCTTGTTTGCGCTTGTATAGCGTGTACGAGAACTCTATCAATGAGTTATCAGCTTGTTGTTCAGATGTTGTGGAATTATCGCTTGGCTTTGCCTGCGGTACAGGGAGCAGTTCAGCCGATCCCGACTTTTTGTAAACTGTATCAATGGTGCTGAGCTGCTTATTAATGTAATCCAGTTCTTCTTTGTTTTCCAGCATTTTCACCTCCATCCTTCTGGTCATAAAGTCATCGCCTGTTTCCAGGAAGTGAACAATTGCGTTTTGTAGCGGAATGATCTTAGAACTATCATCTGTAACTATCTCTACCACGAAAGGTATATGATCTGTATTCAGGTCCTTGCTCAGGTCGTCACCCAGGATGTTTTTCCCGGTAACATTTTTCAGCGACCGGGCTGTTTTTTCATCGGTAGCCAGAATATTTTTCAATGTCTGTGTCTGTTCGTGTTGAACAAGCGTATTTAATTTTGCCAGCCTGTCGCCATAAATTTTTCGAAACAGCTCATCGTAAGCAACAGTAAAGTTTGCCTTATAAAGGTCAGAATCAGAATAGTTTTTAAGCAAAAGAGGTGTAATACCTAAAATCATGCAGATAATGAACAAGCCTATATGTTGCCTGATGTTTAATAGTACATTGTGCAGAAACCTGATGAATTTATAATAGATGTTTCCTGACGCTTCGTTTTGCAAACTCATGTTTTGTATTTAGTCGGTAAAAATAAAAGGTATTTAAAGAATGTTCAAAATTCATTTAATATTATAAATACATTAAAAACTAAGATAATTGATAGCAGCATGACAAAGAATGGCATAATATTCGCTATTTTTATTTCCAATACTATATACCTAACGTATTTGCCTGTTTGCTCCTTTGTGTCTGCTTTATGAAGCTTTATCCCGGTTTCGGGGCTATGAGCTAAACAAAGATTTATGAGAGTTTTACAAAATGATGAAGTAGTAAGTACGATCAGGGCTACGCTGCAGTATTTCCATATTTTCAAACATCCGCTTTACCTCGAGGAGATTCATCGGTTTTCGCCAATGGATATTCCCCTCAACGAATTGTATCATACCCTGCGCGAAATGATAATTACCGGGGCGATCTATGAGTATGACAACTTCTACATGTTAGAAGACAATAAAGAATTGGTGAACAGAAGGCTGGAGGGTAAACAAAGAGCAGATGCCTTAATGGATGAAGCTTATCGCTCCGCATCCAGGATTGCCGGGTTTCCCTTTGTAGAGTCAGTTTGCATTTCAGGCTCACTATCCAAAGGTTATGCCAATGAAAAATCTGATATAGACCTTTTTATCATTACAAAAAAGAACAGGTTGTGGATATGCCGCACCATATTACATCTCTTTAAAAAGATGACCTTTTTGTGGAATGCACAGCATTCTTTCTGTATGAATTATTTCATTGATGAGTCTAAACTATGTATCGAAGAGCAAAACCGCTTCACAGCTACCGAACTGGCTACTTTGATTCCGGCATATAATTCTTTTGTGTACAGGCGCCTCATTGATGAAAACCGCGCCTGGCTCGTGAATATGTTCCCTAATATCAACTGGAATAGCGGAACTCTGATAACTAAAAAGGAACCGAAAACATTCCGCAGGATATGGGAACAGGGAATTAACCTGATATTCCCGAAACAGATAAATCTGCTATTGATGAACGTAACGAATAAATGGTGGCGGTTTAAATGGCAAAGGAAAGGATACCCCATGCAGGATTATGACCTGGCAATGAAAACAAAATGGTACGTTTCTAAAAACCATCCGCTCAACTATCAAAAAAAGGTGCTGAAACAGTTGAAAGAACAGAATCATCCGCACCTTGCTACTGCTTTAGGTTAGTCTTTATTGTTTTATAGTTTTCCACCATTGTAATGGGGTGGCCTTACTAAACAAACCGGGGTGTACTTTCGTATACCCCGCTTTTTTAAGCGAATGCAAGGAATGATGATGGTAATAGCCGGCCATTTCCGGAAAGCCTAGTGAAGTATAGTATTCCTTGCTGCGCAAAGCGGCTTCCGTTACTTCCCCATCACTGTAAAATATAGAATCCAGCAGGTGTATCTCGCCTCCTGGTGATAATAATGGTAGTAATTTCTCAGTAAGGCTGGCAATATCTGGAAAATACTGGCAGCTGGCGCCAAAGATGATAAGATCGAATGGCGCGCCGGGAATACTATCCGTTAACACATTTGCATACAGCCATTTTAATTTTTCATCAGTGCCAAACACATGTTCTGCCTGTTGTAGCTCTTCCATGTTCAGATCTGTACCCGTTACATCAAACCCTGCTTCGTAAAGCAAATGGGTCATCCATCCATTACCACAGCCCACATCCAGTATTTTTATACTTGACTGTTTTCTTTTCTTAAGATATGCAAGGAATCGCTCCATATTCTTCGCACGAAGCTGCCATTCATTATAATACGGGTTCGAGCTATCTGCATAAGGCAGCTGTTTCAAAGTTTCGTCAGAGATGATCCTGCCTTCCTTATTGCGTACATTGTAGTACAGTCTTTCTTTCTCCTCGTACAACTTAGGATCTGCTATTATCTGCATGAGATAGTTTTGAAGTAAGAATATGATGCACTTGTTCTGCACGATCGTCCATATCGGATACTAATACCCGTTTATGAATGATAGTTTTTGATAAAAGCATTTTGCATTGCTGCAGCATGTCTTCCATGTCTTTGCACAAAATAAAATTCTCTGTTTCTCTGCTGGCGATTGGCAAAAAAGAAAGTACATAACAGCCGGAATACAACGCCTCTAATATCACTGTACTGTGCCCTTCATATTCAGAAGTATGCACTAAAATCTTCGCCCGGTTCATCAGCTTCAATACCGCTTCATGATTAATCCCACCGGTTAGGGTAAGGTTATCATCAAGCCCTGCTTCCTTTGTTTGACGGGTTAATTCTCCCTGCAATATCCCTTCACCTGCAACAAAGGCTTTTATGTTGCTGTTGGTCTCTTTTATTTTTTGCACCAACTCAATAAACAAATGTTGTCGCTTCAATGGTATCAACGAACCTACAGACAGCAGATCAATGTCCCGGTTATCAAAATTTAATGCAGGGAAAATGTTTTTATTGATGCCATTGTAAATAATATGGCCGGCTTTGAAACCATGCGCCTTTTTAAATACCTCGTTTTGGTAGTCAGAGATAGCTGCAAGGTGCTCAGGTGCAGGATGTACATAGCGCACATATTTATTCCCCGCTTTGGCATCTTGTCCATGCATCCATATAAGTATAGGTGCATGGATAGATCTTGAAATATACTTTGCTGCCAATGCCGCGTCTGTTAGCCAAAACACCATCACGGCATCAATTTTATTTGCACGGTTAACAGACAATCCCTTTCTTATGGCTCTTAAGATGGTCCCTCCCCTTTGTATACCATTTTTATTCTGGCCACGGAGTGAGTATACTTCAATGCCATTCCAGCAATAGTGTTTCTGATCAAAAGGATAATGCAGGGATAGTATAGTAAAAGTAATTTCGGGATGAAGCCTTTTATAGCATAAAATAAATTGCTGCACCGCAGGCAGGCAGGATGTATCGTCCTTATCTTTTGGGAAGCCCGGGGTAACAATAAGTAAATGCTTTAATGCACGCATGCAATTACAGTTTTTGCATGGTGATCATGTAATGGTCGGCCCAGCCATTGAATGGGCGCATAGTCCAGATGCTGTTCTCAATTTTTTCCAGCCTTCTGAATAGTTCCGGACGCTTTTCCATAAAGCCCTCAATATATGGCGGAGGCACTACGATAGAAAGCCCTTTTAAGGAAGACAGGCTGAACTTACCTTTAAGATGCCTGGTAATAAAAGAAGGGGCGTAATAATAACATTGAAAATGAACACCTTCCAGGTGAGCAGAAGTTCCTTTATTGCCAAAGCGCCTGAATGCTGTTTTAAAATAACCTTTGAACAGCGTTAGTATTTCCCATGGACAAACTTTGGGCATGATGACGAGCGTAAAATATCCCCCGGGTTTTAGCAAACGGGTAATATCGTCCAATACCTTATCCAGTTTATCGGTGCAGTTCAGCCCGCCAAAGTTGGAGAACACATAATCAAATTGCCCTTCGATCTGTTCCAGGTTATTGAAAGAGCATTTTTTAGTAGTGATGTATTGCTGTAGTTGCAAGGTGTCTACTTTAGCATCCAAAGCCGCCAGCATGCCACCGGCATTATCTGTGGCGGTAACATGATGGCCTCGTTTTGCAAAGAAAATAGAATCAATGCCCGTTCCGCAATTCAGCTCCAGGATAGATGAAGAAGGCTTTATATAATGCAATACTTCTTTGCGCACTCTTTCACGCATCCAGCCAATAATGCTGTTAGCATCATCAATAGCATCAAAAACTGTTGATTGCCTTGAAAATGCTTCACTGACATTTATTTCCTGCCTTCCGTCCGTCATAACTACAAAGTAATATTAGTAAAGCTTCTGCAAAAGTCTTTTTTGCTGCAGTTCCTTTAATGAATAATAAGGGAACTTCATGGCTGTAAATAAATTCTTCATTCGCAATGAATCTTTGCTGAATATTTTTTTAAGCCTGTCGGCTGCGGAAGCCTTTTTATAAAATGCATGTACGTACCTGTGCAATTGCTTGTAAAATTCAGGCTTGTAGGTGTTGCTGAACATCAGTGCCAGTTCGTCGCTGTCTGTCCAGTTGGTTTTGGTTTTTAGCTGTTCCTTTACTTTCTCGTAAAAGCCGGTACCGGGGAGCGGATACGATACAGAGATACCAAGATCCGCCGGCAGCAATCGCTTCACCATATCCAGTGTCATCTGTATATCTTCTTTGGTTTCGCCCAGGTAGCCGAATTGTAAAAAGAACGCAGGCTTAATGCCATGCAATTTCAACAAGCGGGTGGCCTCCCCTATCTGTTCAACCGTAGTGCCTTTGTCCATCGCGTCCAGTATTCGTTGCGAACCACTCTCTGCACCCATCCATACTACTTCACACCCGGCATCGGCCAGGTATTGTATCTGTTCATCTTTTAATAACAGATCAGCACGTGATTGTATCTTAAACCTGAATTTTAGTCCCTCTTCATTCACCAGTTCTGCAAAGTGTTTTACCCATCCCGGCTTCAATCCAAAGATGTCGTCACAAAACCAGATATGGTCAAAATGATAACGTTCTTTCAGCATCTTCAACTCAACCACTACATGCTCTGGCGTCCTTGCATTATACCTGTTGCCGTAGATAGGCTTGGCGCACCAGTTGCATTTAAACGGGCAACCACGTGTGGTGCCCACATTCATAGAAAAATAGCCGGTGCTTTGCATCCATGCATTTCTGTAGTCTGCAACATTTACAAGGTCCCATGCAGGTAGCGGTAAGCTATCCAGGTTATTCATTACCGGTCTTGCCCCGGTACGGTGTATATTCCCATCTTGTTGATAAGCCAGTCCTTTCACACCTTCCACATCCGTCTCTTTATTCCCAAATTTCGCCAGTAACTCCAGCAGGGTCTGCTCTGCTTCACCTATTATTATATAGTCTGCCTTATTTTCCAGGTATTCGCCTGCATGGTCTGTAGAGTCAGAAGAAGATACGACTACCTTGCATCCGGCTTCCTTGGCCATCCGGCTCATCTTAAATGCAGCCTCGCGCATATTGGTAAGGCACATTTTGGTCAGGTAGTTAAAGCCGTCATCATAGATCACCAGCACATCCGGCTTTACAGATTGCAATACAGGGGCAAGTGTTTCGGGCCCTTCGGAAAACATCACATCATGCAGAAATACCTCGTACCCGTTCTGGCGCAATACTGCGGCAGCGTATATAGTGCCCAATGGGGCATAAGGCTGCATCGTACGCCATTGCTTGGGGTCATAACGCAAGAAATAGGAGTGTGTGAATAATACGCGCATCTGGCTAATTCCTTTCTTCTTTTAATTGGATACCTATAAAATTACAATTTTAGCCCGGCGTATAAGCCGGGTTGCGATTATAGGGTTATTAATAGCCGATGAATCAGGAAATAGGGCAGATGAACCTACCGCTTTACGATAGACTTGGCAGTTTTTTTGAATGGGACAACACTCAGCTTATTATATTGCCACGATGCCCTGAAGGCGGTCCGGGCTTCTTTTTTCATCCCTCGCCTCAGGTATTCTTCCCCCAAGTTGATATGGGTAATGAACAAGATCTTGTTTGCCAGCAATGTATCCAGTTTGTGTTCCTGTTTATAGCGGCCGACGGTTTCAATATGTTCTTCATAATCTGCCACCCAGTTCATTTTCGTATTGGCTACAGGATGTATCCTGCGTTGCAATAATACCTCGTAAAGTATCACTCCTTTATACTGCTGTGCAAGATTGGTAATGAAGCTAAAATCTGTAAAAGTGCGGTTGAGGCGGAAGAGGTTTTCTTCTTGTAACAAACGTTTCCACACCATAACGGTTTGTATAAAAACGCCGGTTTCTCCGCTGCATATAGATTTAAAGAAATCAGCGCAGATCGCCCCTGACTGTCTTTGATAATATATCGCCTCGATCACTTTATCCTCATCTCTGAAATTGCACCCGTTGGTAAACGAAAAACCTGCTTCCGGGTATTGTTGCATTGCCTGCACCTGTTTCTGCAGCTTCTCAGGATGCCATAGATCATCTGAGTCCATAAATGCTATCAGTTCCCCTTTGGCTAATTCAATACCCCTGTTCTTAAGCTTGCCCGTTATTCGTTTTACGCCATTGTTATGGTATTGGATACGTTCGTCTGTCTCTTTAAACCTGGCAACAACTTTATTGGTATCATCGTCAGAGCCGTCATCCATAATGATCAGCTCCCAGTTGGTATAGGTTTGCTTTTGAATACTGATGATGGTCTCCGCAATAAACTTTTCCCTATTCAGGGTAGGCATTATTATGCTTACAAGCGGCGTATGATTTTGTTCTTTTTCCAAGGTTCAAACCTGCTTTATCTGCTTACAAGGTGCAGGATCGTTTTTAGCAATTTCTTCAGCGGTACTATGCTAAAGGGCTTATGCTGCCATCCCGCAAGATAGATATTTATTGCTTTTTGCCATTGTTTTTGCGACAGGTACACATTACCGGTGTTCATAGCAGTTGTATATAACAGTTGGTTGGCCAGCGAAGCCTCTATCATTTTCTCCTTTTTAAATAGGCGCACAGCTTCCATATATTCCTGCGCCAGCTCATTAGAATAAATATGGATACTATTGGTTTGATGCAACCTTCTCAATAATAAAGGCTCGTACAAAATAGCCGCATCAAAATGATAACACAGCTTGCCGATGAATTCATAATCGTTAAAGATCCGGGTTTCGCGAAAGCGACCACATACAGCAAGACATTCTTTATCAAACAGGAAGGTTTGTATCGGTGGAAAAAGCTCGCTGCGGAGCATCGGTAGGAACGCATTTTGTATCGCTGTACCTGTTGTCGGCTGATTCAGCGTATGCACTACCTGCAGGTCACCAATAAAGTCCTGGCTGTTGGTAAAGGAGAATTTTATTTCCGGATTTTCCCTCAGCAGGTTTATTTGTTTTTGCAATTTCTCTGGTAGCCATAGATCATCAGAATCCATCAGGGCTATGTAGTTTCCACGTGCTTTGCCGAAAGCTATATTCCTGAGGCGGCCTGTAGATGTTGAATTAAACCGGTGGTAAGATATTCGTTCGTCCGCTATATCGTCAATAATTTCTTTTGTATTATCCGTTGAGCCATTATCCATAATCAGCAGCTCCCAATTGGTAAAGGTCTGGGCTTGTATGCTCTCAATAGTCTGCCGTATAAAATTAGCACGATTATACGTGCACATCACGATGCTTACCAGGTCTTCTTTTAAAACCATCCCTTACGCCTGAAGTAGAACATCATAAAAGCCGGTATCAATAACATAGCGGCTACGGTTACATAAAAACCTTCCCGGTGATGAGATAATGGTATTACATCGAAGTTCATACCGAATATGCCGCCAATAACTGTGGCAGGTGCCATCAAAGTAGCCAATAGCGTGAAGACTTTCATTACCTCGTTCATGCGCAAGTTTATCTGGCTCATGGAAAGGTCTTGTAAATTCATCAGCATTTCCCGGTGGTTTTCAGAATAGTCTATCGCCTGGGTAATATGATCCAGCACATCTTTATAGTATTTATCATGCCGGTCTTCCAGCAAAGAATTCTCGCTTACAAGAAAGCAGTTCACCAGCTCTCTTACAGGTGTAATAGACCTGCGAAACATCATTACTTCCCTGCGCAATATGCTTATTTTTTCCAGGGTGCCGTATTCCTTTTGCTGCATCAGTGCATCTTCCAGCCGTTCTATCCGTTCATTGATCTTGTCAATGATGCCAAAGTAACTGTCAACAATACTATCCAGCAGGCTATAGCACAAGTAATCTGCAGAACGTTGCCGGATCTTTGTATATCCACTGCGTATCCTATCGCGGATGTGGTTAAATACATCCCGTTCCGGATCTTCCTGGAAGGATATGACAAAATCCTTACCTAGTACAATGCTTACCTGCTCCGATTCTATCTCGCCGGTATCTTCATTATAATACAGCATCGGCAGCAGGCAAAAGATCACATTATCTATCTCATCCATTTTGGCGCGTTGCCCCTGGCTGAGTATGTCTTCCAGCACCAGCGGGTGTATATTATAATGTGCGCAGAGCTTTTCTACTTCTTCTTTCCGCAGCCCATCAACATTGATCCAGGTTACATTGCCGCTGTTTTTATAGATATAGCAGGCCTTTTCATCCAATACCTTTTTCTCTACATAATCATGTTCGTTATAATCAAAAACCGTATAGATGGGATTAAGATCAGCTTTCCGTTCTGTAGCACGTGTGGGGTTATAGCTTGCCAGGGGCCTTCTTTTGGATGAATTCCACGCCCATTCCGGTAACAACTTGGTCAATCCTCTTGCCCTTATCCTTGGCTGCATACAATGTATATTGTATGCTAATTTAGTTTTTTGTTGCTATGTTCGCACCATAAACGCAGGACATAATATATTAACCATACAAAATGAAAAAACTAATATTAACAGCCCTAAGCTTCTGCCTGGTGACAGTAGCGATTGCTCAAACCCGCAACAAACAAAAAGTGGAGATCGAAACCAGCTACGGTAAGATCGTCCTTGCCCTGTACGATAATACGCCCAAGCACAGGGATAATATGTTTAAGCTGATAAAACAGAAGTTTTACGACAGCACCCTGTTTCACCGTGTGATACCTAATTTCGTTATCCAGGGTGGCGATCCTGATTCCAAACATGCTGCCGCAGGACAGGCACTGGGCGAGGGGGATGTAGGCTATCGCGTACCTGCCGAGATCAACAATAGCGATTTCCACCAGCGTGGCGCTGTAGGTATGGCGCGCGACAATAATCCTGAAAAAGCATCCAGCGGCTGCCAGTTTTACATTGTAGTGGGCAAGACGTTTACAGATGATGAGCTGGATAAAATATCAACCTCTACAGGCCGCAAATTCACACCCATGCAGCGCAATATTTATAAAACAAAAGGAGGTACTCCTCACCTGGATGGTAACTATACTGTATTTGGCATTGTAGAGGAAGGCATGGATGTAGTAGATAAAATAGCTGCCGTGGAAAGGGATGGCGCCGACAGGCCAAAAGAAGATATCAGGATGATAAAAGTGCGTATTAAGAAAAAGAAGTTTTTGGGAATATTCTAAGTCAAAGCAAGAGGATGGAAAATGTGAAGGAGTTGAAAAAATTACTGGATGAAAAAGTAAGGCTGTATAATCAGCCTTCTTTTATTTCCGGCGATCCCATACAGGTACCGCACCGTTTTAGCAAAAAGCAGGATATAGAAATAGCAGGTTTGTTTGCAGCTATACTGGCATGGGGCAACCGTACCAGCATTATCAATAGCTGCAACAAGCTGATGCGCTGGATGGATGAGTCTCCCTATGACTTTATTCTAAATCACCGCGATACAGACCTGCAAAAGATGCTGGGCTTTGCGCATCGTACCTTCAATGCCACAGACCTGCTGTACTTCATCCATTTCCTGCAATACCATTATAGCAGTCATGATACGCTGGAAGATGCCTTCGTACCGCAAAAGAGATACGATCATGAAACGGTTGAAGAGGCATTGATCCACTTTCACAATTATTTCTTTTCCATCGATCACCCCGAACGCACGAAAAAACATATCTCTACACCTGCCCGTAAATCGGCCTGCAAACGCATCAATATGTACCTGCGGTGGATGGTGCGAAAAGACAGGCAGGGGGTCGACTTTGGTATCTGGAAGAAGATAAAGCCATCGCAACTGGTATGCCCGCTGGATGTGCATGTAGCAAGAGTGGCGTTTCGCCTTCAATTGATCCATGATGAAAAATCGAATTGGCAAAACGCCCTTACCCTTACCTCCCACTTACGTGCATTAAACCCCGCCGATCCCGCTGTATATGATTATGCACTCTTCGGACTGGGAATGGCCGAACGGTTTTAAACCACTGCCAGGAAATCTTCCACCGGTTCTTTTACTACTACATCTGTTACAAAGGCATCCGGCCATACGATCACAGATATACCTTTCTTTTTCCACCATTGGCTGTCGCGCAGTTTCGAGAATTTGATAACGCCTATCACATGGCATTTCTTCTCGCTGCTGCTCCATTCTTCTATACGTTCAAATCTTTCATGTGGCACCTGGAAGAGTCCTTCAAAACTTACATACACCCGCAGGAAGAAATCATTGGTTAAGTTGCCTGCTGTTTTGTTATGCAGTTTTTTGTATTCGTATTTGTAATCGTACCTCAAGGCAGACAGATCGCTCAATACTGCAGATGCTGTAGGAAAGCTACCCGCACCTTTGCCGTAAAAGAACTGTTTATCTGCCAGCCCGCTTTCTATTACTACCCCGTTGTACTCGTTACGAACATTATATAATTGATTGGTGCTATCTACAAACTGGGGCAATACAAATGCAGCAACATTACCATCCTCCAGTTTCTTAGCTTGCGCTACCAGTTTTATTTCAAAGCCTTTTTCCTTGGCAAATACAGCATCATGTGCCTGCAGGTTTTGTATGCCGCTGTGTACGATCTCCTGTGGATGCGCTACTATACCATAAGCATGTGTCAGCAGGATGGATAGTTTATTTACCGCGTCTATACCTTCTACATCAAGGGCAGGATTGCTTTCCGCAAAGCCTTCTATCTGTGCCTGTAACAGCGCTTCTTCAAATGTTAGCTTATCCTGTGCTACACGGGTAAGGATATAATTGGTAGACCCGTTCACAATACCACTTACTCCTTGCAGCAGGTCATTATCATAATACTCTTCCAGGTTGCGTATCACAGGTATACTGGCACAGCAGGCAGATTCATACAGGAAGGGAGTACCATATTCTTTTTGGATGGCGAGCAGTTCGGGCAAATGTTCTGCGATCATCTTCTTGTTGGCGCTTACTACGGCCTTGCCCGATGTCAGTGCTTTGCTGACGATATAATAAGCCGCATCCGCATCATCGATCAGTTCTACGATCACGTTAATGCTTTCATCATTCAGCAATATGTCCGGGTCAACGGTGAATAGCGTTTCCGGCGCCTCGCGTTTCTTTTCAGGGTGTTTGATACACACTTTTTTTATTTCGGCGTTCAGTGATGGTGTTTGCTGCAATACCTTGTAAAGGCCGGTACCAACTACACCAAAGCCAAACAAACCGATGGATAATTTCTTTTGTGGAATAGACATTGTTCTTAGTTATTTATTGTTAGACAGTGAATGAATTATTTATTGAAAAGCAGCTATATTTTCAGATGCTGCAAGCTCTGTTACTTTATTAAGGGCTTGTTCTATGTCCCGGATAAGGTCGTCTGCATGTTCAAGGCCTATGCTTAAGCGTATTAAGCTGTCTGACACGCCGGCAGCACGACGTTTTTCTGCCGGTATGGATTTATGCGTCATGTTGGCGGGGTGGCACAGCAGGCTTTTGATACCGCCAAGGCTTTCCGCAAGTTTGAAGAGTTTGGTGTTGCAGACAACTTGTTTTGCTGCTTCTTCTGTATCGTTCTTTAGTGTAAAGGATATGATACCTCCGAAACCCGATTGTTGTTTCGCTGCAATGTGGTGGTTAGAATGTGAAATCAATCCGGGATAATAAACCTTATCTATCACTGGGTGCTGCACAAGAAAGGTCGCAACTTTTTCTGCATTCCTGCAATGCTCCTGCATGCGCAGGTGTAATGTTTCCACACCGCGGATGATGAGCCAGCTATCGTTGGGCGACAGGATAGCACCACTTGCGTTTTGTATGAATTTTATTTGGTCGCCCAGCTCCTGCGTTGCCGATACTACCAGCCCCGCTATCAGGTCGCTATGGCCGCCAAGATATTTGGTAGCGCTATGTACTACCAGGTCGGCGCCTAGTTTGATGGGCTGTTGCAATACAGGCGATGCAAAGGTATTGTCTACACAGAGCAGTATACCATATTGCTTTGCTATTTTGGCAATGCCTGCTATATCGCTGATCTTCAATGTAGGATTAGTAGGGCTTTCCAGCCATATCAGTTTCGTATTGGGTGTAATGGCATCCAGTACATTCGCTACATCGGTAGTATCTACATAGTTTACTTTGATGCCGAACTTTGCGTAGATATGCGTAAACAGGCGAAATGCACCGCCGTAAATATCATCTACTGCCAATATCTCATCACCGCTTTGCAATAGTTTCACTACTGCGTCTATGGCAGCAAGCCCGCTGGCAAAGGCAGATGTCTTTACACCACCTTCCAGTTTGGCAATGATGTTTTCCAGTGTTTCGCGTGTTGGGTTGTTGCTGCGTGCATAATCATAACCCTTGTTCACACCGGGTGCGTCCTGCACAAAAGTGGATGTTTGATAGATGGGTACGGATATCGATCCTGTCAGCGGATCTACCGGTATGCTATGTATCAGCTCTGTTGCGTTGCTCATTCTTCCTGTTTTTTGATGGTTACGAATTGGTGTTTCGATACGATCCGTTACCAGGAAGGCGAGATATTTACCGGAAGAATTCTTTTACCGCCCGGGTACCTAAGGGCAATAAAAAAGCTCTTCCGATAAATCAGAAGAGCTTTCTACTATGTTTTACAATCCGTAGATTGTTTCAAGCGAAATTGATCCGTCTGACTTATCTGCCCCACATTGCTGTGGGATGGAATTAGCACCAGTTCCCGGTTTGCACCGGGGAGGTTGCTAAGGCATCATCGGGCCATAACCCTCCGCCTTTCTTGATAAGAGATACTGTAAAGAACTGGTGCAAAGATATAGGCGTGATTTTCATACTTCCAAAAAAAATTTCTAAAAAAATATTTTAAGGCTGTTTTAATGACAGCTATCATCTATGTATTTGGGCATTTTAGAGTAACTTGCATCCCCATCCGATCTGCATTTCATGGACCTGCCATCCGGTAAAAGAATTTATTTCGCATCCGATTTTCATTTGGGTATTCCCGATAGGGAAACAAGCATTGCCCGTGAAAGACGTATATGCAACTGGCTGGATTCTATCAGGGATGATGCTTTTCAACTGTTCCTGGTTGGTGATCTTTTTGATGCCTGGTTCGAGTACAAACGCGTGGTTCCTAAAGGCTATACACGTTTCCTGGGCAAGCTGGCAGAATTATCTGATGCAGGATTGCATATTGAAGCGTTTACAGGCAACCACGATCTGTGGATGAGAGGTTATTTTAGTGAAGAGCTGGGTATTCCTGTGCATCATGAGCCCATAGAAAGAACGTTTAACGGGAAGAAGTTTGTAATAGCACATGGCGATGGCCTTGGCCCCGGCGATCATGGTTATAAACTGCTGAAGGGTGTGCTCCGTAATAAAGTATCTCAATGGCTTTATCGTCGTATACATCCCGATACCGGGGTAGGTATGGCAGAGTGGTTTAGCCGCCTTGGCCCTAAGCATGGTGTGGAAGAAGATCCATTCCTGGGGCCGGAAAAAGAATGGCTGGTACAGTATTCGCTGGAACGATTGAAGCAGGAGCATATCGACTATTTCATCTTCGGCCACAGGCACATAGCCATAGAATACCCCTTGCCGCAAAACAGCCTCTACGTGAACCTGGGCGACTGGATCAAGTACGACAGCTATGCTGTTTTTGACGGCGAACATTTGAAACTCCAATTTTATAAAGGCAAGTAATATGATGCAACGAACCCTTGTGATGATCAGGCATGCGAAATCGAGTTGGGCTAACCCTTTGCAAAGTGATTTTGAACGCCCCCTGAACGATCGTGGTGAGAAAGATGCTCCTATGATGGGAGAAGAGTTGAAGAAGAGAAAGCTGGTACCGGATCTTATTATATCCAGTACCGCGAAGAGGGCAAAACAAACTGCAAAAAAGATAGCTGCGGCTGTAGGTTATGACGAGGCTAATATCCGCTGGTACGAGAAACTGTATCACTGCATTCCTTCTGTGTTTGAAGAAGTGCTGTACGAGGTGCAGGACAATGTGAAGACCGTATATATTGTAGCGCATAACCCCGGCATTACAGAGTTTGTGAACGAGCTGTCTGATGAATTTTATATTGATAATATGCCAACCTGCGCTGTAGCAGGCATCCGTTTCGAAGCCGACCAATGGAACGAATTTCACCGGATAAAGAAAGAAGTATTTTTATTTGAGTATCCTAAGAACATAAAATGACCGCAAACAAACCATCTGCACAAACCATTACCGTTTTAGAAAAGTTATTTGAAGATCATTTCGGCGTAAAGCCCGAAAAAACAGAATTATTACCTGTTTCCGGCTCCGATCGCCGGTACTATCGCATGTCTGCAGATAAGGTATCTGCTATAGGCACTTACAATACCAATGTAGCAGAGAACAATACCTATTTCTACTTCACAGATCTGTTTCGCAAGCACGAGATCAATGTTCCTGAAGTATTTAGTACCAGCAAAGATCGCCGTTATTACCTGCAGCAAGATCTTGGCAGCACTACTTTATTTGATCTGCTAAAACAAGAAGGGCAAACGAATGAAGTAAGGCAATATTTTCATAAAGCGCTGGAGCAGCTTGCTAAAATGCAATGGATAGCAGGACGCGAAGCCGATTTTTATCAATGCTTCAGCACTCGCCGTTTTGATGAGAAAGCCATTATGGCCGATCTTTTGTACTTCAAATACTACTTTGCCGACCTGCAGAATATACAATACGATAAGGGCTTGCTCATCGACGAGATGGAGCAATTGAGTAAGGAGCTGGGCCGCATACAACCGCAGATGCTTATGTATCGCGATTTCCAGAGCCGCAACATCATGCTGCACAATGGCAATGTTTATTTTATCGACTACCAGGGTGCTATGCAGGGCCCGCCCCAGTACGATATCGCATCACTGTTATGGCAGGCAAAGGCCCAGTTGCCCGATGCATGGAAGGAAGATCTGCTGAATGGTTATATTAAGAGCATGGGCAATTTGCACATCAGCCGTGTAGATGAGATTCATTTCCGCAAAGGGTATCAGCAGTTCGTATTGCTGCGCATATTGCAAGTATTAGGCGCCTATGGTTTCCGTGGCCTGCTGCAACACAAGCCTCACTTCATCAGCAGCATTGGCCCTGCGTTAAAGAATCTCGATTCTTTCCTATCCAATAATCCGTCTTTGCCGGCATACCCTGAAATGCGCAAACTGCTGGAACAGCTTTCTTCTGCAGATATGCAGAGCCGTTACGCACAGCCTGCTGTCAAAAATGAGAATATAAAACTACAGGTACAGATCTCCAGCTTCTCTTACAAGAATGGTATTCCAAAAGACAAGGGATCGCATGGTGGTGGTTATGTATTCGATTGCCGCGGATTATTAAACCCCGGCCGCTATGTGGCTTACAAGCATCTTACCGGCCAGGATGAGCCCGTAAAGCAGTTCCTGGAAAGAGAAACACGCATGCCCGATTTCATGTCGAATGTATATAACCTGGTATCGCTGAATGTGGAAGATTATATCTCCCGCGGCTTCGAGCATCTCAGCGTAGCATTTGGCTGCACAGGTGGGCAGCATCGTTCTGTATATGCCGCGGAAAACCTGGCCGCATACCTGAAGAGTAAATACAGCATCGAAGTGGTAGTATCTCATTTAAATGAAACTAAATGGGTGCTGCAGGAAGGCTAGATAAAAACTAAAAAGACCGGAATTTTGTTCCGGTCTTTTTTTATGCTGCTATTCAGTTAAGTTTATTTTGCTTCGCCTGCATCAGCTTTGCGCGGGTTGCGTTCCAGCACTTCGTCTACCATACCATACTCTTTTGCTTCCTGTGCGGTCATCCAGTAGTCGCGGTCGCTGTCTTTTTCAACTTTAGCCAGTTTTTGTCCGCTGTGGAAGGAGATGATCTCATACAGTTCTTTCTTCAGCTTGCCTATTTCACGTGCTGTGATCTCGATATCACTTGCCTGGCCTTCTGCGCCACCCAATGGCTGGTGTATCATAATACGGCTGTGTTTTAGAGCGGTACGTTTTCCTTTGGTGCCTGCGCACATCAGCACTGCTGCCATAGATGCACCAATACCGGTACAGATCGTAGAAACATCGGGGTTGATGATCTGCATAGTATCGTAGATACCTAAGCCTGCGTATACGCTGCCACCCGGGCTATTGATATACATCTGTACATCGCGGTTGCGGTCTGTACTCTCCAAAAACAGTAGCTGTGCCGTTACGATGTTCGCTACATAGTCGTTGATAGCCTCGCCCAGGAATATGATGCGGTCCATCATCAAGCGGCTGAACACGTCCATAGAAGCTACGTTCAGCGGGCGTTCTTCAATGATATATGGAGTAAGCGCTGAAGGATTCTTGTAAAGTGCAGATGAATAATTGTGCAGTGTTGCGCTGCTGATGCCATGATGCTTCACGGCATATTTCTGAAATTCATTTGGATTCATAAATCGTATTTTTGTGTCTGCTTAATTATAATGTTTGGAATAAAACAATTTTCAATCCACGTTAAATATAATGCCATAACGGCACATTCAGGCATCAAAACTATCAATTCATATATTCGCAAATAGCAAAAAGTCATATTTTATATAAATGGAAAGGCATTATATGACACATTGCAGATGATATTATGCAGCTAACACTGGAACTGGACATACCAAAGCTCTCCCCCGCAATACAATACACTGATAAGATATTGCTGATCGGCTCCTGCTTTACAGAGAACATGAGCGAGCGCCTTATCCAGCATAAATTCAAGGTATTATCCAATCCGCATGGTATTTTGTTCAACCCGCTAAGTGTGGCGCACAGCCTGGATAGCTATGTGGATGATAAAAGATATGCTAAGGAAGACTTGTTTTACCTGAATGAACTGTATAATAGCTGGGATCATCACACCCGGTTCTCCGATGTAGATGCAGATAAAGCCCTTGAAAATATTAATAATTCGCAACAGGAAGCAGGCCGTTTCATCCGGGAGGCCAAGTGGATCGTCATCACGCTTGGTTCGGCTTTTCAATACTACCTGGTGGATGGTAACAGGCCCGTAGCAAACAACCACCGTGCACCCTCTCAATGGTTTCAGAAGAGATTACTGGGTATTGATGTAATAATAACCGCATTAAATAATAGCCTCGATAAGATCATAGCCATCAACCCGGACGTTCAATTCCTTTTTACCATCAGCCCGGTAAGGCATATCCGCGATGGCGTTGTAGATAATAACCGCAGCAAATCCAGGTTGATAGAGTCTGTGCATCATATCTGCGCACAATACCAGCAGGCACATTATTTCCCCGCTTATGAGCTGATAATAGATATACTCCGCGATTACAGGTATTACGACATTGACTTTGTGCACCCCAATTTCCTGGCTACATCCTTTGTCTGGGAACAATTTGTAAAAGCCGGTATGGACGCGCCTACGCAGCAGTTGATGAAAGAAGTAAGACAAATAAGTATTGCCCGGGAACACAGGTCGCGTTTCCCCGAAACCGAAGCGCACAAACGGTTTCTAAATACCCACGCGCAAAAGGTAAAAGAGCTGCAGCAGCAATATCCTTTCCTGGACCTGGAAGAAGAACTGGCCTATTTCTCTGCATCGTTGTAGCAACAATAATTTTTACAAATAACTATATTAAAAGCTATGATGCCCGGAATGAGCCATCATAGCACATTTGGCTTATTTTTGTAAGGACTGAAAACAGTTAATTACATAGTATTATGCAACATGAATTGCCCATATACCTGGACAATAATGCCACTACGCGCTGCGACGATGCGGTAGTACAGGCCATGTTGCCTTATTTCACACAATATTTCGGGAATGCTGCCAGCACCAGCCACGCATACGGATGGTCTGCTGCTGAGGCTGTAAAAATAGCCCGGGAGCAGATAGCAGCCCTTGTTGGTGCGGAGCCGCAGGAGATCGTATTTACTTCCGGAGCCACAGAAGGCATAAATCTTGCGTTGAAAGGTGTCTTTGAAACATATGCCTCCAAAGGCAATCACATCATAACCGTAGCCACAGAGCATAAGGCAGTGCTAGATACCTGTGCACATATCGAACGCCTTGGCGGACAGGTTACATACCTAGCCGTAGATGTGCAGGGGCTTATCGATCTCTCGCAATTGGAGCAGGCGATAACAGATAAAACCATTCTTATTGCCGTGATGTATGGCAATAATGAAACGGGCGTTATTCAGCCCATAAAAGAGATCAGCGAAATAGCGCATCAGCACAATGTGCTTTTCTTCTGCGATGCTACCCAGGCAGTGGGCAAGATACCTGTAGATGTCATGACAAACGACATAGATATCATGTCCTTCAGCGCGCATAAAATATATGGGCCTAAGGGCGTAGGTGCATTATACGTTCGCAGAAAGAATCCCCGCGTCAGGCTTGCCGCGCAAATAGATGGTGGTGGTCACGAAAGAGGTTTTCGCAGTGGCACACTGAATGTTCCCGGTATTGTAGGCTTTGGTAAGGCCTGTGCTATCTGCTCTGAACGCCTACCACAGGAAGCGGACAGGCTGCGTACAATGAGAGATAAGCTGGAACAGGAACTGCTCCGGTTACCCGGTGTATCTCTGAACGGCCACCCGCAGCAAAGGCTTCCAAACGTTACCAACCTGTCATTTGAAGGTATGGAAGGGAATATGCTGATTGGGGCGTTGAATAAAGAGATCGCCCTATCCAGTGGTTCTGCCTGCACCTCGGCCTCCATGGAGCCTTCGCATGTGCTACAGGCAATGGGTGTAAGCGACGAATTGGCACACAATTCGCTTAGGTTCAGCGTTGGCAGGTATAACACCAATGAGCAAATAGATTATACCATTAGTACAGTTGCAAAAGCTGTGCGATATTTGCGGGATGGGCAAAAGCCTGAAATCGCATTAAAAGAAACAAAACAATAAAACATTCATAATCACAATGGCGGAAGGAAAGAAACCACCATTGTACAAGAAGTGGCAATATGATAACCATCAGTGAAAAAGCAAAAGAAAGGATCGTACAGCTAAAAAAAGATGAGGCGCTGGACGATAGTTATTTTCTGCGTGTGGGCGTAGTGGGTGGCGGATGTTCCGGGCTTTCCTATAAGCTGGATTTTGATAATGAATCGCAGCCAACCGACCAGGTCTTTGAACAGGGCGACGGCATTAAGATCGTGACGGACATCAAAAGTTTTTTATACCTCTGTAATACAACATTAGACTATACGGAAGGCCTCAATGGCAAGGGCTTTCATTTCATAAACCCCAATGCCAGCCGCACTTGTGGTTGCGGAGAGAGTTTTTCGGTCTAATTATCTCTGGCAGAATAATATTGATAGGATATCGATGGTTAGATGCCTTTATGGCGTCTGGCCATTCTGTATAATTTACACATCAGCAAGTAGCATAAGGCGAAGAGCATAGCCAAGGCTTTTAAAGTCCATCTTCTATCCTGCTAAAATCGCTCTTACCCCTAAGATTGCTTAACGGTCTCTGTTTTTGAATTGATCTCTTTGATCACTTCATCCAGGTTTATTGCTGCTTCTTCAATACCATCCAGTACCTGCAGGTTGATAGGATCTGCGGGATCTTGTTTATTGAATAGCTGGATAAGCCCCATGATGGTAGCTACCGGGCTCCGTACCTTGTGCGATTGTATCCAGGCAATGTCTTTCAGCTTCTGGTTTTGCTGCTGTATCTTTTGTATGTATAGCCGTTGCTCTGTTACATCCTGTAATGTGGCATTGATGGTATTGATCATGCCATTATCGTCCAGCGTCACTTCTCCGCGAACCAACAGGTGCTTGATCTCGTTTTTGCCGGTAACAATACGGCAGTAAAAATCCGGGAAGAACTTTTTGATGAAGATGGTATCGATCATCTTCTCCAGGTGCTTTACATCTTCCGGGTATACTATAGAGGTAAAATTATTGTGCGTGATCTTGATGGTTTCATCCAGCTCCAGCACATGTTTCGCCGCATCAGACAATAATACTTTTTCTTTGATCACGTCCCATTGCAGGTAGCCGAGCTTGGCTATCTTTTCAGCCTCCAGTAATAGTTCATTTTTGCGCAGCAGCTCATCTTCGGCATGTTCACGGCTGCGTATTTCGGTTTCCAGCTCCTCAGGTGTCCTTAGCGAAAATGCAACCGGTATTATCTTGAAAACATAAAACACCGTTACCCAGCTGATGATGCCCGTTACCAGCCTTATCAGCGCGCTGAAACGATACACTGGTATCCAGAACATCAGCGCGTCTACAAAATAAGTAGCGCCGCAGGCAAGGATGAAGCTGGCAAACAAAATATACAATCCCGAGAAGCGTAAACGCTGCCTTCGGGTAATGATATAAAACAGTATCAGCAGGGGTATTACAAAGTAGGCAGACCATATCAGCAGGTCGCTGATAATATATAGCCAGCCATGAAAATGCGTCCAGCTCCCGTTCCGCCAGAATGAACGAAAATCGGAATGCTCGAACAGCTTCCTGAAAAAATCAACAATATCGTTTGCCAATTGTGCCATGATCTTACGCCTCACTGTCCCCTATATGTAAGCGATTGTAAAACAGCAAAAAACGAAAGTAGGCTTATGCACCCCAAATATAAAGTTGTTATCGGGTTTTAACCAATCTATTGTAAGGCAGACAACAACCTGTTAACAAAAAAAGCTATTTGAAGAGTTGGTATATCACGAAGGAACATAAGTAGGCGATGCCTGCCATATATATAAACTGGATCACGGGATAGCGCCAGCTGCCGGTTTCCCTGCGCACTATAGCCATGGTACTCATACATTGCATGGCAAATACATAAAATATCAGCAGCGATAACCCGGCTGCGAGTGTATAAACAGGTGTTCCGTCGGCACGTTTTGCGGCGCGCATTTTTTCGCGCAGAGTGGCGTCATTGCCGGAATCATCGCCCACGCTATATAGTGTAGCCATGGTACCAACGAACACTTCACGTGCGGCAAAAGAGGTGATCAGGGCGATGCCTATCTTCCAGTCATAACCCAGCGGGCGAATAGCCGGTTCTATAGCGTGCCCCATAATACCTGCAAAAGAATGTTCCAGCTTTTCGGTTTGGTATTCTTTGTCCAGCTCCTGTATATTTTGCGGTTGCTTGTGCTTCAGCAGTGCATATTTAGCATCCACAGCCTGCATCTGGGCCGGCGGTCCAAAGGTTGCCAGCCCCCATAGCAGTACAGAGATGATCATGATTACTTTACCGGCATCTGTTACAAATACTTTCGCTTTTTCGATCATCGTGATGCCTACATTCTTCCACCTTGGTGCACGGTACACGGGCAGTTCCATCAGGAAGAAGGTACGCTCTTTCACTTTCACTATCCAGCTCATCACTTTGGCCACAATCAGCGCCATTACAAAGCCCAGCAGGTACAGGCCCATAAGCACTAGCCCCTGCAGGTTAAATATGACCAGTTTTTTATCAGGCACCACCAGGCCTATCAATATGGTGTATACCGGCAGCCTTGCCGAGCAGCTCATGAGTGGCGTCACCATAATGGTGATCAATCGTTCCTTCCGGTTTTGTATCGTGCGGGTGGCCATAATGGCGGGCACTGCGCAAGCCATACCGCTGATCAATGGCATAACGCTTCTGCCATTCAACCCTACGCTTCGCATAATGCGATCTGTAAGGAAGCTGATGCGCGCCATATAGCCGCTATCTTCCATGATGGTGATGAACCCAAACAATATCATGATCTGCGGTATAAATACCGCGATACCGCTAATACCCGCCAATATGCCGTTTACCAGCAGGTCTTTAAAGAACCCGTCAGGCAGCAAATCATTCAGCCATCCGGATGCATACCGGAAGCCCGATTCTACCCAGTCCATCGGGTATTCTGCCAGCCAAAAGATGCTCTGGAATAGCAGGAACAGCACTGCCAGCAGTATGATATTGCCCCATAACGGGTGCAGCAGTATTTTATCTATGCGTTCGCTTTGTATAGTGCGCTTCAGCGGACTCACTTCTACCACGCATTGCTGCATGATCTGGCTTATACGCTGGTATCGCTGCATTACTTCCTCTGCCTGTATCTTCCCTTTGTGGAAGCCTACTTCATCCAGTAATGCAGCGATGCGTATTCTTTGTGCTGCATTCAGGTAAGAAAGCTCCAGGTAATTGCAGGCTACATGCAGTGCACCGTAATTACTTGGCAATACGCACAGCTCCCGCACTTCATTGATCCAGTCACCGGTTATGCCGGCAATATTGATGAATTCAGAAGGTATGGCCGGTATTTTGGCAGACTGTACTTCTGCTATCTTCTTTTTTAATTGCGGTATGCCCTTATTTTTCCTGGGGTTGATCGGTACTACAGGCACACCCATCAGGCGTTCCAGTCCCGGTATGTCGATTGTTATGCCTTTTTTACGGGCAATATCATTCATGGTGAGCGCAATGATAACGGGTATCTTCAGGTCCATTATCTGCGAGCAGAAGAGCAGGTTGCGTTTCAGGTTGGATGCATCTGCTATTACCACGATCATATCCGGGCGCTCTGCATTATTCCTGTTCAGCAATACTTCATAGGTTACCTGCTCATCAGCGCTTTTGGGGTAAAGGCTGTATGTGCCGGGCAGGTCTATAATATGCGCGGTAAAATCGTCTGAAATGCGCGATGTCCCCGTTTTTTTATCAACAGTTACGCCGGGGAAATTGCCCACTTTTTGATTAAGGCCCGTAAGCGCATTAAAGAGCGAGCTCTTCCCGCTATTGGGATTACCTACTAAAGCTATGGAATATGTGCGCTGCATTAATCGATGCGCAAAGTTACCAATAGATATCGGGCTGTGTTAATTCTGTATTATATAAAGGGATTATTTTTCCCGATTCTGTAAACGCCTACCGCAGCAGGGAGATCGTACCCTTGAGTATTTTATTGATATGAGTGGTTTCAGGCGTATATTCTATCACATATACATACACCCCCCGTTCTAGGTACCGCCCTTCAATGGTGCCTGTCCATTGTTGTTTAATATCCCGGCTCTCAAATACCCGCTGCCCCCACCTGTTATATATCGAAATATGATATTGTGATATAGGGCAGGTCTCGAAGACGCCAAATTTATCGTTTACATCATCCCCGTCGGGTGTAAAGGCATTGGGCACTGCCAGGCATTCTTCGCAGGGGTTAAATACCACTCGGGTAGAATCGCCATAAGTGCCACACTCATTGCTGGTAACAAGCCTGTAGAAACCTTCGTGGCGAGGTACAATGCAGCAACTCTGCTCGCCGGTGCTCCAATAGTATTTTACATCGGGGTAAGGGTTGCCTATGCTGATGGGTTGCGATACGCACATCTGGTATTCCGCATCCAGTTCATGCTTGGGGGTATAACGGATATCGATATTTACAGGCACCTTCTCACTCTCACATTTACCTATGGTTTGGGTAATGTAATAGGTGATGGTATTCACATCCTTTGTATAGATGCCGGGTTGAATAGGGCTGCCTATAGGAGAAAACTTGCTAGTGTACCATTTCAGGTCTTGCCCTTTAATATCCTTCAGCAACGGGTCTTTTGTCAGCTGGCATATCATGGTATCATGGGCTGCCGGTTTGGGGGTGGGTGATTGTATATACACCCTTACGGTATCTGCCTGTGTACCGCAGGCGTTAGTGGTTTGCAGCCAGTAGGTACCGGGTGTTGCTACGGTAATAGCAGGGCTGGTTGCCCCGGTACTCCATTTATAGGTAGTGTAGGGATGATTGGCTTTAATAGTTACGGGCCCATTGTTACAGTCAACAATTTCCCTGCCAAGGTTCAATTTCGAATTGGGGTCATTTTTCACGATGAAGGTATCCAGGTACACTTTGCAGTCCATCAGGTTTTTGCACCAGTAAATGCCATCTGCCGTCACAGTAATATCCGCAGTGGTGGCTCCGTTGTTCCATACAAAATCACCGTATTTATTAGCCGTCTGTAAATGCATAGGCAAGGCGCTGCTATTGCAGTAGGTAGAATCGTGCGTACCGGTGACGGTGTCTGTCTGGCTAATGCGATACACATTCACATCGTCTATGTACACATATTGCCGGTATGGTATAGAGGGATTGGGCGCAGCGGGAGTGATCATGATATGTGCAGGCATACCGTTGTTAAAGCGTCCTATCGTCAGCCATTGTTCACCACCCCGCGCGCGATACACCCCATTCACTTTTATCCAGCCTGCTGTATCGGTAAGATAGTTCCCGGGAGCATTTTGCAGATGGTAAGGCAGGGATAGAAAGCTTCCCGAAGCCTGCGATACCTGGCTGTTGCTGAAGCTAAGGCCAATATCATCTATGGCCATGTAATTAAAATTAAGATTGCTGGTAACTGTTGCACTCACGTAAAAGCTCACACAGTAATCCTGTCCTGCGAGCATGGAAGTGGTGAGTTTTGTTTCCAGGTATTCGCCAAAGCTATAGGTATTGCCGGGAGTTGTCGATTCTTCCCATAATATAATACCTGCGTAAGCTTCTCCTGTTTTTGGCCTTTGATAGCCAAAGGCTACTTCCGGTATATGTACGCCCGATGCAGGTACTGCGCATACATTACAATAGTCGGGCGAGGTATATTTCAGTGGGTTCACCCAGTCTTTTACGGTGGGGAAGGAGCTATAGCCGGGAGAGAAATCGATGCCCGAGATACCATTGGGACAAAAATTATGGTAACTATACCTTCTTACACGCTATTTTACTGATGGCACAACAACTAGCCCGTTATTGTGCTGATATGATAATTTAATTACGATTCTAACCCAAGCCAAGGATTGGCCGATAAAACAATTAGCTTTTTTAATATAATATTATGCCCTTGACTATTTAATTGTGCTATAATTTGTTCAATATCTGTTTTCCCAGCTGCAAGTTCAACATTAGGTTTCCAAACACAATTTATAGGCAATTCATACTTTCGTTTTTGAGGGACATTGCTATCAAACCAATTACTATAATACCCTTTATTAATCATCTCTGTACGAACCATATCCTGTTTGTCGGATACTTCAAATGTTATAAAAACGTTCATCCTAATATAGTGTATTTGTAAGATATTTTTTTAACGTCGACGTAATGCCAAGTATCGTTCCAGTAACTCCTGATGTATCAATACCTCGTCTCTTTCTTTCATACAAATAATCTTCAAAACTTGACAAGCCATTTTCCTTAATTTTTTCATTAAGATATGTACTTAGTCCTTGCGTCTGAATAAATTTATCAAACCTTAAATATTCAGATAATTCAGCTTCGTTATTCCTTACTTTTTTTTCAAAAAGCTCTAGGTCTGATAAAGTGAACTGTATATTTTCTTCAACTGCCATCATCAACTTGCCGTTTGTTGGTTGCTTTTTACTTCTTTTTTCATTTTTTGGGCTAATTCTGCATCAGCCTTAACCTGACTTAAAAGTATCTTTACTTGTTCTGCGTCATCCTCTATTTTCTTCTTATAACTATCAAAATGTTGTTCAAAGTGTCTTTTAACTTCATTTTCTGCTTTAACATAAACACCAACATTTATTGCTAATAATAACGTAATAATTATGCCACCAAATATAAGTATATCATCAAATCTTTTGTTAATAGACACAATCTTTTCATCTATATTGTTATTGGCAATTTTTAGCGTAATTATATCTTGAACAAGTTCATTTTTATTATTTGTAGTCGTATCAGACGCAGAAAAGGTAGGGTGAAACTCCTCTACATAAAGCGTTTTTCTGTAATAAAACAATAAACTCAGAGTAATTAATATTCCGATAGCAATACCCAACAAGAGTTTTACTTCTCCAGATAATTTCATGGTATTATATTATATTATATAGAGCTTAAATTTAATGGCTGATATTGTAAAAAACAATAGCTTGTAGCTTTAGAGTCGCAAATATAAGGGATAGTTATTTCTTAGGATAATACTATATCTCTATAATTGGCTTAATGACTTCTTTTGCCCAAATTGTATATGTATAACTTAATCATTTAGCCTTTTGTTAATTTCTTGTACGTTATTCTCTCTATATCTGCATTCCTTACAACATGTAGAAATCGAGAGATATTTGAAGTATCCCGCAAATTGTAGCGTGTGGCAAATTCGTTACAATACCTGTGCAGATGCTTAGGGCTCATATAGTGATATATGCCGACATACCCTCTCTTTAACTGGCTCCAAAAGTTCTCAATATTTTGAGTATGAAACTTGTGGCCATTTTGTTCTGTTATATAACCTCCATTTTCGTGTTTTACGGTGATGTGATGATAAGCATTGCCAATAGTTGAGTATGATCTATAAGCATCTGTTACTATCGTTGCGCCTTCTGCAACATTATTATTGATGATCTCATTTAAAGTGTCAGCATCAGTATTTTGAGTAACAAAGGTCATAACCTTACCACCTTTTTCTATCAGCCCAACTACGGGTGTTTTATCTGCTGCCGAACGCCCTTGAGAACCTTCTATCTTTTTGTTCTTGTGCCTATTCTTGTTCTTGCCACCCACGTATGTTTCGTCTGCCTGTACCATATCATTTTCCCCCAATAATTCCGGAGCCGTATCTGCAAGCATGTTACGTATCTTATGGTTCATTAGCCATGATGTCTTTTGACTTACTCCTATGCGAGTAGCCAACTCCATAGAACTTATCCCTTTTTTACTGGTTGTAATTTCATAGATCGCCTGAAACCATTTGCGCAATTCTACTTTGCTACCTTCAAAAATACTATTAGTCCTAACTGTAAAAGGCAGATCGCAAACTCTCTCTGAACATCTGTATGATGGTATATCTTTAAACTTTCCTCTTGGCTTTACTATATATGGCTTTTTCATAGAACCGCAGTGAGGACATACCGGGCCATCTGTCCATAATTCAGATTCTAAAAACTGATAGCATGTCTTTTCATCCTTGAAGAAATCATTGAACTGATGTAAGGTTTTGAATGTGAATTCCATTGTATTGAATTGTCCTATAAATTTACATTTTGCGTGTAAATTGTACTAATTTATTTTCTTAAAGTTTCCATAAAAACATGGGAAATAGATAGTAATTCTTATCTTTATGTCATAGTACGCCCGCTCGGAATCGAACCGAGATCTGCAACTTAGTAGGGAGCTGCTCTTTCCTTTTGAGCTACAGGCGTATTCAACGAATTACCACTTGTTACCGCAAGTGGTTTTTTCATTTATACAAAGCTCTCTTGCTAATTCAATAAAAAACAGGAAAAAATAACCGGGAATTTTTGTACACTAAAAAAGTATACAAAATGACGTATACAAATTATGTATACAAATTTGTAGAGTAATTTTGTGTACACGAAAAAGAATTAAATTTCGGAGACTTGAATTATTAAGTTTTGTCGTTCAATGAGTTATAATGTTTTTGAAATAAATGCTTAGTTGATTTGGCAAGGTATTCGGTATAATATATGGATGAGGATTGTGTAGACTTGTAGTCTTTTTCAGTTAGTAACAAACCAAATGATACTAAGATGCAACCTGCTATAATGTGGAGTTTATTTGTAGTTGGATAGTCTCTTTTTCTGGTTGCTTTGTGTTTAAGTTGAGGCTTAAAATTATCGACAATCATTTTGATAAGATTGTCTTTATCCTTTGTAGTAAGTTGACCTATATCTATATCGGATGAAAGTATTGTTTCAAAGAACCTACTTATTATATCATCTGAATTAATAGTGCTTGTGATTACTGATGCTGGGAAAGATATTCCATTTGGGAAACTGTTATCAGGGGGGATAATAAATGTTTCCATTCTAATTTTAGTCTGAAAAGAGAAATGTTGATCGTAACGGTTAATTAACGATAAGGTATTTTCTTTAACCTTCATTATATTTTCATAGTGCTCTAACTGAGGTCTCTCAATTATTTTTTTCATCAAAGCACAGTATTTTTCGATAACAGCACTACTAATTTTTTCTTTTGCTTCTATTCTTCTATCAAAAAAATTATGTAGCCTATAAAATGCACAAAATTCATCTTGTGAAAACTTCAGTTCAAGAATATAGTTCTCTCCATCGTACTTAAACATGAAAACGCAATTTATTAGCATGAAACTAATAAATTGCTTTTAAATACATTATTTTATACAAGTATTGAATTATTTGGTTCCTACAAAATTGCAAGATGCCTTGTTCCCATCACTATCAATAACTGTATAATTGATAGACAAAGTATTTCCCGATAAAGATGCACTTCCGGAAAAGGTATAATAATCTGTATCTATTAATAATGATTGCGAGGGGAAGGAAACAGTAGTTCCTGATACCGTTCCGTAAATATGGCCGCTGAAAGCATCAGGTACAGTTATCCATATGGTTTTAGTATCAGCCTGTGCTTTTACTACATACGTTTCAGTGCTACCACAATCATTACCTACATAATTACCTGTAAATTTATCATTCTCTTTTTCATTACAAGTCGTACCCTCGTATCCTGTTGGACATTTACAGGTTCCACTTTTACAAGTTCCGCCATGTAAGCATTTAATATCGTTACATGGATCTTTAGTACATTGGCTAAATAAGGTAAGACCAAAGAAAAGAATTGTCGTTGCTGCTGTAGCAAGAATTGAAGAAATTTGTTTTTGCATTTTGTGGTTATTTCAGGATGAAAGAAAAAAAGTAGCGTAGCCATAGTTCTTTTTGTACCTGAGGCTAACCACAGCCCACCAACGCAAAGACATAGCTACGCCATAACAGCGTATCAAGTCATATTGTGCGTCAGTGTACTTAAGTGGTTATTTCAGGTACAACGCCATGATTAATACTACAGCGCAAAAGTATAACAGAAAAATGGTAAATTTGATTATGCCTGATAACAGTGAAAATAAACAGCCTGCAAAGAAAGAAAGGGCAAAAAAATACGACAAAAAGCTTGTCGTTAAAGGATCTTTTATGGAGGTAATTAAAGCATCAGTAAAAGATGCAAAAAGCAAATCAGCTCCAAAGAAAAAGCCTGAATAATTCTAATCAGGCTTTAAATTATACATTTATCAATATTTTGCGTGTAAGAAGGTATAGTTACCAAAATTATAGTCCTCAAAACTGGGATTGGGTACCAGGTTTTGGCACAGGGCAATGCAAGGGTACATAGATAGCAATAGCATCCATATACATAACCTGATATGCCTCATGTGTGTTTATAACCTTTAGATATAAAGACCTTTATTTATAAATATATGTTGGGTATACAGGTGTTTTTTTTAGCAAATAGTTGCAGGACAGTATATTTCAACGGCTAGCAGATTTTACAGAACACATCCTAATCTTTATTTTTACGCCGTTCGGATATTTCAGTTATGTACAGGTCTATTGTTGCTTCGATCGTTTTTTTGTTTCTATTTTCTCAGTCCAATGCTCAAAATGAAAAGCGTTGGATCAAACACCAGATTGTTACTCTTTCCGGCAGCAATATGCACGGCAGGGGTTATGTAAATAAAGGCGGCGAACATGCTGCCAATTATATCGCAAGAAATTTTGCTTCTTTCGGCCTATCTGCTTTTGGTAAAGACAGCCAGTACAAGCAGCCATATACCATGTCTATCAATACTTTTCCGCGGGAAATATTGCTGAAAGTAAACAGGAATGTGTTAGTTCCGGGAACAGACTTCCTGGTGCATGCTGCCAGCAGTTCTTTCATTACAGATGGTAAAATAAAATTGCACAGGCTGAATCTGAAAAAAGTAAAAGACTCGGCATCCTGGGCAGAGGTAAAATCTACATTCACGCCCGGCGAAGGATACTTTTTAAAGAATGCGGATACACTGAATAAGTATATGAAGTTCTCGCTACGCGGGATCGCTAAAGAATTCCCATCCGGCTTGTTCATTATACCTGTTCATGGTAAGATGACCTGGTTTGCCTGTACGGACACTACGGCGGCAACAATTGTATATGCCCAGGATAGCGCTTTACCACGCAGGCCTCGAAAAGCCGCGGCAAATATTGTAGCTAAGTTCATCCCGGCATTCAGAAATCAGAATGTGATAGGATACGTACCCGGCACAGAACAACCCGATAGTTTTATAGTATTTTCTGCACACTATGATCATTTGGGGCAAATGGGCAGCAACGCCATATTCCCAGGCGCGCACGATAATGCCAGCGGCACTTCTTTGGTGCTCTACCTCGCTAAATATTTTTCAGAGCATCCGCAACGTTATTCTGTAGCCTTTATGTTGTTTAGCGGAGAAGAAGCCGGTTTGCTGGGTTCTGAGTATTATGTGAACCATCCCGTTTTCCCTTTGTCGCAGATCAGGTTTTTAGTAAACCTCGATATGACAGGCGATGCCACCAATGGCATCACGATGGTCAATGCACCGCAAAACGAGCATGAGTACAATATCATGGCGAAGATCAATGCGGAAAGGGGTTATCTGCCTGAAATTAAAAAACGCGACCAGACACGTAATAGTGATCATTATTCTTTTTGCGATAAAGGCGTTCACGGTGTATTCATCTACGGTAATGGCACCAAACCATATTACCACGATGTGTTTGATGTAGCCAAAGAAATATCACTCGAGCATATTGATGATCTCGCCAAATTGCTGATAGATTTTACTGCAGAAGAATCCGGAAGCAAAAAATAACCCTGTTTCTAACTCATCATCTTAGTTAAGTTTATTATAGATTTACGCTTTCAAAAATCTATAATAATGAAGCAATATTTGCCCATACTGGCACTGTGTGCCTGTACATTATTTTCCTGCAACAGCAATACCGGCGAAAACAAAACCGGCACGCAGGATGTGCAGCAATTTATAGACAGCTATACTACAGAGTATGTAAAGCTATATACTGCTGAGCAGGAAGCACAATGGAAATCAAATACCGAGATTGTTGAAGGAGACTCTACCAATACAATCAATGCGCAAAAAGCCGATGAGGCCATGGCTGCATTTACTGGCAGTAAGGAAAATATTGAGCAGGCTAAAAAATTCCTGGAACAAAAAGATAAGCTGACCGATGTACAGGTAAAGCAACTGGAATTGATCTTATACAATGCTGCCAATAATCCGCAGACAATAGCAGATGTGGTAAAAAAACGCATCAAAGCAGAGAATGAGCAAACACGCTTGCTCTATGGCTTTCAGTATATGTTCAATGGTAAGAAGACAAGCACCAATTACCTGGATAGCGTATTGAAGGCAGAGAACAATGTAAGTAGCCGTCTTGCCGCATGGGAAGCAAGCAAAGAAGTAGGTAAGACCTTAAAAGGCGGACTTGTTCAGTTGCGCGATCTGCGTAACCAAACCGTACAGGCACTAGGCTATCATGATTTCTTCACTTACCAGGTGAGCGATTATGGTATGAAGACAGACGAGATGATGCAGACAATGGATCGCCTGATGAATGAGCTTTATCCGCTCTACAGGGAACTGCATACATGGATGCGTTATGAGCTGGCTAAAAAATATGGTGTAAAGGAAGTGCCTGATTACTTGCCTGCACACTGGTTGCCAAATCGCTGGGCGCAGGACTGGAGCTCTGAAGTAACAGTAAAAGGTATAGACCTGGATAAAGTGCTGAAAACAAAAACACCGGAATGGATCGTAAAGCAAGGGGAAGAATTATACACCAGCATTGGTTATCAGCCACTGCCACCAACTTTCTGGCAGAAATCAAGCCTCTACCCTTACCCTGCAGATAGCAATGTGAAAAAGAATAACCACGCATCTGCATGGCACATGGATCTCGATCATGATGTGCGCAGCCTGATGAGTGTAGAGAACAATGCAGAATGGTACGAAACAGCTAACCACGAACTGGGCCATATTTATTACTATCTTACTTATACCAATAAAGATGTACCGCCACTGCTGCGCCAGGGAGCTAACCGTGCATATCATGAAGCTATAGGCACTATGATGGGCCTTGCTGCTATGCAAAAACCTTACCTCGCCGGCAGGGGATTGATAGATGCCAATGTAAAAACAGACAGCATCCAGTCGCTGCTGAAAGAGGCTTTAAACTCTGTAGTGTTCATCTTCTTCTCATCTGGCACTATGAGCAATTTTGAAAAATCATTGTATGTAGATAACCTGCCGGCTGACCAGTTCAATGCCAAATGGTGGGAGCTGGCTAAAAAATACCAGGGTGTTGTGCCACCAACAAACCGTGGCGAAGAGTATTGCGATGCAGCAACCAAAACACATATCAATGACGACCCTGCACAGTATTACGACTATGCATTGTCTTATGTGATCTTATACCAGCTGCACAACCATATTGCTAAAGAGATCCTGCACCAGGATCCGCGCGCTACCAACTATTACGGGCAAAAAGGCATCGGCGATTTTCTGAAAAAGATACAATACCCCGGCGCTTCTAAAGACTGGCGCAAAGTGCTGAAGGAATCTACGGGTGATGAGCTGAATGCTAAAGCAATGCTCGAATACTTCCAGCCATTGGTAAGCTGGCTGCAGGAGCAGAACAAGGGCAGGAAATATACTTTGCCCGAAAAATTATAATACTGAAAAGCTCTGCAACGCAGGGCTTTTATTTTATCCTTTTATATTGTGTGTTTGAATGACTTGCTTGGCCAGCTGCTATAAGAATTGCTGCGTACAATCCAGCCTTACTATCTACCAATAGATTGCCTTCTGAGGTAAGTGCGAATTGCATCTTCAAACTCTTTTCTATATTTAAAAAAAGTGGAATACCAATAAACAGGAACTTCTTCCTGGTGACAAAATAACCCTCTTTTACTTTGCCTTTCAATATGTGATTGTATTGTAAGCTATCACTTAATAGTAGTGTTACATTTATCCGCTTGTCATTCAATACTTGTAGCTTTATTTCCCCTCTCGCGCCGGAAATCTGCTTTTTAAAACGCATATGATTGATGACATTCCATAAATTAGGCTCAAAATGCCTATCCTGCGTATCTGAGATATTGCTATAATGTCCGTTCAGGCTCTTAAGATTATCCTTAGTTATTGCTATCATATTATCATGTTTTGCAGGTAGTATGGCATAACAACCTGTAAGCATTGGCAACATGAGAACGAATATGTAAAGAGGATATTTCAATGATTGTTAGTTGTATATGAAGCTATACAATCAAACCTACAAAATGGTGTTTGTTTTGCATTACTTATATTTGCACCCCGATTAAAAAAACATCATATAACAATGCGCGTAGCGGTAGTAGGTGCCACAGGCCTTGTAGGCAGCACCATGTTGCAAATACTGGAGGAAAGACAATTTCCTGTAACAGAACTGATTCCTGTAGCTTCTGAAAGGTCAGCAGGCACGAAGGTGAAGTTCATGGGTAAGGAATACGAAGTAGTAAATGCCGACACCGCTATCAGCATGAAGCCTGCCGTGGCTATATTCTCTGCTGGTGGCAGCATATCCCTCGAGCTGGCTCCTAAATTCGCTGCTATAGGTTGCTACGTGATAGATAACTCCTCTGCGTGGCGCATGGATCCTGCCAAAAAACTGGTAGTGCCCGAAGTAAATGGTAATGTACTTACCAAAGAAGATCTGATCATAGCTAACCCTAATTGCAGCACTATCCAGATGGTGATGGTATTAAAGCCGCTTTACGATCACTATGGTATCAAACGCGTGGTTGTAAGCACTTACCAATCCGTTACAGGTACCGGACAAAAAGCGGTAAAAGAACTGATGGACCAACGTGCCGGTGGGGACGGCCTGGGAGTATACCCGCATCGAATAGACCTCAACGTATTGCCGCATATAGATGTGTTCCAGGATAATGGATATACCAAAGAAGAAATGAAAATGGTGCTGGAAACGAACAAGATCATGGGCGATGACAGCATCAAAGTTACTGCAACAACGGTACGTGTACCGGTAATGGGCGGCCACAGCGAAAGCGTGAACATTGAGCTGAACAAGGATTTTGATGAAAACGATGTAAGGGAATACCTTTCTAATATGCCGGGTGTGGTAGTGGTTGATAACCCCAAAAACAATGCCTACCCAATGCCTTTAGACGCCGCCGGTAGGGATGAGGTATTCGTTGGCCGCATCCGCAGGGATTATTCACAGCCCAACACACTCAATTGCTGGATAGTAGCTGATAACCTGCGTAAAGGAGCTGCTACCAATGCGGTACAGATAGCGAAATACCTCCATAACCAGGGTTGGATATAGCAGTGTAATTCTGTCATACTATTGTAAATACTTGTCTTTTTTCAGGTCTATCGAAAAGGGTAAGGTTACCTTTGGGTAACTAAAGCTTTTCATAGATGAATTTTAAAACTTTACTATTTTCCGCAGTTACGCTTTTCAGCCTGCAGGCCAATGCTCAGATGTCTGCCTGGGTGGCAGATTCTGTTCAGATGAGCAGTGGTTACGCAAACGATATTTTTTATAGCTTAAAGAATGGTGCTGTAGGCTCGCCGGTTTCTAATACCAACTGGCACCTAGGCTTTGAAATGATACCTGGTGGTCCCGGCTTTGGTGGCGTGAGTGTGATTGCTAACCATGTTCAAAATGGAGTGAAGGTATATTCATTGCATACTACTGCAACTGCCAAGTTCGCTTCTCTTGCTCCGTCAGATACCATGTCCATGACGCTGTTGCATAATTCTGACAGCAGTTGGGATTGGGGTGCTTTGAATGCCAATACCAGCGGTGCATTATTTGATTACGGATGGGGTAAATATAATACGACCAGCCACATGGTAGACGGGGATTCGCTGTACCTGCTATATGTAGGAGGGGCTCCTTACAAAATGACCATCTCTCATTACGAGAGCTATCCTACCGCAAGCATTTATTATGCTTTCCACATCGCCAGCTTTGATGGTACAATAGACCACCAGGATACGATCCGTAAGAGTCCGAGCTTTACAAGCAAGAACTTCGGTTACTTCGATGTAATAAACAACACTGTTGTAGATCGCGAGCCTGACCAAAAAACATGGGACGTTGTATTTACACGCTATATAGAGTACATCAGCATGGGCCCTGGTCCGTTGGTTCCTTATCCTGTAATGGGTGTATTATCTAATCTGGGCGTGCAGGTGGCTGATGTTCGTGGTGTTAACCCGGATACTACCACATTCGCAGGTCGCACATTTACACATAATATGCACGAGATAGGTTCTGACTGGAAAGTATTTAATACAACTACATTTACTTACGATCTGGATACAACCGCTACCTTTTTCGTAAAAACAATTGTAGATACAGGGGCTATATACCAGATCAAATTTACCGGCTTCACAAGTAGCCAGGGCAAAGCTGTGTTTGCAAAACGCATCGTACAATTCCCTGCTAATGTCCATGATGTAAACAATATCGTTACAGCACATACACTGGTACCAAACCCTGCAACAACAAATGCAGACCTGGTGATCAATACTAAAGAAGCTGCTGATGCAAGGTTTATCGTAACGGATATTACGGGTAAAGTGATGCAAAACACTCCTGTGAAACTGAACAGTGGCCTGAACGCATTACGTATTAATACAGCCAACTATGCTGCCGGTACTTATATAGTAACGGTAACCAATGGTAGCTGGAAAATAAATGAAAAACTGACAGTACAGCATTAATACTACTGTCAATAAGAATAAATAAAAAAGTTCAGCCATTTCTATCAGATGGCTGAACTTTTTGAACTAATAGAGACCATGTTTCGCAAGCTATATATCATTATTGTTCCTTTGATCCTGTCGGTGGCATCCATCGCGCAGGAGCTGCACTTTACCGTGCGCGATAAGGATAATAATGAACCTATCCCTTTTGCGTATGTTCATCTTTATAAGAACAGCCTGCTAACCAAAACAGAGCAAACAGATGAGAACGGCAAGGTATCGCTTGCTATCAATGTTTATCCTGCAACAGTAAAGGTCACCATTGCAGGCTACGATCCTTACGTGGTTCAATACGACTCTGCCGCTGCAGGCCCTCTTGATACAACTTTTTATATCCAAAAGAAATTCAGTGCACTTAATGAGGTAGTGGTAACCGGTGTTGCTGCGCCAACCAAATTGCAGGATGCACTATCTGCCTACCAGGTAATACCACGCGCTATGATACAGGCGCAGGGTGCGGTAAGCCTCAATGAGGTGCTCTCCAAGCAGTTAAACATCAGCATGTCGGGCGATGGCGATATACTGGGTACCAGTATGCGTATGCAGGGCATGGGTGGCGATAAGGTGAAAATACTCGTAGATGGTATGCCGGTAAATGGCCGCGAGAATGGGAATATAGATCTGTCGCAGATAAGCATGTACAATGTAGAGCGTATAGAAGTAGTGCAGGGCCCCATGAGCATTGTGTACGGTACAGATGCTATGGGCGGTGTTATCAATATCATTACCCGTCAGCAGCACAAACCCTTTGGCCTGCATATTGGCGGGCTGGCATCTACTACAGATAACTACAACTGGGATGGCTCGCTCACTTTTGCCATCAGGCAGCGCAGCCAGGTGACCATAGGTGCAGCACGCAATTTCTTCCAGGGATGGAAGAATATTGATTCGGCAAAAGGTTATCACAATGATACCATCAATACAAATCGCTGTTTCTTATTTAAGCCCGATGAACAACTGATTGGCAACTTTAATTATACCTATACTGCGCCTTCCCATTTCAGGCTGTCACTTGCGTCCGACCTGATGAAAGAGACAATAACAGACCGGGGCAGCCTGCGTAGCTGGGATCCATTCGGCGCTTATGCTATAGACAATTACTTTTATACAGACAGGATACTGAACCGCTTATCTATGCAGGGCGACCTGGGTAAGACAGGGCACTGGACCAGCCAGAATAGCTTTGCATATTATCACCGGGTGCATAAAACCATTAATAAAGATATGGTGACGATGCAGGAAAATCTTACCACCAATCCCGGAGACCAGGATACTACTTCTTCTTACGATTATTCGTTCAGGGGGGGCTATACCAATCATATCGACAGGTTTAAATACACAGTGGGCTATGATATCAATATGCAATATTTCAATAGCCTCAAGTTACGCGGACGCACGAATACGATACAAGACTATGCTGCTTATGCAGACCTTTCCTATGTAGTATTGCCCGATATGCTTACGGTCAATACAGGGCTTAGAAGCTCTTATAATACTAAATACCACCCGCCGCTGATACCTGCATTCAACCTATTGCTCACGCCGCTTAAAAAGATGCAGATACGTGCATCTTATGCACAGGGGTATAGAGCTCCGTCTTTAAAGGAATTATACCTTGATTTCGAAGATACGAATCACGATATCACGGGGAATGATAGCTTGAAAGAAGAGCATAGCAACCAGTGGCAGTTGTCAGCATCTTACCAGGCAATCGAGAAGCAGTCCAACTATCTGCAGTTTATCCTTACAGGATATTATAACGATGTGAACAATGAGATATCATTAGTGCATATCATCGATCCTTTTAATCCTATTGCCTACACTTATAAGAATGCATCCCATGTTGCCAATGCAATAGCAAATGCACAGGCCGATGGACAATATGAAAACTTCCATGGTATGGTTGGTTATTCCTTTACGCGGGTATTCCAGGCAGGCAATGGCTTTGATCCTTTTAATGTAAGCGAGATCACAACTACTTTACAATATTCCCTGCCTAAAGTGGGCATCAACTTCAATGTATTTTATAAGCTTACAGGCGCGCAACCGTTCTTGTTTCTGGATGATGATGGCAAACAGCAATTCAATGGCCGCCAGGCAGCTTTCAGTATTATGGATGCCACGATTCAGAAGAAGCTATATCACAAGCGTGTGTTGTTAACTGCCGGGGTAAAGAATATATTCAATGTACAATCTGCCCAGGTTACCGGCATCACGCAGTTTAGTGCGCACGGTGGTACAGGTGTTGGCAACTTCCTGCCACGCAGGTACTTTGCATCAATAAGTATCGATATTAATCACTATTAGAAGCGTTCCTCTACCAGGTAATTATTGCGGTCTGCAGCGCTGCGGCTAACAAGCTCGCCCAAAAAGCCAGCCAGGAAAAATTGCGTACCTATTACCATAGTAGTAAGTGCCAGGTAAAAAGTAACGCGGTTGGTCAATCCAAAATCAGCACCTGTGCTAATGCGTTCTATTACCAGCCAGATGATGGAAGCAAAGCCAATAAAGAAAGCAATGGTACCCAGCAGTCCAAAGAAGTGCATAGGTTTCTTGCCAAAGCGGCTGATGAATTGTATAGAAAGCAAATCCAGGAAACCATTGATAAAACGTTCCCATCCAAATTTAGAGACACCATACTTACGTGCCCTGTGCACTACTACTTTTTCACCTATAGTACGGAAGCCGGCAGATTTGGCCAGCACGGGTATAAACCGGTGCATCTCTCCGTACACCTCTATGCTTTTTACTACTTTCTTTTTATAAGCTTTCAGGCCGCAGTTCATATCATGCAGTTTAATGCCCGATATCCACCTGTTGACGCCGTTATACAGTTTGGAAGGAAGATTTTTTGTAAGCGCGTTATCATGACGCACTTTCTTCCACCCGCTTACGAGGTCATATCCTTCCGCGGTCACCATTCGGTATAGTTCCGGTATCTCATCGGGGCTGTCCTGCAGGTCGGCATCCATGGTAATGACCACATTGCCTTTGGCCGCTTTAAATCCTTCATTCAGCGCAGCGCTTTTGCCGTAATTGCGTTGAAATTTGATGCCTTTTACAGCCGTGTAATCTTTGGACAATTGTTTGATCACGTTCCAGCTGCTGTCTGTGCTTCCGTCATCTATCATGATGATCTCATGCGAATATCCATGTTCCGCGCACACACGTTCTATCCAGTCCACCAGTTCCGGCAGGGATTCCTCTTCGTTGTATAAGGGTACTACTATGGATATATCTACAGACATATATGGTTATGCGGTTGTCGGTTTATTCCTGCCCAGCGCGAGCGCAAAAATAATACCTAATATACTATACTTAATAATACTGTTCAGCAAACCTGCCAGCATATTGCCAATGGATACCGGTTGCTTCAACTCCTGCTGGTATTCCTCTGTTAGTTCTTTTATCTTCTGTGCAGAATTACGGGTTGTTTTTGCGAGTGCTACCTTGCCATGGTAGATGCGTTCACTCATCCCGGGATCCATTTTCATAGACACCTGGTCGAAGATGAAATTGCTGACTACCACAATTAAGATAGCGATAAATATCGCCTGGAAGGCTTCTTTGATGGTTATAGTATTGCCAAATTTCTTCTTTTGCATGCTGCCCGTAACAAAAAGCAGGATAGCGCCAATTAAAAGAGAAGATATAAACAGCACCATACTCGCCCGGTAACTTTCCAGGAAGTATTTGTACTGAATAGCGCTGAGTATAATTTTTACAATGGCAATGATAATACCCATAACAACGGGTATAGAAAATTTGTTTCCTTTATCCGTTACTGCAAAAGCCTTCTGCTCCAAGTTCGTTTGAATTTGTTTTGATTATTGTTGTATATGTTGTGGTTGTGGGTTCTTTTTGGCGACGCCGCTGGCTATCAAAGAAAATATAACACCGATGAAGAGATCCCATATAAATGCCATCGTTGCCATCCATGGCATATTCATGAATTTTTTCGTCATAGCTATACCCTGATCTATCTGATCCTCGTCCATGCCTTTTTGAGCCATACGATCAGATGTCATGGTAAGCATTTTATCAATAAACTCGGGAAAGAGAATGATGAAAATGGCCGTCCATACTGCGGCCATAACGGATATAATAAGAGAGGCCTTAAAACAGCTGCCAAATGCTTGGCCGAATGTGATATCTGCATTGTTTGCCTTTGAGTAGGCATTTGCATTGAGAATGACCCCTATTAAATAGGGTATCAGTAATATATAACCGCCCCAGCTGGTGAAAGTGAGTCCTGTGATATACCATACCAGGTTTAATACAATCAAAACGATACCTGTGATTAAGGCATATTTGACATGTGTTTGTATTTTTTTCATGATGTTATTTATTTAAGTGAATATGATCATTATTAATAATTCCTATCACTCTTCCGGTCAGTTCCTGGCCAATAAAAGGGTTATTCCTGGATGCTGATTGCATTTGATCGGCCACAGTGGTACCATCAGTTGCAAAAATGGTAAGGTCTGCGGTCGCACCCTTTTCAATATTAGTAGCCGGCAGGCCAAATATATCACGCGCGGCAGTTAACATTTCTGCCAGCCTTTCCACACCTACAGCCTGTAAGGCCACCTGGTAGGCTATTTCCTGTATGTTCATGCCATCAGCGGCATATTCAAATTCTTTTTCCTTGGCGTCCCATTCCTGCGGGCGGTGATGCGATGTAATGCAATCTATCGTTCCGTCTGCCACAGCTTTCAGCAAAGCTTTGCTGTCCGCCTCGCTGCGTAATACCGGGCTTACTTTATAGCGGCTGCTATATCCTTTCAGGTCATTATCTGACAGCACCAAATGGTATGGGGTAACCGAGCAGGTTATCCGCAAACCTTCTTTTTTGGCCTTGCGTATCATGTTCACACCCTCCGCGGTAGATACACCGGTTACATGCAGCTTAGATCCTGTGTAGCGTAGCAGTTCTATATCGCGGTATAGTTGTATGGTTTCTGCCAGTGCAGGCACACCGGGCATTCCTAGTTGCACGGAAATCGGTCCCTCGTTCATCAGTCCACCCGCTGCCAGGTCACTGTTCAATGGTATTTGTATCAGGGTGCCGTCAAATGCTTTTACATATTCCAGCGCTTTTAGCATCAGTTGCGGATTGTCAACTGTTTTCCAGCCGTCCGTAAATGCTATCGCGCCGTGCGTATGCATATCCAGCATTTCCGCAAGGTTTTTACCTTCTATGTTCTGGGTAATACTGCCCAATGGGTGCAGGCTTACTACATTGCCCTTGGCTTTTTGTAATATGAATTCTACAACCGATTTGGTACTTACTGCCGGTTGCGTATTAGGCAAGGTAAATACATGGGTAAAGCCACCTGCCGCCGCGGCTTTCAATCCGCTGGCTATGGTTTCCTTATGTTCATATCCCGGCTCGCGGTAGTCTGCAAACAGGTCTACCCAGCCGGTGCTCACATACATGCCCTTAGCTTCTATAGTTTGTTTCGCCTTAACTTTCAGAGATGCGGCTATATCCTTGATGATGCCATCTTCAATAAATATATCAACAACTCTGTTATGAAATTTGGATCGTTGGTCGCAGATCCTCGCCTGTCGGATGAGCACTTGCATAGTGGCTATTGAGTAGCAGCAGATTGTTTGCGAAAGCCGCCTGCCAGCAAAAATGTTTCGGCAGTTAGCATTAACACGGCTAAAATAGCACAAACTTTCCAAAGCGGGAAACTACCGAGTGTAGAACCGGCTTTTGCGCCGGTAGTGCCGGCAGCATTCAGCCAGTAAATATTGTCGCCTTTCCAGCGGTTTTTCAGGTCTGCTAGCTTCCATGTTGCCAGCTTCGATTCTGTCCGGTCGCTATTCAGGGCAATAACTGCCGTATCGGTGCCTGCTGCTGTGAGGGTATAAAATCCGGGCTGCTGCACCGCAGGGTCTGCAAATACATCCAGGCCTTTGCCCGCCGGCCTTTGTGCCGGTATCACATCTATGCCATTACCTTTAATATGTATCATATTCCGCTCCCCGGCGTTGTCAAATGGTACAAAGGCGGGCTGCTGCCTGCCTAACGTCAGGGCATACATATCCCCCCCGCGCGATTGCATGGCCATCTGGTACAGGAAGGGTACAAAGAAATAGCTACCCGAAAAGTTACCGGCATCCAGGTCGGCCGAGGATGCACATATATATAATTGCCCCTTGGATGGGCTATACCTTGCCAGGAACGGTGCCCCATTACGGAAGCTGAGCACGGCTTGTTGGTTGGCAGATATCCCTGCATCTACAACATAATGCCAGTTGCTGGTAGGCAGCTGCACGTTTTCCGGTACGCTTTCAAACATGTCCCGCACCAGGTCGCTGCCTTGCTGCAGGCTGGCAACGGTCTGTGTTGCCGTATCCAGCCCTGTAAAGCGTATATCGGCCACCTGTTGCAGCCCTTCATTAAATGCATCGTAATTAGATGTTTTGGCCGGGAAGATGCAGATGCTCAATCCGTTTTGCAGGGCTTTGGCAAGCTCAGAGCCCAATGTTTTATCCATATGCGTGATGCCATTCAGTATCACCAGGTTATAGGCGCTCCAGTCGGTGTTGCCTGCGCCTGTGTGCTGCTGCGTCAGCTGAAAGCCATTGTAAGAACTAAAAGCCGCCTGTATATACGGGCTCTCCTGCGATTCGTTCAATACCAATACCGACAGGCTGGGTGCACTTCTTGCTGCTATACGGAAGGTATCATCGAATCGAACGGCTGCATCATTTACATTCAGTACAATACGTTGCCAGTCATTGCCACTTACCTGGAAGGCCAGGGTATCTGTGCGTTCATTCTTCTCATCAAAGTTCAGCGTAGCGGCACTCTTTACCTGCCCGTTGATGCTTAGCTGCAATACCGGTGCTTCTTTGGGTGCACTTCCCTCCATCCTGCTGCGTACCACCAGTTTATTCTGCATGCCACTCTGTAGTACCGGCGCATCTATGTAGGCGGTATCTATGTACACATTACCGGCAGCGTCCGACTGTACAGGTATGCCATAGAACCGTATATTTTTCAGCTGGGTTTTATCGTCTGCTGCAAAAGTGCTTTCCTGGAAGTCTGAATAATAGTACACATCTGCCGCTGTGACAGACTCGCTTTGCAGGATGCTCTGTATGGTGGCAAATATCTTTTCTGATGATTTACTGGCACCGGTCAGGTCAAGGCTGTTCATCTCTGTCAATACCTTATCTGCAGGCTGCGGCTGATAGCTGAGTGGCTTATCGTTGGTGAGTATAACAAACCGGCTGCCCGTGAGCGATTGCAGCACTTGTTTGCGCGCTGCCTCCCTCGCTACTTCAAATAGTGTACGCGCTCCTTTCTTCACGCCCATGCTGCCGGAGTTGTCTATATAGATCACCTGCAGGCGATTGCCCGTATCTTTTTTATTGCCGCTGTTAAAGAACGGCTGCGCAAAAGCCAGTATCAGCGATGCCAGGAATAACAGCCTCAGCGCCAGCAGCCATTTATATTTTAATTGTGATTGCTTCTGAGATTTCAGCTGGATGGTTTTCAGGAACCTGGTACTGGGAAACATGACCACCTTGTACCTGCGCAGGTTGAACAGGTGTATCAGTATGGGGATAGCCAGGGTTAATCCTGCTACAAGAAACAGCGGATAGAGAAAACTCACGTATCAAATATAAGGTTAATGAGCTGATTAGTAGATGTGATAATTAGCTAAGGAAATGATAAAGCTAGTGAATCTCCAATCTCTCCGACCACTCCAAACCATCGGGTAGTTCCTTATTTGAAAATTCTATATGAATAACCCTCCGTGCTCTATTGTTCGTTGTTCTGGATGAACTATGCAGAAGCAGCGGTTTCATCAGCATAGCGCCACCTTTAGGCACTGCACATACCACCTCTGTTTCTTTATTCCAGTCAATGTTTTCTGGTCGGTATATCTTTTTTGCATGCGATTTTGGTATCACTTTTAACGCCCCGTTATCGCCATCGGTATCATCAAGATGTATGCGAATCGTCACAATATTCTCAAGTATTTCAATAGGTGGCTGCACCGCGAATTGGTTTTGTTTTACCGTCCATGGGCCATAACCTGTTATGTCCAGCTTTTTGTCTACAGAAATGGTTAGGTCCTGATGATAGGCGACATACCAATTTGATGTTTGAGGCTTATCGAAATAAATGCTTTTAACTATAAAATAGTCTCCGTCCATTAGTGTTCGGATAACCGTTTTTAGCTTAGTATTCAAAACAAGTTCCTGTATCTCAGGAATTTCTTTTAAAAACTGTAGAATCGCAAAAAGGTCTTTCGATCTTCTAAATGTTTCTCTTTCCGAATTTGCCTGATCGATAATTTTTATAATACGGTCTATTTCAATTTGGGAATAAATATTTTCAATTATAGAGAACCCCATCTCTGTAATTCTCATGTTATGATCGGTAAGGGTGGTCATGCCATATTATTTCTGTAAAACTATAATATTGTCCGTGCAATAGAGCCATTGCTATCTACAATCCTATAGTTTTTAAATGCTTGCACTTTCCGCACGCGCAGCACCTACCATGTCTCTGTAGATCTGCGGAGATACCTCTGCGTTCTTTTTAAAAAACCTGCTGAAATAATATTCATCATCAAAACCTAATTCGTAAGCGATGGATTTTACCGGTTTGGAAGTAAGGTACAGTTCGCGCTTAGCTTCTATTACAATGCGCTCTGCAATAAGATCGCTCAATGTTTTGTTGAAATGGGTTTTAGTGATCTTACCAAGTGCTTTGGGAGAGATATTCAGCATGGTAGCATAATCACTCGGTGCATGTTTCGACCGGTAATGTTCTTCTATGGCATCCTTTAGATTTTGTAGGATAAATGGTTCTTTGGGCAATTGTCCTTCCTGCATGGGTTGTTGGCTTACTTTCAGGCGGGATGCATGTATCAAAAATATCTTCAGGTAAGAAACCAGCAGTTCATATTGCGCAAGCGCGGGGTTTTGCATCTCGGCCTGCATTTGCTGTACCAATCCGTTTAAGACGCCTTCATCATTTTCTGTAACAGACAAAAGCGGCGATTCATAAATATTATTGAATAGCACACCATTGCATGCTACTTCTTTCTGGTGCTTGTGGATGCAAAAAAAATCGGGGTGGAAATTAAGGACCACACCTTTTATAGGTTCCTGTGTACTGATCATAAAAGGCTGATAGGGAGAAAAGAACAGGAGTGTTTTCTCCTGCAGCGCATACTCAGAGAAATCGGCCTTCAGCCTGCCGCTTCCTTCTGATACCAGGATCACAGAATAGTAATTTAATCGCTGTATATGATCAAAATACCCGTTGTCCTCAAAACAGTATATCCTGAATGCAAGATTACCGTTTTGAGGATTCACTAATGTCAAAGGGTTGTTGCCGCTCATAGTTTTCTTTCCGTTTCTTTAATGGGCATATCATTGATGCTGGCAAAGCGTTTTTGCATATAGCCATCTTCATCAAATTCCCAAAGTTCATTGCCATAGCTGCGGTACCATTGCCCGCTCTCGTCATGCCATTCATATTCAAAACGTACTGCCATCCTGTTTTCCCTAAAACCCCAGAGTTCTTTCTTCAGTTTATAATCCAGTTCCTTAGCCCACTTGCGGCGAAGGAATTCTTTTACTTCTTCCCTGCCATTTATAAATTCAGTACGGTTGCGCCATTCTGTATCTATGGTATATGCCAGGCATACTTTCCCGGGATCTTTGGTATTCCACGCATCTTCTGCAGCCTGCACTTTTTGAAAAGCTGTTTCCATAGTAAACGGCGGTATCGGGTATCTTTTTTCCATTGTTATTACAATTAAGAAGATGATGAGCAAATTAGTCTTATTTGCCCATCATCATGTTCAACAAAATTTATGCAGGTATTGCTTTTAGTGGTTCTGCCACCGGGAAGTCGATTGGTATTTGCGTCAGGTTGTGCAGGTAGTTCATCGCTATTTTATCACTTATCTGCATTACCAGGTCTACAAGATTGGCGTTGGTATACCCCGCATTGTAGAAGGCATTCAGGTTAGTTTCAGCCACCCTTCCTTTATTTTCAGTAATGTCTTTTGCCAGCTTCACCAATGTATCCAGTTTGGCATTATTGCTTTTACCGCCGCGTAGCTCCAGTACGTCTTCGTCAGTAAAACCATTCATTTTACCTATTACGGTGTGTGCGCTCTGGCAATATTTACAACCATTCACTTCGCTTACTACCAGGTTCACTGCTTCTTTCTCCTTATTGTTCAGGGTTGTTCTCGCATTCTGGAAGGCAAGATATTTTCCTAAAGCATGGTCTGAATATGCGATCGTTGCATACAGGTTAGGAACAAAGCCTAAAGCACCCTGTAGCTTGTCGAATATGGCTTGGTTTTCTGCGGAAACGTTTTCCCTTGTTGGTACTGAAAATTTGCTCATCGTTATTTTTTTTATTGTTAACTGATGATGCAAAATTGCGACGCTTCGAGGCCGTATAAAATGGAGCATCGGCGCATTAAGATGGACGATTTTCCCTTCAAGGTAAGCATGATTTTTTTGCTGGCCAGGCAATACCTGTGTACCTTTGCAACATAAACCTTAATAAACTTTGAACTATGAGAATATCTTATTCATTCGCCTCCGATTCCCGGGATAGCTATTGGAATCTTCCAGCTAAAAGATGATATAATTTCTGTGTTAGCATTGTTAGCAAATGATAACAACAAATAAGCTTAATCTATATTTATTACTTCGGCTATTGTTCTAAGACGGTCACTTCCATCTTCTCAATAACGCCTTCATAATCCCCGTCCCTGTTGATGTATACGGATAGGTTACTTGCCTGGAAGAATGCTGGCACTTGCATATAGAAGGTGTATTCATTGTTCTTTCCTTCCTGGCTGATCGGGTTATTAAGCCTTACCCTTGTGTGTTTTACAGAATCGCCTTTTTTCAGTTCAGCATCCAGGTAAGCACCCCAGAAACCATTATGTGTCAGGATATGGGCATCTACCTTTATCCAGCTGCCGGCTTTGGTGTTAATGGGCATCTCTGCAATGGTTCCCTTACTGTTACCGGTAAACTGTACGGTGGTGGGCGAAGTAAAGCTCAGTAAGGTCTTTCTGGAATATCCCTTTTCATTGGTCAATACCTCCTCATCATCGAGCAGGCTCATATCAAGAGGCGTAGGATGAGTGTTCAGGTAGATGCGGCCGTAGTATTTACGGTTCATATCGTAGTAGTGCAGTATGGTTTTGGAATATTGTTCCAGCTGAAAGAGGTTAACGCAAATAAGGTAAATGCCCAATGCATAAAACAGCCAGCGCCATCTCTTGGTTTCTATGTGTTCTATAAAGGCGGTAAATGGTAATGCAAATATGGGATAGCTCTGCATCAATGCGCGGGTGCTATAACTGCCGCCATAACGCCAGTCAGCCCACGATATGATGATGTAGATATTGAGTATACAAAACCAGGTAGCAGATTTGCGGAAGGGATAATCCTTCACGAAGAACAGTCCTATGATAAAGAATATAGTAATGGGCGTGTACACAAACCATCCCTTTTCCCAGCCGGTAAGCACGCGTACGTGTGGCGTCAGGAAACTCCATGCACTGCCGACATCATATATAAAGGAACCGGTAACCACCTTCCAGTATATAAGCTGGGGGGCGATGCCGATCAGCCCGAAGGCTATAGTGATGTAAATATGGCCTTTGTGTTGCTTTACCATTGCCCACTTGGCTCTGGCAGGCTCTTCGGTATGGGTATTCCATAACAGTGGGATGAATAGCATGACTGCTTCTGTAGGCCGGCATATAGTAGCCAGTCCTATGATATACCCTATAAGGGCAGCCCATATAGCTTTGGGATGGTCATGCCATTTTTTGGTAACCCATAGTATCAATGCATATAGTGGGAATATATAAGCATGGCTCATGCCGCCATCTACCGCCACGTATTGCAGGAAGTTGGTCGCGAGGCATAGCAGGAGCAGCGATATAGCAACATTCAGATCTTTGAAATACAGTAACAGGAAAGCCCTCACGAAGAACACACCCAATAAGGCATAGAACATCGCGGCTATCGCTACGGCCCACTGATAGGGTGGTGAAAACCCATCTACCGGGTAATGATAATAGTGCGCTACCCAGTCGCCTGCAAAGAAGAAGGGCGTTTGCATCAGGGCCACACCACCCAGGTATTTAGATACCATGTTGCCGTTCTCCACCTTATTGGCCTGGTACAATTGCCCGCCTATCATGTGATATTGACTGTCTATAGGCCGTATCCAGTTAAGGGCCTTAATATCATGATACGTGAATATCCCCGGCAGGTATAGGTAATAACCAAGGTTATCCCAGTCAGTCTGTTTCAGTGGCTCGCCCGGTTTGGGGCCTACATGCGCCATCCTGTGCTGCAGCACAAACGCACATATTATAAAACAGGCTATGAGTGAGAAAGGCTTTTTCAATTTTATTAAAGGCCGGATTTTCCTCTAAAATAAATGATAGTCGCAATATGGCTGTTTTAATCTTGAATAAGCTTAGTAGGAGTTGCCGTTTAAATCAATCGTAGATGGTGTAGCGGTCAGGATCATTGCAGTCGCAGTTCTCAGTATCGTTGTTTGGTAAGGGAGGTAAGGTACAAGGACATTCAAAATCGGTTCGCTTCTCTGAATGTTGCCAGTTGATGGTTGTGCTAATGTCAAGGATAGTCTTGCTTATGCTGCCCAATGCCAAGAATGGAACTATTGGAGAACAAATGATTCTCTTGACTTTCCCATCATCAAAATAAAGCGAGAGTATATAGGTACCTCTTTCCGACCAGGAACATCTATAATCGGGTTTGGCTGATTCCAGATTGGCGTAAGTCAATAAATTCCATAGTCCATGTGCAGTTTTTTCATCGATAGTGCCTGAAAAGCTGGAACACTGTTTTTTTATAGGGTATTGTAAAAAACATTGGCCATCCTTGTGTATTTCCATGCAGCTGCTCCTATCAACCCAGGTGCCTCCATATACAGTGTTGTAGGCTATTTTTATAATGTGTGCTGATTTGTATGGAATATGGTATTTCGTAAACCCACCATATTTATACACTATTGTATCGATCTTGTTGTAAAGATGCATATCAATAGTATCTGCATAAGGATGCGGTATTTTATTATTAGGAAGGTAGCACTTGCCAAAAAATTCGGTATCAACGCCATTTAGTATTTTATATAAGGTATCAATTTTTATCTCTGTTTTGGTATGGGTATTGATTGTTACGTAAGTAGCCTTTCCGTTTGACACGTGCCATTTAGGGATACACTTGTTATAATCGTGTCTGAATAACAACGCAGTAGCGCCATCAGGCAATTTTGCTAAACTTCGAAAACTAAAGGAGTTTGTGTTATATAGTGAATTGAGGATGTAACCTTCAAATTGGCCTCCTACGTCCATTACAACCAGGGTTATATCAGCATAAAATATCAGGTCAGTTAACCCGTTTTGGTCTATATCCGCTTTACAGAAATAGATAGGATATCTATGCGAAACGAAATCTTGTATGTCTCCCCATGGTGGCAAATTGTAGTAATGGGATGTATCCTCCCTGTGGATGGTCTTGTAAGGGTTCTTTATATAAGTGCTATACCTTAATACGTCCTGGTTTGTCGCATGGTCTGTTACCCTTGTAGTATCGTTAAGGGTATCCGGATGGGAAAAATAGCTTTGGATCTTGAACGTTTGTGATAGGTTGGGAAAGTTATATAAAAATGCGATTTTGCTCTTGTCGAGGTGGAAAGCTAAAAATTCCAATACCTCTTCTTTCGTCGTGAGAGAGTCAATCTTATTGGCATACCCTTTTTGTAAAATCACAATAGTTACTACAAAAAGGATAACAGCCTTCATAATATAAATTTATAAACTATATTTTGAAACATATACATAAAGCCAATTCCTATTTCAGTCTCCGCCCTTTGCAGGTCATGCTTACATTATAAAAATTAATCTAACTTTTGAGTTTTGGCTTTTGAGTTTTGGCTTAGTTTTGCAGCCTTATGTTAACAGGCAACGAGATACGTCAGCAGTTTTTAGATTTCTTTCGCAGCAAGGGGCATACCATTGTGCCTTCTGCACCTATAGTAGTGAAGAATGATCCTACCCTGCTTTTTACCAATGCAGGTATGAACCAATTCAAGGATTATTTCCTGGGGAATAAACAAGCGCCTAACCCGCGTGTAGCCGATACTCAAAAATGCCTACGCGTAAGCGGTAAACATAACGACCTGGAAGAAGTGGGCGTAGATACCTACCACCATACCATGTTTGAGATGCTGGGCAACTGGAGCTTTGGCGACTACTTCAAGAAAGAAGCTATAGAATGGAGCTGGGAGTTGCTTACCGATGTATATAAGATACCCAAGGACAAGCTATACGTTACGGTATTTGGCGGCGACGAGAAAGAAGGCTTGCCAATGGACCAGGAAGCGTATGATTTCTGGAAGCAACATATTGCCGAAGACCGGATCCTTATGGGTAATAAGAAGGATAACTTCTGGGAAATGGGCGATACAGGCCCTTGTGGCCCTTGTAGCGAGATACATGTGGACTGTCGCACGGAAGCTGAGCGCAATACTGTCGATGGCAAGACACTGGTGAATGCAGATCACCCGCAGGTGATAGAAATATGGAATAACGTATTCATGCAGTTCAACCGCCTGAAAGATGGCAGCTTGCAAAACCTGCCTGCTATGCATGTGGATACCGGTATGGGCCTGGAGCGCCTGGTACGTGTACTGCAGGGCAAGCAGAGTAACTATGATACAGACCTGTTTACTGGTACTATCACAGCGATAGAAAAGATCACGAAGAAACAATATGGTTATACAGACAGCAAACAGGATATCGCCTTCCGCGTACTGAGCGATCATATACGTGCTATCAGCTTTACCATTGCAGATGGCCAGCTGCCAAGCAATACAGGTGCCGGGTATGTAATACGCCGCATCCTGCGCAGGGCAGCACGTTATTACTATTCTTACCTGGATTATAAGCAGCCGTTACTTACTCAACTAGTGCCGGTAATTGCAGAACAATTCAGGAATGTATTCCCTGAACTACAGCAGCAGGTAGACCTTGTGAGCAAAGTGATCAAAGAAGAGGAGGATGCTTTCCTGCGTACATTGGATAAAGGCTTGAAGAAGATCGACGAGATCATTACCGATACGAAGAATACCAATAGCAGCACTATCAATGGCAGGTCTGCTTTTGAATTATACGATACCTATGGCTTCCCAATAGACCTTACGAGGCTGATTGGGCAGGAAAATAATCTACAGGTAGATGAAGCTGCATTTGAAGCAGAAATGTTGCAGCAGAAGAGCCGCAGCCGTGCCGCAACAGCTTTGGATACGGAGGATTGGGTGGTACTTGCAGAAGGCAGTACTAAGTTTGTTGGCTATGATAGCATGGACGCACAGGCGCAAGTGCTTAAATACCGAAAGGTGAAGGCTAAGGGCAAAGAGTCTTACCAGGTAGTACTGGACCAAACACCTTTCTATGCAGAAAGTGGTGGCCAGGTGGGCGATCGTGGTGAACTGATATGGGAGAATGAGAAGATATCCATCATAGATACCAAGAAAGAGAATGACCTGATCATTCACTTTACAGAAAACCTGCCTGTTCAGTTAGATGGTCCGCTGCTGGCGGCCGTAGATGTAGAGAGACGCAGGGAAACAATGGCACACCATAGTGCCACGCACCTGCTGCATGCTGCCTTGCGCAATGTACTAGGTACGCACGTAGCTCAGAAAGGTTCGTTGGTAAATGAAGAACATCTCCGCTTCGACTTCTCGCATTTTGCCAAGGTTACAGATGAAGAAATAGCGAAGATCGAAACAATGGTAAATGAGAAGATCCGTGAGAATATACCTGTGGTGATTAAGGAAATGCCAAAGGATGAGGCTGTGAAACTAGGCGCCATGGCATTATTCGGTGAAAAATACGGAGATGTAGTACGCGTGGTGGTAATGGATCCTGGCTATTCTATTGAGCTTTGCGGTGGTACACACGTGGGTAATACGGGCCAGCTGGGCTTCTTTAAGATAAAGCACGAAAGCGCGGTGGCAGCCGGTGTACGCCGTATAGAAGCAGTAAGCGGTGCTGCTGCTGAACGCTATGTTAACGAGCATTTGGAGACATTGCGTAATATCAACAGTGCTTTGAAGAATCCTAAAGACGCTATCAAGGCTATTGAAAAACTGCAGGAAGAAAAAGCACAACTGGAGAAGCATGTAGAATCTCTGGAAGCACGTCAGTTGGTTGGCTTGCGCAATGAATTACTCCACAAAGACCAGATCATTAACCAGGTAACTTTTGTGGGTGAAATAGTACATGTAAGTTCTGCCGATGCTTTGAAAAAGCTATGCATGGATCTAAAAAATCATCTGAACGACCATGTGTTGGTACTATGCAGCAATATAGATGGTAAGGCATTTGTAGCAGTAGGTGTTGCAGATACTGTTGCAGCTGCTAAAGGATTAGATGCCGGCAAGATCATTAAAGAACATATTGCAGGCCTCATTAAAGGTGGCGGTGGCGGCCAGAAAACATTGGCCACTGCTGGCGGCCAGGATGTAGCTGCGCTACAGGCTGTTATAGATAAAGTAAAAGAACTGCTATAATATTTTATTAAGCCGAAATAACCCCATAACTTATTATTACGTTATATAGCGTAATAATACTTATCTTTAGTTATGGCTTACCGGTATTTCATATTATTTGTCCTGGTAGCATTGCTTATAGGTAATAATGCAAAAGCGCAGGATGTAAAAAAGGAAATAGATATTTCCGCGCAATGCAATGTATTTTACTACCACCTGCTCATTCCGCAGGAGCTGGTGCGTTGTGGTGCCGGCTTGCCACCTGTGGAAATAGACGTGCGTGATGTAAAGATGATCACCTTTGAGCATACTACCGGCACCATCAATTTTTGCCCCTGGAGCGATAGCTGCAAAGATGGCACTGCCGATGGCAGCGATGGTATGACCATGATCATCAATCAAAAAGGCATGGCAGGTATCGCAGATTTCAAAAAAATGGCTTTTTTGACAGGGGTATTCGTTAATGATGGTTACGTACCCGAAGAACTGAATTGGATAGATTTCACAGATCATGAAAACTACCTGCAATGGGGGCCAGATTTGCAATATCCTTTTTACATAGGCGATGGACTTACCAATAAGGGCGTTACCCAGCAGATTTTGGTACCTAAGGATGCCGAAAAGCTATACCTGGGTTTTGCGGATTGTGTAGGCAGCCCTGAAAACTATGCTGATGATAAAGGCAATATCCACACCACCATCGTATTGCATAAATCCTTAAGTAAGCGGCCACCCGTAGGAACAATAAAGAATTAACGCGTTATCCACAGCCCTATTTGCAATTTATCTAAACGACTATCTTTGTTTCCTAACAAAATTTTAAGATGCGCTTCATTGTCACTTCAACAGTGCTGTTAAAAAACCTGCAACAAATAGGCGGGGTTATCAGTGCTAATACTGTCCTCTCCGTTCTGGAGGATTTCCTGTTCGAACTTAAAGGCAACACACTTACCCTAACAGCCACCGACCTGGAAACAATGATGCGCGTGCAGATGGATGTGAATGATGCCCAGGGTTCGGGCCGTATTTGTATTCCTTCTAAAATATTGACGGATTATCTTAAAAACCTGCCGGAGCAACCTATTACTTTTAATATCAACGAACAAGACCTTTCCATCGAAATGTCGAGCGACGTAGGTAAATATAAGATAGGCGGCGAAAAGGCGGATGATTTCCCTAAAGAACCCGCACCCGGCGATACTACAGCATTTACCATGCCTTCTATAGCATTGATAGAAAGCATCAATAAAACATTATTCGCCGTGAGTGGCGATACGCTGCGCCCTGCAATGACAGGTGTATACTTTGAGATGAGTAAAAGCGGTATCACCTTCGTATCTACAGATGCACACAGGCTGGTACAGTTTACCCGGACAGATATTTCCTGTCCTGCGCAGGAAGGCTTCGTAGTGCCTAAAAAGCCACTACAGCAGTTAAAAGCCACTCTGCCAGCTGATGAAACGCAACTGCAGGTATCTTACAATAGCAGCCACCTGTTTGTAAGCACCAGCAAACTGAGCATGAGCTGCCGTTTAATTGATGCTAAGTTCCCTGATTATAAAGCGGTGATACCTAAGGACAATCCATATAAGCTTACCATTACCCGTAATGATCTTGTTAGTGCATTGCGCCGCGTGAGCATATTTGCCAATAAAACTACCAACCAGGTAGTTTTGGAGATCAATGGTAATTCACTGCAATTGAGCGCGCAGGATATTGATTTCTCTTACGAGGGTAAGGAAACACTTAACTGCCAGTACACAGGCGAGGATATGAAGATAGCCTTCAATGCCAAGCTGATGGTAGAAATGATAGCCAACCTGGATAGCGTAGATATACAAGTGGAACTAAGTACACCTACACGTGCAGGCATCTTCCGTCCTATGGAAAAAGGAGATAATGAGGAAGTGCTGATGCTGCTGATGCCGTTGATGGTAGGTGTATAATAAGAATATTAGATGTTGATTGATAAAAATAAAGGCTGCAATTGCAGCCTTTATTTTTATGTGTGTTTAGTTGAATTATTTAGATCGCTTCATTGCATTTTCGATCTCGTCGGTAGTAATAGGAATGCCTTTGAACAAGTCTATGCTGCCTGTTTTGGTCAACCATACATTGTTCTCAATACGTATGCCCATTTGCTCTTCCTCTATATACAGTCCCGGCTCGATGGTCAATAACATGCCCTCTTTCAGTGGGGTTACCCTTGTACCAAGATCATGCACATCTATACCCAGGTGGTGAGATACACCGTGGTAGAAGTATTTGCGGTATGCCGGATTTTCAGGATCCTGGTTTTTGATATCCGTTTTAGTGATTAGTCCTAATTTCAGGCATTGCTGTTCGAGGAAATCATTCACCTTAACTGTGTAATCGACTACAGATATGCCCGGTTTCAATATCTTTTTTGCAAAATTGTGGGCATCCAGCACTGCGTTATAGACCTCTTTCTGGCGTTTTGTAAACTTACCATTCACAGGAATAGTACGTGTCATATCAGCACAATAGTTACCATATTCGGCGCCAAAATCCATTAATATCAGCTCGCCGCTTTTACATTCCTGGTTGTTTTCTATATAGTGCAGCACCCTTGCACGGTCGCCTGATGCGATGATGCAATCATAAGCATGGCGTGTAGCACGGTTCCTGAGGAACTCATGTGTTATCTCTGCTTCTATTTCATGCTCCCACACACCGGGTTTGATGAACTTCATTACCCTGTTAAAGGCTTTGTGTGTAATGTCAACAGCTATTTGTGTTACCGCTATCTCTTCCTTCGTTTTCACCGAGCGCAGTTCTTTCATGATAGGTGCGGAGCGCTCATAATGATGAACGGGGTAGCGCTTCATGAAATCATGTACAAATATCAGGTCTGGGCGGAAGAGCGTCGTATCCAGCCTGTCATTTTCGTTGGTATTAAGATACACGGTATCTGCATGATGCATCATTACCTGCAGCGTCGCATCTATGCTATCCAGCCATTGTATGTTTTTAATACCTGATATTGCAGTGGCTTCATCCTTGCGTAGCTTGTGGCCTTCCCATTTCTCCAGGTGCTCGTTTGGGCGCAGCAATACCAGCACTTCACGTGCATTCTTATCAGGATTATCAGGGTATAAAATGACCATGGATTTTTCCTGTACCACGCCCGACAGCCATACTACATCTGCATTAGGCCGGTATGTATATATGGCGTCCCCATTAGTAGGTAATACCGGGTTGCCGGGAAATATGGCAATAGAATTCGGCTTCATTTTTTTTATAAAGCGCTCCCTGTTTTGTGTATACAGTTTGGATGGAATTGGTAAATATTTCATTTTTCAAAAATTGAATTATTGGGAGTGTGAAGTTAAGTATGCTACACTATTTATAAAATCCCGCCTTAAACGGGATCATAGTACCCTCGAATATTAAATTAATCATCAAAAAATCAGAAAATAATAACTGGTAGTTAATTATCTAAAATTACATATTTGTTGGGCCTAGTTTTTATTTATAATTTAAGCGCCCTCTTGATAACAAGGGTGGTAAAATTAGTAGTGCTATAACAATTTTATATGAAGCAAGAATTTCTACGTAAGAAAATTAATTACGGCAAAGTCTTAGAATCATCCAGATGGTTTATAATGGCCGTGTGTATGGTTCTATTACCTGCGTTGGTAAAGGCACAGGTACCTACTACCGCGGCGGCTTATCCGTTTAGCTCCTCTATCAAAACATTTAACTTTCTGTCCAGTGGTACGAATGTAGGTACCATACAGACAGATGATGCCTCTTATGCGGGCATTAATATCGGGTTTCCTTTCCCATTTTGTACCGGTGTATATACTACGGTGAGCGTGGGCTCCAACGGATATCTGTGTTTTGGCAGCAATAATATTAATACAAACTACAATAATAAAGGCTCTGGCATCGAACCGGGTGTTTTTCCGTTGTTCGATGATATAAGTGGTAGTGGTGGTACGGCGACTTACCTAACGCAGGGTACAGCGCCTAACCGTACTTTTACGATGGAGTGGAAGAACTGGAAATGGAATTATACTGGATCCAGTGCCTGTATTAGTTTCCAGGTGATATTGTATGAAGGTGGGGTGATAGAGTTTATGTACCATTTGGAAAACGGTTCTGTAGTTAATAACAGTAGCGGCGCCAGTATTGGTATTGCGCGCAATACAAACGATTTCCAGACTTTGCCTAATGCCGGCATCGCTCCCACACCTTCGTCTTCTACTTTTACAACATCTATTGGTACCCGTCCTGCAGAAGGCCAGAGCTATGTATGGGGTATATTACCTTGTACCGGTGTTCCGCAATTTGATATTGCAGGCCCTCACCTGGTGTGTCCCAACCGTCCATTTAGTTTGTCCATTGCGGGTACCGCGATTTTATCAGGCATCACTTATCAATGGCAAAAATCTTTGAATGGTACTACCTGGACCAATATTGCCGGTGCTACAACAAGCGCTATAACAGATGCTATTACGGTAAAGAGCTATTACCGTTGTAATATGGAATGTACCAATTCAGGACAAACCTATACTACCCCGGCCTGGGATGTGGATATAGCACCCTTCCAGTATTGCTATTGCCAGGGCGGCGCAGCCATTACTACGGGTCTTGATGTGGGTAATGTGAAGATAACGACAGAACCCGGCGAGCAACGCATAGCACTCAATAATGGCCTGGCTACTCCAGCGCTTAGCAATACCACTGCCAGCAACAGTTACAGTAACTTCCAGTTTTCTGTAGCGCCTGTAGTGATGTACAGAGACAGCAGTTTTAAAATAGATGTGGCAGAGATAACAAGCGATGCTACGATGCCATCGCCGGCTAATGTGGCAGTATTTATAGACTACAACCGCAACGGAACCTTTGAGAGCAGCGAGAAAGTGATGAAGAAAGCGATCACCTCTGCATCGACAGTACAATACACAGAAACGGCCACCTTTACCGTTCCATCGACAGCGTCTATAGGCATGACCGGTATGCGTGTGATCATCAGCACGGGCAATCCTGATTCCTGCGGTTTTGGTTCTGCTGAAGGTGAAATAGAAGATTACCTGGTAGATATACGTTATGAGCCATGTGACAATGCAGATAATCCCGGCAGCGTTGACGCGAGTACAATGGAACTTTGCCCTGGTTATGATTACCTGCTGACCGAT
>JAFDXL010000002.1:0-332872 GCA_018267955.1 Bacteroidota bacterium
TTTTTAAACACAGTTCATTGCGAGGGAGTATCTCGAATGCAGATATGTAAGAAGCAATCTAGTCCAACTGCCGGGTAGGTAACTCATTCGTGCATACATAACACACCCCTACACCCCTCTGAAGGGTAACTATATACGTGTTGGGACAAGGGGTTTCCTAATCCTTTAATTCTTGTATTTTTAAAGGTATGCTAAGGCCTTGCATCGCGTCAAGAATGCTTTTAGGGGTTTCCCAAACAACTAATGTTGCCCGCTTTTCAGATAAACTTTGGTAGATGTGTAACTTTTCCCGTCTTCAATCAATTCCACAAATTCTTCAAAGGCTGCAATTTCATCGCAGTTAATGTATGATTCTAAAATGTTTGCCTTACGGCATACAATGAGGTTCATTAGCTATTTTTATCTTCCTTCTTAGCCTTTACTTTCTTATCCGCATCTTTCACGGATATAGCAATCATTTGCTCAAAAGTGCCGTCAAACTTCACTTTATCCTCGTATTCCGATGCACGGAGCTTAGATGCTTTCTTCTTTGCTGCTTTTGCCATGTTATATCAAATTTACCTAAAAAAGAGAAAGTTGCCCTGTTCTTGTAAATCTTTTTAAATGTTGCAGAAATAAATCAGTATCAAGATAATAGTTGGGGTATGCAAGCTTTAGGGCATCTATTGAATCGGCAGAAACTAATACCGCATCCCTATTGTCATTTGCTATGCGTTTTTCAATCGCTATATAGTCTGCTGAAGCTGTTGCTAATTGCGTTTGGCTATAAGCCTTGATATACACTCTTCCTGCTGAAGCATCAAGCTCAAGAAGATAGTAATGCGATCTTGATGCGCGCCTATCGCCACCCCCAAGAACCTCGATGGAATTTCTAAATGTTGTTAAGTGTCCTTCAACATCTAATTTTTTTGACAAAAGTGTTATCTCTGAACGCAAGGCATCTATATCTAATGGAGTATTAGGCACAGTCGGCTTGCCTTCAGTTATTGCCATTGCAGAACTCATTAGAGCAAAAAATCTAAGCCAATCTTCTTCTCCTTGACTTGATTTAAGTGATTGCCTTATAAATGTTCCTACCGTTTCTACGGCTGTGGCCCAAGCATGCTGCATTAGCGTCCTTATCTGTATTTCTATTTTTAGATTGTCGTATATAGTTGATTTATCACTTTTATATTTATAGACTAGATGCACACCTCTATACCCAGTTATTTTTGGCCTTAGTATGTAATCATCTTCTACATGAAGCTTATGCTTCATGCCTCTGCTTTCATGTTTGTATTTATTTACTAAGGCGTCTACTTCAACTATATCTTTCATTATTGCCCTACATCCACCAATATCTTGAATTTGTGCCATATTCATACTTGGGAATCTCTCAAGTTTAAATTTAATGGAGGCGAGACGTTTTATTCTTTGCGCAACTAAGCTTTCTGGATTTATTTTTTTAGCCAATTTGCGCAATCTCATTTGAAAAGTATTTAATGGGAAATTGTGCGATGCACGCCAGTTGTTGATAACCAAAAGTGCATAATCTTTTTCGGTATCGGTTGTTGATGTACTTATAAGAATATCGCCTGCTTTATTTACTTGATTTTTAGCAAACTCAGGCTTTGGGTAATATTTTGGCATTGAATATATTTTTTACAAAAATAATGCGTGTCGCGCATGCGAAAATCATGCGCTTTGCATGCGCTTTGCATGCTTTTTTATAATTAAATGATTGTCAACGTTTTATTTAGAATTAAAACTAGATTAAATTAGTGTGATAATTAGGTATTATGTGGGACAATAATTATCTTTGTATCACAAAGCCGCTAAAATGCAAACCAAGTTCAAAACACTACAATCACTTTTAGATTTCTTCAAAGATGAAGAAACGTGCAAAGCTTATTATGAGCAACAGCGTTGGGGTGGCAACGTAGCATGTCCGCATTGTGGTAGCCTGAAAGTATATCGCACTAACAGAGGCTTCAAATGTGGCGAAAAGGAATGCTATAAGAAGTTCAGCCTGACAGTAGGAACAATCTTTGAAAACAGCAAAATACCCCTGCGTACTTGGTTTGCCGCTATGTATTTATGCACTACTTCAAAGAAAGGTATCAGTAGCGTACAATTATCAGAGCAATTAGGCATCACACAAAAAACGGCTTGGTTTGTGTTATCCCGCATTCGCACTATGCTCGCTGATAACACAACAGAACCCCTGACAGGCGAAGTAGAGATTGACGAAACGTACATAGGCGGTAAAGAGCGTAATAAACACGCTTCTAAGCGTAATGCTAAAGGTACAACCGGAACAGTAGGTAAAGTTCCTATGGTAGGTTTATTGCAACGTAATGGCAAAATAAGGTTGCATGTATTAAATCAAGGTAGCGGTTATGCTACTGGTGCTGTAATCAAACCGATCGTTAGAACTGTAGTTAGTAAAGACGCAGTTATTATAACAGATGGTCATGGTGCATACAAAGATTTACATCTTGAATTTGCAGGGCATGAAATCGTTGCGCACGACAAAGGAGAATATGTAAAGGGTAAGTTTCACACAAATAGCATTGAGGGCTTTTGGAGCATCATGAAGCGTGGTATCTATGGCATTTACCATACCGTATCACCTAAGCACTTACATCGCTATTGTAATGAATTTGGCTATAGGTATAATACTCGTGAACTCACTGGTATTGAAAGGTTTGAAGAGTCTGTAATTAAGACATCAGGCACAAGAATAACTTACAGGGTGTTGATAGGTAAAAGATGATTATTAGCCCAATTGTCATTTTTTTGTTAATATAGTGAAAGTAGTTGCATATATGTTATATTTATAACAAATTCGTTACCTTTGCCGCCCCAAAGGCACAGTATTTGTACCTTTACAATGGAATCTAAGCTATGCTGCACCAAGAATCGCAATACTTCACCGATCACAAAAAGGAGTTGATCGCTAAATATAACGGTAAATACATCGTTATTGTTGGCAGTCAGGTTGTCGGCGTATACAGCACAGAAAATGAAGCTTATGTTGAAAGTATCAAAAAGCATCAATTAGGGACTTTTTTGATACAACATTGTGATACGAAAGGGGAGTCAAATACCCAAACCTTTCATTCACGAGTTTCATTCGCTTAATGTTAAAGACGACTAAAAACAGCCAAGGGCATTCAGCCTTCACAATTCATGAAGATTCAATCCTTAGGGAAATTATTACATCGTGCCAAGTTAGCATACCATGGCATCCAACTGTTAATCCGGGAACACAACCTCCGCCATTAACCAACGCAAAAGCTTTATGGGACACAGGTGCATCTAATTGCGTTATAACAAAACGTTTAATTGATGCGTTAGGTATTCAGCCTTTTACTAAAGCTACAGTGCATCATGGGGGCGGTACAACACAATGTGGTGTTTATAAAATAAATATCGTTCTGCCAAACAATGTGATTATCCCATATGTGAATGCTACAGAAGGGCAAGCTACTACGGGAGGATTTGACATGATCATTGGAATGGATTTGATTACCATGGGTGATTTTGCCATTACCAACCTTGGCGGTAAAACAATGGTTTCTTTTAGAACTCCATCAAACGTTAGTATTGATTTTAATGACGGAGAAACGATAATTACGCCTGGCAGAAAGCAAGAAAAAGATGGTGAGAGAATAGTTATCAATCCATACAGTGGCGTATCAAGAAACGCATTATGTCCGTGCAATAGTGGTAAAAAATTTAAGCATTGCCACGGAGCAAGCTAAATGAACACAAATACGGCGAGCTGAAAATCATATTAAAAAACCTTGCAATTATGCAAGGTTTTTATTTACCACCTTCTTGTCCCAACATGTATATAGTTACCCTCTGAAGAGGGGAAGTGTTATCGCACACCCGGTGGAAGTGTTATCGCACACCCGGTGTTTGGATCAGGTTGCTTTGTCGCTATCGCTTCTCGCAATGACTTTTAAAATCCCAAACTCTAATTTCTAAATCCTAAAAGCACTCCTATCGTGAGATTGCTTCGTTCCTCGCAATGACTTTTAAAATCCTAAGCTCTAATTTCTAAATCCTAATACACCAATTCCTAATCCCTAATTACCTTATTGACCAATTAAGCAGTCAAGGAATCAACCAGTCAACTAAACCTTCTCTCCTTCGTCTTTGGGATGCGGGTAGTCTTCATTGAGCTCTTCTTCCAGTTCTTTCCGGTCTTTTTTGTTGCGGGTGAGGATGAAGTAAAATAAGGCTACGATTACTATAGCTACCAGGGCGAGTATTTTCCAGTTGATCTCCATAGCTTGTTTTGTTTTGCTGCAAGGTACTTTTTAATTCAAAAGTAAAAAGTCAAAAATCAAAAGGTGAAGATTAATTAAAACAGGGGGTAATTCAAAAGTAAAAAGTCAAAATTCAAAAAAGTGTTTTTAAAACCCTAAACCATTGTCGCATTGCCATATTGCCGCATTGCCGCATTATCCTATTGCCGAATTGCCGCTTTTCCGTAAACTTGCACCCATTATGAAACAAGCCCTTGCAATCATCGGTTGCCTCTTATTCCTTAATAGCTGCATCAGCATCAGTATATCCGGTTTCAATAGCGGGTATAAGAAACTACCTGCTGAGCAACAAGCCCGCGTAGTATTTGTAAAGGATGGAGAACCCATCTGCAACATTCCTAATGATAAGCGCATCTATGCCATCCATGCATCGCAGCTACTGCAATGCCTGAAGGATAATGATACTTCGGTAGTGTATCGCTGGGCACCTGAGTGTCACGGCAAAGCTTGTATATCGCTGCCTATGGCGCAGCACTATTGCGATGTGCACCATTACAAGCTATACGTGGTGCAGGAGTATTACGATTTTGCCCGTGCCGATGCGCAGAATACCAACCCTACTCCGCTGTTTGCCACCAATCATAAATACTACAAAACAGATTACTGCAATAAATACGAACGCCTGTTTGCCAACGAACTTGCAGGGCATAAGCTATCTAAGGAAGATCGCTTTCACCGCTTCCTGTTCTTCAAAGGAGATAAGCTGGTATTTACAAGAGAAAGCCTGGTGACAGTTTCCGGTTTGCAGTAGCCAGTGGGCAGTTCCCAGTTGACGGTGGACAGTCGCGATTATCAATCCTCAGTAGGGAAACTATAAATTACACACTGCAAACTGTGAACTCTAAACTGTAAATTGCATCCCGTTGGATAATTGCACGATCATAAGCCTGGTACCTTACCGCATACTGCCTGCCACCAGTGGCGGCCATTTGGGTATTGCAGACCTGCACCATCATCTTGGCCTGCAGTGTACCGACCATATGATAGGCACCGAAAGCAATGGCGATGCATCTAAGTATTCCTTTACACTACACAAAGTATTTACAGCAGGCAAGCAACGCTATATGCCGCGCTATAAGCTGGCAGAGGTTGTAGCACTGGCAAAACAATACAACGCCCGCTATATCTACTGCGATCATCCTTATATGGCTTTTACGGCCATAGCAGCGTCGCGCAAATTGGGTATCCCCTGGTTTATGCGCAGTCATAATATAGAGTCGGAACGCTTCCATACCATGGGCAAACCGTGGTGGCGCCTCATGTTTGCATTTGAGCGCTATGCCATGCAGCAGGCCGACGGGGTATTTTTTGTAGCCCCGGAAGATAAACAATGGGCAGAGCAACACTATAAGCTGGAACCCGCCCGCTGCCACATCATCCCCTATGGCACCAACCTGGCACAACGCCCTGCATCTATGCCCGGCGCTAAGGCAGAGGTTGCAGCTGATACGAATATCAACCCAAACGTACCCTGGATATACTTTCTCGGCGCGCTCGACTATGCACCGAACACACAGGCTATAGAACATATACTCACCGACATAGCCCCACGTTTGGAAAAGAGTGGCAAGCAATACGAGATACTCATTGCCGGTAAGAACCTGTCTGAGGCATTGCAGCAGCGCATCAAAGACACACCACATGCACATTATATGGGCTTTATACCCGTATTAGATACCTTCCTGAAGGCTTGCGATATTATGCTGAACCCTGTAATGACAGGCGGTGGCATCAAAACCAAAGCCGTAGAAGCGCTGGGCTATAACAAGATGGTGGTAAGCAGCCGTATAGGCGCCGCAGGGTTGATACCGGAAGCATGCAACCCCAACCTGTTAGTGACTACAGACTACGATTGGGATGCCTTTACCCAACAAATAATAGCGGCAATGGATATGCAACCAGCTATTACAGATAGGTTTTATGACACTTATAATTGGGATAAAATTGCTACGAAAATATTATCGGTAATGAAGGCTACTGTACCCCGGAGCCGTTAAATACATACTGCACCAGGTTGGCACCCATCTGCAATGCCTGCAGGCGTTTTTCGGGTTTATCATTATGCACTTCAGGGTCTTCCCAGCCATCACCAAGATCGGTCTCATGACTATAGAAGCATACTAAACGGCCCTTGTATATCAGCCCATAACCTTTAGGTGGCTTGTTATCGTGCTCGTGTATCTTGGGCAGCCCGTTGGGGAAGTTAAATGCCTGGTGGTATATAGGATGCGAGAAAGGAAGCTCTACCAGCTCCAGCTCGGGGAACACCTGCTTCAATGCAGGGCGCACATACGGATCCAACCCGTAGTTATCATCTATATGCAGGAAACCGCCTGCCTCTAAATATTGCCTCAGGTTCTTTGCCTCTGCATCTGTCAGCGCCCAGCGTCCGTGCCCTGTCATGTGCACAAAAGGATAGTTAAACAGATCGGGGCTGCCTACCTCTACCTGCGCTTCCTGTGGTACAAAGCTGGTGTGCAGGTTTTGATTACAGAATATAGCCAGGTTCTTCAGCGATGTAGGATTGGCATACCAGTCGCCACCGCCGCCATATACCAGCAATGCCAGCTTCATCTGTGCATGTGCCAGCGTGGTGAGTGTTATAAATAATATGGTGAGTGCAGATCTAAGCGATTTCATAATTGATCGTATTAAAATAGGCGCATACATTCATGGCAGCAGTTTCGGTACGCAGCCGTTGTGATGCCATAGCTATCCCTGTGCAGCCATTATCCATACATAGCTTTATTTCTTCGGGGGCAAAATCTCCTTCGGGTCCTATCAGTACCAATGTATCCTTACCCGGTTGCATGGCTTCGTGCAATGCCTTACGCGATATGCCGGCTTCGCAATGTCCTATTAGTTTTTGATGAGTGGCAGCATGGGCATCGAGCAGTTCCTTTAGCCCTGTTGCCGGTGCCAGTACAGGCAGGTAATACTGTTGTGATTGCAGCATGGCAGATACCAGTATATTATGCCAGCGTTCATACTTGCCACGTTCCTTCTCGGTGCGTGCGGTGCTTAATGGTATGATGGAGCTAACACCCAGCTCGGTAGCTTTTTCCAGCAGCCACTCGTTGCGGCTTGCATTCTTGGTAAAACCTACTGCCAGGTGCAGCGATACAGCAGGGCGTGGGTGCAACACTATATGCCGCACCTGCACACTGCATTTCTTCCTGTTATCTGATGTTATATGTGTGATGGCTTGATGGCCCTTGCCGTCTGCCAGCGCCAGCTCTTCACCCGGTTGCATCCGCAATACCTGTATCACGTGTTTAGAGGTGGGCTCGTCCAGCAGCACTTCGCTGCCCTGCTGCAGCAGACCGTCATAAAAAAATAATGGTAATGACGCCATGCAGGCAAGATAACCAAAATGGTGTTAACGCAATACCAATTGTTTATCCTCTATCATCCGGCGCAGGTTGATGAGGGCATAGCGCATACGGCCAAGGGCTGTATTGATGCTTACAGAGGTAATGTCTGATATCTCTTTAAAGCTCAGATCGCCGTACATACGCATCACGATCACTTCGCGCTGCTCTTCGGGCAGTTTCTCTATCAGCTGGCGTACGCTTTCATTCACCTGGCGGGTTTCCATCTTTTGGGATGCCCCGGGTTCCATCATGCCCAGCAGGGAGGTAATATCCTGCCCATCGGGTAGCGTTACGGGTGTTTGCTGCCTTATTTTACGGAAATGATCCATGCATAGGTTGTGAGCTACCCGCATAGCCCAGGGTAAGAACTTGCCCTGCTCAGAGTACCGCCCCTCTCGTATGGTGCGTATCATCTTCAGGAAGGCATCCTGGAAGAGGTCTTCTGCCATATACTTGTCTTTCACAAGCATATAAATAGAAGTGTATATCTTGTCTTTATAACGATATACAATGGCTTCCAATGCCTTCTCATCGCCTTTTATAAAGGCCTGTATCAGCTCTGAATCAGAACGTAGTTGGGTTGTTTGCATATACTTCTACCTGTTGAACGTATAGATCACGTCATGAAGCGGTAATAATTTTTAGGTAGAGTTTCTGCTATAGACTGTTAAGTTTAAAGTTATATTAACGTTTGCCCCTTATTATTAGTATGCAATGTTGCAAAAAAGTTAAAACAAATATCAAGCCAAATAATATTTACAATAATCCGGCGGCCTGATCGTTGCTCTGCTTTATAACCGGGGGTTCAAATATAGACCGAATCTTTTAAAAAAAGGTTGGGAAAAAATTTTGGAGCATTAAAATATAATTAATTGGGTATCAACACGAAAAAAGCCGGGAAGAACTCCCGGCTAACATATTAAACCAAACCCAACTATTATCCCTTAGAAACGATTTCGTCCATTATGCTTCATCCTGTATATAGAACGGTTGGCATGTCTCTGCTCGTGGTTAATGATGGCACGTTCACGAGGGCTCATGTGGCCATCTGCCAAAGCCATCCTTTTATCGCGGCGTATAAAGGTTTGCTGCATCCTCAGGCGATGTGCCTCGCCACGGGTAACGGTACCATTATGCACGCCATTAGCTATACGCTGATGCTGGTTATATTGACGATGGTTGATACGAGGTTGTGCCTGTGATACCTGGCTTACGGTTAAGGCGCCTATCATCGCTGCAATAAAAACTATCTTTTTCATAACGCTCTTTTTTGTTTTAGTGTTACTATATAGACGGCGGGTGATGATATTGGTTTAAGCCTGCAGTGTTAAAGAATAGCAAAAGGGAAATGGCATAAAAAAAGAAAGCTCCCGTTAGAAAACGGGAGCTGTTACGCAATATGAAATATAACAAAAGAGACGGTTATTAGTCAGGCTTCTTCCCATTCAGGAAAGTATTCAGCGTTTGTATGCTCGCCTGGTTCTTGTTTTGCTGTTGATCATTCATACCTACACTATAACCACTGTAGTAGTTATCAGCAGATGCTACACCTTTATCATCTACATTCATGTTACGGCGTACATACGCAGGTACATTTTCCATATCATCACTGCTTTCAGTGCCTTTGATGTTGAAGCTCATGTTGCGCAGGCGCTGTGCACGCTCTTCCAATGAGCGCTTTTGTGCTTCAAAGCGTTCGCGCTCTTCTATCTCCATAGCTGTGAGCACACGGTCGCCTATCTTCACTACATTGCTTGCTTCCGGAGTAGGTGCAGGCACTTCATTTTTAATGATCAGCTGGATGTTGCTCTCTTCAACAACCGGTTGCTGTGGTGTAGCTGGTTTTTGTTCCTCTTTATTTGTAACAGAAGCCTCGTTGCTTGTTGTTTCAGGAAACATATTCAGTGTAAATGTTTCCTTCTTCTCTTCCTGTACCGGGAATGATGGTTTTGCATCTATCACTATACCACCTATGGTTGCCTTTACTTCGGGCATCTCTACCAGTGTTGGCGACATAGGATCTGCCTGTGCTGTTGGTTCTTCTTTAGCAGGTGTTGCCTCAGCAGCAGGTGTAGTTTCTGCGGCTTCATTCGCTACAGGTGTTGCAGTATTATTACCACCAAGTGTTACGAATACTTTTTCAGGTTCGTTCTTCCTTGCAGGCATTTCTATATTCAGTTCTTTATGGTTGAAGCCGGTAGCGATGATGGTAACCGCTATCTTATCACCCAGGTTCGGGTCATGGCCCATACCAAGTATCACATCGCAATTATCGCCTGCCTGCTCCTGTACATAAGCCTGTATTGCTTCTGCTTCATCCATAGTATGTTCAAACTCGCCTGCTGCAGATGTAATATTCAGCAGTATCCATTTAGCACCACGGATATCGCTATCATTCAGCAACGGAGAGTTCAGCGCCTGCTCCACGGCATGGTTAGCACGGTTTTCGCCGGCAATAGCTGCGCTACCAAGGATAGCCACACCACCGTTTTTCATTACCGTACAAACGTCTGCAAAGTCAACGTTGATCTGGCCGGTAGTAGTGATCACATCTGTGATACATTTTGCAGCAGTAGCCAGTACATCATCTGCCTTTGCAAATGCCTGTGTGAATGGCAGGTTGCCAAATTGCTGGCGCAGCTTGTCGTTAGATATAATAAGGATAGTATCTACATATTCGCGCATACGGTCTATACCTTCCTGCGCCTGCTTCATACGTTTGCGGCCTTCGTAGGTAAATGGTGTGGTTACAATACCTACTGTAAGGATGCCCAGGTCGCGGCAGATTTTTGCCAACACAGGGGCACCACCTGTACCGGTACCACCGCCCATACCCGCAGTGATGAAGGCCATGCGTGTATTCAGCTTCAGTATTTTAGAGATGTCTTCAAAGCTCTCTTCACTAGCCTGTTTACCGATCTCGGGGTTAGCACCTGCACCCAGTCCTTGTGTAAGGTGTGGCCCAAGCTGGATCTTGTTTACAATGGGGCTAAGTGTCAGTGCCTGCGAATCTGTATTGCAAACAACAAAGTCTACACCTTCGATGCCCAGGCTGTGCATGTAGTTAACAGCATTGCTGCCACCGCCACCTACGCCGATCACTTTAATGATAGATGATTGATTTTTGGGGATTTCAAAATGTATCATACGATTTATATTTCTGGGTTAGCAATTATTATTGATTGATTAGTAAGTAAGTTTTGTGTGTTGTTTTATATTTCTTCGTCTTCTACTTCTTCAAAGAATTTCATGAACTTTCCTTTCAGTCCGTCGAAAAGCTTTTTAAAATTCTCTGAGCGCTTAGCAGTCTTATGATTAGCAATGGCCTGTTGTTCTTCTGTCGATTCCTCAGCTATAGCTTTAGTATCAGTTTCCTGCTCGTCCATTGCATCTTCCATTTCCTTCTTAGAGATGTGGATGACGTTGCCGCCCTCACCTACAAAACGCAGGCGTCCGTTCTCAAAGTCGTGGTAACCGCGTAGTATCAAACCGATACAGGTAGCATACATCGGGTTCTTCATCACCTCTGCATGGTTTGTACCTGCCAGGTGTTCGTTAGGATAACCGATGCGTGCACCTAAGCCGGTAACATATTCTGTAAGCTGTATGATGTGCTTCAGTTGTGCACCACCACCTGTAAGGATGATGCCACCATACAATCTTTTATCAAGATCTATTTGCTTCAGGTGATACACTACATAATCAAGGATCTCCTGTGTACGTGCCTGTATAATGTTTGCCAGGTTCTTTACAGATATCTCCTTAGGAGGCAAGCCTCGCAGGCCAGGTATAGTAATGTATGCATTTGCATTGGCCTCATCGGCAAGTGCCATACCAAACTGAACTTTCATTTGTTCTGCCTGTGCACGTAATACGCCCAGTCCATTGCGTATATCGTTGGTAATATTTACACCTGCATAAGGTATTACTGCTGTATGTTTCAGTATGCCATCATAGAACACGGCCATATCTGTAGTACCACCACCAATATCCACGATGGCTACACCTGCTTCGAGGTCTTCTTCGTTCATAACCGCGGCTGCAGATGCCAATGGCTGCAATACCAGGTCGCGCGTCATCAGCTCTGCCCTGTCTACACAACGCTTGATGTTACGAATAGCATTACGGTCGCCCGTGATGATGTGGAAGTTGGCTCCGATCTTTACACCGCTCATGCCCACCGGGTCTATCACATTCGGTGTGCTGTCTACGGTAAATTCCTGTGGTACAATGTCGATGATCTGGTCGCCGGCAGGGATGTACGTCCTGTACTGATCGCGTACCAGCAGGTCTATGTCTTCCTTGCTGATCTCTTCGTCTGTATGGGTGCGTACCCTGTCGCCACGGGTCTGCAGGCTCTTGATGTGCTGACCGGCAATACCTACGTAAACTTCCTTGATCTCAAGGTCTTTGTTTGACTGCAGGCATTTCTCGATCGCCATTTCGATGGAACGAATACATTGCTCGATATTCATTACCACGCCATGGCTCACACCTTGTGATTCTGCCTTTCCAAAACCGAGTATTTCCAACTTACCGTACTCGTTTTTGCGCCCGGCTATAGCTACCACCTTGGTAGTACCTATGTCCAGTCCGACAATGATAGGTTGTTCTTTTTTACTCATACTGCGTATATTTAATTGTTATATCTCTTTTTAATGTCCCTGGTATAGATATTTTGGTTTAGGTTCTTCCTCTTTGTTCGTTTGCTTTGCTGTTGTTCTCTTCTTATCTGTTATATTATCTTTCTTCTTTGGTATTTCTTTTTTTGCCGGTTTTGCAGCGGGTTTTATTTTATCCTGCTTTACCACAGGCTTCTCTACCTTCTTCACTACTACCGGTTGTGGTTTATGCGCTGCTGGTTTTGTTGCCGGCTTGGTTGCCACAGGTTTGGATGCCACTACAGGCTTTTGCACAGCAGGCTTGGCAACTACAGGCTGTGGAGCAGGCGTTACCGGTTTTGGCGCTGGAGTAACAGTTACAGGTGTACCTAATGGTTTCACAGGTGTGGTAGGATTCATATCTCCCAATACATCGGGTTGATCGTTACCTATGATGCTCTTTACCCAGTTCATATTGCTCACCGCTTTATCTACGGGTACCTTCCATGCTATAGCAGGTGATGCCACTATTTGCCCTGCATAACGTGCATCCAGTATATCATATTTATCCCAGCCAATGCGGTTCAATACTTTTTTATAGAAGGCAAACAGGTTGCTGAATTTATCATCGAGGTTTGCTGTATCACCAAGGATGATCCTTTGATTACCTAATACCGGTACCAGCTCAAAAGTGCGGTCATCGGTAACCATTACCTGCGATACCTGTGCTGCCCAGAAGGTATCTCTTTCTATCTTCCTTACCACAGCAGCTATCTGTGCTTTCATGGAATTGCCAAGGCTATCATCATTCAATACAGGCACATTCGTTACCACCATTGTGTACTGTGTGTATTTATCTGATAACGGCAATGACTTCAGAGTGCCATCGAGGTAATAGCTATTGCCAGACTGATCGAACAAACGGGCGATAGGTATGCGTTGTACTACGTTTATGTGTACTACATTGTCGTTACCTACATATACCTGCGATCCTGCTACCCAAGGGTTAGCATTCACCACCTCTTCCATCTTATGTGCATTCAGCTTGCCAATGCTCATCTGGTCTACAGATGCATTGCTGCTTGCTGCCAGCAACTCTTTTACTTCTTCCTTATCTACAAATCCGTATTTGTCATTCTTAATAACGATACTGTAACCACGCAGCTTTTTTACATCCTGCATGCGGGCAGCGCTCAACAACGCCGTAGCACATGCACCTGTTACCAGTAGTGTTACCAGTACCTGCAGTATTTTACGTGTTGATATTTTACGCTTTCCTTCCATTATTTATTTTCCAGTATCTCTTTTATAGGGTTCACTAACTTATCTATATCTCCTGCTCCTGCTGTGATGAATAAACTAAGCGGTGCAGCTTTTACATACTGCAGCAAGCCCTCTTTTGATAAGATGGTATGCGCAGGGTTACCCATCCTGTCCGCTATCATCTGCGAGCTAACACCTTCCATTGGCAATTCACGCGCAGGATATATATCCAGCAGTATCACTTCATCAGCCATATCCAGGCTGTGTGCAAAGCCATCTGCAAGGTCGCGTGTACGGCTATACAAGTGCGGCTGAAATGCTACTACACATTTACGATCAGGGAACAGTGTTTTAGCACTACCTATCAATGCCGCCAACTCTTCAGGATGGTGTGCATAATCATCTATATACACCATTTTATCTGTCTTCACTACATATTCAAAACGGCGTTTTACACCCTTAAAATTGCTCAGCGCAGCTTTCACCTTTGCCGGATCTATCTTTAGCAACTGCGTTACCGTAATGGCCACAATGGCATTCTCTACATTGTGCATACCGCCTATCGGCAGGTGTATGCCGGTCATGCTCCAGCCTTTGGCTACTATATCGAATGTATAAGTGCCGTTATGTAGCACTATATTATTTCCATACACATCTGCAGCATCATTCTGCAGGCTGTAGGTAATGGTATGCGATGCCTTAAGATCTGCAGCGCGATGCAATCCATGTTTTGCTACCAGTGTACCGCCATTCTTAATATTAGCTGTGTACTGGATAAATGCTTTCTCCATTTCTTCGGCAGTACCATATATATCCAGGTGGTCTGCATCCATTGCAGTAAGCACTGCTATATCCGGAGACAGTTTCAAAAAGCTCCTGTCATACTCATCTGCTTCTATCACTGCCGTATCATTGGTGCTGCTCCAATAGTTGCTATTGTAGTTCACAGCTATGCCACCAAGGAATGCATTACAACCATAACCTGTTTCGCGCAGCAGGTAAGCTATCATGGTAGATATAGTGGTCTTGCCATGTGTGCCCGCCACTGTTACTGCAAACATGGCTTCTGTGATCCATTGCAGCACATCGCTGCGTTTGTACACAGAATAGTTATTATCGCGCAGCCAGTTCAGCTCCTGGTGATCTTTAGGGATAGCAGGTGTATATACGACCAACTCAGCATCCTTATCTATCAATGTTACATCATCTGTATAATGGATGGCAATACCTTCTGATACCAGTTGTTTGGTAAGATCTGTTTCGGTACGGTCGTAACCGCTAACGGTAACACCCTGGCTACGGAAGAAGCGTGCAAGGGCACTCATACCGATACCACCGATACCTACGAAATAAACCCGTTTCAGACCTTTTATATTCATTTGTTCGCTATCTCTATTACTTTTTCTGCTATTCTTTCATCCGCATCTTTGATAGCCAGGTTCTTCAGGCTGGCCATCATTATATCCTGCATGGCGGTATCATGCAGTAATGTTTTTAATTTCTTTACCAGTTCGGTTGCGGCATCGCTATCCTTTACCATCATCGCTGCGTTATGCTCTACCAATGCCATTGCATTGCTGGTTTGGTGATCTTCTGCTGCATAAGGGAATGGTACAAATATTACCGGCTTACCTATGATGCAGAGTTCTGCTATTGCCAGCGCACCTGCACGCGATATCACCATATCTGCTGCTGCATAGGCATAGTCCATCTCGCGGATGAATTCAAATACCTTTACCTTTCCTTCAAATGCTTTCGCGCGCTCTGCTGCCGTTTGATAATAAGGTTTACCTGTTTGCCAGATCACCTGTACATCTTCCGCCAATATCTCTTCCAGGCTCTTATCTATCGCTTCGTTGACAGATTTAGCACCGAGGCTGCCACCCACTACCAATACTGTCCTCTTAGCAGGTGCCATACCCAACCATGACTGGCCCTCTTCACGACTGATAGTAGAGTGTGCTATCTTTTCCCTCACAGGATTACCGGTAAGTATCAGTTTGTCCTTAGGGAAGAATTTATCCATATTCTCATAAGCCACACATATAGCCTTAGCCCTTCTGCCTAATATCTTATTACTCTTACCCGCGTAAGAATTCTGTTCCTGTATCAGTGTAGGTATGCCTGCACTTTGGGCAGCGTTCAGTACCGGGAAGCTTGCATAACCACCAACGCCTACTACCGCATTCGGTTTAAAATCCTTCAGCACTGCCTTGGCCTGCATATTGGCTTTCCATATCTTAAATGGCAGCGTAAGGTTCTTCAGCATATTGCTCCTGTTGAAGCCTGCGATGTCTAACCCAACAATTTTAAAACCTTCCTGTGGCACCTTCTCCATCTCCATTCTGCCGGTAGCGCCTACGAACAACAATTGTGTGCCCGGCCTTAACCGTTGCAGCGCATGGGCAATAGCCACAGCCGGGAAGATATGCCCCCCTGTGCCGCCGCCTGCTATTATTACACGCATGTTGTTATCCATATTCTTATGCAGCTGTTGCCGCGAGTTTCTTTTTAGTTTCTGTTGTTGTGTTTACTTCTTTTGTTTCTTTAGCCTTTCCTTCCATTTCATCTACATAACGGCTTACACTCAGTATCACACCTATCGCCACGCTGGTAAACCATATAGAAGAACCTCCCATACTTACCAATGGCAGCGTCAATCCTGTAACCGGCACCAGGTGTACGTTTACAGCCATGTTCAGCATTGCCTGGAATACCAGCGTAATGCTCAACCCAACTGCAAGGAACGCACCAAATGCATACGGGCACCTTCTGAATATGAGGATACTGCGCCACAGGAACAGCAGGTATAGCATTATCAGTACGCCACCACCTACTAATCCATACTCTTCTATGATGATGGAATAGATAAAGTCTGAATAAGGATGCGGCAGGAAATTTCTCTGTTGGCTCTTACCCGGGCCGCGACCTGTAATACCACCATTTGCAATAGCTATCTTAGCCTGCTGCACCTGGTACACATCTTCTTTCTTTTTACCATTTTCGCCATCCTTGCCTGCAAAGTCCTGTATGCGCTGTTCCCATGTAGCTGCACGGCCAAAGCCTGTGAGTTTAGAAACAGTAAACAATACAATTACCCCAATGATACCTGCTACTGCCAGCAGCATAATGTGCTTCACTTGTACCCTGCCTATAAAGAACAGGATACAACATGTAAAGCCCAGCATCAATGCTGTAGAAAGGTTAGCCGGAGCGATCAAAGCACAGGTAATTAATACAGGCACCAATACCGGCATGAAACCTTTTTTCCAATCCTTGATAACGGATTGCTTTACACTCATCACACGCGCCAGGAACATGAACAATGCCAGCTTGGCAAGGTCTGATGTCTGGAATGTGATGTTAATAACCGGGAGCCTGATCCAGCGGGAACCCTCGTTGAGGGTAGTACCGAAGAAGAGGGTATATATTAATAACGGCAAACTTATTAGGTATAGCAGGATGGCTACGCGGGCAAACTTGGTGTAATTAACCCTATGCACCAGGTAAATGATCACCAGGCCCAACCCAAGCACCATCAACTGCTTGATAAGATAGTAGCTGGAATTCTTATCCATACGGTATGCCAACGACCCCGTAGAGCTATATACGGCAAGTAAGCTGATGAAGGACAGTACGAGTACCACCCCCCATATTACCTGGTCGCCCTTGGTTTTTGTCAGCAATTGTTTCATAAGAATATCCTTACTTATCTATTATAATTCGTGAACGGCATCTTTAAACTGGCGGCCGCGATCTTCGTAATTCTTAAACAGATCGAAGCTGGCACAAGCTGGTGATAACAATACTGCATCCCCTTTTTCTGCCATTGCATAAGCTGCACGTACAGCATCTTTAGCGCTTGCAGTATCGATCACATCTTCTATTGCACTATCAAAAGCATCATGTATAGGTTTATTGTCGATACCCATGCACACAATGGCTTTTACTTTTTCTTTTACCAGGTCCATTATTTCGTTGTAGTCGTTGCCTTTATCCTGTCCACCCAGTATCAGGATGGTTGGTTGCTTCATGCTTTCCAGCGCAAACCACACAGAGTTTACATTGGTAGCCTTGCTGTCATTGATAAAGTCAACACCACGAACGGTAGCAACAAACTCTAACCTGTGTTCCAGGCCTTCGAATGTGCTAAAGCTTTCGCGGATCTTTTCCTTACGAATACCTGCGATACGAGCTGAAATTCCTGCTGCCATGCTGTTGTATTGGTTATGCCTGCCTTTAATAGTAAGATCATGAATCGACATGTTCAGATCTTCGTTGTCAACGCGAATGTGCATATTCTCGTCGTTGACAAATCCGCCTTCTCCTGGTTGTTGTTGATCGCTCATCGTGAAAAAAATTGTTTGTGAATTAATGGAATGGTTAGTAAGATGATCCATTATGACCTTGTCGTCATAATTTGTTATAAAGAAGTCCGCATGGGTTTGGTTTTCTACTATGCGGAATTTAGAACGTACATAATTTTCAAACTTATAGTCATATCTATCCAGGTGATCCGGAGTGATATTTAACAGTACTGCTATATCAGGGTGGAAGTAATGAATATCATCGAGCTGAAAACTGCTGATCTCCATCACATACCACTCGCAAGGTTTCTCTGCCACCTGGCGTGCAAAGCTGTAGCCGATATTGCCCACCATAGCTACATCATAACCTGCATCCTTCAGCAGGTGATAGGTAAGCTTAGTGGTAGTGCTTTTACCATTGCTGCCTGTTATAGCTATGATCTTGCTATCGCCTTTGTAGCGGTAACCGAATTCTATTTCGCTGCACACCTCTATACCTGCGCCACGGATACTCTTCATTACCGGTACCTTTTCACTGATGCCCGGGCTTTTCACTACACAATCTGCATTCAGGATGCTTTCCATGGTATGTCCACCTTCTTCGTATACAATGCCTGCTTCTGTCAGCGTGGTTTTGTATATGTCTTTCAGCGTGCCTCCATCGGTAACAAAAACATCCCAACCCTGTTGTTTTCCCAACAGAGCTGCACCTACACCGCTTTCGCCGGCGCCCAGTACCACCAATCGTTTTTGTTCCTGTTTGCTCACTATCTCATTTTTAATGTTACGATGCTTAATACCGCCAGCACGATGCCGACGATCCAGAACCTGGTAACTATTTTACTTTCGTGATAACCTAATTTTTGATAATGGTGATGCAATGGTGACATCAGGAAGATGCGACGGCCTTCACCATATTTCTTTTTTGTACGCTTGAAGTAAGACACCTGTATCATCACCGACAGCAGCTCTACAAAGAAGATACCGCAGATGATAGGTATCAGCAGTTCTTTACGAACGATGATAGCCAGGGAAGCAATAATGCCACCCAACGCAAGGCTTCCGGTATCACCCATGAATACTTGCGCCGGGTATGCATTGTACCACAAGAAACCAATGCATGCACCAACAAACGCACCGATGAATATCGAGAGCTCCCCAAGATTGGGAATGTGCATGATATTAAGATAGTCTGCAAATACATAGTTGCCGGACACATACGCAAACACGCCAAGGCATACGCCTATAATAGCCGATACACCTGTCGCTAACCCATCTACGCCGTCCGTAATGTTGGCACCGTTAGATACCGCCGTTATAATGAAAATAACGAAGGCTATATATAATAAAGGTGTTGCCCAGTCAATAGCTCCTTCACCAAATACCTTAGCCACATGCGCAAAACTGAATTCGTGCGTTTTTACGAATGGAATGGTAGAGGTGGTAGATTTCACATTAATATAAGTGTGTTCTATACCAGTCAGGTCTTTACGCATATATGGCGCGCCTACCAGTTTTTCGCCCAGGTGCAGGCTTACATGCTGTGCATCAGGTATCTCACGCGACAAAACCACATGTTGATTGTAATACATGGTAAGCCCTACAATAATACCAAGGCCTACCTGGCCCATGATCTTGAACCTGCCTGCAAGCCCTTCCTTATTTTTCTTAAATACTTTAATATAGTCATCGATAAAGCCAACCAATCCCAGCCAAACGGTAGATACCAGCATTAGTATGATGTACACATTCTCAATACGCGCAAACAATAAAGTAGGTATCAGTATCGCAGCGATGATGATAACACCACCCATGGTAGGCGTTCCCCTTTTCAGGTTCTCGCCCTGCAGGCCCAGGTCGCGTACTGTTTCGCCTATCTGCTTGCGTTGCAGGTATTTTATCAACCCTTTACCCATCACCGTAGTAATAACCAGTGAAAGGATAATAGCCATAGACGCACGGAAGGTGATGTAGTAAAACACCCCTGCACCAAACAGTTTGGAATGCTCCCGTAGATATGTAAACAAATAGTACAACATGCGTGCTACAGCTTATTTATTTAGTGTTTTAAATGCTTCTATTAATATTTCTTTATCATCAAAAGGATATTTCACACCCTTTATCTCCTGGTAGGTTTCATGGCCTTTGCCTGCTACCAGTATTATATCTTCAGGTTGTGCTAGCGCACAGGCCGTTTTGATAGCTTCCCTGCGATCTGTGATTCGCAGCACTTTTCTTTTTTGTGTGGCAGATAGCTCAGATTCCATTTCATTCAATATTACTTCCGGATCTTCGCTACGCGGATTATCTGCGGTGAGTATCGCACGATCGCTATGTTCGCAGGCTACTTCTGCCATAATAGGCCTTTTTGCTTTATCCCTGTCTCCACCACAACCTATAACCGTAATCACCTGTTGTTGCTTATCACGCATCTGGTTGATGGTTGCCAGTACATTGATCAATGCATCAGGCGTATGTGCATAATCTATTATACCCAGCACTTTATCGTTGTGTGACACGATCGCTTCAAACCTTCCGGGGGCACCCTGCAGATCACTCAGTATAGAAAGCACTCTCAGTTTGTCTTCGCCAAGTAACACAGCTATACCATATACTGCCAGCAGGTTGTAGGCATTGAATGTACCTATCATACGGAAGTGCGCTTCATGATGATCGATAGTCATCACCAGGCCCGACAGGTTATTTTCCAGCACTTTACCTTTAAAATCGGCAGGCGCCTTCAGGCTATATGTATGCCTTTCTGCTTTTGTGTTTTGCAGCATCACCATACCACGCTTATCGTCGATGTTGGTAAGCGCAAATGCACCGGCAGGCAGATCGTCAAAGAACTTTTTCTTTACCCTGATGTATTCATCAAAGGTCTTGTGATAGTCCAGGTGATCATGTGTAATATTGGAGAATGCCGCACCTGCAAACCTGATACCAGCAATACGATGTTGATGTACTGCGTGCGAACTCACTTCCATAAATACATATTCACAACCTGCATCTGCCATCTTATGCAACAAACGTTGCACAGCTATTGCGTTAGGTGTTGTGTGGGTAGATGGTTCTACTGTATCATTGATGTAATTCTGCACAGTAGATATCAACCCTACTTTATAGCCCAGCTCTTTAAACAGTTTGTATAAAAGTGTTACTGTAGTTGTCTTTCCATTGGTACCTGTGATACCTACTACTTTCATAGAAGATGAAGGCGCACCATAGAATGCATCTGCCAGTAAGCCAACAACTGCTGCACTATCCTTTACTTGTACATAAGCTATTCCTGCTTCTGTATTTGCAGGGAGCACTTCGCATACAATGGTCATAGCACCATCCGCAATTGCTTTCTCTATATAGTTATGGCCATCTACAACCGTTCCTTTCACTGCTATAAATACAGAACCTTTCACCACTTCGCGGGAGTCAATACAAAGCCCTGTTATTTCTACAGAGGTATCTCCCACCACTTGCAATGGTGTTATCACGGTCAATATGTCTTTTAGCAGCAGCATTAGCTTAGTTGCAGTATTATAGATTGTCCTTTTACTATTTTAGTTCCCGGTGTTACCGATTGCGATACCACTTTCCCCCTTCCTTTTATTGTCACGTGCATTCCGCCTTTTTCCAGCAGGTACACTGCATCTTTCAATCCCAGGCCGCTTACATCAGGCACCACGCCTGCATATACCGGTGTTGGTTTTACTTCGCCCCTACGGTTTGAATCTGCTACCAGCTTCTTGATCCTGTTATCAAGATCATCACCGATAGCATATGGTTTTTGCAGTGCATTGAATAACACCTTATAACTACTTACAGGTGCTGCCTGCGCAGTAACATTATTTCCGCTTGCCTTAGCAACGCTATCCAGCGGGCCATCCCATCCTTTGGAATCTGCAAACACTTTGTCTGCTATCATCCGGAACACAGGCGCGGCGATCGTACCACCATAATAGGCGCTTGAATGCGGACTTGTACGCACTACAACTGCAATGGTATACTTAGGTTTCTCAGCAGGGAAGTAACCAACGAATGAACCCTGGTATACACCATCGGAATATTTAATTCCCTTATCAGCAACTTGCGCAGTACCCGTTTTGCCGGCTATATTATAGAACGGACTCTTGATATGCTTTGCAGTACCCACGTTCACCACAGCTTCCATACAGGAACGCAGCTGCGCGATCGTTGAAGAATCACCAACTGATTCGATCACGGCTTTAGGTTCGTGCTTTTCTACGGTTTTGCCGTATTCCCGTATCTCGCTTACTAAGTAAGGGCGCATCATCCTGCCACCGTTCGCCACTGCATTATATACCATACAGGTATGCAGCGGGGTTATCTGTATCTCATAACCATAAGCCATCCATGGCAGTGTTGTTGCGCTCCATGATTTGCTTTTAGGATTTTTCACTACAGGACGGCCTTCACCGGCAATATCTATATGCGTACGCTCATTCAGATGCAATGCCACCAGGTGATCTACGTACTTCTGCGGGTTGCTGTTATAATATTGATATCCGAGCTTTGCCATTGCCACATTCGATGAATGTGCGAATGCGTCCCTGATGGTAAGCATTCCTAAACCAAGGTGCGAATCGTGCAGGGTACGGTTTCCGAACTGCGCTACACCACCTTGTGCATTTACCATCTGGTTTACATTGATATATTTGTCATTCAACAGCGCAAGCAGAGTAACCAGCTTAAAGGTTGAACCCGGTTCTGTTGGCTGCAATGCATAATTATAATCTTCCCAGTAACTGCCATTTTTCTGACGGCCCAGATTTACCAGCGCACGTATCTTACCGGTTTGCACTTCCATTACAACGCAGGTTCCATACAGGCATTGATATTGCTCCAACACACTTAATAAGGCATGCTCTGCAACATCTTGTATACCTACATCCAGCGTTGTTACTACATCCCTGCCGTTCTGCGGATCTACTTCAGAGCCTTCGATAGGCATCCATACACCACCTGTTTCCTTTTGCTCTACACGTGTACCTTCCGTACCTACCAACACTGAATCGTATGTGTGTTCCAACCCTACAGTCTGGCTATTCTCCCTCCATAATCCTATAGTACGATAAGCCAGCATACCATAAGGGTTGATGCGCTTAATCTTTGGATCTTCTATAAAGCCGCCCACTCTTTTACCTTTATTAAATACAGGCAGACTGCGTAATGCCTGGTATTGATAATAAGGCAGGTTTCTTTGCAGCAACCAGTAGCGCGACTTTTTCCTGTAGCAGGCTAACAGCTCTCTTTTATATTTTTCCTGTGTGCCATTACCTAATATTTCGCTGATACCCTGCGCCATTGTATCAACGTATTTCTTAAATGTATCCGGCTTGATCACAGAGAAATCTATATGTACATCAAACTGCGGAATGGTAGAGCAAAGCAGCTGGCCTTGTTCTGTATATATATTACCACGCTCTGCAGGTAGTGTTACCGAGCGTGTGTGCATTCCTTTTGCCATCTGGCGCAGCTCGGGACCTTCCTTCACCTGTATCACGGCGGCCTTTATTAATATAGCAGCGCCCAGCATACATATGCAGGTAAAGGCGATATACACCCTGAACCGTATGTCCTTCTTTACTTTAGCCACTATTTTTGGGTTGTGCTGATACTATCTTCCTGTATGGTATACGCCGGCAATGACATAGGCTTTAAACCAATCACCATTGACCGCTTGATCACTTCCGTCTCCATCCTCGCGTTCATCAATTGGCTTTTTATGTCCATGTATTTCCAACGTAATTCTTTCAGTATCTTATTTTGCCTGTTGATCTCTCTTTGGATCGCAACAGATTGCTGGGTATTGTTGATGTACAATACACAAAGCATTGCTATAAAAGCAAGAAAAGGGATATTATTGACGATAGCTTTATAAGACACCTTCTCCACCAGGGTCCTCCAGTCATTTCTTACGCGCTGTGCAGGGGTTACATCCTGCTCCTGCACTATGTGTGTGTCTGCTGCGCTCATGCTATCTTCTCTGCTATTCTTAACCGGGCACTACGTGCACGGGGATTATTTTTTATTTCTTCTTCTGTTGGTTCAACAGGTTTATTACTTACCGGTTTCATCACCGCTTCCACCGACGACCTGCCAAATACATCCACCTCATCTTCCTGCCAGGTTCCTTTTTTCATAAACTGCTTCACCAGCCTGTCTTCCAATGAATGGAAGGTGATCACACTCAACCTGCCACCTGGCTTCAGACTCTGGGCTGCCTGCTCCAGGAAATCCTTCAGCGCACCCATCTCATCATTCACCTCTATCCTCAGCGCCTGGAACACCTGTGCCAGGTATTTATTCGACAAGCCTTTTATCACCGGGGCTATCATCGCCTTGAACGTATCAATCGTACTCAATCCACCCCTGCTCCTGTTTGTCGCGATATGCTTTGCCAGCTGTTTCGAGTTCCGCACTTCGCCATATTGCTCAAACATCTTGTGCAGTTGCGCTTCTGAATAATTCATTAGCACATCCGCAGCTGTCATTTCTAGGCGCTTATCCATCCTCATATCCAGGGGGCCATCAAACCGTGTGGAAAATCCACGCTCTGCCGTATCAAACTGAAAAGAACTTACACCGAGGTCTGCCAGGATGCCATCCACCTGCGGATAGCCATGCAACCTTAAAAAACGGCGCATGTACCTGAAATTCTCCTGCACCGGGATCAGACGGGCATCATCTGGTTTATTCCGCCATGCATCTGCATCGTGATCGAACGAAAGCAGCTTGCCCTCAGCACCCAGCCTGCTCAATATCTCCCTGCTATGCCCGCCGCCACCGAAAGTTGCATCCACATACACACCATCCGCTTTCACACCCAACCCATCCACTGCTTCTTTTAAAAGAACCGTAGTATGATAAAAATCCGCCGTGCTCATACTTACAAGCTTTCAAACGGATTAATAAAACCACCACCCGCCACTTCTGCAGCCAGGTCGCTAAAGCCTGCCGCATGCTGGCGTATATAATCGTAATACGTATCTTTATCCCACAACTCAATTTTATTACCCTGAGCAGATAGTATCATGTCTTTTTTAATGCCTGCATATTCCTGCAAGGGTTTCGGCAACAGTATGCGACCCGCAGTATCCAGTTCCACTTTTGTGGCGCCGTTCATGAACAGCCTTTTGAATTCCCTCACCTTAGGATTGAAGTCATTGAGCTTATTTACCTTTTCAGCCAGCTCATTCCAACTTTCCTCAGTGTTCATGGTAAGACAGTTCTCAAATCCCCTGTTTATTACAAAACGGTCAGCCATTCCTTCCGGCAATTGCTTGCGCAGGCCGGCAGGCAGCAAAAAGCGGCCTTTGGCATCTATCGCAACTTCATATTCACCGATGAAACTGAGCATCCTAAAAAACGGGGGATTTTTACCTTTTCTCCCACAAAATAACACTTTCTACCACTATTATCCATGAATTAAAGGAATCATATTTTTCCACAGATATATATGAGCCTGAAAACCTTACCAGGTAAGGATTTCAGAACGTTATTCGCATGATGTTGAAAAATGCATGTTGAAAACCTGTGAAACCATGTGGATATCTTGTGAAATAGCTGCAAAACGGGGTTTTAACAGAGTTTTACATTGACCCGATATGAAAGATTAATAGATTCGCTATTTTTGCGCACCTTATGCTTGCCAATTTTAGAAATTCATTCATAGTATTACTTGCTTTCACCCTTCTAAGCGCCTGTTCGGGCTACGAAAAGGCTATGAAAAGCAAGGACGTAAACTACAGGCTGGCCAAAGCCAATGAGTTTTACGAAAAAAAGCAGTGGCAGCACGCCAACTCTCTATATGAAACACTGGCACCGGTAATGAAAAACACCCGGAATTATGAGCCAATGTATTACAGATATGCTTATACCTTCTATAATATGAAGGATTATCTATCAGCATCTTACCACTTTAAAAATTTTGCTGAAAGCTTCCCTAACAGTAAGGACGCCGACGAAGTAGAATTTTTGTATTGCTATTGCCTGTACAAGCTATCCCCTAAGCCATCCCTGGATCCTACCAATACTGAAAGGGCCATGGAAGCGCTGCAGAACTATATTAATACCCATCCTGACTCTAAAAGAACTGTGGATGCTAATAAATATATAGATGAATGCCGGGCTAAGCTGGAAACCAAGGATGCCAATGCTGCTAAGCTATATTTTAATATAGGACAATATAAAGCCGCTAGTGTAGCGTTCAAGCAGGTGCAGCGAAACTATCCGGAATCTACAAATTCAGATTTTTATCAATACATGATCGTGAAATCCTTTTACAAGTACGCAGAGGAAAGTATTAAGGACAAACAGGAGGAGCGTTATGCCAATGCCGTGAACGCTTACCAGGAACTAGTTGATGGTTATCCAAATTCTAAGTATCTTCGCGACGCGGAAAAGTATTATACTTTGTCTGACAACAACATTAAAAAACTGAGAAATGAGCACAAATAAAAGAGCTATGGCCGCTGTAAACCCGCTTGTGGAAACACGCGACGTAATAGCGATCAAGAACAAAACAGGCAATCTGTACGAATCTATCGTGGTGATGGCCAGGCGTGCAAACCAGATTTCTGTTACTATGAAGGAGGAACTGCACCGCAAACTGGATGAGTTCTCCAGCCATGCAGATACCCTGGAAGAGATCCACGAAAATAAAGAGCAAATAGAAATCTCCCGTATATACGAGCGTATGGCTAACCCTGCATTACAGGCTGCCAACGAATTCTTCGACGATAAGATCTATTACAGGAAGAAATAAGTATTTACTGCGTAAGCAGATAGAAAGCCGTTCCTGCAAAGGGTCGGCTTTTTTATATTTATAATCAGTAACAATGAGCAAAACGTATAAGCATCTATTCTTTGACCTGGATCATACACTTTGGGATTTTGAGGCTAACTCTAATTATACCCTGCAAAAAGTGTTTGAAGAATATGATCTGCCATCCGTTGGTATCCCCTCTTTTGCAGATTTTGCAGAAGTTTACAATGTACATAACGAAAAGTTATGGGCGCGCTTCAGAAACGGGTATATCAAAAGAGAAGAACTGCGCTGGAAACGTTTTTGGCTCACCCTGCTCGATTTTAAAATAGGTGATACCGCTCTCGCGCATGAGCTGAGCGAAGCTTACCTGGAGATACTCCCTAACCAAAACCGCCTAACGCCTAATGCCAAGGATGTATTGGAATACTGTAAAGGCAAGTATGAATTGCACTTAATTACAAACGGATTTGAAGCCACACAATGGCAGAAATTGCATTATTCCGGCATTGCAGGATATTTCAAAGAAGTAATCACATCAGAAAAAAGTATGAGTATGAAGCCGCAGGCCGGCATATTCAACTTTGCATTAAATGCTACCGGTGCTGCTATAGAAGATAGTATCATGATTGGCGATGCACTGGATATTGATATCCTCGGTGCTTTCTACGCAGGTTGGGACCAGGTGTTTTATAACCCGGGCGGCGTGGTCCATACACATAAACCTACTTACGAAATCAAAGACCTGAAAGAGCTGATCGGGATTTTCTGATCAGCGTACATGAATGTCGGAAACTACATGTTCTCCAAAATATTCGTTGATAGTAGCTTTGAGTTGCTCTTTGGCAAGCAGTAATTCCTGCTTTAGCGGTGCTACATCGGTATATATAATAAGGGTGCCGCCATCCAGTATCAGGTTACGGGTGTATTTAGATACAGCTTTGCCGGATATCTGTTCCCATTCATCACGCAAACGCACTTCGGTAACTTTAGATTTCCAGCCCGACTGCTTCATCAACAGATTCAAAGCTTCCCCTATACTATAGCTGCTCATATCATTTTCAAATACTGACTGCAAATTACGAATAAAAACATGTACGTGGATTGTCAACCATATATCATAAAATCTATTGGTAAGTAAACTTATCTGTAAAGCCCTATCTTTGTCACCTTAGTTCCATAATGATATCTATGAGAAAAATGCTGATTGCTATGGGCCTGCTGAGCGCCGTAGCGATAACATCCTGTAAAGACGACTTTAAGGTTGACGCTCCCTATAAAAACATCACTTTCGTGTATGCCATATTCAATATGAATGACACGGCACATTATGTACGCATTCAAAAAGCCTTCCTGGATGAGAATAAGAGCGCTATCACAATGGCGCAAAATCCTGATTCCAGTTTTTATCCTACCCTCGACGTTACTTTGCAGGAGTTAGATAATTCTGGTAACATCAGGGCGACTTATCCACTTAACAAAGTAGACATGAACCTGGAGGGTTTTCAAAAAGACCCGGCAGGCAACCAGGGATTCTTTACCTCTCCTAACAATGGTTATAAGCTGAAGTTCCCAGTTGGCAAAACATTCGATCCTGCATACCAATACCGCCTTGTTATCAATAACCCTGTAACAGGTGAAAAAGACTCTTCGGACGTTATCGGTGTGGTAAATGCTAACCTTGAAAAAAATACTGCCAATGGTAATTTCTACGTCCCGGATTTTATGAGGGCAGGCTATACTATCGATTTTTCAAAAACGCAGTATAAGCAATCTTATAACATTATTGGCACTACACCTAAATACGGACAATGGTTAGAAGGTGTTATCCGTTTCCACGTGGTCGAAAAAAATGAAGCTGCCAATACCACTAAGGATATATATGTAGATTATGATTTTGCCTCACAGATTACTGAACCTTTCAAACCTTTTAGCCTCAGCACTTACAACAGCAATTTTTACACATTCCTGAAAAATGAACTTGGTGCAGCACCGGCAAACACTTTGCGCTATATGGATAGCGCACGGGTAATGATTTATTGCGGCAGTACAGAATTATATAACTATCAGCAGGTAAACGCGGCACAAAATGGCGGCCTGCTCGGAGACCAGATAAAACCTATATACACCAACCTGAAGGGGCCGAATGTGTATGGTATGGTGGGTTCTCGCGCTATTGCTATTTACGAAAATGCCTGGGTTAATAACCAAAGCATTGATTCTATGAGGGTTAATCCTATCACGGCAGACATGGGCTTCCAGCCGAGATAACACCTTGCCAAATTATCATAAATAATATATTTATTATGCCTTAATGTTAGCTCATTAAGGCATTCTTATTTCAGTTTGACAGGCTTTCTGACATTATTACCGATTTATAGGTCGTGGCATATCTATTGTCAATAATTCTTTAACAACTGAATTAACAACGTAATTAATTAATAACTATGGGAAAAATTATTGGCATTGACTTAGGTACGACCAACTCTTGCGTAGCCGTTATGGAAGGTAACGAACCAGTGGTGATAGCAAATGACGAAGGCCGTCGTACTACACCGTCGGTAGTAGCATTTTTAAAGAACGGAGAGCGCAAAGTAGGTGATCCTGCAAAACGCCAGGCTATTACCAATCCTATGAATACCATCATGTCTATCAAAAGATATATGGGACGCCGCTATGACGAGGTAACCGGCGAAATGACACATAACTCTTACAAAATTGTAAAAGGCGATAACAATACACCACGTGTAGATATAGACGGCCGCATGTACACGCCGCAGGAAGTATCAGCCATGATCCTTCAGAAAATGAAGAAAACGGCTGAAGATTTCCTGGGACAGGAAGTAAGCGAAGCTGTTATTACAGTACCTGCATATTTTAACGATGCACAACGCCAGGCTACTAAAGAAGCCGGTGAGATTGCGGGCCTGAATGTGCGCCGTATCATCAACGAACCTACTGCAGCTGCCCTGGCTTACGGCCTTGACAAGCAACATAAAGACAGCAAGATCGCTGTGTTCGACCTTGGTGGTGGTACTTTCGACGTATCTGTACTGGAACTGGGTGATGGTGTATTTGAAGTAAAATCTACTAATGGTGATACACACCTTGGCGGTGATGACTTCGATAAAGTGATCATGGACTGGCTGGCTGATGAATTCAAAAAAGACGAAGCGATAGACCTGCACAAAGATCCGATGGCATGGCAGCGTTTGAAAGAATCTGCTGAAAAGGCTAAGATCGAATTGTCTTCAAGCCAGGAAACCGAAATCAACCTGCCTTATATCACAGCCGTTGACGGTGTACCTAAACACCTGGTACGCAAACTGACACGTGCTAAATTCGAACAATTAGCTGACAGCCTGATAGAACGTACACTGGAACCATGCCGCAAAGCACTGAAAGACGCAGGCAGCCAGCCCGGCGATATTGACGAAGTGATACTGGTAGGTGGTAGTACACGTATTCCTAAAGTACAGGAAGTAGTAGAAAAATTCTTTGGCAAAAAACCGAATAAGAGCGTTAACCCTGATGAAGTGGTAGCAATAGGTGCTGCAATACAAGGTGGCGTGTTGACAGGCGATGTAAAAGATGTACTGTTACTCGACGTTACTCCACTTTCCCTTGGTATTGAAACTATGGGCGGAGTAATGACAAGGCTTATAGAATCTAACACTACCATCCCTACAAAGAAAAGCGAAACGTTCTCTACCGCCAGCGATAATCAGCCAAGCGTTGAGATCAATGTACTGCAGGGTGAGCGCCCAATGGCAAAAGACAATAAATCACTGGGACGTTTCATACTGGATGGCATTCCGCCGGCACCACGCGGTGTTCCCCAGGTAGAGGTTATCTTCGATATCGACGCGAACGGTATCCTGCATGTAACTGCAAAAGATAAAGGAACCGGAAAACAACAAAACATCCGTATCGAAGCTGGTAGTGGCCTTAGCAAAGACGAGATCGAAAAGATGAAGAACGAGGCAAAAGCCAATGAAGAAGCCGATAAGCAAGTGCGCGAACGTGTAGAAAAACTGAATATGGCAGATGGCCTGGTATTCAACTCAGAAAAACAACTGAAAGACTACGGCGATAAAATACCTGCAAATGAAAAAGCTACCATCGAAGCAGCTGTTGCTAAGCTGAAGGAAGCACATAAAGCAGAAGACCTTGCAGGCATAGATAAAGCTGCTGAAGAGCTGAATGCTGCATGGCAAACTGCAAGCCAGCATATCTATAACGCACAGCAGGAAGGTGGCGCTCCACAAGATGGCGGCCAGCAACATCACAATGCAGGAAGCGATGACGGAAACGTAGCAGATGCTGAATATGAAGAAGTAAAATAAGATGACTATTTAGTCGACAAATAAAATGGCTGACCTTTGGGTTGGCCATTTTTCATTGGTGTAAAATAAATGCCTGTAAAATCCGTTTAACAGCAGATGAAATTGAAGGCCGCATTGTCATTCATACTACTTTGCAGTATATCCATAAAGAGTCATAGCCAGGTATTAGCAGGATATATTGGTGCTGGTATCGGCGCAGATAATTTCATTAGAAACAGGGCAATAACAAAAGATATAACAACCTCTCTCTTATCATCAAGCCCGCAGTTTGTTGCAGGTATACGCTTCAGGCCACACACCAGTTTTGCCGTAATGGCTGACGCATCCCTGGGTATGAGCAAAATTGGCCTGCATACTGCAAACACAAGTTATAGGATACAATACCAGCAGGTAAGATCAATGCTTACTCTTGGGAGCGGGTTGTACCTGCCATTAGAGGAAGAGCACTATGTTATGCCTTTCATTCAGCTAGGAGCAGCATTTTATGATTTTAATGATCTTGTAGCGAAAGACAATCTTGGCTCCTACAGCATCCAAAACGACTATAATTCCAAACACTGGGTGGTTGTTTGTGGCGCAGGTGTAGAATATAAACTGCGGCTTATTGTTCCGGCTACGATAAATTTCAGGTGCTTATACACGCCAACGAATATATTTCCTGAGCCTTTTAAATACACTGTAGAAAGCGGCTCCGCTACAAAGGATTATATGTTGCAAGGCAAGTTGCTGCAGTTTCTGTTTACGATACAAATACCCTTTAATATACATAAGGGCGAGGAAGACTATTATTACAGGTAATATACCGTGGGTACAATATTTTACGCTTCCTAACTGTAAAACTATAAGTTATGAAAGGGTCAAGAAACGAAAACAATTCGCAAAGCAAGCAAGGCCATGTAAATACACCCAAACCCGAAATTCGGGATAACCTGGACAGCCGTAAGGAGAAAGAATCAGGTTACCAGGATCATAATAACAAGCAGGGCATTAAAGCGAATTCTAAAAGCAAAAATGACCAGGGCAATTAAACATGCCACATAAACAAACAGAGGCTATTCAAAGGCCTCTGTTTGTTTTATATACCGACATATTCTGTAGCAGCGTATAATGCTTTTTCTATGCCTGAAAGGCTTTTATACAATTGTTCCGTGCTTTCCATAATAAAATATTTATCCTGCAAAATATCCGTACGATATTCTGTTTGCATCATTTTATCCAGATCGAAATCTTCTTTTGTAACTAACGCACTCTTACTATTTAGTGTTTCGCTGAGTGAAGACACAATACCTGCGCCGAATATCCTGGGATCTCCCCTCTCCTTTATGAGTCCGAATTCGATCGTGAACCAGTAGATACGGCCCAATAAAGCTATCGCATGTGGCATATTTAGCCATTGAAGTGCAAGCTTACCTATACCTTCCATAAATCCTGCATACGCATCATCCATCAACAAGGGCACATGTCCGAACACATCATGAAACATATCCGGTTCTTCCAGGTAATCCAGTTCTTCCATGGTTCGTAGCCAGCATGTTGCAGGAAATATCCGTTGTGACAGCAGTGTAAAGAAATCATCCTGTGGCACCAGCTCGGGTACTACTGTTAACTGCCAGCCCGTTGCCCTGTACAACCGTTCTGTGGTTTTTCCGAAGTCAGGTATTGCAGCAGCATTGAATCCAATACGGCGAACAGCATCGAGATACAATGCTGCGCCGTACTGATGCAGGTATCGCATTTGCCTGTTAAACAAGGCATCCCATACCTTGAAATCTTCCGGTGTATACAGTTCATACACCTGTTGCAGTGGTTTGTTCCTTTTCATAAAATGGAATTTGTGAGAAATAAAAAAGCCCGGTTCCTTTTCGGAACCGGGCCAGTTAGAATATGGTTATATACACGTAGCTGCTATTCCGAACAATATCGTTTGGAATAGTAATAGTATACGTTAGACAGTATTTGCGTGCGAGGACTCACTGATGCAATAATAGGCATTTTTTGTAAATGAGGTTATTTTTCGCAGTATGCACTAAAATCCATAGAAGGCAGCTTAGTTTCGCCCAGTTGGCGAAGCATCGTTATCAGCTGGCCCCGATGATAGGTGTTGTGATTGCACATATGCTGTATCACCTGCCATACAGCCAGTTTATGGGGTCTTTTCTGGCGATCGTAAAACTGCATAATATGCGTGAATGCACTATCGTCATATTGTTTCTCAATAAAATTGATCAGTTCCTCTCCACACTCCTGCCACAATTTGCAGGCATGGGGATAGGGCATTCCCAGGTCGTCTCCTATCCATACAGGGCTTTCAACCAGCGATAAGCGTTGTAACCAGATATTTTCCGCACCCAAACAGTGATATACCGTCCTTTTTATAGAGGAAAAGCTGCTTACTACCTCTCTATCCAGGTGTTCTGTCACCATTCCCAGCGTCAGGTCTATCATCTTTTTATTGGCCCATAAATTATATCTGGCATATTGTAATAATATCTCTTTCATTCTATAAGCTTAACTTTGCGAAGCTAAATTAACGATCATTCTAATGAGTGAAGCAAACAATTCAAAGGGATTTGAAACCCTTTGTATCCACGGCGGGCATGTAGCCGAAAGCAACAGGGCACATCTTACGCCTATTTATGCTACCAGCACTTACACTTTCGACACGGCAGAACAGGGGATTGCGGTCTTTAAGAACGAAGAAAAAGGCTATATCTACGGACGCTTCGGTAACCCAACCATTAACGAAGTAGAAGATAAAATAGCAATGCTGGAGGCCTACGGTTTGAAAAATGAGGATGGCAGTCCTTTACAACTAAAAGCGATCCTGCATGCATCGGGCATGGCTGCGATCACTACAATGCTGCTGGGTAACCTGAAAGCCGGAGATATGATCATTACCCATAAATCACTTTACGGTGGCACCCAAGAGATGATCGATAAGATATTACCCAACCTGGATATTGAAACGGTAATTGTAGATTTCCATGACCTAAACCTGGTAGCTGAAACCATAAAGGCAAATGCTTCTATACGCATGATGTATATAGAAACACCTGCAAACCCTACATTGCAATGTGTGGATATGGAACAACTGGCGGCATTGGGCAAACAACATGACCTGATCGTATGCGCAGACAATACATTTGCAACGCCTTACCTGCAACAACCTTTTAAATACGCTGTAGATTTTGTGATGCACTCTACCACCAAGTTCCTGAACGGACATGGAACTGCAGTAGGTGGTATTCTTATAGGTCGCGACCAGGAGAAAATGAATACTACTGTTACCAAGGCACATAGATTACTTGGAGGGAATAGTAATGCATTCGAAGCGTTTCTGCTGAATAACGGACTACGCACTTTTAGCCTGCGCATGGAACGCCATTGCAGTAATGCTGAAAAGGTAGCCAATTTCCTGGCACAACACCCGGCGATAAAAACAGTAAATTATCTTGGTTTAAGCTCACATCCCGATCATGCCATATGTAAAAAGCAGATGAAGCACGCAGGTGCTGTATTAAGCTTTGAGCTGAAGGGCGGATTTGAAGCAGGTGTTGCCTTCATGAATAAACTCAAACTTTGCATCAATGCAGTATCGCTCGGCACATGCGATACCTTGTTATCTCACCCGGCATCAACAACACACGTGGGTGTACCAAGAGATAAGCGCATTGAATTTGGCATCACAGACGGCTTGATACGCATGAGCGTGGGTATTGAGACTGTGGACGATATTATTAACGACTTAACACAAGCATTACAATAAGATGAAAGAAGTATATATAGTAGACGCAATAAGAACTCCAGTTGGTAAATATGGCGGTACATTAGCAACCGTACGTCCGGATGATCTGCTGGCACATGTCATCAAATCGATCGTAGAACGCAACCCGTCTATCGACGTTAATGAAATAGAAGACGTGATTGCAGGAGCTGCTAACCAGGCAGGTGAAGATAACCGGAATGTGGCTCGTATGGCTGTTCTATTATCGGGGTTACCGGTAACTGTTGGCGGCAACACGGTAAATCGCCTTTGCGCATCAGGCCTGCAGGCTATTATGGATGCATCGCGCGCTATCATGTGTGGTGACGGTGATCTGTACATAGCAGGTGGTGTAGAAAGCATGACGCGTGCACCGTTTGTAACAGGTAAAGCAGAAACACCTTATAGCCGTAATGCCCAGATGTTTGACACAACGATGGGATGGCGTTTTATCAATAAAAAGTTCAACAAGGACAATTATTACCCATATACTATGGGCGAAACCGCTGAGAATGTAGCCGACCGCTACAACGTAAGCCGCGAAGCCCAGGATGCCTTCGGACTGAAAAGTCAGCAGAAATATTTTGCAGCAAAAGCCGCAGGTAAATTCGAGGATGAGATCGTACCGGTAACGATAGACCTTGGCAAAGGCAAAACGACCGTCTTCGATACGGACGAACATCCCCGTGAAACTTCATTAGAAAAAATGGCAGCATTGAAGCCGGCCTTCAAAAAAGATGGCACGGTAACAGCCGGTAACTCCAGTGGCATCAATGATGGTGCGGCTGCTTTACTACTGGCCAGCGCAGATGCCGTAAAGAAATACAACCTGAAGCCTATCGCTAAGATAAAAAGCATGGCGGTAGCCGGTGTAGATCCCGCTGTAATGGGCATTGGCCCGATACCTGCTTCACAGAAAGCATTGAAACGTGCAGGACTGGAAGCTAAAGACCTGGACCTGGTAGAACTGAATGAAGCTTTTGCAGCACAAAGCATTCCTTGCATGCAGGAACTGGGCCTTGACGAAGAAAAAGTAAACGTAAACGGTGGCGCTATCGCAATAGGGCACCCATTGGGTTGCAGTGGCGCTCGCATATCCACTACCCTGCTGCACGAATTAAAACGCCGCGGTGGCAAATATGGCCTTGCTACTATGTGTATTGGTGTAGGACAAGGCGCCGCGATTATTTACGAAGCAGTATAAGAGTTGTTTTTTGAATTTTGGCTTTTAACTTTTGACTTTGAGAAAGATAGACATACACACGCATATAATGCCCGAAAACATACCCAACTGGTTTGAGAAGTTTGGGTATGGAGAGTTCATAAGGCTGGAACATCACAAGCCTTGCTGTGCCAAGATGATCAAGGGCGACAAAGTGTTTCGGGAAATAGAGGAAAACTGCTGGGATCCTCATGCCAGGATGAAGGAAATGGATATGACAGAGGTATCTGTACAAGTGCTGTCAACCATCCCCGTTCTGTTCAATTATTTTGCCAAGCCTGAGCATGGTTACGAAACGTCGCGTTTCTTCAACGATCATATCGCGCAGTGCGTAGCTGATAATCCTAACCGATTCATAGGCTTAGGCACTGTTCCCATGCAGGATATCTACCTGTCCATTCGCGAAATGGAGCGTTGCGTTACAGAACTAAAAATGCCTGGGGTCGAGATAGGTTCCAACATCAATGGCAAAAACCTGAGTGATCCGTATTTCGATCCATTTTGGAAAGCTGCAGAAGAATTAGGATGCTGTCTTTTCATCCACCCTTGGGAAATGATGGGCGAAAAAGATATGTCCAAATACTGGCTTCCATGGTTGGTGGGCATGCCGGCAGAAACAGCCCGCGCCATCAGCTCTATGATATTTGGCGGTGTATTTGAACGCTTCCCTAATCTGCGTGTCTCCTTTGCACATGGCGGCGGTAGCTTCCCGTTCACTATCGGCCGTATAGAGCATGGCTTTAATGTTCGCCCCGATCTTGTTGCTATCGACAATAATGTAAATCCGCGCAATTACCTGGGTAAATTCTGGATAGATGCCCTGGTGCACGACCCGAAGGCACTGAAGTATATTGTTGACGTGATGGGCGATACAAAAGTATGTATGGGTAGCGACTACCCATTCCCTCTTGGTGAGCATCATCCTGGCAAACTGATAGAAAGCATGGAGGATTTTTCGGCCACGGTTACCGAGCAACTGCTGTACAAGAATGCAATGGACTGGATGAACCTGCGGTACGATAAATTTTAAAAAAATAGCTCCCCGTCATTTGGTTGCAGGATAATGATACGGGGAGCTTCGCTTCAACTTATATGCTGTGGAAACAGCTATACTTAAACGTATGAAAAGGCTACGCACTGCCTGAGGATGCCCGTCTCTTAAGGTCTTCGGCACCACCACTATGCCTGCGTACCGGAGATACACTTTTGCTGCCGAAACGATAGACAAACGATAAAGTGACTTGCCGGGTATCTCTTTGCGCCACGAACGACTCTGTGTAATTGTTATATACAGATGTAGCTCTTGGATAACTCCTCCAGAAAATATCCGTGGCATTTAGTTTTATGGTTGCACGCTTATCAAAAAGATTCTTTTGAATACCGGCATTAAGATTCCATGTAGGCAGCAAGTTCATATAACCATATATCTGCCTTGACTGATAATTGAACCCAAGTTCTGCAGACCAGTCTTTACCAAGTATCAGGCTGTTACTGGTATTTATATCAACCGTTACCGTTCCTGCGTTCAGCACAGTATTAGCAATATCGCCATGAAACTCGCTGTAGTAGCAGTTAAACTGTGTAACGTTTGTCCACCATTTACAAATTGCAAATTGATACGTTCCGCTGAGGTCAAAGAACACCTGGCTGGTAAGATTCTTATCTGTTTGTACCGTAACTCGCTTCTGGTTGGTGTCGTCACTGGGTTGTATCACTTCTGTTATCGGATTGGTCAGATAACTATATAGGAAGGTAGTAACGAAACGCTGCTTGTAGGTATGCGATAGTTCAATGTTGTATATCAACTCCGGCAATAAGAATGGATATCCTGTTCTATAAGTGCTTGGGTCTAGATAATATTTAAAAGGATTGAGCTGTTCATAATTCGGCCTGTTGATACGCCTGCTTAGTGTCAGGCCCAGGTCATTGCTGGCATTGATATGGCGTTGTACCGCGAAGCTTGGGAACAGTTGCGTATAGTTACGATCAAAGGATTGGTTGTTTATCTTTTGTTCTCCTTTTGCAATGGTCTGCTCTACTCTCACGCCTATTTGCGTGCTCCATTTTGTCCAGTCTTTGTGCATATTAAGGTAAACTGCATTGATATTCTCCTTATACACAAAATGGTTACTCTTCGTAATATCAAACAGGTTCCCTCCCATGCTACGATCAAAGAACTGCACATCATTATCCTGCGTTACATAGCTAAGCTTAACACCTCCGTCTAGCTGTAAGCTATTTTTAAGTGGATGTGTATAATCTGCTTTGAACGAACGTATCGTAGTTAATCCCGCCAGGTCTCCATGCAAAAGATACTGTGGCAAATAATCTTGCCCGGACACATCCAGATACCTGGTTGTGAAATCCTGCAAACGCTTTGCATTAAAGGCACCATAGTCCACATCTACAGACAGTTCTTTACCGGTGCTATCAAATTTGTGGCGCATATTCAGATTCAGGCCATAGTTGGTGCTATGGTTATCAGAATTGTTAAGCGTAGTGAAGTAAGATTGTATCTCTTTGTCAGACCCCAATACTTTTGAAAAATTATCACCATCCACTTTATACCAGTTTACATCAGTATTAGCAGCAATGCCAATCGTCGTATTAGACGAGAGGCTATAATCTACACTCATATTTCCTGAAGCGAGATTATACCCAAACACACCGTTATTGTCCTGGTCATAGGCATTCTGCAATTTATCTCCATTATAAAAGCTCCTGTAAAGTGTAAGATGATTAAATCCATATCTGTCTGCATAGTTGACACCTACATTTACAGTCCATTTTTTATTGCGATAATTGATGCTAGTTCCACCACCAAATTTCGGATAGATGCCTTGTGTATAAAAGCAACTAAGCGACCCATTGAAGCCATAGCGTTTATCCTTCTTCGTTTTTATATTGATGATACCGGCAGTGCCTGCAGCATCATATTTTGCGGATGGGTTAGTAATGATCTCTATTTGTTCTATGGAAGAAGAAGACATGCTTTTAAGCAGGCTGGCAAGGTCTGTCCCCTGCATAACGGTCTTTTTGCCGTCTATCATTACAAATACCCCCTGCTTACCTTTCAGGCTTATGTTATCGTTTTGATCTACATGCACTCCAGGAGATCGTGATAAAACATCCATTACAGACGACCCGGCATTAACAATACTGTTCTCCACATTCACCACGAGCTTGTCGGCCTTAATTTCTATAAGTGGCTTTTGCGCTCTTACCGATACTTCCTTTAAAGCATTGGATTTATCTTTTAGGCTAATGGTCTTTACCTTTACCTCGTTATTGTTTAATGTTATCGCTTCAGACGTATACCCTTCGTATATCGTAGAATTTACTTTAACCAGATAATTTCCGTTTGGTATTTCATCTATCGAAAACTTGCCACTATCGTTAGTGATGTCTGCCTTTATAAGTTTATTATCAGTCGCATCCAGAATAAGAACGTTTACGCCAGCCAATGGTTCGTTTTGTACATCGGTTACTTTACCTGATATTTTACCATCACGTGCATATAAATGAACACTGACTACAAAGAGCAAAATCATCGATAAAAACGCAGATCGGATCATTAGGTTGAATTTATGTGTCAAATGTATTTGCGCTAGTAATCTATACCTACCCCCACAACGGGGGAAATGCATGTTTTACCCCTCACCCGCAATGGGGGATTTATTTGGAATACACATGCATAGCATGTCGTAACAGCTCGTTGAATTGAAAAAATGTAACTTCACGTTAATGTCGAAATTCTATTTCTATTGCTTGTTATTCTTGTTGTTAGCAGTTTGCACATTCCATATAAGTAATGCGCAACGCTACCCATTCTACAATCTGAATGTGGAGAATGGGTTGATACAATCTCAGGCTAAAAGTATTGTGCAGGACAGGTTTGGCCATCTCTGGATTGGAACCATCGGTGGACTCTCACGCTATGATGGTAAGACATTTGTCAACTATACTGTTAGAGACGGTATGACAGATAATACCGTTGATGCACTTGCAGTTGATGATAAGGGCAGTATATGGATAGGAACACCCAAAGGCATCACACAATATGATGGCCGCTCATTCAGGCATTTTGTTTTCCAGTCACCGGAGAATCCTAACGCAAATGCAGTAAGCAGTATTAAAAGTGATGCGGGTAAAATTTGGTGTATCGCCGGTAACCGCCTCTTCACTATTGCAAACGGCAAAAGCAATGCGTTTAAAATACCCGGCAGCACTGATTCTGTTACAACCTTATTGCCGGAAAGAAATGGCTTATGGATAGCCAATACGCGTGGTACGATCTATCATTACACGGGCAAAAAATGGGACAGCCTTACATTCAACGAACCTCAGCTAAAAGGCACACCTTATATATCTGCAATATTCAGAGACAGCAGGCAAAGGATATGGCTGGCAACCAGCCGTGGGCTATACAATATTGATAGCAACCGCATACATGTAGCACATGTTAGAGATATGCCATTATACGGCTTGCCACCTATTCTATCTGTTGCAGAAGACAAGAACAAAAATATATGGTTAGGTACCGTAAGCGGGGCATTTCGCCTTAAGGACAGCTCCCTGGCATACTGTAATAAAAAAAATGGCCTTACAGATAACGCGATAAACCAATTATTAACCGATGCGGAAGGTAATATATGGATGGCGACAGACGGACTGGGAGTATACCGTTTTTCAGGAGCACAATTTTCTGTCGTGGATGAATCTACAGGTTTGCCGAGTGCCCAGGTGATGAGTATTGCCGCGCAAGGTAACCGCTTGTTTTTAGGTACTTATGATGCAGGCCTTTATCTTTTCGAAAACGGCACCGTTAGCAAGGTAGCAATACCGTTACCCGGCTCTCCCGCCATCACTGCCATCAATACTAATGGAGGAGATGTGTGGATAGGCACCCGTGGTGCGGGACTATGGCGTTACAGGGGTACCAGCTTCAGGCAATATACAGAACCTGCAATGCCATCAAATCTCGTAAGTTGTTTATACACAGATGAGGAAAGAAGAATGTGGGTAGGATTCTGGCGTGGAGCAGGCTATTTTCAGCGGGATACTTTTCACAGGGTTTCTGTACCCCCTGCTACTGTAGAATGTATCATCAGCATTGGCCGCGATAGCGTATTGATTGGTATGTCAGGAAGTAACGGGCTAAGGATGTATAACGACGGAACTGTAACGCAATTCATTACTAATTCAGCCCCCGATAGCGCATCACCCCAATGCTTTACCAAACGTGGCGATGAATTATGGATAGGCACTAGCGACAATGGCCTTATCTGCTATAATCTACGCACCAAAACAAGCTTCGTACTCAATAAAGGTAACGGCCTTCAGTCCGACTTCATCTACAATATTACTACAGACAAGGATGGCCATATATGGGCGGGCACGGGTTATGGCATCCATCGCATATCTATGGTTGGTGGCAAACCTATTATTCAGTTCTATGGTAGAGGGCAAGGCATCAAAGGCATGGAAAGCAACCATAATGCTGTGTATAATATGCCTGATGGCAGCATTTGGTTTGGCACTACAAATGGCGCAGTGCATTACAATCCGCAGTCGCAGATGGTATCTGCAGAACCTATCAGCGTAGTGATGCAGTCGGTAAAAGTGTTCGGAGAAAACATCTCCGATACCACATATTTCGACAGTACGGATGCATGGAATAAAGTACCCGAACGCCTTCATTTACCATATAAGAAAAACAATCTCACATTCACTTTCCAGGGCATTTGTCTTTCGGGGGCAGAGCAGCTCCGTTATCGCTACAAAATCGATGGATTGGAAAATCAATGGTCCGATTGGTCAAATGTAAATACAGTCACCTATTCAGCCCTACCTCCAGGTAAGTATACATTGCTGGTAGAATGTACCAGTGGAGATAGTACAGGCATTAAAGAACTCAAATATCCTTTTGAGATCGTTACACCTTTTCAAAAAACAGGATGGTTCCGCCTTGCGGTTCTTGGAGCCTGTATTTTATTAGGAGTAACAATACAATACATCGTCAATAAGCGAAAACAAAACAGGCAGGCGTTACTGGATAGATTGCGTCGCGAAGAACAAAACAAAGTAAGGGAACGTACTGCCGAAGATTTTCATGATGAAGTCGGCAATAAGCTTACACGCATCAATGTATTAACCAATGTACTGAAAAATAAAATCGGCCCTATGTCGCCCGATACCAAACGCATCATCGACCAGATACAGGATAATACCGGACAGCTCTATAGCGGCACCAAAGATATTCTTTGGTCGTTAAAACCAACCAATGACAGCCTGTACGAGATACTGCACCGGATACGCGATTTTGGCGGTGAGCTTTTCCAGGATACGGAAATAGATTTCATATTTACCGGCACCGATGAGAAATGGAAAAATTACAGGCTTCCTATGGATATCAGCCGTAACCTTATAATGATCTTCAAGGAAGCATTGAACAATTGCCTGAAGTACTCCGGTGCCACCCGTGTAGAATTGATAGCGGAGCTAAGGCCATTAGATGTATTACACATGGAACTAAAAGACAATGGTAAAGGCTTTGATATTGATACGGTGAAAAGAGGGCATGGAATCGATAATATGAATATTCGCGCACGCAGGCTGGCAGGTAAGTTATATATAGACCCGATGCCGGGTAAGGGTACTTATATCAGTCTCACCTTTAGGCTGCCGGAAAGTAATAAAAGCCATAGAATTGTTAATAATTCAAATTAACTTCTATTGGGAGATACAGATTTGCTTACATATTTAGAACTTTATATAAACGCCCCAACTTATGACACGCAACCTCGACATCCGGGTTTGTATTATTGAAGATGATGCCACCATTCGCGATGGGTACGTCTATCTCATTGATAATACAGAAGGCTTTCATGTTGTAAGCAGCTATCCGTCTTTTGAAGACGCTGTAAAGAAACTGGCTGCAGACGACCCCGATGTAATACTGCTGGATGTAGAATTACCGGGCATATCGGGCATTGACGCCATCCCCAAAATAAAAAAACTGGTTCCCGAATCTTATATACTGATCTTAACGGTGTATGAACAGGACCTGCTTATATTCAGGGCCTTAGGCAATGGTGCTTCCGGTTACCTAACCAAAAACACGCCGCCTGAAAAGATCATCAGCGCTATTAAAGAAGTAATGGAAGGTGGTGGGCCCATGAGCGCCAATATCGCACGCATGGTAATATCCTCTTTCCAGCGAAATGAGGCTTCGCCACTTACGCGACGGGAAACAGAAATACTGGAGCAAATTGCAACCGGCAAAAGCCGCAAACGTATTGCACAGGAATTATTTATTGATTTGGAAACCGTAAAGTCTCATATCAAGAATATATACCACAAGCTAAATGTCCATTCCAAAGCCGATGCTATTAAAACTGCTAAGGACAATAAGTTTATTTGATATATCTCCTTTGTTTGAACGATTAAGAACTGCAAGCGCCTCACGGGGCGCTTTTTTGTTATAACAACAATACATAGCCCTATCAGCCATTACCATAGGAAACATGGCAGGCAATATTATTTTTGTGCTATAAAGCCAACTATTGCAACCAAACACAACAGAAAAGCCCGAACTGGAACGCGGCCTGTCCCTTGTACAGGCAACAGCTATTAACATGATAGATATGGTAGGCATCGGTCCATTTGTAACCCTGCCACTGATTGTTGCTGCCATGCAAGGTTCCTTAAGTATGCTTGCATGGATATTGGGCGCACTCCTTGCATACATGGATGGATTTGTGTGGGCAGAGATGGGCGCTAAATGGCCGGAAGCCGGTGGCAGTTATGTATTTCTGCAAAAGCTGTTTGGCGACAAATGGGGGCGGTTAATGGCCTTTCTGTTCATCTGGCAAACTACCATTCAGGCACCGTTAGTGGTTGCAAGTGGTGCTATTGGCTTTTCCCAATACCTGCATTATCTCGTTCCGCTTACAGATGTAGAAAAGAAAATGGTCAGTGGTGGTCTTGTATTATTGCTTACTGTATTGCTCTATCGCAATATCAGGAATATAGGCAGGCTATCTGTTGTTTTCGGTATCATAACGGGTGGTACCATCTTGTGGCTGATCTTATCCGGTTTCGGGCATTATAATGCCAGCATCGTGCCAAACGGAGGAACAGGTAACTGGGCGAGTATTCCATTTTTCATAGCCTTAGGACAATCATCTCAAAAGGCAGTCTACTCTTACCTTGGTTATTACAACGTTTGCCATCTTGGCGGCGAGATCAAAAACCCATCTAAAAATATTCCCCGCGCCATCTTTATATCTATCACAGGTATAGCCATTTTATACCTGGGGATGCAGTTTACTGTATTGCATGTATTACCATGGAACCAGATCGCAGCATCAGATTTTATTGTAAGCCTGTATTTCGAGCATATATATAATCATACCGTGGCGCAAGTTGCCACTGTACTGGTGTTGTGTATTGCAATAGCATCTTTGTTCTCAGTGATACTAGGCTATTCCAGGGTTCCATATTCAGCGGCAAAGAATGGCGATTTTTTCCCCGCATTTGCCAAACTGCATCCCAAACATCACTTTCCGCACGTTTCGCTTCTGGCTCTATGCGGACTGGCATTCGTATTTAGCTTGTTGTTCAAAATGAAAGATGTGATCACTGCCATCATCGTTATGCGCATTTTGATACAATTCATATCGCAGGCTGTTGGTGTTATTGGCTGGCATATTCGTAAACGTGCTGATGACAGGCCTTTTAAAATGCCGCTATTCCCTATACCGGCGATCATCTCCATCATTATATGGCTTTTTATATTCCTGAGCAGTGAATTGAGGTTTATTGGCTTTGCTTTGGGTATCATAGCAACAGGAATTATCTTATATTTCGTTAAAGAACAATTAGTTAAAAGACCTGTATAATTTTTTGTTTGTAGTATTTTTTAATGTTTTTACTTTTGTAACTGAGAGCGAAGTGAGGATAATACCTCATAGATACATTAGAGGATAATTTTACCCGGGCACTTTCTGTTTATAAAGTGTTTCTGCTTTTTTATACTCCGATGTAGTTTTTTTGTTTAACATTTTAGTATTTATCGCACTAAGATTATATATTAGGTTTTAATTAAAACATATGCTGCTTCGCTATATATTGTTAGTCATAGCCGGTTTACTGTCCATAGCTTTGTACAGGATGCTGAGCCGCGGTGGTAAAACCTATTCTTACAACCGCACCCAGGTGCTAACATTTCTTACAGATGGCTCCGAGCAAATGATCCATGAAGAAACAAATGGCAGCATTATCATTACCAGCAAAACAGTGCTGATTGATGGGCTGGAATATATCTTCAAGCCATCAGACAACGAACCGGTTCAGGCGCTGCTCGATTTTGACGATAACGGACTACGGAGCGTACGCGTACTTTTGCAAGACGGCGAGAAACAATACTTCATTAATCGCAACCCTGCCATGCGCGCAGCATAAGCTCACTTACATTCTTCCTGCTTCTTCTGTATTGTGCTCGTGTTGACGGGTTTCAAATTTTTTCCCAAAGTTGTAGGTAAACCCGAGGCTGATATTTTTAGTAGCATACCCCATAACAGAATGGCTATGTATCCCCTGCCAGTCCTTCGTCAATGTATATCGGTACATATCGAAGGGGTCTTCTGCAGATAATTTAATGGTAGCTGTATCTTTCATTATTTTTTTTGCTACACTAAAGCTTGTGTAAATATTCTTGCCATTACGCTCTGTAAGGTTTTGCAGCCCGCCGGTAGCAACATACACTGCTGTATCAATGGTCCATCCGTTGAATGTGAATTGATTCTGCATTGCCGCATCTGCACTTACTGAATTAGCCAGCCTTGCATTGCCTTTATGAATGGTATATTGATTCACATACAGATCTATTGATGAAGACATCATCCACCAGGCAAATAACTGTTTATTAAAATTGGTAGATAGCTGTAATACAAACCTGTCTGCATAATTTTCCTGCGTACCATATACAGCTTTCGTTACAGCATTATATACATTCACGGGATTTACAGTATTACTGATCTTGCGAAAACCGGCAGATGAAAACAGCATGTTGTTATAATTATGGCTGAATTCGATATAGTTTCTGAATGCCGGCAACAAGTTGGGATTGCCACCGGAATAACTGTATTGAGATATAAAGGTGATGAATGGATCTAACTCACGGTAAGACGGACGAATAATGCGCCGGCCGTAATTGAGTTGAAATTCATTTTTATCATCAGCTTTGTAACTTATATACCCTGTAGGAAACACGTTTGTGGTACTTCTTTCAAAAGACTGATCCTGTACGTATTGATGACCGCTAATATTTGCATTCTCTACCCTTAAGCCCACCTGGGCCTGTACCTTCTCGCCAAACTTTTTATTAAGATTTGCATATGCGGCATTAATATTTTCTCTGTACACAAAATGGCTGCTATGCACCGTATCAAATACAGGAATGCCGGTCTGCATGTCATAAAAGCGGCTATTATCGTCCGTCGTAGTGAAACTTGTTTTCAGGCCAGCTTCCATCTGCACTGTTTTACTTAATGTTCCTGTATAATCAGCATTTGATACGAAGCTTTCAATATAAGAGGGTTGCTCACTATGCAGATTCACATCGCCCGGGATAGACGCGAATTGCCAATCATAATTTTGAGCAGTGACATCCTGGTAGTCATCAGATGTATGCAGCACGTAGTCTGCATTAATATCTATCTGCTGGTCCTTTGCAGGTGCATATTTAACGAAGGCATTCCCTGCAATATTATGGCGAATAAAGCCTCGCTTATTGGTTGTGTTATTGTAGGTAACAATATTATTAATCTTGTCAGTTATTACAGACCTTGTAACATCATTTTCGTGATTGGGATGATAAATACCATCTATACTTATACCTGCGCTTAGTTTATCATTAACCGTATAATCGCCACCTAGCTTCATGCTATAATCTTCAAAGGTTTCTTTCATAAAGCTTACCTGGTCATAGTGTGTTGTCAATACACCTGTTGATGGATCTGTATAATCACGCCTGGTATCCTGGTTCATAAACCCGGTAGCATGCAGGTAACCGATGCTGGTGTAAAGATTTATTTTTTCTGTCTTGTAATTGAGATTGGCGTTATTATGCGTATTAGGATATACACCTTGTCCGTAAGAAGATGCCAGGCTGCCGTTCAATCCACGTTTCTTTATCTTCTTTAATTTAATGTTGATGATTCCCCCTGCCCCTTCTGCATCATATTTAGATGATGGTTGTGATATCAGCTCCAGCTGAGCTACTTGTTCTGCGGGCAGGCTTTTCAAATAATCAGCCAGTTGGTCCGTGCTCAGATGCGTTTGTTTATCATCCACAAGGATCAGTACGCCATTGCCCTTCAATGATACATTACCGTTACCGTCAACAATCACTCCCGGCGATTTTCTCAGAAGCTCTAATACATTACTCCCCGCCGACGTTGCTGCCTGGTCAACATTGATCGTTGTCTTGCCTAATCCTGTTTCTATGTATGGCTTTTTATCACTTACAGTTACTTCCTGCAAACGGTTGTCTTTTGCAACTGTAACAACCAGTGTGGATATACTACTGTTTACATCTATCTGCTGCTTTGTCTTAACATAGCCTGCAGCCTGTATGGCAACTATATATTTACCTTGTTCTACATCCTTAAACTGGAACTTACCCTCATCGTCTGTTATTTCTGCTTGTACAAAGGAAGAATCCGTTGCATGGACTAATGCGATAGTTGCAACCGGAACAACAAGGCCGGCATCATCTTTAGCAACACCGGAGACATTAAATTTTTGTGCTTCCGCAATCAAAGAAAAGCAGCACAGCGCTACAAACAGGTAAATGGATCTCTGCATAAAAGATTTTTTATGGGGCTTATCTATACACAATTCATGCAGCACATCAATAAAAATAAATGCTATGGCAACGCAACACATCAGCCATATATAAGATTTGCACAATATTAACTTTTAAAAGAAAAGCCGGAGTATGCATACTCCGGCTTCCTATATCGTAAGTTAAGGTTGTTAATTACTCAAACTTCTGAAATCTACAGGCACCAGTTTACTTACACCCGGCTCCTGCATTGTTACCCCGTATATGACGTCCACAGCAGCCATTGTCTGCTTATTATGCGTTACAATGATGAACTGGGAGTTATCACTAAACTTGCGGATCATCTGGGTAAACTTACCAACGTTCGCATCATCCAGCGGAGCATCCACCTCATCAAGGATACAGAACGGTGCCGGCTTGATCAGGTATATCGCAAACAGGAAGGCTGTTGATGTCAATGTTTTTTCACCACCCGACAATTGTGTCAGCGTACTTGGCTTTTTACCTTTTGGTTGTGCGTATATTTCAATGTTACTGTCCGCAATATTATCAGGATCGGTAAGACGCAGATCGCAACTATCTTCTGCTGTAAACAGTGCTTTAAATACCTCGATGAAGTTTTCACGAACCTTATCAAATGTTTCGCGGAACTTGGTATTTGCAGTCAGCTCTACTTCTTCAATAGTCGCCAGCAAAGATTCCTTCGCATTCACCAGGTCGGTCTTCTGCTCTACGATGAAGTCATGCCTTGCTTTCATTTCCGTAAATGCCTCGATAGCTGTAGGGTTGATCTCGCCCATATTTTCCAGGCGTTTTTTCATCCTTTCTGCTTCGGCAGTTAATTCGTCTACGGTTAGCTCACCGGTGCGTGCTTCATCCAGTATTTCATCCAGGTTCACCTTGAATTCTACACTCAGGCGCTCCTTCATACCGGCAAGTTTCAGCTTCATATCATTGAGCTGATCTTTGATGCTGTTCAGCAATGTTTCGGCATGTTCTTTTTCGCGGCGCTTTTGGTTCAGTTGGCCTTCCTGTGCAGATATGGCATTACGCATTTCATAGTAAAGCCTGTCCTTTTCGTTCAGGGTCTTTTCTTCTGCTTCCTTACGCGATAGCAATTCATATAACTCATTATCGCCGCCATGCAATTGAGTTTCTGTCTCTGCCAGTTGACCGGATATCTGCTCGAGTTGTTCACTGTTGCTGGTGATCTGGCGTTTCAGATCATTCAGTTGGTTGCTTCGGAAATTCAACTCCTGCTTCAATCCCTCCAGCTTACTTTGCTGGCGGGTATATTGAATGTTATGATTATTGTACTGCTGCGTAGCCATATTGAATTCCTGCTCTACGCTTTGGAATTCACTTTCAGCTTGCTGTATGTTTTGCTGCAGTGATTGCAATTGTTCGTTGATAGCTTCCAGCTCACTGCGGGTATCTGCAGTGCTGCTATGTGTGTCTTCCAATTGCTCTTGCAAGTCTTGTAAACGATGCTCCCCTGTTTGGTTCAGGTGCTCAAAGTTCTCGATCCTGTTAGTAAGGTTTACTATATGGTTTTGCAACCTGTTGATCTCCTGCTTTGTTTGCTCAATAGCACGGTCATTCAACTCCTGGTTGAAACCTGTGATCAACGTTTGTGTGTCGCTGATATATTGTTTCAACTGGGCTGTAGTCGCAGTCAGTTCTTCAATTTCTTTAGCAAGGCGTTCCAGGTTTTTAGCACGTCCTATTTTGTTGCCTTCAAACAGGCCGATGGAACCACCACCTAAAGTGTATTTACCGCGCACCATCTTACCGCTCTTCTCTACTATCACATTGCCATTAAGCATAGCAGCATCAGTAACTGCATTTTCGTTTGTAGCAATGTACACATGGCCCAGCAGATGCTCTGCCAATGGCATGTATTGATCATCTACATTAATAACGCTTAATGCTGGTATCAGGCCTTCAGGCACATTATGTTGGTCTGCTTTGTATTGCTGAAACTGGTTGAGGATAAAGAAGTTAGCCTTGCCTTTTTTATTAGTGTCCAGCAAGTGAACCGCCTGTGCTGCTTCGTTTATATCATTAACGATATAATAGTTCAGGTAGTTATCCAGCAAATTCTCTAACGCAGTGCGATATTCATTCTGAACAACAAATACATCAGACAGCAATGGAGCATTACTATTCCATTCCTTATTCTTTTTCAGGAACTTAATGCTATCCGGGTATCCTTCCAGGCTTTCCACTAAAGACTTCAACAGGTCGTGCTCATTACGGCGTGCATCCAGTTTACGGTTTTCGTCAACAGATTGTCCACGTAAAGATTCCAGCTGTTCCTGGCTTTGTAATATTTTGGTCTTTACTTCTTCTTGTTTGGTTATCAGCCCCTGCAGATCATCGTTCTTCTGCTCCAGGTCGCCCTCTGCATCGCGCTTTTCATTGCTCAGTTGCGTTATCTGGCTACTGCGTTGCGCTTTCTCGTCTTGTATTTGTTGTATACTGCGTTGCAGGTTCATTACAGAGGTGTCTGCAATGGCCACTTTCTTTTCTGCATCAAACTGGCTGCGCTGCTTGCCCTGGTATTCAGCACGTAGTTGTTCCAGTATTCTTTTCTTACTATCGAAGGCTTCACGTTTTTCGTCCACTATACCACGCAGGCTTTCCAGTTCATCACGCAGCTTTTCAATGCCTTCTGTTTCTTGCTCTATCTGTTTTTCTGCAAATGTGATAGAATCTTCAAGGCTCTGCAATTGCATACCTGCACCGGCAAGGAATTCTGTCAAGTTCTTTTCACGGTCCTTCAGATGCTCCAGCCTTTGTGCAGCAAGGCGTTTATCACTTTCCAGCTGTCGTACACGGTTTATCAGTTCATTGAATTGCTTTTGCAAGCCATTCAGCTCCTGTTCTTTTTCTATGAGCTTTACTTTGTCCTGCTCTACAACTGCTTCTTCTGTTGCTACAATAGCTTCCAGTTGCGTACGCCTGTCTGTCTCAGCATCATGTTGCTCATTCAAGGTCTTGTACTGATCATTGAATTGCTCTAACGACGCCTTCACCAACTCAATGCTTACAGTTTTATATTCTCCTTTTATCTGGAAGTAACGCTCTGCTTTCTTTGCCTGGCTTTCCAGTGTACGGAGGTTGTTACCTATTTCAAAAAGTAAGTCTTCGATACGCGCAAGATCCTGCTCCGTTGCGTCCAGTTTTTGTTTTGCTTCTTTCTTACGTGTCTTGTAGATAGATATACCGGCAGCTTGCTCCAGCATACGCCTGCGCGAGCCATCCTTATCCTTGATGATATCATCCACCATACCCAATTCAATGATTGCGTACGAATCATTACTAACACCGGTATCCAGGAAGAGGTTGTGTATATCTTTCAAACGGCAGGTAACATCATTCAGCCTGTATTCACTCTCACCATTCTTATAGAATTTACGGGTAATGGTTACCGTAGTAAATTCTGTAGGCAACAGGTTACGGGTATTCTCAAACGTAAGGGATACCTCTGCCATACCGGATCCCGACCTTGTACGGGAGCCGTTAAAGATCAGATCTTCCAGGTTATCAGAACGGAGCGCTTTGATCTTATGCTCACCAATAACCCAGCGGATGGCATCCACTATGTTCGACTTACCACAACCGTTAGGCCCCACAACACCTGTAATGGGATGGTCTAACAACACATGAGTCTTATCTGCAAAGGACTTAAATCCTTTTATTTCCAACGATTTTAAACGCAAAGCTTAAAGTTTTGAGGGGATAGCAAATTTAATTAATTCGCAGGTTTAGCAAGGGTATATTTATACTTTGCCGGCGAATGTGAGTAAACTGGGAATAAAATTTTTTAAATATGATAGCCAATATCTAAATCTCGGTCAAATACATTCAATCTATTTGCTATACCAAGGTTAACCGCCTATATTTTTTACAGAATTACGCCGAAGTGCAAAGCTATCATATTAGCTATTTATCTATAGGCTTGGGGAAATCATTGTCGTCCGCGTATTTATCCCGCAGGTCATACACTTTTTTCAGCTTAGCTTCCTCTCCCTGCAATGTCTTGATAAGCGAAGTATACGTTTGCGTCAGCGTATTTTCATAAACTTCGTCATACCCCGCATTTTTAATATTAGGGTTGCTATTAAACGATTCAAACGAGCGGAATTTGGGTAAAACAGAATCCCTGTCAAAATAAAGGAGATTCAATTCCGCCTCTCTCAGATCTTTAGAACCACCCACGTCTTTCATCTGCTTTATTTCATTGACATTTCTATCAATAAAAGCTTCCATTTTACTCCTTATCATCGGCAGCTCAGAAAAATCTTTGCTGTTTACGGCTACTTTCAATTCATCACTCCATTGTTTTCCGTACCAGGTAAGCGAGTCATTTACAGCGCCTATTTGCATACTTAAGTGCATGGCCTCATCACTGTTATCTAAATTACAGGATGCAAATAACACTATGGATGCTGCTATTGCTAAACCGGCACGCATTGATTTGATGGTGAATTTTGATACAAAATAATTCAATTCTTATTACTGAATCGTTTAAGAAACGTGAAAGTTACAGCTGAAGGCAAAAAGAAATAAAAAAAGAGCAGCCGTAAGCTGCTCTTGTGGCCGTATAGCCTTTCTCTAACTATTTCATGATCACCTGTACCGTATGCCTTGTTTTCTGTTCCAGCAATACGTACCGGCTCTTTGTAAGATCAAATAATATCTCCGGCGTATAATGGCGGATCGTAAGCAGGCTAACATCATAGTTGCTTAATACTGTATAATCCTTACTCAATGCCTCGATCAGCTTTTTTACATTGTCCTCTTTGTTATCTATACAAGCCACAAAACTGATGGCTGCATTCTGTATCAGGTTCACTTTTATATTTAAGTCGTGGAGGATGCTGTAAAGATCACTAAGCTTATCCTGGGTAATAAACGAGAAATCTTTAGAGGTAACCTGCAGCAACACCTGGTTTTTCTTCAGCACTATCAAAGGCGGATAAAAAATACTATTTACCTCATTTTGGATAACCGTACCTTTTTGTTCCTTGTCAAGAAAGCATTTTACATAAAGCGGGATATTGTTATTCTGCAAAGGCTTAATGGTTTTAGGATGTATTACCTGCGCACCATAATAAGCCATTTCTATTACTTCGTGATAAGTGATGGCTTCGATCTTTACCGTATTAGGAAACTGTTTAGGATCCGCGTTCTGCAAGCCTTCTACGTCTTTCCATATCGTTACACCTTCTGCACCAAGCATGGCCGCAAGCATGGCCGCTGTATAGTCCGATCCTTCTCGGCCTAAGGTTACAGAGGCATTGTCTTGCGTTGCGCCTATGAATCCCTGCGTTATTACACTGCTTGCTGGGGTAAGCAATGGCGCTATTATCTCCTGTGCTTTATTTTTAGAATATTCCCAATCAACGCGTGCATCACGATAAGTATCATCGGTACGTATCACATCGCGTGCATCTACCCAATGGTAATTATAGCCTTGCTGCTGTAAATAAGCGGCAAAAATACGGGTAGATAGCAGCTCACCCATACATACTATCTGGTCATACGAGTAGTCATACTTCGTATCAGATGCATCATCTATAGCCCATTGCAGCTCTGTATAAAAGACATTCAGTTCCTTTGTAACGGCATCAAAGTACTGCGCATCCAGCAATTCTTTAGCATAGGCGGTATGCTCTGCTTCCAGTTTCTGTACCAAATCATGCGCTTCCTGCTTCTTACCCTTGCATGCGTTTGCTACTATTGCTTCCAGAGCATTCGTAGTTTTACCAATTGCCGATACCACCAATATCAATGGTTGTGTAGCGTCTTTAATAATAGACATCAATGCCTGCATGCGTTCGGGGCTGGCTATAGATGCCCCGCCAAATTTGTAAACCTGCATCTGTGTATGTGATTTGTATCTTAAACCGTTAACTCAATACCATAACTTTTTGCAATGCTTCTTCCAGCGTGCTCAGCATTTCAGGCACTTCTTCCATCTTGCATGTTCCTACACTCAATCTATACCATGGAGATGTTTTATCTGCGCCAAAAGCATAGAATGGCACAATTGCCAGCCTGGCTTCTCCCAATAGATAATCTGTAACGTCCGACTGTGTATCAAGAATATTATCACCGCTTTGCAAGCCTTTAAGGTCTATCTTAATAGTAAGGTAGATAGCAGCCTGTGGGGCAACAGCATCTACGGGATACCCTTTTTCTTTTAGCGCAATGATACCGTTATAGATAGCCCATAATCTCTCTTCCAGTCTCTTTTTAAACCCGGTAAGATAGGTATCTACAAGGTCGGTCTGTACTATGTACTTTGCTACGGCCTTCTGTTCCGCCATAGGTGCCCATGCCCCTATGTGGCTCAGTAATGCCTTCATTTTAGCTATTACTTTTGCGGGGCCTAAAGACCAGCCAACACGAACGCCTGTTGCAGCAAATGCCTTGGATATACCATCAACAAAAATGGTATATTCTTTCATTTCCGGCCGTAGCGCTACAGGATTATGATGCTTTGTATTTCCGTAGGTAAGAATAAAATACATCTGGTCGAACATCACATAAAGTTTCTTCTCATTCTCCCCTCTTCTTTTGTTTTCTTCCAGGACAAGGTCACATATCTTTTCCAGTTCGGTTTTATTGAGCGTAGTGCCGGTAGGGTTCTGAGGGGTACACAGGCACAGCAGTGAAGCACCTTTGATATGCGGCGCTATATCTGCAGCGGTAGGCATAAAATCATTTTCCAGCTTTGCTTCTATCATGCAATGCTCGCCGCCATTCATATGTGTATAGTGATTATTATTCCAGGATGGCACTGCGTAGATCACTTTATCTCCGGGGTTTACAATTGTCCTGAATAGTGAATAGATCAGCGGGCGGCCTCCGCTTGCTATCAACACTTCATTAGCAGCATATTCTATGCCTTCCCTTTCTTTTATGAATGAGCTCACTGCCTGCCTCAGCGCTAATACGCCATCTCCCGGAGGGTAGTTGGTGTATTTATGACGATAGGCATCAACGATGCCATCTTCCAGCTCTTGCGGTATCGGGAATATCTGCGGATCGAAATCGCCAATGGTATAATTATAGATTTTTTCACCACGGTTCACACGCACTGCGATCTCATTACCCAGGCGGACGATCTCGGAACCGATCAATGTTTCTGCAAGCTGGCTCAGTTGGCTCATTGCTTTTATAATTTTTCTATGTACACAAAAAAAGCTTACCGTTTTCCGGTAAGCTTCGAATATTATGTTTTGAGTGACTACACAAGATATTCCCGCCTACCGAGTGGTATAGCATTTGGCCATCTTCTTATGCAGCTTATTTGTCATCATTTCGGGCGCAAAACTAAAACATAAATTTTGAATCTTCAAAATTGCTATTTAAATAAATCTTCTTTTTTACGCGGACGCTTGCTGATAAGCCATTTGAACCGGGGCAGTTTCATACCGGGTATATCTGCCTTACCCATGGGTGTCAGCTTGGTTTTCACGTCCTGCTCCAGCAAAATATGATCCAGGTCTTCGTCCTTAAAATAAACCTTCATAATATTACTGGTGGCTTCTTCCACTCCTATATATGCGCCAGACTCATCTTTGGGATAATAAATAGTTTGCGCATCCGGCTTAACGATCAGGAAGTCTATATTCCCGTTCTTGAAATAACCTGTAAGTGTGCGCCCCTGCACCTGGTCATACATACGGGCTTTTGCCGGCCCCGATTGCGATACCATAAAGGCATTATTAGGCACGTATATCTTTTTAATGCTGCTGCTATCCAGGTACATCAATATAGTGTCCCCTGTTATCTGGCTTTTTCTCGACCATACGATCGGGTCATACATCATCCGGATCGTAGAATCCTGCTGGGTATAGCTGATACTATCGCATTTGCCCTGCATAGAATCCGAGAATATCAGCACATGATGATAGCCTATAAAATTTCTAAACTTACTGGTGTCAGCTTCGGTTGAATCCGTTACTGCCACCGCTTTCTTTACCTTACCCTTGCCGGCCTTTGCCACGGGGGCAGAGGTCGACTTATAAAAAGCATCTTGTATGGATACATGGTGCCCTTTATGTGGCGCCGGGAAAGAAAATAATGTATCTGCCCTTATAAAAAGGCTGTCTTTATCGTTTATTTGTTTCAATACAGGTTTAATGGTCGCTACGGTGGTTTTCTTTTTTTCGTTAAAGTCTACACGGCCGCAGTATAGTGTAGTGTGGTGCGATGTATCCAAGGCGTAAACATGGCCCGTTGCATGTCCAAACCCGGTTTTACGGTTATGGTCCAGCGAGTCAGCCTCCACATACTGGTCTTCATTAACAACTGATGACCTGCATGGGAAATGGGCGATCTGGTCTATGGTATTATAGGTTCCGCAGCTTGTGTGCAGTACAGAGCTATCACTTGTTACCACAGATGGTGCATAAAAGGTAACTATCTTGGTATCGGTGTTATATCCCAGGTCGTCCGAAACAATATTATACTTCGGGTCGGTAATGATCACCTCTCCGGTAAACCTTGAGTCCTTTGATTTCATGTCATATACTCCCGAGTTGCTGGATAAGGTAGTGCTGCTATCCTGCAGTGTGCCACCCTGTGTATACGTGCCGATCTTCGTTAGTGTATTATATTCTACTTCTTCCGACCATAGATGGCTTTTTCCATCGGTAAGCATCACATTCGTACGCATGTACGCCAGCTTTTTATTACCCAGGTAACGCATATAATCGCTCTGGGCCTCGCTGCCGGGCTGTATAACATGCACATTGCCAAATGCTTCTACCACATTCTTCGTCAGGTTGAAATAAGCGCTGTCGCAATACATGGTGGTTTCACCTTGTTTCAGTGCTACGTTGCCTATCAACTTATCAATATCTCCTGAATCTGTTTGAATTACATACAGGTTCTGTATGCCCGGTAATAATTCTACCGGCACTCTACCGGATGTATCAGCTGCCTTTTTTTGGGCAAAAGCATCCTGCATGCCGCAAAATGCAACTATAAAGATGAGTAACCCCTGCCAGGTTTTATTAAATACGGGCACGCTCAATGGACGTTCAATTAGTGTGTATCCTTGTTTTTCCTGCCAAAGATAGTCACATTGATATAACGGGAAGGATGGGCATTAATATCGCCGATCAATAAATTCAGTGTTTTCAGTGTCTCGCTTAGGTTATTGTACAGCTGCTTGTCGTTTACCATCATCCCCAGCGATCCCTGGTTACTGTTGATCTTATCCATTACACCCTGCAGTTGGGTAATGGTAGCATTCAGTTCCTTTACAGTTTCCTGTATGGGTGCGTTAGACAATTGGTTGCTGATGCCCTCTGCATTATGAATGATATTGGTGATCTGCTGATTATTGGCAGCCAGATTGCCTGTAATGCTATTAGCATTGCGTATTACAGAGGCCAGGTGGTCGCTTTCATTGTTTAGCTTGGCAGAAATACTCGAAAAATTATTCATTGTCACCTCAAGCGATGCTACACTATTTGTAAGTCTTTGGCGGGTATCCTGGTTCAGCATACTGTTAACGCCAAGCAATACAGTGTCAAGGGTAGCTACTACATGCCTTACATCATTAATGAGCGGCGATATTTCTCCTGACAGATTATCAAGGATGCCCCCTTCTATAGATGTTGGCAATACAGCGTCATCTTCCAGTTGGGTAGCGCCCGGAGCAATAGCCAGTTGTAATACTTTGGTACCTAAAAGATCTGCGGAAGCCAGGCTGATAGTAGATCCCGGTGTCACCAATATCTTTTTGCTTACCGATATTACTACCTTTACCCGCCCGTCCTTTTCAAGGGTGATTTTACTCACCTTACCCACATTCAGGCCCTTTACCTGCACAGAAGAGGAGGCCTGCAGCCCCTGCACATCATTAAAATAGGCGTTGTACTTGTGTTCCCCCGAAAATATATTGGAGCCCTTGAGGAAGTAGAATCCTGCAACAAATATCAACAGTGACGATGCGACTAGTAATCCAATCCTTGCTTCCTTCGTGAAAAACTTCATACAGGTACGGTCTGTGGTTTTAAAAGGCAAAAGTACCAAAAAAGGTACAATGCACTTTTTATTAAGCAGTTAGCCCCTTTTGGGGGCTAACTAACTTCATATATTAAAAATCCGTGCCTAAAGCGAAATAATAGACCGGTTTCGTGGTTTCGATATTCCATGCAACATCAAACCTGAGGAAATAACCAAAAAGCATGGTACGGAGGCCGCCACCATAACCAACACATATACCCTTGCTTTGGTCTTCTATACGCAGCGTTACCTGCGTAGAGGTTGGATCATAACCATTAGGAAGATAATGGTCGTTATTCACCTTCTCTTTGCTTGGAATGAAACCTTCCCATGCCGAACCGGCATCAACAAAACCTACAGCCTGCAGGTTCTTTAGCATCGAAGATTGTATCGGGCGTTTTATGAAAGTCGTCAATATCGGCAACCTGAATTCGTTACTCACCAGGCCATAGGTATTACCATTACGCGCATTTTGATTATACCCTCTCATGCTGGTTGCCAATGTTTCAAAAGCGTAATTTTCACCGGGCCTCATCGGTGTATTGTCGTCATATTTATGATTGATCCAGTTATCAACGCCACCCATGTGATACAACACTTTCATGTTACCATTAGAAGTAGCACCTGCAGCACGTATTGCCCAAATGAAGTTTTTATATATTTTTTTGTAAAAACGAATATCTGCACCCAGGTTATAGAATCCACCGGTTGTAACGCCATTTAGTTTATACATGTATTCTGCAAATACTTTATAGCGGGCACCATTGTATATATTGATAGCCGGCTTTATAGTATTATCAAACACATATTCTGCCCGGCTCATTATATAGCTTTGTTTTGTTTCATCCGGTGCATAGCTAAGGCTTAAGGTATCCTGCGCTTTAAAGGTCAGCGCGTCTGTCCTGAAACCTAAATGAAAACGAATACTGCGCATACGATCCAGCGGATAGCTGGCCGAACCTATGATCATATTTGTTACATTTTTACCTAGTTGGTCGTTTGACAATACTACACCCGCCTGGGTGTCTATATAATTTACAGTATAGGTATTCAATGTCTGGTTGCGCAGATACAGGATGTCCCAATCTACCAGGTGTTTAGCATTTTCAAATTGCAGAAAATATGTTGACCCTGTAAAGTCTATTGGCAACCTTACTCCACCCGTCAGTCGGTAATCTTCCATAAGGTCATTGAGGCTTGCTGTAAGCATACCTCCCAATGGTGGGTTAATGTATTTTCCACCTGTTAATGCCACAGGTTGATACCGGTTAAATAATACGGTATTATCTATCTTAACCGTAAAGAAATCAGGTTTCATTAACAGCCTGTATGGTTGTGCCTTCATCTTCAGGTATTCACTATCGGCAGCTTGTTTGGTGTTGATCTCCTCATCCATTGCAGCTGCGTCGGCATTTCTGCGCTGGCGGCGTGTTAATACAGCATTTTCATTGTCCTTAAATTCAGATTTAAATGTATTGCCGGACTTTAGGGATGATTCATTTTCGCGCGATGCTTCCTGCCTTGTATTCACTTCTTCATTCCTCCGTTCTGTCTGTAAAAGGGCTGTTGGCTGCGGCTGCTTTTCTACAAGATTTTTACCCGGTATTTGTTGTGTTTTATAGTACACTTTATATTGGCCACCATCCTGCACCACTTCGGTTATCAAAGAGCCGGCAGGGTTGTATTGATGGTTGATGACATTGCTGTTATAATTGGTAACGGGCACTCCATAAGCAGTATCGCCGTTGCGCGAATTACGTTTTATCAAAACCAGGTATTGGTTTACAATGCCGTTATTATCGTACAAATAAGCATAGTTATCACCACCGTATTGTATTGGCTGCGTCACGTGCCCCGTTGTTACGTGCGACATCTGCAGCAGTTCTTTACGCTTCGTCCTTGTGTTATAAAAGAAAACATTCATCGGGCCCGATGGCAGCTCGTTTACTGCTGCAGGGGCATCAATATTTGCTTTGCTCCTGTTAGATAAAAACAGGATACCTCTCCTCGATCCGCCACTTACAAAACAAGGTTCCACATCATCCCATTGGTCATTCGTTATGTTCTTTAACCGGGATCCTCTTAAGGTGAATTCAAACAGGTCAGTCTGGCTCTTTTTTATAGCAGAGAGTATCAGTTTGTCGTCATCTGTGTTATACGTCATGCTCAATACCCGGTCAAAACGATTGGGTGGTATTATATAGTTCTCCACTTTCGCCGTATACGAATTGAATACGCGCAGCATCGTGTTGCGGCCTTTGCGATAAAGCACAGCTAACTTATATCCGTTGTTAGACCATGTTAAGATCGGGTAATTCGGATCAGGCTGTTCATTATAATCCAGCTTACCACCGTCAAGTATGGCAGAAGCTACCTGCTCCCCGTGTGTCTTTTGCAGCCATACTTTAAATTCACCATTCTTCCAGGTAACATAGGCCACATCAGTACCCTTAGGCGCTATCTTCATATCGCGAACCGTAGTACCATCAGTTGGCACTTTTATAGCAATCATTTCTTTTGTCGAATCCGGATGTTCCTGCGTCATTTCGTCCTTCGCATACATCTCTTTATAGTATGCTATGGCCGAGTCATACACCTTCTTTACATTCTTACCCAACGCAGTTTTTATGCCCACGTTCAGATTGCTCTTCACTTCCATAGTGTACAGCAGGCTCTTCATCTGGTTATCGCCATACCTGTCTGCTATATATTTCCAGAATGCTTTTCCTGCCAGGTCAGGATATTTCTCTCCAAATTCAAAAAAACCGGCTTTGGGTTTTGCTTCCAGTAAGTTCTTCCACTCACTGTTGCTTTTGGCATCCCATCCATCTACCAGGTAAGATATAAAGCCATTCAGCGTCCAGTTCGGTAGATTCAATGCTATATAGTTACGCACTATTTCTCTTATATTATCTCCAAACAGTGCCCGTTCAATGATCACACGAGACATCCCTTCGCGCGTTTGCCTGTGCAGGTCTGAGTGCTCACCGGTAAAATATACAACCAGCTTATCCCCTACCAGGTCTAGAGTACCTGTTGGCACATCTTGCAGTTGCGATTCAAACCTGCGTCCGATATTTGTCTGGCGGTATTCGTCATAGCTGTTATACAGGATGATCTTGAATTTGCGGGGAAACTGCCCGCCCATCCTTTTTTCTATTACTTTAATATCATTCTCAACCTGCTCTGCAACATAGCGTGCCAGCGTTCTGCCGGCCGCATCGTAGTGATAAATCCTAAAATGTTTAGTGTCAAAATAACGCCAGTCAAACTTGCGATGCTGCAGGCGATTTTGGCCAAACACTTCAATGTTAGACTGTGCCATTGCAGATTGTGAACCACTACTTAATACAAACGTTGCAGCGATAGCCAACATCACTGCACGCCTAGGCAGGTGAATACTCATATATAAATTATATTGTGTATTTGTGCGTGTTAATATATACAGTACAATATACTGCTTTAATTCTTAGTTTGCATTCTAAATAACGAAAAAATAGGGAGACGATGTTACAGGTTGAATGTTTTACTTTTAATCCATTCCAGGAAAATACTTACCTGATTATTGATGAAGAGAAAAATTGCTGGATAGTAGATCCGGGCATGTATCAGCAACAGGAAGTGGATGATATTGTAGGATACATTGAAAATAATGGACTTAAGCCAATTGCAATTATTAATACCCATGCCCATATCGATCATATCCTGGGTGTTAATGCACTCAAACAGAAGTATAATATCCCTTTTGGCATACACATCTCTGAGCAGGCTATCTTAGATAACGCCATCGGTACGGCTATGCTTTTCGGCTTGCAGCTATCAACAGCACCAAAGGCAGATTTTTATATAGATCCCGAGCAGGGGTATAAACTAAATGACAGAACGCTGCAGGTATTCTTTACCCCCGGGCATTCTCCGGGCAGTATTTCTTTTTATTCGGCGGATGACAATTGGGTGTTGAGCGGTGATGCTCTTTTTAACGGAAGTATTGGCAGAACAGACCTGCCGGGTGGCAGCTTTGAGGTCCTTATCAATAGCATCAACACTCACCTGCTAACGCTGCCTGGAGATACATTAGTTTACAGCGGTCATGGCCCGTCTACAACAGTTGGCAGGGAAAAACAGTTTAACCCTTTCCTGCAACCTTAGTTTTAACAAGCATTACAACTTTTTTTAACTGTTTTTTGGCAGCGGGCGGTTTATTACAGCTATAAATTCGCTGTAAAATATTTTCGTTTTATGAAGGCGATTATCATCCCATTAACTGCGGCAGTTCTTTGCCTTTCCATAACTAATGCAGATGCTCAAAACAAGAGCGTCACAAAAAAGAGCAAAACAACTTCTAATTCCAGGTCTGAAGAAACAATAGTAATAAAGCGTGATGGCCAGCACGACAAAACTACCGTAGAGATCAAAAACGGCCAGGTCTTTGTTAACGGCGAAAAAGTTGCAGATGTCCGTGCAGACAGTAAAACAAATCAGAAAATAATTATCGAAGACGGCGATATCTCAGCTGATGGTTTCGATAAAGCATTCCCGCTCATTGACAAGGGCGAAAACCCACGTCGTGCAATGCTTGGGGTATATACTGAAAACAATAGCGATATCGCTGGCGCCGAAATTAAAGACGTTATGCCGGGAACCGCTGCCGACGAAGCCGGTTTACAAAGCGGGGATGTTATTACCGGCCTCAACGGCAAAAAGGTTAGTGATGGTAAACAGCTTACGGAGATCATTGCGAATCTGCAGCCCGGCGATAACGTTACTGTTACCTATCAGCGCAATGGCAAGGAAAAGCAAACAGAGGCAAAGCTCTCTCAAAATAATGCGATGCCTATGGCTCGCTCATTCAGGTTCAATCCCTACGGCGGCAATGGCTATGATCTTCCCAACCCTATGATGAAGCCCTTCAATATGGATATTGGCGATGGCTTCTGGGAACCATCCCCAAAAATGGGTGTTCGGGTAGAAGATCTTGCGGATGGCAATGGCGTGAGGGTACTGGATGTGCAGGAAAATTCCGCAGCTGCTAAAGCAGGCCTGGAAAAAGGTGATGTGATTAAGAAACTCGACGATGAAAAAATTGAGTCCGTAGATAATCTGCAGGCTGTAGTACGTACCGTACCTCGCAATGAACCAATAAAGCTGCAGTACGAACGTGATGGTGAACGCGCCACTACAGATATCTATTTCTCTAAACCGGTAAAAAAGAAGGATCTGTAATTCTAATTAGAAGTTTCTCGAAAAATATTAGCAGTCTACTAGTATTTGCATATGCAATATCTGGTAGGCTGCTTCTCTATTTTAGTGATATTATGGTTTGTGAACTTCAAGGTCGCGACCATTAAGAATAGGCACTACAGGGTGCACATCTTCCGTAGCGCAATATTCCATATCCTTTTGCAGCCCATAAGCAGATAGCCTTTTATAGTGCGAGCTATCTCTCAGGAAAGATATGGCATCGCCTTTAGCTGAATATTCATACAGGTAGTTAGCAGCTCTTGCGCTGTCGCAGTTGATCTCAAAATGATCTTTTACCCTGTTTACAACCGCACCTGCAAACAAGGTATCCTCCAGGTTAAACTTGTCTTTCCATGCAGCGCAACCCAGCAACACATTTTTCTTCTGGCTGATAAGATAATCGCATACTGCAGTAAGATTTACAAACGATCCGGTAATAATGGCAGATGCATCCTTTACCATATGCAGTAGCCTGGTACCATTTGTTGTTGTCAGCACCAATGTTTTTCCCTTAATAAATTCGGCGGGATATTCAGAGGGCGAGTTGCCGTGTTTCAGCCCTTCAGCTATTTTACCATCCCTTTCACCCGCTGTGATGCTGTCTTCGATATCATTGCCAAGGGCTATACATTCTGCTACGCTTGCAACAGGGATCACACAGTTGGCTCCGTTGTGAAGCGCTGCTGCGATCGTAGAAGTCGCACGAAAAACATCTATAATTACAGCTATTGTATCTGTAGTATCATACAAGTGCAATAGCGCCGGCGATAGACAAACCTCTAGTTTAGGCAAAGCTTCCATTGTAAATATTAAACTGGGCGCAAATTAGCACATAAATAGTAGCGTCCCTAACCATTCCTAACAAAAAATGCTACCATGAGGTAGCATTTTTAAATTATGTTATGTTGTACTATTAATATACCCACATATCGTGCTCTTTATTGAAAAGCATGTCCTGCATTTTCTGGCCTTCATACAAAGCCTCCAGGTTGCTCATACCTTTCTCTTTAAACGTCAGGTCAAACGGATTGCTAACCTTAATGATGCGGCTGGCAAAATACCTTCCTTCAAAGAAATCATACCATGTCATACGGGCAACATCGTTATCAGGATTATATACTTCGTACTGAGCTAACATTGGTGTGATCTCAGGAAAGTACAACCAGAAGATCGGCTGCGATGCGCGGAAAGTACCATCATCGTTATAGATGTCTTTGATCGGTGCCATACCAATGATCTGGCGTTGCATACGTCCGGTATTCCTGTCAATGTACCAATCTTCTTTAAGACGGTATTTTGTTACTACATCCGGGTCAAACTCCCTGGATTTTACTACCACTGATTCCTTACCGGTTTCAGGATCTACAACGATTGTAGTATCGGGCTTACCAATTAGGAAGTCAAGAATCTGTTCTTTTGTCAAAGCACTGGTAAAGCGATCATCCATATTAGAATAGGCTTTGATCTTACCTTTCTTAACAGCGTCAACTATTATTTCAATAAAAGAACCACCGCCAGAATAACCGTCTCCAGGATAACGGAATGCCATATTCTGCTTTTCACGAATATCAATTTCGCGCCAAACTCTCTTTTTCCACATGATGTCCGCTTCACGAACCTCTTGTGGCAACAATGGCGTATTAACGTGAGGAACGCGGTCATAAACACCATCCCTTACTAAGGATGGCTTCCAAATATCGTTAACTGCATCGTAACTGTTATAATTGCTAACAGCCGGATCCGATGCGCTTTGGGCAAACGATGCGCTACTTGCGAAAATAAAAGCTGATATAGCGGCAATTCTGTATTTCTTAAGGATACTCATAATCCTGGTACGATTTGCTGAATTAGTAAATTTAATGTTTTTTATCGAAGTGTCAAACCAATAGTATTCAAATTACGCGTGGTTCCATCCGGCCCCCTGGCTTTGATCTCCTCAATATAAACCTTATCACCGGGGCGTAACCTGTTGATCGCATCTGGTACCTGCTTATTAGCATCAAACCTGGCACCTTTAACAGGGAATGGTCCGATCATCTCGCCACGCTTAGGTACAATCGAAAAATCAAAACTGGTAACCACAAATCGCGCATCGAAATCAAAATTATCCAAAGCAGCTAAAACACCTAATTGTGCTTTAAATAAACTACTTAGCATAGGTCCGCCGGAAACACTACCAACACGTGCAACAGGATCAGGTATACGCTTAACACGGATCTCTTGCTTACCAACAGTTTTTGCACCTGCATCCTTCGTTTTAGCAATTATCTCAGCTACTATGTTACCTGGTTTAGTAACCATTACTTCGTAATGTCCTTTGTCTTTAGGTGTTATGGTAGCACCTGGGATGGCAACGCTTACATCTTCGATTGAGTAACCTGCCGCCGATATAGTAATTGGATTCGGTACACCAATATAGAACACGTTCATCTTATCCAGCTGCATAGAAGCACCTTCAGAACCTACCATGTAAGTAAATTCGTAGTCTTTTGTGATATTCTGACCATTCATGTTCAGAGATACATTACCTTTTACAGTTTGCAACCCTGCACCTGCTGCTACAGTTTCCCAATCGGCAAGACCTTGCTCTACTTTAGTAATATGACCACTATTTGCACTTACAGAAGGATTGATCTGGTTGTTGTAAGCAGCTAACAAAATACTGGCTTCAACTTTCTGGCCTGCAAGTACATAACTATTTTTAGGAACTGCTATAGCTTTGATAGCATCAAATTTCATTTGCTGGCTACCTGCTTCATTAGCAAGTTCGTTTACTATGATAGCTTCACTGTTTCTTACGTCATTCTGAAACTTAGCAAGCAAGGTAATTACCGCCATTGTAGGCATGTTATGGAAGTAAGCCGTAGACCAGTCCGCTTGGGGGTTGTTGTCAGATTTTGCTGGATCTTCTACCCTGATTGGCATATCCTTTAACATCTGGTCTTTTACCCTAGGATCTACAAGTGCTGCGAGAGACGTACGTAGATCAAGTAATTTTTTCCTGATTTCATCACCATGTTTTTGTTCTACTAACAATAGTGTACTGGCATCAATATTATCTTTGCGTTTAATTTCGCCATTCTCTTCACGGCCACCGGATTCTTCAATGATCTTGTTTTTCCAGTCATCCAGAAATTTGATCACTTCGGCAGCGTTCGATTTCGCTTGCAGAGCCTTATCATTAAAAGGCTTTACACGAGCTTCCTGTCCTGGCTGACGCATTTGCTCTTCTAAAGCAGCATATAATTTGCTATTCTTATCCTCAATAGATTTGTTAGACGCAGTAATACTCTGGTTAATCGTCTCGAACGCGTGCAGGATCTCAGACGACACGTTAAGCGCCAGCATCGCAGTCAACACCAGATACATCAGGTTGATCATTATCTGCCGAGGCTCCTTAGGTATAGACATTCTTTAACTTTTACTGATGTTAAATATAAAATAATCGTTTCAACGATTCTGTCTTTTCAAAGTCCCGATTAACGGCCTTGCATTGCTGCAAGCATGTTACCGTAAATAGAGTTTAATGTGGTAAGGTTTTTAGAAAGCAGTGCAATTTGCTCTTTAGCAGCTACAGCATCTGTAGCGCTGGAAGCCATTGCATCTGATGCACTCACCAGGTTGCTATAGAACTTGTTCATAGCTTTCAGGTGGTTGTTTGCATCCTGCAGTTCTACTTCATAGATCTGGTTCAGAGAACCCAGATTCCTTGAAAGAACCACTACTTGCTCATGGAACCTTGCCGTATCATCAGCAGCATTATTGAATGATGCCATTGTATTAGAAGCACCAATAAAAGTATTCTTCATTTCGCCTAAAGCACTCGCAGCTTCGCGTGCACTCTGAGAGTATTCGCTGGTAGCAGATGTAACGTCAGATATATCTTTGATCTGCTCTACTACTACACCAAAGCGTTGGAAGTTTTCACCCAGTTTACGGATGTTAGCCGGAGTGATCTGTGCATCTTCCATCATCTTATCAAGGGATGCTCCCGGAGAAATTTTACCGGCTGCAGAATCAAATTTAGTACCTTTTTTGTACGCTTCTACATGCGGATTTTCGTCGATGTTTGGATAAAAACGCTCCCAGTAGTAATCTTTATGAGGTGGGAGCAAACCCAGCAATGCGAAGATAAACGCCTCAGTCATCATACCCGCGGTAAGCATTGGGCCGGCACCAGGCCAGTGTTGGATTTTGAAAAGCGCACCCATCAATACTACAGACGCACCAAATCCAATAATCAGGTTCTTTACATATTTCCCCTGCTTAGTTTCAAAAAACAGCATTACTGCATTCATGTTATACTAATTTTTCTTAAGGATTTAAAATTTTGTTTCTCTCGATTGTTATTTCACTACACTTTTTATACTTATTGACGCCTGTTGGTTAACGCAGGAGCTATTTGCTGATAGATACAACGGAAACCAATGTATGCTTTAGCAGTATCTGCATATTCATAATCGCGTGTACCGTTTTGCAGATAGAATGCTACGTCCCTCCAGCTACCACCGCGTACTACTTTACGTTTCATCCATTGAGGATCATTGTCACGCATATTGTAATCAATATTCGGATTCAGATCAGCAACTGTCTGATAAGCAGTACCGAAGTAAGATGAGCTAGTCCATTCAGCCACGTTACCTGCCATGTTATACAGGCCGTAATCGTTTGGCCAGTAACGATCTACAGGCACTGTGTACAAACCACCGTCTGCTGCGTAGTTACCGCGCTGTGGTTTGAAGTTAGCCAGGTAACAACCTTTCTTGTTAACCAGGTATGGTCCGCCCCAAGGATATGGAGATTCTACGCGGCCGCCACGTGCTGCCCATTCCCATTGCATTTCGTTTGGCAGGGTAAACTCGCCTTCAAAATACATTTTATGCGCTTCACGATCGCCCTTCCACAACTGGGTACGCCAGTTACAGAAAGCCATCGCCTGGTGCCAGTTAACACCCACAACAGGGTAAGTGTTAAATGCAGGGAACCAGTTATACTGTACAGCTATCGGTTCGTTATAAGAATACGTGAATTGCTTCATCCAAACAGTAGTATCCGGATAAACAGCTATATCGTGCGTAGCCTTGAAACTGCTGCCGGGCTGGTTTGGATTCTTAACGTTTGCTGCGTAATCATATGTTTCATAATGATATACCAGCTTAGAGTTGTTAAACTCTTTTTTGCCCCATCCGGATTGGCTGGCGTCTGTGTAGAACTGCACAAGCTGATCCTGCAGATCCGGATCTCTCCAGTTGATCTTCTTTTTCATGTCCAGGTGCTGGCCGCCATCAGGATCATCAACATAGTCTCCCAAAGTAGCATGAGCTATTGAATCGCGAACCCAGTTCGTAAACTGGCGATACTCCTGGTTAGAAATTTCAGTCGCATCCATGTAAAAACCAGTTATCTGCGAAGTACGGATCATCGCGTCATGCTTCCCGCGAACATCTTCATCACTGGCTCCCATTTTTAAAACTCCAGACGGTACATACACCATGCCAAGCGGTACAGGCGGCCTGTAGGTCATCATTGTAGGTTCTCCCACAAGTTGTCCTCCGTTGCCTGGTTGTCCGCAGCTGGCAGCCAATGCTAGTAATGCTACAGCCGAGATCTTCAGGGAAAATTGTTTCATACTACTGTTGTTATTGTTTTTGCGATTAGGCAAATAAAGTAATTTTTTTGGTCTGTCGGTAGTTTTCCAACAGAACCGATGCACAATATTTAAAGTTTTTTCCAAAAATGCAAGCATCGAAAAAAAATTTGTTAAGAATTTTAAAAAGCCTTTTAGTTAAAAACAATTGAATTTACGCTAATTTTTGATAGAACCTAAATACTCTAAAACCTCCGTCCATGTTGACTTTGGCGGCAAACAACTTTCCTGGGTGCAAATATGTACGGTATTTTTACCATCAGAAAACTTCCCTTTTAGTATCGCCAATTCAGATATTTCTTTTTGTGAAGTGAGCACAAGCGCCTCCGGTATGCAAAAACTGTTCAGTTTATTTACGGTCTCATTGGCTTCCTCACCACTGCACACAATGGTTTTATACTGATGCGCGTACCGCTGCATCACCATAGCCCAGTAAGAAAAAGAGTAACTGTAGCGGCTTACAGCCGATGCCATGTCTGTAAGCATGTTATACCCAAGGTCTGCATAGTCGTTACGCTCCAGGAACATCCCTGCTAGCAGCAAACACTCGGCCATTACAGCGTTTGCAGAAGGGGTAGCACCATCATAGGTTTCTACTTTGCGCACGGGTATATCTTTTACTGCAGATGAAGAGTAGTAAAAGAACCTTCCCTCTTCGTTTAAAAAACGATCTATTGCACCGGTCAAAAGCTCATCTGCGCTTTGCAGGTATTCGTTCATTCCCGATGCGGATGCCAGCTGTATCATGGCTTTGGCCAGGTAGGCTATATCATCAAGATTAGCGGGTATTTTGGCTTTACCTTGTTTCCACGTGTGCATCCAGTCTTCGCCAATGGTAAAATGCCTGTTGATACTGGCCATATGGTCCTCTGCCAGCTTCCTGTATTGCTCATTGCCAAGGGCCATTGCCGCTCTTGCAAGGGCCATGTTCATCAGTGCATTCCACGACAATAAACTCTTATCGTCAGTGCCCGGCCTGATCCGTTTGCCACGCTCATCCAGCAAGGTCTTTTTTGCTCTTTCTATAAGGACACTTAAATGCACTTCATCTACACCATTCCGGGCAGCAAAATCTGCTACTGTAACAGGCGTATGCAAGATGTTTGTATGCTCCCAGTTACCATGCTCAGATACGCCAAAAAAACGGGTTACAAACTCATCGCTGATCACCTCGTCCCACTCTTGCCATGTCCAGGTATAAAACTTACCTTCTACACCTTCACTATCTGCGTCTAATGCACTATAATAAAGCCCTTCAGGGCTTTTTAATTCCCTTTCAGCAAATGCTATTGTCTCTTCTATTGCGGCCTTATACCGATGCTCTTTGGTAATGCTGTATGCGTCGCATAAAGAGGCTATTAGCAAGGCATTATCGTACAGCATTTTCTCAAAATGCGGCACCAGCCAGTCATTGTCTGTGGCATATCTGGCAAAGCCGCCTCCCAACTGATCGTAAATACCTCCCTGGAGCATAGCATCCAGGCTTTTTAGTGCATGTTGCAGTGCTGCTTTGTCGCCGGTATAGTGATAATATTCCAAAAGGTAAGAAATAGCCATGGAGCCGGGGAATTTCGGCGCTTTTCCAAACCCGCCCTTCTCTGTATCTGCCTGTTTCAGCAGGCTATTGCATATCAGCTGTGTCAGTTCATTATTTATGGGTTTATTGCTGCCTTCTACACCTATCCGGGATGCATTTTGCAGATACTGCAGCATTTGCCCTGTTTGCAGGGCTACATCATCCTGCCTTTCTGCCCATATTCCTGCAATGCTTTCCATTACCTGCATCCACGAAGATCTGCCATAAACAGGCCTGGGAGGGAAATAGGTACCTCCATAAAAAGGCACTCTTTCGGGTGTTACAAACACATTCAATGGCCAGCCGCCGCTGCCTGTTATGGCTTGCACAGCATCCATGTAAAAATGGTCTACTGCGGGGTACTCTTCCCTATCTACTTTAATATTGATGAAATGCTTGTTCATATACGCAGCAACTTCTTCGTTCTCAAAGCTTTCATGCTCCATTACATGGCACCAGTGGCAGGCAGAGTATCCTATGCTCACCAGCACAGGCTTATTTTCAGTTTTCGCCCGTTCAAAGGGCTCATCTCCCCATGCGTACCAATCTACAGGATTGTGTGCATGTTGTAATAAGTAGGGACTCGATTCTTCAATCAGCTTATTTGGCATCCCTATGAAATTAGCGTAATTGCCGGACGTTTATTGTGAAAGGTTGAGTAGCAAATAGTTAAAAAAATCATAAAACAAAACAGGCTGAACTCAAAGTCCAGCCTGCATCTATAGTAATATTTGATTTCTATTTCTTCACATCTGTAAGATACCGCTCCAGGGCAGAAACCATAGATGGTGCATTAGGTGCAGGGGCTTTAATATCCAGCCTTAATCCTGCATCTTCTATTGCCTTAGATGTGGTGGGCCCGAACGCACCAATAAGAGTACCATTTTGCTTAAAATTGGCATCGTACTCAAATAAGGTATGCACGCTAAAAGGGCTGAAAAATACGATCAGATCATAGCTATCCTTCATCACGGGCGTAATATCGTTAGATACAGTCCTGTACAGCGTTACTTCTGAAAAAGCAATATTGTTTTTGGTCATGAACTGGCCAATATCGTTTTTTCCGTTATCGGCTATAGGAAGGATAAAGCGCTCATTTGCCTTATGCTTTGTAATTACTTCGAGCAAACCCTCTGTGCTGCCGTCTGCAGAAAAAAAGACTTTCCGCTTGCGGTAAAGAATAAACTTCTGAAGGTACAATGCTACTGCTTCCGTAATGCAGAAGTACTTCATCTCCTGCGATACTTTTACTTTCAATTCTTCGCAGATCCTGAAGAAATGATCGATAGCATTGCGACTTGTAAAAACAATTGCCGTATGCTCCAGTATATCAACCCTTTGCTTACGAAACTCTTTACCGGAAAGCCCCTCTACCCTGATAAACGGATGGAAGGCAAGCTTTACGTCAAACTTCTTAGCCAGGTCAAAATATGGAGACTTCTCCGTTTCCGGCCTGGGCTGGGTTATTAGTATGGAGTCAACCTTGCGGGACTCTTTGCTATCAGTAGTTTTAGACTGAGGGCGTACAGCTTTTGCCATATTTTGGGTTACATATAAAACCAACAAGTCTGATACGAGTCGATCTTTTTAATATAAAAATCCACGTATCAGTAACTTCACCAATACTGCCAGGGGCAGTATTTCTGAGGCGCAAAGGTACGTAAAAAAATGAAACTTACTGTGTTGGAAAAACGACCCGAAAACAGACCAGGAGCGTAGGTAACGATTAACGAATGACAAAACAATAATTGCCGCAGATACGATCATAGCCGGTATTGCCCACGCAGGCGCGCCAAAAGCAAGCAACAAAACGAATGGCAGCAAGGCTATCGCTGTTATCTTATTAACTAAAAATATATTGAATATATAGTATTCTGTTATATCATTTATCTTGAAAGCCCATCCGCTAAATTTTACTGCCAGGTATTTTGCAGTGTATATAATACCTATGCCGGCTATCAACATTACTACCAGCAAGCCGGGCGAGATATTCCTTGGGCGAACGGGTGTAGTGTACCCCACAACATAGTACAGGTAAGAACCTGCCACGATCACAAAAAACATATTCATCAACAGGTTGGGAAAAACTGCCAGGTCAAGCTGTTCCTTAGCTGCCCGTGCCTGGCTCGGGGCAATAAAGGCCCGCCATAAATTGTTGAGATACCGGGGATCAGCATATCGTAACAATCCAAACACCACAATAAGCAAGGTAAGCAGGTAAAAATCGAGGGTTTTATCGATCATAATATGTGGCCGCTCAATGTTGTAAACAATTTGCTTGTTAGACATCATAGGGCTGCCTGCCACTATGCTTTCGTCCATAATAACTGCTGCCCTATACTGCGAAGCGCTATCCGCGGCAATAGACACCCCATATTTAGCAGGCAATACCCTCCCTTCCGTAAGTACTGGCAAAAGCAGTGTAAACACTAATCCAATGCAAAAAATCCTGGCTAATAATGGCATGGGGCAAATTTAATGTTTCGCAACATATACTCCGCAACTTTACCTTCGGGCATTGCGGATGTTGGCGCGCACTACGCTGTATATAGCTTCCAGCCCTTCTTCATTTTGTTCCTTGCAACGTTGCAGTGCCTGCAGGCGGGATGCTTTCATACACTTCATCTTATCGCCCGGGCAGGCTGTCATAATATCTAACGCTATAACCCTCGCCCATTGATATTTATATGCCGGCTTCACAGAGGTAGAAAACAATAAACCTACAACCGCATCAGGGTTTCGTTGTAAAAAATCGCGACAGGTACGGCCAAGGCCTATCGATAGCTGCCTGTTGGCGGTCAGCAGCATTTTAGATACCAGGAAAATATAGAAGGGCCTTGTGTCATTATTTAGCGTATTCATGCTATCGGCAATAGAATAGGTGAGATCATTATCGCCGGCAGGTACAGTCCCTGAATGATAATCTTTAGCGGCTTGCGAAACGGTTGACAAACCCATATAATAAACCGTTGGCTTTAACGCCTGGGCATGTACTGCAGCGAGCGATAAACATAGAATACAAATAATAAGCAGGCGAAACATCCCTTATTAATTTTAATCATTTTAAAAGTAACACAGCTAACCCGACTATCATATACACGATTCCATATTTTTCGAATTCATATTTATATAAATTTCAAAGGAAATGATCGGGGCACACTCCTTAGCTTTGTTGCAGAATGGCAGGTATCTATATTCATATTCCTTTTTGCAGGCAGGCATGTAACTATTGCAATTTCCACTTTTCTACTTCTCTGAAGCTAAAGGACGAATTGCTCGCGGCGCTGCACAAAGAAATAGAGTTGCAAAAAGATTATCTGAGCGGCGAATCAATCGAGACCGTTTATATTGGCGGGGGCACCCCATCTCTTCTCCCGGTATCAGATATCCAAAAACTGTTTGACTCGATCCTGGAGAACTTTAAAATAGACACACTTAAAGAGTTTACCCTTGAGGCAAATCCGGATGATCTTACCAAAGCTTACTTACAAGAGCTACGCACTACGAATATCGATCGTTTTAGCATTGGCGTACAATCGTTCAGAGATGCCGACCTAAGGTATATGAACCGGGCTCATAATGCGCAGGAGGCCGACTATGCCATCAAAGCGGCACAGGATGCCGGCTTTACAAATCTATCGATCGACCTGATATATGGTGTACCGGGATTAAGTGATAAGGACTGGACAAACAACCTTGCAAAGATCAAAGAACTGGATATTCCGCATTTTTCATCCTATGCGCTGACGGTGGAAGAAGGAACGGCTTTACACCATAACATCCGGACAAAAAAAACAGCCCCGGTAAATGCAGAACAGGCAGCAACCCAATTTGAGATCCTTACCGAGCAGGCAGATTTGATGGGTTATGAGCAATACGAAATATCTAATCTTGCAAAGCCCGGCCACCGCGCCATTCACAATACCAATTACTGGCTGGGTAAGCCCTATCTCGGCCTGGGGCCATCTGCCCATAGCTTTGATGGCAATACCAGGCGCTGGAACATTGCTAATAATGCGCTCTATATCAAAAGTCTTTTGTTGGAAAATAAGCTTTCTTACGAAGAGGAAATATTAACTAAGGAACAGCAGCTGAACGAATATATCATGACCTCCTTACGCACTTCCTGGGGTTGTGATCTGAGCCATATTACTACCAAATGGGGCAGCGACTATCTAACGCAGATAATGAAAGATACCCAGCAGTTTATCGAGCAGGACAAGATGGTACTTAAGGACAATCATTTGCTACTGACAATAAAAGGCAAACTCTGGGCAGATCGGATAGCAGGTGAGCTTTTTATCTAGAAGTAACGTATATTACGATACAATATATCACTACTATGAAAAAGATAATCCTTTTTATCCTGGCTGCGGTTCCTTCTATTGTGCTGGCACAAAGCATCACTTTGGTAAGTGTAGATTATGGCCAACCGGTCAAAACCAATCCTACCCCGGTATGTTATTCACACGAGGTTTTAGAAGAGATCAGCGATCAGATGTATCAGCAAGGTAACCCTAAGTATATATGGGTAGATCTCTTAAAAGACCGGTACATCACTAATGATGACGGGCATTCCCTCAATCTTTATATTTCTGCTAACAATGCAAATGGGAAAGGCAACGTACCTATTCCCACGGAAGCAAGTAAAAGATATGCAGAGAAATGGGAATCGTTTGTCAAATCAATTCATTTAAAGGTGGATACATCTACCCCATATTATCTAGATGCATCGTATGGGATATTGGGTGCCGAGGTTGTAAATGAAAAATCTGAATTCAGAAGCATTACAAAAGGCGAGCTATATTTCCTGAACCTAAACCCACAGGGTGAATTGAGATTTTACAAAGAATTAATTAAGGAAGGCCTGGCAACAGAAAATGATTCTTTATCATGGAACTTTACTGTAAATGGCTATTATGTAAATGGCAAGCGACTAGATACTGAACAAAGGGAAAAATTCAGAAATATCGGTATAGAAGAATTTGGAACAGATTACAATAAAATCTGGCAAACCACTAATAGTATTGGATATCCATTACAGCGTAAAATGCAAAAGCTGGCTGCAATGCTCGATAATTAAAACGCAGATATTCCTGTTTACATGATGGTAAAAGTCTTGCCGATCTCTGGTAATATCAATTCTTTGCCTGCATCGGTAAATTTTTGCAAAGATTGCGCTTTATCGATCTTTATGTATTCAAACGTATCAAAATGCACCCCTACTATTTTATTGCACTGGATAAAATCACTTGCAATGATGGCGCCATCAGTATTCATCGTGAAGTTGCCGCCTATTGGCAATACCGCGAAACTAAGTTTTGCGTAGTACCTGGGGATCAATTGCATATCCAGGTTTAAGCCCGTGTCGCCGCTATAATAAAAGCTTCCTTCGGGTAAGGTTATTACAAAACCACAGGCGCTGCCGCCATTGCTGCCATCGGGCAATGTGCTGCTATGCGCAGCAGGCACCATACGTACGGTACCAAAATCAAAGAAAGACACACCATAGTTCATCGCATGAAAACGGGTACAATCTTCTGCCCATGCTATCACTTCATAGGTAGCTATAACTGTAGCGCCCGTCCTCTTGGCTATACGGCCAAGATCGGCAACGTGATTATTGTGCGCATGAGATACAAGTATATAGTCAGCTTCTATCTTATCTACATTAATACTTAATGCTAAGGGATTACCGGTGATGAAAGGATCAAATAAAAACTTCTTACCTCCTGACTCTATTAAAAAACACGAATGGCCATAATAAGTAAAATTCATCTATCATTCATTTAGTAAACGGCAATACAAAAATAGTTAACATAGTCATTAGCAATAATTATACGTTTATATAATTCTTTGTTACATAATAAAGAATACGTTTTATTATATTCAAATAAAGGGAGATTGACATCTCCCTTCGCATATTGGCGTTATCTCAAACACTTCAAAATTTAGACATAGGCCAACGGCATTGTGCTTTATTTCTTGCAGTGAATGCTATTTTTCGAATCTGTATCTAATCTATAACCAATCTTTAAAAGTTAATATGCCCTGCACTTCTCCCACACCCTATTTTCATCATTTTTTAATTAGATATTAACCAATTTTTAATTCGCAGATACTCAACAAGTTAGCCAAGCAATATATGGTCTGATAATCAAACTCCTGCCACAACATCTGGGTCAACTGTGTATTGAAAATGTCAAATCTGCTCCCATCGGGCGCCTGCTATTTATAAAGCTTGTTTACGGTAGTAACTTTAACATAGAGACACTGGCCAAAGATGTCACTCACCATTCTATGAACACCTCGCATACACCGCACCCAAAGAAATATATAAGACTCTTCACCATCAGTTGTAGTCTTGTAATACTTTTTTTAGACGCTTACTACCCAAAGGCACAGTGTACAGACTGGGGAATCAAGGCACAACTTACCTCGGCCTCTACTTGCGCTGCTAATGGAGGTTTCACAGTATCCATCTATGGGCCAGATGCTGCTAATCTTACCAATATCCAATACAGCATACCAACAGCACCGTCCGGTTTCTATGTGCCACTTAATAATTCATCATCTTTTTCTAACATTCCCCCCGGCACATATACAGTTAGCGTCATCGCAGATTGCAACGGGAACCGAACCGGGAAGAATACTACGATTACTATTCCGGGAGCATACACGGCGCCATCGCTTTCCGTCAGCCAATCGCGTACAAGTCTCAGTTGCGGCAATTATGGAAAGCTAACCGCTTATATAACAAAGGGAGCATCTCCTTATACCATTAAATTAACAAGGTTTCCAACTTCTTATACAGGTCCTGTTTCATTCACCACTTCGTCACAGGTATATACTATCAATGATCTCGCTGCAGGCAGTTACACTATACAACTGATTGATGCGTGCGGTAGTGGTTCTAATATTGTTACTACCGCTATAAACTCCGTAATGGTTGCTTCTCTGCCGCTGAGCTATAGCGAAGCAATGAACACAACTTGTGATACAATACTCATCCCTAAGCCTGCTGTAAATACAAATGTTTCAGGGTGGGTTAATTACAATGCAGATAATCTTTTTAAAGCATCTATCCAGGTAGGCGGGGGCTTATTAACTACATCAACGCCATATGACTATTTCAACACCCCACCATTTGCTTTAAAAATACCATCAGGAAAATCTATAAAAGACTATTACGGACAAACGATCTATTATACAATACAACCACCGTGCGGTAATACAATTTTTGATACACATACTATCCCATATCCTTATGTATCAACAACAGTCACACAAAATTGCAACACTGATCTTACTGCATCGCTATATTTCAATGGGGCTATCTGTTACCCTATACGTTATACGGTAACAAATACTGCCACAAATATTTCCTATGGCCCTTATTCAACTATGTCGCCCATCGCGGTAACGCCCAACTTACCTATTGGTTCTTATTCGCTTACCTACACAACAGGCGATGGCTATACCGGGATGAGTTCATTTAGTGGTTCCAACATTACGGCTAACCCATACTTCGTACGAGCCGGCATCATCGGCGATGGCCTTGACGGATATATAGATTGGTTCATCTTCACAAGTTCTGTCGCGCTGGGTACCAAAACAATAGAACTATTTAATGGCCCGCCGGGATACTCTTTTTTAGATACCTGGACCTATAGTGCCGTCTATATTACCTCTGATAATCAGACCCCGGGAGCGGGTACTCTGAAATACAAACCCGGAACCTATGTATGGAAAATAACTGACGACTGCGGTACTTATTACATGCCAATCACAGTTTCGCAAAATGATGTATATAGATTTACCGCTGGCATAGATAGCCAAAAACAAACCTGTGCAGGATTAATGGTTTGGCCTTCCGTAACCGGTACATTAAACAGCACATCTGTAACTACTAAGTTTTCCTTGTTAAAAGACGGACAATTCTACCCCGTACCTGCGCCTTCGTGGGTGCAGTACCCTGCAGGCAGTTCTATATTACTTACAGATCCGGGTACGTACACAATTGTACCAAGCGCCGCTGTTTATACACTTCGCCTCGATCTGCCTTATCCCAATGACTATACTACTACCTGGTCTTTCACATACAGTGTGCGGCCTGTTCAGGCTGATATGAATCAAACCCAGGGATTTGTTTGTGCTGCAGCCAACACCGGGCAGGCTGAAATTTACGTAAAAGGGAAGAACGGCACCCCTTTTAAAAATGGTGGCATGCATTATACCTACTATCTTGCAGCACAAGGCAACGGAATATCCGGCCCATATATTGCCAATAACACTACGGGTGTATTTACCAATTTTGGCGGAAATGCAAACGATAGGTACGATGTAAAAATTGTCGACTCCTGCGGGGCCTTTGCCGTACAATCCATTAAGATATTAGACCTTCAGTCATCAAGATTGATCAGCAGCACAGCTTATGCTGCCTGCGAGCATGATACTGTAGAATTGACCGCTCTGTATCTGCCAGGCGCAACTTATACCTGGTCTGGCCCTAACGGATTTACTTCTGCTATTCGAAACCCGGTAATTAAGAATATCTCCCCTGCTTCAGCGGGCATCTATAAAGTAACGATAACTACTACGAGTTGCTCGCAGTTATTGATAGATAGTATTACAATAGTCGTTAACCCCAACCCTGCTAAACCTATTGTTAATGTCAGTTGTAGTCCGCCGCCAACTACACTTTATATTACAAATGGCTCCGCTGCTTATCGGTACGATTGGCATATAAATATTCTTATTGGCAGTTTTACATATCCTATCGTTGAACCATCCGACTTTAATTATGGAAAGTATGCCTACCTGGCCGGCGGCTATACCGCATGGGCGGTAGATACAACAACAGGCTGCAAAACCCTGTCCGATTCTGTATACTTTGGCAACCCTCCAAACACAAAACTAACAGCGCACATCTACTCTCCGCACTTGCAGGTTTGCTCAGGAGATTCTACTATACTTGTTGCAATGGGTTCATTAGCTGGTTCCTATCAATGGTTTAAAAACGGCACACCAATACCCGGCGCTACAGGCAAAAGCCTGGTTACTGGTAGCTCCGGCAACTATAAAGTAAGTATAGGCGCAGGCCCCTGCAATAAAGACACCTCTTCGGATGTTGTTGTTAGTGTCGTTTCGGTTCCGACAGCAAATATTACAACCAGCACAACTGATATCTGCCAGGGGCAGTCGGCTTTACTAAGCGCTAATACAGGCCCGGGATATTCCTATACATGGTATAAAGATGGCATCACTATACCGCAGGCAAATAGTGCACAACTATATGCCAACGCTGCTGGCTGGTATTTTGCTACCATTTCTAATGGTGGATGCGTAGCAAACTCTTCTTCCATCAACATCCTGGTGCATGATAAGCCTTCCGTCCATCTGCTGCCAGATACAGATCAATCTATTTGCACCGGTGATTCCCTACAATTGAGCACAATATCAGATGCATCTTATACTTATTCCTGGTATAGAGATGGCAATAAAATAGCTGGCGCTACAGCAAATACCTTTTGGGCAGACACAACAGGTAGCTACCTGGTAAAAGTGCATACGGCATATTGCCCGGATAGCATGTCCAATAGCATTAAGATCATGCTGTTACCTGTTTCATTATCATTAGGGCACGATACCATCATTTGCGATACGGCAAGCTTCTCTATGACCTTACATGTACCTCATGATTTCGATCATATTTTATGGTCAGATGGCTCAACTCATAATGATCTCTCCATAAACAAAGGAGGAAAATACTGGGTGAATGCAAGTAATAAATGTGGAAGCTTCAGCGATACTATAGATATTTACCGGCCCGAAAACTACTTGCCCGATCTGCCTGCTGACACAATAATATGTAACGAGAATAACTATGCCAATTTTCATCTTTCTCCCTTGCTTGATGATATTGCCTGGAACACCGGTTCTCACGCTCATACACTACATGTTACCAATCCGGGCATTTTCTGGGTACAGGCGAGCAGTCCATGCGGCATGGTGTATGACACTACAAATGTGCATTTCTGCTTACCTGATATTCAGAATATAGTCTTATCAAATGATTCTATTTGTGAAGGCGATTGCGTAGAATATAATGCAACTGTTGGGAACCACCCGCAAAAATATAAATGGCTTTTTGAAGGTGGCAAGCCGGGTAGCGACTCTGGCTCATCCTCTTCACGGGCTTGTTATGATCGCCCGGGTACATATAAAACTACCCTTATGGCATCCAATGCAGGCGGAACAACAACCAGGACTACAAGTGTAGTTGTATTACCCAGGCCGGTGCTCAGGTTTACAGACACCAGCTATATTGTGCCTTACAAATCTACACTGGTGCTTCCGGCAAGTGCCGATGCAGAACAGTCTAAATGGATGCTCAACGATTCTTTGATCTGTGAAAACTGTAATACGATCACGGTAGAAGCCAGGTTATGGCATCAAACTTATACTTGCATTCTCACAAATGCAGGTTGCAGCTCCAAAGCAAATTATCATATCACAACAACAGACATCCCAACAGACATTTGGTTCCCAACTGCTTTTTCACCTAATGGCGATGGCTTGAACGATTACTTCCATATTATAACCGACAATCCTAACATTAATGTCATCAGCCTTGCGATTTATAACCGGTTCGGGCAAGTCATCTACAACGGGCACCAAGGCGACAAAGGCTGGGACGGTACTTATAAAGGCCAAAAAGTAGATATGGGCACTTACTTCTGGCAGGTGAAATATAAGGTGAACGGGCAGGACAAGGAGTACTTCCTGAAAGGTGATATCACAGTTCTATAACGCCATTGGGTATTGTATTCGACAATACCCAATGCCATTTCTTCACTTACTTTTTGGTAAGATCAAAAACAAACCTTTTTGTATCATACAATGCAAAGTATCCGTACCCTGGTTTGATGTTGGATGGCAAATTAATTGGCTCGCCTGTAAGCTGGTTGATCAGGTACCCGGTACGCTTATAAGCTGCCAGGTAATTATAATATCCCTCATCTATCCGGGCAATTTGTATCACTATGGTGTCTTGCCTGGTAGCATTTATCGAGAAGTTGTGTTCCAGCACTCCGCTTAAGGCTTTGTTTCCGTCTATCAACTGTATCTTTTTGGGTTCAAACGATACTATTGATTTGATACCTTTATTCAGGGAAGCAAGCCCAGGTAATTTGGTATTTTTCCGCAGTTGCTCAAGTGTTGTATAACTGATAAAATATTTATCATTGGCCTCCGCATTATTCACCGCTACATGTACATTCAGTAAGGAGTCGCCACCATTACCGGCAATAAATGTCGTTTTTACTTCTGCCTCATTGGTAAACGGTAAATATTGAGTGCTGGCACTGGTTATCTTTCCTGTTTTAAGGTCTGTGATCATAAGTTTATATTCTGCTCTTTCACTCAGCTTTATCTCATCACTCATATATAATCCATTAGAGGCTTTTGCAAGTTTATACTGCTGCTTCCCTTGTTGCTCGATGGTCACAACAGCTGAATCCATAAGCAAGTCTCGGGGTATGAAACCGGCCGCAGTATCATCTAATTTCTTTAATGCCTGCGCAGAGTAGCCTGCAGAAACAACTATTACGTTGTCAGCTGCGAACGATGTAACCACTGCATCATTATTCTTTTCAGGGATGACGATATCCAGCGGCTTTGGTTTCCTGCATGCAAAAAGTGTTATAACAGCCAGCAAAAGCAGCTGTACATTCCTGTTTTTCATGTGACTCTATGTTTAAAGTGAAATATTTAATGATGCGGCGGTGATAGTACCAAACAGACCTTTCTGCTGATATTTATAGCCGTTATTTTTTTCATCGGGCACGCGTTGTACTGTATATGGTTGCGTTCTGTTAAATAAATTGTACACGCTTAAATGGGCATCTGCTTTCACACGTTTAGATATTTTAAATTTATACTGCAGGTCCATATCGGTACGAAATGAAGCGGATAACCGCAGTTCGTTTCTGCCTGTATAGGCCGGCAATGCCTCAACACCAGTAAGTCCCGGCGACGGCACTATATATTGGCTCACCTGCCCCGTAAAAGGGCTGCCTGTTGCATATATCCAGGTAGTACTGATGCTCCACTTCGGCGTAATATCATACATAGCTACGAGCGATAGGTCGTGTCGCCTGTCATATCGTGCATAATATTGCTTACCGCTGTTCAGGGAATCAAACTTCCTTGTGGCAAACGACAAGGTATATCCAAGCCATCCCGTAAACCTGCCCGCGGTTTTGCTAACGAATAGCTCCGCACCGTATGCTTCTCCACAGCCATGTACCAGTTCTTTTTCATAATCATTATTCATTACCAGCAGTGCCCCTTCTTTGTATTCCAGCAGGTTTTGCATTCTCTTATAATAAAGCTCCGTACTGATGGATATATCCATAGACGGTATTGTATGATAATACCCTATGCTTAATTGGTCAGATATTCCCGGTTTTACATTATCGGTTACGGGGTACCAAAGGTCGGTTGGCAATGCCAGGGAAGAACTGGACACCAAATGAAGGTATTGAGTCATCCGCGCATACGAGAGTTTTAAGGAACTTTCTTCAGACAGGGAATACTTAAAACCTATTCTCGGCTCGGGGTTAATATAGTTTTTACTTCCGGTCGTCATACCACTTAGCCTCATTCCTGCTGTCAACAGGTACTTATCATTTATAGTGATCTCGTCATTTACGTAAACAGCAGCTTCTGTATTATATATCTTCTTGCCTGTACTATTGGTAAACAGTGCCATTTGTGGCCCGCTGGTATTTACAATATTCGGGTTGAAATAATGATAGGTCGCATGAATACCCGATGTTATCTTATGTCCGTTAATTCCTGCATATCGCACATCATAGCGGCCATTATAATCTCTGATAGCAGAGCGTACGCTTAGTATATTATTATCTGCCCGGCCATCTACCAGGTATTTAAAATTCGAATAAGACAGGTTTAGGTCGTATGCCAACAAATTATTCGCGGAAAGCCGGTTCCATTTGGCAGACCATACCTTATTGCCCATCTTCATATTGGTAGCTATCTGCTTCTGGTCTTCGTTCTTTGAGTTCAGGTTCGATGATCGTAACACATCATCCCCGTAGTAACTGCTTAGGTAAAATCTGTTCCTTTCGTTCGCCTTAAAAACTAGTTTACCGTTAAGATCATAGAAATAATACGGTACGCTTTTCATCACTTTATCAATATACGTGCGCCTGCCAGCCAGCATCAGCGATACCTTGTCCTTTACAACGGGCAGCTGTACATTGGCCGATGAGGTTATAGTACCAATATTCACTTGTGTATGATAATCCTGCAGGCTGGCGTCTTTAGTTCTTACATCCAGCACCGAAGACATTCTTCCTCCATACTGTGCAGGAAATGAAGATTTATATAGCTGCGCCTCCTTTAGTGTGGTATTATTAAACAGTGAAAAAAATCCCAGCAGGTGGCCGGCATTATATATGGTCGCACCATCCAGCATAATGAGATTTTCATCATTTCCACCACCACGTACATACATTCCTATGCTGCCTTCTGTTCCTTGTTTCACGCCGGGGGTCAGTTGCAGCGCTTTAATAATATCCTGCTCGCCACCTATCGCCGGGGCTTTCAGCAACATGCTTACCGGCAGGTCTGTTTTACCCATCTGCGCCGATTCTATAAATAGCTTTCGTTTCACAGAATTTACGCTTACGGTAACCTCTTCCAGTTTCTTACCTTGTGTCGGGCGGGGTATTGATGAGCTGTTCTTTTGTGCCAGTAACTGCAAAGGCAGGCAAATAGAAGCTAGTAATATGGATGTGCTCTGATGTTTCATAATGTTCTGTATCATCATCAGAACACAGAAACTTCGCTATACCCCTATGTATGGAAAAAAACTTTTTAAAAGAATTATCTCCGGCCCGATATATAAGTATAGGTAACCTGCGATACGCCGCCTATCATACCAAGCCCGTTGACTACATTGCCTTCTATCTTAACAGGCTGCTCTAATGATGTGTAGCCACTCATAGGATCATAGGTCTCGTATGATTTCAGGAATTTGAAATAATCGGGCGAAACGGATTTGATGTAAACAAATACTCTTCCCTTTGTACTATCCAATGGTATGCCCGAATTGTCTTCACCAACGTACACGTTGGTATTGTATTCCATGCCGTTGAAGTTCAGGTCTTTTAACAGTATCCGCTTCGCAGCCGTATTGGCGCCATTATCGGTCACATTCTCAGAATTTATGTCCGAAGTATATACAGGCTGTCTCACATACTTGCTTTGAAATACAGTATCAAATTTTGTTGCAGGATTATTCCCCGACGATCTTAAAAAATCGTACAAACTGCTTTCTGTTTGCAGAGAATGCCATGCGCCGCTATAATAGAAATACCCCTGAATATCCATTACTTGTTTAACGGCTTCGATAACGTAATAATTAGCCGCATTGCCGGGATCGTTGATCCTTATCCTGATGCGCAGGGTCCCGTTATTCGAGTACGTTACAAATGCGGTATCGGTTACTGCTGCGTCAATGGGGCCGGGTATTTTTATCTGCGCAGTTGCAATACCTAGTGAAGCATGGTTCGCATGGATGGTATATTCCATACCGCTCTTCACTATTTCTTTACCAGCAAATGGCACAGTGTACAACATCTGTATAAAAGAATCCCGGTAAGCATTTAACGCGTAACTATACCCGGTTGAATCTTTTAGCTCCAGGCTTAATTCTTCAAGAAGCTGGAAACTCAATTGTTCTTTACCACTCACTGCAATACTTTGCCCGGCGCGCAATTTAAAGGTATCACCTGCAATAAACTCCCCTATCAGTACGATCTTCTTTTGTGTGCTGATATCAGGTAACGGCAATTCTTTTTTACATGACAGCGCCACAACTACCATAAAGCACAGAACGGCCCATATTCCTATTCGGGTTGTCGCTATCATCAGAAACTGAGTTTATAACTGATATAGGGTATAAACTGCAAAATGCTCACGCCCTTTAATTTAAAATTACCTGCGCCACCATTTACATCAGCATTTACCAGCTCTACATACACCACATTCTTCCTTCCGTATGCATTAAATATTCCGCACGACCAGGTACGTTCAGTTACTTTTCGTTTCTTAATAAAATTAACGCCGAAATCCAGCCGGTGTATGGCCGGCAAACGATAATTATTCCACGATACATAGTTATAAGTATAGTTGGAACTGCTTGTCGTCGCCGATTGAAATATCAATAGGTTATTGTCAAAGTCAGGATATATCTGGTCGGGCATGGTAATGGCTTCACCGCTCATATAACTCCAGCTTACTGCAGCATCAAATTTCGCCGATGGCTGGTATAGCAAAACCGCTCTCAGGTTATGCCTTCTGTCATACCGGTAAGGAAAGGGCTGTCCGTCATTTAGCTGGGAAAATTGTCTCCATGTCCACGACAAAGTGTATGCCATTGAAAACACAAAAGGTTTGAACTTAATTTTCCCCGAAGCCTCACCACCGTAGCACCAGCCTTTACCTTGTATGATCTTTTCATCCCAATTCAAGGAATTATCGAAGAGGTTCTTACCCATATTATATGCAACCGTATTTTTCAGGTCTTTATAATACCCTTCAATATTATAAGTAAATACTTTGCCTGTTTTCCCATATCCCAGCGTCACCAACTTAGACGATTCGGGCCTTATTTTAGATGAGCTGGGCAGCCAAAAGTCTGCCGGCAGTCCATAGGTGTTATTACTTATGAGGTGTACAAATTGTCCCATCTGTGTATAGGATGCATATACACTGTGGTTCATACTAAGCTTATATGCTGTATATAGGCGTGGTTGTAAACTGGAATAATTAAACCGGTCGCTGAACCAGTTTGCAAAATGCAATCCGGGGCGCACCGTCCATCTCTCAAATATCTTTATCTCATCTTCTGCGAATAACACCAGTTCGTTCGAATGAAACTTATCTGTTGACGTGATAGCTTTACTGCCGGCCAGTACCTGCACGGGTGTAAAGTAGGCGCGGCTATAACCTATCCCCAATTCCAGCTTTTGCGAGGTAGATAAATACCAGTTCGCCTTTGATCGCAAAGCCAGGTCTTTTATGGAAGAATTACCTTCGTAGCCGTTGGCATTAGATACCGCGTTTTGTTCTATCAGTTGCTGCTTATCCGACAGGTAAAATTTGAAATTGCTGTAAGTAAACGTTGTGTTTAGAAAAAGTTTAGGATTGAGTATCGAGTTCCATCTTGCACTGGCTACTGTGTTACCCCATTTAGCTTTAGTCCCTTGCGAGCTAAAATCTACGCCCATTCCATCTCTCCCATTGTAGATACTTAAGTATAGGCGGTTGTTTTTGTTCAATATATAATTTGCCTTGCCGTTTACATCATAAAAATTGATCCTGAGCGCATTTGTAAATGGCCTCCATAGCAGGTCGAACCATGTACGCCGCGCACTTATCATTACGGAGGCTTTATCTTTAATGATAGGCCCTTCCAGGTTCAGGCTACCCTTTACCAATCCCATGGTAAACTGGCCGCCCAGGTGCTCCATGTCCCCATCTTTGGTATTAACATCTATAACAGAGGAAAGCCTGCCACCGTACCGGGCAGGGAAAGCACCTTTGTGAAAATCTACCGACTTGATGGCTTCGGAATTATATACCGATGTGAGCCCAAAAAAATGGTCTATATAATACAGTGGTACACCATCCAGCAAATTCAGATTCTGCCCCGGGTCACCGCCACGTACCATAATAGCATTGGTGCCATCAGTACCCGATTGCACGCCGGCAACGTACTGCAATGCACGCATTACGTCATTTTCTCCCAATATTGCCGGCCTGTTTCTTATGTCTGCATACACCAGGTGATGATGATCGGGCGTACTTGTTTTATCATCGGTAATATTCACCTCTTCCAGTTTTGCCTGCGATGTCAATAAGATGTCTTTACGAATATCTTTATCATCGGCAAAAGAAAAACTATCGGTAACATATCCTATATAGGAGCATAACACTTTATGCGTACCAGCAGGCATCGTCAGGCTATAATAGCCGTAGCTATTGGTTGTAGTACCTATCCCCAGGGCTGGCACATACACCACGGCGCCAATTAACACTTCCTTGTTGACTGCTTCTTTTACGTATCCATTAATGGTTATTCTGTTCAGGCCGGCAGGCTTATTATCTTCTGCGGCAACGATCAGGATTTTATCTCCGCTCTCTTTCAAAAACAACTGCTGCCCCTCTAGTATTTGCTGCAATGCATCCTGTAGTGTAGTTTCGGCTTTATCCAGCGAAACCTTCTTCCTCAGGTCTATATAGGAGGCGCTGTAGGACAAGCGTATTTTGGTCACATGTTCTATATCCTGCAAAAACTTTTTTACGGCACCATTGGCAAGAGACGGAGTGTAACGAGTGTTCAATAAGTGGTTGTCCTGCGCCGAAGCTATCATATAGCAGCAGGTAAATAACAGGATGAGAATGTAAATGATAATTCCTCTTCTCATTAACTTATTTAGCTGATATAATGTATTGTGCGCCCTTACGCTCCCATTTACAATGCGTTACCAGGCAAAGCTCATCCAGCACTCCATCAAGCGGTTGATTATTGAAACTTATAGTTACCAGTTGATCTTTTACTTCTTGTGCTGTATTGTCTGCAAACGTTATCTTTTGCTGGTAATAATATGCCAGTCGCTCTGCTATCTTACTCAAAGGCTGGCTTTCAAAACGCAGCAAACCGGTTTTCCAGAAAAGGTAATTGGCATCCGCAACTATGCCTTCTGTTAGTTTGCTATCAACCAGTTGCCCAAATTCACCTTTGGTCAGCACAACGCGCTGCATGGTATCCTTTTTAGATTTCACCTGCACTTTTCCGCTGGCAACAGTCACTGATGCGCCTTCTTCACTGCATCTTACGTCAAAAGTTGTTCCCAGCACTTTTACGGATACCGATTGGGCATCTATCACAAAAGGTTGTGCTTCATTATGGGTCACCTCGAAGAAAGCTTCTCCTTCCAGTTTCACATTTCTTTCGCTAACAGCAAATGTGGCCGGATAAGATAGCTTGCTTCCTTTGCGCAAGGTTACATGCGATCTGTCTGGCAGAATCACGTCTTTATTCCCATTTTCCGCAACCACAGTTTCCATCCCCGGCTTCAACAAATTCCGCACCACGAAGATCCCTATTATAAAGACTGCAGCCACGGCCGCATACCGCATCCAATCCGTTAGCGCAATGCGTTTTGCAGTTTTGCCTTTATGCACGGTTGCTGCAGCTACTTTGTTCCACGCAGCCGGCGTATCAAAAGTTACGGTATCAAACAACCCATCCGCTTTTCGCCAAAGCCCTGCAATACGCTCATATTCTTCTGCATTCTTTTTTTCGGCATCTATCCACGATTGCAGCAGGCGCAGCTCTTCTCCGGAGGCTTCCCCGGTCAGCTTCTTGGCAATTAATATGTCAATCTCCTCGTTCATTTAAACTTTGTCTACACCTTTATAAAACTGTTCGCTTAGCCAAAACCCCTATTCCCAAAATATATTTTTAGTTAATAGCATCATCAGGAACACGGTCATTACCGAGCGTGCGTAATCCCTTAACGTCTTGATAGCTTTACCCATCTGGTTTTCTACCGTCTTTATGGATATTTCCAATGTTTCTGCTGCCTGCTTATAGCTCATGCCATGCAATTTTACCAACAGGAATACTTCCTTGCATTTAGGCGGCAGGGTATTCAGCGCTTCCGCTATCTTCTTTGATTGCTCGCTTGCATCTTCTCTTACCTGGCGCATCGTAATAAATGGCTCATGATCTGTTTCCGGTGTTTCTTCTACAAATTGAATACCTGCACTTTTTTGTCGGCGAAGGGCCGTCAGAGAATTATTTCTTACAGCGGTTACCAGGTAAAATTTTGCTTCCGGCGATGAGATCAGTTCTTTCTTTTGCTCCCAAAACTTAACAAATGTTTCCTGCACCACATCCTCAGCCCACTGGCTGTCCTGTAGGTATGTCAATGCATACCTGCAGAGGTTATTATATTCTTTTTCGAATAATTCTTTAAAAACGCTTTCGGCCACGGGCATCTGTCTATCGGATACCGCAAAGAAAATAAAACTAGTTCATATACATAATAAAAAGATTATTAAATCGGTATATGAAATATTGATTGGGTTAAAAAAGCAGCGGCGATAAACGCCGCCGCCTCCGATAGGGGTAACTAAAACTATTGCTTCATGAACTTATAAGTGCTTTCAAATGAAAATCCGTTAACGCTCAGCAGGTACATACCCGGTGCAAACCCGCTTACATCCAATTGGTTTTGTCCGTAGCTAACCTTGCCGGTTTGTAATTGACTGCCGGAAACTGATATGATCTTGTAGTTGGCTGCTTCCAAACCATTGTCTATATACAAACGATCACTACATACTGTTGGATATACTTTGATCTGATCTTTTGCCTGTATGGCTTCAATTGCTGTTGTAGCAGTGCTTTTAGGTACAAAACGATAGGTTGTTCCGCTTACCGGGTAAGAAGATAGGCTTGGGAAAGTCATAGAGCCCGATCCTGCGCTGTCTATAGTTGGCGCTGCGGGGTTACCTTTCAGCAGGTATAGCATTTCATAATCTTCGGTCGCACGATTTATGTTTTTCATGTATCCTACCAGCGGGCCACCGTTAAAAAAGTAATCGTTGATATGAGATATTTTAGAAGGGCCATAATGCACCTCTACCGCATTACTATCTTCAAATAACCAGATCTCAAGATTTACAGAATCATCCAGGGTTCCATACAGGGCATTTTCATCAGCAAAGCCGGCATTAAATATTTCCAGCCTGAAAACCCTCTTACCCGCACCGCCGGTAAGCATATACCTGATCGGCGATTGGGAAGTGCCGGAAACAATGCCCCTGTCTATCATAGATGTACCCAGGAACGACATTCCGGATACAACACCCGTAGTGTCACTTGCTATGCTATTGCCTTCTGCAAGGGCGATACTGTTGATGGTTTTCCCGCCTATTTTAAAATCGAACCCGATGGGTATTACAAAATTGGTGCTATCCGTCCATGCGGCGGTGTTTACGGGTATGCCGCCTGTAAGCGGAATATATGTTTGCGACAGTACACTCAACTTATAAGGCATTTGGGCGTTTACTGCATTTGCTGCCAGTAATAATGTGCAAATAGTTCCTGTAATTATCTTTCTCATTTCGGTCAATTTTTACAGGAAAACACAATGCTTGCCTGCTACCCCTACGCGGCTGCATTTTTTTATAAAAAAAATTGCAGTGAACGCTACGCAGATGATACAAGGCAAAAAAAACGCTGTACTAAGTACAGCGCTATAATATTTCTTTGCAATCTTCTTTTAGCCGATGTTTTCGTATCAGCTTTTTCAGCTTCTTAATGGTCGTTTCCGGTGTCTTTGCGTTACAATCATATAGTTCCAGCAATGGCTGCTTATCTTCCAGCATCGTAAACATCTCTTTTAGGGAAGGGAGCTCTTTCAGGTTTTTATACTCTTCATAGGTCCACTTTAGAAAGGCTACGTGCTTATTGATCCGCCCACCGTTATCCAGCAAATAGCCTTTACATAGCTTTGTTGGTTCCTGGTCCTCTTTAATGTCCTCTATACCGGGGTAGGATACAATTCGCGATCCGTCGTCTGACAATGTTACCGGTACCAGCTTTTTGTAATCCCCACGGGTTTTATATACCACAACCTTCGGAAAGGCTATCCCCTGGGCATTACCGGCATAACACATCAATACTGCAGGTATCAATGCAATAGAAGCAAGTAACTTCATACTAGTGCGCAACAGATACTTTACGTGTGATCGTTACATCACCAGATGTAATATGAACCAGGTACAAGCCATTAGCCAGCGAGCCTACCTGCAGTTTTGCTGTTGATTGGTTCTCTGCAGTAATATGTTGTACGGTACGGCCCTGCATATCTACCAATGATATATCAGCCTTTTTATTGTCCAGGCCTATGTTGATCTCATTCGATGCCGGGTTAGGATAAATGGATATGGCAGAAGCTTCCGTATTAACTTCATTAACCCCGGTTGTTTGCCTTTCTACATGTATATCCAGTACATAAGTACCCATATCTCCCAGCACTACCGGTGCCACGCGGAAGTAAACCATACCACCTCCATCTACTGTTTGGTCTGCAAGTACGCTATCGTTATACGGACTCCATACAATTCTCGGGTTCCTGCTGGTAGCAAGCTGCGCATTCACGGTATAAGTATTGCCGTCTGTGCTGCTGTTTTTATCCTGCAAACGAGCTTTAACTATATAATTATCACCTGCAGGCAGGTAGATGCTATAGTAATCGATATCATTTGAAACGTTCAGGTTAGAACCGGTAGTTATTATTTCCATATTCCCCATGTTCACATCCTTGTTCAGTTGATAGGCAGCTTTATAAACATTGTTATTTTCATAATTGTCCGCTGTCAGCATATTATCGGGTTGAATACCAATAATTGCATGCTGACCGGTATTAAAGCCACCACTTCCTCCGCCTGCGCCTAATGCTGACGGGTTCATGGCATCCACTTCAAAATAGCCGTCAGATACGCCACCCCAGCCCCAGTTAATGTGGAACATGTTGTTGGCATCATAGCCGTCAGCAACCCAGCAGTGCCCTCCCGCAGAACCAAAACCTGCATATATTACAGGCCTCATGTTATCCAGCTCAGTTTTCAGGGCATCGATCCACTGTTGATCGGTAAAGTTGGATCTTTCTATACCATGTGTTGTAGATGCATATTTAAAATAGGTGGTCAAGGCATATTCTGCGCAATTAGTTTTCGGGCTTTGTGCCTTGGTAACGTACGCACCGCTCGATGTTGCGCTATAACTCATATCAACTGCCACACCTATCTGGTAGATAAGGGTAGCAACCGCGTTATTATTTGCAGATACCGCATTAGGCATAGCGGCCCAATCATAGGTTGTAGCGCCAAAATCTGCATTTAGTATTCCATAAGATGTATTATAACTGTGTGTTCCTTGCCCCGTAGCAGGGTAATTCCAGTATTTCATTACCTGGGCTGTAGCGGTAGCCACGCAACCGGCCACTGCTTGCTCACTGGTGCTGGCATCAACCGGGCACATAGCGTTATAATAAGGTAATTGGTTCCATGTAGTGGTTAGCAATGGGCCAACGGTAACAGTGGCAGTAGTACGCTGTGCAACCGGTTTGCTACTAATCAAGGACGACCATTGTGCTGTAATGATACCCGTGGCAGGTACGTTATGTTCTACAGCATAACTGATCTGTTCTTTATAATTATCCAGCAAGCCTGTAGCATTGGTTGGTATATTATTAGGATCAAAGCCACCTTCAGTGGAGTATGCTATTACCGGTTTTACACAGTCATCAGCTGTAACGGTAACAAAACCTCTATTGCCGGCATTAAAAATATAATAGTTCGCAACGCCTGATGTGGATTGCGCCGTATATACCAGGCGCATGTCCTGCACCGCATCCGTACCTATTTTATCTCCCAGGAAATGGCTGGCCACCATCTTTGCTGTTTGCACATCCACCGGTTTGGCGGTTACTATATTACACCCTGTAGCTATCGCCGCTACTAAAAAGAATTTCTTCATCTACTTATTAAAAGGAAAAATGATTTAAAAATAGCCGCCGTAAGATACGTCATTTTAAATAAATTTTTAACTTATGAATAAAATAGTAGAATATTATGACAATTGTCGTTTAAAAACCTGCCACCCACCTCTTTATAAAATCTTTATCATTCACCCCTCCAGTTTTATACAACGTTTATATTCTCAGAAATACCTTTGCCATGCAAATATGGAGGATGGCAACATTCGGTTTCAATAAAATCAAAACAAGCAGGCAATACCTTTTTAGTACGGCCTTCATCATTACTTCTCCAACAGGATATACGACAACACCCATTCCATCCGGCTGGGCGCCAGACCTGGTACAAACCGAAAATCGCCTCATTTTTGCAGTATTGTTCAGGCTATAGTTCTTTAGGGCAGGCTAGTAACAGGAGAACATAATAATTTGTGTTCTCCTGTTATTTTTTGTCTTACTATATCATTTTATACCGGTCAAGAATCGCACTTACTTTTTCCTTATAAGTAGGACCTATAACAAATTGTCTGTCTTTTAGTTTTATCGCATTCCCTTCTATTTCTGATATGTAGTTTAGATTTACAATGTTCGACTTGTTTATCCTGATGAATTGTGGCAATACAATAAGCTGATTCTCTATATTCTTCATAGTGCTGTACACCACAAAACTTTCGTCGCCCACATACAACTTCATATAATCCTTCAATCCTTCTACAAGCCACAGCTTGTTAAGCTCTATTTTTACCAGTTTGCCGTTTGCCTTAATAAACATCACATTTTCTTCATCCCGTCCTGTAGCGCCATCGGCAATATCTGGCTGTTTTGCATTCGGTGCCAGGTTCATCACCTTGCCTATCGCAGTAAAGAATCGTTCAAAGGCAATCGGCTTCAGCAAATAATCCACGGCATTCAGTTCATAGCTCTGTACCGCGTATTCTGCATATGCAGTTGTAAAGATTACATATGGCAATTGCCTCAACGATTTTAGAAAGTCTATTCCGTTTATTCGGGGCATATTTACATCAACCAGCAGCAAATCAATTGGCTTGCTCATAAGTACCTGTTGCGCTTCAAAAGCATCTTTACATTTACCTACCAGTATCAAACCAGGTATCTGGTTTATGTAACCTTCCAATACATCTCTTGCGAGTGGCTCATCGTCGATGATGAGCACTTCTAAAGGTTTCATTTAAGGCTCAGTTTTAGGTCCACAATATACTCATTAGCGTCAGCAGTAATATCCAGGGTATATTTGCCAGGATATAACAATTGTAAGCGTTTACGCAGGTTCTCCATACCTATCCCACCAATATTATTTACGTTCCCCATGCTGGCATCATAGCCATTCCTTGAATAGATCTGAAATTCTTCGTTTAAAATAAAGCATCTGTATTCAATATCTGCTGCTGAATTGTTTCTGCCATGTTTAAAGATATTTTCGAGTACAGGAAGCCAAAGAAGAGGGGGCACCATGTAATCCCTATCTGCATTGATGGTAAATGTAACATTATCTATATCAGATAATCTAAGCAATTCCAACTCTATATAGGCATTCATGATCTCCTTTTCCCGCCTGAATGAAACTTTGGTAGTATTACTCTCGTATAAAAGATACCGGAGAATAGAGGACAATTGCAAAATGGCATTGGGTGTAGTATCGGTTTTCTTCAATGCCAGCGCATATAAATTATTAAGGGTATTGAATAGAAAATGTGGATTCAACTGGTTCTTTAAAAAATCAAGTTCTATTTCCAGTTGTCTTTTCTTTATTACAGTTACTTCATTCTGCTTTCTTCTATAGTCATTGGCATACCAGAGAAGGGTAAATATCAATAAGTAAACTATAAAAAGGAAGGTATGTACAAAAGCAAGAACAGGAGGTTCTTTTATTGCACGCTGTAGTACAGGCACCCATGCGGTTTTAAAAATATTGATATCCGGATGGTACAACGCCTGTTGTTCTATGATCAAAACAGATGCGTAAACAGATGCTGCAAGCGTAATGCTGATGCTAATAAAATACTTGACGTATCTCTTTCTTGCCAGAAGAAATGGAATGAAAACTAGGTTATTCAGATACAACAGGCCAAGTAACAAAACAAATAATATACTGAAGTAGCTTAATTCGGCAAGCGAGTAGGAGAACTCATAATTGGAGAACCTTGTAAGAATAATGATCAGCCAGAAATAGATGTTACGGGCAAGGCGGCTAAATGCAGTATTTATAATCTTCTTCCACATTGTATTAATGGTATTCTTAGCGAAGGAAGTCCTTATGGGCTTATTTGCCAATAAGTTTCGACAAGTTACATTTTTAGCCTGACGAAAATAAGTTATTACCCGACAAGCAAGGTAAGGCTACAGAATCTGCAGTAAAATCAGCCAGTTGGCACTTGGTCGAGAGTTCGATGACACTTATCTAAAAAAGTTTTCAAGCAGTTCCCTCTGCAATTCCTTTGCCTCATATTCTTCAACAATCAACTAAACTACTTTGTATGAAAAAAATTATCTTGTCCGCTTCACTTCTCTTATTATTCAGTGCCTGCAATGTATTCAAATACTCGGGCAGGGGCGATCTTGCCGTAGCAAATTTTAAAACAGAAATGCCTTTTCAATTATTAAAAGATATGGCTATTGCAATACCGGTTAAAATAGGCACAAGTGCTACGAGTTTCTTTTTCCATTTCGATACACATGCTGCGGAAAGCGCTTATAATGCCGGCAGCCTGTCTGATAACCGCCATATCACCTTTCTCGGAACAAGCAGTTTAAAAATAAGTACTACTTCGGGCGAAAAAATAGATCGTCAATATTACAATGCCGACTCTGTTTACATCGGCAATGTCCTGGTTACAAATGCATCGTTACTTCGCATCAATGAAAACCGGGACAAAAAAGATACAGTATACCCTAACATGGATGGAATACTAGGATTAAGTCTTTTAAGAAAAGGTATCTGGAAAATAGATTTTGAAAACAACACCCTGACATTCGCAAGCAGCATGGATTCTTTGCAGGATGTTTCAGATAAAATAAAATTTGCAGAGAGCAGTGTGTTCGACATATTCAGCACAAAAGTGCAGCTTAATGGGCTTACAGAAAAAGTATCTGTAGACTTTGGAACAAATGCCGGAATATTTTTACCGCTCGAGGACATGCAAAAAATGAACAGCTTCGGAAAAGCAGAAGTGAAGCAAAGCTCGAAAAAAACAGCCGCAGGTATATCATCCGAAACAGGTTACCGCCTGCCAGACGAACGCGTGTCAATCAATGGCCACACTTTTAATGTAAGAGTGATTGGAAGTAAAAACCAAACGGAAGCTGTTATCGGCCTGTCATTTTTCAAACAGTTTCGTTACGTGATCCTCGATTACCTTAATGGTATTATGTACATTTCCGGCACTACTAAAGCATAACTTCTTTAAACATGATATCCCCAACCAATAGGTTGGGGATATCAGTTATCAGGGCAGGTTGATTTTCTATATTCTTACTAATTATCGTATCTTTGTATCGTTCTGTTCTTTGACATACTGTAAACCCAATTACGATCATTTATCACTCCAGTCATCTCACAAAAAAACAGGTCAGCAAAGGTTAGCAATGGTTAACAAAAGTTAGCAATCGTTAGCAAAAAAAGCCATATCCGCGCCTATACACTCATGTTTTAAAAGGTTAGCACCGGTTAGCTGCACGTTAGCAGAGGTTAGCAAAAGTTAGCATTATACCTATGCGCTCCAGCTTTCCACCGGTAATATAAAAGCATGTATAGGATAGCTAAGCTCCGTTTGTTTGTTATACGCATTCACCGAAGACATTAGTTCCGCTGCCTGCTCATCACCCGTAAAGCTAAAAAACAAAACAGCCTGGTAGGTTTCTCTATCCCTGCCAAACCAGTTGTTCTGCAAATTCACAGGCAGGATATTATGGCCCGTTGTTTCCGATTCCGTGAATAATGGTACCTGTGCTTTCTTAAAGATGGCAGCAATATCATCTCGGTATTCTACTATCCCGGTTACAATTACAAGTTTCATAAGTTGTTGTTGTTTTGATTTGAAAATATATACATGAAGTTATAGTTAGGCTGTGCGTTTGTTCTCTTTCCGGTACAGCAGGAAAAACACTATGCTGAGGATGACTACAAAAGCAATAAAGATGAAATGGTGAGGTAAATGCAGCTCTTTAAATATGGACTGCATTTGACGATGAAATGCTATGCCGATGATCATATACACTGTTACATATAACAAGGTCGCTGCCAGGTTCACGATAAAATACTGCTTCCACGAAACCCCTGCCGATGCCGCTATAATGGGGCTAAAGAATCGGACCTTAGGCAATAATGCCATTACAAAAAGCGCTTTGGTAGTGTTCAGTTGTAAATAATGCCTGATCTTATCCTGCAGTGTTGAATTGGCTTTGTGCAATAACCGTTGCGATAATTTGTTCCCTTTCAAAGAAAGATAGAACAGGAAATTATCTGTACTTATCAGGCCAGCCAATGCCACGATACCACCCAGCCATGGAGACAGGTTGGTATGCATGGAGATATACCCCAGGCTCATCAGTGATGCTTCTTCAGGTATCGGTGTAAACTGTTCCAGCACAGCAAACCAAAGAAACACCCCGAAGTAAGAAAGCTGATAGATATAGTGCAGCAGGTTAGCGTCCATTTCTTTTTCATTCAGAGCCGGTTCAAAATAAATGATTCAGGCGCATTGCCTCAATGTCCTCCGTCATTCTGAATGCTGATAGATATCAAAAAAGATATGCCCGTGGACAAAAAAACAAGAGCCGCAAACTGCGGCCCTCATTATACTTGCTATCCTACTTTTTCTTTTTCTCAACCAGCGTCATGTGGCACTTAGGGCACTTGCCCGGCTTATCTGTTACCACTTCCGGGTGCATCGGGCAGGTATACTGCTTCACTTTGTGTTCCTTCTTAGGCTTGGTGCTGTCTGCCTGCGATTGCGCAGTTGCATCCATGTATCCCAATAGAAGGAAACAGGAGAGGCTGGCTGCAAAAATTGTCTTTCTCATTGTACTTAGATTTTTTATTTGATTTAATAAGTGACTGTAATCCCTGCGCCCAATCCCATATCACTATCGTAATGGGAAGAAAGCGATATATATTTGGTAAGGATGTACCTAAACCCAGCCATGTATTCTTTATCTGTATTGATCATAAAGTTAAAACGAAGCCTTTTAGCTATAGGTATATCTTCCCTGCTTAGCTGGAACCTGAGCTTGCCGTTTCCGTCAATGCGCATATCAGCTTCTATAAGCATAGGCAATGTATACCTGATACCGGCAACCACCGTCTGGCGATTAGGCTTATTACTTTTCTGCCCAAACAAATTGTACTCTTCGCTTCCCAGGATATTCTTCTTTCCATGCTCTTCTTCCATCACGTATTTCATATCCTTATGATGATAGTCGAAACCAATATAGGGATACCACCATTGCATTTTGCCAAGATACCTTCCAAGCATTGTTTCACTTTCATAGCCATGTTCCGGATGAGTACCCAGGTGCCACATCGTTTCCAGCTTCCAGCGTGTATTCGCTACCATAGCTTCCCCATCGCTACCATTTGTTTCCAGGCCTATATTGGTCATAAAATGAAACATCCTATCCTCACGGTAAAGCATTCTGCGAGCATATTGAGCATCTGGTATTTCGGGATTCAATGGTGAGGACTCATAAGAGAATACGCGTCCCATACCGCTCATCATATGGTATAGAATATGGCAGTGGAAAAACCAGTCACCGCTTTCTGTAGCTGCAAATTCCAATGTATCCGTTTCCATCGGCATGATGTCCAGTGTATTCTTCAATGGCGAATAGTCGCCCTGGCCATTCAACACCCTGAAAAAATGACCATGCAGATGCATTGGATGACGCATCATAGTATTGTTGAACAGGATGATACGCACATTGGTTCCCTTCTTTATTTGTATGGTATCTGCTTCAGAAACGGTCTTGTTATTGATCGTCCACACATACCTGTTCATATTACCGGTCAGCTCAAAGTATAAGGTTCTGGTAAGCGCATCCGGCAGGGTTGTTTTTTTTGTAGAGCGGAGCATGGCATAATTAAGCGTTTTAATTCCGTCGGGTCCGCTGTTCATATCCTCCCACTTATTACCAATGTACTTACCTATAACCTGTCCGCTTAAATTGGTTACTACCCGTGTTGTGGTATCAGAATTATCAGAAGATGCGCTATTTACCCTGTTATCGTATTTCAGATCACTGCCACCTGTTATTTCAGGATACATAACCGTATTCATATCCATGATCTGGTTGGTCATCTGCATATCCTCCATACCGGTAAGGTTGCCGTTCATCTTCATCATATTGTTCATCATCTCCATACCGGCAAAGTATTTGAGCCTGGGTAAATGCGGTGCTATCACCTTCGGGCCACTGCCCAGCCACATAGATGTACTCTTTGTTCTGTCTTCCGGCGTAGCCAGGAATTCATAGCTATGATGGTCATCCGGTATAGTAACGATCACATCATAAGTTTCCGCAACTGCTATTAGTAACCTGTCTACTTCTACCGGTTCTACATCTTCGCCGTCATTGGCCACAACCGTTATCTTACCCCCGCCCCAGGTGAGCCAGAAGTATGTGGATGAGCTGCCATTTACGATTCGTAAACGGACTTTGTCGCCGGGCTTGAAGTCCGGATATTCCGCATCATACATACCGTTGATCAGGAAGCGATCATAGTATACATCGCTTACATCCATAGCCAGCATGCGCTTCCATTCGTTCACCACCTTGGTTTTAAATGCGCCCTCGCTAATTGCTTCTGCATAGCTTTGCATCGAATTCTTTTTGATGGCGAACCAGTCTGTAGCCATATGCAGGCTGCGATCTACTTCGCCACTACGCATATTGGTCCAGTCACTTAGCACTACAGGAAGTTGTTTATAAGAAGGCTCTTCTCGTTTATGAATGATAAAAGCCCCGTACAAGCCATCTTGTTCCTGTGTACCGGCATGCGAATGATACCAATACGTACCGCTTTGTACCAGTGGAAATGTAAATAGGTGTGATTCGCCTGCTTTTATAGGCGCAGTGGTCAGGTATGGTACTCCATCATACTGATTCGGTAATATCAGGCCATGCCAATGCACCATTGTTGCTTCCTTCAGGGTGTTATGCACCCAGATCTCTGCGGTATCGCCTTCGTTAAAGACAAGGGTTGGTGCAGGCAGCATACCATTTACTACTATAGCGCGGCGCATCTTCTTACCACCATCATAATTAACCAGGCTGTCTCCTATATAAAGATCATAGCGCACTTTATGCGGTGGATCAGCTTTAACATCAGCCTGAGCGAAAGCTGTACCCTGAGTAAATAGGAGCAATAGTACTATAACGATCTTTGATCTCATTTCAATTGTTTTAGATTACAATGAATACGCAGAGTTGTTATGCTGTCATTGACAGCATTTCTTTTTAAACACCCTGCGTATCCATTGTAATATGCGCTTCAACATTATTTAACAGGCTCAGCGGTATATCCCGCTTTTTTAAGGGCATCCACTACTTGTGCTTCAGTCGCCTTATCTGCGATCACAGACAACGTCTTCTCCGGACTCTGCAGGTCTACTTCCCAATTATCCTCGCCGGCTGTCTCATCCAGGAAAGGTTTCACTTTTGCTTCACAACCTGTACATTTAATGTTCGTCTTAAATTTTAAAGTGTTCATAAACTCTGATTTATTAATTACAAAATTCGTTCGTTTTAATACTTCTATTGTTACAGCTTCTTTTGTTTAGTTTATATAATTCTCATCAGGAGAAGGACTCTACCGTTACGGCATTATCAATGGGGTGGCTTTGGCAAAGCAATACATATCCGTCGTTTACCTGCGCTTCTGTTAAGGCATAATTACTGCGCATCACAAGCATGCCGTCTGTACGCTTTGCTATGCACACACCACAAGTACCACCTTTACAGGAATAACGTACCGGGATCCTGTCCCTTAAAGCGCTATCCAGGATGGTTTCTCCCGGAAGTACCTCCAACAGGTTAGTCTGTTCATTATGATGCAGCAACACTTCCAGCATTGTATCGGGTAGGATCATATCATTTTGTTCCGGGCTTTTATAAAAATACTCCCTGTGTGTGTATTCTTTAGTTACGCCAAGACCCTCCAGCGTGTTCTGAATGGCTTCAATCAAACCTTCTGGCCCGCAGATATAATAGTGTGCGTTCAATATTCCATCCGAAAGATTTTCTTTAAGAAGCTTTTTGAAAACTAATTTTGAGATACGCCCATGAATAAAATGCCCCTCTGTATACTCACCTGTTCCTTGTGACAAAAAATAAAACAATTTAAAACGCGATCTATATTCCTGTCGCAAAGATTCGATCTCATCATAATAAAGCATTTCATCTGCAGACCTCGACCCATAAAACAAGATCACTTCTTTGTCTGAATAATGCAGGCAATATTTCAGCATAGACAATATTGGGGTAATGCCTGATCCGGCGGCTACTAATACTATTGGAGCTTTATTTACGACCTCGTCTGATAAATAGAAGTTGCCCATTGGCCCCTCTATATCCCACTCTTTAATATTCTCCATATTATCAACAACATAATTACTAAATACCCCTCCCGGTATGCGTTTGATAGCAACCTCCGGTAACTCATCCAGGGATGATGTTGATGAAAGAGAATAGGAGCGAATCAACGTTTCCCCACCGATCTCCATTTTTATATTTATAAACTGCCCGGGAAGGTGCGTGAATGGTTCTCTAGTTCTGAATTTGATGATAACAACATCCTTACCCACCCGTTCAAATGAGTGTGTTGTCCATGTACTGTTTGTCATAACCTATATCTTTTTCAATTTAAGCCTGAGACTGTTTGACACAACACTTACGGAACTGAGTGCCATAGCAGCACCTGCGATCATAGGGTTTAAAAGGAATCCATTGACAGGATAAAGAACACCCGCTGCAATAGGAATACCGATAAGGTTATATATAAATGCCCAGAACAGGTTTTGCCTGATCGCATTCACTGTGTATTTAGAAATATTGATCGCTTCGGATATTTTGGAAAGGTCAGAGGAGATGATGGTCATCTTAGCTACATCCATGGCAATATCACTTCCCTTGCCCATAGCAATACTCACATCTGCAAGCGCCAGGGCATTACTATCATTAATGCCATCGCCAACCATAGCCACAACCTTGCCTTCTTGTTGCAGCTCTTTAATAAAGTCTGCTTTATGAGCTGGCAATACCTCTGCTTTAAAATGAGATATACCCACTTCATCTGCAATCGCTTTAGCTGTAGCAGCATTATCCCCGGTGAGCATGTACACATCTATACCGGCCTTATTAAGTTCTGCTACAGCTCTTTTGGATGTTGGTTTGATGGTATCTGCTATGCCTAATATGGCTATAATATTTTTTTCATCTGAGAAGTAAACAACTGTTTTAGCCTGTGCCAACCACTGATCTGCAGATTTCTTCATTTCTGCATCAATGAGAATATTACGTTCCCGCATTAACTTTTCAGAACCTATATAGTAGCTGGTATTCCCGACAATCCCTTTTGCTCCAAGCCCTGTAATACTTTCAAAATGCTCGAGCGATAAAGTATTGCTAAGTCCCAGGTATTTTACTACCGCCTCGGCAAGAGGATGTTCTGATTGGCGTTCTATAGATGATAATATAATGGCGTCCTGTTCACTTTTATTTTTCCAGCGTATGTCTGTTACGGAAGGTTTGCCTTCTGTAATAGTACCGGTCTTATCTAACACTACTGCATCTACCTTCTTTGCCAACTCCAGGCTTTCAGCATCTTTTATAAGTATGCCGTTATCGGCCCCTTTACCAACACCTACCATAATGGCTGTTGGCGTAGCGAGGCCTAGCGCACAAGGACAAGCTATAACAAGGACAGTAACCATGGCCAGCAGTCCTTGTGTAAAACCGTTATCACCACCTAAGATCATCCACGCTGCAAATGTGAGCAGTGCAATACCGATAACTACAGGCACAAATATTCCTGCTATCTTATCTACCAGTTTCTGCACCGGTGCCTTACTACCCTGTGCTTCCTGTACCAGTTGTATGATTTGTGCAAGAATAGTGTCGCCGCCAACTTTTTCTGCTCGGAATTGAAAACTACCTTTCTGGTTGATAGTACCTGCGAATACGGGATCACCTTTAGATTTAGAAACAGGCACAGGCTCGCCGCTTATCATACTTTCATCAACAAACGAACTTCCGGAAACGACAGCACCGTCCACAGCTATTTTTTCACCCGGTTTCACCAACAGGGTGTCGCCAACCTGCACTTTCCCAATGGGCATTTCCATTTGATGGCCACCATGATGCACCACTGTAACTGTCTTGGGTTGTAAGCCAATCAGCTTCTTTATAGCAGATGAGGTATTCCCCTTGGCCTTCTCTTCTAATAGTTTACCCAATAGTATAAAAGCTATAACAACTGCCGAAGCCTCGAAGTACACATGCGCGTGCAATCCCCTGTTATGCCAATAGTGCGGATTTAAAGTATTAAACACACTAAACAAATAGGCAACACCTGTGCTTAAGGCAACTAGCGTATCCATATTAGCAGTCCGGTGCTTTGCCTGTTTCCATGCGTTGATGAAAAAGTGCCTGCCGGTAATTCCTACAACCGGTGTAGCAAGCACCCACATAATGTAATTGGCATACGGCATATCCATAAAGAACATACCTATAACCATGAGCGGTATGGAAAGAATTATGGTCGCAATGGTTTTATTGCGCAGACTCTTAAACTTATTTTGATGTATCTCTTCCAGCGCTTCTTTAGCATCCTCACTTTCATCTGTCATCAGGTCATAACCGATCGACTGCAACGCAGCTTTCAATTTCTGCACATCTGTCAGCGATGGTATAAATTCTACATTGGTGCTGGCATTGGCATAGTTAACGGATGCATTTACTACGCCCGGCTGATTCTTGAGCATACTTTCCGTACTTACAGCACATGCAGCGCAAGTCATATTAAGGACAGGAAATGTTTTCTTTATCGTGGGCACTTCATAGCCCAGTGATCTGACTGCCTGCACCGCTTCCGGTATCGCAGTTTCGGGGGATGCAGTTTCTATCACAGCCCTGCGGTTATTCAATTCCACCTTGTGAGCCGTAATATCCTTTACGTTGCTAAGTCCTTTGTCAACAATAAGCGCACAATGTTCGCTGTCAACATCCTCCAGCGGTATATATATCGTTTCAGAATGGTTTGCCATATCGGTAACTTTTGTCCATACAAAGTTCCGACAGGCTTTAAGATCTGCTGTTACACAATTCTCAAATTATGTTACAACATTTACACTTTATCTATTGGCTTTCTCTTTTCCCTGATGGTTTTAAAATGGGAGGGTGTAAAGCCGGTTACCTGCTTGAACTGGCTGCTTAAATGCGCTACGCTGCTATAGCCCAGGAAGTCTGCTATCTGCGATAACGAAAGCTCATCATACACCAGCAATTCTTTCGCCTTTTCAATCTTTTGCTTTATCAGAAATTTCTCGATCGTTACTCCTTCAATTTCAGAAAACAGTGTGCTGAGGTAATTATAGTCGTAGTGCAACTGCTGAGACAGGTAATCTGAAAGATTAATTTTTCGTTCCGGCGCTTCTTTTTGCACCGATTGTATGATAAGGCTTTTTATCTTTTCTATTATTCGGCTTCTTTTATCGTCTATTATTTCAAAACCAAGCTGCTCCAAAACTTCGCCAAAGTCTTCTTTGACTTTTTCTGTAATATCCCCGGCTAACTCTACCTGCCCAAGTTCTACAGCAACCGGCTGTAGGCCCATTTTCTCCAATTCAGATCTGACTACCATCACGCAACGGTCGCAAACCATATTTTTGATATAAATCTTCATCAGCCGGTAGTATTAAGTAGCAAAGTTATACTTTACTGCAACTTTAACCCAACCGGAACACATCCCGTACTCAACCACCGACTCGTCAAGTCAGTAATCAGGCTTTTTTAACAAACTCAGATTTTAGCGCCATAGCGCCGAAGCCATCTATTTTGCAATCAATATTATGATCGCTATCTACCAATTTTATATTCCTGACTTTTGTTCCTGCTTTTATGCTTTGTGGTGTACCTCTTACAGGCAGGTTCTTTATTGTTACAACGGTATCGCCGTTTTGCAGGATATTGCCATTACAGTCTTTTACTACAAAAGAATCCTCTGCTTCTTTACTTTCATTTGGGTTCCATTCATACCCGCATTCAGGACATGCAAGTAAATTATCCATCTCATACGTGTAAGTAGACTTACATTGAGGACACGGCGCCAGCTCAGCCATATTTTAGATTATTAAGGCCGCAAAGATAAAAAATTATAAAAATATTGTTTTACTACAATTTAAAAAGCAACGGCTTATGCAATTTTTCACCTATTGCAAATCTGTTTATAACAGAGTGCCTGGCGATACAATATGCTACAACGCTTTTATCAGCCGCGCCTCTCCCACAATCCATATTTTATCTCCAACAGCAAACTGTATATCAGATTCCGGGTTCAATATTCGCCTCCCCCGGCGCTCTATACCCACAACCAGCCCCTTTGTTTTCTCCCTTATGCCGCTTTCGCGAATTGTTTTCCCCGCAAGAACCGATGTTTCCGTAACCGCAACTTTTACCAAAGAGATCTCCTGTTTACCGGCGTATTCATTTATATCCGCGGGTTTAGCGTCCGCGTCGCGTCTAAACTGGTCTATCTGTTCGTCTGTTCCTATAATAAATAAAGTATCCCCGGGATAGAGTCTTTCTGTCCTCCCCGGTGCTGCAATAGTATGGCTGTCTCCACGTTTTATCATAGCGATGTTAACTCCATACTGCTCACGGATAGATATCTCTTCCAACGTCCTCCCGGCAATGGGTGAGAGTGCATGTAAATCATATCTTACTATGTGTGCATCCCATGGCGCCAGCTCATGACGATTGATTCGGGCACTTTGCGCTTCACGGGCATTGAAATTGCTAAAGAATCGTTCTTCAATTTTAATGTAAAATTGCTGCATCTTCCTCGACAAAAAAACAGAAGCTATCATCAGGATAGCAACCCCAATAAGCGCTATGGTTAGCGGAAACAATAGCAGGAAAGAAAAACAAAGGAATGCGATCCCTATCGCAGCACGCATTAGCCGCAATGCTATTAATGGCCCCCTATAACGTTTAACGCCCCATAAATTCGCAGTGTTTTTCGGCTTTATTTTTTGCAGCGTCAATGCCCATAAAAAAGGAGATAACGCCAGGAAACACAGCCCGCCTGCAAGCAACATGGCCACCGTTTCATTCTTGATATGCATGCTTAGCCAGGGCGATACAAAATTGATAAATGCCAGAATAATGCCAATGATGATAATTGAAAACAGGATGATATGGACAAAGTATGCGCGCAGCACAATTTGCCAGTCGCTCGCTGCATTAATTGTCTGCGCACCGGCGCTATAACGCTCCAGCGTCTTTTTCCATTTGCCTGGTAACACCGCCTCTATTTTCCGGTACAGCGGGTCTGCCAGCCTTATCATATAGGGTGTTGAAAAAGTAGTGATGGCAGATACCGCTACCGCTACAGGGTAAAGAAAATGGCTGGTTACTTTTAACGAGACACCAAGTGTAGCAATGATAAAAGAAAATTCACCGATCTGCGCCATGCTCATGCCGGCAGCAAGCGAAGTCTTTAACGGGTTGCCCGCAATAACAGCGCCCAGTGTCACATGCAAGGTTTTAGCAATCAACAACACAGCAGTGATCAATACAATCGGCTTCCAGTATTCAACAAGCACAGCCGGGTTTATAAGCATACCTACTGATACAAAAAAGATCGCCCCAAAAAGATCACTGATGGGCTTAATAGCTTTTTCGATGCGTTCAGCCTTTGTAGTTTCTGCAAGTATAGACCCCATAATAAATGCGCCCAATGCCGGGGAAAACCCGGCCGAAGACGATAACATAACCATCACCAGGCACAGGCCCAGTGATACTATCAGCAGCGTTTCATCATTGAGGTACTTCTGTACCCTGTTTAAAAAGGATGGGATAAAGAATATGCCCGCTACAAACCACAAGATCAGGAAGAAACCCAGCTTTAGAATAGAACCGATCATTTCCATACCTGCAAACTGCCTGCTGACGGCAATGGTAGATAGCAAAACGAGCAATACTACGGCTATAAGATCTTCAATGATCAGGATGCCGAAAACCAGCTCAGAAAAACGCTTCCCTTTCAATCCCATTTCAGTAAGGGACCGCAATATGATAGTTGTGGAAGCTATTGATAAAATACCGCCAAGAAATATCCTGTCCATTAACGGCCAGCCCAACGCATAGCCCACCAGGTAGCCGATACCCAGCATGGCCGATATCTCGATAAGGGCGGTCACCGATGCAGACCCACCCACCTTCATCAGTTTTTTAAAACTGAATTCGAGCCCAAGGCCGAAGAGTAGGATAATGACGCCGATGTCCGCCCATATACGGATGCTTTCACTATCGGTAATAGAAGGGAATAATGGCATATAGGGCCCTACCAGCAATCCAGCCAGGATATAGCCTAATACTACAGGCTGCTTCAGACGTTTAAAAACCAACGTCATGATTCCTGCAAGTATTAATATAAGGCCCAGATCACGGATGAGTTGCGGTAGATGGTTCATTAATTCTTTGTTTTATGGATCAATTAATTATTCCCGGTGTTGCCAATGTAAGTTCGCCATTCTTCAGCACGTTTTGTCAATTCCTGCATTTCCAGCACGCCATCTTCCACCTCGCTATAAAAAGGAATGGTAAATATATTTTTGTCGGTCGCAAATTGCAAATGAATGGCGGTGACCTGTTCATGCACCTGGTTTTTACCCTTCGCAGATTTTTCTGTAATACGGTTTGACAACTTTACGATCTCACATTTTTTTACTTTGTTAAAATGTATCAGCTCATACGCTGGCTCATCGCGCTCCAGCCACAGGTGTATCAATGCTTGCTCACTCGCATCAGCGGCAACAAGGCGGTTGCGCAATTTTTCTTTTCTGCTGATGTTTAATTTTCTCTGGCCTGTTAGTTCAGCCAGCTTACTTTCCAGTTTTCGCATCTTTCCGCGCGCCTGTTTTTTTACTGAATTGATCATGAGCACTATTATCAATGCTATACTGGCAAGCATGATAAAGGTTATTATTAATGTCTCGGACATACATATCTTGTTTTGATGTAAATAAATAAGTAGGCATCCCGCCCAATGAGCCGGATACTAAAAAGAATGAATCAAAAGGAAGAATGTGTCCTTATCCGAACCAATGTTTGGGATAAAGCAATGCACGGAGCCGGGTTAGAAAAGGAGATATCCGCTCCCGTGGCAGCTTTATTTTCCCGCTGAGTAAGACTGCATATATACATACTCCATAAGAAAGCAGGATATCCTTCTTCTTAGATGGAGATGTTTGATCTTGCGAAAGATGCCTTGCATGCTTAACGAGAATGGTAGATTCTATATCCTTATTCAGGTGCTTGCGGGTATCGCCCGATATAGAATTCTGCCCCGGTAATTCCGTCTTAGTTAGCCCGATAGGGGGTTGGCCTCCTGTATAAACAGAAGCCACCACCAGCGAAATGGCTATGAATACAATAATCCCTATCCGACGAAACACGGGCAAATTTACAACATTGTTGGTTAATGGCTTGGGGGAGGCGTTCACAGGCCAGATCAGGAGCAGATATCGTGAATCTCCTGAGATGATACAGCCATGGAGATGGCTGCTTTTATCAGCTTTCTTTTAATACCTTGCAAGGCTTATTTTAATTGTAACCCTTGCTTAAGTGCCGGATAATGGTCATCGCCTGTCAGTATTAACAACTTTTCTTTTTCTCTTCTTTCTTTAATGATTCCCTTCAGGTTGGCGATCATTCTTTCATTCCTGGCATTATAAAATTCGACCACCCTGTGATGAACTGACCCGGACAGTTTTCTATTAAGGCAGCTATAGTAGGACGTAGTCAATGCGGCATCATTACTATTCAACAATTCATTCAATGTACAGGTTTTCAATACCCGCATACGCTGTTGGGTAAGGTTGTTGCATGGCGTAATGAGGTGCGACCACTTCGTATCTGCCTCCAATGCCCGCTCCCATTTCTTTATTTCCGACTGTTCACGCCAGTAATTATCAGGGATTCGTTTCCCTTCAATATCCTTTCCTAACCAATCGAAGCCTGCAATTTTCACATTGGGAAACCAATATGACATCATCCACATTTCCCTGGGATAATTACGCTTCAAATATTCTGTATCGCATCCCAGGTCTTCTTTTCTTATCTCTACAGCTATTGTTGCAGGTTGATATGCGGCAATTATCGTCCGGAGGCTGTCGTAATTATATCTTTCGTTTTCGGTATGTAGTTTATGTATAGTTGGTAATAATAAAACATTCTGTTGCGCTGATGCCATGCCACTGCACAATAATATCGGAATGAAGAACAATATATTCTTCATCATATTAAATATTGTAGCCTTATCCATTTCCTGCACCATTCATTGTTATCAGCACTTTACCGCTATTGAAATTATTTTCCATGTAGGTAAATGCATCACGAAAATCAACCATGGGATATACCGCGGCAACAGGCATTTTAAAATCAGGGTTAGCTACAATAGCCGCTAATTCACGATATATTCCATGTACCTCCTCCCCTTTCTTGGTAAGCCATGCGTCTATACCAAAACCAGTAATGGTTAGATTCTTAAAAATAACCGTTGAGTTATGATAAGACACATTAGCCTTGTCCAGCAAACCGTAAGAAATGATTTTACCAAATGGAGCCATAGCATGGAGCAGTTCCGAAAGCAAATCTCCCCCTACCGCATCCAGTACGCAGGCCAGGCCTGCATTGTCTGTTATCTCCATTATTTTTTCAGCAAGTCCGCTTTGCTGCGATGTTAAAACCTCCGTTGCACCAAGGATGTTCAATCCCTGGGCTTCCTTTTCATTACGGGTTACAACTATTGTCTTTATTTCGCGCAGCTTAGCCAACTGAATTATGATCCTCGATACTCCGGAATTACCGGCATTTATGAGCAACCACTCTCCTCGTTTTAGGCTGGCCTCCTCTAATAGCGCATAAGCTGTTGTTGGATTCAGAGAAAGTTGAGCCGCTTTTTCTATAGGATATCCTGCAGGCAATGATATGAGCTTCTGCTCCGGAACTATAGCATAATCTGCCCACAAGCCCTTATGCCTGAAGGCTACCAAAGTATTTATGCTATACTGTGAGCCTTCCAATACCGTATCAATAATACCTACACCTTCCAGCCCGGTAATTTGCGGGAACTGTGGTTTGATACGGTATTTGCCACTAATAAAAAGCATATCAGCCGGATTGATAGGGCTTGACAGCATTTTTACGCGTACTTCTCCTGTTGCCGGCTCCGGCATGGGCACTTCCTGCACCTGCAATACATCAGAGGGAGTACCTACCTTTTCAAATACTACTGCTTTCATAATTATGTCTTTAACCTAATTCCTTTGAGGATATCTTCCCCGGCAATTAGTTAGCGGCAAAGATCTAACAGAAATATGAAACTATTCGCCCGGCGTAGTCTCTGCGAGCAAGAAAATAAACTTAGAAATTTTACCAGGATAAGCCAATACAAAATTGGCCAGGAAACAAAGAGGCCTGCGAATAAAGCTAAAGACGCAGGAAGTCTCATACACTGACTTTACCGCTAAAGAAGCGATCGTTTGGTCAGGTTTCTGAAAATACCTTCATCGTTTAACCCAAAAATTTAGTGTACCGTTCTCTGACGTATGCATAAGGCGATATTCCTTTGGTACCTCATTCCATAATGTATGGTAGGTCACTATCTTCGTTCCTGAAGGCATTATACGAAAATTGCCGTGTAGCTGGCGAACATAGAAATCGTATAATGAGTAAGAATAGCTTATGCGGTCATCTATTCTGTCCGAATCGTCTATATTCTCGTGAAACGCATTGAAAAAATAGAAATGATCGTAGTGCCTGAAGTCTATTTTTGTAAAGTTCGCTTCTATAAATGAGACATTAGTTAACCCCAGCATGTTTCTGGCAGTTTTCGCATAGCCAACAAGCTCTTGTCGCTGCTCTACACCAAAAAAGTGAGCTTTGGGAGCATATGCCGCTCCTGCAAGACAAAACTTACCTATCCCGCTTCCTATATCCAGTATCCTGCATGCACTTCCGGAATATAAGAATTCAACAGCCTGGCGCGTCACGTGCAACGGCGTCCAATGCCTCGCAGCCAATGATTGCAACGATACAGGAAATAACTTGTTGAATTCGTAGTCACTTCCAAAGCACTGTTCAAGTGACCATCGCTTTCTATCGTCCATTCTTTCTTTTATGTTGTCTTTCAGGTAATGTCATTCACAGAGCAGTTAATCTCCGGCACAGTCTTCTGCCGGCCGTATAAAGTAAAATTATGGCTCGTCTTTTGTTTAATTTTGCGATTTATCACATTGACATCATTTTCGATTCTTTTTGTGGCCTTATTTTTCACAGTATGAGTTTGACCGGCATATTTCCGATAGATAAATGGGATTTCCACTCTAAGACCATATTAGCAGGATTAGCGGAGGGCGAACTTAAGCAGTTGATGGCGCATGCTAGAGAAGAACGATACCTGAAGGGAGAAATAATTTTCAGGGAGGGTAATATGCCGGCAGGCATCTATTACATTCGATCTGGTGTGGTCAAGAAATACAAGATCGATGGCGAAGGTCGGGAGCACATTTTTTATATTGGATGTGCAGGAGAGTTAATTGGTTACCATGCTGTTCTGTCAAATGAACCTTATGCTGACGCAGCTGCCGCACTGGAAGATAGCCTGGTTAGCTTTATACCTTTATCTGATTTCCTTGCTGTCCTTGATAGTTCACCAACCTTATCGAGGCAGTTATTGAAAACATTGAGTCACGAGTTCACAGTGTTTATCAATAACATGTCCGTGTTCGCCCAGAGACCTGTGCGGGAACGTATAGCTATTGCCTTAATTATCCTGCGTGAAAAATTCAAGCATAGCACTAAGGAAGGCCAGCCTATAATGATAAAGATCTCACGTGACGACATTGCAAACATGTCTGGCACGACCAGGGAAAACGTGGCAAGGGCTCTTACAGACTTCAGGGAAGAGAATATAATAGCTACCTCCGGACGAAAGATAGAGGTCATTGACATTGAACGATTGGTCAATATTTCAAATTTCTCCGATTAGCGAAATGTGATAAAAGTCAAATTTCATCGGTACGGCATAATTAATTTTACCTAAAATAATAAATGGCAAAATCGAACGCTGGTGTATTGATAAGCATTTTGAGGTTTAAATGCCCCAAATGCGGTCAGGGTGATATTTACCTTAATAAAAGTGCGTTCCCGCTGAACAGTACACTTAAAACTGTAAGCAGTTGTAGTGTTTGTGGTCAAAAAATAAAGAAAGAAGGCAGTGAGAATGCACCCGGCATCAATTATGCTGTAAGTGTCATTGTTTACGCGCTTGCCATTGTCTTGTACGTCAGTATCTGGGGCATAACATCTAAGGACGATAGCTTTATTTATGCTTTTCTCTTTTCAACTGTGGTAGTTGTGAGCTTACAGCCCTGGCTGATGCGCCTTTCGAAAACGATCTATATTTATATCCTGTTGAAATTCAGTTGACGATTTACAAATGAGGATGAGTGAGGGCGGAAGCAATATTACGCTCCACGAAATACATCTTCATTACACCTTTGTTTTTGGCTTCTATTTCTCCACTTGGCGTAGTCTCTGACTACGCTACGAAAGGTAGCAAACCTCCGGATTTGCAAATAAGAAAATGACTTGAAATCTTTTATAAAATACGCCTGGTCATAATAACCTGCATCAAGTGCCAATTGCGCAAAGTTCCTTTCAATTTTGGTTCAATACGACAGCAATACATTGCATGGCATTTCTTACTTGCATGAAATACAGAATTACGTAAATGATGTGCTTTACTGCCCGTTGGCAGTACATGGAATATTTTAAGGGCGTATAGTTATCCCTATCATACTGGATGGGAGCCACAACAGATAATACCCTGTTTTTAAATCCGCATGGCAGTAATCAAATTCATTGCGCCAGTAAACAGATACTTTTGTGGCTACAGGTACATTAAGTCCAACATTAATACCCGCCAAATACCCCGAGCCTTCCTGTGCGGTATAGTACCCTGCGCTGATACCAATACTAAAGATAACTTTAGAAAGGTGGAATAACTTATCAGCATTGGCTTTTATTGCTATTGCGGGGGATGCAACATGATAGACACCCTTCCCTACGTTTTCAGATGTATTTATTGCATTATGAACGCCAGTACTATACTGATTCTGAAACTTTAGCCTTGTATAATTTACATTAAAAGCTATTGGCAGCGATTCTACAGATGCCCCAAATTGCCATCCTTTTAATTCATAGTTCGCAAAGGCTCTGCAACCAAAACCAATATGCCCTTTTATCCCGTCTGCCGTGTTGGCTATAGGGGCCGTGTTGCCAGCCAACCCACCCTGCAAACCAAAATTTAATTTTGCAGATACAGCAACAGGCATTAATAAGAGGATGGCAAGTAGTGTTTTCATTTTCGTGTGTTTTGCAGTAAATATATGATTAACATATTACATTGGTTAAATGTATATCAGGGGACAAAACAAGTAATGAAAGTATTATTTCATAAAAACAAAGTGGAAATACCAAACTAAAAACAAAAAAGCATTGCAGTTTGCAACGCTTTTAGGAGGCTCCCCCTTCAGGACTTGAACCTGAGACCCCCTGATTAACAGTCAGGTGCTCTAACCAACTGAGCTAAGGAGGAGTGTCAATTGGGATTGCAAAAATAATCGATTTCTCATTTCTACAAAATCTTTCTTCAGTTTGTTCCCAAATATTTTAAATTCTTAAGTATCAGGTTAATGTCCGCCCCCGGTGTGTATTGCTGGGCGTACACGCTATCCATCTGCATTTGCACATTTGCTGCCGGTTGATAGCCTTCTATCATGTAATAAGGCGGTAGTATCCCCTTCCTTATCTTAGGCAGGTGTGTTACCGCTACATCATTACTGTAGCCCACCCATGTACGGCTACCAAACAATACCTTGAAACAATTGGCAATAAAACCGATGGGCCTTTTTACCAAAAAGATCATGATTGGTAACAGCAGCAGGAAGATAATGCTCATACCCGCATCCAATATCCTTTTGTTTCTCTGGTGCGAGAATTTAGCCAGGTTATAGCGCTTATCCAGCGTGTACAGGTCGCCCGCTGTGTGGCTGCTGTTGCTGCCTACAAAGCTGTTGCTGCCCGGCAGGTGTATCTTATATTCGTAATCGCCCCCGCATTCCTGCATACGCTCCAGTATCTCTGTATAGCTTAGCCCGTTTACACAGAATATTACCTCGTTAATGCCGGCAGTATATACAAGCTGCTTCATCTCATCGGTAGTAGCCAATGCCTCTCCTTTATGCCCGGTGGTGCTGATGCGCCCGGCAAGTTCAGGGGCATAATGCACACGTTGCAGGGTCCTTGCAGTTTCTGTATAGGCATCTTCCGATGCTACAATAATGGCCTTGCGCGGCAATTTATCATACGGTATGAATTTGAAGATACCTAGCCTGTATAATAGCTCATGCAGAGCCAGTAGTATCACGGTACCGGTAAACCCGCTGAATATGATAATAGCTCTTGAATAGCGCAATCCCGGCTGCAGCAAACCATAGTAGGCAAGTATTATTACAGTGCCTATTATCATCCCCCGTATTACCCTTAATGCCCTATACGACTGGTCGTACACGCCGTTCATATACAGGCTAAACAGCCAGAGGCCTATGTACACCGGGAAGGTGGCTATCACAGAGCTCAGCGGTATAGGGCTGATGTTTTTTACATGCACCACCCAAAACTCTTTGATGAACCAGAGCGTTGCCAACAGTATCAATCCGTCAAACAAGGGCATACGCAGTACTTTCAATACTTGCTTGGCGACGCCCAGTATGGCCCTTAGCACAATACCTATATTGATGAACAATACAAACAACCTGGCATTGCCTGCGCTGTAATGTTTCTTCACAAAGGTTACCAGCGCTTCGTTGAATATCCGCACATATGATAGTGTTGCCTTCCTCGTGCTTTCTCCTTTATAATGTATTAGTGTTGCCGGCGGATAGTAGATATTCTGATAACCGGCTTTCTGTATGCGGTACGAAAGATCTACATCCTCGCAATACATAAAATAATCCTCGTCAAATGCGCCTCCTATGCCCGGCAGCAAACTTGCCCTTACCATCATACAGCATCCGCTTAATACATCTACAGGCGCTATCTCATCAGGGCCTATATGCACCGCATAGTATTTATTAAAGTAGGGCGACTTGCTGAATATTTTATTAATACCCGTCGTTTTAAAGATAGCCACAGACAAAGACGGAAAAGATTTTTTACCATCGGGCGCATACTGCCCGCGCCCATCCAGCAGTTTAGGGCCAATGCTGCCCGCCTCCGGGTGGGCATCCATATAGCCGAGCATCTTCGTGAAGAAGTCTTCCGGCATCACGGTATCCGGGTTCAGGAAAAGGATATATTCACCCTTTGCGATAGCCACACCCTGGTTATTGGCCTTTCCAAAGCCGGCATTGTCTTTATTTTCTATCAGTATTACAGATGGAAATTGCTGCGCAACCATCTCATTACTGCCGTCTTTAGAATTATTGTCTACTACTATTACCTCTACATCTATACCCCGGGCAGCCCTCAGCACGCTGTGCAGGCACACCTCCAGGAAATACTTTACATTATAGTTGACAATAATTACGGATATCCTCATCTGTACTACGGAATTGCGAATATAAGCGCAGCAGGTCTAATAACGAAAAAGCCGCCTACAGATTGTGCAGGCGGCTTATTATCCGGCTAACCCTTTTAGTTTACCAGGTAAATGATATTTGTTTCATATTTATTGCTATCCGTTTCGTTAGATGGCATTTTTATATACTCTTCAATAGCCAGCTTCTGCGTTTTACCCGCTGCCTGTATATGCTGCATCATGGCAGCATGGGCAGTGTGCATATTACCATAAGGGCCTGTGTACACCATTTTATACCCTGCTGATGCCGGTACTTCTATGATACTACCACCCTGGAAAGGGGCATTGCTGCTAACCGGGAAACATGCCGCTACATCTCCCTGCATATTTTGCTCGTCCCATGTATAATATAAGGCGCTGGCCGGTCCATTGATCCTCGGGCCTACCTGCTGGCCCAGCAAGGCGTAGCCATCACCAAAAAACTGGTGCATATCTGTCCATTTCACCACTTTACGTACTGCCGCATAGGTATGTACCGGAAACATAATATCAGTTATGCCTCCGCCAACAATGGCTGTATCATCGGCATGCGCCTCAGAATAATTCTTTAGCAACTCCAGGCCACGGTCAAATTGCTTACCCAGCATCTTCCCTACACCCATGATGGCCATAAAACCACGCTCCATAAATTTCAGGTCCTGATGGTAATACCAGGTTACTTTGGTTTTTCCACCTTCTGATGCCACTTTATAATAGCCGTCAGCTTTAAACTGGTAAGGCCTTTTAAAATCCATCAGGTATTTCATCTCTCCGTCACTTACCCCATCGTTAATAGTTGTTCCTTCTCCTATTTTGTTACCCATATAGTGGTAGGTACTTCCTTTTTCTCCATCATTGCCTCGTACATCCCATTTTACCGTGCTATCCATTTCCAGCCATGGATTCCAGTTTTTCCAGTTATTAAATTTTACGATCTGGTTAAATACTATAGATTTTGGCGCGTTAACAGTAGTGCTGCGTTCCACACTTACATCTTTAGATGCAAAAAGGCACAAGGCGAGGAAACCTAAGCCTAATACAAGTATCAGGATGATGATAAAACGTAATACTTTCATACGATGGCGAATTTTTACCAAAATATAAAAATATATTTAAGATGTATAATTCTTATATAAGTTTAATCTTTTCATAATGCCATATTCTATATGAGATAGTGGGTGTACCTTTGCACGATGAAAAATATCAGGAACAGCAGCCTGCAAGACCTGGAAGCTTTATTTAAAGAATGGGGCGAGTCAAAATTCAGGGCCAAGCAGGTGTATGAGTGGATTTGGCAGAAACATGTTGGGGATTTTTCGCAAATGACCAATTTGTCTAAAGCGTTGAGGGATAAGCTGTCTGAACAATTTACTATTCCTAAGGTTAGGGTCCACCACAGCCAGTTTAGCAGCGATGGCACCATCAAAAACAGGCTGCAGTTGCACGACGGCCACTTTGTGGAGAGTGTACTGATCCCTACGGAAAAAAGGATGACGGTATGCGTTTCCAGCCAGGTAGGATGCTCGCTTGCCTGCAAGTTCTGTGCTACGGGCTTTTTACCACGCAAGCGTAATATGGACTTTGACGAGATTGTAGATGAGGTAACGCTGGCTAATGAGCAATCCTTGCAACACTACGGCAAACCGGTCACCAATATCGTGTTCATGGGTATGGGCGAACCTTTGCTGAATTATAAAAACGTACTGAAGGCTATTGACAAGATCACATCGCCCGATTGCCTGGGCATGAGCCCACGCCGCATTACCGTTTCTACAGCAGGCATTTCTAAAATGATACGCCAGCTTGGTGATGATGGTGTCAGGTTCAAACTGGCATTGTCGCTGCACGCTGCCAATGATACCAAGCGCGATAAGATCATGCCTATCAACGAGACCAGCAACCTGGATGAACTGGTAGATGCACTGAACTATTTTTATCAAAAAACGAAGAACGAGATCACTTTTGAGTATATCCTATTCAAAAACTTCAACGATAGCGCAAAAGATGCCGATGAACTGGTAAAGCTCTACAGGCGCGTACCGGTAGACCTGGTAAACATCATCGAGTACAATACTATTGATAAGGCAGATTTTACAAAGCCGGATGATGATGTAACAGAATCATTTATGCGCTACCTGGAAAGCAAGCGTGTTAATGCCCGTTTGCGTCGCAGCCGTGGTAAAGATATTGATGCTGCCTGCGGCCAGCTGGCCAACGTAGATCACGAGGTATCTCAATAGCCTGCTACTCTTTATAGAATTTATAACTGAAGCCATTATCCGATTGCAGCAGGTATAAACCTCGTGACAGATCCTGTATCTGCAAGATTGCAGACCTCGCTGTGCCTGTATGATTATCATATTTGATAACCCTGCTGCCCATTGCATTATACACCATAATGCTGCCTAAGGTGCCGTCAGATACAATATGTAATTCATCTTTTGCAGGATTAGGGAATACCTTGATTGCATGATCTTGCTTCACTTCTGTAATATTGGTAGTAACACAGGGTAAACTATCTATATAGCGCCATACTTCGTTATCAAAAGAGGATAGCGCAAGTAAAGGCGTACCTGATGTTTCTCCCTGGCGTACTACCACCATTTTACGGCTGGGCACTATGTAAATCTTCTGATCGTTCTTACCGAGCGCACAAAACATGTCGGCAGGTGCATTGGGTACAATGGCACCGGGAAATACTAACTGTGTTTGCGGCAGCATGCACGATGCTTTACCATTGAGCCACCACAAATAACCGTAAGATAGATTGAAGCTTTGTGATGTATGGATCATCGCGTTATAGTAAGCGGTATCATGCAGTACGGTGTCGCTATTCCATACGCCCTTATTGAGCATCAGCAGCCCAAAGCGCGCCATAGAGCGGGCATTGCTGTAATATACTCCGTTATACCACAGCCCTATCATACCAATATGGCTGCCAATAAACGAATTAGTAGCAGCTGTATAGGTAGTCCCGTTTACTTCACTCACTATTGATTCCAGCTTGCGGTATGCACCTGTATGGTAAGCCCATCGCGTGCCTGCATCTGCTTTATACTGAAGGCAAACAGGTGTGGTATCTTCATTGGTACAGCCACCTGTTGGTGTATCGTCCAGCCCACTGTTCATGGTAAGCAAATGCTTTACTGTTACCAGGTTTTCTTTAGCAGTCATCTCGCTGGTCCATCCCGTACCAAGGTATTGCGATGCAGGGTTATTAATATCCAGCAATCCTCTCTCCTGCGCTATACCCACCATCATAGATGTGAGGCTCTTACCTGCTGATGCCCAATAATGCACAGAGTCACGGGTATAAGTACCAAAGTATTTTTCCAATACTATCTTACCATCTATCAATACAATAAATGCGTCTGTGCTTTTTGCTTCCAGGTATTGATATAACGAGTCTATCCTGTCTGGGCACCATCCCAGCGAAGCCGGACTTAAGGTATCCCATGTAGTGCCAAGGTTAGGTGGAAAATAAGAGATCTGTGCCTGTGCTTTACCACATGCCAATATCAATATTAACAGGATAGTTTGTATTACTAACTTCATCGCAAAGCTTTATCTATTATACTCTATAAATTTATCGAGGTTTAATCTCAGCACTATAAATACGTTATCTTTATTTAATGGTTACCATCAAAACAGCACGGGAAATTGCCTTGTCGTTCGAAGGCGTAACGGAAGCCCCGCATTTCGATCTCACTTCTTTTCGTATCAAAAAGGTATTCGCTACCATGAACGAACAGGATAAACGAATGACAGTAAAGCTAACACCACTCGATCAAAATGTATTCTGCAGTTTCGATAATGAGGTTATTGCCCCGGTACCAAATAAATGGGGCAGCCATGGCTGGACACATGTGTTTCTGCCAAAGGTGCGCAAAGAAATGCTTAAAGACATACTCACCGTAGCCTATTGCACCGTAGCGCCAAAAAATCTGGCTGATAAATACCGCATTGACCCGGATACGCAATAAAAAAGGCCCGCTATGTTAGCAGGCCTTCCAATTATTTCAATAATGCTTAGTTAGTGTCGTATGCCCATTTAATATAGGTAGCACCCCAGGTAAAACCTCCACCAAATGCTGCCAGCACTATATTATCACCTTTCTTCAGTTGCTTTTCATACTCCCACAGGCATAATGGCAAGGTACCGTTAGTAGTATTACCATAACGCTCAATATTCAGCATTACTTTCTCTTCCGGCAGCCCCATCCTGTCTGATGTCGCTGCAATAATGCGCTTGTTAGCCTGGTGCGGCACTAACCATGCTACATTTTCAGCCGTAAGGTCATTACGTTCCATGATCTGCGCTGCTACATCAGCCATATTCTTAACAGCGAATTTGAATACGGTCTGCCCTTCCTGGTACACAAAATGTTCTTTATTCATTACCGTTTCTACAGTAGCCGGCTTTACAGAACCACCTGCTTTCTGATGCAGGTGCACACGTCCCGAGCCATCACTTTTCAAAACGCTGTCTACAATGCCATATCCTTCGCTATTAGGTTCTAATAACACGGCGCCGCCGCCATCGCCAAAGATGATGCAGGTTGCGCGGTCTTCGTAATTAAGTATAGAGCTCATTTTGTCTACACCTACTACAATCACCTTTTTATACTTACCTGTTTCGATAAACTGTGCGCCGGTATTCAGGGCAAATAAAAAGCCGCTGCATGCGGCATTAATATCAAAACCAAAAGCATTCGCTAATCCTGCTTTATCTGAGATAATATTGGCTGTAGCCGGGAATTGGAGATCCGGTGTTGTAGTAGCACAAATGAGAAGGTCTATTTCTTCAGCCCCTATTTTTCGCTTTTTCAGCAATTCTTTTACTGCCTCTACCGCAATATCAGAAGATCCCAAACCTTCGCCCTTCAATATCCTGCGCTCTTTAATACCTGTGCGGGTGGTGATCCATTCGTCTGTAGTATCTACAATCTTTTCAAGCTCTGAATTCGTCAATATATAGTCAGGTACATACCCTCCTACTGCTGTAATAGCAGCTTGTATCTTCTGCATTAAAATCTATTTATGGATGCAAAGTTAGATGTTTAGGAAATAAATAGTGTATAGGGTATTTTGTTAAAATTAATATAAGTTAAATATATAATCTACTATACAGCATTTATTAAGTGCTCATACCGCCGCAAGCGTTGATCACCTGGCCGCTTACATAGCTGCTCAGATCGCTCGCCAGGAACAAGGCTACACCGGCAATTTCTTCCGGTTTGCCAAATCTTGCCAGTGGTATTTTTTCAAACCATTTTTCTGCACCACCGTCCTTCAGGTAATGGGTCATATCGGTTTCTATAAAGCCGGGAGCTATGGCGTTGCAGCGTATATTGCGGCTACCCATTTCCTGTGCTATAGACTTAGTGAATCCTATAATACCTGCTTTAGAAGCTGCATAGCTGCTTTGGCCACCATTACCTTCTACACCAACAACACTGCTCATGTTGATGATGCTGCCCGAGCGGGCCTTCATCATAGGCCTGATCACCTGGCGGGTAAGATTATATACAGATTTCAGATTGGCTTGCATTACATCATCCCATTGATCGGGCGTCAGGCGCAGCAGCAGGTTATCTTTTGATATACCGGCATTATTTACACAAATATCAATTCCTCCAAACTCCTTAACTACATCGTTTGCCAGCTGTTCTGTAGCAGCATAGTCCCCGGCATCGCATTTATATGCTTTTGCTTTAATACCTAATGCTGAAAGCTTATCTTCTAAAGCTTTTGCCTTTTCATCTGATGATAAGTAAGTAAACGCCACATTTGCCCCATTTTCTGCAAATTTCACGGCAATTGCCTCTCCTATACCGCGGCTCGCCCCGGTAATTAAGGCTACCTTGTTTTCCAACAGTTTCATCTATCGGTCGTTATTTTGGGCGCAAAGTACTAATAAACCCCTGAAAAGTTAAAAATTTAACTCTTCCCCCTGTTGATATTTAAACAAAAACGTGCTCTTCGCTTGTAAACTGTTGTGCCAAAATCAACCCGCTATATAAGGTTACATGTATGTTGGGTTTCTTCGCTATGTAAACTGGCTATGGCATTGACTTACGTTATATCACCTAAATTCATTAATCCTCAGACAGCTATCGCAACAATAATAGCCTGGATTGAACAATCCATGTCATTGATGCAAATTATGGTCGAATGATAAAATCTATATTGTAGAGCCTTCAATTGCCTGTTTTTACTTATTGTTGAGTCCTTTCGTAGAACTACCACTACAAATGTTTCCACCCACGCCTAACACTTGTCAGTACTCGAAAAACATAACTGCTTGTTTTCTCGGGCTTTGTGTTTTGGCGCTATACCCCACTCCATGCTGGCATATATTTTTTAACCTCTAGAACAAAAAAAACAGTCATGAAAAATCAACAAAATCAGTCACAAAACGACGAAAGGACACAACAAGCAGGTTCCAGGAATACAGAACTGGATCAAAACCAACGTAGCGGTACTAACATAGGAACAGGCCGCAGCCAGGATCTGGATCAGGATTTAAATGAAGATATGGATCTGGATAGCGAAAACGAAAATCGCAGTGGTAAACCATCTCAACAATCACCTGGCCGTAACAGGTAGAAAAATGAAGTTAATCTTTACGAGGCATGCCTCGTTTTGGTTAAATAAAAAAGTGCGCTGTTGACCATGGCGCACTTTTCATTTTTTATAAAAATCCATTTTAGCAATTCCCATCCGGGCCACAGACAGGCCCATCTACGGAACCCACATCTTGTAGCTGTATCTTGTCTTTGCTGTATTCATCCCACGCGCGGTTGAGTGCCGTTAAAAAAGTTTCGGACGGCTGCGCACCGGATACCGCATATTTATTATCCAGTACAAAAAACGGAACGCCATTGATACCTATTTGTGACGCAGTATTTATATCTGCTTCAACTGCACTTTCATAACCTCCATTTTCAAGCATGGACGCTGCTTCTTTCCTATCCAAACCTACAGAGGCAGCTATATCAGCTAATACCTGGTGATCACCAATATCTTTACCCTCTGTAAAATATGCTTTGAAAAGGCTTTCCTCTACTGCATCACCTAGTCCATTCGCTTTAGCAAATTGTATCAGCCGGTGTGCATCAAAAGAATTATTGATTACTGCTTTGTCAAAATTATATTCCAGTCCTGCATCTGCAGCCATAGCCGTTACTTGCTGATGTACCTGTTTGCTCCAGTCAAGGCTCTGCCCTTTTCTTTCTGCTAAATAACTATAAATGTCTTTCCCGGGCATTGCCTTCATTTCCGGGTCCAGTTGAAAGCTGTGCCATTCCACTTCAATCTTATCTTTTGCTGCAAATTGTTGTAAGGCCGTTTCAAACTTCCTTTTGCCGATGTAACAAAACGGGCACATCACATCACTCCATATATCTACCTTCATTCTTCTGTTTATTTTATGTAAAATTACAGGACGCCTGTTTAGTACGGCTTATCGTCCTATAGCTATACCTTATTTAGCCAGGTATATCACCACGGGGAAGTGGTCGCTGTAACCGTTACTCCAGTAAGTTCCGCGGAAAGATCGTTTGGGATAGCCTTGCAGCTTACCATATTGCAGTTTCATAAAATCCCGGTCTTCAATATCTGCGCCGTCATAATGCAGTCCGCTATGCAACAATCCCGCAGACACTATTATCTGGTCAAACAAATTCCAGTGATGCTGAAATATTTCTGTGCCTCTTCCTGATCGCAGAAAGGCTCCCCATGGATCGTACAGCTTGCCATTTTTATCTTCAGCAGCACCCAGCACTTGCGTTATACTCTCATTCATCGGGTTATCATTCATATCGCCCATCACAATGATCCGTGCATTAGGTTGTGCTCTTAAAATATGATCTATTTGCCGGCGATTCGCTTCTGCTGCTACCGCTCTCTTATCCATGGTTTCCGCCAACCCTTCCCTGCGCGATGGCCAGTGATTTACCAGTACATGTACGGTATCATGTCCCATACGTCCCATAACATACAAAATATCGCGGGTGCCTTCTTTGCCACCCATATGCTCTAATCCTACATGCAAAGGCTTAGAGCTGATGACCGTAAAGTATGCGGGGTTGTAAACCAATGCTACATCAATCCCCCGCGGGTCGTTACTATTATACCAAACGTACCGATATCCTCTATCTTTAATTTCGGGCTGGGATAGCAGGTCATTTAATACCTTGTCATTTTCCACTTCTGCCATCCCCAGCAAGGCAACACCTTCTTTATTTCTTTTATCACCCAATACTTGTAATACCGTCGCTATGTTATGCAGCTTCTTCCGGTATATCTCGTTGGTGTACCGCATGGGGCCATTGGGTGTAAATTCATCGTCGTCCGTTTCGGGATCATCTTCCGTATCAAACAGGTTTTCTACATTATAAAAAGCTACCGGGTATACAGAGGAGGCCTTCTGCCTTACAGGCGGTGGTTCTTTATGCTGTGCATCGCAGCCGGCAACAATGCAGCTAAGGCACAGGAATAATATCAATGAGCGCACTTGTCTTCTTTAAAATGTCAAAATTAAACGGCCAGTACTCTTATCATATCCAGCATGTCTATGCTCATGCAGCTATTTACTTTTACCGCATTCTCAAATGGCGTGAATACAATTTTACCATTGATGATGCCGGCCATTACCTGCGTTTGCCCGGCCCTTAATGCCAATACTGCAGCATGGCCCAGGCGGCTTGCAAGAATTCTGTCTGCGCAACTGGGGCTACCCCCTCTTTGTATATGTCCTAATACTGCAGAGCGCACATCCAGTTGCGGAAATCTTTGGATCACAGCCGCATGTAATTCTTTAGCCCCGCCAAACTCGTCTCCTTCTGCCACTACAATTATATGTACTGTTTTCTTGCGGCGTTCGTCATTGTCTATACGTTCCAGCACATCTTCAATGTTGGTAGCAGTTTCCGGTATTAAAATATCTTCTGCACCGCAGGCAATACCACTGTGCAAAGCTATATAGCCGGCGTCGCGCCCCATTACCTCCACTATAAACAGCCGGTCGTGTGCTTCCGCCGTATCGCGTATCTTATCAATTGCTTCCACTGCAGTATTTACCGCGGTATCAAACCCTATGGTAAAGTCTGTTCCTGCAAGGTCTTTGTCTATGGTGCCGGGCAGCCCCACAGCCGGTATGGTATATTGCTTAAAGAAAGCTGTTGCACCTCTGAATGTTCCGTCGCCGCCTATCAGCACCAGGCCTTCAATGCCATGTTTCTGCAATTGGTCGTATGCCTTAGCCATCCCCTCGGGTGTCATAAAAGCTTTACTGCGGGCCGTCTTCAAAATAGTGCCGCCTCGTTGTATGATGTTCGCAACATCTTTAGCTTCCATTTCGCTGATCTCCCCTTCTATCATCCCCTGGTATCCGCGGTGTATACCAAACACTTCCATGCCATGATATTTTGCAGTACGCACTACCGCGCGGATAGCGGCATTCATACCCGGGCTATCACCGCCCGATGTCATTACACCTATCTTCTTAATAACATTTCCCATATCTATATGTATTTATAATGATCATGCCGCAAAGTATGCCATGAAAGTATAAAAATCTATCGCTCACAAAAGTTACTAAAAAGTTGTTTTCTGAAATAAAAAAGGTCGTTGCACGATAACAACGACCCTACCTGACTACTACAACAGGTATTTTTACCCTATATCTTAGGCTGCCATTTCACTATCGGCAGTTACTGTATTTATGATGCCTTCTTCTTCGTAGAAAGTTATCTTGCCGGTAGCTACATCATACATGGCAGGCACTATTCCTACTTTGCCTTCTGCTACCAGTTTTTTTATAATACTACTACGTTCCAGTATCTCTTTCACTGAATTGTTCACATTTAATTTAGCTACAGCATTCACATACTCCGGGTTTTTGCCTGTGCGATCGTCCATAATGGTTTGCTCCTGTACAGTAGCCGGCTGTATCTTATCCATAATAGAGGTGATATGCCCCAGCTCTACATGGTCGCAGGCAGCTTTAATGGCGCCACAGCCGGTATGTCCCAATACTACTACCAGGCAAGATCCTACTACTCCTGTAGCATATTCCAGCGATCCCAGTATCCCTTCGGATACAATGTTGCCGGCTATCCTTATGCTAAAGATATCACCTACACCCTGGTCAAATACCAGTTCTGCAGATGTGCGTGAATCCATGCAACTTAATATGGTTGCAAATGGCCACTGGTCATTTTTTGTTTTATTCACTTGCTCCAGCAGGTCCCTGTTCACTTTCAGATTATTGATAAACCTGAAGTTACCATTCCTTAGCAGCTGCAATGCCATATAAGGATCTACCATTTTGCGTTCTTCTTTATTTAAAGTCTTCATTTTTAAAAGTTTTTCATCCGGAGTTATGCCCCGGTTAATTGTTTTAATAGTTTTCTGTATCCACCCGCGGTCCTTTTAGGAACCTCGGCATTATTCACCAGCGCAGATTCAATATTCCACGAACTATTAGGTTGTGGCACTTTATAGGTATTCTTAAAACCTACAAGCGATAGTTTAATATTTTTATCCTGCGCTTTCGAGCTTTGAAAATCACGTATCAGGTCCAGTACGTCAAAGTCTATATACTCTGTATGGCTGGCATCAATGATCACCGTTGTATTTCCGGGCAGTTTTTCCAGGGTTTCTTTAATACTTGCTTTGTTCAGGAATGATACTTCCTGCGCCAGGGTCAGCTTTACCAATTCGCCATTGCTGTAGCTGCTGCGCTGAAAGTAATAAGGGATACGCATGTTTTGGCGTAATATGAAGAATATACTCAGCACCAATCCTATGCTCACGCCTTTTAGCAGATCAAGTGATACCACTGCGATGGCTGTAGCAGCAAACGGGATGAATTGGGTAGCGCCACCTTCCTTCCACATGTGTACAAATACTGCGGGCTTACACAGGCGATACCCGGTGTAGATAAGGATAGCTGCCAGTGATGCCTTTGGTATCAGGTTTAGTAACACGGGTATTGTTGCCACACAAACCAGTAATAATATACCATGTATGATGGTCGATAGCTTAGTCCTGGCGCCGGCATTGATATTTGCCGATGACCGCACTATTACAGAGGTAACAGGTAACCCGCCTATCAGCCCGCTTATTATATTACCAATACCCTGTGCCTTTAGCTCATGGTTGGTTGGCGTATAGCGTTTTTGCGGATCCAGCTTATCTGTAGCTTCAATGCATAGCAGTGTTTCTATAGATGCCACTACAGCTATCACTACGCCTGTCTGCCATACTTTTGCATTGGCAAAGCCTTTTACATCAGGAAAGGTAAAATGATTCAGAAAACCGGCCAGGTTATCTGCAACGGGAAGATTTACAAGATGGGCTTTATCAAGATAAAGGCCTCCGCCGCCTGTACTGAAAATCCAGTTTAGCAACACACCCGACAATACAACAATTACGCCGGCGGGTACTATTTTGATCTTGCTGAATGCCTTTGTTTGCCACAAGATAAGTATGGTAAGCCCTATAAGCGCAATGATCGCTGCGCCCGGCTCTATGTGTGCCAGGGCATCGTCAATAATGCCCATACTGAAACCATCATCCGCATCTACCATGCGGTCATGATTTTGTTTGGTATAGCCTACTGCATCCGGCAATTGTTTGATGATGATGGTCATGCCAATACCTGCAAGCATACCTTCAATAACACTTCCCGGAAAGTAATTGGCTATACTGCCGGCTTTAAGGAATCCAAGAAGCAACTGAACGGCTCCTGCCACAATTACGGAACAAAGAAAGATATCAAACGCGCCAAGATCACCAATGGCTACTAATACTATTGCTGTAAGGCCTGCTGCCGGGCCGGTTACGCTAAGGCTCGATCGGCTAAGAGAGCCTATTACAATTCCACCTATTATCCCGGCAACAATACCGGAGAATAATGGTGCCCCTGATGCCAGTGCAATGCCAAGGCATAGGGGAAGGGCAATGAGAAAGACGATTAGTCCTGCTATAAAATCATTTTTTATATACCTGAACATGTTATTTAGAAATTAAAATGAAAACCCGGAAAAGGGCTGCCTGCGGAATAACGCAGGTAGCAAGCATGACTCATGCAGGTGGCATGAGCATACAGGTGCATTAAACTCTAATTAACAGTTGGGAGGCGGTGTAGGTATATCCGGAACAAAAGGATCTATGAGTTGCTCCGACCGCTGCATGGCGGTATGTAATTTAGTATCCAGGTAAGACTCTTCAGAAAAGCTCATGTGATGATCTGGTGCCAGCCCGAAGGGGTCAGACCCTAATTTCATCTTCATGCAGCCATTGTCGTCAGCCGAAGAGGTACTGGATTCATGTACTTCCTCCGTCATCTGCCCTTTAAAAAGCAGTTTACCCAGCTCCTTAACAGGCAATACCTGGAAGCTGAAGACAATTAGGAATATAGTTGCAAGTACATGTCTCACAGGCACAAAGTAATAGCAAAATTTTTACAATGCACAGTTCCATTCAATAAGAAAATGTTAATCCACTATAACAATTTTACCAAACACAAAGGTTTTAGTCGCCAAAGCGATATTTTCCAATACTTTTGCGCTTTGTTTTATATAAGTGAAAGCTGTTTTCTTCATATTAAGTATGTTCCTGGCTACTTCGGTGCCGGCACAAAATAATTGGCCATCGCCCGAAGTGGAGCAGATGTATAAACAAGCCCGCGAGTACATGATGCAGGGCAATTTTCAGCAGGCTGCCATAACCTACAAGCAGGCTATAGCTTTAGCTCCTGACAAAGTAATACTGTACAACGATCTCGCACAGGTGTATTATCTAACAGGTGCATACAACGATGCCCTGGATATACTGGAGCCAATCATGAAAAATAATGATGGCGATGAGCAGAGCTACCAGGTAAAGGCTGCTTCTCTTAGTGCGAAAAAAGAGTTCAAAAAAGCCAAGTCCACTTTGCAGGAGGCGATCAAAAAATACCCTCATGCCGGTATTCTGTATCACGATCTTGGCAAATTGTATGAAGATGATGGCGCCAAAGTATATGCGTTGGAGAGTTGGCTGGATGGCATTGAGGCCGATCCTGCATTTCATATCAACTATTATGAAGCTGCCCGCACCTATATGGAAACAAAAAAACCGGTTTGGGCTGTTTTATATGCAGAAATGTTCTTGAATATAGAGCAGCACACGCCCCGCGCCGACGAAACAAGGGATATGCTTCTCGGTGCGTATATGCGCCTTTTCAGTCAATTGGGTACGCAGAAGGTACCTAAGTACAAGAACAAAAAAACTGCCATGCCCGGCACCGCTAACAACTTTGAGGAAGCTGTCAACCTTACTTATTTAAAATTATCACCTGTTGTTAGTGATGGCATCAATACAGAGAACCTTACCATGCTGCGTACCCGTTTCCTCATGGAATGGAAAAAATCCTACGCCAATAAATATCCGTTTTCACTTTTTACGCGCCTTGACGACATGACCAGGAGCGGATATTTTGATATATATAATGAATGGGTGTTCGGTAAGATCGATAATTTCAAGGAGTTCGAAATCTGGAACAAATTTCACCCCGAAGCTATTCCTAAACTAGAAAACTGGCTCAAAACGCATCCTTACCGCCCCATCGGTTCAGACTGCTATAATAATAAAGAGGTAGATGACATTTTCATTAAAGAAAAAAAGGACGATAAATAGCCCGACATCATATCTCTTTTTACTACATACGCACCTATAAATCTGTTAAAACACATATTTCTAAAGGCAAGGCAGTTAATAATCTACTACTTTTGCCATCCAAGCTATAACAATTCCGAAATGAAACTTCGCCGTTTATATACAACAGGTTCCGTAATCGTAGCGTTGCTATTATCTGCAACTGCCCATGCGCAGGTGGCAGATAAGATCATAGCAGTTGTAGGCAAGAACCGCATCATCCTGCAATCTGAGCTGGAGACGGCTGCCGCGCAAACAAAACAGCCCGGCATGGAAGTAAGCCAGGACGCAAAGTGCAATCTGCTGCAACAAATGATCCTGCAGAAAATGCTGGTAGAGCAGGCAGAGCGCGATAGCTTATTGGTAAGCGATGAAGAAGTAGAGGCTGCGCTCGATAATCGTGTACGAAGCTTTATTGCCCAGTTCGGCTCCAAAGAGAAGCTGGAAGAAGTGGCCGGCAAAACTGTTTTCCAGTTGAAGGAAGACAACAGGGACGTGATCAAAGAAAGCATGATGGCGGAAAAAGTGCAAAACCAGCTGATGCAGAATGTAAAGATCACTCCTGCAGAGGTGCAGGCATTCTTTAAAACCATACCTACCGATAGCTTACCTTTCTTTCCTGCAACTGTAGAAATGGGCCAGGTGGTGGTAGATCCACCAACAAGTCCTGAATTAGACAAGTATGCACACGACCATCTTGAAAGCATCCGTAAAGAGATCGTAAACGACCATAAAGATTTTGAAACCATGGCCGGCTTATACAGCGATGACCCTGGTAGCCGCAATAATGGCGGTAAATATGAGGGCGTAAGTCGTAAAGGTGGTGGTTGGGCTCCTGAATTTGTTGCAGCTGCCTTCAAACTGCAAAACGGGGAGGTTTCACCTGTTATCAAAACTCAATTCGGTTATCATATTATCCAGATGATTCGTCGCCGGGGTGATGAAGCTGACCTGAGGCATATTCTTATAACACCGGAACACACATCTGCCGATTTTAAGGCCGCCTTTATCAAACTGGATAGCGTGCGTACGCTGATACTGACTAAAAAACTGACGTTTGAAGAAGCAGTAAACAAATTTTCTACCGATGAGATGAGTAACCGTACCGGTGGTATGATCGTAGATCCGCAAACCAATTCTTCGCAAATGGAAATTGACAAACTGGATCCGACTCTTGCCCTGATGATAGATACGATGAAAGTGGGCAACCTATCTAACCCGCAGGTATTTACTAATGCACGTGGCAATAAATCTTGTCGTATTGTATATATGAAAGGCATTACGCAACCGCATAAAGCAAATCTCAAAGACGACTATGCGCGCATCCAGGAGATAGCATTGCAGCAGAAGAAAAGTAAAAAGATGATGGATTGGGTTGCAGAAAAATCTCCTACATACTATGTAAAGATCGATCCTGCCTACATCAATTGTGAAGAACTGGAAGCCTGGAAAAACAATAGTAAATAAGCATCTAGCGATCTGACGTATCTCTGTCGATTCGTTAACTCATTCACATACAAGCAGAAGCCAACTAATGAATAGTTGGCTTCTGCTTTTTTAATCGTCTTCTAATCGATACCGCATGTTCCTTACTAAACTGTTATCGAATTATTAATTATATTTATTGATAAAACTCATTTATATGAAACATCCTTACCTATTTTTATGCGGTGCCCTGTTGCTATGCAACGCATCGTTTGCCCAAACAACCTATCCAAGCGGCGTTACCAATTGCATCGCCCGCTGGGATTTCACCAGTACCGGTACTTTCACCTCTCTCTCTGATGCCAGTGGTAACAGTAATACCGGCTCTACGCACAATCTTACAGGCAGCACCGGTTTCCGGGGCGATGCAAATACCGCAGGCAGTTTTAATGGCACATCAAGCTACGTGGCGGTTAATAACAACACGATGCTCAGCCCGTCTGCAATTAGCATCGTAGCCCTCGTAAAGCCGACTGCTTATTATACAGGTGGCTGTCAATACAATACCATCCTGTTAAAGGGTACAGACTACAATGTGCCAGGCTGTTATGGCATGAGCATTTTTGATAATGATAATGATTGTAGCTCCCTTGGTGTAAATACACAACAGGTCGATTTCATTAAATCTTCAGCCAATGGGCATTATACATCAACCCCAATCTCACTCAATGGCTGGTATTTGCTGGTAACTACGTATGATGGGTCTTTTATGAAACGTTATTCGGTTGCCATGGACCCTCTGACATTCAATTCTAATATTAATCCCACTACTGTAGATCCTGTATCTGTAGCGTTAGGATCTAATAGCAGTGATATCCGGATCGGACAAAATCAAAATGCATCGCCCAACTATTTTTATCCTTTTACCGGAGATATGGACGAAGTTGCGTTGTTTGATAAAGGCCTCACTGATGCTGATGTACAATCGATCTATAATTATTTATGGGGTGGCGCAATGATAAAACAACCATTCGTTGATACATTCGTTTGTCCGGGTGCTAATTTCAAAGTAGACTATACGGTCTTAAATGCTAATGCATTCAATCCAGGTAATCTTTTTACAGTACAGCTTTCTGATGCAACAGGAAACTTCTCCACGCCAACAAATATAGGTAGTGCCGCTTCAACCAGTTCAGGCTCCATCACCTGTACTATGCCTTCTACTTTATCTCTCGGCGGACATTACCGCATCCGTTTAGCAGGCACAAGCCCGCTCTACACAAGCCCTGATAATGGCAAAGACATTGTATTGGGCCATGCTACAACTACATCTGCCATTACCGCCAATCCGGGCAATACAGTAGCAAATGGTGTATCGGTTACATTCACAGCTGCTGCTAACAATGCCGGAACAAGTACTGATTACATCTGGATGAGAAACAGCACAGTAATTGCAGGCGCTACAACTGCTACTTATACAGGGAAATCTGCAGTTGATTTCAAAGATGGAGATACAATAACAGCAAAAGTGATTGTTACAGATAACAATTGCATGTATAAGGATACAGCAGTAAGTAACCACATTGTAATGAGCGTTGGCGTGGGCATTAAAAACGTTATTAATGATAATAACCTGAAAGTATATCCAAACCCTAACAGTGGTTCTTTCAATATTACGGGGCAGACCAGCAACAACCAATCACTGGATATAGAAGTATTAAACACTATTGGCCAGTCTGTATATCATACTACCTGGATTCCTGTGAATAATAAGATCAATGAGAACTTACAACTCAGCAACCTGCCATCAGGCATCTACACGCTACGTGCAAGGTCCGGTGAAGGCATCAGCACAGTGCGGTTTACAATAAACAAATAGTCTTTTAAGCATCTCTTATAAAACAGCCTCCCATTGTGGGAGGCTGTTTATTTTTGTACTTACTAATATTGGTTAGCTCAGCAGGTAAGCTATATCTTCTTTTGTCAATCTCTTTAAGAATGCATTATCGTCAGAAACCAACTCATTGGCAAGCGCACGTTTCCGCTCCTGCAGAGTCAGCATTTTTTCTTCGATGGTATCTTTACATATCAGCCTGTATGCAAAGATGTTTTTCGTCTGCCCTATACGGTGCGTACGGTCTATAGCTTGTTGCTCCACCGCGGGGTTCCACCACGGATCTACTATATATACATAATCAGCAGCGGTCAGGTTCAAACCTATACCACCTGCCTTCAATGATATCAGGAATACCCTGCAGCTTTCGTTCCCCTGGAATTCCTGGATGGCTTTTTCCCTGTCAGTTGCAGACGTGCTGCCATCAAAATACACATATGGGATGCCCCTGGCTTCCAGTTCTTTTCTTATAAGGTCCAGCATCCCAAGGAACTGCGAAAATATCAGCGCCTTATGATTGCCTACATTTTCAGTTATCTCACGTGTCAGCTCATCCAGCTTAATGGAATAGTTATGAAAGCGTTCTGCTTCATTCAGTATAGCAGGCGAGTCGCATATCTGGCGCAGCCTGGTAAGACCTTGTAATATATGCATGGTAGATCGCTCCACACCTCGCTCCTCGATCATACCCATTATCTGTTCCCTGTATACATTGCGGTATGCATCGTATATCTTGCGCTGCTCATCACCCATTTCGCAATACAGGATCATCTCTGTTTTTTCAGGCAGGTCTTTAGCAACCTGTTCTTTGGTACGCCTCAGCAAAAACGGGTAAGTGATTTTCCGCAATTGCTGCTTTACCTCATCTTCCTGGAATTTATCTATCGGCGTCGCAAATTCATTCATGAAGAACTCCCTGCTGCCAAGTATACCGGGATTCAGGAAGTTCATCTGCGCAAATAGGTCGAACGTATTATTCTGTACAGGGGTACCGCTTAGCGCAAGCCTGTGCTTGCTATTAAGTAATAAAGACGCCTTAGCCACCTGCGACTGAGGATTTTTAATAGATTGAGATTCATCCAGAACTACATAGTCAAAAGATATCTCTTTGAATATTTTGATGTCACTCCGCATAGTGCCGTATGTAGTGATGATCACATCATACGGTTCAAAAGAGCGCAACGAAGCCATACGCTTTGGCCCGTGATGAATAAAATGGGTTAGCTCAGGCGTAAACTTCCTGATCTCATTTTCCCAGTTATACATCAGTGTTGTAGGGCATACCACAAGAAATTTCGCATCAGGGTGCTCGTTTTTATAATGCTGGAACAAGGTAAGAGCCTGTACGGTTTTACCGAGACCCATATCATCTGCCAGTATACCACCCCATCCTGCTTCTTTTAGGAATAGCAGCCATTGAAAACCTGCCTGTTGATAAGGCCTTAAAGTAGCCTGCAATTGTGTTGGCGGCTTTATATTACTGTAGTCGTTCTCTATGATATCTACCAGGCGTTCTTTTTTCTCTTCCAGCTCCTTTTGGAGTTCCTCTTCATCTACCTCGGCCAGCAATTCATCGAGTACGCTGAAGTGATATTTCTTCAGCCTGATACTGCCGCCTTTGTTTTCGCCCATTTTTATCAGCAGGGCATATTTCTTAATCCAGTCTTCAGGTAACAAACCTACAGAGCCATCTCCAAGCTTCACAAAGTTTTGCTTCTGCGATAGTGCCTTTTTCACATCTATCAGTGATACTTTCTGATCGCCGAAAACTATCTCTACTGTTGCATCAAACCAATCTATGCCGCTGCTTACAGATATCCTGGTATCCGGTTTATAGGTGCTTACTCTCAATGTTTTCAGCTCATCATATCCAAACAGCTCTACGTTCCATTCCTTCATCACCTCTGCAAACCGGAAGAACCAATTATTGGCAAGCACTGCCGTTGCCGGCATATAAAAAAAGTGTTCCCTTCCGTTCTGCTGTATATCACTATGCAGGGTGCGGAGCATTTGTATATATGCCTGTTCTTCCGCCTCGTCCCTTCTTATCACTTTTATGATGCCGTCTTTGGGTTCTATAACGTCACCAAAAAATCCCCATTTGATCTCTATTCCTCCGTAAGAAAATGCGGGCTGTAATACCAGCACCTGTTCCTTCTCCTGCAGGTACAGGCGGTTCACAGGCGCCGTCTTTTCAATATATTCTACAATCTCGTCGCCAAAGTTTATATGCATCAGCTGGCTCCACTGCATCACAGTATCGTTGAGGAAGGCAGGCCATTCTTCTGCAGAAATTTCCATCTCACCATCCGGCAGCAGGCGTTCTACTATCTTCACCTGTGCTACATTGGCCAGGGCATATACCGTATAATCGTGCATCAGCAACCCGGCATTCAGTTGCAGTACATTCTTAAACGGTACATATTTTTCATTCACTATCCACGACAGCTCTATATGATAGTTGCCTTCTTTTTTTGTAACGCTTAATTGCGGGGCAACTTTAGTTGTAGAGAAAGCAACTGGTTCAATGTTTTTAGAACTGAGCCTTTTCCCTTGTCCCTTAATAAAGCAGAGGCCGTGGTCCTTATACCGTTCCAGCAGCTTTTGATACTTCGGCAACAAATACTCCCATATCTGTTCGGTCACTTCTTCGGTAGGATGCTCTTTAAACATCACTTCAATATCATCAATAAAATCACCGAAAGGCAGATTCTTCTTTAGGTATCGGAGCGTTTCATCAGGCATGAACTTGCGGGCAATAGGCAGCAATTCGCGCTCGTTATCTTTAAACTGCAGCGGGTTTACATATTGCCCCAGCTCCAGTATATCTATACCATTAATGAATTTAGTACCATCTTCATCTGTTTGCCCTGCCACCAGCATCACGTTTACATTTGGATACAGGTTACCATATGGATCCAGTACTATTCCCAAACGCTTTATATCTTCTTCTTTAGGTGCAGGCTCTTTTGTTATTGTATTAACGGCCTGTGCTGCCTGTTTTTTTACCGGGGTGGCAACATCCAACGGTCGCTGCACCTTCTGTATGGTAGGATCTAATAGGCGCAAAAATGGCTTACCGTCTTTGTAAGTAAATTCAAATTTATTGGTAAGGTCATCGTTCAGGCTATATCCATATAATGCAAGCAGCTTGTTCTTTTGCTCATCCCAGTCGCGCACCGTCTGAAAATATTGCGGGCCATGCGCATTCAATATTTGTATAAATAAAGTAGCCTTGTGTATGCACAGCGGAAATTCCTTTTCGTCACATCCACAGGATGTATCAAAATACCTGTCTTCGTTTTGCTTCAGTACTACCTTATACGTTTGGTCGCCATCGGGTATTTCGGCTTCTATACGGTCGTTCTTTCCTTTTACTATGATAGCTTTCTTAGACGCCGCCCACATAGTGGCTTTATCAATAATATCTGAGGATGCAAACACCCTCAGCATTTGCATAGTTACCTGCCGCATTCTCACTACAGAGTGCTTCTGATCGTAGGTAATATTGGCATTCTCAAAAAAGCCGCTTTGCAGTATATCGTTTAGCTGAAATAATGCAGCTACCTCATGCCTGCATATATCGCCCATGTTATACGGGCATTGGCAGCGAACGGATAAGTTTTTGGTATCCAGGAATTTATTAACGGTTACTGTGTAGTAGTTCTGATACACATCATTCCTGACACGAAAACGAACTTGTTCCAGCAGGTGATCCACATCAAGCATTTGTACGCCCCCGGTGTAGAAAATTTTCTTTCCCCGGCGTATTACTTCTTCGGTGCCATGGTTGTATACGTGTTTAAGTACAGGCGGTAAGGACATCTCTGAATCTCCAGTCTAAAAAAGGCAATCTCCAAAAGTAACGAAAAAGGTGCTTTCGAAAGCACCTTTTTCAATTAATTTCCTGTTAAGATGGGTATTATCGCTATACAAACCACGATGTGATCACGTAAAAGATACCTGCCAACAGCGCACTCACCGGTATGGTTAGTATCCATGCCCACAGCAGGTTGATGGTTACACCCCACCTTACAGCCGACAGGCGTTTGGTAGCGCCTACACCTATGATAGCACCGGTAATGGTGTGGGTTGTAGATACAGGTATACCCATTTGCTCCGTTACAAACAGGGTCATGGCGCCCGCAGTTTCCGCTGTTACACCTTCGAGTGGTGTTACTTTGGTAATGCGCGACCCCATTGTTTTTACGATCTTCCAGCCACCACTAAGGGTACCTGCGGCTATCGCAGTATAGCATATCAGTGGCACCCAGCCCAGTTCCCGCAGCGCCACACTGGTATCAGGATATTTATGGCCATTATAGGCAACAAATGCCGCGGCAATGATACCCATTACCTTTTGGGCGTCGCTACCGCCGTGTCCAAGACTCAATGCAGCTGACGAAAGCAATTGCAGTCTCTTAAACATATTGGCTTTGCGGGATGCACTTGGCTCACGGAGCACATCCACATATATATAGCACAATATAAATATCAGGGATCCTCCCGCAATAGAATAGCGTATCAGCGAATTGTCAGATTTTTTCAGTTCTTTGATCACGTCCTTGCGTACATCTATCTTGGCTATTTCATTATACAAGCGCTCCCTCTGCCCCGGTGTCAGCGCCAGCATAGCACTTAAAGAATCAGCAAGCGCGGCATTAGGTACTGTGCCATACATATTTTGGTATGGCTTGGTTTTATTTACAGTTGCCGTTAGCTGCTCTATATAGGGCTTCAAGGCAGCATCGTCCATGGCTATCCTTTTCAGGCTGTCAATATTGTACGTATTATTGATCGCTTGTTTTACTTTATTTGCCTCCAGCGGCTTAAAGGCTCCTGACGCGCTTATTTCATCGGCTACTTTTTCCGCACCTTCAGACTCATAGCTGCCCGCAAAACCTACAGCCATTTTGTACTGCGCTTCCGCTTTTTCAAGTTTTGCTTTATTTTCTTCACTAGCGTCTTTGCTTACTTCTTTCTTATACTTATCTATTTGATAAAGTTTAGAAAAGTTTTCATGGACTTTGCCTGTCTGAAAATTCAGGAACAACATCCATGTCAATGCATTGGCAACAATGATGATCAGTATCCGCAGCCAAACATTACGCATAATGGTAACGAGCGTTATAAAGATAGATATCACCATACCCACCAATGGGGCAAGGAATATAAAGAGTACGGTTTTGGTGATCTTTTCCAGTTCTACTATAGAGCTAAAGGCTACAAAGCCTTTGGTCATATAAGCATGTGCCACTGCAGCGCCTGCAAAACCACCAATGAGCGTGTGTGAAGAGGAGGATGGGATCCCATACCACCAGGTGAGCAGGTTCCACGCAATAGATGCTATTAACCCTGCGAATATCACGGGCAGGGTAATAAATTCCGGGAACACCGTTTTACCAATCGTGTTGGCAACAGCATGATCCTGGAAAATAAAATATGCCAGGAAGTTGAAGAATGCCGCCCACATCACAGCCTGGAATGGTGTAAGTACTTTTGTGGATACAACAGTTGCTATAGAGTTTGCCGCATCATGAAAACCATTGATATAGTCAAATATCAGTGCTAACGCTATAATTACTATAAGAAATGTAAACATAAAATGGTGCCGACGTTATTAAACGTATTTAATGATAATAGATTCTATCACATTTGCTGCATCTTCACATTTATCGGTAACAATTTCCAGCATCTGATAGAGGTCTTTTTTCTTGATGATCTCCACTGCGTTGGTATTTGATGTGAATAGTTGCATCATACCTTTGTCCAGCGCATCGTCACCTTCATTCTCCAGGCTGTTGATCAGCACGCAGGCTTCTGTCAGCGAACGCAGGTCTTTCATGTCGCGCAATCCGTAAACCGCTTTATTGAGTGCCTTTATAGACCGGTTAATGATAGATGCAAATTCATGTGTTGTCTCATCTATATCATCAATATAGTAGTTCATCATCCTTTTGCCGGCACCCCAGATAAAGTCCGCTACGTCATCAAGAGATGTGGCGAGGTAGTGAATATCTTCCCTGTCGAAAGGCGTAATGAAATTTCGGCCCAGTTCTATGAATATCTTGTGTGTTACTTCGTCATTTTTATGTTCCCACTCTTCCAGGCCTTTCAGCAAAGTATTCCTCTTAGTTATATCCTGTTCTTTCACCGCAGACGAAAACAGATCCGTCATATGAGTCAGGTTAGAACTTACCTCTTCAAACAATCCATAGAATACCCTGTCTTTAGGCAGGAATATTTTCATAAAAGATCCAAAAGCCATATTTATTTATTTAATAGTGGATTTGAGCGCAAATGTATTTTTGTTTAACAGGCCAAAAAAGCCGTAACAAAAACTTAATGATTACTTAACCCTCAGTTATATTTAATTTAATTCAAGTTTAATTAAAATCGGTACTGTATACGACAGGTGAGTATATTGTCTTTAAGATCACCTGTGTACCCGGCAACGTTGGTCGACTCGTTCTTCACTATATCATAATATACCATATACTTCACATGCGGATTAACATAATATACATAACCTATTCCTAATGTATGGAAACGTACGTCAGCTGCACTGAATCCTGCCGCAGATGATACCTGCATGCCAGCCACCCTGCTATTCGGGTCAAACCAATCATACTTTACTACCAGCTGATGTTTGCTGCTCGCAATGTTCTGCAGGAAATAAAAGTAGGCTCCATTAAATGGCCGCGTATATAATGGCTGGTAAATTCCCGTTGCATTGATGGGATATGTTCCCGGAGTTTCTGAAGATGTTGCCACGGCAGTTTGTGTACCGATAATGCACTCTCCTCTTATTTCTGTAGCCCATTTTTTAGACGGGAATCTTATTTGTACGTCCGCCCCGTAATAGTGACGCGGCCTGGCTTCGTTTACATGATTAGGTGTCGAATCACCTTTTATTGCATAACCATGCACCACATCAGCAGTAGTACTATATACCCATGGAGATTGGCTGCCCAATGCGCCATAAAGTACAGATGTGCCTGCAGCAATTTCCATATGCAAAGCTTCTATCCTAGATGGCTTTATTGCCACCCTGCCGATAATATCTTTATAGCTGTCAAAATCTGTTGTAGCCGTCAATCCTTCGCCGTTAAATACCCCTACATCAGCCTTTATATGGTTCATAAACCATGTCTTATAACCCCTGGGCTCGAAAGTAATGGATGCACCAATATCACGCTCTGTGCGCATCAATGTTTGCGACATACGGGCCCTGTCCGGAGATTCGCGATCTGCGGAAGAGAGGTTCAGCTCATAGCTGAATGGCCTGTTAAACATTCCGGCATTGATAGAGAACATCCTCCATTTGTTTTCGAACAACCGCAGGTGCATATCACGTATAGCAACACCTCTTTCTGTAGCTTCCAGCTGAAAACCCATGTAAGAAACAAGCTGATTTGCTTTATTGGTGTAGTAATACTCTGCTTTCAGCCTGTTTTCGCGCATCATAAACCTGTTATTAGAGTTCGGCGCGAAATCTATTCCTTCAAAGGTTTTTGCCCCTTTACTTTCAGCCCACTGAAATTGCGGCTGCACATATCCGGTAAACCTGAGGGGACCAAAATTCTGACAGATTCCTACTAACTTCCGGCCCATATCTGTCGTCGTATCAATCATTTGCATGTAGTACGACTGCGCATTCGCAACGCCGGACATTACAATCAAAAAAACGATAATGTAAAATTTCTTCTGCATCAGTATCATTTGCGTGCAAAAGTATTTTCGCTAATCCGTGTAAAAAAGAAATAATATAGAATTAATGATTTGGTAACATTGAAGTTAAAGTTGTTTTGTAAACCATTTTTTCAGTATGCGACACTCAAAAAATAGGATCACTGCAACCTTACCCTGGGGTCCATAATGCCATATACCATATCAGTGAGCAGGTTTACCACAATAAAAATTGCTGCTGTAAGTAGTACGGAACCCATTACAATGGGAAAATCAAACTTATCCAGGGCATCCACCGTAAGCTTTCCCACACCCTTCCAGCCAAATATGTATTCTACGAAGAACGATCCTGCAAGCAATTCAGCCATCCACCCCGAAACCGCAGTAATAACCGGGTTCAGTGCATTGGGTAAGGCATGCCTGAAGATAACTTTGGCAGCAGACAACCCCTTGGCATAAGCGGTACGTATATAATCCAGCGACAACACATCCAGTAACGCACTTCGCGTAAGCTGCGTAATAATAGCCAGAGGCCGTATACCCAAAGCCAGGGCCGGCAATATAAGATTGCGCCATACAATATGCCTGCCGGTAAGCGCATCATATTCCCAAAAACTACCTGTCATGTCGAGCCCTGTGAAATCGTGTAACAGGTAACCAAAGAAATAGGCTATCAGCAACCCGGCAAAGAAAGATGGCATTGATACCCCCGCGACACTGGCAGCAATGGCAGACGCATCCAGCCATGTGTCTTTTTTCAGGGCGGCCAATACGCCCAAAAGTATGCCTATGACAGTTGCAAACGTAATAGCTGCCAGTGCCAGGATAATAGTACCCGGCAATGCCTCTGTCAGTACTGCGTTTACCTCTCTCCTGGTACGGTAAGAGCGCCCCAGGTAAGGCTTTTTCAGCACAAGAGCATTTTTCCCAAATGGAAGTAAGGTATGGTAATGATATCTTGCTTTTGCTTCTGCATTATCCTTGTAAAAGCTTAGCGGCGATATATCATTAATATAAAGCAGGTAGCGTGTAAACACAGGCTTGTCCAGGTTCAGATCCTTGCGCACATTTTCCAGCGATGCCAGGTCTCCCCGCTGTCCCATGATCAGCCGTGCAGGATCATCTGACAGCACATTGAACAGGAAGAACACAAGTGTTACTACACCCAATAGAACAAACAGGCTGTAACGGATGCGCCGTGCCACGAACCGCAGCATTATTTACCGCTCTTTGCTTCTGCCAGCGTTACAGGATAATCGCTCGGGCTCCATTTCCCTTTTATAACCCCGTTATCCAGCAGCATCAATCCGGGGTTGGAACGCAGGGCCGTCTTACTTACTGTCTGGTCGAACAAGTAAACTATAGCCTTATCCAGTCCGTTTTGCTTACGGAAAGCCTCCCCTTCTTCTTTAGTTGCAGAGCACAATATGTAAGTAGGTGTGTTTTGCTTGTCTGCATCCTCTATCAAAGCACGTAGCTTATCCATATGGTCAGTGCGAGCTTTAGATACATCATTGACATATAGCAGCAAGGTATTGCCTGGCTGGTTTAACACCTGGTCTGTTACATCATTGCCATCAAAGTCTGTAATTATAAAGTCTTTCAGCTTAGGCTCTGCATTTCCCTTTTGTATCAGCTTATCCTTACGATCTACGAACACCCAGGTAGTATCCTGCCACGGATAGTTTTGCATTGTAAACTCTTTACGTTGGCCGTTCTTTTCATAGATCATGATCGTTTCATACACATCAGGCGTAGCGCCCGGCGGTATTTTGCGCCCATCTATCATATTAGTGCCTACTTTATACGGCAGGCAATCATGAAACGGTAAGTGCCTTAACGCATACCACTGCATACCGAAGGCGAATATTGCCGTCAGGATCATCAATGGCGTACCGATTTTATTGCTTAATGCGGGATGTATACGTTTACGGTACAGGAACAGGATCATTCCCAATATTAGCAGAGCTACATCTTTAGCAAACGTTTCCTCGTTAGTGATCTTAATGCAATCGCCAAAACAGCCACACTCCTTTATCTTACCACTGAACAATACATAAGCTGTAAGGAAAGTGAAGAACGTGATCAGTAATAATAACAGTATGGAAAATACCCTTTGTGCGTATCCCAGCAAAACAGCCACCCCGGCGATGATCTCAAAAGCGATCATGAGAATAGAAAGCGTCAATGAAAATGGCTGCATCCAGAACATGTGCCACACTTCAAAGAATTCATTCATCTTATAGCTAAGGCCCAGCGGGTCGTTAGCCTTTACAACTCCAGAAAAAATAAACAACACACCTACTACTATCCGAATCAGCCAGATTACATATTTCATAAAGGAATTCCTGTTTTGGTTGTAACTGTTATATGACTTCTAAAGTTAAATAACCGTTTGAAAAAAACTGTTAAAGCCTATTTTGCCTCTTGTATTTTAATAAGCGCAAATATGGCATAGTTCACTATATCGCAGAAGTTGGCATCTGCACCTTCAGATACAGTTGTTTGTCCTTCGTTTGCTATGATTTGCTTGATACGTAACAATTTTACTAATATCAGATCAACAAAAGACTGTTGAGATAATTCCCGCCATGCTTCGCCATAATCATGGTTTTTTTGCTGCATGAGGTTCTCTATCTCCAGCGCCTTTTCCTCGTACCATTTCTTTGCTTCTTCCGCAGACAGATCTATACCGGCATCTGCGGGCAACGCCTCCTGTATCAAGGCAATGATGCCATAGTTAACGATGCCAACAAACTCGCTCTCAATGGTATCTCCTATCTTTTGGGTACCTGTTTCCTGTATCTGGCGTATGCGCCATGCTTTGATATATACCTGGTCTACTATTGAAATAGCCCTCAAAACCCTCCACGAGGTTCCATAATCGGCTGCTTTTTTTACATACAGGTCTTTGCAGCGGTTAACTATATCCCTGTATTGCGCTAAAGTATTGGTAGTTGTGTTGGTGCTTACGCTATCCTGCATTTTCTTTGTACTGTATGAGTTTCAAAAATACGGTTTTGCCGGTACAAACTACGCTGCAAAGCAGGGGCCAGCTGCTCGACTTGTCAAAACCTGTGACTATGGGCATTTTGAACGCAACGCCCGACAGTTTTTATAACAAAGGACGGGATAGCGATATGGCTAGCCTTTTGCGCAATGCTGAAAAAATGATCAGCGAGGGGGCCTCTATCCTGGACATTGGCGGGGCCAGTACCAAACCCGGATCGAAACTGATGCCTGCCGATGAAGAACTGGAGCGGGTAATTCCGGTAATCTCTGCTATCAGCAGGCAATTCCCCGATACCTGGCTATCTGTAGATACCTATAATGCTGCTGTAGCCCGCGAAGCGATAGCTGCCGGCGCCCATATCATTAACGACATCAGCAGTGGCGGCATAGACAACACTATGATAGAAACCGTAGCATCATTAAAAGTGCCGTATATAGCCATGCATATGCAAGGGTTACCTGAAACCATGCAAAAGAACCCTCAATACAACGATGTTACCAAAGAGGTAGTAGATTATCTGCGTAATAAGGCTGAGGAATGCCGGAATGCCGGAATTGCAGATATTATCGTTGATCCTGGGTTCGGGTTTGGCAAAACCCAGCCGCACAACTATGAGCTACTACGCAATATGCATACGCTCAGGATCATTGGAAAACCCGTACTGGCCGGGCTTTCACGCAAGGGCATGATATGGCGTACCCTGGGCAACAGCCCTGATGAAGCGCTAAATGGCACCACAGCACTGAATATGGTTGCCTTGCAACAGGGTGCCAACATACTACGGGTACATGATGTAAAGGAGGCGATGGAAGTGATCAGGTTATACACAATACTTTATAACCACTAGTAACTCAGTTGACCCTATAACCCAATGAAACACCCAACCTCACATCCGGGTAACCAGATGATCCATTGTCATATGATATTTCCTTTTGGGTGTAGTACGACATGCCTAAACCTGCAAAACAATCAATAAGCCAATGCCTGGTAAATGCAAATTGCCCGCCGGCGGCGCATCCTAAACCAACAGAATAACCGCTCAATTCAACATCGGGCCTCGAGAACCAAATACCGGCATCCACTCCTTGTCTGAAGTAATTACGATACATAAACTTAGCATAAGGTGCCACGAAAAACCCTTGTGACCTTGCCTTTTTATGGGTAGTATAAAAACGTTGTTCTACGGTCAGGTTATAGAATTTATACGCATCGTATATCCCGATAAAATCCTTCTTTTTACCGCCAGACAAATAGATGCTCGTTGTTGAGTTTCCATCTGATTTAAATTCATAAGCCAGAGATGCGCCTCCAGCGAATACTGGATGAAGGACATTTGCCTTAATGATCTGCGCATCAGCTTTGCACAAACAAATAAGCAACACAAAAATAGCAAGAGGGTAATGCTTTAGCATAATCTAAATATAGCTAAATCAGCTGATAATCGGATGCCGTTTGAATTCCTTAGTCCTATCAAATAAATACCTTAACGTCTGCAACTTACGGCTGTGGTAGGTGCCCAGGTGTTCGGCTATATTCACCATTTTAGGATTGAAATCACCGATCCATTGCATTTCATAGTCCTGGTATTTGTTTGCCGGCTGTATCACATTTGCACCAGACATAATCAGGAAACCATCTACGCCTGTACCCTGGTATTCAGGTATGATGCCGAATACTAAACCTACAAACCGTGAACATTTCCCAAAGCGTTTCAACCAAAGGAACTTCAGCTTTTCCCATAAACCAAACCTGCCATTCATGTGCTTAAAATACTGGTTAAGATCCGGCAGGTTGACCCAGAACCCAATCGGCTGATCGTTATGATAAATGAACCACATCAGATCCTCGTCTATAGCAGGCTTCATGGTTTTGAACATCCTCACCACCGTACGTTCTTCGATTTCTTTGCCACCACCATGCTTTGCCCATGCCTTGTTATAGATATAAGCGAAGTCTTTAGCGTATTTCTCTATATCATTCTTCCTGATACGTCTGGCAGTGTAATCAGGCATTTTAGAGTATTTCTCGTATGCCACATAAAACTTTTCCTGCAGTCGATCTTTTACCCTTAACGCAAAACACAACTGCTCATAATATACCTGGAAGCCATAATTATAAAACAGATCTTTATAATACTCAGGGTTATAGTTCATGCAATACAATGGCTCCTGGAAGCCTTCCACCAACAATCCCCACCAACGTTCCCGCTCACCGAAATTTATGGGACCGTCCATAGCTTCCATTCCACGGGCTTGCAACCATTGTTTACAATGATCGAACATATAATCAGCAGCCTGCTGATCATTGATACAGTCAAAAAAACCTATGCCTCCTGTTGGCTGATCGTTCTTATATTGCCTGTTTACGAATGCGGCAATCCTGCCTATTACCTTACCGTTATCACCCTTCAATAACCAACGCACACATTCTCCCTTTTTGAAAAACTTGTTCCTGGCAGGGTCAAATACCTCTTCTATATCCTTATCCAGCGGGCGTATCCAGTTTGGGTTGCCTTTGTTGATGCTTGCCGGCAATTCCAAAAACAGCTTGATATCCTCTGCTGTCTTTACTTCATGCATTTGCATGGGCGCAAAATTAACCAAACGTACCAATTGGGGCGTTGGCGCAGCTATGGATTCTATCAATTCAGGCATAAACCAACAAATCATAAAATCCTGCCATGCGAAATCGCAAATTCCAATTGTTAGATAATCTTAGCAATTTCAGTAGCTGTTTTTTCATAGATTGCAATACTGATGCAATTCATCTCATGGGCCATATCCATCATATTGGCGGTAGCTGCCGGCTACTGGGTATACCGTACCGATAAAAAACGTGGCACTCCTATGCCGTGGCTTACAGCTGTATTACGCGGCATAGTTGTACTGCTTACCTTGTTGCTCTTATTGGCCCCACCTATCACTATCACCAAAAATGAAACAGAGAAGCCCGTCATCGTTTTTCTGCAGGATAACTCTGCGTCCATTGCGACAGCTCTTGGCAAAGACACCTCTAATTATACAAAGACGGCACAACAGTTAACAGAAAGGCTAGCTGGCAAATACAAAGTAGTTACCTGGGGATTTGGGGACAATGTGTCTACAGACAGCCCCTATCGCTTTACTAAGCCATCTACAGATATTGCAGCCGCGCTCAACAGGGTGCAGGAGTATTACGGTACGCAAAACCTAGGGGCCGTCATCCTTGCATCCGACGGTAAGTATAACCAGGGCAGCAATCCCCTTTATCAGCAACTATCTATACAGCCGCCCGTTTACAGTATAGGCATTGGTGATGGCAGTGAACAAAAGGACTTACGCATCACGCAGGCTTACTACAATAAGACGGCTTCTTTAAACAGCCAATTCGAGATAAGGGCAGATATTGTAGCGACCTTATTAAAAGGATACAATAACACCCTGCGCTTATCAGAAAACGGGCAAGGCATTGGCACTGTTCCGTTAAGTATCAACAATACAAACTACGACCGTTCCGTGTCTTTTGCAGTGAAAGCCGATAAGCCGGGATTACATCATTATATCATTGACGCGCCCGCTGCTGATGGCGAAACCAATACTACTAACAACCGCAAGGACATCTTTATAGAGGTTGTAGATGAAAAGAAGAACATCTTAATAGTGGGCAGTGCACCCCACCCCGATATCAATGCCATTAAAGAAGCATTGAGCGATGTGGAGACCTACAAAGTAACAGTGCATACGGGCGGCAACTTACCACCTCTTGGCAATTACCGTGTGATCATCGCACACGACCTACCTTCCGTTATCTATAACTATCAATCACAGTTTGCAGCATCGCATAAACCGATATGGTATATACTGGGCAATCAGACAAACACTGCGGCATTGTACAATGCAACACCTGCAACACTGAATGTGAATGTAGCGGCCATGCATGATGCCTATCCTGCTTTCAACCCTTCGTTCAGCATTTTTACCACACCACAAAACCTGCAGGCTATATTAGACAAAATGCCGCCACTGAGTGTGCCTATGGGTAGTATACAACCTAACGGCAATACTGATATCCTCTTCAAACAGAAAGACAATGGCCAGCCCTTATGGATACTGCAGCAAGGCACTACGCCAATGGCGCTGACCAGCGGTTCCGGTATCTGGAGATGGAGGCTATACGAGTATAAGAACTTCAATACGCACAACACCATTGATGAATGCATCCGGCAGACGGTGAGTTTCCTGGCAGCTAACAGTACGGAGAAGCCCTTTTATACATCGTTATCGAAGTATGTATGGAGCGACCAGGAAGCTGTATATATCAATGCCTATGTGCTGAATGCCAGTAACCAACAAATTAACACACCTGATGTGCAATTAACCATTACTGATAGTACAGGCAAAAAACAGAACTTCAGTTTTGAACGTAACGGCACATCTTACCGACTGAATACAGGAATATGGCCCGAAGGCAACTACACCTATACTGCACAAACACACTACAATGGCACTGCATACTCCGCATCCGGCAGCTTTACCATAACGCATAGTTCACCGGAACAAATGGAAGGTGGCGCCGATTATAAGCTGCTATACAGTATTGCAAAGAAATACAACGGATCATTTTTACCTGCTCAACAAATCGCTTCCCTCTACGACAGCGTTGTAAAGAACGAGAAGATCAAACCGGTGATACAATCCAATACTATTACCGTATCACTTGTGGACTGGAGATGGTACTTCCTTGTGATATTGATAATAGCAGTTGCCGAATGGCTGCTGAGAAAGTACTGGCTGGCACAATAAGCGACTTAGAAATTAACGCACTTTTCAGGATAGTTAACAGCATGCTTGTATACCAGGTTGCGTATGAAGTCATTGTCAGGCATTGGTTCCAGCTGCTCCTGCAATTGATCGATATCGTCAGGCAACACGCCATCCTTCAGATAGCCCATACCGTAGAAGTTACCTTTCCTTACCAGGATGCAACTCTGCTCATCCTCTGCAATGCCCTTGTCTATAAAAGCAAAAGTTGGTAACTGCTTTTGCAGCCAATTAACTGCATCATCCACTCTATTGTTATATTCATCGATATGAAGCAGCGCACTACATTCACCGGTGCAGCTATCTGCAAATACACCTTTGCTACAGTCGGCACTCTTTGCCAGGTTGCATAAACGTGCGCACAATCCAAATTCACTGATCATTTCCCGCAGGCGGTTATGGCCTTCTATCAAAGTATTGAAAGTATGGATCGGCTTGAAGTAGTGCTTATTTTTCTCAATAGCAAAGCGTTTGTATCCCTGCCTGTCTTCGTAAACAAACAGGCCAAATTTAGGCAGGTATCCCCGCTGGCTGCGATTGTATATAGGCCACAGGCGACGTATCTCCGTACTTTCCAGTATATGTGCCATCAGGTCTGTTGCACATTCTTTATAGCTGATGCGGTGAATGTCTCTCAGGAAATCCTGCTTTTGCTTGCCCGCCTTATTATTGCTGAAGTGGCTGCGTACCCGGCGCGACAAGTTCTTAGCCTTACCCACGTACACTACTTTACCAGTATTGTTATAGAAGTAATACACACCCGGCTGTTTCGGTAAGCGTTCTACTTCTTCCACAGGCACATGCGGCGGCAGGTATTGCTCGCTGTTACGTCCCTTCAGCATGGCAGCTATTACACCTTCGGCATCTTTCTCTAACAACATGCTGAATAATTCGGCAGTAGCCAATGCGTCGCCACCTGCGCGGTGATGATTGGTAAGATTGATGCCTAACTGGTGGCAAAGCTTGCCGAGGCCATAACTACGATAACCCGGTATGATCTTGCGCGCCAGGCGTATGGTACATAGCTTGCGCGTAGTAAGCTCATAGCCTGCAGACTCCATCTGGTATTTGAGGAAAGAATAGTCGAAATTGACATTGTGCGCTACAAATATCTTGTCCTGCAGCAACTCATGTATCTGCCCGGCTACCTCTGCAAATGATGGTGCATGCGCTACCATTTCGTTAGTAATGCCCGTAAGCTTCTGGATGAAGAATGGGATGGGATTTTGAGGGTTGAGAAGCGTCTCATAAAAATGGATCACTTGCCTGCCGTCATGTATCGCAATTGCTATCTCGGTAATGCCGTTGCTGGAGGCAAAACTTCCCGTGGTCTCAATATCTACAATAGCGTACAACATTCTTACTTAAAGATAGGTAAACTTCAGGCTCGCTAAACAAGCAATATTATTATTTATAATCAAATAATTAGATATGATACAATATCCAATTTGTTAGAAAATGTTAGTTTTTGCTAGTCTTTTAAGGCTTTTAGTTTTCTTGAGTGCGGATATGAAATTGGTTAGGGTTTATATGTCAAAGAACTGCTACAAAATTAACGCTTTTTGAAGAGGTAATAAAAATTATAAGTAAGCCATTAAGCGGTTGCGGTAGCCAACTTTATCTGATTTATAATTATATTTGCCGCAGTAAGGAAATGGTGTCTTCCTGTTATAAACCGCTTAAAAGAAGCTGATGGCGCCTGCAGACCGCAACTATATGTTGCCTAATCGTTTAATGCAGGTATGAAAAAAATATACGCTTCGGAATTCAGCTACATTATCCGTCATTTAGTAAAATGGACTGTTATTGCCATCCCAGTATCGCTTATAGTGGGGTCGCTGGTTGCGTTGTTCCTGTACCTGCTTGATGAATCCACAAAATTTCGCTGGCAACATTCCTGGTTGTTATTCCTGCTGCCGGTTGCCGGCGTGGGCATCCATTTTCTGTATAAACTATGGGGTAAAAATGCAGAAGCCGGTAACAACCTGATCATGGATGAGATACATGAGCCAGGCGGTGGTGTACCAACGCGCATGGCGCCGTTGGTGCTTATCACCACGATCATTACCCACCTGTTTGGCGGATCTGCCGGAAGAGAAGGTACGGCGGTGCAGATAGGTGGCAGCATGGCGCAATTGCTGGGCAAATGGTTCAAGCTGGATAAGCAAGACATTCGCATCCTACTCATCACCGGTATTGCAGCAGGTTTCGGAGCAGTGTTTGGCACACCGCTAACAGGCGCCATATTTGCACTGGAAGTATTAGCTATCGGGCGTATACAATACAATGCTTTGATCCCATCGTTTATCGCATCGGTATTTGCAGACATTGTGTGCACGGCATGGGGCATTCATCACACGCACTACCAGATCAGCCTTCCCGCGTTTCATCTGCAGCAGGCATATGCAGGCAGCTACCTTCTGCTTTTGGCAAAGGCCGTACTTGCAGGGGCCGCGTTCGGGCTGGCGAGCTACCTGTTTGCCTGGCTATCTCATAATATAAGCAAGACGAGCAAAGCATATATACCCAAACACCAGTGGCTGATACCTGCCATAGGGGGGCTAGCCATCATAGGATTGACCTATGCACTGGGCACGGAAGACTACCTGGGACTTGGCGTAACCTCTAAATATCCTAATGGCATATCCATAGTAAACGCATTTCATGCGGGCGGAGTAACAGACTTTAGCTGGCTGTGGAAGATCATCTTTACAGCGATTACGCTTGGTACCGGCTTTAAAGGCGGGGAAGTGACCCCGTTATTTTTCATTGGGGCTGCGTTGGGTAATACAATAGCCGCTTATTCAGGCGCACCGACAGACCTGTTTGCAGGACTTGGTTTTATAGCTGTATTTGCCGGCGCTACCAACACACCTATTGCCTGCACCTTGATGGGCATAGAACTATTTGGCGGAGAACATGTGCTGTTTTACGCCATTGCATGTTTTACCGCCTACTATTTCAGCGGGCATTCGGGTATATACAAAGCGCAGCGCATAGCAGTTACCAAAAAGGGCACTCTTCGCTACCCGGAGCAGGCATTAGAAAAACTGCAGGATTATAAAAAAGATGATATAAGATAATCCTGATGATATTTTTACCGTCCGTGCTAATATCAGTAGCTTTGCGGCCGTAAAAAAACTATTGCGTTTATGAATTTTAATCCATGGCACCAGGTGGCAATTGGACAAGAAAAACCGGCGGTGCTGAATTCTATTATTGAAATACCTAAGAACAGCAGGGCAAAATATGAACTGGATAAAGAAACCGGAATGCTGATGCTGGACCGCGTGCTTTATTCATCTGTGTTTTACCCGGCAAACTATGGTTTTATCCCCCAAACACTTGGCGAGGACAATGACCCGCTGGATATACTGGTATTATCACAAATTGAGATACAACCATTATGCATTGTGCGCGCCAAAATAATAGGCGTAATGCGTATGATAGACAATAACGAAGGCGATGATAAGATCATAGCTGTAGCTGCCGATGACGTAAGCGTAAACCATATTGACGATATAGAGCAATTGCCATCCTATTTTCATAGTGAACTGAAACACTTCTTTGAAGAGTATAAAACACTGGAAAATAAAACAGTGCTGGTAGAAGATTTCCAAAACAAAGAAGTAGCCATGCAGATAGTGGAGAAGGCAATAAATGATTATAAGGCGAAATATCAAGGATAGAAAACCCTCTCTAAAATGAAAATGGCACGGTGATCACCGTGCCATTTTCATTTTTTGCTGACGAAGGCATAAAATCCAATTTGCTCGTATTCAATAGATTTATATTTTATATAAAATTTAATTCAATTTTTATCCCGGCTCTTTACTTTAACACCTGATTATAATAATTTAGCGTTGAGGAACGCTATGGAATTACTTTTATCAGGCATTTATATAAACATAAAAAATAACAGGTGATATTTATCACCATCAGCGATGAGATGCCTCACCTGTTGATAACAAACCAGGTACGATTTTTATATTTAAACGCTATGATATGCAGATCGCTCTCAGGTCGATTGAAAATAATGACCAGCCTCAGATCAGGAAGGCTAGGAAGGTGATCCCTTTTGAACCACAAGTAAAAAAAAACCGTTACCTCAAAACAGGTCCGTTGTTTTGGTCGATCATGATTACCACTACAGTAGCTTTGGTACTTGAACTACTCGGGAAGTAAGCAACCTTACCCGAAAAACAACTATATATAGCTGTAAAAAATACCTGCATTTGATTTTTTAATATTTCAGCACTACTTTAGGGTGATTACAGCATTCAAGAACCCAAGCATATTATTAGATGAGGCGCGTACTGACCGGACTGATACTTATATTGACATCTGTAATTTCTACTGCCCAGACAGATCATCCTAACTTCCAGGCGTTAATAAATCACGCAGCAACAGATACACAAAAACTAATTGCTTACCGGCAGATATTCGATTATTTCAAAAATTCCAACGAAGATTCTGCTAAAGTCTACCTGGAGCAGGGTCTTCAACGATTTACTGACCGCAACTATTTGCCCGGAAAAGCATCCATGCTTGGTATGCTTTGTGGCGTATACGATCAAATGGGGTATGCAGTAAGGGCACAGGAAGCAGGAGAACAGGCCTTAGCCATATATACTTCCATGCATAATGAACAGGGAGTTGCAAAAGCCCATAATGCATTGGGCGTGGTGGAAGGACGCAGAGGCCAGTTTCAACCCGCGGTAGGCCACTTTCTTAAGGCACTGCAATACTTCGAAAGAGTAAATGATACACCTAATCTTATAGGCACTTATATTAAGCTTGGCACAGCCAACGATTTCAGCGGTAATAATAACCAGGCCAAAGCCTATTTGCACAAAGCCCTTGACCTTGCAGTACACACAAAAAAAACAGGAAATACTGCATACCTGTATAATAACATGGGCGTGCAGTTTGCGAAGGAAAATAGTTATGATTCCGCCGTATACTATTTTCAAAAATCGCTGGACCTGGCTAAAAGTCCGGAATTGGAAGAGATACGCCTGCAGCCATTGATGAACATAGGCCGGATCTATGCTGAACAAAATAATCACAAAAAAGCCCTTGAATACTATAACAAATCGCTTGCTATTGCTAAAGAAAAAAATTTAAAAGAAGAGCAGGCCCGGGTACTCCAATATATGGCCCAGTCTTATTTTGGCAGCGACGTTGATAAGGCAACAGATGCATTGGCGCAGGCATATGTACTAGCAAAAAGTATAGATAACAAGTTACTTCGCTCAGAAATATTAAACTCCCTGGCGCACCTTGCAGATACTAACAAAGATTATGAGGACGAAGTTGCCTACCTGAAGAAAGAGCGTGAACTACATGACAGCATCTTTACGATGGATAAGATGAAGGAGATAGCGAACCTGCAGGCACAATATGAACTGAATAAATCAAACACACAGCTCGACGCGCTGCGGAAATCGGAACAGCGCAACCTGCAAACGAAAAACTACATCATCGTTATAGCATTAGTGTTGGCCATAACGCTGATAACCTTGTTATTTTTCTTTGGCAAAAGCCGCAGGCTGAATAAAGAACTTGCCGGGCGCGAGCAGGAACTAACCAGGCTAAACGATGTAAAAGATCGCCTGTTTTCTATTGTGGGCCACGACCTACGGGGGCCGATAGGCAACATACCTGTGCTGCTGGATATATACCGAAACCCGGCAACACCGGAAAGTGAAAAGGAATTTATACTTGACTCGCTGGATGAGAATTCGCAGGCGTCTATTGAGACACTGGACAAGCTGCTGAACTGGGGAAAACTACAGATCAAAGGAGTAACATTGCAGCAGTCTGTGTTTAACGTGACGGATGTACTAAACAATAACCTGAAACTGCTGAAGGTAACAGCGGATAATAAAAACATCACGATACAGAACAAAGTACCGGTACAAACACAGATATATACAGACGAGAACCATTTTAAATTTGTGGTGCGCAACCTGCTCTCTAATGCCATAAAATATACCCGTACCGGTGGTAATATAGAAATAGGAGCGGAGCAGAATGATGGGCATATTGTATTCTCAGTAAAAGATAATGGAATAGGGATAGATCCTGAAAAGCAGAAACATATATTTGAGCCTTATAATTACAGTACCGTCGGCACATCTGACGAAGTGGGCAATAGCATTGGCCTTATGCTTTGCCGTGAATTCATTAAGCAAAACGGTGGTGATATATGGGTGAAAAGCGAAAAAGGACAGGGCACTACTTTTTACTTTTCGGTAATGGGGAATAAACCTGCAGCCGTCCTTAACTAAGTTAACATATTCTCATAGCTGGATGGCATAAGTTTACCTGCGACTTAGGTGAGTAAAAACTTATGTTATGAAGATCACTCTTTTAGCTTTGTCGCTGGTATTGGGTACTGCAACTGCTTATGCACAGAGCTTACCGCAATCGACCAGGAAGGCAACCAAGTCTGAAACAGGCAGCCATATGCATATTAACAGCAAAGGAGAAAAAGACAAAGGCAACACAGCCGATAAAGCTACGCTGACTGCTCCAACGCAAAAGGCCGAACGTACCCGATACACGGAGCCTATCAACCCAAGAGTAAACAGGATGAACGCCAATGGCAACAACACGCCGGTGCAAAACGCCACAAGGGTAATGAATGAAGGCCCGCAAAGAAGCGCCATTGATACCAGTAAGATCAGATAGTGTTATCCAGGGTTAAACCTATAACCCATGATTTTTGCACGAATGAGTTATCTTAGTATCACTATGACCAAAAGCTTATTTCTTCTTTTATGTGCATTGACCTTATGTTTCAGCATTCATGCCCAAACAGACAGTTCATCATGGTATGCAGGCAAGGTGCAATCCCTTTACCACTTGCATAAAAATGAAGAAGCTTATAACACTTATCTCAAGTATGTTAAGATGCCCGGCATGAAGGCAGATGACCAAACTACAAGAATGTTTCTGGTGGCGGGAATGAGAGCGCTTGGCAGCAATGCATCGATAGACAGGAAGCCATTGATGGATTCGCTGGAATCGATCATTATACGCGATGCACGGTGGCTGCGTGTACGTGCAGATGTATATGATGCGCTTAGCAGAAATGAGAAAGACCCATCTAAAGCAGCAGAATACACGAATCTGAAAAACACAGATAAAGTTAACTATGACAGCAGGTATGCTCCCTATGACTACAAGGTAATAGTACCCTGGTAAACCACGCTGATGGGGTGATGGCTATAAACTTAGGCCGATTTAGCTTTGCAGAGATGGAAATAAGATCGCTTAAGGACATTGGTTTTGATGCCCTGTATGCTGCATGGGATGAAGCATTTAAAGGGTACGCTGCCTCGTGGAGCCGCGAGGAATTACAAAAAGACCTGAGGAGGCGTGGCTATACGCCTGAACTATCATTTGGGGCATTTGATAATGACAGGCTGGTGAGCTTTACACTGAACGGCATAGGTACATTTAACGGCATCAAAACAGCCTATGATACGGGCACTGCCACTGTAGCAGACTACAGGGGCAAGGGCCTGGCTACACAGATATTTGAAGCGGCAGTTCCTCAACTGAAAGATGCAGGTTGTAAACAATATCTGCTGGAAGTGTTGCAGGATAATAGCAGCGCTATATCTGTATATAAAAAGCTTGGCTTTACTATAACACGTGGATTTAATTATTTCAGGCAGGAGGCGGACAAAATAAAAATTAAACACGCTACCCCGCTACATAATATTGAGATCAAGCCAATTACCATAGCGCTTAAAAATGAGATGGTGGCACTTGGAGATCATGCGCCCTCCTGGCAAAACAGTTTTGAATCTATAGAGCGTGCGTCGGACGACTTCGTAATGAAGGGTGCCTATAAAGCTGACGAATTGATAGGCTATGGCATCCTGGCACCTGCAACAGGTGATATTACACAACTAGCAGTTCATAAAGATCATCGCAGGCAGGGAATCGGATCGGCAATACTGCATAGCCTTTTGCAAAGCAATAAAAGCGGTAAAACGAAAGTCATCAATACAGAGGAAACCGATGATGCGATCACAAGCTTTCTTGAAGCAAATGGAATACCTAAGGGAGGTAGCCAGTATGAAATGATATTGGCATTTTGATGCCCTTTATTAATAATGATAATTTCCCAATTCACACAGGAACTAAGTAGTTAAATTGCAGCCTGTTAATACAAGCTGCAGCATGGCATCTCACAAAGCCGAACATCTGAAAGAAGTAGCTAAGCTATTTTTGAAACTAGGGATCATAGGATTTGGAGGCCCTGCCGTGCATATTGCATTAATGCAAAAGGAAGTAGTAGAAAAGAGGCAATGGATGAGCCATGAACACTTCATGGATCTTGTGGGCGCTACCAACCTGATACCCGGCCCCAACTCTACCGAAATGACCATGCATTGCGGACATGAACATGCCGGCTGGCAAGGCCTTGTGGTGGCGGGTTTCTGCTTCATCATGCCGGCAGTGCTGATAACAGGTACACTGGCATGGGCGTATCAAACCTACGGCAGCCTGCCCGAAGTAGCCCCATTTTTGTATGGCATTAAGCCTGCCATCATAGCCGTGATCATATCTGTGATGATAACCCTGTGTAAAAAGGCATGGAAGAATACCACATTGGGTATCATCGGGATAGCGGCTGCTATAATCGCACTTTTGGGCGTCAATGAGATAGCAGTATTATTTGGCGCCGGAGCAATAGGTATGCTGTTGCAATCCATAAAACACAATCGCAGCCTTAGCGTAGTTGCGCCGGTTACGCTGCCGGCAGCTAAGTTATTCTCGATATTCCTGAAGATAGGCGCGATATTATATGGGAGTGGCTATGTGCTATTTTCTTTCATGGATAGTGAACTGGTAGCAAAGGGTATATTAAGCCGTCAACAACTGATAGATGCCATAGCAGTAGGACAATTTACGCCGGGGCCGGTATTTTCCGCTGCCACCTTCATAGGCTGGCAAATAGGTGGCATCGGCGGCGCGGCCGCAGCAACGCTGGGCATTTTCCTTCCGTCATTCTTATTCGTAGCCTTGCTGAACCCGCTAATACCTAAGCTGCGCCGATCAAAGATAATGGCTGCATTTCTTGATACGGTAAATATTGTATCTGTAGCATTGATACTGGTGACCTGCATCAATATGGGACGCGATGCCATACAAGACTGGCGTACGATCACTATAGCGATATTGAGTTTTGCGACGACGATAGCCTTCAAAAAACTCAATACCGCGTTTATAATAATAGGCGGTGCCTGCCTTGGATATTTGTTACAGCTTTTCTAAACTCACGTTTAGTCCTGCCCGGCATCTTCATCGCTTGCCTCCCATAGCTCGATCTTTATGCCCTCGGGGTCTATGATATGGGCAAACTTACCATAATCATGCACCTGCATCTCGCCAACTTGTTCTATGCCTTCTTTCTTTAGTTCAGCCAGCAACCATTCCAGATCTTCTACCCTGAAATTGATCATGAATTCTCTTTCCGAAGGTTGAAAATAATCTGTGCTATTGCGGAAGGCGCTCCAGATAGTAGAACCTTTCTTATCGGGGTTGTTTATATCGCGCCATTCGAATACGCTGCCATAAGGGCTGTTATCAAGGCCCAGGTGCTTTTGATACCAGGTGCGCATATAATCGGGATCATTGCTCTTGAAGAAAATGCCACCGATACCAGTCACTCTTTTTTTATCGCTCATGGAAATAGTTTTTTTTAATCTTCCACCTCTGCTTCTTCGCCATACATCTGGTGTTTGTAGCGCAGGGATGGAGATGTTATTAACGAGCCCAGGTGAAGTTCCTGCCATTTAGCATCTACCGCTTTGATAGTTGCTTCATCAGCAGCAATAATATTTGGCCATGGACGATCGAAATTATCGAATTTTTTAGTCTTACGTGTACCATCTAATCCCAGTACCTGGTTATTGGCGCCTGCAAAAAAATGATCGCGGCGGGGATCCATGTTGTTACAGAAACGCCAGAGCACATCTGCAATATCATCTGCATGAACTGTATGCTCTACATAAAGGATCATTTTTATGTTTTGAACGGTGGCCTCTTCACATAATTGGCGATGCAGTTCCAGCACATGTCCCTGGCGGTTTTTCTCCACTGCTACAAACAGTACCGCTATCTGCCAGTCTCGGGCAAGCTTATCATTGATACCTTTTATCTCCGGGTATTGCTGCATGATCTTTGCTTTGTCGAAAGCAGGCGCTAATGAAAAAGGTATATGCGGATGAACGATCTCTTCTTCCCATTTTTTAGTGCCATCGATACACATCTTACCGCCAAAGCCCAGCTTGCTGCAGCTGTGATCCAATACATCCATTGGCCCCTGGCTGAAATAAACATCGGTAACGGGATCGAGATTGTTAAACACATATTGCGCCAGCGACTTGTAATCATTCAGATCTTTATTGCCATCTGTCAGCACCAGTATTTTATTGAACATCATTTGCCCGGCGCCCCACATGGCATTCATTACTTTCTGCCCCTGGCCTGCATATTCTTTATTGATAGAGGCGATCACCAGGTTGTGGAACACCCCTTCTACAGGCATGTTCATATCCTTTATCTCAGGCACCATGGTCATCTTCATAGGTGTGAGGAATATGCGTTCGGTAGCCTTACCTATCCATGCGTCTTCCTGTGGTGGAATACCTACTATGGTTGCAGGATATACTGCCTTCTTTTTGTGCGTGATGGCTGTAACATGAAAACGTGGGTACCAATCGGGCAATGAATAGTAGCCTGTATGATCGCCAAATGGCCCTTCCCATATCAGCTCCTCATTTGGGTCCACATATCCCTCGATGATGATATCCGCATCTGCCGGCACTTCTATTTCGGGCTGGGTAATACATTTCACCAGCTCTACACGCTTTTTGCGCAGAAAGCCAGCCAGCATATATTCATCTACATTTTCCGGCAACGGCGCTGTGGCCGCATAGGTATATACGGGGTCGCCACCCAATGCAACGGCAACCGGCATTTTTTTGTTCAGCTTCTTATATTCATTGTAATGGCGGGCAGATACTTTGTGTTTGTGCCAGTGCATTGCGGTCATAGTATCTGTGAATACCTGCATACGGTACATACCGATATTGCGTGTACCATTTAAGGGATCTTTGGTATGTATGGCGGGCAACGTTATGAAGCGGCCGCCGTCCTTTGGCCAGCATTTCAGGATCGGCAGCTTTGAGAGGTCAGGGTTTTGCATTACTACCTCCTGGCAGGCGCCATGGCCACTCACCACTTTGGGCATCCAAGAGGCAAATTTGCTGAGTTGCGGCAACATGGCCAGTTTCTCTAACAAGCCATTCTTTGGCGCCGACATGGTTTTTAGCAGGTTCTCTATATCGCGTGCTACATCGTCGAGGTCATTCACGCCCAATGCCATGCACATCCGTTTTTCGCTACCCATACCGTTGATGAGCAGGGGGAATTCGGTACCGGTATTTTCGAACAACAGCGCTTTATTTCTATCAGGTGTTTTTGAAACACGATCTGCTATTTCTGCAATCTCTAAAACAGGATCAACAAACGTTTGAATCCTTACTAATTCGCCAGCCTTATCTAATGCTTCTATAAACGCTTCGAGTGATTTATATGCCATAACGGATGCAAAGTTAATGGGTATTTGATGTCGCTGATATTTTGTTTAGCCTATAAACGCATAAAAGGAAACTAATAGGTTCTTTACAACCCGCAAAATTATCTGACCTACAATCAACCGGTAGCAGTATAGCATAAAAAAGGGATGTTTGAAAACACCCCACAACTACTGATTCGATTAATGATATTATTTCTTTAAAAATCCTATGCCAGCACCTAAAAAAACAGGGATGTTTAAAAACATCCCTCTATATTCCTATTAACCATACTATTGACCAATTGTTTAATAAATCCATGCCAACCCAATGAACACTTTCAATTTTGCGAAAAAAAATAAGGGATGCCGGTTCGGCATCCCTACTCTTCTTTCCTTAACATCCCCATTAGTATATTAAAAACATTATACCACCAACTGAGATGCTGAAAGCACCCCGGCAGTTTTAAATATAAACAGGCTGATATCCCATCACTTCAGGGAAACATAAGCCACATTGTTCTTACCCGTACGCTTGGTCTTTAATTCCGTCATGACGACCTGTCCCTTCTCTTTTAAGACCTCCAATATGTTCATCATGTAATCAAAAGGTGTGTCAAACAACATAGACAATGTGTCTACTCCGAACATGTGATTGTGGTTGCCTGCTTTATCCTGGATACTTTGTAATTGATAGATTTTCTTCAAAACGTCTTCTGGTGTAACTCTCATAATGATGCCCCTCTTATAGCATGTAGGATGTCGGAAAAACTGTGCCATCCGTCATTTACAAAATGTTACCAGCAATAGCCGCTGTATATCAATCTTTTAGTAATAACCCATCAAAAACTATGTTTAACATTTCCTCAACTTAGTGTGGCATTGGTACAACATTTTATGTAAAAAAGTAGAGGCAAATAAGTCACACCAAGTGAATGTGGAGCGTTATCAAACGCTCCTTTCTTTTTACAAAAAAGCCTGCGCTATGGCAGGCTCTATTAATAAATTATAACACACATTACTGAAAGAATACGGGGCAGATGGTGCGGGCATGATCGTGTTCAGGACCTTTCCAGAATCCTGTTTTAACGAGGCTTAGTTCATAGCCTCCACGAAGATTGGTAGCGGCTTTTAGTGACGACACGTTGCAATCGTAACTAAAAGTAAAACCGTAGTCTTTGTATCTTAACCGAACAGTTGGAATTATAGCATCAGCAAAGCGATAAAATGCGCCACCGGATATTACAAACTGCAAACTACCATTTGCGTCTTTTTTATTGTATCCTACCAATCCTCCCAGTATAGCCTCGTTATAGGTTCCTTGCCTCATGTAGTTGACATGTACCTGGTAGCTAATAGTTTCGTTTACCTGCTGTATCACCGATACGCTGGCATTCCATTTCATATCCAGCTTTACACTGTTCTGATCAAAAAATGAATTGCTGGGCTGAGTAAGGTGGTAGCCGGACAGACCGAGGATATAGTTCAGCCTATGATCATCTTCGCCGCCGCCTGTGGTACTGCTAAAACTAATACCAGCGCCAAGATCGAAATAGCTATACTTGTTATTCAGGTTTGTTTCTCCGCTGGACACTTGTGGCGCATAGTGGCCGTTTTCGAACTGATTATCGTATGTAGCACGCGTAGGGTCGTAGCTACGCTGAATATAACCACCCGTAAACCCTACTGACAAGTACGAGTTATGACCATCTTCCAGGGATTTGTTATAGTTGATTGCCGGGTACAGGGATAAGGTTTGCAGGCTAACACTACCTGCCCTGTCATAGTATCCTAACAAGCCTATGCTTACAAAATCGTTCACTTCATTTACAGGTATCCTTGCTTCCACATTTACCAGGCCGGTTTGAAAAGGCTTACTGATACTGCTCCACTGGCTGCGGTATATTGCGCATACTTTATAGTCTGTATTGATCAATCCTGTAAGGGCAGGATTGCGCAGAATGGAAGTTTCGTAAAACTGTGAGAAGTGTATATCCTGGGCATACATGGAAGTACCTGCCATCAACAATCCCAAAGCTAAAGTATATTTGAACCGTCTATTTTTCATAATCATCCACTTTTATCTTACCAGGGTTATATCACCTTTGAACAATATTGTTTGGCCATCTTCACATTGTGCCTCTATCATATAAACAAAAACGTCGGGCGGCAATACATTTCCGTTATAGGTACCATCCCATCCTTCTGCCTTATCGTTGATAGTGATGGAAGTTTTTTCATACACCAGCTCGCCCCAGCGACTATATATACGGAAGCTCTTGATCTTATCTAAACCGGTTCCCCGAGGATAGAATATATCGTTTTGTCCATCTCCGTTGGGGGTGAACGTATTAGGTATGTATAACTGGCTTTTATCACATAACACCTTGATGGTTACCTTATCGCTATCCTGGCAATTGTGATCTGTATACACTACAATCGTATATTCCGTTGTTTTCAGCGGGCTGGCGATCGGGTCAGGTATATCATCGTGATTAAGACTTTCAGAAGGCTTCCACTTGAATCTCTCGATCAGGTTGCCTGTGGCAAGCAATGTAGTGGAGTTGCCCGCGACGATGGTAGTACCACCGGTAGCTTTTACAGAAGGCAACGGATCTACCTGTACCCTTACCTGGTCTGTATCAGGTATGCACCTTCCTTCGTATGAGATAACTGTGTACTTTGTTGTTTGCTGCGGACTGGCACTAGGTGATGACGAATGATTGTTATCGAGGCCATCGGGTGGCAGCCATAGATATGTTTTACCACCCCTGGCATCCAGTATCACATGCTCTTTCTGGCATATTTCCTGGTCGCCGCTGGCGGTAGCGGTAACCTTGTATTTAAGCGTTACATTAACCGTATCTGTATTCTTACAATTGTACTGATCGGTACCTGTAACTATGAAGAAACCATTCTTCGGTGGATTGGCGTAGGGATCCGGACAATCCAGGCAAGACAGGTAAGGCGAATAAGTCCAGTGATAGGAAACACCGCCAGATGCCTGCAGATGTGCCGAGTCTGATAAACATACAATAGTGTCTCCTCCGGCGCTTATTTCCGGCAAACCATGTATGATGATATCTTTAGTGATACTGTCTTTACAGCCCCACTGATTTTCGGCATACAATGTAACGGGATAACTGCCGGGAGGGCCATACAAATGCTTAGGATACTGCTTATCGCTGGTCGTGCCGTCATCAAATGTCCAATGCCATATAACTACCGGCGAGAAATAAGTGTGTGTTGTATCTCTAAGTGTTACGGTATTGAACTGGCATGGTGCATCGGCATAGAAATCGGGCTCTACAGCATCTACCTTTATCTCATCAAGCCCACTACTTAAGGCTTTACATCCGTTGGCATCTTCGAACAATACTTTTGGAGTATATGCGCCCGCATGGTCGTATGTATGTGTTATCGTACCACCTGCCTGTTTAACGGTGTATCCATCGCTAAAGTCCCATGTCATGGAAGCTACATTTGTAGTGGACGAGGTAAAGGTAACTGTCAGTGGCTTACATCCCTGCAACGGCGTATATGTGAAAGCTCCGGAATAACCCAGGATATTTACATGATGCACGGCTGAATCTACGCATCCATGCCTGTCCTGGGCTGTAAGAACAACCCTATAATAACCAGGGGCGGTATATAAATTTTTACCGTTGGTAAGTGTTGATTGGTTACCATCACCATAATCCCAGGTATACGGTGAAACGGTATTTACAGATGTGTTTTGCATCCTTACAAATAATGGTGCGCAAACCGCAACGGAATCAGTAAGAAAATCAAATGCTACAGTAGGGTTAACCGTTGTAATGGTTGCCTTTTTTGCAAGTGTATCTTTACAGCCATGCCCATCCGTTACAAACAGTGTAACATCAAAGGTGCCTAATGAATCGTAAACATGGGTTGGGCTTTTAGCATTATCTAAAGGCTTTTTATCTCCAAAATCCCATGTATATGTGAGTGGCGCATCGCCACTGGTACCGTTACTAAAATTGACATCCCCATGCAAACAAACGGTATCAGGAACAGAAAAGAACGCATCTGGTTTATACGCGCTGACATAGGCAGGTTTGATCAGGGAATCGTTACAACCCAGGTTATCGGTTACATAAAGCTTGATCGTATAGTTACCGGCAGCATTGTATATATTGGAAATAGTGGCTGATGTGGTTGTAGCGCTGCCATTGCCAAAATCCCATTTACGCGAAGCTATTGTTGCACCGCTAGGCACTGTACTGTTATCAGTAAAGTTGACCGTCAAAGGCACGCATCCATTAAGCGGAATGGCAGTGTCGGCTAACGTAGGGTGAGAGACAAATATCCAATTGGTTTTTTCCAGCGTATTCCAGCAACCATGCTCATCAAAGACCCTCACCTTTACTGTGTGATATCCGGTGTAATTAAACTGATAAGTATAATTAACAGAGCTATCATTGACAAAATTACCATCAATAAACCAACTATAACCAAAAGCCTGCAGCCCCGTAATTGTGGCAGTAAACCGCGTCTTCGTATGCTGACAGATAGCAGTATCTGCAGCTGTGAGTGTAACAGTTACCGGAGCAAGGAGAATAGGAATCTTCAATGTATCCCGGCAGCCGCTACGGCTATTAAATGAAACGAGCGTTATCGTATAACTACCAAAACTGGAATATACATGAGAAGGTGCCATTGAGGTATCTGTATATCCATCGCCAAAATCCCATTGCCGGGAAGTAGCCCCAACTGTTTCATTAACAATATTTACCTTTTTAACGGTATCGCAACTATAAATAACCCTGAAAGCGGAACCCGGAGAATCAACAGTTATGTACTGATTCTTTATCATCGTATCCGGACATTTGTGGAAATAAGATACAAGCTTTACCGTGTACACGCCGGGGGTTCGATATTTATAAGCCGGAGACGGAGACTGGCTATTACTTCCATCGCCAAAGTACCACAACCACTCATCTACAGGGCCAGTGGTCTGATCCTGGAAGTAAACAAAATTGTTGTTACAAATATGCTGCGGAGTACCTACAAAATCGGTGTTAGGTGGTTGTCCTACCGTTATATGGATAGTATCTGTAGTGGTACATCCATTCACAGAGGTTACCTTCAACCACGCCTTGAAAATACCTGTATCCGTATAGATGTGCGAAGGAAATTGCTGATTTACCGGGGGCGTACCATCACCAAAATCCCACTGGTATGATGCTATGGTGTATGGATATGGGGCATTTCCATTGGGAATAGTGGTGTAAACGCTATCCTTAAAGTTTACAGTCAACGGTTTGCAGCCAAATGTATCTTTCGCATAAGCATCAAGCCGCATGTCGTATAACCTGATAGAATCAACTTTAACAATAGTATCCATGCATCCGGCAGAACTCTGGATAATCATCGTATCTGTATAGAAGCCGTTCCTTGTGTAAGTATGAGAAGGACTGGTTTGCGTGCTGGCAGGAGAATTATCCCCAAACTTCCAGATGTAGGATGTAGCATTGCCTGTAGGAGTAAATGTAATAGTTGCCGGTGCTTCGCAAGGCGGATTGGGTGAGGTAGTGAAATCGCCCACAGGCTGAGGGTTTACCGTAATATACTTGGTAGCTGTAACCGCACAACCACGATAAATATAAGTAACGACAACGGCTTTGGTGCCCGAGGACGTATAAGCATGGCTGGCTGTTTGCCCCGAAGTATTGGGGCTGCCATCGCCCCAATCCCAGCTGTAGCTGCCGCCTGATGGAGTTCCTGCAGCTGATACTGAAGTAGGGGTGAAGATGCATACTGAAGAGGCAACTGTACTGGTAACCTGTGGGCTGTAAGTACAAAAAGCATTGTTTTGGGTTATGGAATCACTACATCCGTTTGCATCTTTTATGACCAGTTTGGGTGACCAGCACTGCGGAATACCTGTATATGTATGAGATACTGAAGACCCTGTACCGGGGCTGCTGGCATCACCAAAATCCCAGGTATAGGAAGTGATAGTAGCGGTACTGGTGGAGGTGGACGTCAGTATAGTTGTAGCAGGAGAACTACAACCGCTGCCGGGGCTAACTGAGAAACTTGCTGTTGGCTTTGCTACCACATTAATATAGCTGTTCTTCGTAGCGCTGGCGCGGCAACCCCAACTATTGATGACCGTGAGTGTGATATTGTAGGAACCGGATGCAGTAAAGGAATAAGTTGGCGATGCGCCTGTGCCTGTACCAACTGCCCCGTAATACCAATTATATGTATTGGTGCCATTGCCGCCGGCAGTTGACTTATCTGTAAAAGTGACATTGAGTGGCGCACATCCTGTAGTGGGAGTCGCGGAGAAATCTACTGAGGGAGTTTCGTGGACGACGATGCTTATAGTTTTGGTGCTGCTGGATGTACCTCTTTTTGCTGTGAGCTTAACTGTGTATGTATGGGATGTGGTACTTGACGTATAACTATGGCTGGGGTTTTGATTATACGCTTTACCACTGCCATCACCAAAATCCCATTCCCAGGAAGTAGGGCTGCCGCTGGAGCCATCCGTGAAATAGATGACCTCGTTGCCGCAGGTACTGGTAGAACTGGCCGTAAAATTGGCTGTAACCTGTGCGCTCAAATAACCCGGTAAAAAAAACAGGGACAAAAAGGTGAGCACTATTGGGAGTAGTTTGGGGCGCATCGGTGGCATTATGGGATTTTATTATGTAACTAAAGTTAAATAATACTTAAAAGAAGAAAGACTAAAATGGTAAAAAGTTGGGGCTTTTTTAGGCTATTTTAATAACACGGAGCCTTGCTAACAGCGCTTTTTAATTGAAAGTTAAATAACTGGTAAGCAGCAACTAATATATTAATCCAGATACATCGAGCTAAATGATTGGGATGGCGCGGGCCATGTTTTAAAGGCCTATTGATATTTTGACAATAAACAGAACGTCCGGGAGTAGATGATGTTAGCGATGCATAAAAAAGGGGGTAGTTGACGCTACCCCCTTTTACTCGCCAGAGCGAATATTAATGTTGTGTTTCTTTAAACTTCTTAACAGCCTCCGTTAGCTTTGGCAATATTTCCAGCGCATCGCCAAGTACGCCGTAATCTGCTGCTTTGAAGAAAGGCGCTTCCGGATCTTTGTTTATTACTACAATGGTCTTTGACCCATTCACACCTGCCAGGTGCTGAATAGCACCACTGATACCAACTGCTATATACAGGTTTGGACGGATAGTGCCACCTGTCTGGCCCACGTGTTCGTGGTGAGGACGCCAATGTGCATCTGCTACAGGGCGGCTACATGCTAACGCAGCACCCAATGCATTGGCCAGGTCTTCGAGGTAATGCCAGTTTTCAGGCCCCTTCATACCGCGGCCACCCGATACTACCAGTTCTGCTTCGCTCAGCGGTACAGCACCGGTAACTTTATTTACTTCTTTTACGGTAACACCAAAATCTTTATCATCAAAAGCAACACTAAGCGTTTCTACGTTCGCGCTGCCCTCTCCTTTCTTCACTGCGAATGTATTCGGCATCAGGGTGATGACCTTTACATCGCTGGTGATATTTACAAAAGCGAATGCCTTACCGGAGAATACATTTTTCTTTACGATGAAACCGTTAGACATATCAGGGTGTGCTACTGCACCTGCTACCATGCCGGCTTTGAGCCTTGCAGCTACACGTGGCGCAACAGCCTTACCTGTAACATCGTGCAGTGCTACGATCACTTTAGCGCCTTCTTTTTCGGCTGCTGTTACCAATGCTTTAGTATAAGCGCGGGCATTCAGATTATCGAGGCGGGCATCAGCAACATGTAATACTTTATTAGCACCATATTGACCTAATTCTGCCAGGGCTGCATCTGTTATGTTGCCCAGTGCTACCGCAGTAACGGTAGTGCCCATATTTTGCGCAATACCTGCTGCATATTGTACTGCTTCAAACGTCTTCTTTTTAAAAGAACCTTGTGCGTTTTCTGCTAAAACTATTATTGACATATTTTATAATTCAAAAGTCAAAATTCAAAATTCAAAAAAAACTTCGCGACCCATGACTTATTACTCATGACTCACTACTTATTGATACTTAGATCACTTTAGCTTCTGTGTGCAGCAGGTGTACCAGTTCGTCCATATTATCAGGGCTGATCATTTTAACGCCTGATTTTGCCGGTGGCATTTCGTAAGATGCTATTGTGCTCAGCGGGCTGATTGCTGCAGGGGCAACTACTTTCAATGGTTTGGTACGTGCCGCCATGATACCGCGCATATTAGGGATACGCGCTTCTGCAACACCCTTCTGGCAAGAGATCACCAGCGGGAAGGAACTTGTATCTGTTTCTTCGCCACCCTCGATCTCGCGCTTAACGGTAGCAATGCTACCCGCAACGTCTATAGATGTTGCAAAGCCTATATAGTTCATGTCCAGCAATTCTGCCAGCATTGCACCCATTACACCGTTATTGTAATCTATAGATTCTTTACCGCAAAGTACCAGGTCGTAGTTTTCGCTTTTTGCATATTCCGCGATCTGCGCAGCTACAACATAAGGATCATTGCTATCGGTATCGATGCGGATAGCTTCATCGCCACCGAGGGCTAATGCTTTACGGATAACTGGTTCCGCATCTGCCTTACCTACCGTTACCAGGTTCACCGCACTTGCAACGCCCCCTTCCTTTAGCTCTAAAGCACGAACTAAAGCATACCATTCATCGTAAGGATTGATGATGAACGTAACGCCTTGTGTATTGAAATTGGTATTGTTGTCGCTGAATGCGATCTTGGTAGTAGTGTCAGGCACCTGGCTGATACAAACTAATATCTTCATTAGAACAAGATTTTGATTTTAAGGCCGCTACTTGCAGCCAAACCGGATGGCAAAAGTAAGCCAAAAACGGTGTGCTGCCAATGGTGCCTGTTTATATAATTGGTAAAAAAAGAAAAGGAGCCTTACGGCTCCTTTTATATATTCTAAAATTAGATTATTTCAATCCTACTTTTTCATTCAGGTCGGTATCTACGAGGATACGTCCGCAGTGTTCGCAAACGATGATCTTCTTATGCTGGCGAATCTCTGACTGGCGCTGTGGAGGGATCACGTTAAAGCAACCACCGCAAGAGTCGCGCAGGATAGGCACTACAGCAAGGCCATTGCTATAGCTGTTACGAATGCGTTCGTATGCAGAAAGCAGGCGTGGATCTACCTTTGTTTTAGCCTCATCAGATTTTTCTGCCAGGGCCTGTTCTTCTTTTTCAGTTTCGGCGATGATCTTTTCCAGTTCTTTCCTCTTGCCTTTCAGCACATCTTCCAGGTCTTTGATCTTATCTTCTGTCCTCAGGCGCTGGTTAGCACGTTCTTTCAGTTCGAAGTTAGCATCCTTGATGTGTTTATCATTCAGCTTTACTTCTAGTTCCTGCAGTTCGGTTTCTTTGTTGATCGCTTCAAACTCGCGGTTGTTCTTTACATTATCCGCTTGTTTTTCGTATTTTTTGATCAGTGCCTGGGCTTCTTTTTTAGCCTCGGTTTTTTGGTCGATGAAACCGTTGATGCTGGCTACTTCCGCGTCAATGTTCTGAATACGCGTCTGCAAACCTTCGATCTCATCTTCCAGGTCTTTCACTTCCATCGGCAGCTCGCCCTTCAGCGTCTTGATCTCATCTATTTTAGAGTCAATTTTTTGCAGCGTCAGGACAGCGGTCAATTTTTCTTCTATTGAAAAGTCTTTTACAGTAGCCATCAGTAAAAATATTTTACAGGATTGGTATTAATATTTGATACAAGGACGGCAAAATTAGGAAATTTTTTGTTAAGTAAGTCCCTGAATATTTCTACCGTAAACTGTTCGCTTTCAAAATGGCCAATATCGGCAATAATGATCTTCCCTTCGGCATCGAAGAACTGGTGGTATTTGAAATCGCCCGTAATGAATACGTCTGCCCCCGCACTAATCGCATTCTTTAGCAGGAAACTACCCGCGCCGCCGCAAATGGCAACTTTAGATATGGTATTTTTTACTAATTCTGTATGCCGGATACAAGATACATTCATTTTTTCCTTAACATAACCTAAAAACCTACCGGCCTCTATAGGCTCAGGTAGCAAGCCTATCATTCCCGCACCGGTTTCCTGGTTGGGGTTCTGGAGCGCAACTACCTCATAGGCTATTTCCTCGTAAGGATGATGCTCAAAAAGCGCACTCAGTACCTTTCTTTCCAGGTGCTTTTCAATCAAAACCTCCAGTTTTATTTCCTCGACTGATTCCCGGGAGCCTCCCGGCTTGCCGATAGCAGGGTCTGCTTCCTCATTTGGCTTAAAGGTACCGGTGCCCGAAAGGTTGAAGCTGCATTCTGTATAATTGCCCAGTGAGCCTGCACCAGCCGCGAACAAGGCATCCCTAACTTTTGAGGCTGCATCGTGCGGTACAGTAGTGTATAATTTGAACAGGTTTCCTGTAATAGGAGCCAAAATCCTGGTTTGCTGAAGGCCCAGCTTTTCGGCGATTTTGGCATTCACACCGTTATATATATTATCCAGGTTGGTATGCGCCGCATAGATATTAATATCGTTCTTAATAGCTCGCTGCACGATCCGCTCTACGTAATTGCGACCGGATATACGCTTGAGCCCCGAAAACAGCAGGGGGTGATGGGCGATGATCATATTTGCACCAGCAGCAATCGCTTCCTCTATCACTGCTTCTGTCACATCCAGCGTCAATAATGCCTTAGTTACCGTTGCAGAAAGATCGCCCACCTGGAGGCCGCTATTATCGTAGCTTTCCTGCAGGCCGGCCGGCGCGAATGATTCTATTGTTTCTATAATATCTTTTACCAGTATAGCAGACATAGCTGTGTTTGTTTACAAAAATAGCATTGTATAGGCGAGAAATTTGTGCCATACGGGTATATATTATGGGAACATTTAACAGTTCCTTCCACGAAACTCGTATAACTTTGCGGGCGACGCATAAAATGCCCCGTTATATAAAATACATATCACGTCTTCTTGGGTTATTCCTCACCCTCAATGTCTTTGTGCTGACCGTACATGCTGATGATATGGATGACTGTGATTATGATTTTGATATTTCCCTAACCCAGACCGTTATTCACGTTCACCATAAGGAAATAAAAGACCTGGAGCATGCTCCCCTGCAAACCCGCGTATCGCAAGACCATAAGCACCCGAAAAAGTATCAGTCTGTTAAGCATATTTCCTTTAAAGTAGTAGTACCGGTTGCTCTGAAGCTACAACATCCTGTTGTGCCTGACCAGGCAGTGCGCAAACCGGTAATACCCAAGAATTACGAGTATCTCTTTTGCCGGGAAATAAATCCACCTCCTCCCAAACAGTTTATTGCTTAATGCAATAATACCGCCGATGAACGACGGTAAATGTTCTCTTTAGATTAACTTAGTACACATTAAACAATAGAAGCATGTTAAAAAAAATGCTTACACGTAGCGTATATCTATGCTACTGTATATGCATCCTGCAACCGGCAATATCACGAGCTCAAACAGAACAAACAGATACACTAGCCCTTGATATACAGCAGGTGGAGAAATTATTTATGGACAAAAACCTGGAGCTGGTAGCCAGGCAATACGGCATTGAAGCCGATAAAGCACTGATACAGCAGGCCAAGCTCTGGAACAACCCCATACTGAACACAGACCAGAATGTATATAGCAATAACAAATGGTTTGAGCATGGTACCGACCCGGTAACAAATAACCCATATGGGCAATATTATGTGCAGCTGCAGCAACTGATACAAACAGCAGGCAAACGCGGCAAACAAATAAAGCTAGCCCGTACCAACGCCGAAATAAGCGAGTGGGAATTTAAAGACCTGATGCGCAACCTGCGTTATGAATTGCATATTGATTTTTATACGCTGGCGCAGACCATTGCCGCACAGGATCTCTATAACAAAGAACTGGAGCAGATCAATAAACTGATGACGGGGATGACTGCCGAGTATAACCTGGGCAATATCTCTAAAAAAGACCTGCTGCGTGTACAGGCACTGCAGATAGGCCTGCAACAGGATGCTACCGAAAATGGCAAAAAACTGGATGACACCCAGGCAGAACTGAAATCAATGCTGCAACTAAGCGGGAATGTGGTAATAAAGCCACTACTTGGCAACCTGACGCTGCCACAACTGCCGGGAATGAATATGAACGATATGATGGATATGGCGAAAGCTAATAACAGTACCTACCACCTGGAGCAATTGCAGGTGAAGTATAAACAGCAAAGCCTTGCCTATCAGAAAGCTCTTGCCGTGCCCGATGTGACCCTTGGGCCAAACTTTGACAAAAACAGTAACTACACGCCCAACTACGTGGGACTGGGCATTTCTTTACCGTTGCCTGTATTTGACAGGAACCAGGGTAATATCAAAGCGGCACGCTGGCAGCTAAAAGCTGAAGAAGCCACTATGCAGCTAGCAGAAGTGGAGCTGAGCAATAACGTAGTCAGCGCTTACAACAAGCTAAAGAATACTTTACAACTGAACGCTAATATCCCATCGGGCTTTTATGAAGACTATGGAACCTTATTCAATAAGGTAGTGCAGAGCTATCGCGATCGCCAAATAAGTATGGTAGAGTTTATAGACTACTTCGATACTTATAAGGATGCGATGCAGAAGCAAACCCAACAGCTGTTGAACGTACAGCTTGCCAAAGATGAATTGAATACACAAATAGGAACAGACATCGTACAGTAACCGTATTAAAAACACTTCGAAAGAATAACGATAATGAAAAAGACCATCATACTGTCATTTGTGGCGCTATCGGCCCTTAGCGGCTGCAGTCACAAACAGGAGCAAAAGACAGAAGATACAAAATTTGTGCTGAGCGATTCTATGCAGCGCATGATAAAAATAGACACTGCCAGCAATTGTGACGTTGACAATGAATTGTCATTGAGCGGTGAAGTAGGCTACAATGAAAACAACCTGGTGAAGGTTTTTCCCCGGAGCAGCGGCGTGGTAATAGACACCAAAGTATCGCTGGGTGATAAAGTAAGCGAGGGACAGGTATTGGCTGTCATCAGAAGCTCGGACATTGCAGGCGACTATAGCGACCTGAATAGTGCCGAGGCAGACCTTGCAATAGCCAAGCGCCAGATGGACAACGCAGCATCGCTGTACAAAAACGGCATCAGCAGCGAACGTGAGTACACGGAGGCTAAACAGAATTATGAGAAAGCCCTCGCCGTTAAACACAAAGTACAGTCTGTGATCAATATCAACGGTGGCGGATCTGCCAGCAAAGACGGCCAATATATCCTGCGCAGCCCTATCAATGGATATGTGGTAGAGAAAAAGATTAGCACAGGATCTTTCATCCGCTCTGATGCCGGCGACAATCTTTTCACTATATCTGATCTGAAAAACGTTTGGGTGAATGCGAATGTGTATGAAGCTGACATTCCAAAGGTAAAGGAAGGCTATAACGTAACCGTAGTACCATTGGCCTACCCCGACAAAAGACTAACAGGCAAGATCGAAAAAGTGAGCCAGGTACTGGACCCTACCAGCAAGGCAATGCAGGTAAGAGTAATACTTGATAACAAGGATATGCTGTTGAAGCCGGATATGTTTGCCAAAGTAATAGTAACGAACGATGAAGGCACGAAAGCTACCTGTATCCCTACGGCTGCCGTGATATCTCAGGACGAAAAAAATTACATAGTACTGTACAACAGCAATAGTGATCTGCGAATACAGGAAATAACCATTTTAAAAACCGTTGGTGATAAAACATTCATTTCAAACGGGCTTAATCCCGGTCAGAAAATGATCACCCAAAACCAGCTACTGATATTTAACCAGTTGCTGAACGAATAATCTTTTTTTACCGCCAACCTCTTTCATGAATAAGTTCATTAAACAGATCATCTATTTTTCGCTTCGCCACAGGTATCTTGTATTCTTCCTTACAGCAGTGCTTGCCGTTATTGGTTTTGTAAGCTATAAAAACACGCCCATCGAAACCTTTCCGGATGTAACAAATACGCAGATCATCATCATTGCACAATGGCCGGGCCGAAGCGCAGAAGAGGTTGAGAAGTTTGTGTCCATACCGTTAGAGACCGCCCTTAACTCTGTGCAGGCGAAGACCTCGCTAAGGTCCACCTCTTCCTTTGGCCTTAGCTATATACGCATCATCTTTGACGACAATATAGACGACGCCTTTGCGCGTCAGCAGGTATTGAGCAGGCTAGGCAATGCAGACCTGCCCGAAGGTGTGAAGCCCGATGTGCAGCCACCTTACGGGCCTACCGGTGAGATATTCCGCTATACATTACATAGCAATATCAAAGACATTCGTGAACTGACCACGATACAAAACTGGGTATTGGACAGGCAGTTCAAATCGATACCTGGTGTAGCGGACGTGAATAGTTTTGGCGGCGAAGAAAAGATATACGAGATAAGCATTGACCCCAGTCAGCTCAATAAATATGGGCTCACCTCCCTGGATGTGTACAATGCTGTAACCAAAAGCAATATAAACGTGGGCGGCGATGTGCTGGAAAGAAATGGCCAGGCCTATGTGGTGCGGGGTATCGGTATCCTGAACAATATATCAGAGATAGAGAATATCATCATCACCAAAATAAATAACCTGCCGATACTTGTAAGGCAGGTAGGTAAAGTGCGGGAAGCCGGGAAGCCAAGGCTTGGCTGGGTATCGCGAGACGATGAGAATGATGTGATAGAAGGTATAGTGGTGATGCGCAAAGGTGAGAACCCGGCCGAAGTGCTGAAACGCATCAACGAGAAAGTACAGGATCTGAACGAAAACGTATTACCGAAGGGAGTTCGGATAGACACCTTCTATGACCGTACCGTGCTAATGACCTATGCTACGCATACAGTAATACACAACCTGATAGAAGGCATTATACTGGTAACGGTGATCGTGCTGATATTCATGGCAGACTGGCGCACTACATTAACGGTGGGCCTTATTGTACCGCTGGCGCTGCTATTTGCGTTTATGCTCATGCGCATCAAAGGCATGTCTGCCAACCTGCTATCGATGGGTGCAGTAGATTTTGGTATTATCATAGATGGTGCGGTGGTGATGGTCGAGGGTATATTTGTAGCACTGGACCACCGGGCGAAAGAAGTAGGCATGGAGAAATTCAACAAGCTATCGAAAATGAGCTTGTTTAAAAATGTAGGTACGGAGATGGGTAAAGCCATATTCTTCTCCAAGCTCATCATCCTTACCTGCCTGATACCCATATTTGCCTTTCAGAAAGTGGAAGGTAAAATGTTCTCGCCGCTGGCGTACACACTTGGGTTTGCACTGCTGGGAGCATTGCTGTATACCCTCACATTCGTGCCCGCTTTATCGAGCGTACTACTGAAGAAAAATGTACGTGAAAAGCATAATGTAGTAGTCCTGTTTTTTGAAAAATATATAGGGCGCGCATTTCGCTGGGTCTATACGCATCAGAAAATAAGTTTGCTCACTGCGGTTGCGATCATGATCGTGACCTTCTTCTCCGCAAAATTCCTGGGTACCGAATTTCTACCACAATTGGATGAAGGCGCGTTGTGGGTAGAAAGCGAATTGCCTATGAGCGTGAGCCTGCCACAGGCCAAACAGGTAAGCGATAAAATGATTGCCATCATCAGGCAATTCCCGGAAGTGAAGCAAACCCTGTCTCAAATAGGGCGTACCAATGATGGTACGGACCCCAAAGGTTTCTTCAACGTGCAGATACAGGTAGACCTGAAGCCAAAAGAAGAGTGGAAGAGAAAGGTCACAGAAGACGAGTTGATAGACCAGATGGATGCGCAACTGCGCAAGATACCGGGCATCGTACTCAACTACTCGCAGCCGATACGCGATAACGTGGAAGAAGCTGTAGCGGGTGTAAATGCCGCACTTGCTGTAAAAATATTCGGGCCAAACTTTCAGCAGCTGGACTCTATGGCACGTGTTGTAAAAGGAGTGCTGAAAAATGTAAGAGGTATTGAAGACCTTGGCATCCTGCGCAACCTGGGACAGCCTGAATTTCATATAGAGCTGGACCAGCAAAAAATGGCCATGTATGGTGTAAACATAGCGGATGCCAACGCAGTGATAGAAATGGCATTGGGAGGTAAGGCTGCAACACAACTATACGAAGGTGAACGCAAATTTGACATCCGCATCAGGTACGATAAGGAGTTCCGCAATACTCAGAATAAGATAGAACAACTTCGGGTACCTACACAAGACGGCAGTAAAATACCTATCAGCGAGATAGCTACTATAAGAACGCTTACCGGGCCGGCATTTATATTCCGGGATAATAACCTTCGGTATATAGCCGTAAAATTCTCGATACGCGAACGCGACCTTGGAAGTACCATTGCCGAAGCGCAACAAAAAGTGAACAAAGTGCTGCAAATGCCCAAAGGCTATAAGATGACCTGGAATGGTGAATTTGAGAACCAGCAGAGAGCAACCGGGACGCTCACGCGCGTGGTGCCGCTTTGCTTGCTGGGTATATTCCTGATATTATTCATCACATTTGGCAATGTAAAAGATGCTACGCTTACCATTATGAATGTGCCATTTGCACTAATAGGAGGTATATTGGCATTGCACATCACACGAATGAACTTCAGCATCAGTGCCGGTATCGGTTTCATTGCTTTATTTGGTGTATGTATACAAAACGGTGTGATCCTGATAAGTGTATTCCGTAAAAACCTGGAGGCGAAAATGCCTATTGATAAGGCCATTGAAGAAGGAGTTATATCGCGTATACGGCCGGTAGTAATGACCGCATTAATGGCGGCGATAGGGCTGCTGCCTGCGGCTATAAGCACCGGTATAGGCTCTGAAACCCAAAAGCCACTGGCGATAGTAGTGATCGGCGGGTTGATCACTTCTACCCTGCTTACACTACTTATATTACCGGTCATCTATTCTATTGTATATAACCTGATACATAAAAGAAAGAACAGGAATTTGTTGAAGAAACTAGGAGCGGTTAGCTAACCAAAGGCGGCTTAAAAAGCCGCCTTTTATTTTAAATAGAACTTATATTTGCGTATGCAATTACTCGACGGCGCTGCGGTATCCGCACAATTAAAATCCCAGATAAAGAAAGAAACCGAAGAACTAAAGGCAAAAACGGGTAAAGTACCTCATCTTGCTGCCATACTGGTGGGTAATAACCCTGCCAGCGAGGCGTATGTAGCATCCAAGGTGCGTACCTGCGAAGAACTGGGATTCGGATCTACCCTGCTGCGCTTTGATACCAGTATCACCGAGCAGCAATTGCTGGATGAAATAGAGAAACTAAATGCCGACGATAAAATAGATGGCATCCTGGTACAGTTGCCATTGCCCGAACATATCTCTGACGACAATGTGATCAATAAAATAGATCCTACCAAAGATGTGGATGGATTCCATCCCATATCATTGGGTAAAATGTTGCTGGGACATAAAACCTTTCTGCCGGCTACACCTTATGGCATTATGCTGATGCTGGAACATTATAATATAGATGTTACCGGTATGCATTGTGTGATCATTGGCCGCAGCAATATAGTAGGTACGCCAATGACCATACTGATGAGCCGCAACGCGAAACCGGGTAATGCTACCGTGACCATGTGCCATAGCAAAACAAAAAACCTGAAAGAGATCACACAAACAGCAGACATAATCATTGCTGCTATTGGCCGTCCGAAATATGTAACTGCGGATATGGTAAAGGAAGGCGCCATTATCATAGACGTGGGTATCAACCGTATACCTGATGCTACGAAGAAAAGTGGATCGCGCCTGGTAGGTGATGTGGATTTTGAAAATGTAGCGCCCAAGGCCAGCTATATAACACCGGTACCGGGTGGTGTGGGCCTGATGACCATCGGCGGCCTGATGAAGAATACACTGGAAGCAGCAAAACAACATATATAATAACCATATAGAAGGAGGAATTGTGAGTACGGTTACGGAACAACAGATTGCAGGATATCCTGTAATGGAACATTTTTATACGCTGCAGGGCGAAGGCTACCATACAGGCAAAGCCGCATACTTCATACGCCTGGGTGGCTGTGATGTAGGCTGTGTATGGTGCGATGTAAAAGACAGTTGGGATGCAAGCAAGCACCCTGTATTATCCCTTGAAGATATCACATCATTTGCTGCTGCACATGCCGGCAGAATAGCTGTAATAACAGGTGGTGAACCTGCTATGCACGATCTTAATGCCATATGCGATGCACTGCATGCAAAGAACTTTAAAGTACATATAGAAACTTCGGGGGCACATCCACTGAGTGGGAAGCTGGACTGGGTGACATTATCTCCCAAAAAATTCAAGGCGCCGCTGGAGAACAATATGGAAAAGGCCGATGAACTGAAGATCATCGTTTATAATAAATCAGATTTTCAATGGGCGGAAGAACATGCGGCAAAGGTGGGACCGCATTGCAAACTGTACCTGCAGCCCGAATGGAGCAGGAAAGACCAGGTAACACCATTGATAATAGACTATATCAAGAATAATCCGCAGTGGCAATTATCTTTGCAAACTCATAAATACATCAATATTCCATAAGCATGACTTGGTTCCAGGCAATTATTACCGCTATCGTTGAAGGATTAACGGAGTTCATACCTATATCATCTACCGCACACATGAAGTTTGCACAGGCATTTATGGGTGTAGACCCCAAGGATGCGTTTGTAAACATGTTTGATATAGTGATACAGTTTGCCGCTATCCTCGCCGTACTGGTATTGTACTGGAAAAAGTTCATGAATTTTAAAAGCATTGATTTCTACAAAAAGCTGATCGTTGCCGTAATACCATCGCTGATATTTGGCGCCCTGCTAAAGAAGCATATTGAAGCAGTATTGGGTAATATAACCGTTATCGCTTCGGTTACCCTGCTGGGAGGTATTGTGCTGATATTTATTGACAAATGGTTTACCAGGCCCGTGATTGACAAAGAGGAAGACATCACTTATGGCAATGCATTAAAAATAGGCAGTTACCAGATATTGTCTATCGTTTTCCCGGGACTGAGCCGCAGCGCTGCTACTATTATCGGCGGCATGTCTTCGAAGCTCACCAGGAGCCTCGCCGCCGAGTTCTCGTTCTTCCTGGCAGTGCCTACCATGGCAGCCGCTACCGCTAAAGAGATATACGATACCTATAAAGAAACGCCAGAAGCATTCCATTCGGGCAATACATCTATGTTATTGACCGGTTGCCTTATTGCATTTGTGATATCGGTATTATCAATAAGATTCTTTATCAACTACCTGAACAAACATGGCTTTAAAGCGTTTGGTATCTACCGCGTGATAGCGGGTATCATCATACTGGCACTGGGATTGACGGGTGCTATTACGGTGAGCTAAGCCTCTTCCGGCTTCCAGTTCTCGAACAGCAGGTTCAGGAAATGGTTTTCTTCTTTGGTCACTACATCGTCAGCAGTTGTGAGTTGTATGGCAAAGTCGAGCAGGTTGGTACGTTCTGCCTCTGTAGCATCATCATAGAAATCGTCCATGGCCTTCAGGAAATGAGATTCCCATTCATCGGGGCGAAGATTGCTGATCACAGCCATCTCCCTATCCAGGTTTACCCGAAAAGGGAATTCCTCCACAATGTACTCGCGTATTACCATGTCCTCTTTTTCATTCACGCGAAAATCCACTGCTGATAGTATCATCAGGATATGGTAGCCGGCGATGGTTTTGTTCATTCTATGGTTAGGCATATACTGTAATTACAGGTTTAGCTTGGCATAGCCAGCAATAAGTCGAGGTCTGTATATTTAAAATTGAATCTCTTAGCTATCGGTGCATTGGTAACGCAACCTTTGTACAGGTACACACCATTACGAATACCCGCTTTAGCCTGTATCAAGCCTTCAAAACCGCCCCTGTCGGCACACTGCTGTATGATGGGCATCAATACATTGCTAATAGCGCGTGATGCGGTACGGGATACGCCTGATGCAATATTGGGTACACAATAATGGATGACATCGTATTTACGGTACACCGGGTTTTCGTGCGAGGTAACTTTTGAGGTTTCGAAGCATCCGCCGCGATCGATGCTGACATCAATGATCACTGAGCCGGCCTTCATATTACTTACCATTTCTTCTGTAACTACTACAGGTGTAATGCCATTCACCGGCTTCAGTGCACCTACTGCTACATCTGCATTCGCTAATTCTTCTGCCAACGTCACCGGGTCTAATACAGAAGTAAAACACCTCTTACCAATATTGTTTTGGAGGCGCATCAGGCGGTAGATGGAGTTATCGAATATCATCACCATAGCGCCCAGGCCTAATGCTGTACGCGCGGCAAACTCTCCCACAACGCCAGCGCCCAATATCAGCACCCTGGCAGGCGGCACACCGGAGATGCCTCCCAGCAGAATGCCCTTACCATTATGGCCGGTGTTCAGATATTTGGCTGCTGTGAGGATAGCCGAGCTGCCGGCTATCTCGCTCATAGAGCGAACGATGGGGTAAGTACCTGAATCATCCTTTATAGAATCAAAAGCTATTGCAATGATCTTTTTATGCAGGAGTTGCTCCAGCATATCTTTCTTCAGAAACGGAAGGTGTATCGGCGATATAATTACCTGGTTGGGTTGTAACAACGCTACCTCCTCTTCTGATATAGGTGCAGACTTAATGATCGTTGTGGCCTTGTACACCTCTGCTTTTTCGTACACTATGCGTGCACCGGCTTCGCTATAATCACTATCAAAGTAAAAAGATCCTTCTCCCGCATTGTGCTCTACTGCCACATCGTGCCCGTTATTTACTAATACCGAAACAGCCTCGGGGGTCAGCGCAACCCTGCTTTCCTGGAAAGACGTTTCCTTTGGGATACCGATAAACAGGTCCTGCTTTTTAGGAAGTATCTCCAGCGTTTCTTCCAACGGCACGTAAGAAAACGAAGGTGATATGTATGGTTTTTTAATCTGCACGTCCTCAAATCATTTGGACAAGAAAAGTACAACTCTCCTGCCGATAAAAGAAGCCTGTTAACATGTAAATGATTGTTAACAAAAATGTCATACTTGCTTAAATAACATGGTTAAACATGGTTTTGTCGGCTTAAATTTTATTTTTGTAGGAGGGAACTGTGACCATGCTTAGACAATCGCAACAACAACGCTTATTACAGAAGCTATCGCCACAGCAGATTCAATTGATGAAACTGCTGCAGATACCTACTGCCAACCTTGAAGAGCGCATCAAGGAGGAACTGGAAGAAAACCCCGCCCTGGAAGTGGGTGGAGAAGACGGGCCAACAGACGAATACAGTGATATTGACGGCGATACAGATAGCGATTTTGATAGCGATGTAGATGATATGGACGTAGAGCTAAGTAATGATACCGCTGAAAAAGTGGACCTGGATGATTTTCTGCGGCGCGAGGATGATGACAATGGCGGCGACTATAATGACGGATATTACGGAGATAATGATACGGAACACGTTTCTGCACCGGTACGTGTAGAAACCAGCTTCCATGAAGTGCTACTGGACCAACTGGGTATGCTGGAGCTGGATGAGCGCTCACATACCATTGCAGAGCAGATAATAGGCAGCCTGGACGAAGACGGGTATCTGCGCAGAGAAGTGACCGCCCTTGTGGATGATCTTGCTTTTGGCAGAAACATCTATACCAATAATGAAGAGGTGAATGCCATCATCCAGCAGATACAGCAGTTTGACCCGCCGGGTGTATGCGCATGGACGCTGCAGGAGTGCCTGCTACTGCAATTAAAACGGATCAATCCCCAAACCAAGCCGGTAAAGGATGCCATAGATGTGATAGACAATCATTTCAACGAGTTTATCAAAAAACACTATGACAAGATCCAGCGGCAACTGGGACTAAACAATGAGGATTTCAAAGAAGTTATCAACATTATCATCAAGCTGAACCCCAAACCGGGATCGGCCTTTGCCATTGTCAACAAGGCAGAAAGCTATATCATACCCGATTTCTTTGTTTTTAACAATAACGGGAAATTGGAGCTATCGCTGAACTCGAAGAATGCCCCCGAGCTGCGTATATCTGACGGATATAAGGAAATGATGCGCGCCTACGACCGCAGCGATAAAAAAGATAAAAGGCAGAAAGAGGCATTACTGTTCATCAAGCAAAAGCTGGATTCTGCAAAGTGGTTTATCGATGCCATCAAACAACGGCAGCATACCTTGCTGCAATCCATGCAGGCCATCATTGATTTTCAGACAGATTTTTTCCTGACGGGTGATGAAACATCTCTGAAACCGATGATACTTAAAGACATAGCGCAGATAACAGGATTGGATGTTTCCACGGTATCGAGGGTTGCCAACAGCAAATTTGTGCAAACAGAATTCGGAACTTATAAATTGAAATATTTCTTCTCGGAAGCATTGCAAACGGAAAGTGGCGAAGAGGTATCTACACGTGAAGTAAAGAACATCCTTAACGGCATCATCAGCGGAGAAAATAAAAGGAAACCACACTCTGATGAAAAGCTTACCGAAATGCTCCAGGAGAAAGGCTATAACATTGCAAGGCGTACGGTAGCAAAATACCGTGAGCAGCTAAATATACCTGTTGCCCGCCTGCGCAAGGAACTTTAAAAAACCAATCCTATGTCTTTCAGCTCTATTATTGAAGGCAAGCCTCAAACATTACAACAAGTAGCCATGCAGCTAAAAGGGCTGGCGCTGAAGGCAGATAAGCATATGCAGGAGCATGTGTATCTTGGCGCCAAACACCCGGTGGCACTATATAGTATAGGCACCCTCAACAATGTACTTTTTGGCATACAGGTAACAGAGAAATACTGCGTGCTGTACCTGCATTATACAGATGTGGCAGATACTATGTCTTTAAAAATAGAAGGTGGCGAGGGCAACCATGCCAAGCATATCAAGCTCACGGGCATTACCCCCGAACTGGAAGCAGAACTGAAACAGGTGATGAAAAATATAGTGAAGGCGAGTAAGAACTAAGCGTTCTTATCTGCATTCATTTTCTTAGCTACGGCATCCAGTGTATCATAAAAATCCTGCCCATATTTGCGGGTAATGGAATCTTTCAGGAATTTATAAACAGGAATCTTTAACTGCCTACCCAGCTTGCACGCAGGTTTGCATAGTTTCTTACGTGGCTCGTAGTTTACGGCATCATACCCATCCATTTCTTTGATGCGGATGGGATATAGATGGCAGGAAATAGGCTTCTGAAATTTGATCTTTCCTTCTTTCCATGCCTTTTCAAAAGTACATTTTACAATGCCTGCCTCATCAGTATATGCATAAACACAAATACCGCCATTTATGGTAGGTGTTACAAAACCGTACTCATCATCTATAACATGGGTACCCTGCTTTTCTACCTCGGCAACATATTCGGGCAGCAGGTAAGATTTGATCTTAGGATAAGTTTTTGCGATGATCTTCGTTTCTTCTTCTGTAAGCGGTGCGCCGCAATCACCATCTACACAGCAACCGCCCTTACAGGCAGAAAGGTCGCACACGAATTGCTCTTCTACCACCGAGTCACTTAAAAGCACATTATCTATAGCAATCATGAAATATTATTGAAGCCGCAAAGATACGATTACATATTGAGGTAATTCATCAGCAGGTTGAACCGGTCGATCATACCCTCATCCTGGCCGTTATCGCCGTATACCTCTTTTACCTTAAAATTGTATCGCTCCAGCGATGATACAACTCCGCCAAGATTAGTGCGATTTGTCTTGAGTGTTACCTCCAGCATACCGGTAACCTTATTACTGTATAGTTGGGTGCTAATAAGCAATACTTCCTCGCTTTCGCAAACGCGGGCTATCTCATACAAGCTATAGTTACGCGGCTCTATTTCCAGCACTATAATGCCGCCGGGATTATCTATTCCGCTTCTTTCGGTAATATAGTTCAGCAGTTCATTACGTGTAATAGCACCCAGGTAGTTACCTTCATTATCCACCACGGGAATCACATTTAGGTTCTGCTGGTGTGCAAGGCGCATGGCCTCATACGGATGGCTGGCAGCCAGCACGGCAGGCCGGTACGATAGAAACTCAGAAGTCTTCAATTCATTACCCGGGGCGTCCCAATCCATCAGGTCGCTTTCCCTTACCAATGCTATGTATTTTTCATCCTCTACAAGAGGTAATTGCTCCATGTTACTCTCTTCCATCACATCAATAGCTTTATCGCCGGTATCGGTAGGCTGGAGCTGAGGGACTGTAGGTGATATTAATTGCTCGATCATTTTTGTTTAGTTTGACGCGTAACTATAACAATACAAATGCTGCTCCAGTTTTAGCCTGAAACATAGAGTTTAGTGTATAGGGTTATCAATTTTAAGATTTTATTGTGACTTATGTTTCGCCAGGAATTTTTCCAACACCATGTTGAACTCCGAAGGTACTTCCATCATTGGTGCATGGCCGCATTTATCGATCCAGTGCAATTCGGAGTTAGGTAACAATTTATGAAATTCCTCTGCCACCATTGGTGGTGTAATAGTATCGTTCTTACCCCATATCAGGCAGGTTGGCACCTTTATCTCCTGCAATTCATCTCCCAGGTTGTGCCTGATGGCAGACTTAGCCAGGGAGATGATCTTGAGCACCTTCAACCTGTTATTGGTGATGGAGTACACCTCATCTACCAGCTCTTTGGTAGCAATAGCCGGATCATAAAAGGTGAGCTCTGTTTTCTTTTTGATATAATCGTAATCACCGCGTTTAGGATAGGTTTCACCCATGCCGTTTTCAAACAAGCCAGAGCTGCCTGTAAGTGTGAGCGTTTTTACCAGCTCCTGGTGTTTAAGAGTATAAACCAGCCCTACGTGGCCACCCAGAGAGTTGCCCATTAGGTGCATATCGCGAAGGTCTTTGGCCTCAATAAATTTCTGTACGTATTTGGCAAGTCCAGATACTGTAGTATCCAGTATAGTTAAGTCAAATAAAGGCAGCATAGGGATGAATACCCTGTGCGTAGTTTTAAAATGGTCGATAAGATCTTTGAAATTACTTAACGCACCAAAAAGGCCATGCAGCAAAACCAATGGCTCTCCCTGACCTTCTTCTACATATTTGAACTTGCCTAATTGTTTGATCTCGTATTGCATGTGCGGTTAATCGTTTTGCTAAAATACTACTGTTTCCATTAAAAACATATATCTGTCATTTTGAGATAACAATTTGTTCTTCTGTTGATTATAGCATAAATATTTATAAATAGAGACTTTTACTACTATAATTTCACAATTCCGCATCATTCATTGAACTAAATTTGCAGCAATTTCCAAAGTAAATATGCTGCAATATTATAGTCCGTCCCTGACCGCGTATAAAAGGTTACCAACACGAGAAGTAAAGGTTGGGGATCTATTACTGGGCAATGGCCACCCTATCCGTATCCAAACCATGACCACCACCGACACTATGGATACGGATGCCACGGTGGCACAAACCATCCGTTGTATACAGGCTGGTGCCGAACTGGTACGTATTACAGCCCCCAGCAAAAAAGAAGCGGAGAACCTTGCGATCATAAAAGAAAAAGTAAGAGCAGCAGGATATACTACACCATTGGTTGCAGATATACACTTTACTCCCAACGCTGCAGAGATAGCAGCACGCATAGTAGAAAAGGTACGTGTGAACCCTGGTAACTATATTGATAAGAAGAAATTTGACTTTATAGAATACAGCGATGCTGCATATGCAGCGGAGATAGACCGCATCAGGGAAAGATTTACTCCCCTGGTGAAGATCTGTAAGGAATATGGTACAGCGATGCGCATCGGAACAAACCATGGATCGCTCAGTGACCGCATTATGAGCCGCTATGGCGACACACCTATTGGCATGGTAGAAAGCGCGATGGAGTTCCTGAGAATAGCCAGGGCCGAGAGCTATCACCAGATCATACTCAGCATGAAATCCAGCAACCCGCAGGTAATGGTACAAGCCTACCGCCTATTGGTGAAACAGATGGAAGAAGAGTTTGGCGAATGCTACCCGCTGCACCTAGGCGTTACCGAAGCAGGTGATGGTGAAGATGGCCGCATTAAAAGTGCAATAGGCATAGGTACCCTGCTGGAAGATGGCATCGGAGATACAATAAGGGTATCACTAACGGAAGATCCTGAATTTGAAATACCTGTTTGCAAGGACATTGTGAACAGATATACAGACCGCGCGCATCATGCTTCCATACAGCCAATAGGCAATGATGCTAAGATAAGCCTGCCATATGATCCATTTACTTATAAACGCAGAAACACAACAACTGTAACGAATATAGGCGCGCATCATGTACCTGTAGTAGTGGCCGATTTTCGCAGTGCGCAAACGATACAGCACCAGGACCTGCAATCTATCGGATACCGGTACGACGAAGCGACGGATAAATGGAATATCAGCGATGGCGCTGCCGATTATATCTATACTGCAGATAAGGTATTGAATTTTGCCTTGCCGGGAACCTTGCAAGTTATTTGTGATTATAATATCTGGCTGGAAGCGGGTGATAAAGGAAAATATCATCCTTTGCTGGAAGCTACCGAATATGTGAATGTGACGGATTTCCCGGCTTTTCATTTCGTATTCGCGGATGCAAATTCTGACTGGAAGTTCCTCAATACTCTGCTGGATAAGATCGAACAACATACAGGCGCTGTATTATGCATAGATAGCAGCAATGCCCACCGTATGGCATCTATACGCAGGCTGCTGATAGAATTACAAAACAGGCAGATCGTATGTCCGGTAATCATTGCAACAGATACCCCGTGTAAAACCATAGATGAACAACTGATAGACCTGGCCACCAATACAGGTGGGCTACTTTTAGATGGCTTTGGCGATGGTATATGGTTGTGGAATCATGCTGATACAATGCATCACCTGAAGATAACAGGGCGCACCTATCTCGAAGTAAAAGACAATCAACAATTCCTGAATAATACTGCTTTTTCCATACTACAGGCATCGCGCACGCGCATTAGTAAAACAGAATACATCAGCTGCCCCAGCTGCGGCCGTACACTATTCGACCTGCAGGAAACAACCGCTAAGATCCGGAATGCAACTAACCATCTGAAAGGGGTGAAGATCGCTATTATGGGATGCATTGTAAACGGACCGGGCGAAATGGCAGATGCTGATTTTGGCTATGTTGGCAGCGGACCCGGTAAGATCACTTTATACAAAGGGAAAGAAGTAGTGAAACGAAATGTGCCGAGCGAAATAGCGGTGAACGAACTGATAGAATTGCTGAAAGAGAATGAAGCCTGGATAGAGCCCGCAAACGCCTAAGCGGGCAATAATGATTCTTCTTTTTCCAACTGCTTGCTTTTGGTACTGAGCATTACCAATGCAGCTAGCCCTATGTAGAACATGCCGCCCACTTTGTGGTTTTCCAGCAGTTCTGAAAAGAAGTTGTTGATGAAGCCCGCGCAAAACATCATAACCACCCCGAGTGTACAGTATTTGTAGAACCGGTCTTTGAATCGGTGATACGTTCGCTGGCCCTCAGCGATCACCACCATTACGAGAATTGCGTACAATATCATTGCCGGCCAGCCCTGCTCTACCAGCATATACAGATAGTAATTGTGGGTAGTGGAATGCTCGAGGTTGCGGCTTACATAAGTTTTGAAGGACTGAACCGCATAAGGCTTGTAGTAGTATATAAATGTATTAGGGCCATAGCCTGTTACCGGTTCATCCTTGCTCATACGCACAGCTGCTATCCAACGGTAAAGACGCTCCATAGAAGACATATCCTGGCCTTTGAAAGTAGCTATCAGGTGATCTGTAAATTTTTTGCGCATGAACGTATGCTCATAGTCCGGACGGAAATCCATGAACTTGTTGTTGTGCACCATGTACACCATAAGCAATGCTAACACCGCATAAAAAGACGGCATGATATAATTTGCCAGCTTGTACCGGATAGCAATACCAACCACGGCAGCAAATGCTATTGCAATTATTGCTGCCCTTGCATACGTAAGGTATATAGCAGGCAATAAGAATAGTATGATAAGCAGAATAGTGCCCCGGAGTACCAGGCTCTTGCCTTTTGTGAGCGGTAACGCTATGCAAAGTAAAGGGAAGAACATAGACATAACCGTAGAATAGTCTACGTGATTTACATATATGGTACCAATAGCCACCTGTATCCTGCGGAAGTTGAAGCCTATAGCCGCATGGCGTGCCATAATAACAACTACTGTTGCCAGGAAAGGAACGAGCATTACCAGGAATGCAGTCCTGAAATCCTTTTTCTCTTTGAAAATGAACATAGGCAACAAAAAGAAGGATGCCAGGAACCAGGTTTTCGCAGCCAGGAATTTCAGCGATAGCAATGGCTTATGTGAATACAATACCGGAATAAACAGCCAGACGTATTGTAACACAATCAGTAGCACAATAGGATTGGATAACCAGGATTTTTCCAGGACATCGGGCCTGCGGGCTATTAATATGCCGGTAAGCAGCAGGAACAGCCACATGATGGGCTCATCAGGCACAGTGGTCGACAAGGTATCATTGGCAAAACTTATAAATACAGAAACAGGTATTGTAAACAGGAATACCCAATAGGCTATCTTCCAGTTTACACCCATCAACAATACAAACAGGAAGGCAAACGGAACCACCGCCAGCAACCACTTGCCTGTAAGGGCATAGGCTATGATGGATAAGAACAATACTGCCCAAACGCCTATCTGCCCCAGTTTATTATTATATATGCCTGCCTGCTGCTGCATTAACGCTCTACCGCAATTAATAACCTGTAGTAATTCCTGATAAGAATGTATATGGTACTAAAGAACAAGCCTATAATGGCGCATGATAAAATAGTAAGGATCAGGCCCGGAGGTTTTGGTTTTACCGGTACCCTCGCCGCATTCAATACATGTATCAGCGGAATGTTTGCTGCATTACCTGTGGTGCTATACTCTTCGTAACGAGAAGTATAACGGGCCCTGTCTGATACTGCCTGGTCTTTTAATGATTCCAGGTTTTGCACCTGCTCCATAGCCCAACCCAGGTTAGCGCCGCTGCCTTTTACTGTGCTGTTCACTATATTTTGCCTTGCAGGGTTTATCAGGTCATAAATTTTGTACTGATCCCTGAGTTTGCCCAAAGAATCTGTAAGCAGGTTGATGGTAGTATCCATCTGCGCTATTTTGATCTTCAGGGACTGAGCCATTTTATTACGCTGGCCAACATAATAATCGCGGAATATCTGCTCTATTTTGGTCATGGTTTCATTTACCACATCTGCAGCCAGCTTCGGATCCGGATCTGTGTAAGAAAGCTCGATACTATTATACTCCGTACGGTTAGCATTGAAATTGCCCTTGAAAGTTTCCAGCAGTTTCTTCACCTTTTTCGGGTCATTCATATCCAGCTTGTAGTACTCTGCCATATGCAGTTTCTGTGCTACATCCCATTTTACGGTGTCAGACTCTACCACGTTCATGAGCCTGTCGACATCATCATCACCCGCAAAATAATCTACGAACTGTATACCCGTAGCCTGGAACAGGTTGTTACGATCTGTGTACAGGGGATTACTCATGATAAAGCTGCCTTCAGCCTTATATTCCCTTTTACTGACAAGGTATACTACCCCGCCTAAAATGGCCGCAACAAGAGAAATGATAATAATAGTACGTCTGTTATTTCTAATGGTATGTACTACATCTACAAGATCAAAGCGAGGTGTACTCATCTCGGTATTTTGAAAATTTTTTAAACTTAGTTATTATTATTTAATAATAGCGGTTCCGTCGTATTATATTACCGTTTCCCCAGCCTGCATTTTCTCTGCGTTTTCTGCAAACTGTAAGGAGTCTATCATTTCGCCGATATTACCGTTCATAAAGTCATCCAGGTTATAGATGGTCATATTGATACGGTGATCCGTGATACGCCCCTGCGGGAAATTGTAAGTACGGATCTTGGCAGAACGGTCTCCCGAGCTCACCAGGCTCTTCCTTCTTCTTGATATCTCTTCTTCCTGCTTGCGCACCTGTTCTTCATACAGCTTGGTACGCATCATCTGCGTAGCTTTTTCGCGGTTGCCGAGCTGTGTACGTTCTGTCTGGCAAGTGATTACCGTACCTGTAGGAACGTGGGTAAGAATAACCTTAGTTTCTACCTTGTTTACGTTCTGCCCACCGGCGCCGCCACTTCGGGCAGTTTCCATCTTCAGGTCGCTTTCCTTTAGTTCAAAGTCTATCTCCTCTGCCTCCGGCATTACAGCCACAGTTGCCGCAGATGTGTGTACCCGCCCGCTGGCCTCTGTAGAAGGTACACGCTGCACGCGGTGTACACCGCTTTCAAATTTCAAAGTTCCATATACATCCTCGCCTTCTACTTCCAGCTGTACTTCTTTATAACCGCCTACCGTACCTTCCGTTTCAGACAGTACGGATACTTTCCAGCCTTTTCGTTCGCAATAACGGAGATACATGCGGTATAAGTCGCCCGCAAAAAGGCTGGCCTCATCGCCACCCGTACCTGCGCGGATTTCCAATATCGCGTTCTTCTCGTCCTGCGGATCTTTCGGTATCAGCAATTGTTTCACTTCGGCCTCTACAACTTCCAGGTCCTGCTCCATTTTATCCAGATCCTCTTTTGCGAGGTCCCTCAGATCCTGATCGCTTTCAGTTTCCAGTACTTCGCGAGCAAACTCAATACCTTCCAGCGTTGTTTTATAACGCTTATAAGCATCAACTATTTTCTCCAGTTTGCGGTATTCGCGGCTTAACTGAGAGAATTTTTTGTTGTCGTTTACTATTTCAGGGTTGGTAAGTGCTACACCCAGGTCGTCAAACCGTGCCTTTATCACTTCCAGCTTTTCGAGAACCGAACTCATTTATAACGTATTATTAGCCTCAAAATTATGAGTGTGCGAAGTTAACTATAATCGCAGGATTAGTATTAATAATCTGGTTTCTCCGCCAATATTATACCCTTATCTTTATGGCGCATGGGAAAACGGGCCACATACACAGCTATTATATTGTATATTTTACAATGTTATACTGTGGCGGATGGAAAAACATTGTTTGGCCGGGACGGAACTCCTTTCGTGTTGTTTTTTCTATCTCTTTCCTTCCCAATATGGTTCCTGAAAAGCTGCAAGCGCCCGGAAAAGGAGCCGGTGAGTGTAACCAATAAAAATTGGGGATTTATTACCGGCATAGCGGGTATTGGCATTTTAGTGCCTTCGTTAAGTAAAATGTTTGCCGAATTTCCTGATCCCGGCTCTTATTCGGACGTAATACCTCAACTGGATTTTTTGTTTACCCGCTTTCGACAAGGACTACAACCGTATGAAGCACTACCTCAACTTGGGTGGCATCCCTACCCGGTGTATATGCCGATGCATTGGCTGCCTTTGGGCATTGGGTATGCCCTGCATATAGACATTCGTTGGGTGGGGATATTATTACTAGCTTTTGCCAGCGGCCTGTGGGGACGGTATGTATGGCGGAGCACATTATCTACCATGGTTAAAATACTCCTATCGCTGTTGCCGGGGATAGCATTATACGGCTACATGCTATTTGCCCGCATGGATATTTCCGTATCCCTCGAAACAATCATCGCTGCGTATTACCTGGTACTTGCCACGGGACTTGCTAACAGGAATATTGTATTAACTACTGCGGGGATCATACTCTGCCTGCTTTCGAGGTACACCATGATATTCTGGTTACCGCTGTTTGCTATACTCTTATGGATGAATAAACCCCTGAAAACATCTATAGCTGTATGGGCAAGCGCGGCTATAGCGGTGATTCTTCTGTACGTTGTCCCCTTTTTAACGAAAGATCCGCAAATACTGACAAAAGGAATTGCATACCATAATCATTGCGCTATTGCGGAATGGGATCTCTTTGACGAAAAGGTAGGTGATTTCGGCACTTTTGCGGGAGGTATTTATTTTGCACCCTATGAATGGAAACTGATATCGGGAGATGCGGAACACAAAGTTTTTGTATCAAGGGCCATACAAGCCACATTAATGATAGGGCTCGTTGTATGGGGTTTGTTGTATTACCGGAAAAATAAGGAAAGGCTCAGCTTTTACGATATGAGCCTTGCAGGCTTGTACCTTACTGTTTTGTTTTTCTATATGTTTTCGCCTTTATTGTATAAATACTACTATATAGTACTCCTTTGCCTGTCGGCAGTACTGACGGGCAAAATCATAGTCAATAACGACAATAATAAACCCGGGAAAAATGAAATTAGTACACCGTAGCTATTACCTTTTATTTATCTTCTTCATACTGCTGGAAAATTATTTTCTATTGTTCAGCCATAAAATGGGAATGGGGCAAACCAAAAACTCCATTCTATACTTCCTGGCATCGTTGTCTATTGGTATGTTGATATTCGTACGGTATTATAAAAAAGATATCGCACCTATACAACCAACGAAGGGAAACACCAAGTTCAATATCATAGTAATAATACTGGCCCTCGCCGGGATAATACTTGCCGGCACAGAAGCCTGGAAAGTGATCCATGAATATCCCATTGATGCACATTATTCCGACATCATACCCAGCATACAAATAATGGTAAAGCGATTGCTTCATGGCAGTGAACCTGTGTATGCGCCGATATATGACTTTGGCTACCAGTTTTCTCCTACATACCTGCCTATGCAGTGGCTGCCATTTACCGTTGCTGAAGTATTGCGTATCGACTACCGCTGGATACCCTTTGCTACCTGGGCTATAACTTATTTTATTATAGTGCTGCGCACCTTCAGGTCAGACAACTTATTGCTAAAGCTACTTGTACCAATATTGTTCTACCTAACCTATCATTACATCAATGTGCAGGAGAACAACTTTATCCGATGCACGGTAGAAAGCATGGTAATAGGCTACTATATACTCCTTATCATTAGCCTTAATGAAACCAGCTGGATTTTATGGGGCACTATCATTACTGCATGCCTGTTATCACGTTTCAGCCTGTTGCTATGGCTGCCATTGTGGGCCTTTGCCATATTTGTTTCCGGCAACAGAAAAGATCTGTTTAAATCCATAGGATTGGTCTTCGTACTGACCATGCTGATTTACGTTATTCCATTTTTAAGTAAAGACTGGAATTCATTTAAAGCAGGATATGAGCATTATAACCGCGCTACCATTGGCGAATGGCAAAGCCTAAACCCAATGGGCGAACCCAACCAACTATATGCTGGCACCGGATTTGCCCATATATTCTATCGTCATTTTCACCAGGGCGATGTTCCGGCACAAGTGACTTTTGTAAAAAAGGTTCATTTTATCGTTTCGCTGGGCATAAGTATGCTGATGGGTGTGTGGTACTGGTATAACCGTAAAAAAATAGATCTTAGGATATTCCTGATAGCTTCCTTTAAAATATACCTGAGCTTTTTCTTAGCTTTTATACAGATACCTTATGTGTACCTGATGACCGTAGGCAATTTTGTATCCATAGCCATATTTGCCGAATTGATGCGCTATAAGCTGAGTCCGAAACATACCGACTAAAAAAAGAGCCATCCCTCGGGATGGCTCTTAACATATATCAATCAATAGATTATTACAGAGTACGTTTTACTTCCACTTCATCAAAACCTTCGATGATGTCTCCGACACGTATATCATTGTAATTCTTGATCATCAAACCACATTCGTAACCTGCGTTCACTTCTTTCACGTCATCTTTAAAGCGTTTCAGAGATGAAAGTTCGCCGGTATAAACCACGATACCATCACGCACCACATTCAGCTTGGTATTCCTTGTCATTTTACCATCTAATACATAGCAACCTGCAATGGTACCCACGTTACTGATCTTGAACACCTCACGTACTTCGATATTACATACAGTCTTCTTCTCGATCTTCGGTTCAAGGAGGCCTTCCATAGCGCTCTTGATCTCATCGATCGCATCGTAGATGATGGAGTAGTAACGTATTTCGATATTCTCGCGTTCTGCCAGTTTCGATGTCTGTATAGAAGGACGAACCTGGAAGCCAAGGATAATGGCATCTGATGCAGTTGCCAGCAATACATCGCTTTCCGTGATCTGGCCTACGCCTTTGTGTACGATATTCACCGCTACCTCGTCAGTAGACAATTTCTGCAATGAGTCGCTCAACGCTTCTACAGAACCGTCAAAGTCGCCCTTGATGATCAACGCCAGCTCTTTAAAGTTGCCTAAAGCAAGACGGCGGCCGATCTCATCAAGTGTAATGTGCTTGCGGGCACGTATACCCTGCTCGCGCATTATCTGTGCACGGTGCGTGGCTATATCTTTAGCTTCATTCTCGTCTTCATACACCTTGAACTTCTCACCCGCTTGTGGTGCACCGTTCAAGCCCAGTACCTGTACCGGAGCGGAAGGACCTGCCGTGTTTACACGCTGGCCACGTTCATTGAACATAGCCTTGATCTTACCAAAGTGCTGACCGCAAACGATCATATCACCTTGTTCCAGCGTACCATTCTGTACCAGGATGGTTGCCTGGTAACCACGGCCTTTATCCAGCGAAGCCTCGATAACACTACCGGAAGCATATTTTTCCGGATTAGCTTTCAGCTCGAGCAATTCTGCTTCCAGCAATATTTTTTCCAGCAAGAGGTCAATGTTTGTACCCTTCTTGGCTGATATTTCCTGGCTTTGGAATTTACCACCCCAGTCTTCAACAAGTATGTTTAACTGAGCCAGTTGTTCTTTGATCTTTTCGGGATTCGCACCTTCTTTATCCATTTTGTTGATGGCAAAGATCATCGGCAGGTTAGCTGCCTGTGCATGCGATATCGCTTCTTTGGTTTGAGGCATGATCGCATCATCAGCCGCTATCACAATTACTGCAACGTCTGCCACCTTAGCACCACGTGCACGCATGGCTGTAAACGCCTCGTGACCCGGTGTATCAAGGAAGGTGATCTTTTTACCGCCCTCTGTAGTTACCTGGTAGGCACCTATGTGCTGGGTGATACCACCTGCCTCGCCTGCCACTACGTTTGCTTCACGTATATAGTCGAGCAATGATGTTTTACCGTGATCTACGTGACCCATAATAGTAACGATAGGTGCACGAGGCAACATATCTTCCGGATCGTCAACTTCCTCTTCTTCAATATCTGCTTCCTGCTCCAGGTTGATGAATTCTACATCATAACCAAATTCGCTGGCCACCAGTTCTATCACCTCTGCATCTAATCGCTGGTTGATAGACACCATGATACCGAGGCTCATACATTTACCGATCACTTCTGCAAAGCTTACATCCAGCAGGTTTGCCAGCTCGCTTACAGAGATAAACTCGGTAACCTGCAACACGTTACCTTGTTCTGATTGCTCAGCGGCTGCGCGTTTTTCTGCCATTTCCTCCCGCTTGTTACGGCGGTATTTGGCTTTCAGGTTTTTATTACGTGTACCACCAGCGAGTTTTGCCTGCGTCTGGCGTATTTTTTCCTGTATTGCTTTAGCATCGATCTCCTGCTGTTGTGCAGATACCGGTGCATTTCTGTCTTGTCCATGTCTTGGCCTGCGATCTCCGCCACCTTGTCCGCCATGACCACCGGGGCGTCCCTGGCCAAACTGGCCACCTTGCCTGCGGTCTCCACCTGGCCCGCCCGGCCTACCCTGGCCACCTTGCTGGTTGCGACGGTCGCCCTGGTTTTGGTTGAAACCGCCTTGTCTGCGATCTCCGCCGCCACCCTGCTGGCCTTGCTGTTGCTGCTGATTAGGATTAAACGTTTCCGGCTTTTTCTGAACCGGGATGCGTTTACGGTTGCGTTTTTCTTTGCTATCCTGCCTGTTGTTATCGTTAGCAACAGGTAGCTGTATTTTACCAATGATCTTTGGACCTTCCAGTCTCGGAGCTTTCATTTCTATATGCTCCGGCTTATCATCCGCTTCTTCTACTAACGGCTTAGGCTGCTCTGCAACCGGAGCTGGTGGTGGCGGTGGTGGCGGTGGAGCAGGCACAACTTCTTCCTGTACAGGCTTCTCTGCCACAGGTTCTGCTGCCGGCTTTTCCTCTACCACTTCCTCTTTCGGCTCTTCGGCTTTTACAGCGGGCTTTTTCGCCGCACCTTTTTTAGGCCTCGACGACTGGTTGATCTCATCGAGATTGATCTTACCCAGGATATTAGGGCCACCAAGTTTTGGCGCCTTAACTTCAATATGTTCTTTTTCACCGGTATCTTCTGCAACAGGTTCAGCCGCTGGTGGCGCTGGCGCTTCTTTTTCAGCAACCGGAGCCTTGGCTTCTTCCTTCTTCTCTTCCACAACCGGAGCCGGTTTCGGTTCTATTTTCTCTTCCGGTACTGGTGCCTGCACCACAGGTTCCGGAGTGGGTTCCTCCACCTTAACTGCCTTCACTTCTTCCACAGGAGGAGGTGGCGGTGGTGGTGCCGGAGCAGGAGCCGGAGTTTCCTGTACTTCTGCCTTTTTACCGGGCAATTCGAGGTCTTCCCTGGTCTTCTTGATACCTTCAAGCAGGGAACCTTTTGGCAAAGCTATTTCATCACTTTTGCGCTTCGCGGCCCTGTCCTGTGCGAACTCAGCCTGCAGCGCATCATACATCTGCTCTGTCAATTTGGTGTTAGGATTACTGGCATTAATGTCAAAGCCCTTACCGGTAAGAAACTCTACGAGGGTTTCTTTCCCGATATTAAACTCTTTGGCTGCTGCCAATAACCTTGGTGTTTTTGTTACTGTTGCCATTCAAATATTTACTCAAATAAAGTATTCTCAGTTCTTTCCGGCCTGTTATTCCAGTCTTAACCAGTCTACAAACCTAAGCCATTTTTGCCGAAATGTCTTATTTAATTGCAGTTTCGCGCCTGTCTCCGCACGAAACTGCAAGTTTCTTATTGTCCGTCCTGAAACTCTGATTGCAATACCTTCTGCACATCCCTGATGGTTTCTTCTTCGAGATCAGTACGGCGTACCAATTCCTCAACAGAAAGATCCAGCACACTCAATGCAGTATCACATCCGATTTTCTTGAATTCATCGATGATCCAGCCTTCTATCTCATCTGAGAATTCATCAAGGTCGATATCATAGCCAATATTTTCATCCTGCGCATCGCGATATACATCAATGCTATACCCGGTTAACTCTTGTGCCAGCTTAATGTTGACACCTTTTTTACCGATAGCCAGCGATACCTGGTCAGACTCAAGGTACACATCGGCATGATGGCCTTCATTGTCTATCTCCATACGATTGATGCGTGCCGGAGTCAGCGAACGCTGTATCAGCAATTGCACATTAGCCGTATAGTTGATAATATCTATATTTTCATTGCGCAGCTCGCGAACGATACCGTGTATACGACTACCCTTCATACCCACACAAGCGCCTACCGGATCGATACGATCGTCATAGCTTTCTACCGCAACTTTAGCGCGCTCGCCCGGTTCGCGAACGATCTTTTTAATAACGATAAGTCCATCCATAATTTCCGGCACCTCTATTTCCAGGAGTTTTTCCAGGAAAGAAGGGTGTGTACGGCTCAGGATGATCACCGGGGTATTGTTGCGCATTTCTACTTTCTTCACCACTGCACGTACAGCTTCGCCTTTCTTAAAGAAATCCGTAGGTATCTGCTCTGATTTAGGCAGGATCACTTCATTACCCTCATCATCGAGCAACAAAATTTCCTTTTTCCATATCTGGTATACCTCGCCGCTGGTGATCTCACCCACCCTGTCTGCATATTTTTTCAGCAGGTTGTTCTTTTTAAGATCGCCAATACGAGCAGCCAGCGTTTGTTTTGCAGCCAGGATAGCACGGCGGCCGAAATCGCGTACATCCATTTCTTCGTACACCTCTTCACCTACACTGTAATCGGGCTCAATTTTGATCGCTTCAGAATATTCTATCTGCAGGTTATCGTCTTCAGACATACCGTCTTCTACAATCTCGCGGCGACGGAAAATCTCGAGGTCACCTGTCTGGTCGTTCACGATCACGTCAAAGTTCTCATCCGTACCGTATTTTTTACGGAGCAAGGTTTTGAACACATCTTCAATAACCTTCATCAGGGTAGGACGGTCAATATTTTCTGCATCCTTAAATTCCTGAAACGAATCGATAAGATTGATACTTGCCATACTTATACTTTTGGCCCCTTGCAGGGCATTTTTTTAAAATATAATTTGTACTACTATTTTCTTTATATCACTAAATGGCACTTCTACCATCACAATTTCTTTCTTTTTGCCCTGCTTTGTTTCCAGCAACAAAGCATCTTCTTTTACCTCCTTCAGCACCCCAAGCACTTCTTTATCTTCGGGCAAAGAAATAAGCACTGTGCGGCCTATATTCTTTTTGTACTGGCGCTGCGATACGAGCGGCTCATCTACGCCAGGGCTGGAAACCTCTAACGAGAAATCCCCATCCTGGAACATTTGTGCTTCCTCTATCAGCTTGTAAAGCTTCCGGTTAAGGGAAGCGCTTTTGCTGATAGACATACCCTCATCTGCGTCTATATATAGCTTGATATTGTTTACAGGCTTCATTTTTAAATGCACAATAAACATATCTGTACCCTGCAGCAGCAGCTCGGTAAGCTCTTTTATTTTTTCTAATATGTCGCTCATGGGTAAAAAACAAGGGGACTATTATGTCCCCTTCTATTGATTTAACTCCGTTGCAAAAGTACAAACTTTTATATATACAGCCAAAAAGACTACATAATTGATAATTATATTTCCATTAACTAATGTCAATGGGTGTTTTAGTACCTTTGACCCATGTTATTCAGAATAATTTTCTGGTCTATTATTTTGACCTTGTTGTTCCGGTTCATTTTCAGATTCCTGTTACCAGTAGTGACAATAACCCGCGCAGCGCAGAGTAAAATGGCACAGATGCAAAAGCAAATGGAAGATATGCAACGGGCGCAACAAACACCGCAGCCTGCCAGCCAGCAACGTACGAATAAAATTGACGGTGACTATATTGATTTTGAGGAAGTGAAATAACACTTTCAGGAATATAGCTTGTAAGCACACAGATATCTGTGTGCTTTTTTGTGCCATTGAAATTAGATGTACCCAAGATTTTTAGAGATATAAAATGAAATCTCATTGACCATCAATGAATTAAGAGCCTGGCCCGTTTTTTTCTCATAGGCTCATCCACCCAAAAACCGGGATATTCTTATCCAGGCCCGGCAATAGGCGGTGGTAGTTTTACAGCATCACCAATTCATCATCTTAAAACTTTTGCTGTATGAAAAAATTATTATCGGCATTCTGGATCCTGAGCGCTAGCGGTGCTTTTGCACAAAGCATAGGGCCATCCACACTAAATGCCGCAGGGGGCAGCGCAACTATTGGAGGTAATACCTACGAATGGTCTGTAGCTGAAATGACCATGGTAAGCACCGGCACCGGTACTAACCTGATAGTGACGCAGGGTGTATTGCAGCCAACAACACCCATAACATCTGTAAAAGACATCCGGCTTCTTAACGCTGACGAACTAAAAGTGTACCCGGTACCGACCAGGGACATTCTTTATGTGTTGCCAGAGCTAAACCAAAAAGGGGACATGGAACTGGCGTTATCTGACGCTACAGGCCGAGTGATATTGCAGCAAACAATACACCTGGCAACAGGCAATGAAAAACAGGAACTTAATGTAGCTGCATTAAATGCCGGCAACTACATACTTAACGTTGTCTTTAAAGGGAATAACGGATCGTATCAGGCTTCCTTCAAGGTTCAAAAACTTTACTAATCCAACATCAATAAACTTTTAAAATAACAATCATGAAAAAGTTTTTCTTCTTAGCAATCAGCATTATTACCGCTACCATATATAGCGCTCATGCGCAGACCCCGGCTGCACTTAATTACCAGGGTGTAGCGCGCAATTCTACAGGAGCACCTATTGCCAACCAGGCTATAGGACTACAGTTTACCATACAGGATGGCAGCGCTACAGCACTGTATAAAGAAACACAATCTGTTACTACCAATGCCTTTGGCTTATTTAACACAACAATCGGTACCGGTACCGTGGTATCCGGCGCCATGAGTTCTGTAAACTGGCTAAGCGGCGACCGATACCTGCTTGTAGAAATGGATCCTGCAGGCGGCACCAGCTATGCCGCTGTAGGCACGCCAACCAAAATGGTTACCGTACCGTATGCCATGGGGGCCAACTCTGTGCAGGCAACCAGTGGTGGTGGTGCCGGCCTGGTAGGTAATGGCACATCTTCCCTTTGGTGGGGATTTTACGAAGGCGGTGTATACAGGGGTTACCTGGGTAGCTACTCAGGCAAGAATGAAGACGTAGATCTTGGTACCGGCGCCAGTAATACTTTAGGTTCGCTTCATCTTACTATACAGGCAGTTCCTAAGGTAACCATAGACTCTATAGGCCGTGTAGGTATTGGTACTAAGTATCCACAAACGAACCTGGAAGTAACCTCTGCATCAAACGACATCATTAACATAGGCAACCAAAACGGATGGACAGGTATAGGATTGGCCAACTCATCCAGCGGCCCATACAATGTAATAGCCAATGGCGGTAGTTACATGAGCTTCCTCTACAACTCTACCCCTACAACTTCTATAAGCGCCACCAATTCTAAAATGCTGATGGATGGCAGTAACAATACCTTCAGGCCAACGAATGATAATGTAATGTCGCTTGGCGCTAACGGCGCCAGGTGGACCGCTGTATGGGCTGCAAATGGCACCATACAAACATCAGACGAACGTTTTAAAACAAACATTCAACCTCTTGCAAGCGGACTGAACACTGTCATGGCACTACGCCCTATCTCCTATAACTGGAAGAATGAAAACCTGAGGATAGGTACCGGTGTCAACTACGGATTCTCTGCTCAGGAACTTTCAAAAACAGTACCCGATTTGGTAATACACTCTGCTACGCAGGTTGACAAAGAAACCAACAAGTCTACATCTGAGTATACTGACTCTTACGGTGTGAAGTATGCAGAATTTACCCCGATATTGGTAAAAGCCATACAAGAACAACAAGAGGAAATAAAAGTACTACAAGCAACTGTAAAAGAACTGCAGGACAAATTGAATGCATTGCAGAAATAATTAAACATTCTAAAAAAGAACTTTTATGAAAAACATTATAGCCACATTAGCACTGGTAACGATCGCCAACATGGCTATCGCCCAGGCACCTAATAAATTTAACTACCAGGGTATAGCACGCACCGCATCAGGCACCCCAGTGGCGAACCAGGCATTAGGCTTGCGCCTCACCATACATGATGCATCTGCAAGCGGCGCCACCTTGTACCAGGAAACACAAAATGTAACCACAAATGCTTACGGCCTTTACTCAACCGCTATAGGAAGCGGTACCGTAGTGAGCGGAACAATAGCTGGCATCAACTGGGGCATGGGCGACAAATACCTGCAGGTAGAAATAGACCCGGCAGGTGGCACCAGCTATACAGATGCAGGCACCAGCCAGTTGCTGAGTGTGCCCTATTCATTGAGTACCGGCAAATTCAGCATTCCGTATTTTGACAGCACCACCAATACCGCATCCCTATTGAAACTGCAAAACAATGGCGACGGCGCAGGTGTAGAAGGCGTTAATAATGCTACAACGGCAAATGCAATTGCAATAAAGGGTGTTATCAACAGCACCAGCCCCGGTGGTTTTTCGAGTGCGGTGAGGGGTATCAATAATGGCACCGGCGGACTTGGTATTGGCGTATATGGATCCCAGGCCGGTAGCGGATGGGGCGTATATGGGACTACTCCATCTGGTATAGGTGTATATGGTAACGCTGGCACTTCAGGCATCGGACTGTATGGTAATAGCTCTACAGGAACAGGTTTGTATGCTATAAGTAACACCGGTAACGCTGCTAATATCGCCATTTCCAACACCGCATCTTCGGCTAACGCTCTTGTAGTATCGACAAACGGAACCGGAAAGGCCATTTCTGCTACTGCAGCGAGCGGCAATGTTATCAAGGCAACGTTAGGCTCATCGGCTTCTTCAACAGTGGCCACCGCCGGTTCTATCTATGGAGAATCAAATGCGGGCATTGGCGTAATAGGCGTGAGCTCATCGCAAAATGGTATGTACGGCTTATCTACTGTTAACTCTGCAGCAGGGGTGGCGGCAGTATCAACTGCATCCGGCGGCTATGGTGTGTGGGCTGTAAACACTGCAAGCGGTACAGCGGGATACTTCCAGGGTAACGTAAACATTACCGGTTCTATATCTAAGAGCAGTGGCACATTTAAGATAGATGACCCCATTGATCCTGAAAACAAGTACCTGTATCATTCTTTTGTGGAAAGTCCGGATATGATGAACGTGTACAATGGCAACATAACTACAGATGCATCCGGAAACGCAACAGTTTCTTTACCGGCATATTTTGGCGCGCTCAATAAAGATTTCCGTTATCAACTGACCGTGATAGGCGTATTTGCACAGGCTATCATCAATAGAGAAATATCCAATAACCAATTCTCCATAAAAACAGATAAGCCAAATGTAAAAGTAAGCTGGCAGGTAACGGGTATCCGCAAAGACCCTTATGCTAACGCACACCGTGTAGTAGAAGAAGTAGAAAAAGAAGCCCCTAATAAAGGCAAATACCTGCACCCTGTAGAATATGGACAACCGGCAAGCAAGGGGATAGATTACGATAAGTTGCTGCAATTATCATCATCATCTGACAAAAAGTAAAAAGGATTTTTATCCCCCTGATACCATTTACGAGGCGGTCTCTACCGCCTCTTTCTTATTTTGACAAGAAGATATCTTTTTCGATGGTCATGCCCTTTTCCAGGTAAATGGTTTGAATACCTAATGCTTTTGCTCCCTCTATATGCTGCGGGCTGTCGTCAATAAACAAAGTCTTTGCAGGATCGAAACCTGTATCATCTAATATTTGCTGAAAGATCTCCCGGTTAGGCTTTCGCATCCCTACCCTATGCGACAAATAGACCTTATCAAAGAACACGCCGATATTGGGGATGGTAAAACTATCCATCAGTATTTTATTAAAAGCGGCTTCATGGATCTCGTTGGTATTGCTCAGCAATACGAGATCGTGATGAATGCGTAACTGTTGCAATATCTGCAGGCGGCGGATGGGGAAGTCCATCAACATAGCATTCCATGCATCTATGATCTGCTGCCGGCTAAGAGGAACAGAGGATGCGTCTTGCAAGGCTTCTATAAACTCTGAAGCGCTGATACGCCCTGTTTCAAAATCATCAAAAACCGGAGTTTGCGCCAGTTGGGAATACAGTTGAGGAAAATTATGAATACCTGCCTGTATAAAAGCCTGTTCGGTAAGATTGTAATCGATATTGAGTAAAACACCTCCGAGATCGAAGATGATATGCCTGATGCCTGTGATCATGTGGCAAAAATAAAGTTGTAAATAAGATTTTCAATTTTTCAGAAAGTCTATTACATTTGCAATCCATTTTTGGCTATTCAGCCCGGTCCTATAGCTCAGTTGGTTAGAGCACCTGACTCATAATCAGGGGGTCCTAGGTTCAAGTCCTAGTGGGACCACAAGACAGACAAGGGTTTCAGACGATTAAGTTTGAAACCTTTTTTATTTGCACCCTATTTGCACCCTAAAGTATTTACTTATGTAGTTAGAACTTGCAAGTCCTGCCCAGATAGTTTGTCAAATACATATCTCCACCTGCCTTTAAATTATTTTTAAAATTCCTGCAAGAGCCATGCCGAATAGTTTGAAGCCTGCGCATCATTTGATTTTGAAAACACTTGCACCTCAAGTAAATTATCTGGGATATGGGCTAGAATACAGAGTGCAAGAAGCTGCTGGATATAGCATTGGCAACAGGTATGCTATAATATTATTTCAGTTAATGTTTACTAGCGATGGTTTGCAAAACTCTACTATGCTGCAAAGAATAAGCGTGCGAATCAGTAAAGCTAGTACAAGGGAAGTTGCTTTCCTCAAGTAAAGACCATTATTGTTGTCAGACATTTTGACAGACAAATAATTACTACATTACTATAAATGTCATGACGACCCGACACTTTTACCTATTGCTATAGCTAAAATTAGTTTCTTCTATTGCATTAAAAAATATTGTTGCCCCAAGAGAAGCCACAGCCAGAGCGGCTTTCTATTGATAAATTTAGTTATGCATAATGTTGGAATGCGGGAAGCTTGATGGGTATTGGCATACCAGTTGCATTACTCTCCATATGCTCAATAAGAGTGTAATGATATGTATCCCTTACAAAAGGGCGTAAGTCAGGCGCAAAGGTATCAATGCTGTTGAAGTTTCAACCCCATCCTTCACCTCTCCTTCCCACCCGGCTGTAAAAGTATGATAGCACGCAGTGTTTACTGGTGTAGTGTGATTGTCATGTAATTGTGTGAGTGCGTGCTATGTGCTACAGGTGCATTTAACCATGTAATTAAATTCAACAACATATGACAATCGCAGAAAAAGTAATCAAACCCACCAAAGCAAAAATTTTCAGAACAGTATTTCTTTATACAGGCCAAGGGGAATCAACCCTAATGGTGATACCAACGGGGGAAGGTGTAGACGACTATATGTATATCCTGGTCGATTCCGATCTGGATAAAGAGCCCAAAGAAATTAACCTGGTATCGATGTTTAAAGACCTTTTTAAAAATAAAGGGTCCCTTTCTACATTCATCAACACTCACCCACACAAAGACCACGTTGGCGGTATACGTGAAGTATATGACGAGATAGAATTTGACGAAGTATGGCATTCAAACCATAAGCCAGGCGATAGCAGGCACGAGCAACCGTACAAAGACTTAAAATACGTGATTGATAAGGTAGGCAAAGCCAACGAATACCACTTACTGGCTACGTCTAAGAAAAATCAAATCCGCAATACCGATGAAGATGACGTAACGAAAAAGCTAGGCTTGATTGAGTATCAGGTCATATCTCCCTCGGAATATCTCTGCGAGGATATTGAGGAAGGAAAGGCTGCCGAGCGCGACGACAGGATACATGAACAATGTGGCGTTATTAAATTTACTTACGGTTCCACTCCGCGCAGCATCATGATCACCGGAGATTCTGATAAGTGTGCATGGAAAGAACACATTACTGATTCGTACCTAAAGTCATTGCCCTGTGATGTGCTTAGTGCTAGCCATCACGGCTCAAGAACGTTTTTCAAAAAGGACGCAGACGATGAAGATGTGTATGAAAAACACATCGAAGAAATTAAGCCGGACTACATCATCATAAGCGCACCAGAACAGAAGGATAGCCCATACGACCATCCACACGATGATGCGATGGATCTGTACAAAAAGCACATTGACGATGAGGATAACATTTTTCACCTAGGTTCAGGGCCATATTCTGTTATCGTCGATATTACTGATGATGGCACAATAACGGTTGAAACCGACACTGAGTTAATTGAGGCCTATGGAAACGATAACGACGATGATGGCGGCGACAAAAAAGACGAGAAAAGTACATCTCGGGCATACGTTGCCAGCAGGACAACCAGGATTGATAACCAACCAATGGGATAATCATGATTGAGTGGTTTAAAAAACATCCCGAGTTCCTTAGGGCTGAAAGCAAAGCACTTGCTTCCAATGGCAACTACAAAGAGCTGTTTCAAAAAAGGCTCAAGTTTCTTGTGTCTCATGGTAATATATTGGTTAGACACAACGGTATCGCGAGGCATCCGATACTTATATTCTATCTTAACTCAACACCATATTCACTGCCGGAAGTCTATCCACTATCCAGACAGTTAACAGAGGCGGAGGTTGAGAATATTGCAAACGGTGGGCAAAGCAATATCCCCGGTGACGCAATAAAGTACTTCTATGAATACAGGCACCAAAATGGGTCAGGGCCTCTATGCATTCTTGAGGCAGACAATCTTGACCGTGGATCATCATTTTTCGGCGTTACGACCATCTTAGGGCGTGTGCATGAATGGTTTAAAGCACATATCACAGGTGAGTTTCCTCCAGATAGCGAAGAGGTTGAACTATCTGCACACTTTACCAATTTCAACAATGATTTGCGCCTTATCTACCCCGCGGAATTCCTTGATGAGTATTTTGTTGAAGGAGACTTTTTGGCGTTGTCCCTGTTTTCGCTGAACTCTGACAGAAATAAAAATGGTGCAACATTTTTTGGTGCGCGCCTGGCAGGCTTCACTAAGGCAGGCATATATGAGAATAGCAAATATCCTATGCATCCATATCTCGTAAGGGAGGGATTTAACAGTGCTGAAGACTTTGAGACCAAAAAACCTCTGTTACAACGGCTTATTGACTCTGGTGAATATCTCAAAGGATTTTGGTTTGATATTGACATTGAGCCAACCCCATTCAAAGAAATAGGTAAGCTAATCGAACTTGTTGGAAATGGTGATAGGAATACGGGACTGGCGCGGTTGGCTAAGGTCGGCTTAAACGATATCAAAATGCGACCCAACCAGTTATCTATAGCAGTTCGCTATAAAAACCGCAAAGACATTGCCGAATTTCAACTGTTTACTCTCCATAAGTCCGACGCTGCAGAAGGCTTGGTCTTAGGTTCTGATATCGAGATGATCGAGAGCGCTTTAGCAGGCTATAATATGGTGAAAGCTGTAAAGTGCGAAAAATACACAGATGAAAGCTTTTTTCAACGTAATGGCAAACGTGCAGAAAGAAGTATGCTTGTTAAGCAAACCATTAACGTGATTGGTGCAGGAGCTATTGGTGGTGAAATAGCAGACTGCTTTAATAAAGCTGGAGTTGGTGAAATTAACATATTGGACAATCAGATTATGGGAGCACAAAATAGTGTTAGGCACATTGCCGGAATGGAATATATGGGTTGGCCCAAAGCCGCAGCGCTGAGGGCGATACTCGAAAGCCACAATCCCTTCATTAATGTCGCTGATTATCCATTTAATGTAAAAACATGTGAAATTGGCCAAATTATACCAGACAACTCGGTGACTGTATCCAGTATTGCAGATGATAATACGGAGGGCTTTTTAAACGAACAGTGTGTGCTTTACGGGAAGACAGCATTTTACGTGCGAGCTTTGCGTGGGGGAAAGGCTGCCCGTATATTTAGAGTTATTCCTGGTCAGGATGCATGTTTCTACTGCTTGCAACTCTACCGGGACGACAAAAGCACATTTATTGATGTTCCATTTGACCCAGACTATCCCACAGTTAAAAACGAATGCAATAATCCAATTAGACCCGGCAGTGCTGCTGATCTTAAACTAGCGGCTGCCCTGGCTTCCAGTATCATTATACAACAAATGGATAAACCAACAGAAACCAATCATTGGATTTGGTCTGTCGAAGCTATCGAAGGAACGCCTATTGATCGTGGGTATGCAGTTAAGGAACAGCATATAGGCATTCATCCAGATTGCCCTTATTGTAATAGCGGCGTGAAAATAAAAGTAGAAATATCAGAAGATGTACTTGATGAAATAAAGCAACGTGTGGTCAGCAAAAGTGGAACAGAGACCGGTGGCGTTTTAGCTGGATACAACGAAAATGGTACGGTCTATATAACACATGCTTCGGATGCGGGTCCAAAGGCCATCGAAAAGCGAGACCGTTTTGAAAAGGATGTAGAGTACTGCCAAGATTTTCTGGATAATCTGTATCAGCAATACGGTAGCAAAGCTATCTACGTTGGTGAATGGCATTCTCATCCTAATAATAATAATAGGCCCAGCACAACCGACCTTACCAGTTTCCACAACATAGCAATGGGCCAATCCTATTTGGTTGACAAGCCAATTATGATAATTCTATCATCAACCGGCCAACCATCCTGTACGGTCCATCCGGCGGGAAAGCTGTATTACACCGTTGACTTGAAGGTAATCAGTGAAGAATGAATTTTCATGAGCAAAATAGAAAAATTTAAAAGGCTTATAATGAACAAAACCGTATCAGTAATATTCGTCTTGATTTATCTGCTATCGTTTCTGGCGGCCGAGACAGTTTTTGGATACAATCTTTTATATGGGTCGATTTTCCCAAATAGTGATTATGATCTATTGTTCCGATGTATAGCAGTTGGGGGCATCGGAGGTATCCTGTATTGCTTACGAGGTACGTATCTCAATTTTTGCGTAACTAAAAGCTGGGATAATGATTGGATAGTTTGGTACATAGTCAGACCTATAGCTAGCTTGATTTCGGGTGGGGTTAGTTGCTTATTCTTAAAGGCAGGCTTACTTGTTCTTGAAGCCGAAAAGGAGACAGATGCCAGCAATCTAGGCTTCTACGCATTAGCATTTATTGCAGGCCTCAACGTGGATAAGTTCATAGCAAAAATAGAAGAATTGGCCAAGGCTACATGGGGTATAGATAAATCACGCAGCGCTGATAAAAATTAGTTAGTAATGACATTAGCCAATGACTCATACAAATTAAAGATTGATTTAAAAATTGATTAATTCTAGTAAAATCACTTTAATCATGCAACAAAGCTTAAACTCACTTTGCGACTGTGGAAGCGGTAAAAAATATAAACGTTGTTGTTTCCTTAATTTAACAGCTAAGGACGACAATTCATTTCTAAAAAAATACAATACAAACGATTTACTAAAAACATTTGCTGCACTATCCGTTCTACCCACAAATCACGGTAAGAATATTCGCCTAGATAGCCTCACAGCTGATGCACTGCTAAGCTATAATACTAAAGACAAATACCCATCTTCGACAGAGCTAAATAAATTTCTAAAAGCAAATTACCTTTCCCATGCGAGCGAAGATCCACCTGAGAATTTATTTACAGATCGTATAGTTTTTTACGGTGGAGATAGTATAGTTTTCCCTGGCATTACTGGTAATGGCGCAACTACATTGTCATGGTTGATAGAGACAATATTCAAACGCGGTAATCAGACTTTACCTAAGGAATTTCTTTCAAATTGCTGGCACGCTTGTAAACTGATACTGACATTATCAAACAGAATTGCTGAAAGAGCAAGCTACACGCGCTATATGGCTGGGACTGCAACAGCAAAGAAAATTCAGTCTGCCGATAAAGAAGTCCTTTCAGAGTTGAAAGCAGCAGTGACAATTTCTAACGACGAGTTGCTCATATTGACAGAAAGCCTAGAAGTATCCAATTCTATAATCCAAGATTTCCTAATAGACAGAAATAACACCCAACTGAAGAGTAGACATGTTGAGGATAATCCGATCCTACGCAACCCCATTTACTTCGATGGCCACGAATACATAATAGTGTCACCTACAAATCTTTGCTATGCACTCGTTGATTGGATTTGGTCTCAAGCAAAAAACTGGTCGTGTGCTAGCGCGTTAAATCAGCTTTATCATGAAGGTCTCTGGCACAAGCAGAATATGTATCTAAGGCAAATGAACTTCGCGTTACTAAAAAAGTTTCCAAAGCTAGATTTGAAAAAAAAGCCCCCAGTATATTGGGGATTATATCAATTCGATGATGATAAAATAGCATTAGTCGAATACGCGTACGATGATGGAAAAAACTATGCATCTAACAACATAGGCAGGCTAGACGCAACAGCCGCAAAAGAATTTCGAAAACATGTTTTTGAAACTTTAAGAGCAGACCCCGCGTACAAAAACTTCGAATTCTTTGATTTGGTAATGCTATCAAGCATAGGTAGATCATTCAATGCTCCAACCGATCCAATCGATGGAATCAGGACTTTAGCAATCTCTGTTTCAGAATTTGAAGTTCTCGCACTGAAAAACGATTGTGACGCGATTGACTTGTGGAAATATACCACCGCGCAAAAGGAACAGATGCCCTTAAATTCAGTATTGTTTAGCGTTCTTGATAATTATAAACTGTATAAAGAGCATAACGATTCATTTTATCTATCTGATGAGCACACCTTTACACACATCGCAACTCAACTCGGATACGGCTCAATAGGCTTTCAAAAGCAAGTTGCCGAAGATTGTGATATCCACTCTGCACTGTTTCTAAATGCTGGCAAACCGGCATATAAATTAGTTCAGAAAATAGACAAGAATGCTCCAATTTATGCGAGTAGATTGGATGCTATAAATAATGTTTTGGATTTTTACGTCGCTGGCTATCTGTATCCAATTTGGGTAAAGCCAAATGATAGTGTTACTATGACCACAAATGACATAAGACACACTGTGTTCTGGTTTACAGACGCTATATCTTATTGGCTATGGCAAGCGACAACAGTTATAAAAGGCAGAGTTGACAATATACTACTACAGCCACTTGATATTACTTTTACATTTAGCGACGCAAAGTATTTTGAGGATTTGACGCAGTCTGTAGCATACAATGCAAAAATCAGAGAGAAGTTTCTCGTTACCAAAACACCAACCGGATTCAATATTGAAATTCCGGCTGAGATTATCCCGTATTTGAACAAAGCTGATAATGAAGGAGAACGTGCTTTATTAGAAGCTATTATTAGCGGGTTTAATCTGGTGCCAGATAGTCCTATAAATCTATTCGATCAAATAGAACTGGAGAAAATAATCGAGGCTGTTGCTCCCTTAGGACAGAAAAAGAAAATATATATCATTAATACAGCTGGAAACCTTTTGATGAATCGCGATAATCTTGTTGATTACAGGTATATCCAGCAATATGATACTAGTGTAGTTTTAAATCAACTGGTGCCATTACTAGGCAATGATTGCCCACCTATTGGTGAAATAAATGATCGGAAAGAAAAGATCAAGTTATGTAGGCTTGTAGTGACACGTAGCCTTGAATTACTAACTAAAACAATTAGCCAATATAATTGTGAAGAATTAATACAACGGCTCATCTCCCTTAACGAAAGTCTAATCCAAAAAAAAGAAGACATAAAAATAACAACGCCTACCAGGCTAGCCTGTTATTTCTCGATACCGAAGGTGTTAGCTGATCTACGTGAAAGCCAACAAAACATAAACCGGACAACGATATCAGTTAGATGTCTAATTGAACACGTGGCAGCCGAACAAATATCTGGTCAAAAGCCCGTGAGTACCTGCGCTATAGATGAACTTATAGCAATAATGGAAACGATTCTGACTTGGGGTTCATTGGGCGATCAATTAAATTTTGACTTGTTTGATATTGGCATGTCAATTCTACCAACTGGCAGAATAGGAACAGACAAAAAGGATTTCAAAGAGATTTTTGAACCTTATTTCAATTCTAAAACGCAAGAAGACCTAACGGATGCAATAAAGTTATTCGAACGCAATTTCACTGACCCAGAAACCTATGCAGATAAAGATTTTCCAAAAAATATTGACGAGGCATTCAAATTTGACTATGGAATAAGCTTCTTGAGACTTTGTTATTTCATAGATAGCGTGGCCGAAGTCGGATTTAAACAGGGTAACTCTTATTGTACTTTACCTTCATCGGCTTTATTCGATGAGGTTAATGAAGTGTCGGATGAACCTTTCGAAAAGGATGAATACGATGCAGCAATTAACTACCTAGTACTAGGCTTTCGAGGAAAGGTCACTAATAGGCCCGCTGGCTGCGATAATAATGACATCTCACCGTGGAGATTTAACAGGCAACTTTCATTTTTACGACGTCCCCTGGTGCAAATTGAACTGTCGGCAAATGGTGCGCCAAGCTTGTACTGGGGTGCAAGAGAAATGCTTCTCACAAAGCGTTATATTTTTGATGCTATGCAGTCCGGGCGTTTAAAAGTAGTAGAGAGCGGCAAACTCAACAAGGTTATAGGGAAACTTGCTAACTCACGAGGCGATAGTTTGGTTGAAAGGGTTAAAAAAGTCCTTGAGAGCGATGCAACATTGAACGTAACAACAGAAGTGACACTCTCCCCAACTGGAAATCTTAAAAATGGCACCGATATTGGCGATATTGATTGTTTAGTGGTTGCGCCTGCGTTTAAAGCTATATTTAGTTTAGAATGTAAAAACATGGGGACGAGCAGGAATATAAAAGAAATGGTCGAGGAATTTTCCAAGTTGTTTGGCAGTGAATCCGATAAAGGCTGGATTGAAAAGCATGAAAGACGACATGAGTGGCTTGCCAATAACTTAGAAAAAGTTTCTGAGCTGCTTGGAATGGACTTAACTGGTTATAGAATTATATCAGCTTTCATAACTAGAGAAAGTATGTTGTCACCCTTTTTAAGAACTGATATTTCCCTGCCGTTCACTACTCTATATAATCTGGAAAGTACAGGCCTATCGACTCTAATAAAATAGAAGAGACTGCAATTGGTTATATTCTAATCCAATTTAATTGTCATCTAAAAATTTTAAAACATGAACGTTCCTGAAAGGTACAAGGAGCTATTTGAAAGCTTTGATAACAATATTTCGCTCGCTTTGTCCGAGCAAAAGATAGGGCATAAAATTCTTGAATTGACGCCGGAGCCTTCACACGCTTCTGAATTTGAGAAGGCCGAATTGTTTGCGTTTCAATTTGTAGAGATATATAAAGGGACAGAAAGTCCAGAGATATTCTACAAGCCTCATAGAAGCCGTCCGTTACCTGATGGTTCAGAACAAGTCTATCCTGACATTGCAGAGGTAACGCCAACGATGATGGAGTATTGGATGTGGCGTGCTCAGTCATCTAAGCATCCTGTCATGAGAGCACGTTATGCTGGCTTGGCATATGAATTTCAAAAGCAAGTGAGTGACACATACCCTAACTACGCAATTGGACAGATATTCTCACAATCGCTAATTGAAACAGTTAATCGAAATCTAATCTCGGAGATTGCATATAAGGCTGGGAAGTTGGAGAAGGCGCTTACTGTTTCATTAAAGCTGAAGGATTCGACGGGAACTGCGAATGCCAAAAATGAACTATTAGCGTTAGACAAGTCAGTATCACTCACAGAAACCAAAAACTTCTGGACGTATGGTTTTGATATTCTGCTTCTAAAACAGAAAGGTGTCGCAACTGAAGAAGAAGAAGGTTATTTAATAGAAAGTTTGGAGCAAAGGTTCAAAGAGTTTGTTTCCCTTGATGAAAATGCTGCCTGGGAAGCAGCTAAGCGCCTTTCAGATTATTACAAAAAAAAGAACGATAAAAACAATACGCTACGCATTCTAACAGCTATTGAAGCGGCTGTTACATCATTCACGGAAGAAAATCCCTCATTTCAGAAAATATACTGGCTGGAAAAGCTATACAAGCTTTTTGAGCAGCGGGGCTTTAAAGCAAATGGTGGAAAGCTCTTGATTCAAATTCGGGAAATTTCCAAACTCGCGATTGAGGAAATGAAAGCGGTTCAAGGTTCAACTACTATTAACCAGTCCCAAATCGACGATCTGGTAAATGAACTTTTGAAAATTAATGGGGATAATTTATTTATTACTCTTGCATTGCGTTATTCGTTAGATAGGGAATCCATTGAGAGGGAGGTACAAGGCTTTGCTACTCAAAACTCAATTTATTCGCTATTCAAAAAAGAAGTACATGATGCAAAAGGTCGAAAAATAGGTTTACTACCTCCAGTAAGCCACAACACAGAACCCTACATTGTTCAAAAGGCTGCTTTCCAAATTCAATTCAATTCGTTGTTTTTCCGATTTATCGTTGATGAAGGAATGAAAAGAGAGATATTGGATGCAACTGAAGTGCTGAATTATATAAAGCTGTCACCAATCTTTGAAAACGCAAACTTATCAATTATTAGAAAAGCCACAGAGTACTACTTCGTGAAAGACTATGTCGGCTTTATCCATACAATTATTCCACAGATTGAAGAAGCAATTCGTAATCTTATAGAGAAAAATGGTGGTAACGTTCTCGTAGAAAAAGACGGCTTTTATATGCTACGCACATTAGACCATTTATTAAATGATGCGATTGCCATGGATACACTGGGAAGTTCATTATGCCTGCATCTTAGAGCTCTTCTTACCGATAAAGTTGGAATGAATTTGCGAAATAATGTAATGCATGGCATCATCAATCCAGACAAGTTCAATCAAATGAATGCTGATTCAATATTGATTGCCCTTTTAGTTTTGGTGCTAAAGAGTATTCCAGAATAAAAGCAATGGAATGGAAAAGTTCGATAAATTGACTATGCTCATAAATATAAGAATATGGATCACAAGAGTGAAATGAAGGAATTAGGGACCGGAATCATTAAAGCTGCAATTGGGGCAGTGCCTGTTGGGGGAAGTCTACTCAATGAGTTGATTTTTGAAGTTCGAGGCAGGGTAAAGCAAAGCCGGTACAACAGTTTTGTAGATGCATTAGGGCAGTACATGAATTCTCAGTTTCAAGTACCATTGTCGATTGAGCAAATTGAGGAAGAGCAAATCGGAGATTTTTTTGAACAAGTGGTAGTCAAAGTAGTTAGAATAAATGCTCAGAAAAACATTGACGCTTTGAAACGTTTATTAGCATCTCAAATAATTAGTCCGGAAAACTTTGATTATGCGGAGGTCCTCGCCGATTTGATATCAGAGATGTCACCTAACGAACTAATGATTATGCAGAAGATCACCGAGGACAGCGGGGAATATGCCGATCACTATGCGGAATATTACAAAGAACATCGTGAACTAGAAATGCTTCACAGCCGAAAGCGCGAACGTAAAGGTGACCTTGAAGGGTCTGACGATACATGGACTTACACGCAAGCGGATAGTAAGCTACAGCAATTGGTAAGCGAACAAGAAGAAAAAGTTAAGCAATTAGGGGAACTGCTAGAAAGTAAACGTACCGCCTTCGAGCCTGGCACATATGAGCTTGATCCTTGGGAATTCTATTTTCATCTTAGCCAGCTGGTTAGGAAAGGTATTGTTTTGGATGAAAGCGGCGGTCTTGGAGCATCTGCTTTGTCAGTGATTAAACCTAATCAAGTCGCCTTCGATATATTGGGTTTTTTAAATGAATAAATGTTAGATTAGCAACACTAAAGCTAACCTTTTGTTTTACTCATACGGATAGCCTCCTAATAAGAAAAACACAACTTTAAAACTATTTTTAAGATAAAATACGCAACCGTCTATGATGACTAAAGAACAAATTGGTCAAGTTATAAATAAGGACTTCCCTGGCGTATACGCTCCAACTACCGAGCCAACTAAATTGATTTTTGAGGATGGTAGAGAACTCGTGGGGTATTTTGAACATACAGAAGATTCAACCAGACTTGAAAAGGAAAACAAATTCACGTTTGTTCAGTTCGGCGAAGACAATAAAAACTATCGCGCGACCAGAGATTCTAAATACGTAACGGTAATTAATGGTAACGAATTGAAGGGTATTGAATATCCATCGTATTCGTCTGTTTTAATGAAACGGCTTACCCGTATACAAGATGTTTTAAAAGAACATGACTGGACCACATTTAAAAACCAATGGGTAGAGTCAATCAATAATTTGTTTAGCCAGATAATGTACAAGTGGCTGCAGGAGTTTGAATCGGCCAAATTAATGACCTTTTCAATTATTCCAGTAAGGAGATATGAAAGCAACATCGGTGAATACTTAACCACCACTCTTGAGATAGCCTTAATACAAGAAAAAGTAATTGTATTTGAACCTATAGCCGCAATTACATCTGAATTTGATGGTCGAGTAGATTTCTATATGGTTGGAAATGTCTATAAGAAAGTTTCTCTTTTGAGGAATGTAAAGGAAAAGGAAACCACTTGGATTTTGGCAAAGTCCTACAATCAAGCAGATTACTTGCCGTTAACCAAAGAATTGCTCTTAAAACAAATTGCTGAATGGTTACAATAAATAATGAGGATGTAAGGGAGACCTACCATTATCTTTTGACTCTAAATGTAATCGTTGAGAAAGATTTTCAACATGTCAAAGGCAATAAATCGCACCTAAACAAACTAGTACCATCGCAGCTGAGTGGTCTCTACTCGCAAAAACAGCAGGATGCTTTGAAATTTACAGATGGGGTCACGCGCACTTTGTACGATGCTTCTGTAGTAGCTTTAGTAACATCATTCGAAAGAGCCGTATTTGCCAAATACAGGACTTCTTACGGTACTTTGAGAGGGGTTGTTAGAGACAGCGCAGCGCCACCCCTAGATTTTTTTCATTCGCGGGAACGCTTCATAAATGATAGCATCGATAAACTGGCGGGAATATTATCATTAATTGATGGAATTATTGATGATCCGACTATGGAAAAACTAAAACAAATAAAAGATCATAGAAACTATATTGTCCACGGAAAGCGTGACTCCATAGCCCCTGCAATTGAGCTGGATATCGATACAATAGCTAAAACTCTAGACAATGCGATAACCTCAATTTCCAACTAGTGAAAGCATCCTTCGCACCTTACTCCTACCGCTATCTGATGGCACCTTACTCATTCAACACTCACAGATGGATAGAATAAATTGGTCAAAGATCAATTGGACAGACCTGGAATTAGATCGACTACGCTCTTTTTTTGAAGCAATAAAGCAGGGTGTCAATGCGCCGTTAACGAAGGAGAATTTCAGCGCTCTTATCTATAACTGTGATTTTCTTTTCAGTTTCTTCCCCGTTCCCATTATCGAAATTAACCAAGATACGTTAATAAGGGCGCGCAGAAACATGAATGGTGAGATTTTTAGCAATCAAAATCAAATTTCCTATAATAGTCGTAATCCAGAGTTTATTAAGCTAGGTAGGTTTAACCTGCCTGAGGAAGGCCTTTTTTATGGAGCAGTGCCGTTGGAAAGCGAAGTGGCAAGCTATCTTCCAACGGCAATACTTGAAACATGCAAAGAGTTGGTTGACGATACAAACAAGGAAATGACATTTGACTTTACCATAGGCTATTGGCGCGTAAAGCCTTTTATGGCGTTATGCCTATGTTTTGATGAAAAGCACTTTTTGCATAACGAACATATGGCAAAAAATATTTCAGAATTTAAGCAGTGTATTGATGATGCGTGTGACTTGAAGTCGGCGTCTTTCATACATGAGGTTCAAAACTATATATCTGCGCTAAGTTCTACTCCTAAGCCAACGGAGGGCAGCTACATGGTTCTGAATGCCATTTTCAAATCTCTTTGCAAGACCTACGCTAACGATCACCAGCAGGTATACGCAGCGATATATCCCAGCTCTGTAACTGAAAGTAAAGGCTTAAGTATTGTGATTAGTCAAGATATTGTCGATACCAACCTGACGCTTGAGTCCGTTGTCGCATTTACTGCGCAACGTCGTCCGGATGATCTAAAGCAATTGGATGTGATACAAGTAAGCAAGATTACCCCTGTGTTAGATGGACGGTTTACAATCAAAGTTGAACATCTGGAATAGTTGCCATTGTTCTGAGCCTTTTGTATTCTAATGGGATGAAATGTTTTGATATTTGCACAACGTGATTACTCTATTCCTGTCAGTTTATTGCTTCACAGAAGCAGTATGAAAGCCCTTGCAATAGACAGCACTGCAAGGGCTTTCTCATTACGTCTGAATGGAATAGTTAGTCGAGATATTTGCAGCAGAGTAACCAATGTATATGGGCATTGGCATATCCTTGTGATTGGCTTTCTTAACCATTAATTCCGTTGCTAAATTTACTGCGTGTAATACAGGGTCAGTGGAAAGCCGTGCATAAATAGCAGTTGAAATATGGCTCTTATGATTTAATGCACGACCAATGATAGGGAGGCTGGTATGATTGATTGCCATATAACTCGCTAGTGTCCTCCTCAGGTCATGTATCCATATATCATCGACACCCATTCGCTTTTTTATCCGAGCAAACGAGCGCTTTGGGTCAATCAAATGTCCATAGATGCCATCTCCCGGAAAAACGTACTCCGATGAGATAGGCGACACATCATTCTCCCGAGACCGCCGTTTCAATATATCCACGGCTACTTCTGGAAGAACATAAATATTTACGTCATCGTTTTTGCTTTCGTCTTCTGAAAGCCTCCAACGTTTCAGTTCCAGGTCGAGCTGCTTATATCGCATTTTTAGCATTGAGGTCTTTCTTGCACCGATAAAAATTGACAAAGCAAAGAAATCCTGAAAAATTTGTTCTTCCTCTTCCAACGCTTTGAAAAATTTTCTCAGTTCTTCGGTATTCAAAAACCTGTCTCGGCTTCTAGATTTGAAACGCTTAATCCCGATAGTAGGATTCTTGCCATCATACAAGTCTTCTCTAATCCCAAAATTATATACAGCACTAATATTATTCAGAACACGGTTTGCCTGTTGCTTGCCTCTAGCCTCACCTTGTTTAATGTGGATTGTCCGGAGCTCCTGCTTGGTTATCTCGCTTAACTTCTTCGACCAAAAAGACGGTTTAAGGTGAAATTCCAAAGTTGCCTTGTTGTCACCCGGCCTTTTGGTATGAACTAGTGCGTGCTCAAGATAGTACTTGTCAAAAAGCTGTTTAAATGTCAGCTCTTTACGCTTGCCACACAGTATGTCGTTGGGATTAACCCCTGCTATCATCTGGCTATTGTAAGAGATAGCTTTCTTACGGGCATGTTCGATACTGATGTCTGGTGAATACCCGATCTTGACACGCAGTAATCTGCCGTTCACCCGGCGAAAAAACATAAATGTCTTTTTCCCGCCGGGATTGACACGAACAATCAGCCCTGTCGTTTTGCAATCCTTAACATCATACTGAAAGGTGGTAATAGGAAGTTCATCTAATGCTTGTTTAGTGAAGTTGATAATATTAGTCATAACGTCTCCATAGGTAACTTATAGGTAACTTTTCGCATGTAAATTCATAAGTGACGGTGAGTGACGACGTTACATAGAATCAGGCTTACTCGCTGAAAAAATTGATTTTATCAAAATCAGTAAATGTCCATATAACATAACTGTTATAATTGACATGGGAGAGGTCACAGGTTCAATCCCTGTTACGCCCACCAATTTTCAAGTACTTAATTGACACTAATTTTTTCTCTGCCCAAATAGGTAACTATTAGGTAACTCACACCATTAATGAACATCCATAACGGTAAAACAATTGTAGCCATAGCCCGAATCAGGATCAACTAAAATATACCAGTCTCGACACGGCATTTCGTTCGTTAAATATTAGCTATGACGACGCAAAAATTGTTTTTAATCCTAATATTTCTATCTTTATCCCATCCTTCCTTATAAAACCTATCAATTTATCAACTGTGAAACATGATAATTAGGTTTTTGACACTTTTTGTTTCTGTTATTCCGTTCATGGCATCGTCACAGCCAGTATACCCTCAAGTACCGCAAATTCAGAGTTTTCAGCCCGTTACCCCGGGGCGCTCTTACACTCCCGCAAGCACACAACAAATGCCAATACTACAAACCCCTTCAGGAACGAGGGCCGAGGACATATTGCGTCAGGTAAACCAAGCGGGAAACAGGCCACCCAATGGCGGCGATCAGGCAACTACTCAAAAATGGGTAATGGAACAGCTAAACAATGACCCTGCTTATAATCCAGGTCTGAGGAATCCGATAAGAACAAACGTACCACAAAGTCAACAGGATTATATCATGCGTCTCTTGGCTGAAAGCAAGGCAACTGAAGATCCAAAGGCGAATGTCAATAAACTGACCAATGGTTATTACAAGTCTCCTGAATTTGCCGAACAAACCCAAGCATATACTGATGCTCTGCAGCATCTTGAAGATATGTTGGGCGGTAAACTTAAGTTGTGTGTTGCCGATGCCTATTACTTAGTCGAAAACGCTTATGGTAATGCCTATCTTTCAGAGAAGGAATACAGAGAAAATATTATGAAATCATCTGCTTTCATCAAAGAGTGGATGAAGCAAAATGGCATGGACGCACACAATAATGACGATGTACATCTTGCAATACAGAAATTCATGAGCGAGAAGCTGACTATCACAAAGTCATCAACGGGAAGGGAATACGGCGCAACCGTAAAGTTAGTTTCGCACTTACCATTTTACTATGATTTTGAAGACAACGGTGGTGAGAAAGATCATAAAAACTTCTTCCTCACCAAATGCCTTGCAACTGGTTCAGGGCAATGCAGTAGCTTACCTGCTGTATATCTGACACTTGCCGAAGCCCTAGGAGTGAAAGCTTATTTGAGCGTTGCACCACAGCACAGCTTCGTGAAATACCAGGATAATAACGGTAACATTTTGAACTATGAGCCGACTTCTAATTGGAAGATGTCAGACAAGTGGTATCAGGATAACATGCACATAACACCTCAGGCAATACGCAATCATATTTACCTTGATACATTGAACTCTCGGCAGATTATCGCGGATTGCATGATATATATGGCTTGGGGTTACATGAAAAAACATGGCTCCGCGGATGGCAGCTTTGTCTCACGCTGCCTGGATCAGGCAAGTAAAGAGTTCCCCTACGAAAATCTATATGTGCATTTTGTGCACAGTTCAATGTTGTGCAGAATGCTCAATACAATTTGCTATTACGAAGGATTGCAATCAATGGATGATGTCAGAAGGTCAAAACAAGCATCTGAACTGTACTCAGAATTGGAAAAGAATGAAGATTTAATAAAACGGCAAGGCTACACACCTATGCCAGCAGAACTATATGATTTACTATTAAAGGAACATGAATTTAAAGGTAGGCTGCAAGACAGCCTACATATCAACAGAAAGGTAAAACGAAATTTATTCACAGAAATAAACTAAAAGGTGTATGAAACATATACTTCTATCATTGCTCGTGTTCTTGCTGCTTGGTATCAGTTCCAAGGCATCAACAGATAGTCTTTCTGTCAGAAAGTCCATCTATAGAGAAACGAAACAAAAAATAGAAAACATGCTTGATGGCAAAGAGCCATTAAGTTTCGAGCGTGCAATATACCTAATTGAGAATGCCTATTGGGAAAACGGATTAGATTATGAGGGCTTTAAGCAAGTCTTAGATTTCCATCTACAGAATGTCATAGCAATAGCACAAGCAAATGATTTACCAGATAGTTTTTATCAACCTACTCTTTTGCAGTCTACGATACAAAGTAAAAAAGATCGTAGCATTGCTATGGAGAACCTACGTAAGAATTGGGCGATTTATGCCTATATGACTGACACCACCGTTATATATCACGAAGTCAATGGATGGAGGCCTGTGCTTTCATTACCTTTTAAATATTCTTACACAGATCCAATGGGTACACGTGACTGGCAAAATACTTTGGTCAGTCATTTGTTGCTAACAAAGAGGGGCAATTGCTTTGCCTTAGCTTCCCTTTACAAAATCCTGGCTGAAAGACTAGGAACAGATGCAGTTTTATCGACTGCACCAAGTCATATTTATATCACTCATCGTAACGAGGAAGGCATACCGTTTAATGTAGAGTTATCTAATGGACAGATTGCAGGCACAGGCACGCTTGCAACCCTGACCTATACAACGAACGATGCTATTCGGAATAACATAGCATTACGAGAGTTGAATTTAAAGCAGTCCGTTACGCTTTGTCTAATATATTTAGCAAAGAGTTATGAGCAAGAATTTGGAAGCCTACAAGATGGCTTTACCCAATCTTGCGTTGATATTGCATTACAAAATGATGATCAAAGCCTTAATGCATTGTTACTCAAAGCAGAAATTCTCGAAAATGAGATTGTATCAAAAGGAGGCAATGTAGCAATGCTGCAAAAAGATCAAGGTTTTATCGAATATCAAGCTCTTATAACTAAGCTATATAAGCTAGGCTACCGTGAAATGCCTTTGGATATGAAGAACACTATTATCAAAGGATGGACAAAGGACACTTTCGCGCATTTGTTTGTGAAAAGCAACATGCCAGAAGCCTATAATCACAGTGGCGTAAAAAACACTAGATATGCAAGCTTGTCCTGGGGCTTGTTTGATGAAGAAATCAAGTTTAAGCCTGTCGAAAAATTCGGCATGACAATTTACAATGTAAAACAGCAGAAGATTATCAGATTTGAAAATGCAGATAGGTTATACAACAATTATAATTTCGATCCCGTAGTCTTCGCTTGGTGTATTGATCCTATGGCCCATGAATATCCAGGTCTATCGCCTTATTCCGCCTTTGCAAATAATCCAATAATGTTCAAAGATAAAGGCGGAGCTTTTGTAGAAGGACAAGACGGTAAGCCAGTCACCTACAAAATGCTTACGAATGGCAAAATATCTTGGTCCGCAAATGCTACCGCTGAAGTTAAGAGAATAGGTGGCGCAATGATAAAAACAGAAACTGGCAGGGAGATGTTTAAAAAAATGCAGGACACGAAATATGCTATTGGATTTCACTTAGACAATGGCAAAGATTTGTTCGGAGAATTTATACCGAAAGGTAAATGGGATGATAAGCACGAGAATTTTGAAGTAGAAAGAGGAGACTTGTACGTAAACACCAATAGAATTGCCATATTTAATTGGGCATATAACAAAGCTGGTGTTGAGCCAACAGACGAACAAGGAAGAAAATATTATAAGTTAATTAAGAAAGATAAAAATTACGAAGGGGTGATAGGCGCTACAGGATCGCACGAAGCAGATCATGCTACAGACCAAGAAAACATCAATAACTGGCAGCTCAATCAAGAGCAAAGGCAGAGAGGAGAGCAACCAACGCATGATGTTGAAACCAAGCCTGAGGAAATTGAGAATAAAGATATTGACGAACGCCTAAGCAGATAAAAATGATTCTTTTAAATCGCACGTTATCGCTAGTATTGCTTTGTTTGATGTCATATTCAGGGCAAGCACAGGATTTCAAGAAAAGATGTGGTGGTGACACATTGCTTTTCACAAATGGCAATAAAAGTCATTTTAGCATGGTTGTGCATACACCATACCGATCCTTAAAAAGTAAATCTGAAATTCCAAAGTTTATTCGAGACAAAAATGCCGACTATATTTCTGATAGAATTCCTGATGATGTTAGAAAGAAAGTAAAATTCGATGATAGCTATATTGTGGACTTCAAAGACACTTCTTTAGTGTTTAACAAAGAATGGTTATCAATCGCTGACCGACGAGTAAAGTATGCTTTTCAATACTATATAAAAATAGATGCAAGGATGAAATATTACTTCACAAACGTCTTTGATAGTTTGGGAAATCTAATCTCTAAAACTATTCTTCCTGACAAAAAAATAAATCCAGGTGCATATAAATTGCTCAGTCTTTGTGATGCGAAAACATTTGCTGAAAGTGATAAGTTCTTTGATACAAAAGCATGGTATGCCCATTTAGAATACTCTGATAGCGCCAAAATATTTGTTTGGGAAATACAACAGATCCCCTTCAATCCTGATGGCAGTGACCGAACAATTAACAAGACCATTTTTTTAAATGCGAATAATGGATCAGTTATTTCAAGAAGTCAGGACACTACTTATTCTGAACACAAAGCACCTCCTTTTCCTAAACTCAAATAAAAAGATAGTTGAAAAATGGCCACCCTTGATTGAGATGCATAGGATTTTCCATTTTTCAGACTGATTCGCAATCCTGTTACTAATAGGGTGCTATTCGTTAACACTTATCAGTAAAATTACCTAGCCTTTTTGCATACTAATATATGTTTGCAATTATATGATTATATATGATGGCACAATTTTCATTTTGTATTTGACAAACCATATTCATTTCTCATATCAAGCACCTCTTTTTTATTTATGTATTATTAAGGAGGTATTTTATTGACCACACAGAACTACGATCCGGTATTTAACCGGAAAGAAGCGGCAGCATATATCAACTATAGTTACAACACGCTTGCAGTTTGGGACAGCACCAAACGCTATGATCTACAGCCTATCAAAATAGGCCGAAGCGTGCGCTACCGCAAATCATCGCTGGATGCTTTTTTATCAAAGCATCGTTTCAGCGCCATCTAAACAAAACCAAATTAGATCAAGGAGAGTAGTGCAATGGATATTGTACAGGCTAAAGCCATTCCCCTGTGCCGGATTTTTGAAGTATTGGGTTCGCGTCCGGCCCCAACCCTCAACGGACTCCAGCTTTACAAGTCCCCGTTCAATCCTGAACAAAAAACCATGCTGGTCGTAAACCCCGAAACCAACACCTGGTCCGATCCTGTGACCAACGAAAATGGTGACACGGTGCAGCTAATTGTCCGTTACCTTGAAAGCCAGCAGTTACAGCATAGCATCATGGATGCTTTGCGTTGGATGCGTAACATGATCGGCAACACCCACCAACAGATCAAACTACCTGCTGAAATCCCTGATCATACGAAGGCCGACAGTATCTTCCGTGTCAAGGATCAAACGTATCTCTCTGACAATTTGCTGATGCAATATGTCGAAGAAGAAAGAGGCATCCCGTTTCATATTGCAAGGGAGTATTTTAAACAGCTCACCATTCTCAATACAACAAATGGCAAGAGCTTTGTTGCTTTGGGCTTTGAGAATGAAGATGGAGGCTTTGCCATCCGTAATCCTTTGCACAAAGCCCATATAGGTAAACGTGCCATTACCTTTATCAGGGGCAGGAAAGCCAAACCCTCCAACATCCATGTGTTCAAGGACATTTTCGATTACCTGTCAATCGTGCTGCTGCGCAATGGCAAATGCTTTGACGGTGACAGCATTATCCTTAACAGTTCCGACTGCTTGCAGGATATGACGGCTTATATCCGCAATTACGGTTATTGTCATTTGCACAGCTGGTTTGCCAATGATGAAGCGGGGGCAACGCTTACTAATATCATCCGTGATTTTTGTGAAGCGGAACAGTTACAGCACCATGATCGCCGCCAATACAACAAAAAATATTACGACCTCAACGCACGACTTGTAGCCGAAGTATGTTCCGGCAATACATCTTACCGATCCTAACAACCAGGGAGCTAATGATTTGAAACACGGAAGCCTGTTTTCCGGTGGCGGGGGCTTTGACCTTGCTGCCGAACAGTTGGGCTGGACAAATATTTTTCATGTGGAAAAGGATGCGTTCTGCCGCAGAGTTCTTGATCACTACTGGCCGCTTGCTGATAGCTACGCCGACATCAAATATTTCAACGCAACAAAATACAGGGGGAAGATTGACGTACTCACAGGGGGATTTCCTTGCCAGCCTTTTAGCACTGCCGGGCAGCGCAGAGGCACAGAAGATGACCGCTATCTCTGGCCGGAAATGCTTAGAGTTATACGAGAGAGCAAACCCCGCTGGATCGTGGGCGAAAACGTTTACGGCTTTGTTAATTGGAATGGAGGGCTGGTATTCCAACAGGTGCTATCTGATCTGGAAGCTGAGGGCTATCGAACACAAGCGTTTCTATTGCCAGCTGCAAGTGTCAACGCTCCGCATCAAAGATACCGGGTCTGGATTGTTGCCTTTGATGAAGGCAACCTATCCGGTCGGTTCGCGCAAGCTTATACCAACGCCTGCCGCAATGGACGGTCATGCCTCCGGTTTGGCAGGACTATTAAGGAAGGACGAAAACGCCGACAATGTAAGCAGTTTAACAGCCTATATAAAATTGAACTGGACGAAGCTTATTCCTACGCCAGTTGCAATGGATGCCACAGGCTGCACCGCGAATATGGACAGCTCCCAGGTGAAGGAGGGCAGTATGCACAGCATTACCCTGAGCCGCTGGGCAGCCATGCTGCCAACACCAACCGCACGCGACTGGAAAGGTGCGCGGACACCGGAAGATCTGGCCAGGACAGGGAGAGCATCGGCCAACAGCTTGCCCGATCTTATGAATTGCCTGCATGGAGCGACTGGCCAACTCAATCCCCGCTTCGTGGCGGAGATGATGGGCTTCCCACCCGACTGGACGATATTGCCATTCCAAAATGGTGCGCCGAATCCATAAAGATGTTCGGTAATGCCGTTGTGCCGGAAGTGGTCATGCAGCTTTTCGGATCGATCGAACTGTATGAGCAGTTACATGGATAGCCCTCCTGTCAGGGTCGGGAAATGGTTTTGGTTACAGGTGATTAACCGAAGCCGCTCCCGCCACCAACCATAATTTTCCTCTCGCTGCGCGATTCACTCGCCCATCCAAAATTACAGCCGGTTTGGTCACTAAGCCTCCGGTTGTTCCATCCCCTGTCACCATTTCACCTAACGAAAGGACTAACCATGAATAACACTGCAACACAAACACCTGCAGCCGACAACAAGCCGCGTGTTGATCTTTACCAAAAGGTCACAGATGCCATTGTCCAGCATCTTGAAGAAGGGATTATGCCCTGGCAAAAACCGTGGAAGGGCGGAGATAGCTCATTCAAGATGCCGCGCAATCATATTTCGGGCAAACAGTATAACGGCGTGAATGTCCTGCTGCTCTGGGGCGCATCGATCAAACATGAATATGCGTCCAATACCTGGGCCAGCTTCCGTCAATGGAACCAACAGAGGGAAACCATCCGCAAATGCGAGAAAGGCACAATGGTGGTGTATTACGACTTTCTTGAAAAAGAGGTCGAAGGCGAAATAAAGAAACTGCCATTCCTCAAATCCTATATCGTGTTCAACCAATGTCAGCTTGCCAGTTACGATCCTGAAAAGGCCAGTAACGAACCTGTATTATCCCTTGCAGAACGTCTGGATGAAGGTGAAAGCTTTTTGCGCAACGTCGGTGCGGTCATCAAGCACAGAGGCAATAATGCTTCTTATAATTTCGCCAAAGACGAAATCGTCATGCCGAAGATAGCCTCCTTTGTGGACACGGACCACAGCACAGCGACAGAAAACTATTATAGCACACTGTTGCATGAACTAGTCCATTGGTCAGGTCATGAAAGCCGTCTCAAACGTGATTTCGGCAAACGCTTTGGGGATCATACCTATGCAGCCGAAGAGCTGGTCGCAGAATTCGGGGCTGCTTTTCTTTGTGCCGAGCTGGGGATCTCCCGTGAACCACGCAAAGACCATGCGAACTATATCGCCAATTGGCTCACTGCGCTGAAAAACAATAAATATATCCTGACCACATCGGCCACTGCTGCATCCAAAGCCGTTGATTACCTCAACAGCTTGCAGCCTGTGATCTGACTCTTAAGAGGCTGGTTGATCCAGCCTCTTTCTTATTCAGCTACTGACAATAAAAAAGGAATACACTATGAAACTGTTTACAGACGAGCAATACCAAAAATTACTCGATAACGGCAAGCCGGAGAACAGGGATCAGGATCACGCACCTGTTGTCAAACTCTTTCTACCCGGTACAGGCGCGACCTGGTTGTTAAGTGAGCTCGACCATGAGGAGGTAACGATTGCTTTTGGCCTGTGTGACCTCGGCATGGGCTTCCCTGAATTAGGCTCCGTGCTTACGATTGAACTAGAAGAGATCAAGCATCCTCATTTTGGCTTGCCCGTTGAACGTGACCTGCATTTTGAAGGTAAATATCCGCTTTCTGTGTATGCTGATGCAGCCCGTATGACAAGATGTATCACGGAAGATGACGACCTGCTGCAACAGGCACAGGCCGCACAACGTCATAAAAGACGCAACAGATCACCTGAATAATCAAACATTGGTTGGGGCCTGCCCGGCAGGCTCTAACCGCATATCAATATCATTTTTATTTCAGCCTTATCCAGCCATAGTTGCTGATCTCTTATTGCCGCCTGTAATGGTCATTCGTTCCTTTCTTATTTGTTGACGGTTTTGCCGAAGTGATAACCGGGGGCATTCATTACGCAAGCACAATTTTCGCTCTCGCTGCGCGATTCACCTGCCCAGCCAAAATTCTGCTTGCTCATTCATTATTCCCCCGGTTGCCGCATCACTTCTAACCATCAACAAATAAGAAAGGAAACTCAAATGCTGATCATAGACAAAGAAACGAGAGAAAAGCTGTTGGAAAACGGCAAGCCTGAAAACAGAGATCAGGATCATCCGCCAGTTGTGCAGATTTCGATTTTAAGTACAGACTGTGTGTGGCTGTTATCTGACCTTGATCCTGATGCGGAAAACATTGCTTTCGGCCTTTGCGATCTGGGGATGGGTTTCCCAGAATTGGGCTACGTCGATCTTAATGAGATAGCCGAGTTATCTATGAGTGCGTCTGTAATGCCTATAATCTTTGTCAACAAAATAAATGCTACACATCAACTAACGACGTACTATCGTGCGTCATTAATTGACAATAAGATTACAACAGATGAAAAATTATTGATACAGGCATCTCAGACCAAAACGCAATAGACCATTGCTGTAAAATACTTATGCCCCGCATATAGCGGGGCATAAGTCCTGTTCTTGTTTGTTTGTTGCAATTTAATTGTCCCATTCTATTGCACGCTTCCGGCATGTGTTGAACCGTCAATTTTGATTTTCTTAAGTGTTGTAGAGCGGCTGTAAACACTTGCCGATTCCTGTGTGATCCAGTCCTTTTCAATCCATGTATTTCCATAAGAGTTTGATAAATTCGGATAGTAATAAACACTGGATGTTGTTGCGGAATAATTTGCTTCGGTAAATTGGAAGGCGTCAAAATTATACATTGCAGCACCGCACCATGCGTATTTGAAATCGCTGGAAGAATTAGCTGATGGCGTATAGGAAGAAGAATTAACCGCTAACGTAGCTGCAACAGCAATGCGGATCTTCTTGCTACGCATCATTTTGTAAGCAAGATCACCATTCGTTTTAAACTCCTGGAGCGTCGTATAACTGCCATGACTGACGAGGAAACTTTCCAATAGATAATAATCCCCCTCCTGTAGAGCAGTTGCCGTGCCGTTGTCGCCAAGAACAGCGGTGGCGCTACCATTGGCAAAAACTGAAAGACCTTTATTATGAACAAGCTGGATATAGCTGTTCTGTGCTGATCTGGAAACTCTGTCAAACTGGTCGATAAAGATACCCTTTACACCCATCGCTTTCCACGCATCCATGCTGGTGATAAAATCAGCTTCTTTCGTGCCTACATCAACAGGAATGTACCCATACACCTTTTTATCAGACAGACCATTGATGATGGCAATTGTGTTGTTATGGTCCGAGTGTGAAGTCAACTCCAACCCGGCCCCTAAAACGATAGGATCAAATTTCTTAAATTCTGAAATTGCAGCAGATACCGAACCGCTGCTACCATTTATCAGACTGGGCCAGCCATAGAAAAGAAGTAGCGCAGACGGGCCTTGGGGGACATTCTTGCCATCACTAAAAGCAGCAGCGGTAGCCTTAACTATGTAAGTGTTTGATATGCTGCCATTGGTCACTGTATATTTCACATCTTGTGAAAAGTCCTGTGCCGTGTTGGCATTCGTAGGCGGCGTTGCCCCCGCATTGACTGTAATAGTGGGCATTAAATTAGTGGGATTAACACCGGGGGGTATTTCAAACGTGATCTCCTTTGCCGATGAATTGATATTACCCTGAATGCCATAGGCAGGTATCTCAAATTTTGTGATCTCCGCTTTTCCTGTGGTAGGATCATCAGTCGTCTTGTCTTTCTTCCGGCAACCTGTACTGACTGATAATAACACTGCGAAAAATATCGCCCAAACATAAACTTGCTTCATAAAAAATCTTTCATACAATTTAAAAAAACTGCACGTATAAAACTATTTTTTCTTCGGCTAGATATCCTTAAATTAAGAATACTGTCAATCATAATGCTGCGTTATGTAGAAGCCATTTGGTTTATGCTATCTCGAGAATGGAAACGATGCTATCATTTTTTCATCCTGAACCTATGAAGTCGAGAGCAGGTTTCCAAAACTTCCTTTTTCGTATAGTTTGTTGTGGGAGAATTTGCCAATACGAGTTCGCTTTTTCTTTGCTATAACCCTTGAGATATGCTAGGAAAATGCTATATTTAATTTATAAAAAAGAAAGGATCAAACATGAAAGCGTTAACAGTGAAAGAGGCTGGTGCACCAGAAACATTACAAGTTGTGGAAATTGAAACTTCCAATCCAAATAACAATGAAATTGTTATTACACAGACTTATGCAGGCATAAATTATGGCGATGCCATTCGCAGAAAGAGGGGTCTTTTTACCCTCAATTCTCATGGCTACTATGTACCAGGATTTGAAGGTGTAGGTATCGTGACTTCTGTTGGGAATGAAGTTAAGGATTTTAGAGTTGGCGATCGCGTTGGTTATTTAAATGCTGCTGCCAGCGGCTACGCTGAAGAGGTTTGCATAGCTGAGGATTATGTTTTTAGTGTGCCTAACAATATACCTGACCAAGATGCAGCGGCTCTTACATGCGTAGGCGCTACAGCCTGGCATTTGCTCAACCAGTCTTTGGCTCAGAAAAGCGATTGGGTGCTCGTTCATGGTGCAACCGGAGGTGTAGGTTTGATCCTTGTTCAAATAGCTTTAGCGAAGGGTGTAAAGGTTATTGCGGTTGTAGGGAACGAGAATAAGAAAGAATTTATTCCTCAACATAATAATGTTGCGGTAGTTGTACGCGGGGAGTCGGATATTAGTGACCGCGTATTGGAAATCACTAATGGCCAGGGGGTCAAAGTAATATTTGATTGTGTAGGTCAAGCTGTACTAGGCGCTAATTTGAAATGTATTAAAAAGGGTGGGACTATCATGTACTTTGGTTCAACTTCCGGACACCCTGAATTTCCTGGCATGCCCATCCTCATGAACTCACTTACGATTCGTGGTTTCAATATCTTCAACCTGCTAACAGATGTTGAAAGTTGGAGAAAAGATTTGGAAAGCTTTTATGAATTTGTATCAGCCAATCATATAAAGGTACATATCAGCTCCGTTTTTAGATTAGAGGATACATACAAAGCTCACCAGTTGTTAGAAGACCGTAATTCAATAGGGAAAATGTTGATTAAATTCTAACTTCTTAGATATGGGTGGCAACAACCTTCGTCCAACACCTACGACTGTGGTAGACGTTATGAAATCGCTGACAATAATTGGAATGGGGACTCCAAGTATTGCAATGGAAAAATGTTCTATGCTTTTTCAACCGGATTTTATATCTAATAAAATCGCGATAGTGGCAATTGATGTAGTTAGGTGTACTTCGACATTATTAGCTTGCTTTGCTGCGGGTGTACGATCTGTAACTGTTACCGTGAAAGGTAATGAAGAAAGAGGTACAACCCTTAGTCAATCTCAACTGGTTAGTGAAAAGCTTGGTGCTGAGTTGGTAATTGGCGGAGAACTAAAAGGTCTGCCTATTCCAGGTGGAGTCATTAGCAATTCACCTGCCGAAGCAGCAGTTTGCAAGACTTTGGCTGGAAAGCATCTTCATTTTGAAAGTAGCAATTTTGGTAAGACATTTTCTGCCATCGCCAAAATGACTTACGACTTCATCCAGATTGGAGGCGATGCGCAAATTTTCATAGCAAGTACATCTAATACAGTGAGCATAACCGACTCGTTGAAAGCCGGAGGGTTTAATAAAATATACTTTGTGTGTGGTGGATTTTATAACGGAATAACGTTAGAAGACGAGTTCGTTGCCGGAGAGATTATACACGGTTTGAATATTGATTTTATAGAGCTAGATGATGAAGCAAGAATGATGTCAATTTTATATAAGTCATGCAATACATACGAAGAACGGCTTGCTATGATAAGCACTAATTCTGTGACCAAACTTCTTGAGAAATTTGATAAGCAGGGCGATATCGAGACTGTTTTGAATGGGAAAGATATTCCTAACGATGTATGGCACAAAATGACAACTATTGTACCCATTGTAACTTGGGTGAACTCTATCCCTGTAATTGAGCAACAAAAAAAATGATATGGAGAAACCAGTTGAGATATTACAAGCATCAAGCCTTGAAACGTGTAAATGGCCAGAGGAAGATCCTCATGGAGTCCCGCAAAGAACTCGGATTAGAGTAGATGAAGATGTTAACTTAATCAAGGATTGCCTATCAAGCGCTAAGATTGACCGCGATGCATTTGTTAAGAACGCCAGAAAAGAAAAGCTTACAAAAGCAGAAACGATAATGAGAATTCTGGCTCACGAAAAATTCCAAATGAACGGAAAAGAAGTACGAAATGAGCCTAAATGGATCAAAAGTGTTGAGACTGCGATCCATGATAATAAACCTATTGATTTAGTTTACCCACAATTTTGTGTGATCCCTAATGCTCCCAAAAGATATACCAATATGGGGACAGCCGCAGGTGAAGATACTACGATTGAATTCTTTAAGTTTATTAATGAGCATATAAAGTGGTATCACGAGCCAGGGATAAGGGTGCATGCATTAGCAGATGCATCGCTTTATGCAAGTGCTTTTCAAACCCATCAAACAGAAGTTGATGCCTATTATGATAGTTTAAAAGATAGAATTACGGCATTAAATGCAGGGGATTGTGTCCACTTATATGATTATTCCGAATTGCTGAGGACTGAATGTAGGACCGATTACCAGAGATTGTATTACAAACTTGGTCAAAAAGCATGGGCCAGTCCCATTGAAGAACTATTGCCCAATACCGATATACCAACCTTGCGAAGAAGTGTACGTTGTTCAGTCAACACAAGAAGGTTTCAACTTTCGCATAAGGATCATCTGGCTTTATTCGGGCCAATGGAGCAAAGGAACGAAAAACATCCTTTTTGGAATACTATTGAGGCAATGACAGATATTGCTTTTAGGGAAGTTGTCACAATCAGGCTAGCTTGTGGCGATATTGACATTGCTTCTCGTTTGTGGCCGGAAGCTATAAGAGCATCCTGCCATAAAGGACAGAAAAACGGACGTTGGGCTGTAGGATTGAGAACTTACCCGGAATACTTTGGAAGTTGTAAACTATTACCTTATCACGGGATGCCAATTATCAGGAGAAGTGGCAAAGGTAAGCCTAAATTGGAGATCGAACCAGAGGTTATGCTGCGTAGCAGAGAAGACCTGATCAGGGTTACAATAGGTGACACCGATGAGGTTTATGCTTATATTTCTGAAGATATTGAAAAAGAAAGAATGGGGTCATCGTATATTTACGCCACCCCCAAGGGGATGAGAAATGATGAGTTCAATAGCGAGCGATGGAAATGATACAAAAAATACTAAATGGCAAAGTTGCAGTTATTACGGGTGCATCAAGCGGAATAGGTAAGGCTATAGCCAAACGCTTTGCAAACGAAGGTGCGCACGTGGTTATTGCATCCCGAGATATTGTCAAGGGACAGGACGTTGTGAATGAGATTGTTGATTCAGGTAATAATGCAATCTTTATACAATGTGATGTCCGTAGAGAAGAAGATATTAAATTCCTCTTTGAAGAGACGATGAAAAAATACCAATATATAGATATAGTAGTTGCTAATGCCGGTATTAGTGGTGGAAAAGAGAGAGTGATTGATTATGATCTGACGAAGTGGAGCGATGTTTTACAGACCAACTTGACCGGGGCTTTTCTTACAATGCGTGAAGGCTTCAAAAGTATGGTTGGAAAGGGTGGTCATATAATTGCAATCAGTTCACAAGCCGGGATTGAAGGTTATGCCGGAAAAGGGGCTTATTGTGCATCAAAATTTGGTGTGAGAGGCTTAGCGCATGCTCTTGCAGAAGAAGGGCGCGCGTTTAATATTAATGTTTCTACAATTTGCCCAGGCACGACTGATACGCCAATTCTAAAAGCTTCACAGACAAATGTTCAGAATCCTATGAATGTAGATGCTGTTGCAGATGCAGCAATTTATTTAGCTACATTAAGGGGCAATGCTTTGGTGCGAGATATTGTGCTTGAAAGAATGATTCTACAATAAGGCATGACGATACTTGGTGATCGTGCCATTGAACAGATTGAGACAGGGCATCATCGTTATTCCATTCATGTTGGCGGTGGGATGGTTAGTTACAAGCGCTAACTACGGGCGCTCATTTCTCTAAGCAGTATTTTCCTCTGCCTGCGGCATTCATCGCGAAATAAAATACAGCTTGTTCATTCGCTGAACCCTCCGTTGTGGTCACACTTGTCACCATCAACCACCATGAAAGGAACAAACGATGACACAAACTATCTCTAAAAACCCGATCAATTTTGCAACAGGCAAAGAATACAGAAACGATAACGCACAGTTATTGCTTGATGCTATGAAGCAAAACAACTATTCGTCTAATGAATTTGCTACCATGAAGCAATGGAACGCTCAAAACGAAACTGTCCGTAAAGGTCAGAAAGGTGTCCGTATCACTTTTGAAAGCCGTGCCGGAGAAACTGTTGCTTTCTTGTTCAACCGTGAACAGCTGGTCGTTTACGAATAATCCATCTTAGAATATCAGCGGAGCTTCCTTACAGAAGCTCCGCTTTTTTGTGTAAGTATATTTATTCTGCTTTACTTGTCACTTTGATCTCATGGACAACGGGTCTATCGCTTTCTTCCAGTTCCTGATACCGCTTATCCATGCAATGGATTAATTTATTGGCCTGCGTCATGATCTCATGGAACAGGGCCTCCAACCTTTGCCCCTTTAATTCGACCAAATGGGTGCTGAACTCCACTAGCAGGGAACCGTCATCCTTTTTAAAAGCACAGGTGATCAGATAGCTATAGTTGAAAAACTGCATCCTGCCATCCGCCCACGCGAAGGCAAGGTTGCGGATATTGCCTCCCGCAGGATAATAATCCGGGTGAATACCATCCACCGGATTACCCGCAGGATTGTTTTCTTTATACGCATCAAATTTTAATTCAAAGTCCCGGCTCATAATCCTCGTATAGCTGTGAGTAATCGATTGTCTTATCCTGTTCTACGTGCGGCAGTAGCTCAGGAGCCTGTTCCATTTCCAGTATCTTGTTATATTCGATGTGCTTATCTGCCAGCGACCTGACCAGTTCCATCGCACTCGCACGATCCCCGGTCTGGCTGGCACGGAACAACAACTCTTCGCGGTCATCGGTATAGATATGCACTTTCTCCCTGGCACGGGAAACGGACACATAGAACTGCTTGGCATTGGTCGCACCAAAGGTCGTGGCAGGTTGTGCAACAAATACTTCATCAACGGTCTTACCCTGTGAGGCATGGGATGTGATGCAATGGGCATGGGTGATATTGCCGAAGTCAGGATCAACCCGGTACACCATCTTGCTTTTCGGGTTTTGCAATATCAGGCCGTTTCTTTTGTTGGCAGCGATAACATCCAGCACAAAGCCGTTATCCATACGCTTCCTATCCTTATCGAACCCGTTGCGGGTGATCTGCATTTTATCGCCTTTGGCAACTGGAATGATTTTGCGTTCATACACATCAAAATGCTCCGGCTTTGATAGATCAAGAAGACCCTTGCGGCCTTCCGCATCTTTCAGGAAAACATTCTGTTCTTTGATATCCTCGATCTGCCAGCGGCTTCCCCGCTTAATGCCTTTCTGGTTTTGGTTGAACTGCACGAACAACCCTTTTTCAAGATTGCGGGGATCGGTCTTCTCCGCCGCTGTAAAGCCCTTGCTTTTCAGCCGTTCGATTGACATTTCCCGCTTACCGATATGCCCCGCCACTTTCAGGCTTTCCCTGATCTGTTCCGTCAGGCGTTCGCCCTGATCGTGCGTAGGGGCAATGACCAATACTTCCTTTCCGGCTTTGACTGCCGACATATAATCATGCAGCAATGTCCCGTGATCCTGCATTTCCTTGATAGCATCAATGCCGTCCAGCTTCTTAAAGCCATCCCATACATTGCCTTTGGACAGGTCAGCCACCGCGCTACGGTACACCACATCTTTCTGGCGGTAGATCTTATCGACCTCTGCCACATGGATGCCTCCAACAGTGTTGAGGATGCGCAAGGCATCGCCACGCACGACGCTGGCGTGCTGGCGGGTATCACCGCCCAGGATCAGCCTTGCCTTTTGCTTTGTGGCTAATTCCAGTAGGGCTGCCATGTCTTTAGTCCCAAGCATTCCCGCTTCATCCACCCATAGCACCTGGCCCCGTAGGCTATGCTGCTTCTCCGGGTTGTTGAGCAAACCTGCAACTGTATTGGCATCCGCAAAGCCTTCATCCCGCAACACCCCCCTTGAAGCCCTTGCTGTCGGCGCTACCACAGTGACGCTTTTACCGGATTGTTTGATCAGGTTGACAGCTTCGGTCATCAACGTGGTCTTGCCAGCCCCAGCAGCACCGCGCACGATGGACACCCTATCGGAAGTGGTCAGGATATGCCGGATGGCCTGTCCCTGCTGCCCAGGAGCTTTGATCTCCGGCAAGGCATTATACAGTGGTGTAAAGACGTTCTTGCCGTCACGGGCAAGTTGTACCATCCGTTGTTCTTCTCGCAGCACTTCTTTTGTCGTACACATCCATTGACCGCTATCCTCGACCTGTATCAGGTCGGGCAGGGCTTGCAGCGCATCGGCCACATCATCAACAGAAACAGCTTTGCCGATACTGTGTTTTAAGGCCGTTGCCGCCAGCGCGTTAAACGGCACGACCGATGCTCGTTCAAAATGGTGCAGCATAGTATAATCAATGCAGGCTTGCAGGGTCTTTTCTTTATTCGGTTCCGGGGTCACCTTGGGTGCAAAGCGCACAGGCGGGTTGTCCACCGCCTGTTTGCCCTGTTCCAGTCCTGCGATCTGGCTTCTCCATTCAGCCTTTAATTCTTCCATGCTGAGGCCGCTTTGTTTTTTTGCACGGGTGCGTGCACCGAGTTCACCCAGTTGTTTTGCATCAGTGATGCCTTTTTCCTTAGCGATACGCCCGATGGCATCGGTGCGTTTGCTGAACAAGGCGATCACTTCTTTGGGTATGCCCTCGACCTCGAAGGATTTGGCGGTCGGCCTGACCTGGTAGCCCAGCTCGACCATTTTATCAGCCAACCGTTTGTGAAACACCGCTTGGAAGTATGGCATCTGCCGGGCGATCTCCCTTAGCTTTCCGGCCTTAACCCTGTTTTCGGTTTCATCCCACGCAAGATTGAAGACAAAACAATGGGCGTGCAAATGCGGGTCAGGCGCAAAGCCCTCAACGGGCCTTGCTGTCTGGTGTATAAAATCCGCCCATATCAGCTCGCCGGAATCCCTGTCCTGTGATACGCCGCCCTTGCGTACCCGCACCTTTGCTAGCGCCTCCATCTCGCGCATCGTTGCCGCTACGCAATCGCGGAAAGCATCGCGTATGTGACTATCCTTTGCCAATGCATTTAAAACCGATACCGATTTGGGAACATGGAAATTAACATCGTAACCAATCTTCCTTTCCTGTTTTGTACGTGGCGTGAGAGGCAACCCGGTATGCGGATGGCGGTTTTCACACAAGGCAAAGAAAGCCTCTTTTGTCACCGGGCCAGTGATGCCCAGTCGATTTGACAGGCGGCCCTGAAAGATGCCGTTCAGCTCTTGCCCGTCTATATAATAATCTGACTTGGCTAATGCTTCTGTGTAGTATGCTTTAGCATGTGCTGAAGACATGCTCTGTATCATCCTGATCATACGCACTGATGTTGTTCCTGTGAGCGGCAACAAATCGCTGTTGCAGATTCGTTGCCGCGCAGTAAATCATACTTTAGCTGTGTTAGGTCAGTTTTCTGATCTCATATAAGTCAGTATAACAATTTATATCAGACATCTCCCCTAAGCACAGCTTATGGGTTATTTGACCTCTTCAAAATCAATATCCTCCGCATCACCACCCAACATTTCCCTTAGCATACGCTCACGCATTTTGGGGTCTTTAGGCACAGGGCCATCATAATCAAAACCTTTTTCGGTGTGCTTACCATTCAGAAAGAACTCTGAAAGCTCTTCGTTACAGATGATCTCATCACCTTTATCTTTCATAAAATCCGTTGCTAGATAGTAGGAAGCCATATAGCCCAATGAATAAATCAGAGCGCAGATGATAAAGATCAAACCGATAGGCTGTTTCATAAATGTCAGAATGACACCCGCAATGAAGAAGATACCGGGTTCGATCAACAGGCTCATGGTCTTGGTAGTAGGATAATCATTGCCAATTTTTATTTTCAAAAGCGCAGGGATCGGCTTCCCTTCCGACCAAGTAAACATCGGGACATCCCAAATAGAAGGAAGTGCCAGTACCTCTCTGTAGCGTTGGTAAACGGAATAGAGATAAAGAGCCGTATAGACATACCATGTACCGAAGTATTTAGAGATTAGTTCAGTGTTTGGGCTTCCAAATCCACGACACAGAAAGAGTGGCGCAGCGATGAAGAACACCCCAATCAGGATGCTCAGGAGAATGTTAAAGTAGCGGTCCCCGAAATCTTTACGGGTGATCACTTCGATGGGAACCCTGAATAGGTATGACAGTGATAAGAAGAGGTTCATAAAGAACCTTTTCAGCCTAGCAGGTCTACCGAAGACAGTGTGGTAATAGGAAACTTTGTTGTTGTTCTTGTTGCTCATAGTTTTTATTTTTTACGCGTTATATAATGCTGGTTGAAACTGACGTTCTTGAAATTGCTGTTTTTGGTGAGCTGCTTGCCCTGTACGTGCATCACACCTTCGACCATACCTTTATTGCCCGGCCCAGTTTTCAGGGTCACGAATTTTTCCGGCCTCATTATACTTTGCAATTCCCATGAATGGCTTTTTGTAGTAGAGAACTCTCCTGATACCGTTCGGGAATGATTCTCTTTTTTGAAGAAGTCCTGGCCAATCAGGGCGGAAGCATAATTGTTGGTTTCTATATCGGCGTTGGCATGGAATATCTTGGTTCCCAGCGTACCCAAAAAACCCTTAACCCTATAGTCGCCGTCCTTCCCTCCAAGCGCGGCAAAATAATTTGGTAAGTTCTGTGAGATATATACAGTTGCGATACGGCTTGACCTCGCTGTGGCTTGGTACACAGCATCGTGTTCGTGCAAAAAGGTCTGGCTCTCATCGGCCCATAAAAACACGGGCAGTCCGTTTTCAGTGATGCGGCGACGTTCCATCGCACGTTGCCAGATATACTTGAACATGATTTGTGCATCACGTCCTACCTTGTGATAGTCCTTAACGGGTAAACTGATCAAGATGATTTTGCCTTTCAGACTATCTTCCGGGGTGAAGTTGGAGCTATAGCGGCAGAACAAGGAATAGACGGGATCACGCAACAAATTATTCAGGAAGCCCAACAGGTTGAAGTCAATGATGGAGCGGGTCTTTTCAGCAATGTTGCGGTAAGTGTCAGTGAAGAAGTTATTGATAAAGCCCATCGTACGAACATCGGGCAGGGCATCCGATGCCAGCCGAGTGAACTCGTGGTTATTCTTGATCTTGCCTATATCTTCAGGACTGAGCTTTGCTTTCCATGCTGCCACCCGTAGTGCGGTTTTTTCCATTGCCAGCCGGTAGGCAAGCCTGAAAGGATCTTCAGGTATTTTCGTGTCTTTTGATCCGGCTTTCGCGTCTTTTGATACGGTTGTTGCGGCGGGTTGTTGTGCTGCAATCCGTTTCGGCGCTGCCTGCGCGATCTCGTAAAGAAGCTGAACCGTCACCTTGCCATAGGCCAGCAGGCACAGATCGATCGTGTTGGCGAGCAGCATATCCATTGCGCCCTGCCAGAAGCTGTCATCCGATTGTGTAGCGCCTGACTTATCTTGCCCTGCATTGATCACCGTTTTTAAGACCTGTACGATATTCATCGTCAGCGACTTTTTGCCAGCTGCAGCAGATTCATATTCAAGGAAATTGAAGTGATTCGTACCATCCGGTTCTACGATGATGAGGTCGCCCGACCTGCCCGTGATGCGGCAGTACTCCTGCCATTGTTGCTTTTCATCATGCTTGGCGGTCAATACCAGCCCCCCGAAACCTTCGGCAAGGTATTTGAGCGCCAGCGTGCGACCTGACCCGCTGGTTTTGCCCGAACCGATACCCCCGAATATCTGTACACCCTCTACGGCATTTCGCACGGTCCATGCGGCACGGTGACCATTGGAAGAAAAGTCCATCAATACGGTATCAAGGTTATAATCCTGTTTTGCCATTAGTTTAACGTTTTAATCTTTTTCCATTTCAGGTTCGTCAGGTTCAATCTCCATATCGGATCTATCCAGTTCTTCCAGCTTCCCGAAATTGAGCTGTAGCGTATAGGGCTGCTGCTGATCGGGGAGTTCGGGTTGCTGTTGCTCCTGTGCGCGTTCCTCTTGATAGGCTTGCAGCCAGGTCACATTCAGCTCCTTGTCATCAGGGGCTTTTTCTTTCTCCGGTGCGTCCTTATCCGCTTTAGGTTCGGACATATCAGAGAAGGTCAGCCTGAACTGGTCGGCAGTTTGTACTTTATCCGGAGGAGCCTGTTCATCCGGTTCCAGTTCATAGGTCGCTTCGTTATCGCCTTTCTCTTTATCATCGATGCGGTCATGGATCTCTGCCAGCACCATGCTTTCGTACATCTGCATTTGTTCCGCAGGTGTGGGAATGGATTTTTGCTCCTTGAATTTCATGTTGCCATCAACAAGGTTCCCGAATTGCTGCGGGTAGTTCAGCTCATAGTTATCATTGGCGGCAACCAGCTCATTCCATTTCTGGTGGATGCCATTTATTATATCAGGGTCATCGATCTGATATAGTAGCTCTTGCATTTCCTTGGGCATCTGTCTGGCCATAGCTTTCCTGTTAGGCGTTTTTGACTATCCTTTACGTTTAAATATTTTTCTGTGTTATCGGGAACGGGCCTCTTTATCTATGGCTCCGGTTCAGGGTCATCCATATCCATGTCGATGCCTTTTTCCCGGTCAGGGGTCAGGTCATCATAATGATCCGGCAGCTTCATCCAGCTTATATAAAGTGTTTGCTCCCGTTCAAACTCCTGATGTCCTGCCACGATCCCCTGTGCGTGATCGCCGGGAACGTTTTCCAACACTTTGGACAATTCTTCCGCCACGTCAGGGAAGTGCTTGTGAATGGCATAGCCCTGGTTGAAGCCCCTTACAAAATCAGCTGATGGTTCCTGTTCGATCTGCTCCATAGTTAGAAAGTGTTTTTAGCGTTCTTGTCCAGATATTCTTCTATTGAGATCCTATCGTACAGGATCACGCGCTTTTGTGGCTGCGAGAACCTTATCTTGCCATTGTCCCTGAGCGACTGGAGAGATGTTTTACTTTTGATGTTCAGCATAGACATTGCTTCGCCAGGTGTTACCCAGCGGTTCCTTTCTACTGAATCCGCAGGGATCAGTCGGGCATAGACCTTTTCGATCAGCACATAAAATGCAGGCTCTTCAAGACAAATGATTTCGATTGGCATATCTTCAATTAAAAATTCTTGATCATAAGAGGATTAATAAAACAGGGGAAACAAGTCCCCTGTTTTATTAGGCTACCATTTGGTGCTTTTCTTTGTGTCGCTGGAAGAGTTGTAAGACCCTCCGTTGATCTTGACACTGCCACCGGATTCGGAAAACTTAATGCTTCCGCCGTTACCATTGATCATCTTGTCTTTGTCAGCAGATGATTGCCTGTAGCCATGGCTCTCGGCTTGCTTCTTAACCTCTTCGCGGTCGTTTTTGTTCAGTCCCATAAAACTGTTTTTTAGTGTTACAAAACGATTGAGCGGATGTAACCGGTTATGACCCAATCTTGAACACAAAAAAACCGCAGTTTTGAAAACTGCGGAAAAATATAACATACCGTAAAAAAGGAAAAAACGGCAAAATGGCTGTGGGACTGTATTTGAGCCGTTTATCTAATCCATATCAGTGTATAGACTGAATTTTTGCCGGGCTGATATTTTTGATCAGCCATCGGTTATCCTGCAAGATACAATGACAATGGCAAAGGCGCAAAACAACTTCCTTACGCGGCTTTGCAAAATGCTTGTTCAGTTCGTTGCCTTTAAAAAAGCACTCATACCAGATGTATTCTGTACCTGTGGTGTCAAACAACTTCCTGATGGGTATCCTGTCAAAACCAATGCCACCTTTTTCTTCGATGTCCGCATGTATTTTTTTTACAGTTGAAGAAAAATCGTCCAGCTCAGCGATGGTCATCGGTGTTAATGCCTGCATTCGGTTGATGGGATAAGTGGACACTTCATCTTCATAGAACACCATGCAATCTATGAGGCCAGGAACGGCTTGCACACCGTTAAAAGCGCAGATGTTTTTTAAGGCAACGGTATTGCGATAGCCCTCATGGAAACGCTCATAGTTACCCTGCCAGGCATCCCTATTCTGAAACATGGGGGCCAGTAAATTCCATGCTTCTTTTGTGTTGCCCATCGCCAGGTATTTATAAAAACTCTCGACACATTTTTGCGCCGCGAGCAATGCGCCATCCAGCGGTGAGGGGTTGCCCATTGCATAGATGTAATTGTTAGGGTTGGCTTTAAACTGCGCGATCAAGTAGGTTGTTTTCTTATGCCAGTCTGTGGAGCGTTTTAGATCTTCTGGAAGTGTATATTCCATATATTCTAAGGCCTTGCCTATCGCTTTAGAATTGAGCTTTTTGCCTTCATCTTTAATGAGGCCATATTGCCGATAGAAGTATGTCGGGTCTTTAAGGCAAAAATCTATGATCTCCAGTATCTTTGATTTTTTAGTGACCGGATTTATGTGTTTCCATACGTCCGGGGAATCGTCACCCCTGCCATAGGGCGATTTGCCAAGTGCAAATTCCTTACTGATAAAAACTTGTTTAAAGGCATCGCAAAAAGTACGGTACGTTGGCCCGTCTATGTGTGTGAGCATATAAAATAAGATTAGACGGTATTCAATTTAATAAAAAGCAAATACAGTTACAACATGAACGGCTTAAATTGTTGGTGTGTCCTGAATACTCTCTTTAACAGCATCGGAAGATAAAAACGCTTCCTGTGCAGCAATAAAATTTGTAATACCTCTTCTTATTTTGGCAAGCGAACTGGTGCAAATCTGTTGATGTTCGCTTTTAAAGTGCATGACATTTTCATCCAATTCTATTAGCACATCCTGCAAGGCTTCAATATATCCCGCAGCTTTTTCCTTGCCGTGCTGTTCTATATAGAGGGCAAGATTATCAGCGTTCAGGCGTTCGTTTTTTTTCTGCAATAATTTGCCGTTTTCATCGAAGTATTTTAAGATGGTCATTCGCTATGCTCCATGCCGCATTCCGCAATGACTATAACAACTTTGCTCCATAAATGCCACCAAAACCTGCATTTTACATGAACAAAATAGCGAAATGTTTGCTGCTAAATCTACACCCCAAAGAGGTTGATAAGCCAGCTTCCTTAATGTTGAATAGCAAGAAATATTAAATAGTTAGTAGCATATTTATCCCAAACCATAAAGGCAACCTTGATAATAGGTTGCCTTATTTTACTTACCTGAGATTATTTGTTTCTGTTACCTGCGCTGCCTTGGGTTCGCAAAGATATGTCCGTGCCGCCCGATCAAACAAGGTCAGGCCCACTGGGTTTGAAAAAAACAATCTCCACCCCTGCCGGGTTGTATTCTTTTTTCCAAAACCTTGTTTGGTCGATCAGCACGGCTTGATAGAGCTTATCAGCAGCAACTGCCGGATCATGCCGCCTATTTTCTTTTATAGTATAGTGTATGGCTGCCATAGTTCGTAACCATGTAGTTATAGGTTGAATGCACCACAAACTGATTATCGTCTATTTTGGTGAAAGCCCCGCCATATGCCCAGGTATCATAACCATGCTTATAATTCAGTTTATTGTATTCGTCGATAGACCAGCTTTGTTCAGTGTATGGCCCGGCATCATAGCAACTGTCTAAACCTTCGTCCTTGTGGTATTTCTTGTTATCACTAAATATAAAAACATCATCGCTTTGACACGGCTTTGTTCTATCGGTTACAGACACCAGATTGCCATGAGAGAAGTTACTGTCGATATCCTTAACCATGACCCATTTACCGACAAGGAATTTTTCGCTTTCGGAAAGTGCAGATTGATTGTTGTTGCCATTATTATTGTTGTTAGGCGTTGTATTCTTGTCTTTTGAACATGCGGCAAGAAATTGAATGGACAGCATGATCGCTGCGATTGTAATTATCGGCTTCATATAATTTGTTTGAACGATTATTTTTTAAATTCCAAATGATTGACATCGTAAGCATCCGCCCAGGTAGAGGTATCTTTATAGGTCAGATGAATATAGTTGTCCTTAAACTCCACCACATCATAGACGATGGTGGCTTGCCCCATTCCTGGTTTAACCTCAAGGCTAATAGCTTTATTGCTGTTTTTTAGTTCCCATTTACCATTGATCGGAAGAAAAATATCCAATAGAGGGCTGCCCTTAGATCCATCGCCATTGCTGTGGGTAAAGGTATTGTCGCTTTTGAAGGTCATGTAGCTGGTGTAAGAAGCATCCCATTGCCCAACGCCATTATCGTGATAGGTCTGGCTTACGCCATTGGCATCTTTTACATTGCCTGAGGCTTTATCATACACGATAGTATAATAAGAGGTGAGTTCCCACTTGTTTTTAAGTTTGGTTTCGTCAATGACATTTGACGGTGTAGGATTACTAGAACTTGGATTGTTTGGCGTTGTATTGTTCTTGTCTTTTGAACAGGACAACGCAAGAAGGGCCATAAGGCCACCAGTTGCCGCAAGGCGCAGTTTTTTCATTCTAATGAATTTTAAGTGTGAAGGCAGGAAATAAAATAGGCGTGAAACCTAAACACCCGCCTCTGGCACTTGCGATGCCCGTCAGGAATGAATAAGTCCACGCCATATCTGGCGCGTCTTACACATTTTTTCCTGACTAAAAGTTCGCAAGTTTCGAGGCGGAAAAAGCTGTAAACGCTTTATATATTTATGTTGTCACACTTAAATTATCTCATGCGCAAAAAATTGTTTAGGTACAAAAATAGCGATTCCATAGGTAATAATATTCATCAAGTATTCTATATTTACGATGTTGAACTCTTTTCATGGTGATAGGGTTTATAGGGGCTGGTCTGTTTTCAGCCTGGCTTTTTTATGTCACTAGTTGCTCTAACGTTTTAGAATGTTTTCATTATAGTTATCAAGTATGTGGCTTGGAAGTCCTTTTAAATAAACTTCTGTTGTTTTCACGCTTTTGTGGCCCAGCATTGCACTGATTGCGTCTATAGGAACATTGCTCATCCGCGCCAGTGTTGCAAAAGAGTGGCGACTTACATAGCTGGTCAGCTTCTTTTCGATACCACATTTCTCTGCTAATTCCTTCAAATCTTCATTATAATACTTCCTTGCATTTCTGATCCGAAAATAGGTTGTCACTTCATCTTCGTCCACTGTTATTACGGGAAAGATATATTTACCCTTACGAGCTATGTAGTGATCAAGTATTTTCTGAAGTTCATCTGTTATCTTTATATCAAAGTGCTTGGTCGTTTTGTTTCGCTGGTAATCGACCCTTCCATTTAGGATATGAGCCGGTTTCAGGTGAGCAATATCGATAAAGTTCATACCATACAGCATAAAGCTCACAACAAAATAGTTTCTGGAATCATACAACCTATTTCCAGGTTCCAGTTTTAAATCAATAATCTTTTCTATGTAGGTTTTATCAATTGCTCGCTTATTCGTGTCCTCGCTACCAATTTTGTATTCAGCAAAGGGATAATGCTTGGGGTCAATAATCTTCGCTTTTTTAGCTTTGTTATAAATTGCCCTGATAGCTCGTAGATAAGCTCCCAAACCATTAGCATTATTGCCTTTAGAATAGTGGTCAGTTTCAAATCCTTGCAAATATTCATAAGTCAATTGCTTAAAGGGGAGAGAACGACTGCCATTATAATTTTCAAGGGCTTTCACGGCATCTTTATAAGAAGACCAGGTTCCGATCCGTCCTGCCTTTTTGAGTGCAGCAAGTACCGTATCCGCGTATTTAAAGAAACAATCTGCATCACCACGTCCGGTGATCTTACTTTTTATATCAACAAGTGACAACGTATCAAGTTGCTGGCTTTCCTTCAGCTCAAGGATAACATTTTTTGCATTCTTTAATTCAGCCTGCAACTGCATATTCAGACGTTCGATAGACGAGATCCCCTTATATGTGTTTCTTATTTGTCTTTTATCATTGTTCCAATATTGCGGATGTATACACACGCCTGTGGAAATGGAGGCATTTTTATGGTTACGGCTCATCCTAAGAACAATTGGGCAAGAACCATCGTTTTTGGGTGATCGCGTGTCTAAAGTTAGATTTATGCTTACATTCATACCTCATAAAAGTACGAATTTATTTGCACCCCATTTGCACCCTTTTTTTGATTTTACATGAAATTGAAAATTCCTAAACCCGCTGTAAGTATTGATTTTACTGAATTTATAAAACCATGTAAGACCACGTGAAACCAAAAAAACCTGACTCATAATCAGGGGGTCCTAGGTTCAAGTCCTAGTGGGACCACTTAAATTTCTCGAAAGTGCCGGATTGTTCGGCACTTTTTTCTTTTTTACATTTTTGGTCGTCCTATTGGTTGTCCACATAATTATCTTGGCTATTAAAAAGTTAGGAAATTCTTGAATTTATTGCAAAATCGACGCTCATGTCACGATTTCCAAGTATAACTTAAACATCGAAGCGAACCTCCAAACTGCGCTACAGCATCACAGTTTATTTTAATGACCTGAAATCCCATATTTGATAAAGTTTCTTCATTCACATTGTTATAATACATAGTCTCTTTTAAAGTTGGCAAGGTGTACTCGGGTAGAATAATTGTATTATTCAATCTGATATAATTAATATAATTCCCAACAGCAGAGTAACAACAATATTTCTTTTTACTTTTTAAATTACATTGACATGGTACAGTCTGGTTAACTGGCCTATCTTTAATCATTACTATTCTAAGATTAATATCAGAGCAATATCTGACTAACTTATCTGAATAAGCGTTATCATGTTTGAACAAATCCATTTTAGGATATTCTACTATAGCAACCGTATTATCGTCCATAAAAGCTAAATAACCATCAATATGAGCGACAGTATCACCTATATTCACTGGAACAATAATCGGGGTAATCCCTAAATTTTCGCTTAGTATTTTTAGTATTTCTTCTTCTTTAAAATTTGGGTTGTCATCAAAAATCCTCCTAGTGATAAATGCGTAAGTTCTATTAATGACTATATTTCCCCCATCAATTTTTAGTGGTAAATTCTTTAATTGCTTACCAAAATTCTCTTTAATTAATAGCTTAGCATAGTTGTCTATTTTATTAACGTCACATGTTGATGTCAAATAATTACAATATCCTGGTGCATATATAGGTTTCACGACAGAATTATTAACTCCAATTCCGATAATATCCCTAACCCATATATCACACCACTCTTCAAAAACAACTACATTAATAGTTCTATTTTTGAATTTCAGTTTTAGTCTTTCCTTTGCACCATTATTATTTACGATAGCTGTTATTGTTATGTCAAAAGGAATTTTAGTAATCAACTTATCATAGAAAGTGGTGAGCTCATTATATTCATTTTTATAACCTAGGGGATAGGCAATAAGAATTGAATCTACTTTTGAGTAGTCAGTTTGGGTATTCATAAAGAGAAGCTATTTCTTACCTATATATCGAGTAATAATCGTTAATAGTTTTACCGGGATTGTCCTTTAGCCAATCACCTATTCTAGGTTTATCGCCTACAGATACATCACTCTGTTCTTCTTTTTTGTGAGAATTAAAGTCAGACGAATTCTTAGCTACATTAAATTGTAGGTTGGCTTCGTCAAATCTCTTTTCTATATAAGGATTGGGTTGTTTGGGCGTATTTAACGGCAAAGAAGCAAAAAACAAGATAAAGGATGTAATTGATGTAATATATAGTCCAATTGTAGCTATCTTTAAAATAACCTCTCCAATCAAACTTATGGCATAGACAAGCAATGTTATTGCAACTGTTGCCGCAATAAATGAAAATGCCTTTGTACTATATCCTGCTACTCCTCTAATTATTGTCGTCAAGCAAAAAATAGGTATCAAGTATAACGCGTATGCGACGTATAAATATGGCATCGTTGAACTTCCATGTATAAAAAAATTTACTCCATTATTAATTGCTCTCATTTTCTCCGGAATTTCATAAGCGGATAACGAAATGAATGATAAATTAACCCACGGCATAAAAAAAGCAATCAAAAGAATTCCAGAGAAAATAATATTTGTTTGCTGAAAAATATTTTTCATAATATGGAGAAGTTAAATACATTTAATATTATTCAATAACTCATACATGAGTTAATCAAATTTATGCAATAGTATCATATTGCTAGCGTGATTAACGTAAGAAATTATGAGTTGGTAAAGGCCATCGGTAATAAAATCCGGGAAACTCGTATTTCAAAGGGTTTATCGCAAGAAGAACTTTCTTATGAATCTGATTTACCACTGTCCCAGATCGGAAGAATTGAGCGTGGTGAAAATAATCCCACTGTAAGCTCATTGTTTGCAATTTCCAAAGCTTTAAAAGTCGAACTTAAAGACATAATCGACGTCACATTTATAGAACGGCAATCAAAAAAGAAATAATTTTTTTGTTATTGCGAAGGTAAAAAGGGTCTCTTAGGCGTCCAAATAGAGCTTCTCTATTTAAATAGTAATATTTTTATACTATTTCAGATAAATCAAACATAATGTGATAAAGTTTCAGCTTTTTTTTGTTTTTTGTTAGATGAGTTGAAATATACACATGATCCTTCAATGGCTTTAAATAATCAATAGTACTTGCGTCTGTAAATTGACCACGTAGCAATGCATTGATTTTTCCGATATTTTTATTAACATCGATTTCATCAACAATAAAACCTAGCATTCCATTTAAATAATAGTAGGCTGGGTATTTCTTGACATCTATGAATCGCATTATACCATCTGAAATATATTTTCTATTCAAGGTAGTCTTTCCATCGATACGCTTACACTCTATTATAAAATATGCATCAGAGATATTCAAACTTGCCTGTGTAAGAATCTTAATATCAGTATATCCGACTTCATCATAATTATCGTCAATTTCAGCACTTTCACACTCAAATCTACATGGAAATAATTTAGCAGAATTTCTAATTTTATTTGATGTTAAGTAATCTTTAAAGAGCCTATTTCTAATTTTATTCTCATTATTTTCAATTTTATTGTTCTTATGAGCCGTCAACATGTGCTCATAGCAATCAATAAGAAAGGATATTATTTGCTTAAACTCAGATTCATAAATTGATTCGGCATCTATAAAGTGATCTGCATTCATTATTTTGAAAGTCTTTGTTTTTTTGCCCCAGACTTAATAATTGCATCTACAAATTCAGCTAAATCCAATCTAGCAATAGCCTTATGCCAATTCTTATATTCATTGGGTTTAATAACATAAAATGAGTTCTGCAAAAATCCCTTAACATCTCGCTGAATGTAAAGTTCATTAGATAGCTTGTGAAATGAGAGATTAAACAATGTTTTGATAGACTCTAAAGCATTTTGACAATTATTAAATTCAACTATATTCTCAGGGCTCTCTGATAGAAATAAAAAATTAATCCCAACGACATCATTGTCAAGATAAACTTCAACCTTAATATATTTACCAACTTCTAATAAACGAACTGAATAGTGTTCGATATAAACACTTATATAGTCGGATATGTATTGTTTATCAGGTTCATTTAACCTAAGGGCTCGATAAGCTTTTTTTGCATCACTAATCTTTGTTAAAGGAATTGAAACCGTTTGCGCATATTCAATCAGGTCGTTTTCTATTTCATTAATTTCGTATTTCTCTTTGATAAGATTTTCTAACTGCTTTTCTAAAACACGAATCTCAACATTAAGATCGTTATTAAACATGTTACTTTGTACTTGTGACACCTTTTTTTGAATTACATCAATAAGACGTCCGTATCTTCTGTCAATTGCTGCTGGAAATGAAAATTGCTCAATTTGATTTGCTCTAATGAAATCAATACCAGTACTCGTGCCGGTCATAAAAATATAATAAGCGAATAATTCAGAATTAATAAGTCCAACAATTGACTTAAGAATATCAACATTTGCTCTATTTCCCTTTATTGCTCTAACTGAATGAGTAAATACTATATCATGTGAGCAAAACGCCGCGACACCCTTATATCCAGCGTCTAAGCCTTCTTTAATCAGCGCAAGAGGACCTCTAAATAAAATAGGATATCCCTCATTATCTCTTCCTTGAGGTATGACAGCTGCAGCTTTTTCTGTCCATTTCTTAGAAGGATTTGCTGAATATCGAGTTAAGTCCTTGATACCCGTATCTAAAAAAGGTGTTCCAATTAAATAACTAGCATCTTGGCTTTTTGCTGAATCCTTTCTTTTGAGACCAACACCAAAATCAAGCTTATTAATATCAATAACTTCTTGAATTGTTTTATAATCTTGCTTTAGTCTATTAATAAAATAGAAGTCTAAAATATTCCCATATAATAACACTTTCCATAGCCAATCATGACCACCCTTTGATTCTAAGAAATATTTCTGCGGTATTTTCTTATAATCAAATTTTTCTACAATGATGGTTTTAAAATAACTAAAAAACTTGTTGGGCTTAATAGAAATATGATGAATAATATTGTCAAAATTATTTTCGTTCTTATTTAAAGGCGAATAAAAAAGGATGGCAGATGGCCAGTTAGCACCATTAAATATTTTGGTATTCACAGCAGATAGTTCAAAAACTTCGTGCAGCATAAACTTAGATAAAAAATAATTCCTCCAAGTTTTTGCATTAGTGTTGTATAATACCTTGCTTGTAACTACTAGTGCACAATTAGTATTGGAATTCAAAAAATCACTTACTCGAACCAAAAATGCCTGTGCTATCTGTTTATCGCTTATTCCAATATTGACCTTCGTACCAGATTTTATTGACTCTGTCCTTTCTCGAATGATGCAGTAATCGATATATGCAGAATTATCGACTTGTCCCCATGGCGGGTTTCCTAAAATAAAATCAAAACGTATATCTTTTAAATTATCATTGAATGAATGCTGTAAATCAAAAAAATCTGCTTCAGGGAAGAAATTGATATTTTTAAGTTTTTCGAATTTAAAACTCTTTGAAATTTCTTTTGGTTCAACATAATCTAACACTGTTACATACAGAGAAAAAATTGCAACTTCTATGGCATCAGGGTCTATATCGATACCATAAATGTTTTCTTTAACAAGCTTCCATAGTTTATCGTTATTAATACGGTTATCGTTTCTTATAGATAAATGTTTTTCGATTAGCTTTCTTAATGTTTCAATTAAAAAAATTCCAGAGCCACATGATGGGTCAAGTACTTTACAGCTTGCTTTATCACTTTTATCTAAAAAAGGACTTACTGTTTTAGATAAAATATAATCAACTAAAAAAGATGGAGTGTAGAATGATTTGTTTTCTTCTCTTTTTTTACGTCCTATAAACTGTTCATATATATTGCTAATTAATTCAATTGGAATAATTTTAAAATCATATACATCGAATAAAGATTTTTGTATTACGTATTCATTGTTACTTGTGCTTACTGGCTTGTCGCCACTAAATAGATAATATAGAACTTCTAAATGCTGTACTTGTATAACACTTCTTTCTTCGTTAGTGACAGGGAATAGATCACCATTCAACTTTTGTTCCAAATAATTAAAGAAGGAATAAAGTTTGTCAGGATTTTTAATGATATTCAAAAATTGTAGGTTGCGTGTGTGAATATCGCTTCCTGGAAAATAATCTTCTTCCTTTTTGTTCTCCTTTTTAAATTCAACATCTCTATCAATTAGATATCTAACAAAGAGGAGTCTCCCTATAATACTGTTCGCTATTGAGGGATTAATATTAAATGTATCAATTAATATTCCTCTCGCTTGGCTTAAATTTTCTAACAGATAATCATCAACCTTCCTTACATTGTGAAAGGATTTTTGATATATTTTCTCCCATGCATGACCAGTCAACAAGTTGTTAAATGAAAAATCAATAGCCTGTTCCTTTTTGCCAATTTCCAATAACTTATTATTTCTTCCGTTATTTTCAAAAACAAAGCCATTATATATTTCTAATGAATTCAGTCTATCGATAAATATAATTGGGGCCTGTCCAAAACTAAATACTTGTCTATGAATTTTATTTTCATGCTCTGTTGAAGGATTATCAAAAAATAAAATTAATGGTTGATTAAAGGGATGTGGGTGATTTAAATTATCTGAATGTTCGTCTTTAAACAAACTAAAGAAAGCATATGGCTTAATTTCCCTTAGTGCTCTAACAATTCTGTATGGAAATTTTTTCTCCCAACTGTTAAAATCTGAAAAATAAAATAACCCATTCCCCGTGTTAAGATTCAGGTTTTCTAAAACTCCATTAATTGGGCTTGGATAAGAAGAAATCTCTTTCCAATTATTGAAATATGCTGCTAATTTTTCAATTCTAATAAGTCTTTCATTCTCCGTATATGAAAGGAGATCTGGATAAGTTATACTTTCTTTTAAATAATAAGATAACTGCTTCCAATCGTATTCGTATGCAAAGTTGTTGCTACCTTGTTTAGGAATTGAGTTTATGTACTCAAGCTTATCTATTGTAAACTTTAAATTGAACTTATACGATTTAAATATGGAAAGTAGTTTTTCGGCGAAATCTCTACTACTTCCATCATACAAAGTTAGATGCGGGTTAAATGGATAGTCACTTTTCTTCCATACCTCTTTTAAATGCGGTGATTCACATTTTAAGAAAATAGTATTTTGTTTTCCTTCGAAAAAAGTACCTACACCTTTTAACTCTATATATGAACCTCTAATAACATCGTCATCAATCGTATATCGTTGGTTATAAGGGCCTCTTATTGTGATGTGGGCTACTTGCTTTTCATTTGGATTCGCTAACAATCTAATACCATCAACGATGGCATTTAAATTCCTATTATTTACCTTTATTACTGAAAAAACTCTCGGCATTAGATAACAAGAAATTTTAAAATTTCGTCTTTCGTTCCAACAAGCATAATCAGCAATTGGAATAGTTTAGTTCCAAATTCTTTTCTTCCCTTTTCAAACGCTTCCTTTTTGTTATCTTCACTTTTCATCCACTCTAACAAATCTTTTTCTGTTTGGTTGTTAAGTTCTATAAAATAAGAATAAAGCTCAAATATTTCTTTAACTAATTGAACTGTACTCGGGTTTTCTTTAGCTATCCTATCTAATCTTTCGACAGGTGTTAATTTTACATATTCTAGGAGTGCATCTTCTGATAGATTGTTATATTTTGATACGATTGAAAGTATCAGTGAAAAACAAGTTAACTTTCTACTAAAAACAAGTTTTAGATTTTTGACGTGAGTTTTTAATTTTTTAGTTTCATCTTCTACCGGCCTGTTGCGTCTATGCTCATAATTTAAGCATAATGTTTTCCAATATCTAATAATATCATTAACTAGAAATGTTGGTTTAAATTCCCTGTGATCATGAAAATCTCGATAATATGTTTGGATAATTTCTTTAATAACAGAATCATAATATTTACTATTTACAACAGGATAACTTTCTAACAAAAGCAGCAACCTAGCTGTAAAAAAGTTGCTAAAATCGTCGTTGGGGCTTCCTAAATGCTCCTTAACACTATCTAAATAATGTATTTCTAAAAATTGACCATCATTGCTAAATGGCGGAAACTTCATTTTTTCAGCTATTGAAATTAATTCAGCATCAATTAGTGTTTTAGTTAGCCTGGATACCGGTTTTTGTTCACTAGAACTAATGAAAAATAAGTCTAGATCTGAATAATGTGTAGCTTCAAAACGCCCAAAGGAACCAGTGACGTATATACAAAGATCACCAATTTCTTCAAGCGGTTTAATTCCTTTAACCTTATCTTCTAATTCTTTTAATCTTGCAATACTAAAATCTATATGATTCTTTAAAGTGGTGGTAATTAAGGTCATAAAGGAAATTTTATATTAAAAAGTAAATTTCATAGTCCTAATATAATATATCTATAAAACAATTACATAATATATATTAAATTTACTTATGGATAATTTATCATTTTTATTAAAGCCATACGCTTTAAACAGATTAGATTAGCAGACACTCAAAAAATCAAAAAGTACCAATCTGTTAATCAACAATAAAAGCAATGAGTTTCAAACTATTAGCAATTAGGCCCGGTAAAAACTGTCACAAGGATTTTTTAAAAAATCTAATTCCGGGGAAGCTTTACCAATTCCACTACGAGTATGATTTTACCTTTCAAAATGATACTATTACAAAGATCACATACAATTACAAAAGGCAAATTGACTTATATAAGCAAATTAATAGCCATGGGAAATCACCATCGATAACTATAAATGCAATTGTAGGAAAAAACGGTGCTGGCAAAAGCACATTGCTTGAATTTATATATTTAATTGCATTTTCAATAGCCAGCAATGGTAACATTATCTATCCAAATAAAAGGTCACTAACTCAAAAGATAAATACTGCACACGATGCAAGAGAAAGAAACTATTTTGTAAATGAATTAAAGAAGTTGAATGATTTTATCAAAAGACTTGAAGTTGAATTAATCTATGAAATAAACGATACTTATTACTCTATCTATATAAATAATGGTGTACCTGAGCATAAATTAATTAATAGTACCAATGACAAGCCAACCAACGAGAAAAGGGATTTTAAACTCCGTAAATTACTTGGCTTTGATGACTTTGATTTTAGTCATTTTTTTTACACAATTGCAATAAATTATTCCATATATGGACTAAACTCAAAACATTTAGGTAGCTGGGTAAATGCTCTATTTCATAAGAATGATGGATATCAAACCCCTTTAGTGATTAATCCATTTAGAAATGAAGGAAATATTGACATTAATGTAGAAAATCATTTAGCACAATCACGTTTACTTGCAAACCTTGTAAATGATTCAATGGTTACCAAAAATTTATTGGAGAATAAACCTGTAAGAGAGATGAAATTTGAAATTATTCTTGATAGCCTTCAAGAAGTTAATTCTATCAATCTTGACAATGTAATTGATAAACTATCAAAACAACAATCCAGTACACTGGAACAAATATTTGGGAAAATTTATTCACGTATTTTAGGAACAGATTACACAGATGAGGGAAATAATATTAAACACTTTGACTTAATCGCCAAGTATTGTATTAAGAAATTATTTAAAATAGCATCACAATATAGTGAATACAACAAGTTTTATTCATTACCAGCTAAGAATATTCCAATACCTGAATTAGTTGATTTTGATGATTTTCTTTCAGCATTAAAACGGGATTCCAGTCACATCACCTTAAAACTCAGACAGATCTTAAATACAGTTCGATTCAATCTATTAAAAGAAAAAAGCGACTCAAATATAAATTGGGATGGATATTCAATAACCATCCCAATTGAAGAATTAACTATTAGAGTAAATGAAGCTATCAGAAGTACAGCCAATGTAGACATAATTGAATTAATGCCTACGGCGTTATTTGTTCCAAGTATCTATGTTGGCTATAATGATGGTGATATTTCAACTGTTAATACTCTTAGTTCTGGCGAACTACAATTAGTACACTCAATACAATCTTTAACATATCATCTGGTAAACATTAATTCTGTTTTTAAAGCAAATAATCCTGATAAAATAACTTATAGAAACATCCTGATCGTTTTAGACGAAATCGAACTGTATTTTCATCCTGAATTTCAAAGAAGTTTTATTTACGAGTTAATTAAAGCAATTAACAATATTACCATAGAAGAAATTCATAACATCAATATATTATTTTCAACACATTCACCATTTATCCTCTCCGATATTCCTGCAAATGCAACTTTACGATTAGATAATGGTAATATATTGAGTCAACCAAAGAACAACACTTTTGCAGCAAATATCCATGACATGCTTGCTGATGATTTTTACCTAAGAGATGGTGTAATCGGTAGGTGGGCTCAAAAAAAAATTAATAGCCTTATTCCGTACTTAAAATCCAAATTACATAACAAGGAAACAACAATGAACAATAATGAATGGGACCAAAGAACATCTAAGGAGTTCATTGATATTATCGGTGAACCTCTCATACAAAATAGCCTACTTGATTTATATTTTAGGGCCTTTTATGAAAATGAATCTGAAAAGATAGACCAAGAAATAAGACGCCTTCAAAATCTAAAGGGGAAACAGTAAATCTATATGATATCGATACACACATCTAAAGTTGATAACATTCTCTCCGTCGTACTTAAATCTGATATTGACAAATTTATTCAAGTCAGAGAAAAAAGTTTAGGTGATTTAATAGACGGGAAAAGAGCAAAAAAAAGTACTAATGGGAGGTCAAGTAAACCCAAACTATTACCTAAACTAACTGGGAAAAAGCTAGAATATGCTACACTACTTAAAGACAATCTGAGTAAGATAGTTTTAGCACACCCTTCGGAATTAACTTCGTGGAAAAATAAGTTTGATGCTATAATAAGTCAACTGAAAATAAATGATAAAATATATAAACCTTTTAAGAACCAAATACTATCGTGCCTAGACTATGAGGGTTTACGTTCTGATTTTTATCCTCAATATTTTAGCTCTTTAGGAATTAAAAGTTGTGTTTACTGCAATGCATTACTTACGGTGTCTGTAGAAAGTACAATAACTTGGATGACCCCCCAAAGAAAACAGGTAAAAACCAAAAAAGAATGGAAGGCAAAATTTCAAGTAGATCACTATATTCCTAAATCAGATTATCCATGCTTTGGCATTTCATTTTATAACCTTTATCCTGTTTGTGGCCCATGCAATAATATTAAACTTGATAGAGTCATCGGCTTCATGCTATATTTAGAAGGAAGTATTGAATTTGAAGATTCCCCTTTTCTATTTGAGCTTGAGGATGGTTGCGTTAGCTCTTATCTAAATACAAATAATATCGAACTTATTAAATTTAGATTCCTAGATAATAACAATTTATACCAAATAAAAGACTCTGTAGGTAAAACGAGAGCGCTTTTCGACATACAGGGTATTTATGATACACAAAAAGATGTTATAGCTGAATTAATTCTTAAAGCAAAAAAATATCCAACCTCGTATAAAGAAAGCTTAATAAATTCATTCTCCGGGCTTTTCAGTGATGCTAGTTTATCAAACAGACTATTAATTGGTAATTATTCACAGCCATCGGAAATACATAATCGCCCATTAGCGAAATTTACCCAGGATATTGCAAAACAATTAAAGCTTATTTAACTAAATAATTTCGATGTTATTACACGATACTTGTAATAGAAAATCCTAAAGTCTTAAATCTTAATCCTCTCGGATGTGCCTCAAATAGTACAATAGCAACACTAGCATTGAAAATAAAATTCTCGAAGATGCTTTTCAAACAAATCAGATAGTTGAGAATTCCAGTGTGCATCTTCCATTACTTGGTCATTATATTCCCTGTAAAGTTTAATCCAATTAGCATACGTCTCCTGCGCCACTTCATTGTTGATTTTCGAAAACAAAACTTCACCATTTGGTGTATTAAGTTTTATTGAATCGTCAAGTATTTCAAAGCCGTTGGCAGTAATAAAATATACGGGCGAATCAGACAGTTTATGTTCTGTACGATAAGCTATCGATATATCAAATATTGGCTTTAAGTAAAAATACATTTGCATTGGATTTGTTTTATTATTAACAAACGCCAATGCTACTTCAAAACAAATTATTGGAGTTGAATCTATAGAAACGACAAACCCCTGCTGTTTAAATTCATTCAATTTTTCTACTATCGAAAAAACTATTTCTTTTCTATCATATCTTAAGATAGGGTCTTCATACATATCATTAATCAAGTTTACTGTATGCATAATCCACTGCCTCTTATTTGGGCCAGAAAAACTATGACTAGTTGGATGGGCTAATGAGTTTCGAAAACGTCTGTAGGAATTAAGGAAATGTTGATTATACACTTCGAAGTAATGTCGTTTATCAAGCCATTCCATTAATTTATTGAGCGTACCTTTCCAATCCTCCCCGGTTATTTCACGATATCTAATTTTAGCTGCCATTTCAAATGTAAATATTGCTTTTAAAGCTGCTACATCGTAAAACTGATAGTTAAAAAAAGAAAATTCCAGTAAACTATTTACAATACTTAAGCTATTTCGGACGTTCTCGTTTACTGAGCTTTTTAGAAGAATTGGGGGAGCTATTTTTTTACAAAACTCACCAAAATTGTTAGGAACACCGTAGGCGTTCCACGTTTCATCTATTGTCAATATTCTCATACAAATAAACCTATTTCAATAATAAATGATTAGAACAGCAATTGTACAACAAAAAGACCTTAAGATTTAAGATTTAGGACTCTCTTTTGAGAGTCCTAAACTCAATCAAACAATCTTAGCATATACCCCATGACTAACTCGTTTCAGTATCCCTTCAGCAATAAAACCAGTGAGATAATTACCGGATGTTTTATCGTTAATGGATAATTGGCTTGCTATCTTTAACGCTTCAACTCTGTCAAAATTGGCAGGTAGTTTTTCCCAATAGAGATCAGCCTTTTTGACGTTACACGCCTTGGATGTATCAGTCCTCAAAGACGTAAATATTCTAGTGGTGTGAGGCAATAGTCTATCAATGATGGCAAGCGAAATCTCAAAATCCATGTCTTTGCATATTACTGTATTAAAATCTAGTGGACTGTCTATCTTTCTAATAATTGATAAAGTCATTGCAATTCGCCAAGCAATCAACCCCAATCTTCTAACGGAGCCTGTAATATCATTACCATATGTTTCTTTTAATTCTTCATGCTTTTTTGAAAACCATTGATTGAATGTTTCCTTTTGAGAATCTGACAGGATAAACTCAATCTCGCTACCTTCTTCAAAACATTTCAATTTTTCAACAAAATCTGCGAGCTCCGCAGACATACCATTAAATGCCACTTCGGGCAAAGAATCATATTCTTCAAACACATCTCTCCATTCGCTATCGCCAGAATAATCGTAATATAAAAATCTAGTATCTAAACCATTTCCTACATTGTCCAACAAATTATCTAGTTGATTAGGCGTACCGGTCAACAACACGGATAGACATGTTCTATATACAATGTAATTTTCATCACCTGTCTTTCTGGCTATATCGATCGCCTCATTTTGAAATGCTTTGCGCAATATATCTGAAAAGCCTCCGTATTTAGATTTTAAGGACTGTGAAAAAGTATCGGCTTCAGTATCAATTGTAATACCAAAATTCCCATTTCGAAAGAGACATTCAATCATTTTTGCGCTAGTAATATTAGCAGGTATAAACAGTGTCTTTGGGACTGGCTTCGGAGGTAAATCATTTAGGTCAGCATCATCTGCTTCTAACTCCTTTTTCTTTTCATCGTATAACTTTAAATCTGACTCATATCTGTCGGAAAGCATCTTTTGTACATCCTTTCCTAAGTTTCTTACAACACCAATACAACCTTTACCTGACCCAGCAGGAGCTAATATCAATAAGTAAATATTTGCACTATACTTTCTTCGATCATACTTGCCGTAATAATTCGGGAAAAAACCACTTAACGTCGTAATACTGCTTAAAAGTATCATGTCTTTTTCATGCCGGTATTTATAAAGCTTTACAGCATTTTTTAAGAATCTTGGTAACTTGTCGAAAATCCAATCTGGTAGGTATAAACTGTCATTCTTTTCTATCTCTCTATTGCTATTACTATGCTCTAGACCATCATTTATCCTAGCTATATTTCCCATATCAAATGTAACTTCAACATTATCTCCCTCACGCCATTGATATTCCCAGTCATTATGCTCAATGCTATATTGAGAATAAACAATTTCCATAAGCTCCTCACCTCTTTGCAGATACGTCAGGTAATTATCCAATTCCATATGTTCTTTTACCTGTTTTAAATAAAAGTTACCGGCTTCTTCCTTACTAAGTCCTAATTTGTTACATAATATAAAAAACATGTAACTCCATTCATTCTCATAACCAAGTGTCCACCCCTCTGAGTTATCATTTATTATCGACACAAAAGAGTTGAAATTATCATCGCTAAGCTTATTCTGTATATTGATTTCATTAGAATTAATTTTTACCACCATTATATTTTATAATTTTATTAGTTAAAAAATTGTCTACATCGGACCTTTTATAAAAAATCTTACCGCTAGTTTTCTTCCCAAGCAACAGCCCGTCACGACGATATTTCGCCAAAGTTGGCCTACTGACATGCAGTATCGCACATACTTCTGTCGGGGACAGCACTTCTGTTTCTTGATAAAGAGGAGGAGAATTTGATACTGGTTTGTCGGGCTGTTCGTTAAAAACTTGTCGAACAGCAACTTTAATTAACTCTAATAACTCATCTGAATTGCATTCAAATAAAAATGCCCTTTTCATAAAACGGGACTTTGCGCATAGCTTAACTGTCGCTACGCCGGTTAGTTCCAATTTTTAAGAAAAGGGCGCAAATATGATTTTTTGCAATCCTTATTTACAATTCAGCTATAATTCTGCATCATCACATTATGAATATAGCCTACCAAATCAACTGATCTTAGTTAGAATCGTCAATTCAAAACAAAGATAAATAAAAAACTTAAAAAACAACAAAACAAATTTTCGATGTTTTTTTAATATTTATAAATATATCATTATTAGAATAAAAAAATAATAATTAATTAAAAAAATCGTGCTCTTTTAACAGCTCAGCATTTTCCTCCTGACTAATCCTTATATAACCTAGAAAAGCTTTTTCGGAAGTATGACCTGTAATTTTCATTATTGATATTGCCGGAATTTTATTTTTGTATGCATTTGTGGCAAAGCTCCTACGTCCGCAATGAGCAGTAATCAATTCGTATTTTTTAAAGCTCTTTTGAATTCTACGACCACCTTCGGTTTTTGTAATTACTACAGCAGAATCAATTCCCGCCATTCGTCCAATCTCTTTTAGATACTGGTTCATTTTGGAATTACTGATAATCGGCAAATTATATTTATGTCTTTCAAGTATTTTCTTTACAACCGTAGCAATTGGGATAACAACATATTGATCTGTCTTCTTAGTTCTTATGTGAAGCTGATTGTCTTTAATATCCTCTTTGTTTATTTGAATTAAGTCAGAAAATCTTAATCCTGTATAACAAGAAATAACGAATAAATCTCTAGCAAACTCTTTGACTTTTGTTTTTGAAAGGTCTAGAGCATTAATTTTTTGTATTTCTTCAATAGAGAGATAAATCGTATCAACTGGTTCAGTTATCTTTTTAAAACTCCTTGACTTGAAAATAAGATTCGTATTTAACCCTCTATCCGTTGCCTCATGTAAAAAGGTTTTTATAGTTTTTATATGCTTAGCAACTGTATTTTTACAATTACCTATATCTACAGCTAAATAGTTAGAAAAATCATGATAGAAATCCATATCAATATTGTCAAAGTCAATTTTTCGACCGTAGAATTTAGAATAAGATTTCAAATGATTTAAGGTGGTTTTATAACCTTTCAATGTTTCAGCTTTTCTGATATTACTTGATTGTTCTATAAACTGACTAATGAATGAAAACAGCGTTATGGTATCACCAGCTTGTTTAACGACAGTTGGCGTATTATCTAATCTTTCCTTTAAATGACTTTGTACTAGCGCTGCAGTTGGAACGATCTTTTCAATATTAAGATTTCTAAAAATATTACTTACTTCATTCTCAATCTTATCAAGCCAAAAATTCAAATCACTGTATTCTTTTCCGATAGCTCTTTGCTTTGTAAAATCCCATTTACGTGGCAATACTTTCTCACCAGTACTCATAAAAACTCTATGCCCACTGAATTTTACTTGTAGGCTTATTAATGTAGGCTCTTCTGCTTTAATGTTCTTTAAATAAAATCTTGCATCTGGTATATACATGTCGGATGATGTTATAACTCTAAGGAAATATTACAAACGACAAACCTGACTAAAACATAAAAATTTTACAATAACTATTTACTTCAGCGTAGCAATTGTTACTGGTTGTCTCAATGGTTGTCCTTTGCCTTTTACAATCTTTAATCCCATTTTACAAGATTTAAGAATGCGCGAGCAAAAGATGATAGGGGCATATAGACTGTTACATAAAGCTGTAAAAACTGATAAATAGATGAAAAGAAAAAGAGGTTTCTAGTGGGACCACAGAGAAAAAAGGTTACGATATCGTAACCTTTTTTTATTTATTCATCTGTTCCACGATCGTAAGTACTCAATTCGATACTTAAACCGATTTTGCTACATATCTCTAATAGCTCCGTAGGGAAAGAAAATGATTGTACCCATTTAAATTCATTATTTATTCCAAAATGCACGTTGGCGAATTGAATACTCTTTTCTGTTTTAATGAAACTGAATCGATCCACATTGGACTTAAGGTAGCTGATGGTATCTTTTATCTGTTCATCAAACTGGTCGAAGCCAGCTTCGCTTAGATAACTTCTTTTTCATATTGTAAATAGCAAGCATGTTAAATGGGATTGAAATTGTAACGAGGAACATTAATAAATACAGTGATGATATCGTGTACCCGGGAACCATTTTGCTTTGCAAGACATCGGCTGATATTCTATATACGATATTGCCCATCCAATGTAAACCCACAGAATACCAAAGCGAGCCGGTAAGCATCACCGGCACAGCGAGATAAAAACCCAGAATAGCTAAATATAGTAATCCCTCAACCGGCCCTGTTAATTTGTAAGTATGATTCAGAACGAAAACAATTGTAGATAGACATACGATACCCCATCTTGAAATTCTCCCTTTTAAAATGGTAAACAAATATCCCCGCGTCAAAACATCTTCTGCTATAGATGGCAGGAACGTACCTAAAACAAATAAAGAGCTCTTTATTAAAATTGACTTTAATGACAAGATCGAAATATCAAGGATTTCCCTACCGCTAACCAAAGACAAAGCAAATGCCAAACCATAAGTTAGTAACCCTGAGACCAAACCCGCCAGCAAATAATGTCCTGACTTTTTATCCCAGTTGAGCTGAAAGGAAACAATGCCGGAGCGTCCCTGCGCCTGTGCCACCAAATGCGCGACATATAACATAGCAGCCATCAAAGAAAGAAAAGCAACTACATCGCCATAGAAATGCATAAAGGCTTCTGCGCACTGATACATAAGCCACAGCACAACTAATCCGATTTTGTTATCAACCTTATATTTCATTTTATTGATTTTAGGTTGCAAAACTGAATCAATTGTCTATGGAAGTCGCCCCAACTTATTAGTGAGTGCTAACAAGGAGTACGAATAATTTAGCCAGCCTTTTACTGTAATATACGATCTATCTACTTATCCTGCTTCACCCCAATCAGTTCCCCTATTTTATAACCGGCCTTTCGTGCAATAGCATGACATATTTAAGCATTCTAAAAATGCGTCATCTGCAAACCTGTTTATGACTTACAGATACTACATATTTATTTTTTAATTAAATATTATGTTTTCTTAATTAACTTCGGGTATATATTAACTTTTCAAATCTCCTTTGTATGAAACGCCTCTACAAACTGCTGACAGGATTATTGTTGTTATGGACAACAGCATTAAATGCCCAGGTTTTAATTAGCGCTTCTTTCGAAGAGCAGCATTTTCCACCGCGCGTTCTGCTTGGAGGCATTCCGATCTCATCCTGGGGGCTAATATCAGGCAGCGGCTCAAATTGGGTGCAATCGAATGGCTCTGAAAACTATCTCAATCTCCATATAAGTGCTCACAACGGTACGAAGATGGCGCTATTCACCAGTAATAAGTCCAATTCATCTTCGCAATTGATAACCCCGTTTTTTTCTTTAAACGATTCTGCGATTTGCGCGAAGTCAGTCTCATTTTGGATATACAGAGATTCGGCATTTAATACAGAAAGGCTGGATGTCAGGATAAACTCTAACCCCCGGTTACCAGGCTCTGTTTTGTTAGGAAGAGCATATCCTAAAGCTACTAAAGCTCCTGTTGTCTCAGCGGGGGGCTGGTACCAGTATACTTTTGCCATACCTGCAACATTCAAATCCACTACCAGTTATATAATTTTTAACGGCATCAGCAGTTCCACCGGCCTTAGCAGAATATACATGGACGATGTGTCTGTAGATATCAATACTTCGTCACCAGTAGCTGCATTACTGAACCCTTACCGCGAAATTTGCCCCGGCGGCAGTACCAGCTTTAGCGTTTCAGCTACAGGCGTAATGATAGGCTATCAATGGCAAGTATATAACGGCAGCACCTGGACAAACTTAGCAAATACAGGCATCTATAGCGGAGCAAACACAGCAATACTATCACTCACCTCTGCCACTACAGCAGTAAACAATTACAGGTATCGATGCGTTGTAAGCAATACATGTGGCTCATCTATATCGAACTATGCCGGTGTATTATCTGTAGCTAAGCGGACATGGTACAAGGACGGCGACGGAGATGGATGGGGCAGTCCTTATAACAGCCTGATGGATTGTGTGCAACCGGCAGGTTATGTACTGAACAACCAGGATTGTAATGATACCAACTTTAATCAAAGCAAGTTCAGTACAGTAGGTGTCGCAGGATTCTCTGCCGGGATAGTTAGCTATAAACACATGGCAATTGACGGGTCTGGCACACCCTATATGGTTTACACAGATCACGCAAATGGCAATAAGGCTACCGTAAAAAAATACAATGGCAGTGCTTGGGTGACGGTAGGTAGTGCAGGGGTTTCTGCCGGTGCAGCGCAATACAATCAGATAGCCATAGATGCGGTAGGTACTCCTTATGTGGTGTATGCGGATGGCACTAATAATAACAAGGCCATAGTAAAGAAATATAGTGGCTCTGCATGGGTAACAGTTGGTGCTGCAGGTTTTTCCACTGCAGGCGCTGAATATACGGCGCTGGCGATTGATGCAGATGGCACCCCTTACGTGGCGTATAGAGATTCCACAAACAATTACAAAGCAACCGTTATGAAATATAACGGTACTGCATGGGTAGTAGTAGGCACGCCGGGGTTTTCGAGCGGGTCTTTGCGGGAATATATATGTATTGCCCTCGACAAGGCAGGAGAACCTTATGTTCTTTACTCAGAAGGACAACTTACAAATATGAGATCGATAATAGGAAAACAGATCGTAGTGAAGAGATATAACGGTACCGCATGGGAAACAGTTGGTGAGAGTACTATGCAAAATATAAACTCAGATTTTGCCCGGCTGGGAATTGCCCCTTCAGGTGTTCCATACATAGCATATATTGCACAGAGTAGCGCTTATGGTACCTTGCCGGCAATTGTAAAGAGATTTGAGGATACATCATGGAAAGCAGTAGGTAGTACACTTGTCGGTTCTTTGCCGGCTTACTATGTACACTATTTGGATATATCAGTAGATGATGCGGGTAGTCCATATTTATATTACGATTTAGGCGTAAAAAAATTTGATGGTACCAGTTGGAAACTGGTTGGTGATGTGCCTGATAGTTTAAAAGCAGGTGCGGATAAAACAACATATTTAGCTGTTGATGGTGCGGGTGTTCCCTATATAGCAGGGTCTACGAAAAATGATCAGGCGATTGTTCAGAAGTTGAAGCTTGTAGACATCAAGCCGGTTATTACTGCCCAGCCAATACCAGATACACTATGTGCCGGAGGCATTGCCACCTATAAAGTAGTTGCAAATAAAGCCTATCATTATCAATGGCAGGTAAGCACAAACGGTGGCAGCACATTTGCAGATGTAATTAATAGTACTTTTTATTCCGGAGCCACGACTGATTCGTTGACCATTATAGCACCTGCTGCAAGCTATAACAACAACCAATACAGATGTGTTGTTACCGGTACATGTATGCTGACGGATACTACAGTAGCTGCAAATTTGCTTGTTTATGCGCCGCCGGCCATAACAAGCCAACCTGTAAACAGAAATATTTGCCCGGGTACTGTTACCACATTCCATGTGGGTGCCACAGGCACCAATTTGAAATTCAGATGGAAGGTGAACACAGGCAGTGGCTGGGCAAATGTGCCCAATACCGGAATATACAGTGGCATCACCTCTACAACATTAACCCTCCATGCACCTAATGCTTCTTATAGTGGGTATAAATACCGCTGTTTGGTAAGCGGTACATGTTCCCCTTCCGTAAACTCTTCAGCAGCTACACTTACTGTCAGTACTCCTGTTATAGTAACGACGCCAATTATGAGCCCGAACCCTACAGTTACGGGGCAGGCATCCAATACAATCTTCCTGGGCTACGGCCCATCATCGGCAACCCTTACAAGCACGGTATCTGGCGGTACGCCGGGTTATGCTTATAGCTGGACACCAACTACAGGGCTAGCTTCCCCTGCAGCTGCATCAACATTAGTAACGCCTTTAGCAAGCACGGTTTATACTTTAACCGCTACCGATACTAAAGGCTGCACCGGCAGTGCCGCTTTCAATATGAGTGTTGTTGATGCACGAGGAACGAATAGCAGAGTAATAGTTTGTCATAACGGTACAACGATATCTGTAGCAACAAGCCTGGTTGCGAACCACTTGTCGCATGGAGATTATTTAGGCCCTTGTACATCTTCGAATAAAAACAACTCCGCCGGAACTGGTGGAGATAATGAAACAGGAATTGACAAATTTGAGGACCTAAAAGTGTATCCTAATCCTAACGATGGCCATTTTATTATAGAACTGCCAGAAGGTGTGGGTGAGGGTACCGTCATTATTGCTGACGTATTTGGCAAACTGGTAAAAAAGATCTCTTTCGAACAACAATCCCAACTTGTTGTTGACCTGGGTAGTGTTGCAAATGGTGTCTACATGGTACAAGTACAGGATAATGATAAAATTTATCGCTCTATGATTACTGTGAAGAACTAGCAAATAAAAAACGGGAAGCCTATTATTCCTGTAGCATAACAACAGTAAAAAGGCTTACATCTGCAAGCCTTTTTACTTTGAGTTAATGCCGGAAATGAAAATCAGCACCCCTACCTATCCTGCTTCACCCATATCAGTTCGTCTACTTTATAACCTGCCTTCCGGGCAATATCCAGGTATTTATTCTTTACATCTTCTGGCATTGTTTTCTCCCTGGAGAGCAGCCATAAGTAATCCGTATTCTTGCCAGCTACCAACGCATATTTATAATCTTTGTCGAGGGCTACAACATTATATGCTGCATAGAAGGGGCCAAAAAATGATACTTTTAAGCGGGCTTCTTTTGGATCTCCCGCCGGCTTTGCCTTACCAATGCTTTCTTCCCACTTTTGCTTTTTATAGTTGTATCCTTTATTGTCTACCCTGATGTTACCATTGTCTTTTAATGTGTAAGTAGCACTTACGTTATTGAGGTTACGCTCGTAGCGATAATCGAAACGGGCGATCTCGTACCACGTTCCCAAATATTTGCTTTTGTCAAATGGTTTTACCGCAGTTAACCCATCGGGTATGGATTTGCCATTCATGCTACGGGCAACCAACATCAATCCCCCCAGCGCTGCCAATGATAATATAATTTTTCCCTGCTTCATGTAAACGGTTTTGTATACCTATAACAATTCTATGCCATTATTGTTGCCTGTAACCTGACGAACATCAATTATAGGTTGACAGCTATCAGCGAGCGCGGGATTTATGTATGCTATTTTAGTATCTATGTCTGAAATTAGTCTCTGGCTCGATTCCTACGATGATATCTATTCTGATTTTGATTCCCGTCATTACCTGAAAAGGCGAATATCTGAGGATCTAATAGATGAATTGCAATCGTCCCTCAAATATATTCCGGGACGTACGGAAAACCTGCAACTGTTGTTGCCACATAACCAGCGTAAGATGGATATTGAGAAGGAGATCGCCTTTAGCATCAAAGAGCAATTCAACAAGCGGCTGGATATACTGAAACAATCGGCAAGAAATATATACAACAGGGGCCTAATGCTGGTGGTGATGGGAATGCTGGTGATGGCTATTGACTCGTTGATCGCTTACAAAGGCTACAGCAGCTATCTTATGACCGTGCTGCGCATCATACTGGAACCTGCAGGCTGGTTCCTAATATGGAACGGGCTTGACTTTCTATTGTATGAGTACCGGAAAACAAAAAAGGACATCGATTTTTTCGATATCCTTTCGCAATTGAATATTCATTTTAAAGACTCCTGAAATTATCTTCAGGCCCCTGTTTTACCGGCAACTTGTTGAAGCGATTCTGTGCCTTCCCGTATGCCCAATATCTGTTCCAGGTCTTCTTTGTAAATGATCTCTTTGCTTAAAAGCTTATCAGCAACAGCATCCAGCTGATCCCTGTTCTCTGTCAATATGCCTTTTGCCCGGGTATATGCATCCTGTACCAGTTTCTGCGCTTCTGTATCTATCAATTGTGCAGTAGCTTCGCTGTAAGGTTTTTGAAAAGAACTTTCATAGGTGCCTGTGGAATCGTAATAGCTGATATTGCCCAGCTTATCGCTCAACCCCAGTTTCATTACCATGCTATAAGCCTGTTTGGTAGCTTTCTCCAGGTCGTCTAATGCACCGGAAGATATTTCATTAAACACCACTTCCTCTGCCGCCCTGCCGGCGAGGGCAGCACACAGTTGATCCAGGAACTGATCGCGGGTAATGATCTGCCTTTCTTCCGGCAAATACCATGCACCCCCCAGAGATTTACCCCGTGGTATTATTGATACTTTTACGAGAGGGTCTACATGCTTCAGCTTCCAGCTAACCACGGCATGACCACCCTCATGAAAAGCTATTCTCTTCTTTTCTGCAGGCGTAATGATCTTGGTCTTTTTTTCAAGACCCGCTACCACCCTATCTATCGCATCAAAGAAATCTTTTTTCTCAACAGCTTCTTTCTTTTGTCTTGCGGCCATTAAGGCTGCTTCATTGCAAACATTGGCAATATCTGCACCTGAGAAACCCGGAGTTTGCGCAGCAAGGAACATACTATCTACATCATTTGCCAATATCAAAGGCTTCAGATGTACTTTAAAAATAGCGTTACGTTCTTCTTTATTGGGCAATTCCAAATAAATGTGCCTGTCGAACCTGCCGGCCCTTAGCAGGGCAGCATCCAGGATATCTGCCCGGTTAGTCGCCGCCATTACTATGACGCCTGTGTTAGGATCAAAGCCATCCATTTCTGACAGCAACTGGTTGAGGGTACTTTCCCTTTCATCATTTACCTGTATAGAAACAGCCTTGCCCCTTACCCTGCCTATTGTATCAATTTCATCTATGAATATGATGCTGGGTGCTTTTGCTTTGGCACGGTCAAAAAGATCACGGACACGTGATGCACCTACACCAACAAATAACTCTATAAACTCTGAACCTGACAGAGAGAAGAATGGCACCGCTGCCTCTCCTGCCACAGCCTTAGCAAGCAAAGTTTTACCGGTACCGGGAGGGCCCACCAGCAATACACCTTTGGGTATCTTGGCGCCCAGTTTTGTGAAGTTGCCCGGCTGCTTCAGAAAGGAAACTATCTCCATCACTTCTGTCTTGGCCTCTTCGTAGCCGGCAACATCTTTAAATGTGAATGGACTGGTCTTACTTTCTCCATATTCCTCGGCATGCGATTTACTGAAATCAATTGCAGCGGCGCCACTGCCCAATGCACTACCCCTGCCGGACACCCAAAACCAAAACAGCAATAACAATCCAAGGGGCAGTAACCAGGATGATACCGTCTGCCATGAATTGCTTTTGCTGATGTAGGTGATCGGTGGCTCGTACTTTTCATTGTCGCCGGTAAAAACATCTGCCATATTCTTTTCAAATGCATCTACAGAGCCAATTGTAAAGTAGTATTGCGGTTCCCCGGCAGCTTTCTTGGTCAGAGAACCGAGGTCGCTGTATTCCTTCTTTTTCAGGCTGTCGAACTTTATATACACCAGTACTTTTTCTTTATTCAGCACTTCTATCCTGTCTACATCGCGTGCACGCAGCATATTATCTTTGAATCGATGCCAGCTTATCTCCTTATAGCCACCTTCATTCCTTGCCAGGAAGTAGGTAAATACGATATTGACCAGCAATAAGGCTACTATCCAGATCACCCAGCGTGTTACCCGGGAGCGCCCGGTTTTTCTATTATCCTGTTGAGCATCGTTCATGATTGGCAAGCGGTTTTTAAACTTTCTCAAAACTATCATTAAGACAAAACGCCCCTGCTGATAAACATCAGATTATGTATTGACAGCTATCATTGATGTCGTTTAATAACGACGTTACTTTTGACCAACATTATTCAACAATCAAAAAAATTATTACCATGTCAGTAAAATCTTTGGCAAGAACAAACGGACTATCCTCCGTATTAAGCGATTTCTTTGAACCATGGGGCGAATGGTTCCAGAACGGATTCGCAGACAAATCATTGACATTACCTGCTGTAAACATTACAGAAACAGACAAGGAGTATAAACTCTCTTTGGCTGCGCCCGGACTCGACAAAAAGGACTTTAACGTAGATGTTGATGGCAACCTTCTGACCATCAGTGCAGAAAAAGAAAAAAGCTCAGAAGAAAAAGACAAGAACTATACCCGTAAAGAGTATAACTATTCTTCTTTCTCCCGCTGCTTTACCCTGCCAGAAGAAGTGAGCAAGGAAAAGATAGATGCCAGCTACCAGGATGGTGTGCTAAATCTTGTATTGCCTAAAAATGAGAAGGCTACAAACAACAAGAAAAAGACGATCAACGTAAAGTGATTCTTTGATTATTATAAAATAGCGCTCCCGAAAATCGGGAGCGCTATTTTATTTATGGAAGGCTATAATAAACAGGTATTGAGCGTGTACCCAATACCTGTTACCATCAATAATATTTGAGAAGGGCGATGTGCTGATAATCATTTAGCGCACCTTCATCTACAAATACCACTTCGCCACCATTCTGCAGCACCGTTACCATAACATCGTCTACCGCATCTGAAATATGCTGAGCGGCTGCCTTTGTGATGTCATCAGCATGAATGATCTTCTCTTTGCTTTCGTAGTAGGCAGGATACATAAAATTGCGCTCAACGACCAATACCCTGCCCTGTTTTTCGCTTGCAGATTTCCATACCTGTTCTATGCCAAAATCGAGTTTATTCGCGTTCAGCGCTTTTTCAATTTCTTTCAGCCATTTGTTAGTGTATTGCATCTTAAGTTCATCTTCATACGGCTTTAGTATTTGCTGCATTTCAGCAATGGTAGTATTGTCATAGTTGCCGTGTATAGTGCCGGCGATCGACGATGTATTTTGGCTAACACTTTTAAAGTGACCTATTAAACGGTCTACCCCGATCAATACCAGCGGTTCGTTACGGGTCTTTAACAATTTCGATACAGCCTTATCTGCTTCTTTCAAAAACTTATCCTGTAGTATTTCCTTATGCTTGTCAGGATCTGAAAAATTGGCCACTTCGCCGGGCATATCCAATTCGTACGCTTCTATCCTATCTGCCATATCCAGCTTTATAGGCTGTAAATAGCCGGGCATTCCTTCGAATGCCTTCACTACCTTACCGGTGAGTAGCAATACCAGGTATTTTATGGAGTTGGTATTGGCATACACCAGGTCGCGTACCTCAAAAGATTCATTGATGACTATTTTATCTTCTACAGGCACCTGCAAATGGAAAACTTTAGATAACAATGGAGAAACAAATATGGCTGTAGTAATAGTAGCTGTTTCATAATTGAAATCATCCACAATATTGGCCAGCTTGTTGAACACCGGCATCCATTGGGTTTCCGGATATTTATTATGAAGGTTTCTTTTCACATCGTCAACGGCAATTTTTAGCTTATGCGCTAATTCGGCTTTCAGCCCGATTTCCGGTTTTATTGACACAATGATGGATACCATTGGGAAGTATTTCACTGCATTGATCACCTGCAGTTCTTCGGCAGAAAATTTCATGAGTATTTCAATTTAAAAGATGAACAACTTTTTCAGATAGCAATCATGCCTCTTTGAATGAATATGCGGTACAATTGCATAAGCACATAAGCGACAATCTGTTTTAGGTACCTATAACCTAATAGCAATGTCATGGCAGTTACGAACCATTCTGCCAGTTCGTATATCTTCTGCTTGTCAACAAGGATTTGCGCGTTCATAACTGTATATTTTTAGAGGTTTTGTTTTTGGGGTGGTACTTCCTGCGGCTTGCCGGGCATGTATGGCTTTTCTTCAGGATGGATCTCCGGTTGTCGTGGTTCAGCCGGGGCATCAGGCACATCTTTACCAGGCAATTCGGGCTTCTTTTCCGGTTTTGGCAATTCTTCAGGATGCTTTTCTTGTGCTAATAGTACTGCTAAGTTCATGGCATATTCTTTCCTGCAAAGTACTTCCCGCCCTTGCCATTTTTTCTGACATACATCATTTTTACATCTGACAGGTATCAGCCGGTTTTGCAATTGTCCATGCTAAGTTTGCTTTGCTATAAGCATCTTTCCCAATTCAAATCAGTACAGTCATGAAAATCTTACTGGCTACAAATAGCACTGGCATCAACGCCGCCTCTACAGACCTGGCATGTTATCTTGCCAACCTGACCCGATCGACACTAACTGGTGTATTTCTTGAAGAAGAAGATGGGTACCTGATACCGGAAATATTGACTGTTAAAAATGAACAGAATAACTGCGATCATTGTATATCGCGGTTTAAGGAAGCGTGCATTGCCAGGGAAACGAAACACATTATACATAGAGACAAAGGAGTGCCTCTGGAAGAATTATTGATAGAAAGCAGGTTTGCAGATGTGCTGGTAATAGACCCTTTGCTATCATTCTCTAAATACAACCTGGAGAACCCCAGTGGCTTTGTAAAAAAAGTATTGAAGTATGCTGAATGCCCGGTGATGATTGCACCGGAGCAATTCAATGAGATAACCGACCTGGTTTTTACCTATGATGGCGAAGAATCATCGATGTTCGCCATCAAGCAGTTTACCTATCTATTCCCCCAGTTTAGCGGCTCTGGCGTTACCATACTGGAAGGTAACAATGCGGGTAACAATAATACCCAAAAGCATAGCATACACGAATGGCTGCAGGATCATTATACGAATGTTACATTCAAAACCAAGACAGGCGATAGCTATATCAGCTTGCTGGAAGGGACACTGGAAGAGGAAAAAGGATTGATTGTAATGGGTGCCTACGGCCGAAACCTGCTTTCTACGCTCCTGCGCCAAAGCCATAGCGATAACCTGATAAAATCTGTACAATCACCATTATTCATCGCCCATAAATAACGTATCATGGCTGCCAATAAAATCAACAAAGAATGGCATGAGAGGAATCCAATGCCTGAAGAGCCAACCCTGGAACAGCTGATTACCTGGCATGTATTGCATGCGCGACATTGCGGGTGCCGGAAGATACCCGCCAGGCTAATGGAGATCATTAAACAAAGGAACATAAAGATATTCGAAGAAGAACCCTGAGATAACATCAACAAAAAACAAAGGGAATAGCCAGCTATTCCCTTTTTCGTGTTTTCTATTATCTATCTTTTTATCGGGGTTTGGGATGGCGCTTGTTGTGTAGGACGTTGCGGGGCTGGCTGCGGCCTTGGCTGAACCTGGGGACGGGACGGGGGCTGCATTTGCGGACGTGGCGCCGGGGACGGTTGTACCTGTGGCCGCGGCGCAGGTTGCTGGCGGGGCGCCTGATAGGGTTGTACTTGCGGGCGCGGGGCTGGCTGCTGCTGGCGGGGTTCGGGGCTGATGTTTCTTTCCTTTGGCCTTTCCGGTGCAGGCATTTGCGGCCTTTGCACAGGTTGTTGTCGTGGTTCGGGGTTAATATCTCTATTAGGATTAACGGGATTTTGACGGTCATTTTCTCTTACCGGTTCATTTCCGCGTGGGATATTTTGCGAGGGATTGCGATGCTCCTCTACCGGCATTGGATGATCCCTATCGATTGGGTCCAAGCTCCTCATTATTTTGGCAGGTGCCGGTTTCAACCTTTCCTGTTCCACGTAGCTGACACCCGGCCTGAATAGCCTTAGCTGATTTCGGTCTATGCCAGATTCAGCAGGCCTTGCTGCGGGCGTTACATTGTATACACGTACATTCTCTCTCACGCTTGCCCTTGCTTCTTCTACTGATGGGCCCGTTACGTATACAGTTCGATCTCCCTGCCTGCCGCGCGTATTACGAATGATATTTGTTGTGCCTATAAATTCAGATTGCCTTGGACTATAAACATAACGATGACGATATAAATGATGCTGCGGTATGAATATCCACCAATTAACGGGGCAGTTATAATCGCCAAAGGCAAGGGTAACAGAGAACCATGGGCCCAGGGGTGCCCAGCCATAATAGCCTCCGCCAAATCGCCAGCAAACCCATGCGGGTCCCCATTCATAGCCGGGGATCCATAACCAGCCATACCTATTGCTATATACCCACCTGCCATAATGGAATGGCGCCCAACCCCAAGCATAAGATGATACCCAGGTGTTGCCATAGTCGGTCATCACCCAATAGCCATTTGTATAATACGGCCTGAAGTCCACATCTACCAGTGGCATCCACACGTAGCCATACTCGGGATCTTCTATCCATTGCCCATAGGGACTTAGCTCATCGTAAAATACCTGCATGGAAACAGAGGCAGGAGGTTCCTGCGCATATACCGTATTACGCGCAGGGCTACAGCCTGAAATCAAAACGGTGACTATAATATAACTGAGTATTTTACGTAAAGCAGACATATACCAAAGTTTGCAGCAAGGTATTGCGAAGTATATGCCATTAAAATGATAAGCGTCAGGTATCTTAATGACAGTAATTAACCGATCAGCGCCGCCTGAATATTTTATACACCTCGAACCATATAACGGAGATGAATGCGGCTGCAAGGCAAACTATCAATTGGCTAATGCCCGGCGCTGAAAGTTTGAAAAAACCTGCCAATACCGGTGTATAAAAAATACCTGCGCTAAGAGCAATGGTGATCATAAGCATACCGGTCAGCAGGTTGTTCCGGTAACGGAACATTTCAAAAACAGAGTAATAAAACGATCGATTGACTACTGTGAGGAATATATTGGCAAATATCAGTGTGGCAAATACCATAGTACGTGTAACCGTTTCATCGTATCCGCTACGAAGGCTATATAGATAAATACCAATTGTGGCGATGGTGATACCAAGGCCCTGGAATATACTGAGTGTAAGTTCTTTGAAATTAAAAAACGTATCGGTCATGGTGCGGGGCGCACGCAGCATTGCATTCCTTTCAATGGGTTCGTTCTCATAAATGATAGAACAGGTGGGCCCCATGATCAGCTCGAGAAAGATGACATGTACCGGTGTAAAAACAGAAGGGTAACGCCATCCTAATATAGATGGTATAGCCACGGTGAGTATAATGGGAATATGGATGGATATGATATATTGGATAGCTTTTTTCAGGTTGGTATAGATGCGTCTGCCCATAGCTACCGCGATAACCATCTTCCCAAAATCATCATCAGTAATAATAAGCGATGATGCCTGCCGGGCTATCTCAGACCCGCGGCCACCCATAGCGATGCCAATATGTGCAGCCTTCAAAGCAGGCCCATCGTTCACGCCATCGCCCGTCATTCCTACAATCTCTCCTTGTTCCTTCAGGCTATTCACTACCCTTAACTTCATCTCTGGAAACATACGGGCGAAAATATTGTTAGATTTTACGAGTGTACTGAAAGATACCTCGTCTGCATCTGCCATTTCTGCCCCTGTTATTACGCGGTCGCTTCCGCTAAAATGAAGTTGCTGTGCTATCGCTGTTGTTGTAGCCGGATTATCGCCGGTAATGATCTTTACTTTTATGCCCGCAGCATATAGTTGTTTTAAAACTGCCTCCATATTTTTTCTCGGAGGATCGTAAAAGCCAACCAGCCCCAGGAACCTGAAATTAAATTCCTGCTGAGTTTCCGGGAAATTGTTTCCTGGATGCTCCGCTACTGCAACCCCTAATACCCGCAAGCCGGATCTAGCCATCTCGTTATTTACTGCCAATATTTTCTCTTTTTCAGCAGGTGCCAGGTTCGAATATTTTACGATGGCTTCCGGTGCGCCTTTTGCGGCAATAATGCGCTTCCCATCTTTGTTTTCAAAGATATGCGTCATCATTGGGGGCTTACCTCCTAATGGGTACTCATGTATTTTCTGATATAGTAAACGTTCGTCCGGTAACCATTTTATATACGCTTCATGCAGTGCTTTTTCCATGGGGTCGAACGGCACCGTTTCGCTGGCCCACATGGCAATATTGATCACTTCTAAAGAGGAGGGGTTGTTCCAGCCTGTGTTTGTTTTGATCGTACCGGATTCCATATCAAAGACGCTGTGCAGTTCCATCCTGTTCTCTGTGATGGTACCGGTTTTATCGGCACATAAAACTGTAGCCGCACCAAGAGATTCCACCGTGCCTGTTTCCTTCACTATTATACCATGCTTCATCAACCGCATAGCGCCTATTGCCATAAATACGGTAAATGCAACCGGTATCTCTTCGGGCAATACAGACATGGCTATCGTAAGCCCTTTAAGGAGGCTTTGCAGTAAGTTACCATCACGTAAATAATTAATGCCCCATATCAGCAGGAATATAACGACACCAACCGCGGCCATTTTTCGCACAAAAGAACTAATCTGCAGTTGCAGCGGTGTTTTAGGCTTTGCCACATCTTTTATAGACAAGCCAATTTGCCCCAGCCGGGTATGGATACCAATTTGCGTAACTTCGAACACACATTGCCCGCTCTCTACAAGGGTACCGCTATATACTTTACTATCACCATTGCCAATATCCTTTACTACTCCAAATGCTTCACCCGTAAGTATAGACTCGTTTACTACAAAATCATTGCATTGCTTTACCGCACCATCTGCGGGTATCAGTTCACCTTCTGACGCTACTACATAATCGCCCACTACTATATCTTCGGATGGCAATTTTACGACTTGCCCGTCACGTATTACGGTAACGCTTGGCTGGCTATACTTTTGTAAAGCATCCAATGCTTTACGGCTTCGCCTGTCCTGGTAGAAAGAGATAGCTGACACTACAATAATGGCACCAAGCATGAACCATGCTTCCGACAAATCACCAAGAATAAAATAGATAGCAGAACATGCCAGCAATAGCAGGAACATTGGCTCTGTAACCGCATCTTTCAGCGTTTGCCAAAAGGCTGCATTGCTCTTATCCTCTATCTTGTTAACGCCATAAGCTTCCCTCGCGCGGTCTACTTCGCCCGCTGTTAGACCTTTAAATGGAAATGGATTTGCAGGCATAGTTTCTATTGCTTAAATCGCTCATAGCACGCCCTTTCTAAAGCCTCCCTATGATCGGGATGGGCAATGCTGATAAGTAATTTAGCTCTTTGTTCCATATTTTTCCCATAAAGATTTACTACACCATATTCTGTAACCACATAATGTACATGTCCCCTCGTCGTTACTACACCCGCACCATTCTTTAAGAAAGGAACGATACGCGATATTCCTGAATTGGTGACCGACGGAATAGCGATAATGGGTTTGCCACCTTCTGAAAGTGAAGCCCCACGCATAAAATCCATCTGCCCGCCAATGCCGGAGAATTGATAGGTACCTATAGAGTCGGCACATATCTGTCCGGTAAGATCTATTTCTATTGCACTGTTAATTGCTACTGCTTTAGGATTGGTACGTATCACGTCGCTATCATTCACATAGGCAACATCCATAAAAGAAACAGAAGGGTTATCATCTACGAAATCGTACACTTTTTTTGTCCCCAACGTAAAGGTGGTAACTATTTTGCCGGGCCTTACCGTTTTGTATTCATTCGTGATCACTCCTTTCTCTACCAAAGGAATAATACCATCTGAGAACATCTCTGTATGGATGCCCAGCCCTTTGTGGCAATCGAGCCAACTAAGTACAGCGTCGGGTATGCTGCCAATACCCATTTGCAATGTAGACCTGTCTTCTATAAGGGATGCTACATGCTTGCCAATTAACGTAGTCCGTTCATCTTTTTTAGAACCATAATCTACTTCCGGCAATGCTACATCTTCCCATACCATAGCATCCAATTTAGAAACGTGTACCTGCCCATCTCCGTGGGTGCGGGGCATTTTAGGATTTACCTGGGCAATGATCTTTTTTGCTGTCCTGACAGCGCTGAGGGCGGCATCTATCGATGTGCCCAGTGTACAGTACCCATGCTTATCGGGCGGTGACACATGAATCAATGCAACATCAAGCGGCAGAAAACCTTTTTTAAACATTTGTGGTATCTCGCTAAGGAACACAGGCACATAATCCCCCGCTCCGGAATTGACCCATTCGCGCACATTGGCCGATACAAAAAGGGAGTTGAGCCTAAAACTGTTTTTTATCTCGGGAGTATTCCAATTGATCTCGCCCTGCAGGCTTATAGATACTAATTCTACCCCTTTTACCTTGCCGGCGCGAGCCAACAACGCATTTAATAATTTCAAAGGTGTGGCCGCGCTGCCATGTACAAATACCCTGCTATTATCCGGTATATGCTGCACTGCCTCTTCGGCAGTTGTGTAGTTAAAATTCATAAAAGCAAAATTAGATACAGCCGGCCCGGAGAAACTGACCACAATCATTATTTGAGTATACAATGGTCATATTAGTTGTATGTGCACAGAAATAATTTTGGTTTTTACCCAATATGAAAAAGTCCATTACCGGCCATAAATATGATAAAGTTACCATATCGGAATTGTCTCATCAATTCCATTTGGATTATTACTGTATCATATCTGCCATGTACCGTGAGGCACAAAATGGACTTGCTGAGCTGAAGCGCATTGACATTGGACAGGCCGTTGAACCCTATACAAAGAAGTGTGAAGAATTGCTGCAAGGGGTGAACTATTATATGATAAACAGGCAGGAGCTGATGTGCGGAAACAAAAAAGCGGAAGTGCATAATTCTTACCTGATAAGCCTAAAGCAGGCATTAAAAGAATTAAAGAACCTGGAACATGAAATTAAAGCCATTACAACACACCTATATTGCAATCTTGCATTCCACCCTCTGTGTTCCTCTTTGCAGAGAGTGATCGCATTGACGGATGCCTTATTGAAGGAGCTCATCATTTTTGAAAAAAGGCTTCTTAATATCCAACAAACTCATTAATTGATTTAGTAAAAACACATGATTGACAATAGCGAGAAATATAGCTATGAGATAAAAGGGTGGATACGGACACTAGACTATCTGCAACAAGAGAATATCCATATGAAAAACCAGATATCGGATATCCTTTCGCTTAATGCTGCACCCAATGTTTTAGACAGAATAGAACAGTACAACAATCTATTTCTGAATAAGGATACGGTTATAGCTTTTTTACGCAGAGACATAAAAAAACTCCAGGAGAATAATTTATCTCCTGAAGAATTTCATAAAAAACGTATCACTTTAAGGTATGATATGGAAAAGATGGAAAAGGAATTCGGCAACCTGAAATATAATTTCACTAATTATATTCACGAGGTGCTTTAGTTTACCAAATTGCGCAGTTTCTTTTCATCCAGCACTACTATATCGCCCTTTACGATATCAATTAACTTCTCTTCTTTAAAATCGCTGAGCGTGCGTATCAGGGATTCTTTGGCGGTGCCTGCTATTGTGGCAAGATTATCGCGGCTGATATCTATGTAAAACGGCTGCTTGCTGCCATTAGAATATTTCTCTGACACTGTGATAATTGCATTGGCAACCTTTTTCCTGAGAGAATTGTACGCCAGCCCCAATAGTTGTTGTTCTTTTTCCGATACATTCTTTGCAAGCAGTTCCACTATCTTCTTCATCGCATCGGGGTTCTTACTCAACAGATCTTCAAACGTATCACGCGGTATTACAGCTATCTCACAATCTTCCATCGTTTCAGCGGTATCCTTATAGGGCGTATGCTCTAAAATAGGAACATAACCGAAGAAATCGCCCTCATGATATATAGCAGTTACCAATTCTTTGCCATCGTCATTGGTACGGTAGGTTTTCACTTTCCCTTTATCTATGTAAAACAACCTTACAGCATGGTTGCCCTCGCTATAAATAACCTGTTTCTTTTTAAACTTGTTAATATGCCCTTCTTCGGCAAACGCATCTAATATGTTTTTACCTCCGGAATAACTGATGATGGCACTTAACCCTTCGATACCATGCCCTACATCTTTTTTCAGTAAGTCGCTTTTCCTGAGCCTGCTCTCGATAGCCTTTAGCACTTCGGTGCTGTTAAATGGTTTGGTGATATAATCATCCGCGCCTAATTCCATTCCCCTTCGTACATCGGCCCTTTCGGTCTTTGCGGTTAGAAATATAAAAGGTACGTTTTGCGTTGCAGGGTTGTTTTGAATCATATGGATCACTCCATAGCCATCCAGATCGGGCATCATGATATCGCAAAGGATGATATCGGGTGTGGACTCAAACGCAAATGCAACACCCTGTTTACCTCCTTCTGCCTTCATTACCTTATAGCCAGACAGCTCCAGTATTTCGGCCAGGTTTTCCCTGATATTTATATTGTCTTCTATTAATAAAATAGTCTTCATACTATTGACGATTTGGTTGGAATTCCACAATAAATTCTGTTCCTTCTCCAAGAGAACTTTTGCATTTTATAGTCCCGTTAAGCAGTTCGGCATATTTGGCTACAATGTGCAGGCCAAGCCCGGTACCTTCTATATTTATCACATTTGACCCACGGAAGAAACGCTCAAATAAATGCTCCTGATCTTCCTCCGAAATACCAACCCCCTGGTCTTTAACAGATAATGTCAATACTCCGTTTATAAGAGATGTGCGAACAGTAATTATTGTACCCTCATCAGAGAACTTCATGGCATTGGATACCAGGTTCATGAGGATATGCTTTAACAATGCCGGGTCCTGCATGATCAATTCATCACCGGTGTGCTGATAATCGATGGACTGACCTTTTTTAAGAATGGTGGTTAATTCTGACAAGAAATCTTCTGTAAGCTCCTTCAAATTGAGCTCAGATACTTTCACTTGTATCTTGCCTTCCTCTATCTTACCAACAGATAAGAAATCATCGAGAATATCCGTAAGCAGGTTTACCGAAGATACAATCCGCTGTATATGTCTTTCCCGCTTGGGCTGGTCTTCTGCCTGTGTGTATTGAGAAACAAGATAGGCCGAGGACCAGATAGTACTTAATGGCGTCCTGAATTCGTGCGAAGCCATGGAAACAAACCTTGATTTTAACTCATTCAGGTCTTTCTCCTTTGCCAGCGCTTCCTCCAGAGAATGCGTACGTTCTTTTACTTTCTGCTCTAATTCTTCGTTCAGCTTCAGCAACGCCTTTTCTGATTCTTTACGAGAGGTAATATCAATAATAAAGGCTACACTAAACCTCCCTTCTGAGGTTTCATAGGTGCTGAGGCTGACTTCTACCGGAAATTCAGAACCATCTTTGCGCCTGCCGTGCAGATCTAGCCCAATACCCATGGGCCTGTTATGCGGGTTATGATTGTGAAAATGATCGCGATGCTGCTCGTGGCGATTTTTATAACGCTGGGGTATCAGGATTTCGATCTTTTTCCCATAAATCTCGTCCTTTTCGTATCCAAACTGATTGAGGGCATACTCGTTTACATAAACCATTTGCCCATTGGCATCAACAGCGATGATGCCAATGGCGGCGTTATTAAAGAGGGCAAATTCAAAATATCTCCGGTCCACATGGTAATTTGTAGTACTAAATTAATACTTCAATTGATTTAAAGCAAAATACTTAACGTACAAATAATCAGGCCCTGGATATCACGGGAAACGTTAAATCCAGGGCCGCTAAGGAAAGTTGCTGTTATTGCGATCAAACTACATCCAGTCTGCCGAAAACTGGGTAAACTGATGTCTCAATTCATTGATCGCCTTTTCTTCAGCCGTAAATCGTTCATGAAGGTTATTATGCTGCGTCAGTAAAGCAGCATCAATATACCCGGCTTTAGATTCCAGCAGCTGGTTACCAATGCTTACTACATTCAGGTGAACATCGTGATTCAGACGATCTATATTATCGCGCTGCACTTTAAAGGCGTTCTCAAAATGCTCTACCTGTTTCAACACATCAGCAGCTGAGTTTTTACCGGCAATCTCAGATAACCTGCTTTTCAAAATATTCAGCTCCTGCTTATAAAAATCTAATGCCCTTATCCAGTCATTATGTGCGTTGTTTACGTGCGTAATACTTATTTTTTTCATGTTTAATGATTTTTACTATTTCAATGTGACGTAAAACTATACGTCGACCGTTTGACAGTTTATGACTGCTGTCATATCAATACATGAGTGTCATCATCTCCTATTCCCGTTTATGATAAGATTTTTGCCGTATGCGTGTGCGTTTTATACAAACAATAACCGCCCTCTTTCTTTCTATACAAGCTTTTGGGCAGCAGAGGCCGGTTGACCCTTCGGCCTATTACACATTTAAGCAGCTTTTAGATAGCTGTGCTTATATAGGATTGGATAAAAACGACTATCGCTACTACCAGCTATTCAGTGGCGAAATACCTGCAGCACCGGCAGAAACGTGGCAGACTGCCTTCACCGATGCCATATTTAAATATATTAAAGATGTGCACCAGGGGCATGGTATATCTGCAGAAGTGAGCTATAACGGAATAACGCCCCCTTCAAATGCTGACAGCATCTTACTAAAAGATATATATACCATCTCTACAGGAAACGATCTTGTTGCCATTTTACAAAAATGGCAACCTAAAACCCTTGCTTACACAGTACTCGTAAACGAACTGCGCCAACAGCTAAAAAGAGGAGACAGCAGAAAGATCAAACAATTGCGAAAAGCGATCAATGCAGAACGTTGGCTGACGCACTTTGGATTCCCAAAATATATAGTTGTAAACGTTGCATCCATACATCTCAACTACTATGTTGCAGATAGCCTTTGGCTGCGTATGAAAATAGTTGCAGGTAAGCCGGCCACCCCAACGCCGCGCTTTGCTGCATATTGTAATGAGGTTATCTTCTACCCCTATTGGCATGTTCCTAAAAGCATTATCACCAAAGAACTATTGCCTGCCTGCCGCAGAAACCCCGGGGTACTTAACTATATGAACATCCAGGTATTAAATGCACGCGGACAGGTTGTAAGCCCCTACAGCATCAAATGGTCTCAATTAAGCAAGAATAATTTTCCATACACACTAAGGCAATCTACAGGTTGTGATAACGCGCTGGGCGTTGTAAAATTTAACCTTACGTCGCCCTTCAGCGTATACATGCATGATACCAACCTGAAATCGGCATTCAAATCGGCAGAACGCTATTTTAGCCACGGGTGTATCAGGATAGAAAAACCTATTGAACTGGCCAGTTTTCTCCTCCCTAACAGGGTAGACAGCGCTTTTTTAAGAGCATGTATTAAAAACCAGCAACCAATGATCAATCCTATTGCATCACCGGTGCCGGTTTTTGTTATTTATCAGACAGCAGCAGTAAATGATACCAATGCTATCAGCTATTATAGGGATATCTACCATCAGTTGGATTAACTAATGGCGGTGCGCAACAAATACAGGTATTTTATGCTCCATAACGATCTCTGAAACAAAACTATTTTTCAAAGATTCGGACAAGGAAGACCTGCCATAGGCACCTGTAACCAATATAGATCTTTGCTGATCAATTAGCCAGGTATTGAAATACTTCCGGGCATCCATTTGCAGTGCATCAATAATAAGGTTAGGGAAATGCCTTACCGCCAATTCCTCAATATATATTCTATCAGGAATTTCCTTGCCCTTGGTGCTGGCATACACTATATGTGTTTTGTTACCACGCCATGCCGGAAAAAGAGCAGAGAACTGCTTGATTGCATATACGGAAGCAGGACTGCCATCGTATGCAAGGATATTATTTACCGGTGCCTTAAAATTATCAGGAAGCAAGAGTACGGGACATTCTGATTCGTGCAAGGTATCTTTCAGGTAAGAATCTGGGTCGATGTAAAACGTATCATTATAAAAGAAATCACCAGACATCACTAATAAATCAGAGAAACGTGTTTCTTTTCTTATCAATTCCATTACTCCTGTACCAATATCTTCATGAACTCTGTATTCAATGCCGTTTCGTTCGCATAAATTTTTAAATTTCTGAACATTTGCAGCTATGGTATCAAAATCTTCCACAACGGTATTGAGATAGCCACTCAGAAACATAGGATAATTCCATGCGGTAGCATAGTCAATTGCATTCAGAAAAACACCGGTTAGCAATACAGGGCTTGTGGCATTTTGCCATTTAATGAATTCAAATATTCCTTCGGAAAAGTTTCTTCCGTCGAATATCGTGATGATCTTTTTCATAAGCTCAATTTAGAATTCAAATCTATTCTCAAAGGCCACCTGTTTATATGATTGCAAACAATCAATAAAATGATTCCAATCAACATTGGCTATCGTGCTATCAAGCCACCATCAATTACCAGTTCCGCACCTGTAACATACGATGCTTCATCTGAGGCGAGGTATAACGCCCCATAAGCTATCTCCATGGGCTGACCAATGCGCCCCATCGGGCACATCGTTTCCATAGTTTTCTTAGCTTCCTCCGTCTCCATCATGGCTTCGGTCATGGGCGTGAGCACGCCGCCGGGATGAATGGAATTTACGCGAACATTATATTTTGCAAATTCTACCGCATTATCTTTTGTAAGCATTCTCAAACCACCTTTTGATGCCGTATAAGCAGGACCATTGCCACCTACATTACCGGCTATAGAATCAATATTTACCACGGATCCCTTACCTGATCTTTTCAAATAGTGCAGGCAAAGCTGTGTACCTATAAAAGGGCCGGTAAGGTTTACAGCCAACACTTTATCCCATGTTTCCTGACTGGTGTTCTCCATAGTGCCACCGGCCGGATAGATGCCTGCATTGTTTACAAGTATATCAATACCTCCATAGTGCTTCACAGTTTCGTCGATTACCCGTTGCCAGTCATCCCGCGATGCCACATTATGTAGTGCATATATTATCTGCAAACCTTCCTTTGCTGCAATTTCCACCCATTCTTTCAGTTTATGCTCCTGCATATCAGTTGCCATCACCCGGGCGCCTTCCTGTGCAAATAGTTTCGCTTCAGTTGCTCCCATTCCCCCTGCCGCACCTGTGATGATCGCTACTTTATTATCAAGCCTGCCCATTCGATTATTTTAATGATGAACTAAGATTTTCGCTTCTGCCTTTTTAATATTGTCAATACCCTGGAACAATGCGTCCGGATTAAATGAAATGCTATCGATGCCTTTCTCTACCAGGAAGCCAGCGAATTCAGGAAAATCACTGGGTGCCTGCCCGCATAAACCGATCTTCGCATTTACTTTCTTCGCTTTTTCTATCACGGTTGCGATCATCTGTTTAGCGGCTGCATTTTGCTCACTGAAGAGATCGGCAACGAGTGCAGAATCGCGGTCGATGCCCAATGTTAGTTGTGTAAGATCATTAGAACCTATTGAAAAGCCATCGAACACTTCTGCAAATTCCTCCGCCAGCAAGACATTGCTTGGGATCTCTGCCATGACATAGATCTCCAGTCCATTTTGGCCGCGTTCCAATCCATTTTCCTTCATCACTTCTATCACTCTTTTTCCTTCTTCCACTGTTCTGCAGAATGGTATCATCAACTTTACATTAGTCAGTCCCATTTCATTGCGTACTACTTTCATGGCTTCACATTCCAGCTTAAAGCCATCTTTATACAACGGGTTATAATACCGGGAGGCTCCCCTGAAACCGATCATTGGGTTTTCTTCAACCGGTTCGAACTCCTTTCCTCCCAATAAATTGGCGTATTCATTTGTTTTGAAATCGCTCATCCTTACAATCACATCCTTTGGATAAAAGGCAGCCGCTATAGTTGCCACCCCTTGCGATAATTTATCAATGAAATACTCTTTCTTATCATCATAACCTGCTGTAAGTATGGAGATTTGTTGCTTCGCAGCCTGGTCTTTCATCTCATCAAACTTCACCAATGCCATTGGGTGCACTTCTACGGCGTGATTAATAATAAACTCCATACGAAGCAGGCCCACACCGTTATTCGGATATGCGGCAAACTTAAATGCTTTGCCCGGATCGGCCACAATGAGCATAGCCGCCGTTCTCTCCGGCAGTGTTACATTATGCGTATCGATACTGGTCTTTTCCCATTTAAGGGCACCCTGATACACATTACCTGTCTTGCCTTCTGCACAGCTTACAGTGATCATGTCGCCATCTTTTATCTTTTGGGTGGCATTGTTAGTGGCAACAATTGCAGGTATGCCAATTTCCCGGGCAACAATTGCGGCGTGGCTGGTTCTGCCACCTTTATCCGTTATTATAGCTGCAGCTTTTTTCAGAATGGGATCCCAGTCGGGACTTGTAAGTTCAGTAATCACTATATCGCCGGGCTGTACTTTATCTGCATATTGAGAAGATTTCAACAACCTTGCGGTACCGCTTACAATTTTACTCCCGATAGCCTCGCCGCTCGTTACAATTGTTCCTTTTTCCAATAACTTATATTCTTCTATTTCAGTACCCTTTTTATTAGCATGTACCGTTTCGGGCCTAGCCTGTATGATATAGAGATTATTTGTTTCTCCATCCTTCGCCCATTCAATATCCATTGGCTTGCCGTAGTGCTCTTCGATGATCAAAGCCCAGTTGCCGAGTTGCGTGATCTCCTGATCTGATAACACATACCTAGCTTGCATCGCAGGTGGCGTATTCAAATTGATGGTATTGCCATCCTCATCATCGCCATACACCATCATCAGCTTTTTCTCACCTTGCCTTTTTTGAATAATAGCCTTTTTGTCGGATCTTAATGAAGGCTTAAATAACAGGAACTCATCCGGTATTACTTTTCCCTGAACAATATTTTCTCCAAGCCCCCAAACGCCCGCAATATGAATTACATCCCTAAATCCTGATTCAGGCTCCAGCGTAAAGCATATACCGGAGCATGCCATATCAGCCCGTACCATTAACTGCACACCTACGGACAGCGCTATCTTATCTTGCGAAAAACCGTTATCTGCACGATACTTGATCGCCCGGTCTGTAAAAAGGGACGCAAAACACTTTTGTACGGCCTGTAGTACATTGCCCCTGCCTGATACATTAAGATAGGATTCGTGCTGGCCTGCAAAGCTGGCACCGGGCAGGTCTTCCGCGGTAGCGCTGCTCCTCACGGCTACTGATATTTCGCGGCCATTTGTAAGCGCATCATATGATGCCAAAATTTCTACTGCCAATGCTTTGGGCATATCCGCTTCGCATATCAGCTTCCTGGCTGCAGCACCCACAACACGAAGATTACTAAAATTGATGGTGTCCAGTTGCTGAAATAATTCACCCAGCTTTTTCCCAAGGTGGTTTTGTTCTATAAAATGCCAAAACGCATCTGCAGTAGTGGCAAATCCATCGGGAACGTTTATACCATGGGGTGTAAGGCGGGTGTACATTTCTCCGAGGGATGCATTTTTGCCTCCTACAATAGGCACATCATTGATAGATATCTCGGAAAAGGATTTTACATACTGCGACATGACGATATTTTTATGCTTCCATAAAGTTGCTGTATAAATCAGGTCAACACTATGAGTGCCATCATCGATTCAAATGATTGCCGTCAGGCATAAAAAAACCGGCTAGCGCCGGTTACTTATCATTAAGGTTATTGCTTTCATTCAAGCGGTCCACTACTTCCTTGATCTCCCTCATCATGTTCACCTGGACATTTTGTAATTCGAACATAGTTTTCATTTGCCGGGAAATCAACAGGTCTATTTTCTGGTGCATATTCCTTATTTCTATCTCGGACTTAAGGTTGATCATATAATCATTGATGGCGCGTTGCCTGTCCTTTTCTTCCTTCCGGTTCTGGCTCATAATGATAATAGGAGCCTGCAATGCTGCAATAGTAGACAGCAACAGGTTAAGCAGTATAAAAGGATAAGGATCAAATGGCCTGCTTAACAAAAACACGTTTACGCCAATCCATATTAACATAAAAACAATGAACGAAATGATAAATGCCCAGCTTCCGCCAAAAAAAGCAACTTTATCTGCTACCCTGTCGCTGAGTGATAATTTAGCATCTTCAAATTCATATAATTTCTGGGATAAGAGTTTTTCTTCTTCAATTGCTTCCAGTACAATATCATTCAGCTTTTGTAAATGCTCACTCTCAGTTGTAAGTATCGTCTCCAGGTCGTCGGAAGCTGCTTTGAAATTTTCCATAATCGGTTAATGTAGATGCAATATAGAAACTACAAGCGGATTGCAGCAATGACTTTTCAACATCGTTTAAGAGGATTTTGAGCATCAGTCTGCTTTATGGCAGCAAGATGCTTTTACCTCGTTATGCTCCACCACAACTTTTGGGCTTAAATATGGTATCCCCAGGTTCATACCGCGCATTACAAATAAAGAACCGAAAACAAACAAGGTAACAGGTACCAGCTTAGCAAAATGTATGTTTAGCACAGAGAATCTTCTTTTTAATATAGTAATGGATATCAGCATGGGCATGGTTCCGAAACCAAATGCATACATTAATCCCATTGCGCTCACCGCATTGCCTGCACTCACGGTAGCTGATAATGCCATATATACCATACCACAGGGAAGCAACCCGTTGAGCATACCGCTTGTGAAGATGGCCGGCAGTGCAGGGTTACCAATGTATTTTCCAAGTTGCCTCTTTACCACTTCCACCCAGGGTAGTGCTATTTTTAACTTACTGCCGGGGATAAATGAGACGATACCGGCCACTAGAAAGAGAGCACCAAGCACTATAGATATTGTTTGCTGCCATTGCGGATGAAACAGGCTCTTAAAAGAATGCAATACCAACGCCATCAGTGCATACACCGTAACACGGCCAAAATGATATAAAAACACACTTAGCCATTTACGCAAACCTACCATATTATTGAACGGCATGATCCAAATAATAGGGCCACACATACCTGCACAATGTAAGCTACCGGTAAGCCCCATCAGAAATGCCATAGATAATGTAAGACTATTCATATCAGCGTAAGGTTAAGTCAGTTTGCTGATAGTAGTCTTTCCCATCTGCCTTCCAGGATATTTTTACATTGTATGATGTAGTGTGCAGCATATTCCTCGCAATAACCATAGCATTATTGTTTACCTGTATGGGCACATGTTTATCCATAGATGTACTAACTGGGGAGTAGAAATCTATATCGCCGGTTACTTCTTTTCCAAGGAACTCAGCGGGGAATTGGATCACTACATTCTGCTGATCTGCATGCACCGATACAGGAGATGATAGTGCAGCCTGGTTTTTACCGGCATCTATTACCTGCTGATATTTGATTTCCTGCGAATAGTAGTCGGGACTCACCAGGTCAAAACTCTGATGCATACTACCTACTACCAGTGTTACAATTATAGCTACGAAACCACCATATAAAATAGCTATTCTCGCTCCCCAATTCATTTTCATGATACTCATAATCTATGTTTTTAATTGTCGCTAAATGGGCCAAGGAAAGACGTGTTAATCACCTGTATCTTTTTACCGTTTTCATACACACCTATTTGTAACGGAGTTTTTCTGTGTTTCACTGCAGATTTATCCATATAGATAAACATGGAACCGGAAGCGTACTTTTCTTTCGGTACTTTCAGCTTTTCCTCACCTACCAGTTTAATAGTGCCTTTAAAATTTTCCGGTTTCAATTCCAGTTGTTTATCATCGTAAGTTTTATTCAGGAATTTATAATTATACAGGTTACTCAATTGCTGACCGGGCTGTTCCTGGTACAATTGGCCCGGAGTACGTAAGATGGATATACCAACATCTGTACGGCTTGCCAGCAGAAACACTTCTACACTCAGCAAAATGATCATTACTGCGGTATACGCCTTCATGCGGCCCGTGAAGCGTAAAGGCTGCTTTTTACTGATGTTGTTTTCTGAAGCATAACGGATCAAGCCCTCCGGCAGGTTTACGGCTGCCATCATTTTATTACAGGCATCAATACAAGCCGTGCAGTTAACACATTCCAGTTGTGTACCATTGCGGATATCTATACCTGTAGGACAAACCTTTACACATTGCATACAATCTATGCAATCGCCATTACTGCGTTCTTCGTTCTTTTTAAATTTACCTCTTGGCTCACCACGTACATAATCGTAGCTCACAACAATAGAATCCTTATCCAGCAATACCCCCTGCATACGGCCATAAGGGCATACAACGGTACAAACCTGCTCGCGCATGGATGAGTAAATAAAGAAGAACACAGTGGTGAATACTACCAGGGCTATAAAACCACCCACATGGTGGCTTATAGGTTCTGACACAATCTCTCTAAGTTCATCAATCCCTATGACGTAGGCGAGAAAGGTATTAGCGATGAGGAAACTCACCACCCAGAATACAAACCATTTCAATCCCTTCTTAAATACCTTATCAGTATTCCAGGGTTGGTTTTTAAGAATTTTTTGTTCTGCAGCGCTACCTTCAATCCAATATTCCAGCTTACGGAATATCATTTCCATGAAAATGGTTTGAGGGCATATCCACCCGCAAAATATACGTCCGAAAACCACGGTGAACAAAGCAATAAATACAATGAACACCACCATACCGAGGCCGAAGATGAAAAAGTCCTGTGGCCAGAATATCTGTCCGAATAATATGAACTTACGCTCCAGGATGTTTATCAGGAATAGAGGGTGCCCCTTTATTTTTATAAAAGGCAATACAAAAAATATCACCAGGTACCCGATACTTACCCATGTACGGGCATTGTATAATTTACCTTCAGGCTTTTGCGGAAACATCCATATACGCTTGCCCGTCTTATCTACCGTTGCTACCTTATCCCTAAACGATCCTTCTACCGTACTCATCTTTTGTGTTGATTATTTTTATTTGGATGCTACAACCTTTGTACTGTCTTTAGCAGCACCACCTTCCATATACAATTCACCCTGCTTATCTTTCGGCGCAGCAGGATGCGTACCTTTTAATGATTTTACATAACTGGCAAGCTGGGCGATCTGGTTGGGAGAAAAATCATCCTTCCAGCTCTTCATGCCTTTATCTGCCCAACCATACTTGATGGATTTGAATACATCTTTGAGCCCGCCACCGTGCAGCCAGTACTCATCTGTAAGGTTAGGGCCTACACCGCCACCGCCGTCTTTTGCATGGCATGGAGAGCAGGTGCTCTGAAAGATAGTCTGCCCGGCTGCAATACCAGCTGCATCAGCCATTTGTACCGTATTTTCATCTACATTATTTGCTGTTTTGGCCAGGTATGCTGCTTTTGCTTCTTCTCCTTTCTGCACCTCTGCCACATATTCATCATAAGAGCTTGGACCGTTACCACCACCGTGGTAATACCAGAGATATACTACGGCGACAACAATTGTAAGGTAAAAGCCATACTTCCACCAGGGAGGTAGGCTATTATCCAGTTCACGGATACCATCATAGTCATGATCCAGCATAATGTCCTTTTCCTTCTCTATAGGCACCACTTTGTTAAAACGATCCCAGAAAGAAACTTTAGGCGCGAGCGCATGTACCGCTTCCACTTCAGCCTTACCACTCATTATTCTCACCATTGTTCTTATAACTAATACAAGCGCAATGATTACCAGCAGCTCTAAACCCACTATGCCTATTAGTGCATAGAACTTATCTGAAGGAAGACCACTGATAAATTTTTGTGTAGGCACAGTTGCTGCGTCCTCTGCCATTACACTATGGCTTACAAGTGTTGCACCTAGCAACAGCAACATTACTTTCGAAGCAATGCCGCTCCTTTTTTCGCGCAACTTATCTCTATAAGCAAGCGACAGTTGCAACAAAGTATTACCGAGAATAAAAATTGCCAGCAGCAGTATCAATGAAAGGCTAACCAATACTATCAGCATAGCATTAAAACTGCTTGCTTCAGGTTTGTCTGCCGTAGCGGCTGCAGCATCGGCTGCATTCACCACCAAAGGAGACATTATTATTAAGGTTAAAAAAGATGCTATTTTTTTATGGATACGCATATGTTGCGGTTTATTAATTGTTATCATTATTATTTCCAAGCGGTATGTTCTTCACCTCCGTTATGTATGACTTCTTTGCTTTTAAAGCCCATACTGTCAACGCTGTAAAAAACACAATGAATATGAGTAATGATACCATCGGATAAATGCTTACCCCGGTTATGTGCTCTAAATAATATTTGAATTTCATCTTAACTGGTATTTAATGGTTAGTTACTGGCAACTGTTTTTTGCTGCAGTTTGATGTCTTTACCTACGCGTTGCAGATATGCGATCAATGCTACGATCTCCCTGTCGCTCTTGATCTGTATTTTATCTTTTGCCAGGCTCTCTTTGATTCCTTCAGCCTGCTTCATCAGATCGGCATTAGCTGTTTTATCATAGCCCTCAGGGTAAGGAACACCGAGTGTTTGCATAGCCCTGATCTTAGCGCCTGTGATACCTGTATCTATCTCATCCTCGAACAGCCAGGAATATGAAGGCATTACAGAACCCGGAGACATACTGGATGGCTCGTACATATGGTTGAAGTGCCAGCTGTCAGGATATTTACCACCAATACGCGCCAGGTCCGGACCGGTACGTTTGCTACCCCATTGGAATGGGTGATCGTACACAAATTCACCGGCTTTTGAATATTCGCCATAACGGGCCACTTCACTGCGGAATGGTCGCACCATCTGGCTATGGCAAGTATAGCAGCCTTCGCGTACATAGATATCGCGGCCCTGCAATTCAAGCGGTGTGTATGGCTTTACACTGCTGATAGTTGGTATATTAGATTTTATCAGGAAAGTTGGGATGATCTCGATCATGCCGCCTATAGCCACTACAATCAGGCTAAATACAAGCATCTGCACAGGGCGGCGTTCGATCCAGCGGTGCCAGTGATAGCTGCCATGTTCTTCGACAAATACTTTACTTAATGGTGCTGCTTCTGCAGGTTCGTCGTTCAGTGCTTTACCAGCGCGTGCTGTACGTATCAGGTTATACGTCATCATTATGGCACCAATAAGGAATAATGTTCCGCCGATACCGCGCATCGCATAGAAAGGCCTCATTTGCGTAACGGTTTCCAGGAATTGATATTTCAATTGGCCTTCGGGGGTAAACTCTTTCCAAGCCAGGCTTTGCATAAAGCCAGCCCAATACATAGGTACTACATAGAATACTATACCCAGCGTACCGATCCAGAAATGCCAGTTAGCCAGCTTGGTTGAATAAAGATTAGTTCTGAATATTCGCGGTATCAGCCAGTACAGCACACCAAAGGTCAGGAAGCCATTCCAGCCAAGGGCGCCTACGTGTACGTGGGCGATAGTCCAGTCTGTAAAGTGGCTGATAGCATTAACGCTCTTTAAGCTCAGCATCGGGCCTTCGAATGTGGCCATACCGTATGCTGTAACAGCTACTACCAGGAATTTAAGTGTAACATCTTCGCGCACTTTATCCCATGCACCACGTAGTGTTAGCAAGCCATTCAGCATACCACCCCATGATGGCGCTATCAGCATTACAGAGAACACGGTGCCGAGCGATTGTGCCCAATCGGGCAGCGCAGTGTATAATAAGTGGTGAGGACCGGCCCAGATATAGATAAATATCAGCGCCCAGAAGTGTATAATGGAAAGCCTGTAAGAATATACCGGCCTGTTTGCGATCTTAGGCAGGAAGTAGTACATAATGCCCAGGTAAGGCGTAGTAAGAAAGAATGCCACAGCATTGTGTCCGTACCACCATTGTACAAGTGCATCCTGTACACCAGCGTACCATGAATAAGATTTAAGCGGGCTAAAAGGGATCTCCCAGGAGTTAACGATATGCAGCATAGCTACCGTAACAAATGTGGCGATGTAGAACCAGATAGCAACATACAGGTGCCGTTCGCGACGTTTGATAATAGTACCAAACATATTGATACCGAATACCACCCATACTAATGTGATCAGTATATCTATCGGCCATTCCAGCTCAGCATATTCCTTACCTGTTGTATACCCGGCAAGCAAGGTTACAGCGGCAAGAACAATGATCAGCTGCCAGCCCCAAAAATGCAGCCGACTCAGAAAATCGTTAAACATCCTGGCTTTACAAAGGCGCTGCAGAGAATAATAGACGCCCATAAAAATACCGTTACCAACAAAGGCAAAGATCACTGCATTGGTGTGTACGGGGCGTACACGTCCAAATGTAGTGGCTGCGGTATTCATGTTCAGTACGGGGAACACCAGTTGAAATGCGGCAAGAAGGCCGGCAAGCATACCAACAAGACCCCAGAATATGGTTGCGTATGCAAACCATTTTACGATCTTGTTGTCGTAATAGAATTTTTCTAATTGCGAACTGTTGGTCATTTATTCTGTCTTTAAGATTATCAGTTTAGGTTTTGATTTACTTCGTCATCGTAGAGTATTCTCATGGCTGCCCCGCTCTTATCTTCGAACTGGTCACTTTTTACGCTCCATACAAATGCAAAAAGGAAAAAGGCGGCTACTATGATACTTGCGAAAATCAGGATATAAAGCGCGCTCATCGATTAGTTTTAATTATGTCTCAAAACTATTACGCGCTTACCCACCGCTCCATGACCACACTCATGCGAAAACATGATTGTTATCAGATTCTTAAAATTCTATTGACTTTTTAAAGAAAGTTTCATCCCTGCAGCTACCATACTGCTGACACCGGTAGAGATAAGTACGATGCTCAAAGTGCTGACCGGCATTAATATAGCTGCCTTCATCGGGCTCATATTGCCCTGCATAGAAATAGTAAGCCCGATGATATTATAAACTATGGATACCAGGAATGAGAACCCAATAATATACTTACCCCAACGGGAGAGCCTGAGTAAAGAAGGGAGCTTTTCCATTTTAGACGCATCCAATATAGCATCGCAAGAGGGCGAGAAATTATTAATATCATCGGCGAGTGTAATGCCTACATTACTTTGCTGTAAAGCCCCGGCGTCATTCAATCCATCTCCAATCATAAGTGTTTGATGACGTTCCTGTTGCAATTTTTCAATATACCGGAGTTTGTCGAGCGGTTTTTGTTCAAAAAGTAATGTTCCCTTATTACCAAACAATCCTTTCAATATTGATCTTTGTGCATCGTTGTCGCCTGACAGCATTGACAGATCGTAGGCCGATGCCAGTTGTGGTATCAGTTGCGGTACGGCATCACGCAAAACAGGATTGATATAAAATGCGGTAACATCATCATTGATCCTGATATAGAGTGATGGCTTCACATCTTTGGGTCGCATATCAACGCCTACAAATATCGCGGAGCCTACCTTTACCAAGTTGCCATCAATGTAAGCGCTGATACCTTTACCTGCAAATTCTTTCCAGTCATCAGATGGTACCGGTGAATAACTTCCCAGGAACGCGGATAAAGCTTTACTGTATGGGTGCGAACTCGGCTGTATCACACTATATACAAGCCTGCGCTCATAATCTGTAAGCTCATGTCCAGATGTACTAAAATGCGAACTACCCTGGGTAAGCGTACCTGTTTTATCGAAAATGATATGATCTACTTTACCTAATTGCTCTATAACAGTGGAATCTCTCAGAAAGAGGCCATTATTGCTCAATAACCGTAACAAGTTACCATTGGTATAGTTTGCTGAGAGCAGTAACGCGCAAGGACAAGCAACTATCAGCATCGCGGATACACTCGGCAAAAGCTTTGCCGGGTCGTTTAATGCCCAGAATGCTGCTGTGATGCCAGCAAGCACAAAAAGTATAATGGTAAAATACTTACTGAGCACATGTATGATACTCTTGTTATGATTTTCCTCCTCCTTATTCCTGGAAAAGCTATAATGGTTCCATAAAGACGTAAGGTAGCTGCCGGCTACAGGCTTTATCAGTTGTATGGTCAGGTTGTCGCCTTTCTGCTTGCCACCGGCATAAACGATATTACCTTTTTCAATTTTCACCGGCTCGCTTTCACCGGTTACAAATCCGTAATCAATGTTGGCATTACCCTTCAGCACTACGCCATCGGCAGGTATGATCTCATCGTTATGCAGTTCTACCACATCTTTTTCTTTCAGATCCTGCAATGGTCTTGCCTCTGTGCAGTTATCGGTAATTACATTCACCGCTATAGGGAAATAGGACTTATAATCGCGGTTGAAGGAAATAGATTTATAGGCCTGATCCTGCACCAGCCGGCCTACCAGCATAAAGAATACGATGCCCGACATACTATCGAGATAGCCACTGCCTGTATTGGTAAAAATCTCATACAGGCTTCGGCCGAATGTAATGATCAATGCCAAAACAATAGGCGCATCAATATTCAGCATTCTTTGCTTCAGCCCGGCCCATGCAGATGTAAAAAATTCGGAAGCGCTAAAAAAGAATACCGGCAATGCCAATACCAGGTTTAGATAGCGGAAGAGTTGAACGTACTGATGTTCTATGCCTAGGTTGCCCGAGAGATATTCCGGGAAGCTGAGCATCATAATGTTACCGAAGCAAAATCCGGCAACACCGAGCTTATATACCTTCTTTTTGTTTGATGCTTTTGCTTTTTTCGCACTGCCATCTTCCAGGCTTATATATGGTTCGTAACCAATGGTTGTCAGCAAGTCTACAATCTCACGCAATGTGATCTCCTGCTGCAGGTAATGAATGGTCACTTCTTTATTGGTAAAATTGAGCCTGCTTTCTGTAATGGCCGGCCTTATCTTAGGTAGGTGTTCCAGCAGCCACATGCAGGAGCTGCAATGTATGCCGGGTATGTATAAGGTAATAACAGCATGCTTTCCGTCAGAAAAAGTAAGCAGCTTCTGTGCGATGTCTGCATTATCCAGGTAGGCATATTTATCGCTGCGCCTTGCTTTTACCTGTGTCAGCCCCGGGTGGTTCTGAATCTTATAATAATTACAAAGCCCATTCTCATCAAGGATTTCATAAACCAATTTGCACCCGTCGCAACAAAAAACCTTATCGCCTACCGCATAGTTATTGGTAATGCACGGTGCACCGCAATGATAACAGGCTACTTCACTCTTAACTTTTTCTTTTGTTAGCCCATCTTCTTTGACGGGTGGCTCTTTAACTGTAGGCATGAATACTCCTTTGTGCTTCTATCATCTTTGGTATCAGGCAAGCCTCTTCCAGGTAAAACAATTCTGTAAGAGACGTGTCTATGATCATGATCTCGTTACGCAGCTTTTTATACTCTGCAGGATATTGAATGTCTGAGTACAATGGCAATGCCACCATCTGCAGCCGATACAATATCTCTTTTATCTTTTGATGTGATTCCTTGAGACTTGCTACTTGTGTGGTGTGCTGCATAGTACACTTGCCGCTGCATGTATTGCAGTCGTGCTTTTCCAGTGCTTTTTTGTTAAGCTCACCTATATACGGAACCATTATTTCTTTTCTTAGTATCGTAAACTCCCGCAGTTGCTCCAGGAATTTTTTTGACATGCTTATATACAGGATCGTAGAAGTGTGTTCTTCTTTTTGCTCCAGCCTGCTCAGGATATTATAAGCGTTCCTGCACAGGTTGTCTACCGATGTATAATAATCTTCATTCAGCCTTTCTGCCAGCTCCAGTAAGCCACTAAATTGATATCGTGGAAAAAATATTTTACTCATACAACTCCTTTGGACGAATTTATACCCGCTCCCAAGGTTAAAACATGATTGCGGGAAGGTGCAAACATGATTTTTATCAGTTTTTTAAAATCAGGATTAATTATAAATATTAGCCGTCTTCACCAGCTTATCCATATCCAGTATTTTTATCTTCTTACCTACAAATACAACTATCTTATCATGTTTAAATTCTGAAAGCAGGCGAATCGCTGTTTCGGTTGCTGTACCGACGAGGTTGGCGATATCCTCGCGCGATAATACCACACTGATGGTAGCGTTATCCTTTTCAAAACCATACGTTTCTTTCAGAAATAATAGAGCTTCCGCCATACGCTCCCTTACAGGTTTCTGGGCAATATCCGTGAGCCTGTTTTCTGTAAGTCTTAGCTCTAAGGCCAGCATCCTGATGATCTCCAGGGATAGGGTAGGGTTCTTTCGCAGTAAGCTGAAGAAAACCTCCTTAGAGATAAAGCATATCTGGGTATCCTCCAGGGCTATTGCCGATGCATTGTAGCGCTCAGAGCTAAGCATAGATCTGTAACCCAACACATCTCCTTCCTTCGCCAGCTTCACTATCTGCTCTTTTCCATCCTGCCCCGCATGAGCCAGTTTCACCTTGCCTTTGTTAATGCAATACACCCCCAAAGGATAGTTACCCTCATTAAAAATGATCTGCCCTTTTTTATACGGTATACATGATTTATGCTCATCAATGGTGATCAATTCATCCATCTGCAAATGGCAAAAGATAGACTTATCTTTTACTGTACATGTTTCACAATTGGCCGTAAACCCCGATTTACTTTTGTCTGTCAAGAATTACACTGTTTACTGTTAACCTTAAAGCGCCGTAACAGGCCTTACGTATTCGGTGATGCTAAATCTTCCGCAATCTTTCAAAGCTTTGAATCCATCTTTTACATTCACCAAATGTCTGAATCCCCGTGCCATCAGTATGGATATAAATATTACCGAACGATACCCACCCGCGCAATGCACATAATAAGTGGCATCTTTATCCAGCTTCTGCATTTCTATATTGATATCGTCGAGCGGCATATTCGATGCCCCGATGATGTGTTCTGAATCATATTCACTCTTTTTCCTTACGTCCAATAAAAAGATATTTGGATGCTCTTCTAATGTATCAGCGAGTTCATCGGCTGTAATAGAGCGCATCTGCTGAATAGGGCGACCGGACATTTCCCAATCTTCCATACCACCGTCCAGGTAGCCGATGCAATTATCATAACCCACACGCGATAGACGGGTGACTACTTCCTGTTCTCTGCCAAACTTAGCGATGATCAGTATTGGTTGTTTTATATCCGGGATCAGTGCACCGGCCCACGGTGCAAAGTTTCCATCTAACCCAATATTGATAGCTCCCGGTATAAAAGCTTTTACAAATTCAGCAGCATCTCTGGTATCTAATATCAATGCACCGGTTTCTTCTGCAGCCGCTTCAAACGCGCCGGCAGATAGTGGTTGTAACCCTTTTTTGATTACCTCATTGATATTCTCATAACCCGTTTTATTCAGCATTACATTAAAGGGAAAATATTGCGGAGGCCTAACCAGGCCTGTAGTTACCTCTTTGATAAATTCATCCCGGGTCATATCAGCCCGCAGGGCATAGTTGGTTTGCTTTTGATGTCCTAGCGTATCCTGGGTATCGCTGCTCATATTTTTACCACAAGCGCTACCCGCACCGTGTGCGGGGTATACTATGATATCATCGTTAAGTGGCATTACTTTATTCCGAAGTGAGTCATACAACAAACCAGCTAACTGTTCAGTGGTCATCTGTGCTGCTTTCTGCGCGAGATCAGGCCTGCCTACGTCTCCCAGGAAGAGTGTATCTCCTGAGAACAGAGCCACTTCTTTGCCTTTTTCATCTATTAATAGATAGCAGGCACTTTCCATGGTATGGCCGGGTGTATGCAATACTTTTATCTTAACATCTCCCAGCGGCAGTTCCTGTCCGTCCGTAGCTATCAGGGCTTCAAACGAAGGCTGCGCGGTAGGGCCATATACTATTGTCGCGCCTGTCTCTTTTGCAAGGTCTACATGGCCGGAAACAAAATCGGCATGAAAATGCGTTTCCAGAACATATTTAATACGAGCGCCGGACGAAGATGCTTTCTGAATATAGGTTTGCACATCGCGCAATGGATCAATTATGGCAACTTCTCCGTTGGACTCTATATAGTACGCGCCTTGTGCCAGGCATCCCGTATATATCTGTTCGATTTTCATAACATTCTTTTGGACATCCAAACTTAGCTACAGCACACTACTCAAAAGATGACGATGGTCAATTTTCATGCTGATTGTAGTTTGCTGAAACACATAGCATTATTCGATATTTGCAGCTTAATCAGGATAAATGAAGTATTGGAAAAAGATATCGCACACAGAACAGGCAGAACGTATAGATGCAGCGCTGGAAATTAATATAGACTACAAAAACAAAATAACACTAGGCATACCGGCATCCAGCCTTGATCCCCATGTATTTTATGATCGTGCATCTTTTTTGAAGGATGCGCCCTTACTCAGAACCTATATTCAAAACCCCAATCATATTGGCTGCCACACACTGGGAGAATCTGAAATGTTCTTTAAAGGCACGCAGGATATAGAAAGAGAAGTGATAGAATTGCTGAGTGTAGATGTATTGAAAGCAGAACCCGAAAGTTGCGATGGATATGTAGCCTCCGGCGGAACGGAAGCCAACATACAAGCCGCCTGGATATACAGAAATTATTTTGCCCGCGAACATAATGCCCGCTACAACGAGATAGCACTACTGGGGTCTGCTGATACACACTACTCTATTGCTAAAGCTGCTAACCTGCTGCACCTTACCTGGTATAGTGTGCCTGTATATGATGATACCCGTATGATTGTGCAGGAAGAGCTGGATGCAGCACTTTCAAGAGCAAAAGCCGACGGCGTAAAATATTTTATTGTTATCGCCAATATAGCTACAACTATGTTTGGCAGTGTAGATGATCCATCTGTCTATGTGCATGCATTAAATCAGCATGGCCTTCACTACAAACTGCATCTCGATGGCGCATTTGGCGGATTTATCTATCCTATCAGCCATCCGGATTCCCGTATCAATTTTGCAGATGAGCATGTCTCTTCCATAACCTTAGACGCCCACAAGATGCTGCAGGCACCCTATGGCACGGGTATCTTTATCGCAAGAAAAGGTTTGATGGAATATGCCTATACCAAAGAGGCGCAGTATGTACACGGCATGGATATTACATTGAGCGGCAGCCGATCGGGCACCAACGCAGTAGCCATCTGGATGATATTGATGACATATGGACCGCACGGATGGTTTGAAAAAATAAATAAACTCTTATACAGGACAGACTGGCTTTGTAACCAGCTGGATAAAATGCAGATCGCTTATTATCGGTATCCTAAAATGAATATCGTAACCATTAGGGCAAAACATGTACCTGCTGATATAGCAGAACGCTATGGTTTGGTGCCGGACACGCACGATGGCAAGACCTTATGGTATAAAATAGTGATTATGGACCATGTGGAAGTAGAGCATTTAGAAGAATTCCTGGAAAACCTGCCTGCCACAAACAGTTAAATAGAAAGATATGGGCAAAGCGTTACGGATATTAGCAGCTGTTATAGCTTTGATGCTAATGCTGGCATGGCTTGCCTCCTATAGCTTTAATTCAATGGTTGATGATGAGATCAGTATGCTCACGTCAACTGCAGGCACCGGTGATAGTTTGTTTATTTCTGAATCGGCCATTCAGCCATTGCCTTACCCAGTGCAAAAATGGATGCACCGCAGCGGTGTTGTTGGTAAAAAGGTGCCCACCATCGTTTATTTAACGCAAAAAGGATTGTTGCGAACCGGCGCTGACCGCAAGTGGATGCCTGCCGAGGCCGAACAATACTTCAATACTGCTACGCCTTCTTTCATCTGGAAGGTGCACGCAAGAATGAACTTTTTTGTGGGCTTCGCCGGGCGCGATAAGCTGGAGGACGGACATGGCAACATGCTTATAAAGCTATTTGCGGCAATACCTGTTGTCAATGCTTCAGGGCCTGCAACTGACCAGGGGGCATTATTAAGATACCTGGGCGAAATGTGCTGGTTTCCTGCCGTTGCCATCAGGCCTTATATATCGTGGAAGGAAATAGATGAAAACAGCGCCGAAGCAACAATAACACAAAACGGCATACAATGCAGCGGCATTTTCCGTTTCAACAGGGATGGCGATATCATATCTTTTGAGGCAAACAGGTATATGCAGCAGGATGGAAATACAAGCCTTCAAAAATGGTATATCCCGATAAAAGAATGGAAAACAATATCGGGCGTACGCCTCCCTGTAAGAGGAGATGTGATTTGGAAGTTACCCGGAGGTGATTTTAATTATTTCCAGTGGGAAATCACCGGTATCAGTTATCAATAGTACCGATTTTCTATTGGCAGGATTTTTACAATTAATAATATAAAATACCAGGATTATGAAAATATCTCGTTTAATGGCTTACGGTGTAGCCGGCATTATCAGCGGACTGCTATTGGAAAACACATTGCTGCAGGCCAAACAAAAAGCACGAAACAGGGTGAAGAAACTGGACAAGAAAATAAAAAAATCTTTGCCTGCAACGCATTGATAGGCAGCCAAAAACCTTTTGTCACCATATGGTCATATAAATACATTTCGCCACTTTTTGCCATAGCTCCGTAACAATGATTTTTTTATGAATTACGGAAAATCTAAACTTGTAGGTAATTTTATACATAATATTACTTGTTATAGTTTATGCGTTTGTGGCTTCGGAATACATTACTGCTCATCACAGTATTATTATGCTTCTCCCAGGAAGTAATGGCTACCCACTTGTATGGTGCCGATTTCTTTTATACCTATGTCAGCGGCACTACCTATAACGTAACATTAGTTGTATATGGCGATTGCAGCGGATCATCATTCCCCAGCCTGTCCTCTTCTTCACCGCACGTTGAAATATATGACAGCACATCCCTAACCCAAACTGCAAATTTGAGCATCCAGGCACCAACGTCAGGAGTGGAGGTAACGCCCGTTTGCCCCTCACAGCTGTCTAATACCAATTGTGTAAGCTCTACCGGCACCATACCGGGAGTAAAGAAGTTTGTATATACAACAAGCGTTACACTTGGACATGCATCAGCTAAATGGAAATTTAAGTTCACGGGAAATATGGGGAGTACCAGCGCTGCCGCCGGCCGCAGCAATAGCATTACGAATATCGTGCCCCCTACAGGAGGCAGCGTGATGGCACTGGAAGCTACCCTTGACAATACTACGGTCACTAATTCATCACCTACTTACACCACAATACCCACCCCATTTTTTTGCATCAACAGGCCGGCCAGCTACAATCCCGGTACTGTGGACCCTAATAGCGATAGTCTTAGCTACGCATTAGTAGCGGGGCTGGAGGCAGCCGGAGGCAATGTTATTTATGCAAGCGGATATAGCGCCACAGCACCCTTAGCCGTTGCCAGCGGTACGTTCAATTTCAGTACTGCTACAGGCCAGCTATCTTTTACTCCCAATCTTGTACAGAGGTCTCTTGTTGTATACCGGGTATCAGAATACCGTAATGGCGTACTGGTAGGTACCAGTATGCGCGAGATGACTTTTGTTGTATTTGCCACCTGCAGCAATAACCCGCCGGGTGGGGTCATCAGCAGTGTTTCCGGCGGTACTTTAAAAGATAGTGTTACGGTCAATGTCTGTCAATCGTCGGGTTCGCTCAGTTTTCATATCAACCCAACCGATGCAGATGGTGATACTATCAATGTAGCGTGGTCGGGCATACCATCGGGGGCAACATTTACACTTGACAGCAATAACACCAGGACACCAAGGGGTAGCTTTTCCTGGAATGTAAGCACTGTAACACCCGGGGCATATACGTTCTTCATTACTTATACAGATAATGGTTGCCCTTTATCCAGCAAACAAACAAGGGCTTATACGATCAATGTGTTGCCTAATCCTACTATACAGTTCAACCTCGTATCAGCAGCCACCTGTACCAAAAAGGCCGTATTTACCGTAACCTCTTCGGTTGCAGGACCATGGCGTATTAAATTCCTGCAAGGCACTAGTATTATCGATAGTGTCAACACAAGCGCTACCAGTGTTACAGATAGCCTCGCGCCCGGCTCCTACATCATGCGCACCTACAATAGTAATGGCTGTTATAAAGACACTGCCGTAACCCTTGCCAGCCCGGCGCCCACTGTTATATCGTTGCAAAAGCAAAACCCTACATGCAATAAGTTTAGCAATGGCTCCATTTCCGTATCAGCATCCAACAGTGTTACGCCCTATACCTATGCACTGGGAACCGGGAGTTATTCCTCCACTGCCAATTTCTTAAACCTTCCGGCAGGAGGCTATACCATCCATGTAAAGGATGGCACAGGCTGCGTAAAAGACACAACAGTAACGCTTACAGATTCGCTTAAAATATCATCAGCATTTACAGTAACCAATGTGCTTTGCAACGGCGGTAACACAGGCACTATCACAGTAACAGGATCAGGAGGTGCAGGCTCACCTTTTTCTTATGCTATCAATAGTGGCACGGCAGGCTCTAATAACAGTTTTACCAACCTGGCGGCCAATACCTACCTGATACACATAGAAGATAAACTGGGCTGCTATAAAGATTCTCTAATAGCAATAACACAGCCTATACCTATTTCTGTATCACACACCATTACAGATGCGACATGCAACGGCTCATCTACCGGCAGCATTATTGAAATAGCATCAGGCGGAACGTCACCTTATACTTACAATATTAACGGGGGATCGTTTACACCTTCCGGCATCTTTAGTGCTCTAAAAGCGGGTAGCTACACCATGGTCATCAAAGATCAGAATGGCTGCACCAAAACCGAAACGCTGACGATATCAGAACCTGCAGCTATAAAAATAACTTCCCTGCCGCTTACCTTCCCTGCTTGTTATGGTTCTGCGGACGGCTCACTTACTGTCAATGCATCCGGTGGGGTAATACCCTATTCATATTCTGTTAATAGCGTTTCCTACAACGTTAGCAATATTACCGGCCTTGTAGCCGGCACTTATGCAGTCCGAATTACAGATCTTAATGGCTGCACAAAAGACACGACAGTATATTTATCACAGCCTTCGAAGGTTATTCTTCGATACACTGCTGTTAATCCGATCTGTCAAACCTTATCAAACGGCAGCATAAGCGCATCAGGCAGTGGCGGTACAAGCCCATACAAATTTAGCTTTGATGGTGGCAAGTATGATAGCATCACCCTGTTCAAACCGTTTGCTGCAGGCATACATACATTGAGTATTCAGGATAGTAAAGGATGCACAGTTGATGCCTCCATTACTCTGAAAGACTCCCTGACCATAAGGGCTGATTTTACTATCGATAACACAAGCTGTTTCGGTTTTGCAGACGGGTCATTTACCGTAGAACCTGCGGGTGGTGTAAGCCCTTATAAAATAGCTATAGGCAATGGCAGTTATCGCGATTCCATCAGGTACAGAGGTTATTCCGCAGGCAATTATCCTATCCATATTAAGGATTCCATTGGCTGTATCGGCGATACTACCATTAGAGTAGAACAACCGGATAAGCTATCATTAACACCTGAGATCAGTTATAATAATTGTTATGGTCTGGATACCGTTGGTAAGGTAAAAATGAATGTAACCGGTGGTACGCCTCCCTACGCTTACACATGGAGTAATGATACGCTGGCGCATAATAATATTATTGCAGGACTCGGGAATGGTGTTTACAAAGTATGGGTAACTGACGCGCATTCCTGCAAGGACTCATTAGTATCTGAAGTGACCTATAACGACTGTTGCCTCCCATATATCCCAAACGCATTTACACCAAACGGAGATGGAAAGAATGATGATTTTAGAGTGCTCGCTAAGGGAGATATGAAGCTGATCACGTTCATAGTATATAACCGGTTCGGACAGTGTGTGTTTACTACCAACGAATTTGGCAAAGGCTGGGATGGCAACTTCAATGGCAGCCCGCAAGACTTGGGCACGTACTTCTACTATTTAAAAGCTATTTGCGGCAATAGCGGCGAGCATACAGTGATACTTAAAGGTGATGTAACGCTGATCCGCTAGCAATTGGCTTCTTATTAAAGATAACGCCTCGCTTTTGCGAGGCGTTATCTTTAACTGAATGCATCTTTTATTTTATCGAAAAAACTCCGGTCTTCTTTTACATCTTTAGATTCCGCCCCGGGGGCAAAATTTTGTGAATCTCTCATCTTTTCCAGCATATTCTTTTCATCGTCTGAAAGGTTCTGTGGAGACCATGCATTTACCTGCACCAGCTGATCGCCTTTTTCATAGCTCTGAAATGCAGGGAATCCCTTACCCTTCAGCTTAAATATCTTACCGCTCTGTGTGCCTGCCGGTATCTTTATTTTGGCCTTGCCATCAATAGTAGGCACTTCTGCATGTGTACCCAATACCAGGTCGGGGAAAGACAGGTTCAGGTTGTATATCACATCCAGGTCGTTACGCCTCAGGTGCGGGTGTTTCTCTTCTTCTATCAGTATCAGCAGGTCTCCCGGAGGGCCGCCACGCTCACCGGCATTACCGGCGCCGCCCATGCTTAGCTGCATACCATCCTGCACACCTGCAGGTATATCTATCGAAATGGTATCCTCGTCATACACACGGCCTTCGCCTTTACAAGTGCCACATTTAGCGGTTATTTGTGTACCCTCACCATTACAATGCGGGCATGTAGTAACCGTTTGCATCTGCCCAAGGAAGGTGTTGGTCACCTTGCGTACCTGGCCACTGCCACCGCAGGTGCTACAGGTCTGCACAGATTTTGAATCTTTGGCACCACTGCCATGGCAGGTATTGCAGGATACGTATTTCTTTACCTTGATCTTTTTATTGGCACCATTGGCAATATCCGCGAAAGACATCTTCAGCTTCACACGCAGGTTGGCACCACGTGCACCTTGCCTGCGGCCTCCACTGCGGCCACCGCCGCCAAAGAAGCTGCCGAACATATCATCGCCAAAAACATCGCCAAAGTTCTGGAAGATATCTTCCATCCTCATACCGCCACCAAAGCCGCCGCTTGCTGCGCCACCCATACCTGCATGGCCAAAACGGTCGTATTGTGCTTTCTTATCCGGTGTGCTCAGTACATCGTATGCCTCTGCCGCCTCTTTAAATTTTTCTTCTGCAGCCTTATCGCCGGGGTTTCTGTCCGGGTGGAATTGCATGGCTATTTTACGATAAGCCTTTTTGATCTCATCTGCACTCGAACTCCTGGATACTCCTAAGACCTCGTAATAATCTCTTTTAGACATAATGCTCTTAAAATCTTTTATGGCTCAGCGATATAGCCCCGCCATCAATCCTTTTCTTATTTTCCTACCACCACCTTTGCGTGGCGAATCAATTTATCATTCAGGTAATAGCCCGGTTCTATCTCATCTATCACCTTGCCTGCCATTGCTTCATTAGGCGCGGGTATTTCAGTGATGGCTTCGTGCAGATCAGCATCAAAATCATGATTAATACTTTCCATTTTCTTCAGGCCTTTACTTTGCAGCACATGGTGCAGCTTATTGAAAACCAATGAAATGCCTTCTTTGATGATCTTAACATCATCGGTGCTTTCCAGTTGTTTCATTGCCCGGTCACTATCATCCAATACTTCCAGCAACGATTTTATGACATCTTTTGATGCCGTTTGCTTCAATTCCAGGCTTTCTTTGGCATTCCTTCTTCTAAAGTTTTCAAACTCGGCTACGAGACGGAGGTATTTATCCTTAGCTTCTGCCAGTTCTGTTGATAATTTATCCAATTCAGAATCTTCACCAATCTCATCATCCAGGTGCTGCATGCCGCTAACGCTATCATCCACGTTCAGGCTAGCTGCCAGCAATTCTTCGTTATCTGCATCATGCGACAGGTTGTCTGTATTTTCATTCATATCATTCTCTTTTTCAAAGGCTTGGTCTGTCATTGGCTTCTTTTTTTTAAAAAACATTGCGCAAAAATAAGGTCAATAATTTTGCCACAGTTAAATATGGGACAAAATGTCCTGTTTGCCCGAAAATATTGACAATTTATTATCGTTTGCCGGTTGCTCAATTCGCTATCTTCACATAAAGCCGCTTCAAATATGAAAAATTATCTCTCTGCGCTTTTTATATCTATCGCCGTTATTACAGGTGCAGTACTTATCAATAAGGCGTATACGTATAAGTTTCGCACTAAAAATACAGTTAGCGTCCTTGGCAGCTCTGAATATAATTTCACTTCTGACCTCGTGGTATGGTCTGCAAACTATACCCGGACCTCGATGGAAATTAAAGATGCATATGCCAGCCTGAAAAATGATGAACAGGCAGTGCGCGATTACCTGGGCAAGCAAGGTATTGCCGCCGGTGAAATCATATTTTCTTCTGTATCAATAGATAAGCAATACACCGAAAATTATGATCAAAATGGCAGGCAGATAGGACGGACTTTTACAGGCTATCAATTGCTGCAAACCGTAAAGGTGGAATCTAAGAATATCGGGAAGGTAGAAAGGGTTTCCCGGGAAATAACCGAACTCTTGCAATCGGGCGTTGAGCTCAGCTCCCAGGAGCCACAATATTATTATACCAAACTATCCAGCCTGAAGGTGAACCTTTTGGCAAAAGCGTCTACGGATGCATATAACAGGGCCAGCACAATAGCCGCTAACGCTCATAGCAAATTAGGCGGGCTCAGAAAAGCATCAATGGGAGTTTTCCAGATCACAGGGCAATACAGCGATGAGAATTACACGTACGGGGGCACATTGAATATCTCTGACAAAAACAAAACTGCCAGGATCACTGTGAGGCTGGAGTATGAACTAGAATAGCTATCGAGACAGAAACAACCCCATGGTCAGCAGATCGGCATAGCTGCCATTGGGCTGCTTTATAGCTTGTATTTCCCTCCCTTCTGTTGCAAATCCCTGGTCTTCGTATAGCGCAATAGCATTTGCATTGGTACTGAATACCTTCAATAGTAATTTTTCGATTAGCACAACATCTGTAGCCCATATTATCAAGGCATCCATCATAGCCCGCCCGATACCTATGCCTCGATAATTTGGATGGATACTGATGCCCAATTCACCCGTGTGGCTCATTTTAACTTTAGGATGGCAGCTGAAATTCAAGAATCCGACGATTTGATTATCGTGTTCAGCAATTAAAAGTAATGAAGTAGCCTGTTGTTTGTATGTGGTGATAAATTGCCTTTCTGCATCGGGCGTCAGGTGGAACTCGCCAGGTGTTGTCAATACAGAATCCGTGGTCGTAAATATCATTCTCGCGAAATCCAGGATATTTTCTGCATCTGTGACTTCTGCTTCGCGAATGCGAATATTTTTGCCGTCTCTTGCGTTAAAATAGAAGGGCTTTACCTTATCAGTTCTTTGAGCTTCCATACCAGCGACTTGTTCTTTTTCAGTACCAGGTACAATTCCCGGTTGCCTCCAAAGTTGCGGAAAAATTTCTCTACCCCTACATCCATGCTGCCCTCCATATCAAAGTATTGGTTGCCCCGTTTCTTAGCCTCTAAGATTGAATGCCATAAAAGCGCAGGCATTGCGCGGTATGTATCCCCGTTAGGCTTTTGCGCTCCCATAAAGTAGTAGCTGCGCCCGGCATCCCATACATTCCACAAAATGGCAGCTATATCATCTTCCTTTTTAGCCACCCACAAGGCACTGCAGTTATGGGTGTTACATTCCCGGTGCAGCCGTTCTATATCAGTTAGCGAATATGCCTGTAGTACATCCTTTCGTTCCAGCGTGTGCTGCTGATACTTAAAAAGCGTATGGATAGCGGCAGGATCATTCACTATCGTGAACTCTTTTTTAGCAGCTTTAATGTTCCGGCGCAGACTTTCTTTCAGGTTAGAAAAAAGCTGCGCTTCCGATTGCTGCAGATCTATCAAAAACGTTTGCTGAACAGTCGCATTTAGTCCGGCATTCTTAAATAATCCTGCCTGTTTCAAACCCGGCTGCATCGAGAGATGCCAGACTTTTGCCTCCGGCAACTGCTTCATCATTGCAGCTATCGATTCATACTCAAAGCCATCCCTGTTTACCGGTTTCAGATCTGCAGGGAAGAACACGTGAGGACCAGCATAAGGTGTCAATTTCGGTGTACGCAACAGTTTTACACCCATGCGCTGCTGCAGATCATAAGGCCATATACCCGATACAGTATCTCCATTTTGGGCAATAGCTGCATCCCAGTTCTCGCAAACAGCATCCAGCCACCAGTCCTGCAAAAACAGTGGTACATCACCTCTATCGCGACAAATATTACGGTATTGATCTTTATTGTTCAAGCTATTTGAATTGCAGCACTCGTGCAGGCTGTATGCGACGAATATACAACGATGGCAGCCACATGCAAAGTATGCACAGTACAATGGTAGCCAGGTTTACTATCAGCGGCTGCCACCAGTGAAGTTTTATGGGTACATATTTCAATGAATACGAAGCTTCGGACAGCTTCATAAACCCTGTAGTTTTTTGTAACCAACACAAACCAAATGCCAGCAGGTCGCCTATCACTACACCTGCCACCGCGATAAGGCCCGCATGATACAGGAATATCTTCTGCATACTGCGCATGGTCATTCCCTGCGCCTTTAAAATACCTACCATACGTACCTGTTCTACAATCAATATCAGCAATACTACAGCCAGGTTAATGATGGCTACTATAGCCATAATACTGATGAACACATTAGTTGTCACATCCTGCAGGTTCAGCCAGTCAAACAGGTTGGGGAATATATCCATCATAGTATAGGTAGTGAGTGGAGGCTGCAGGTAATTATCAAATATTTGCCAGGAAAGGGTGTCAGCAAGTTTTTCGTTATCGATGCTTATCTGGTAACCGTTTATTTGATTGGGCTGCCAATTATTGATGCGCTGCAGCAGGCGGAGGTCGCACAAGGCATAGGCTTTGTCTACTTCCTCCATGCCGGTATGATAAATACCTGCCACTTTCACTTTCCTGATGCGTGGCAATGTACTGCTCGACTCGACGAAATAAATTTTCAGGTCATCCTCGGGTTTTACCTCCAGCCTTTGAGCGGTTACTTCCGACAGGATTATTTCTTTGGCATAATCGGAATCATCAAAGTTGATCTGTCGCCCGGTAAAATCAATACCCGCCGGCAGGTGATAGTCTTTAGTCACACCTTTCAATGCTATTCCTTCAATTGCCTGCCTAGAGTTAATAATAGCAGGCTTTACCGCAAACGGGGTGAGCGATACCACATGCGGTGTATGTAGTATTTTTTGCTCCATCACCAGGTCGCGATTGGTGGGATCGGAGGTAATGATGCTATTATTGTTCATCGTGCGGGGCTCAATATGAATATGTCCCCAAAAACTGAACAGTTTCTCCCTTACCTCGTATTTAAACCCGGTGACAAAAGCCACTGCCATGATCATTGTCATGACACTAATAGCGGTAGATGCTATTGCCAGCCGTATAATAAACGAAGAGAATGCTCCTTTCTGGCGGAGCAAATATCTGCGTGCTATAAAAAATGGGAGGTTCAAGATGCATCAAATGTAAAAAGGAAATGGTAAAAAGCGGTTGAAGACTTTCATAAAATAATTAAGGGCTGTCTTTGACAGCCCTTAAAATATCAAACAAACTAAAAACTACTAATCCAGTGCTACTGCGCTTTCTATCAGCACACTTGCTTTGTTATCCAGCACCTCTACGAAGCCGCCGGATATCTCGTACATTTCAGCAGTGTTTTTGTCTTTAATGATCTTCATTTTACCCTTACCAAGAGTAGCGATCATTGGAGCGTGGTTCTCCAGTATCTCGAAAGAACCTTCGATGCCCGGCAATTGAATGCCGTAAACATTGCCATTATAAACCTTATGCTCCGGTGTTAATATATCTAATTGCATATTGCAAATTCAAAAGTCAAAATTCAAAACCAGTCAACAGATCAACTTAGTTTTTTGCTTGTTCCATCAGTTTCTTACCCTTAGCAATAGCTTCTTCGATATTACCTACCAGGTTGAACGCTGCTTCAGGATATTCATCCACTTCACCGTCCATGATCATGTTGAAACCACGGATAGTTTCCTCGATCGGAACGAGTACACCTTTCAGACCGGTGAACTGTTCTGCCACGTGGAATGGCTGAGACAGGAAGCGTTGTACTTTACGCGCACGCTGTACCGTCATTTTATCTTCTTCACTCAGCTCATCCATACCAAGGATGGCGATGATATCTTGTAATTCCTTATAACGCTGCAGGATACCTTTTACACGGTTAGCACAGTTGTAGTGTGCATCACCTACGATCTGCGGAGTAAGGATACGTGAAGTAGAATCCAGCGGATCTACCGCAGGATAGATACCTAAGTCAGCGATCTTACGGCTCAATACCGTAGTAGCATCCAGGTGGGCAAAGGTTGTTGCCGGAGCCGGATCGGTCAAGTCATCCGCAGGTACGTAAACAGCCTGTACGGAAGTGATTGAACCGTTTTTGGTAGAAGTAATACGCTCTTGCATCAGACCCATTTCTGTAGCCAGCGTAGGTTGGTAACCCACCGCAGATGGCATACGACCCAGCAGGGCTGATACCTCAGAACCTGCCTGTGTGAAACGGAAGATATTATCTACGAAGAACAGGATGTCTTTACCTTTACCTGTACCATCCCCATCGCGGAAGTATTCAGCGATGGTAAGACCAGACAGTGCCACACGTGCACGGGCGCCCGGTGGTTCGTTCATCTGTCCGAATACGAAGGTTGCCTTAGAATCTTTCAGTTCTTCTTTATCTACAGAAGCAAGGTCCCAGCCACCTGATTCCATGCTGTGTTTGAATTTTTCACCGTATTTAACGATGCCTGCTTCGATCATTTCACGCATCAGGTCATTACCCTCACGTGTACGCTCGCCCACACCCGCAAATACAGACAAGCCAGCGTATGCTTTCGCGATGTTGTTGATCAATTCCTGGATCAATACAGTTTTACCTACACCCGCACCACCAAACAAACCGATCTTACCACCTTTTGCATATGGTTCGATCAGGTCAATAACTTTAATACCGGTAAAAAGTATTTCAGATGCTGTGCTCAGGTTTTCGAATTTAGGAGGCTTCGCGTGGATAGGACGGCCGTTGGTTTTATCCGGCTGAGGCAAACCATCGATAGCATCACCTGTAACGTTAAACAAGCGGCCATGTATCTGCTCACCTGTAGGCATTGCAATAGCCTTACCGGTATCAGTAACTTCCATACCACGCACCAGGCCTTCAGTTGCATCCATCGCTACGCAACGTACGCTATCTTCACCCAGGTGCTGCTGCACTTCCAATACAAGTTTTTCACCTGTAGGCCTTACCAGTTCCAGGGCGTTATAAATTTCAGGCAGTTTGTTATCAGCTGAGAAATAAACGTCCACTACAGGGCCGATGATTTGTTTTATTTTACCAACGTTTGGCATAAAATTCAATTATATAAAAAGAATAAGTTCCTAATGTTATATTATCGGGAAAGCACATACCCTCCCAAATTTTGCGCAAAGGTAAGGTTCCCTAACCAAAAAGCAAAAGGAAAGATTGTAATAGAAGCGTTTGTTTTAAAAAAAAGTTTATATAGCGAAATATTATAACTGGTCGAGCGGTATAGGCCACTCGAAGCTGGCCTTCACAGGACGGTTGCCGTTAGTAGCCGGTTTAAATTTGCTGATATTGCTAAATATATCTGCCACCATTCTATCCACCTGAGGATAAACCTTATGAACAACTTCTATATTTGTCATTTTGCCTTTATCATCTACATATACTTTTAACACTATATACGTGCCTTTCTTGAATTTGAAATTGGCGTCTACTGTTCCTGCACCTATTCCACCCGTATTTTGATCTATTTTATAATTAGATTCTTTAATGTCTGAATATCTCTGAATAAATCTATTGTTGATTGTTTCACTTTTTTCAACAGGTTGTGCAGGTTGGTCTTCGCAGGTACCTGTATACAGCGTGCCATTCTTATCATAGCACATGCGACCTACCCTGCTGCCATTATCATAGAGATCCTGGCAACTTACCACACCTTCATGGGTATAAAACGTCCAGATACTATCTCTTTTAAAGCCTTCCCTGGTAATACCGTGGCTGCTGAGCTTGCCATCATCAAAATATTCAGTTTCATCTCCGACACCATAGCCCGCTTCATCATACACACCTTTAAAGATTACATTCCCGTTATCATCCCACTTGATGCGGGTTTTATAGGGTATTCCGTGCTTGTATAAACCTGAATCTATCAATCTGCCATCGGCATTATACTCCTTTACCATACCCTCTGTTTTATCATCCAGGTAGCGCACTTTCTTCTGAAGTTGGCCATTCGGATGAAAATAGTAGGTCATGCCTTGCTTTACCTGCAGACTGTCATCAGAATAAGTTACCTCTTTTTGCAATATATTTTGTTGTATATAATAGTCGCGGGTGTGCCACCAGTTACCATCTTTATATTTGATACGATAGTAATGGCTTACATCTTTATCACATTTCTTCCACCAATAATCATAAAAAGTAATGGTAGTATCACCCTGCGCGCGAGCAGCTGTGTAGGTTAGCGAAAACAACAATGCCAGGATAGTGTACGCGTATTTCATTGTATGTGTTTTTATGGCTTTATTCTAACTTAAATGATACCGGTTGCGTATAATGAACAATAACCTTGCGGTTATGGTATCTGCCGGGTTCCCATTTAGGCATCGAAGATACAACTCTGATAGCTTCTTCATCACAGCCCCTACCTAAATGACGGCCTATTGACTTAATATCTGATATTCGCCCGTCTGCATTAATAATGAATTGTATAGTAACTGCGCCTTCGATATTGGATTGTATAGCTTCTGATGGATAATGCATATTCTGCCCAAGAAATTGCATGACGTTATATCCCGGTTCCGGCATTTTTTCAGGTATACATGGACCGGGTGAGGGTTTACCATCAGGTTCAAAACACTGTGCGCTGACCAGCGAATCTGATTTGTATTGCTCTATGCTGCTGGGTTTACCGCTTTCATAAAACCAGGTCCAGGTACTATCTTTTAAGTATCCTGCGTTCGTTTTGCCATAACCCATCAGTTTACCATCTCCAAAATATTCCCATTCTTCACCCACTCCGGAACCACCCTCATCATAAACGCCTTTGAAAACCATCTGCCCGCTATCGTTCCATTTATACCTTGTTTTAGCCGGGATGCCTTTCCGATAATATGCGGAGTCTATCAATTTGCCATTTTCACTATACTTTCTGGTGATGCCCACTATTTTATCGTCCAGGTACTGGCAAGTTTCCTGCAACTGCCCATTTTGATAATAGGTACTATGCCTGCCTTCCAGGACAGTAAATGTATCTGTCCCCCGTTCCTTATAAAACGAATTGGAGGCAAGGGTAGAAGTAGCAACATAATAATCCATTACATGCCACCAGTCCATATCTTTAAAAGCACGGCGATAGTATAGCGCCCATTTAGGATCGCATTTCTTTTTATGAATGTTTATAAAATATTCCAGCGTATCGGTTTGGGCAAAGGAGGATTTACTGAATGCGAACAGCATCAGCGGTAGTAGTAGGTATTTCATAATTCAGTTAAGGCTTGTACAATATTGTCACAGTTGCTTTATCACCACATTTTGGTAAAGCATCAGAATAATATAGGAAACCTTTGTAAAACAGGAACACATACCATTCCTGGTTCCTGGAAAGGCTCAGGTTTTCTTCATTCAGTTTATCACCTGTGTTGTGGCTAAAGCTGATGGGCATCACAAAAGGAGTCTTATCCTGTGTAGCGCGCTGCAGCAACCAACCCATCATATCTGCACTCTCTTTTTTGCGTTTGTTGTAATTTTTGATGATACCAGGGGTACTTTCCCTGTAACGATAAATGTCTGCGCCGAGGATATACTCCATACGGTCGCAGATAAACATTTCCATATCCGGGTCATCCAGCATACGGTTATCAACAATAATGTTATAGTCGCAATTTTGATAGCGCTCGTCTTTTTTCAACTGCAGTAAAGCCATCATCAGGCTGTTATCAAGCCTTGCCTGCTCTTTGAGGTAAGCCAGGCTGTTCGTTATCGATTCATTTATGATGTAGGCGTAAAGATCATCGCTCCAGCCTCCACTTCTTGCTTTCAATATCCTCGATGATGCCAGGCCTATTTGCCTGCGGTAATCGTCCTTGCTCACTATATTGTTGCGAAGCGCTTTGGTCATATCTACATACTGCTGCAATAATGTAATGAGCGCAGTGTTTCCCGGCATCATACTTTCGCTCTTCAGCAGCTTATCCAGGTTATTAGACACTTCGTTATATTGGTCTCTGCCAAGATATTTATCCAGTCCGCGGGCAAGCGTGTCAAATGCTGATTTTTCTTTGATAAGCTGCTGGTAATGCAAGGCTTCTTTATCCAATGAATTATCCCCCGGCACATACCAGTGGCCATTATAATTCATGATCATTTTATTACTGCTTGCCGCTTCCTGCGCAAACAAAGTATGGCCCAATAGGAAGGTACAGAGGAATAAGCCTGTTCTTTTCATCGTAAAAGTTGTTTAACTAAGAGGCCTGAAAATAATATTTATCATCCTATTTTCATATATCTTTCGGATGATTTAATACGGTACATGGCTAACAGACTGTCAAAACGGATTGCAGATATCCAGAAGCAATTAGGTATCCCGGCCAGCGGCGTAGTCGATGCAGCCACCTGCAGCCATTTAGTCAAACACCTTGGCTTGCCTCCGGATGTGCACGGAGCAATAACGGATATCGCCCATTTACAAAAGGCCTTACACATCGGGCCGGATGGCATAGCAGGACCTCAAACTATCACAACATTAGAACGATTACTTGCGGCACAGACACTCAGGATCTCTAAAGATGCTTCCTTAGCTATTCCACGGGATAAAATGAGCCTGCTCCTGGATGCAGCAGTGCCCCAAAAAGAAGAATACGAACACAAATTTCAAAGCCCCTATCTATCAGGGGCCGATAGCGGCATCATCATTGGCATTGGCTACGATTGCGGCTATGCCACCAGGAAAGACATAAACGATACCTGGGAACCTTATTTGTCATCAGCGGAGTTATCGGCCCTTATCAAAACACATGGCAAAACAGGCGATGATGCAAAAAATCTATTGCCTGCAGTTATAGGGATAAAGGTCCTTTATCATACCGCCTTGCACGTCTTTTATACCCACACTTTGCCATCTTGCGCTGCCGATGTGAAAAATATATTCCCGGGAATCAATACGCTTTTGCCGGATTGCCAGGCGGCGCTATTATCATTAGTATATAACAGGGGGCCGTTGATCAACGATACAGACAGGCGGAAAGAGATGAAAGAATTGGTTCTTGCTATTGCCGATAAAGATTATACCGGCATTGCGAAGCAGGTAAAAAGTATGCAAAGGCTTTGGACCAGGGGTTCCAAACAATATAATTTAAGGGAACAGGAAGCATATTTAATAGAAACAGCACGCAGTTACTGGCTCCCCGAAGACATTATTATGCTTTAGCAGGTATTTTGTTACTGCATCTGCTCATATTCAAAACTAGGATTACCTTTTATACCCTGCGCATTATAGAAGTCTAGAAAGTGCATTTTAAAGTACTTGTTATCCTGCGTTTTTATTACATACACCTTATTCTGTTTCACGGTATAATGCCCGGCTACTCTATCATAATCTTTCCAGTTAAAGCCTATGATATCCCTCGCATCTGAAAAATGCATACTGCTTATCTTGTCAGCATTCATATTTTGGTAGGCTGTTACAGAATCTACGGCTGCAGTAGTATTATTTGCATTCAGCAGCACACCGCTTACCTGGTACGGAAATACAGCATTGTTATAAATGAGCTGCGTACTACGATAATGCGTGAACACGATATCCCAGGTATTCTTGGGTGGTTCCGGTGTTGTTATCCTTTCATCTTTTAGTGAAAAGTATACAAAATTGTAATTAGGATCTTTGGGTATCACTACTGTTTTAGGAGCATTATCCCGCAACTTACTATAGGTCAGAATATATCCTTCGTTCGTATACCCCAATTGTATCTTCAGGAATGTATCAGCTATGTCACCGGGGTTGCATTTCAGAATAAACACTTCCCTTTTAGAAGTGCCGGCGCCATTCAGCCATTCACCAATAGCGGTGGCGTTTGAGGCTCCGTTATAATCATCTATCTGCCATGGCTTGCCATTAACCATAGAAGTATCATACACATCCTGCATTTCCGTACGATGTGTGTTAAATACAGAAAAATCCCGTTCTCCGTTTATGTAAATATGATAACCTAGAGGTGTAGATTCAAAAGCCAGGTGCCAGCTACTCACTTTGCTGGTATAAACGATCTTTCCGCTAGCCAGGTTATAAAACACCTGGTCGGTATAGTCTTCTCCCATATCTACAGAAGCATGCTGAGCGCCACTTGGCGGAGGAAGGACAATGGGTTGGTCTTGCTTTTCACAGGAAACGAAAAACATGGATAAACAAACCAGAATTGGGCAAATAAGTAGTAATCTCCTCATTACTATGCAAATATCTTTCAGTTTTCCACAGCTTATGTCAGCCTTTTGTCATTAACCTATTTCCCTATACGTTTCCCCTGTAATATCCCCCTATTTAGCCTCAAATCAGGAGGGAACGCAAATAATTAATTAGGTTTGCATTTGAAAAATAACACAAATGCGGGTAAAACACCTTTTTATTTTATCAGTTATTATTGCCGGGCTTTCTGCCTGTGGTGGCGGTGGCAAAAAATACCATGTATATGGTACCCTTGAAAATATGCCGGAACAGACCGTTTATCTCTCTGAATTGGGTATTGATAAGACTATTGTCGTAGATTCTGTAAAATCAGATAAATCAGGGCATTTTACGCTTTCTGCAAATGTGCCTGAGCCGGGTATATACAGGCTCAGTTTCTCAGGAAACGACCGCAAATTGCTTTTTTCATTTGACAAAGAAGATGTAACTATTAAAGGCGACTGGAGCGCACCTGAACAAAGTACGTTCTCCGGTTCAGCGGCATCTGAGAGCCTGGCCAGCTTTATGGCAGTGGTAAGAGGCCAGATGCACGATTTTAATACTATGGGTATTGTGATGGACAGCCTCAGAGCTAAGGGTAATGATAGCATGCTGGCTATTGCCGAATCCGATGTAAAGGATATGAAATTTCAGCTTACCCGCTTTATTGAGCAGTATGCTGATACTACTAAATACCTCCCGAATGCAATTTTTGCCGTACAAATACTGAATCCAGAAGTAGAAAAGGATTATTACAAAGTATTTATACAAAACCTGAGTGCCAAATACGCCAACGCAAAACTGGCAAAGGATTTTATTGCCAAATTCAATGCCTATATGGCAGCCGGCCAGCAGCAGCCCGGCGCCGCAGGCCCGGCTATAGGTTCAGCGGCTCCGGAGCTGAGCCTGAATGCTACAGATGGGCGGCAGGTAACACTTTCTTCTTTAAAAGGTAAATATGTGCTGGTTGATTTCTGGGCTTCCTGGTGCGGCCCATGTCGTAGAGAAAATCCTAATGTGGTAGCAGCCTACAATAAATTCAAGGATAAAAACTTTACCATATTGGGTGTGTCCCTGGATAACGACAAAGATAAATGGACAGAAGCTATCGCCAAAGATGGCCTTGTATGGACACAAGTAAGTGACCTTAAGGGCTGGGAATCTGCTGCCGCTCGCGATTATGGTGTAGAGGCGATTCCTTCTAACTTCCTGGTAGACCCACAGGGTAAGATAATAGGCCGCGATCTGCGCGGGGAAGACCTTGAAAAAGCTTTGGCTGATGTATTGAAATAATGAATGATCCTAATAAAGAAAGAGCGCCCAATGGGCGCTCTTTCTATTTGCGTATTCTTTGGCTTATTTATTAAAAAGATGTTTCATTTTCGATTTGCCTTTGTAATGTATGTCCATACCCAGGCTCAATAATACCAGGTTTACATTATACCCTGCATACGGCTTTACCATTACCGGTACACCGTTAACCATCATATTCTCCTGGTAATCTGTATTCATAAAATTGCCGGGATAGTATTGCAGTTTTACGCTGATACCTGGCGAAAAAGATCCACCCACAAATACATAAGGCATCAGCAAAGGGGTACGATCGCTAAACCATTCATTGAACTTTTCCTTATTGCCTCTTTTAATAAAGCCTTTCTCTTTGTAGTTAAACGGAACATCAAGGCCACCGCCCAGCATTACGTAATTGCGGCGTTTGATATTACCTATTTTGATACCTAACGGTACACCTATGGTATAAACCCTTCTTTTAATAGTACTATCTGATGCCTTTATTTTTTCTATATATCCTATATTTTTAATTCCGGCTCCCGTATATAGTCCTACATGATTGCTGAAATCGTAATTGAAATTAAAACCGAAATTGAAGAAATAACTGAACCTTAGTGTACTCAACTGGCTTGATTTCCCGGGATAAGAGTATGTAGAGGTAGAAAAAATTGCCGCATCCAGTGCATTGCTCCAATAAAATTTATGCGGTTTTGGCTCGAATTTTTCTTCAATACGGTCAATATCCAGGGAATCGGCCTGAGCATAGCCGGCTTCTGACAACAGGTTTAAAAACAATAACAAACAAAGTGTAATACGTAGTCTCATCTTGCGATTTTTGGCAAAGATAGGCAAGATAGGTTCCTGTAAAAATTACAGGTTTATTAGGTTGGCATAGGAGTTGACACGTATCTTTATCAATTACTTTTCTTTCTTTAAAAGAAATATTGTCATACGATACATAGATGAACGATACAAAATCAATGATTGAAATGCTGCTGGCGCAACCCGAACAGGAAGTGGAGTTTATGCCCATTGTGCCATTAGGCGAGGATGAGCTGGATGACCAGGAAAAAGGTAACCTGCCCGAGGAAGTACCCGTAATAGTACTTAGGAACACTGTATTATTCCCGAATGTAGTATTACCCATAACTGTAGCCCGCGAAAAATCTGTTAAGGCAATAAATGAAGCACAGAAAAATGGCAAATGGATAGCCGTTGTTGCGCAAAAGAACGGTAACGAAGAAGATCCCAACCCAGAAGATATATACCAGGTAGGTACGCTTGCCAAGATCGTAAAGCAGATAAAAATGCCGGACGGCAATACCACTATATTCATTATGGGCCGTATGCGCTTCCGCATAGAAGCCTATACGCAGGTAGAGCCCTACTATACAGCTAAGATCAAATACCTGGAGGATAATTTTCCGAAAGAAGATGCAGAATTTGAGGCACTGGTGGCGTCTATCAAAGAACAGTCAGAGCTGATAGCACAGCAATCGCCCAATATGCCTAACGAAACCAGCATCGTTCTGCGCAATATTGAGCACCAGTCTTTCCTGGTACACTTCGTAGCATCTAACCTCAGCGTAAAACTTACTGAAAAGCAGGCCCTGCTCGAAGAGGATGATGTGAAAAAGCGGGCAGAAAAATTATTGCAACTGCTGCATTCTGAGCTGCAACTGGTAGAGTTAAAGAACGAGATCACCAATAAGACACGCGCGGATATAGACAAACAGCAACGCGAATACTTCCTGCAACAGCAAATGAAGTCGATTCGTGAAGAGCTGGGTGGCGACCCTAATGAACGGGAAATAAACGACCTGCAAAAACGCGCAGAAGGCATCAACTGGCCGGAGGCTGCACAGGAGCTTTTCAAAAAAGATATTGAAAAGCTGCAGCGTATGCACCCAAGCACCCCCGATTATTCGGTGATCTATAATCACTGCGACCTGATGCTGGACCTTCCCTGGGGCGTTTATACCGAGGATAGTTACGACCTGAAAAAGGCCCAAAAAATACTGGATGACGACCATTATGGTATGCATAAGATCAAGGATCGTATACTGGAATACCTGGCCGTATTGAAACTGAAAGGTGATATGAAATCACCTATCCTTTGTTTCGTAGGGCCTCCGGGTATTGGTAAAACATCCCTTGGGCGTAGCATTGCCAACGCTATCAACCGCAAATATGTACGCCTGAGCCTTGGTGGACTACATGATGAGAGTGAACTGCGCGGCCATCGTAAAACTTACATTGGCGCCATGCCGGGCCGTATCATACAATCGCTCCGTAAGGTAAAATCCGCCAACCCTGTATTTATCCTTGATGAGATCGATAAAATAGGTAAAGACTTCCGCGGCGATCCAAGCTCGGCATTGCTGGAAATACTGGATCCGGAACAAAACAATTCTTTCTATGATAACTACCTGGAACTGGAGTTTGACCTATCTAAGGTATTGTTTGTAGCTACAGCTAACAGCCTGGGAGATATACAGCCAGCCCTGCGTGACCGTATGGAGATCATACAGCTGACGGGGTACTCCATGGAGGAAAAAACAGAGATCGCAAAACGCCACCTGATACCAAAGCAAAAGGAACTGCATGGACTGGATAAAGTGGCCATCAAATTCAACGACAAGGTTTTAAATAAGATAGTACAGGAGTATACCCGTGAATCGGGCGTGCGTGAGCTGGACAGGCTTATTGCCAGCATGATGCGTTCTATAGCACGGCAGGTAGCTATGGGCGAAAAGGTAGCCCCGCAGGTAACTGCAGAGCAGGTGGAAAAAGTGTTGGGTAAGCCGAAGTTCACGAATGAGATCTATACCAAGGGACACCCAGCCGGTGTGGCTGTAGGCCTCGCCTGGACTTACGTAGGCGGCGATATCCTGTTCATCGAAGCCAGCCTGGCAAAGGGTAAAGGTGGTTTTTCCCTTACAGGTAATTTAGGCACAGTAATGAAAGAAAGTGCTTCTACCGCTTTATCGTTCCTGAAGGCGCATGCTGCCGAGTTCGGCATCCCTTATGAGCGCTTCGACGAGTACAATATTCATATACATGTGCCGGAAGGCGCCGTACCTAAAGATGGACCCAGCGCCGGTGTTACCATGCTCACGGCTCTTACATCTGCATTCACAGGCCGCAGGGTAAAACCACACCTGGCAATGACCGGAGAAATAACGCTGCGCGGACAGGTATTGCCTGTGGGTGGCATTAAGGAGAAAATACTGGCTGCTAAACGTGCAGGCATCAAAGATGTGATACTATGTGTGCAGAACGAGAAAGATGTAGAAGAGATCAATCCTGCGTATATCAAAGGCATGCGTTTCCACTATGTAAATGAAATGAAAGAAGTGGTGGATTTTGCTTTGATGAAAAAATAAGGAACCTAACTATTCATATAAAAGGTTGCCCAATGGGCAACCTTTTTTCATTTTCCTGAATTTTAATTTGGACAATACGTTCTATAACGTATATTTACGTTACAAAGAAATTCAAAAGCTACTATACATACTAATTACAGATCAATGGCACAGAAAAAATCATTAGCAACACTTACAAAGGCAGAAGAAGAAGTAATGCAAATAATATGGGAACTGCAACGTTGCTTGGTACGCGATGTAATAGAAAAGCTGGGTGACCCGGACATGCCGCACAGCACTATATCTTCTGTAGTACGGATACTGGAACGCAAGGGGTTTGTAGATCATAAAGCTTACGGAAAGACTTACGAGTACTTCCCTATTGTTACCAAAGAAGAATATGCTAACCATGGTGTAAAAAGCCTGGTAGAGAAGTACTTCGGTGGCTCACCTAAAAAACTGGTAAGCTTCCTGGTAAAGAATGAGGATATGGACTTAAAGGAACTGAACGACCTGATGAAAAAGCTGGATAATAATTCAAAAAAGAAATGACCTTCTGATTCTTAAAAAAAGCTTCAATGAGCCTTAGACGCTTTCTATACTTATCATGCCTGGTTGCTTCTGCACATGGATATGCGCAGGCCCCGCCTGAATTGTATAGTGAGTATATAAAGGAAGCAAACAAATACTACGACAATAAAGAATATCAGAAATCTGCCATCGCCTATACTAATGCTTTTGCTTCTTTTGGTGGCAAGGGATATACTGACGACCGATACAATGCTGCTTGTTCCTGGTCTTTGGCGGGCAATACCGATTCTGCATTTTCTCAGCTCTTTAGAATAGCTGAAAAAGCAAACTATATTGATCTTAACCACCTTGCTGCGGATCCCGACCTGGAACCTTTAAGAAAAGATGCCCGCTGGCAGCCATTGTATAATCTTGTAAAAGCCAACAAAGAGAAAAATGAAGCAGGATTAAATAAGCCTCTTGTTGCCATTCTGGATACGGTTATGATAGAAGATCAAAAATATCGGATGCAGATAGAAAACATTGAGAAAAAATATGGCCGTCAATCAGCAGAGATAAAATCTCTCTGGCAAATCATAAATGAAAAAGATTCTATAAACCTGGTTAAGGTAAAAGCCATACTCGACAAATATGGCTGGCTTGGGCCGGAAAGTATTGGCCGTGAAGGCAACAACACGCTATTCCTGGTCATACAACATGCTGATATCAGAACACAGCAAAAATATCTACCCATGATTCGGAATGCTGTGAAAGCAAAAAAAGCACGCCCCGAGGCGCTGGCCTTGCTGGAAGACAGGGTGGCAATCCGTACCGGCAAAAAACAGATATATGGCAGTCAGATAGCCATATCTAAAGACGGGCAATATTATGTGGATATTTTAGACGATCCGGATAATGTAGATAAACGACGCGCTGAGGTAGGGCTGGGGCCTTTGTCTGATTACGTATCTCATTGGAAGATAAAATGGAATGCTGACGAATACAAAAAACAACTGCCTGAACTGGAACGTAAACAACAAGCACAATTTAAATAAACAAGTATAAACCATGCTCCAATACATCCTTAACACAAGCGCGATATGGCTGCTTAGCCTTTTGGTTTTTGACTTGTTCCTTCGTAGGGAAACATTTCATAGCTATAATAGATTTTACTTGCTTAGTACGTTCACGATTGGCCTGTTACTACCCTTGTGGCAATTGCAGGAGGCAACAGTACAATACACCGCAACGTTAGGCAGCAGGCCTATCGCACATAACGCTGCATTGCTTAAAGAAACCATATCTAACAGCCAACCTGCCGCCGCCGCACTTGGTCTGTCAACGCTAATATGGAGCATCTACATTGCAGGCCTGGTCCTAGCCGCTATTCTACTATTAAAAGATCTGATCACTTTATCTGTCGCATACAACAAAGGCAACAAATTTAAAGATGGCGTATGGACGGTTATTGAAACCAGTAGGCCGCATAGCCCTTATTCAGCATTCCGTTTTGTATTTATTAGCAGCAGAGAAAATTATACTGAAGAGCAGCTACGCATCATCCTTACACACGAAGAGCAACACGGGCATTTGTTGCACTTCTTCGACCTGCTTTTTATGCAGCTGGCAAAGATCGTATTCTGGTTTCATCCGCTGGTATACCTCTATAATGAAAGACTTGCAACTGTACACGAATTCCAGGCAGATGCTGCTGTAGATAAACCTCCGAAAGAGTATGGACAATTTTTGATAGAACAAGCCATCTTACAGTCAGCCCCTGCCCTTTCTCATTCATTTAATCGCTCACCTATAAAAAAACGTATAATTATGCTTACTCGTCATTCTTCTGCTTTATCAAAAAGCAAACTGTTATTAGCACTACCCTTGTTATTGGTATCTGCACTTTGCTTCTCTAAAAATGCACTGTCTGATAATACGCGCATTACCGATGGTAATAAAGTAACCTTTCACGGTAATACATTTATAGTACGCAAGCACACCCCGGATACCACTATCGTGACTGATCCTACAACGGGTAAAGACAGAACTTTCATTACTGTTAAAGATGGCCTATTTGTAGAATCTATGAACGGTAAAAAAGTTTACGGAGAGCAAGACTTCCAGGGAGCATATGCATATGACAACACCAGCCTTAAAAGCGAGGCCCTAAAAGAGTATTTACTTGGAAATCTAAAAGAAGAGATAAAGCAATTAAAAGATGGAGACTATTATCTACTGATGGATTGTTTGACAGTAGATGAGAATGGTAAGATCGTCTATTACAACTATGGTGGTATTAGTACCAGCTTTGATGATGTAGCAGGTGTTGAAACTGATGGTGCTAAAAACGTACAGGATGCTTTTGCCAAAAAGATAGATGAACTTATCATGAATGCCCCTAAACATAAACCAGCAAATATTAAAGGTCAGAATGTTCCTGTACAGATCTACACAAACATCGAGAATACGTTTACGGTAAAAGGAGGAAAAGTAACACGCTTATAATCATAACAAACTTTGACCATTATGCTCCAATACATCCTTAACACAAGCGCAATATGGCTGCTCAGCCTGCTGGTCTTCGATCTGTTCTTTAGCAAGGAAGCCTATCATGGTTTCAACAGGGCTTATCTGCTGCTGACTTTTATACTTGGCTTACTGTTACCCCTATGGTCGTGGCACGGCGTCGGTTTTGAGTATGCAGGCAACCTGGCACAACCTGTAACAGAAAGATCCGCGGCTATTAAAGACTCCATCACCAATAGCAAAGCGGCAAATGTAGCATCAGGAAAACAGATCATACTATTATTCATTTACCTGTCGGGGGTATTGGTATCGCTTGTATTAACAGTAAAGGAAGCCATCACTATAATTAACAGCTATAAGCATGGTAATAAATTTAAAGACGGTGTATGGACTATTGTAGAAACAGGGAAGCAACACAGCCCTTATTCTGCATTCCGATATGTATTCATCAGCAGCAAAAAAGACTATTCAGATGATGAATTGCGTATTATACTGACGCACGAAGAGCAACATGGCCACCTGCTCCATTTCTTTGATCTGTTATTTATGCAGATAGCTAAAATCGTATGTTGGTTCCACCCGCTGGTATATATGTATGCAGAAAGGCTGAGCATTGTGCACGAATACCAGGCCGATGCGGCGGTGGACAAAGCGCCAAAAGAATACGGACAATTTCTTATAGAACAAGCCATCTTACAGTCAGCCCCTGCCCTCTCGCATTCATTCAATCGTTCACCTGTAAAAAAGAGAATCATGATGCTAACAAGAAATTCATCTTCCATATCAAAAAGCAAAATATTGCTGACCTTACCATTGGCACTGGTATGTATACTATGTTTTACCAAAAACGCTTTTTCTTATGATAATCGCGTACAAAATGGGAATACGGTTACTATGTGGGGAAACACTATCAAATTGAGCTCCGGGATACCGGATACGGTCATTGTAGTAGACCCCACAAACGGAAACGAATCCATGCATATTATGCAACGAGGCCCTTTGCCAGACTCGCTAAATGGTGATAGAATTTATGCGGATTACCAAATTCATGATATGGCTAACAGGATGAATGCATCAGCAAATACAACGGCTGGTTTTACAGATAAAGGCATCAAAGAGTACCTGCTTACGAATATGAAGGAGGAACTCAAACAATTAAAAGACGGTAGCTATTATTTGCATCTTGATAATGTAGTAGTCGATAAGAATGGTGCTATTGCTTATTTTGAATATGCCGGGCTTACTATGGCTGCAGAGGTAAATGGCGGAGGCATGCATATCAGCATCAAAGACACTATAGATAAAAAAACACAGGACGCAATTGCGCGTAAGCTTACAGAACTACTGCACGATGCCCCTACACATATAGCTGCCACAGTAAAAGGAGAATACGTACCCATGCTGGTGGACAATACTGATTTTCATAATCCCTTTACAATAAAAGGTGGAAAGCTTACTGCATTGTAAATCAGATATTCAACAACGATAAAAAGGGCTGCCAATTGGCAGCCCTTTTATGTATACTCCTAGTTACAAGCCTTAATTCTTCACCGGCAGGTAACCATAATTCTTACCATACTCCAGCATCTGCTGATAGAAGCTGGTAGGATATTCGATCTTCACATCGGTGATCTTATCGCCATCCATAACCGGTATCAGCTTAGGTTGTATAAAACCACGATACGGTTTGATATTCAGCTTTGCATAACGTTCCAGCACTTCCTTGTGCAATGCCTTGTTTATCTTCACACCGTAATTTTCTACAAGGTTCTTGCCGGCGTTATAATCACCTTCAGACTTGATGCGTTGTATCTCACGCAACAACTGGCCAAACAACTGGCGTAGTTTTTCATAATCATTTACCTGTACATAGGTTTTGCCGTTTTTCTTCACAAAAGCTACCACATTATCCTTCTTACCTTTCTCATACGCCCAATAAGCTACCAGGGCCCTGTTGCGCATGTGCGCCTCTTCTATCTGATCGCCTAGCTTAATGCGGGTAAGCTGTGTCATCAGGCCATTCATCATATAATTATCATATTCCGCATAGCCTACTTCTTTACTTGGCGATACGCCGATTTCCTGCAGCTTAGGATCCGTAACATAATATAAGCCTACCAGGTCTGCACGTGCTTCTTCCAGGCAGGATGCGTAGTTCTTCAGTGTTTTATCTGTTGTTTCTACACCGGGGTTTATCTGGCCGGAAGCATGCCCAATGCATTCGTGCATATCTGTATGCAGGTCTGCTGCAAGGTTGCCATATTTATGCGCGCGCTGCAATACGGTATCATCTACTGCAAACTCCTCCAGCATGCCACTCTTTTCACTGGCTACATTGTAAGAGTGAATGATATTACTCAACGATACAGATTTAGAACCGTATTCTTTACGTATCCAGTCCGCGTTAGGCAGGTTAATGCCTATCGGTGTGCTAGGTGCGGCGTCTCCACTTTCTACGATCACGGTAATGGCTTTTGCGGTGATGCCTTTTACCGTTTTCTTTTTGTGTTCCGGCATCAACGGCGAGTTATCCTCAAACCATTGTGCATTATCCGCTATAGCCTTAATGCGTTTGGTTGCTTCCATATCCTTCATAGATACGGTACTTTCAAAACTACCCTTCTTGCCTATCGCATCCAGGTACACTTCAATGAAACCATTTACGGCATCTATTCTTGAATTATTATCATTTACCCATGCAATGCTGTAATCATCAAATGTTTTCAGATCACCGGTACGATAATACTGCACCAAAAGCTGCAATGCTTTTTTCTGTTGGTCGTTCTCAGCTACATTCGCTGCTTTCTCCAGCCAGCCAACAATCTTTTCTATCGCCGGCGAATACATGCCACCTACACGCCATACCTTCTCTACTATCTGGCCATTCTCTTTCATCAGCTTGCTGTTCAGGCCCCATGATGGTGCATTGCCTTTTGTATCAAACTTTGCATAGTAATCTTCCACTTCTTTTTGTGTTACACCTTCGTAGAAGTTATTGGAAGAGTTAACTACGTTGTCGATATTCGGGCGCAGGTCCACTACCTTAGGTTCTACTTTCAGATCATAGATCAGCGGTTTGATGCGAGCCAGGAAATCTTCCAGTGTCTCTCCCGGATTTTTGGGCAAGCCTGCTTCATCACTATTCTTTACCAATGTAGCAAAGTAATCGTAGCTACATTCGGGTATAAATTTCTCATTGCCATAATGGTGATGGTTACCATTGCTAAACCAGAAACGGCCACAATACACTTCAAACTTTTTCCAGTCATCGGTAGTTTTATCTCCCTTGTAAGTTGCATACACATCTTCCAGCGTTTTGCGCAGCAGTATGCCATACTTGCTCCTTTGGTCATAGATAATATCCCTTCCGCAAAGCGCTGCTTCATACAGGTAATAAGATAGTTGCTTCTGCTGCAGCGATAGCTGTTCCCATCCCGGCACCTGGTAGCGTAGTAATTGCAGGTCGGCAAATTCTTCCGCTTCTACCTTAAAAGTAGAGTCGTACGCAGCAGGCGCTACCGCTGCTGTATCAGTCTTTGATTGCATACTTGTTTTTTGTTCATTGGTATTGTTACATGCAACGACAAACAGTTGTGCCATTGCCAGTGCAGCAACCGGTAGATTCCATTTTTTCATACGGTCTGTTATGGATTATATATTTAAAAGTAGGGCATCCGCGTCATTTCCTGAAACAATACTGAAATTATCTATTTTTGCCACGCATGAAAAAACTACTGTTTGCTGCGCTGGTATTATTTGCTGCCTGCAAAAACGAACCTACCAATACTACGAAAAATGCTTTTATGCCACCTAAATCAGGCACCACGGTTGCAGCAGACAGCATCCTGATTGAAGAAGACAAGCTTAACCATCAATACTTTGCGGTAGCAGTGATAACTACAGACAGCAGTGTAAATGGTACTTATGATATTGAAGCTCATTGGGGTTTCAACATGGCGGTAAATACCATCCGGATGCCAATAGGTGGAGAACATTTTGAACCTATATTACGCAGAGGCACAGAGCCTTATTCCTTTATTGTTGGTTTCCATTTTGATAACGATACAGCGTTTCATGAGTATTATGCCATTGACGGCCAGCGCGGCCAGATGATGATGAAGTATGTGAAGGCATATACATTGCAGTAATGCTACTTCTTTTTTACCAGCTTCTTTGATGTATGTATAAACCCATGGCGTTCATAAAAAGCATGGGCCTGTGTTCTCATTACATTTGAGCTCACTTCCAGCACGTCGAAATCTTTGCCGGCTAACCTGCTTTCTAATTCTTTTATCAACATAGCTCCGACGCCCTTGATTCTATATTCCGGCAATACAAACATCTCCTGTATCTCGTACACCCAATTGCTATGATGCAATAATTGCTGTGCATGGCAGGTAAGCAACCCTATCAATTTACCATTATCCTCTGCAACTAAGTATATGTATACGGGGCTACTGAGATTGAATTCCAATATCTGCTCAAACCGAAACTTGTCCAGCTCTTTTTCTTCGAGAATGCAGATGGAATCATAGATGAACCCTACATCAGAAGAGCGTGCATTCCGGATTGTTATCATAAATAAAAGTTACGTAAAAAGCCCATGCGAATGCATAGGCTTTTTAAAAAATGGCAGAAAACTCTAGTCTGTCTTTATCACTTTGTAGATGGCTTCTAACCCTTTAGAAAAAATATGCAAATTATATGCTCCTGCGGGTAGGGTATCTATATTAATGGTTGTATGCTGCCCGTTTATTGTAAACATGCTAACTTGCCTGCCTTGCATATCAAACAACCTGATAGATGCATTATCAATTCCGGCAGGCATATCTATCTGAACCAAGCCTGAGGTAAGCGTCGGATAAACTTTTATATTACTAATCTCCTGGCTTTTAATACCTACCTGGTATGGGAATATTTTCACCATCCACATATCTTCTCCACCATGATTGTCCGTAACATCCCCATTAGTTGATGCGGTAACGCAACCCACTGTAAAACTACCATCTGCATTTGCTACTATTCCCCAGGCAGTATCTCCTTTATTGCCACCAACTGATTTTTGCCATAATAATTTACCTACCGTATCAATGCCTATTACCCATCCATCCCCTAACCCTTGATTAGTAGATACATCTCCATTTGAAGAACCACTAAACCCGGCTACTACATATCCATCATTATTAATAGTCTCACATATACCTCCAGCAAAATCATATTTACTACCACCGTAAGTCTTTTCCCATTGAATACGGCCGGTATCATCCAGCCTTACAAGCCAATAATCATCTAATCCATGGTTCGATGCCACATCGCCATCATGGGAATTTGTGGTTCCGCACATTATATACCCACCTCCCCGTACGGGGATGGCATCTGTTGCTACATCATTGCCTGAACCACCATATCTTTTACTCCATATTACTTTACCTGTATCATCCAGTTTGATTATCTGTGCATGCGCTGGAGATTCTGTTGTGTAGCCCGCAACAATATAACCATGATCATTAGTCTGGTGTATGTTAAATGAATATTCGCCTCCTGTTCCTCCATATTCTTTCATCCACATCACACCTCCTGCTGCTCCAATTTTGGCAACCCACGTGTCAGAATACCCTTGCGTCAGGCTAAAGTCTCCATTATTAGAAAAAGTACCGCCGGTTACTATGTAGCATGTATCAGAGGTAGTGTCTATTCTATTTACAAAGTCCCAGCCGGAACCTCCAACTGTAGTACTCCATTCTATCTTACCGGTATCATTCACTTTTAAAATCCATGCATCGCCTGCCGGGTGGGCAGTCACCAGGTCCCCATCAGACGATCCTGTCTCACCTGCGATAACATATCCTCCGTCTTTACTTAGCGCTACCGATATAGGGTAATCGCGCCCTGAACCGCCATACGTTTTTTGCCATTCTATGGCACCTGAAACATTTAATTTCAATAACCAAAAATCAACGTCCCCATGGTTGGATGTTACATCACCATCAGACGAATAAGTATATCCTGAAACAATATAACCACCATCAGGGGTATGCATAAAAAGGTTCATACCGTCATCTTTGGTACCGCCATATGTTTTGGAAGATTGTATTATAGGTATCTGTGCCATAGCATTGCTATACACAACAAGAATTAATACCGTTAGGAATGAGGAAGTAAAGAGGTTTTTCATGATTTTAGTTTTATAACCTTTAAATTATATCAATGCATTCTAGATATAATCTATAGTCACATCTTATTGCATTAAAATGACGCTGCAGTTGCTTTACTATGACACAAATGACAATAGCCCCTGCAAATGCAGGGGCTATCTTATAGAAAGTAACTAAATCTTAGTTTTTGAACTGAGGGATCATGTCTTGTGCCATTTTCACCATCTTAGCCAGTCCGTCTTCAGGCAGGTTACCTTTCTTGAACTCAGCTAACAGGTCAGGCATTTTTAGATCCATTTCACGCAGGAATGCTTCTTCGAATGCACGAACATTCTTAACAGGCACTTCGCGGATCAGGTTGTTTGTACCCAGGTAGATGATAGCAACTTGCTTTTCTACAGTGTACGGAGAGTACTGAGCTTGTTTCAGGATCTCCACGTTACGGCTACCTTTATCCAATACTACTTTTGTAGCAGCATCAAGGTCACCACCGAATTTAGAGAACGCTTCCATCTCACGATACAGCGCCTGGTCCAGTTTCAGGGTACCGGCAACTTTTTTCATGGATTTGATCTGCGCACTACCACCCACACGGCTTACAGAGATACCTACGTTGATCGCAGGACGGATACC
>JAFDXL010000002.1:332940-557433 GCA_018267955.1 Bacteroidota bacterium
GGGATGTATGCAGATACGTCACCGGCTTGTGTTTCAATGATCGGCAATGCTGTCAGTGATCCACCACCTTTTACCAGGTGTTTGATGCTTTCCGGCAGGTCGTTCATTGTTTTAGCGATCTCATCGTTATTGATCACTTTAGCAGCACGTTCCAGCAAGCGGCTGTGCAGATAGAATACGTCACCAGGGTAAGCTTCGCGGCCCGGCGGACGACGCAGTAGCAGGGATACCTCGCGGTAAGCCACCGCTTGTTTTGACAGGTCATCATAAACTACCAGTGCAGGACGTCCGGTATCACGGAAGAACTCACCTATCGCAGCACCTGCAAACGGAGCGTAGAACTGCAGTGGTGCAGGGTCAGCAGCCGGAGCGGCAACGATCGTAGTATATGCCATAGCACCATTTTCTTCCAGTGTTTTCATAACACCGGCGATGGTAGATGCTTTCTGGCCAATCGCTACATATATACAGTAAACAGGCTTACCTGCTTCGTAAAATTCTTTTTGGTTGATGATGGTATCGAGACAGATCGCTGTTTTACCAGTCTGACGGTCACCGATAACCAGCTCACGCTGTCCACGGCCGATAGGGATCATCGCATCTATCGATTTGATACCTGTTTGCAGTGGTTCTTTTACCGGCTCACGGAAGATAACACCCGGCGCTTTACGCTCGATAGGCATTTCATACAGTTCACCAGTGATCGGGCCTTTACCATCGATAGCTTCGCCCAGTGTGTTTACTACGCGACCTACCATGCCTTCACCTACTTTGATAGAGGCGATACGGCCGGTACGGCGTACTTGCGCACCTTCTTTAATATCGCCGCCGTCACCCATCAATACCACACCTACGTTGTCTTCTTCCAGGTTCAGCGCTATCGCCCTAACCCCGTTTTCAAACTCAACCAGTTCACCCTGGCGCACACCGTTAAGGCCGTAAACGCGGGCGATACCGTCACCCACCTGCAACACAGTACCTACTTCGTCCAGGTTTGCAGAAGCGTTGAAGTTTGTTAGCTGCTGGCGAAGTATCGCCGATATTTCATCCGGTTTAATATCAACCATGATCTGTTTATTTTATAATTTCAAAAACTGTTTTGTTTCTATTGTGCCTGTCTTAGTTAAAGATAGAGCTTACATAAATATTTTGCTGGAACTGAGTTTTAATATCGTTCAGGTCCCTGCGTACGCTGGCATCTATCAGCTTATCGTCCATTTGCAGGATAAAACCACCGATGATATCAGCATCCACGCGTTCTACAACTTCTATAGAGGAAGCGTTCAGTGAACCGGTGATCTTTTTGATGATCGCATCCTTCACCTCTGCAGATACCGCAGTAGCGGTAGTAAGCGTAACGGTTTTGATGTTTTTCATCTCTTTGTACTGAGACATGAAAGCATCAGCGATCTCAGGCAGGTTCTCTTCACGGCCTTTATTTACCAGCAGCTTCACAAAAGCCTGCACCAGCGGATGCAGTTTGTTACCAAAAATAGCATCAATAATGCTCTGCTTCTTATCTGGTTTTATTACCGGGCTGCGCAGCAGGTTGGTGAATTCGCGGCTGCTATTGCAAACCTCGTTCATCATTTTTATATCCTGCAATGCTACATCTACTGCATTTTGCTCTACAGCAATATCCAGGAGCGATTTAGCATATCTTGAAGCGAGACGTGGATTTGGCATATTATTAATTCAAAAGTCAAAAGTCAAAAGCCAAAGCTGTCAACTTTATAAACAATATTGTTAGTTCATTTTGATTTCTTCAGCCAGCAATTTAGCATAGCTGTTCTGGCTTTCTGCTGTAGCCAGTTGCTGACGCAGTACTTTTTCTGCTACGGCAACTGCCAGCTGGCCCATTTCATTCTTCACTTCGGTAAGGGCAGCCATTTTTTGTTGCTGTATCTGCTGCTGTGCTTCAGCAATCATTTTATCAGCAACAACTTTAGTTTCTTCCTTAGCCTTGTTGATGATGCTATCCCTGGTTTCTTTAGCTTCCTTCAGCATAGCAGCACGTTCTGCACGGGCTTCTGCCATGATCTTCTCATTTTCTGCCTGCATCTGGCTCATTTCTTTCTTCAGGCGGTCTGCAGAAGCGATAGCATCAGCGATACCTGTTTCACGTTCAGTCAATGATTTCAATATTGGCTTCCATGCAAATGCGCGCAGGATGAAGAACACCAAAAGAAATGCTATCGACGTCCAAACGAACAACCCAAGATCCGGAGTAAGTAAATCCATTTTTATTTATGATTTAGTATTTGTGTTTCAGTTATTTCTATTCTTTTCTAATCAAATAAGATAATTGCATCCTCTGCCCTGTGCGTTGGATGCAATTATTTCTTTTCCTTAAGCGAAGATGGCAAGTACGCCGGCGATAACGCCGAACAGCGCAACACCCTCAACGAAGGCAGCAGTCAGGATCATGTTTGCACGGATGTCACCAGCGGCTTCCGGCTGACGAGCGATAGATTCTACCGCACCTTTACCGATCTGACCGATACCAACACCTGCACCCAATGCAGCGATACCAGCGCCTATTGCGCCTAAACCTGCACTCTCAGCTGCTAACAGAATTGTGTTTAACAACATTGTTTATGGATTTTTGATTAAAAAAACTAAGCTATGATCTCATTTGCTGATACATGATATCCCTGGCCGGTAGTATCATTCACGGCTTCACCATGATGGTGGTGGCCGTGATCATGATGCGGCTCTTCGATAGCCTGGCCGATGAATACAGCGGTAAGGTTAGCGAAGATGAAAGCCTGGATTGCTGCTACCAGCAACTCAAGCAGGAACATGAATATCGCGAAAGCTACAGAGACGATGGAGAAACCCCAACCCGCTACCGGGCTCATGTTACCGAAGATGAAGATCATAAAGATCACACTCAGGATAACGATGTGGCCTGCCAGCATGTTGGCAAAAAGACGTATTGTAAGGGCTACCGGTTTGATGAACAACGAAATGATCTCGATAGGAACCAGCAGCAGCTTGATACCAAATGGAACACCCGGAGGATTCAGCAAGTGGCCCCAGAAATGTTTGTTTGCGCTTACTACCATTACAATAAAAGAAACGATAGAGAGGCACAGGGTAACTGCAATATTACCTGTAAAGTTGAAACCGAATGGCAACAGCCCCAGCAGGTTATTGATCCATATAAAGAAGAATACGGTAAGCAGCATAGGCATATAACGCATGTAGCGGTTACCCAGGTTTGGTTTTGCTACTTCGTCACGGATGAAAGTGATAACAGGCTCCAGTGCGTTCTGAAAACCGGTAGGCGCAGTCATTACAGCATTTTTCTTGTACTTCTTACCTACGCTAGTCATTAATAATAATAGTATCGCTACTGCCAGCAGCATACACAGCACATTCTTAGTTATAGAAAAATCGTAAACTTTAGATCCGTCGTCTGCGATCACTTTTTCTTTGATGCCGCGCTCGATATGGTAACCATTATAACTTTCTGTAATGCCATAAGTCTTACCATCTCTTTTCTCTTCCTCAAAATGGCCAAAATTAGCAGAGCTGAATACAGAAAGGCCTTTTTCGGGGCTATATAATATAACAGGCAGGGGCACAGTTACGTGCTTTTCGCCCATAGAGAAGATGTGCCAGCTGTGAGCATCGCCAACGTGGCTGAATACTTCACTGGAAACATCCAGTTTCTTTTTTTCACCATTGCCCTCTACAGCCTCGCTATTGGGGGCATTTTCATGATTTTCCTCTTGTTGAGCAAAGGAACAAAGAGGCGCTACTGCAAGCACAAAAACCAATACTAGTAAGGAAAGTAACCGTCTGGAACCCATTATATAGCTCTGAAAATTTGCGCAAAGATACGGGTTTAAAATTCAAAAAAAAGGATGATGAAAAAATTGGTAACTATATCTATAATGGGAATTATATTTTATCAATAAGTTATGCATGTAATAATAAATAACTTATTGCAGTTTTTTTTAAAAAAAATACGTTTACTTGCTAATTATTTTAAATATGCCCTAAAGTGTCTTACGGCCTTTGTGCAATGGCATCTTTCCGTTCAATAATGAAATATTAGGAGAATATCTATTCCCATCCTTTTTTAAGAGCGTTATTTTTACTAATTCCTCAATGTCACGAATAAGTGTACGTTCAGAAATTCCAGAATATGTATATGCTAAGTCAATTTGAAGTTTTGGAATCTCCGAAATTGTTGCAGAAGCATTTAATGGAAATTTTAATGCCAATTCTTTTCTTCTATTAAATACCTCTTTTTGCATCTGAGGTAATTTTGAAAAGGTATCGTAAATGTGAGTTTTCCAAGTGTTTTCTAACTGGCTAAGTTGAATGGTCTCGAGTATTTGTTCGAGACCGTCTCGGAAACCTAGCAATGCATACTCTATAAATTCCGTAAGACTCCTAGTATCACCTGCTTTTTCTAATTGACGGTAATACTCACTTCTAGTCATATTATAGTGATTGGAAAGAATCTGCAAAACGATATTAGGGAAACCTCCTCTCAATAAAATATAAAACTCGACTAGTCGGCCCGTCCTTCCATTTCCATCACCAAAAGGGTGAATCCATTCAATGTAAACATGAGTAATAATCGCTTGGATCAATATATCTTTAAATTCCTGTTTACCTGATTCATAATTAAATTCAGTTCGCAACCAAGAACATAATTGATCGACAAGTGAAATAACATCTCTATGATCAGGACACCTATATCGACCTACAGTGACGTCATTCTCCCTAAACTTACCTGGAATAGCCGCAAAATGCTCCCCTAATTCTTTCCCAACAAGCTTATGAAATCGTAGTAATAACTCTGGACAAATTAAAGAATCTAGGCCGTCATAAATCGTTTCTCGTAAAAGTTCGCTAAAAGCTTCTAGTATATTATTAACTTCAATTTCTTGATATTTTTTACTTGGGGGCAATTTTTCGCCAATGTTTACTTTTTCAATTTCTTCGATTGTTAAAGTGTTTCCTTCAATTGCTGTTGTAGCTTGGGCTCCTTTTATAAGGGATACCTGCATCAATTTCATATAATGCTGCGGCTCTATTGGAGTTCCCTTGATTGCTTTTACGTAAGCTTCACATTGGCCCAGTAACCTATTCCCATAATCTGACAATTTCCATTGCCGTGAAAATTGTATATGTGGATATTCGCGATTTAATTTCATATTTTTTATTTGACAAAATAAATGACAACTTTGCTGACAACTTTGTTGACATATTCTCATCAAAAGTATAAATTTTTATACTGTACTTCATTAAAATCCTGCTTCTGTAAAAGAAATTTAACATCATGCACTTTCGAAATCTGCTTGAACTTCAGGACTATTTTAACAACGAACTAATATGTGCTGAGTATTTAGAACGAATAAGATGGGGAAATAAGCCATTATGTCCTCGCTGCGGTTCAGAACACCACTATAGAACCAAAACAAGATTTAAAGATCCCCAACTGGCAGATTACAAAGATTTCTACTGCAAAGCCTGCATGAAAAAATATACGGTACTTACCGGTACCGTATATGAAAGTTCCAAAATAAGTCTCCGCTTATGGTTTGCTGCCTTATATCTTCTTTCTGCCCACAAGAAGGGTATTAGCTCCATGCAATTATCACGCGACTTGGGCGTTACCCAAAAGACAGCCTGGTTTATGCTTCACCGGTTACGCAAGATGCTTGAAGAAAAAAATCCTGAGATATTAGAGAACATTGTCTCCCTTGATGAGACGTTCATTGGAGGAAAAAGCAAGAATAAGCACAAGAACAAACGGCTGAAATACCGCAAGCTGGATCGCGAAACACGAACATACAAAGACAAAACTCCAGTCATGGGTTTTATGCAGTATGGAGGTAAGGTCCGATGCCATGTTCTAAAGGATGTAAAAATGCAAACTCTCCAGCACTATATTTTTCAGAACGTAAGATTTGAAAGCACACTATACACCGATGATTTTAGCGGATATGGCAAAGACTTGGAAATATGGTATAAGCGAGAGATCGTTTATCATAGCCAAGGTCAATACGTGAATGGATATGCAACCACCAATAACATAGAAGGCTTTTGGAGTCATTTAAAGCGGCAGATATACGGCATCCATCATAACGTAAGTCCTAAACATCTACAAAGATATTGCGATGAAGCTGCATTTAAGTATAATACAAGAGGCTTAAGTGACCCGGAAAGATTTGATGAAGTACTAAAAAACTGTAACGATTTAAAAGTTACTTACCGTCAACTAACGGCATAGTGATCGGGATCTTTATTTTGATACTATTTTTTGCCTTTTCAAGTAATTGTCCATTTAAAGTTAATATCTCAATATCCTCAACAAAAAAGTCTTGATCATCCGTTACAATGGCGTAATTATGCTCTTTAGACAATAAACAATAATAATTATCATTGAAGTCTAATCCTTTAGCTGGTACTGCAAAAAGTGAATCTATTGTAATTTTGCTTCCAAGTTCGTCATTTACTAAGGTGCAGTATTCCTGATACGACCTTATGTCGTCACAAAGTAATGCATAATCTATTTTATATTGTTGTGATGTTCGGTAGACAGTCTTGTAATAATTCTTTCCAGGATCTTGTTGATGTTTTTCTTTTCTATAAAATCGAGGATAGGTTACGTCTCTTAAATATCTATTTATGATCTCTGAAAATAGAAGAGCGGTTACTATAATCTTAGGACAATTTTGATTCGACTTAAAGTCTTCAAAAAATTGAAGATAGCTTAGTTGTCTTTGAGATAATTCATTGGGGGGTTTTAAGAATAATAGCCAAAGATTAGCATCAAAAAAATAACCCTTCTTTTGAAGGGTTACATTTCTAATATTTCTTATATTATAAGCCATTGAAAATTAAATAGTAGCATTTTTCAACAATCCATCATAATCTTTTTGATGAATTGCGTTGTCCCTAACTTCTCTGATCTTTTCCTCAAGTAAATGCACCGTACCATAGTCGAATCCAATCAACGAATCGACAATAGCTGGATCATTTAATAGATACAATTTACCGATTGAAGCATTGAGAAACTGTGTTGCACACTTTTCTAATCCTTCGAATGATAGCTCAATGTGATTTCTTTGATTGAAAGATTTATTGATTAAATTAAAAATCGCTAAACCTTCACTATGAAACGCGGCTACCTTACTCTTTAAAACTTGTGATATAACCAATTTCATAATAACAATTTGAACGTTTAAGGAATAATTTTATTTTATTTACTTAGACATTCTATGCACAAAATTATGCACTTTTTGTCTAAAATGCGTTAATTATTTGTAAAGAACAAATTTATTGTTGTGCCAATAAAGGGATTTTGGATGATCCGTCCACCTTCAAAAAGTGAATTTTCATAATCCGATGACCAAAAACCATTTCCAGTAGCAATTTGCAAAACACCAAGCTTTTCCTTACAATAAGAGTAAATATTTTTCAATCCTAATCCACCGGGAGTTTGCTCTAATGACTTACTGCTATTGCCTTCGACAGCCCAATTTATTGCAGATAATGCATTGTCTATCAGTCCATTAGTTGCTTTATTAATTTTTGGTAAAAACCCGTCACCAAGGTCTACCATTGTAAATTTTAAAGTCTTTTGTTTAGGATAATACTGACCTCCTACAAATAACAACTCTTTTGTATTTGCATGAAAATTTACATTGCAAAATATTTCTAATAAATCGTCAGATATTTTTGCTTTTAAATTGGCATCTAAATGTTCAGGCACTCCTCTATGACAAAGTAGATAATTGTCTACATAGTCCACAAATTGTTCTTTTGAATCTGGAGAGAAAGCTTTTATTGGTACAACACTTTGTCTATCGTCATCATTATTAGACTCGATAAATCCATTTCGAAACATCACTTCAAATTTTTGTCGTAGTATATCATAGTCTGTTGCAAAAGATATATTTCGGGAATAATATAATTTATACATCATTGCTTGGAGCAATGCACACATATTCCCATCAAAGAACTCTAAATCATTAAATGATAGCCTTATTTGTTGATCTCTGAATTTCAAACACCAATTATAAAAATCCGCTAGCCTTTTATAGCCACCGTAATCCGTGCAGATTCTATCACTAAATAGGTATTCTTTCATACACTTACATATCAAATAAAATATTATTTCTAAAATAAGGATGCAAATTATAATTAGTATTCGACTTTTTATACCGTTTTTTCACCCTCTTAACTTAGTAATGATGATTTCGATGAATGGTTTACAAAGCATTGTTTTATTTTTACAGTGTTTAGTATCCATATGTTGCTGTCTTAAATAACCACAAACAAAAGATCGCCGCAACTTATGACTTGATACGCCGATATGGCGTAGCTATGTCTTTGCGGTGATAGGCTGTGGTTAGCCTTAGGCAGCATATGATTATGGCTACGCTAATTTTTTGCCTAAAATAACCACAATGAAAAATTCAATTATTCTTCTGACGCTACTCGGTATATGCCTTGAAACGTCTGCACAAGACCTGATCGTAAAGAAATCAGGGGCCACAATCAAAGCTAAAGTCACAGAGATTTCCCAAACTGAAATCCGGTATAAAAGGTTTGATAACCTGGGTGGCCCTACAATTACAATTCCAAATGACGATATCCTTGTCATTGAATATGAAAACGGCACAAAAGAACATTTTGGAAATGAAAACGATGAACCTATTCTTCAGATTAATAACCATGCGTCTGGTATCATAAATCCTATACACAATCAATGTGATTTTAAAGCCGGAGATGTCGTAATTTTCAAAAACGCAAACGGGAAGTATCGAACTGGATTAGCAGTAGGCATTCAAGGTGACTCAGCAATTATCAAAAGCCACCTAAGAACATTCTCGATGCCTTGCAATCAAGTTTCCAAATACGTAGACAAATAGGGAACCTTTTCCCTTTTAAGTGGAACTTTTTCCCTTTTTTATCGATAAATTTGCTTTTAAATACATATTTTGTGTGGATATGAAAACGGACAAGAAAACATCTAAGACAATTACGAAAAAAAAGACCGAAAAACTGGCCATTAAAGAAGGTCTAACCTTTGATGATTTGCTACGTATTTCGGTCAGCCCACCTGCTCAAAAAACAAAAAAATCTGCATAATAAAAGCCACTTAATAGTGGCTTTTATATTTTAAACTAAATTTAATAATAATGATACAGCCTGTTATTACCAAAGAGTTAATTGATCAGTTTAAAGAGGAATATAATTTCTTCAGGTACAATTCTTCAATACAACCTACTATACCAACCACATCTTATAAGTTTGAGGAATTTATGGCGTGGCTTCAGGCAAAGAAGTTAGATGAAATAAGACAACTTATAAAAGCCGCAGAATAGTTTTGAATAAACAATTTGGCGAATACCTATCTCACATAACGAAAACTCAACAATTGACTTGCCTTCTTCCCAGATAATATATAGTTACCAAAAAATTACGTTTGTATGATTGCATTTATAATTGCTTAAAAATGAGTTTTTCTACCACGAAATCTCCATATTCATCATTTATTTAATTTGATTTTAATATTCAATAACATTATCTCTATATTAATTGTACTGTAAGCCGATTGTTAAATACCTGAAATTTTGTAATGAATTCCTGAAAATTAATAGTGACTAAACGTTTTTGGTAGTATTTTTGCCCTCTAAATTTTCTCTAACAAAAGATCATTCTATGCAAGAATTTGGTAAGAAAAACCCTTCAGCTAATCTTGCTGACATAGGGTTGAATGTTGCCGTTGCTCACTGGAACCTGACTCCTGAAGAGTTAACTAAAAAGACAATTGAACTGGGACAAGGCGAACTGAACGATACAGGCGCTTTATGTGTAAGCACGGGCAAATTCACCGGCCGTTCTCCAAAAGACAAATTCACGGTAAAGGATGCTATCACCGAGCACAGCGTTGACTGGGGTGATGTAAATATTCCTTTCTCTCCTGAAGCTTTTGACAAATTATACGATAAAGTGGCCGCTTACCTCGGTGGTAAAGAAGTATGGGTACGTGACGCATACGCTTGCGCAGATCCTAAATACCGCCTGAACATTCGTGTTGTGAATGAAACTCCATGGGCAAACCTGTTTTGCTATGACCTGTTTCTCCGCCCAACCGCTGAAGAAACAGAAACACAAAATCCTGACTGGCTGATCCTGCAAGCTCCAAGCTTCCACGCCGATCCCGCTGTGGATGGTACCCGCCAGGCAAACTTTACGATCGTAAACTTTACACGTAAAATAGTTCTGATCGGTGGTTCTGCATATACCGGCGAAATGAAGAAAGGTATCTTCGGTGTACTGAACTTTGTGTTACCACACGACCATAAAGTATTAAGCATGCACTGCTCTGCTAACGAAGGTGAGGATGGCGATGTTGCCCTGTTCTTCGGTTTAAGCGGTACCGGTAAAACTACTTTGTCTGCTGACCCACATCGTGCCTTGATCGGTGATGATGAACACGGATGGGCTGATGGTTCTGTATTCAACTTCGAAGGTGGCTGCTATGCAAAATGTATAGACCTGAGCGCTGAAAAAGAACCTCAGATCTTCAACGCTATCAAGCCTAATACTATCCTGGAGAACATTAAGTTCTTCCCGGGTACTAAAACCGTAGATTATAAAGATGGCAGCGTTACAGAAAATACACGCGCTGCCTATCCTATATTCCACATAGACAATGCTAAGGAACCATCTTATGGTGGCGATCCTAAAAACATATTCTTCCTTACCTGCGATGCGTTCGGCATCCTGCCTCCTATCAGCAAGCTGACAAAGGCACAGGCTATGTACCACTTCATCAGCGGCTATACTGCTAAGGTTGCCGGTACAGAAGTTGGCGTTACCGAACCACAAACTACATTCTCTGCATGTTTTGGCCGCGTATTCCTGCCACTGCACCCAACAAAATATGCTGAGCTGTTAGGTAAGAAATTGGAAGAGCACAAAGACGTAAATGTATGGCTGGTGAATACCGGCTGGAGCGGTGGTGCTTACGGTACTGGTAGCCGTATGAAACTGAGCTATACACGTTCTATGATCACAGCAGCTATGAATGGTGAACTGAACAATGTTGAATACAATGCTCATCCTACGTTTGGTGTACTGATTCCTCAATCTGTACCTAATGTCCCTGCTGAAGTACTGAACCCACGCGATACATGGGCTGACAAAGAAGCTTATGATAAGAAGGCTAACGAGCTGGCTCAGCTCTTCGTTAAGAACTTCGATAAATATGCTTCACAAGCAAGTGATGAGATTTTATCTGCTGCTCCTGTGGTAATGCAAAATGCTTAGTAGTAAAATAATATATTCATGATAAAACCCTGCCAACTGGCAGGGTTTTTGTTTTATAAAATCCGCCAACACTCCTTATTATGAAATCATATAGCCTTTTAGCCCTTCTTTCGCTTGTTATCCTATCTATCTCCTGCAACAAGCAAGGTCCGGAGCCTGTGCAGCCTATACCGGCACAAACCCACTATTTTGAAGCTAAATACCATCTATATGACAGCACCCATTACTGGTGGGAGAATGCCACAATGCCTAAGGATACAACCATACATTACCCTATTAGTCGCATTGTAAGTGTATTTATGGATACTAGTGCCGGGTATATAACTTGCAACAAGGATACTTTCAGGTACAATGAAATCTATCCTTCCTATAAAGGTTATTATTCATTTTTCCTTTCGCCGGTTGAAAACAATAAAATTATCCTTACTAAAGACACCCTGACAATAAATATTTCAAGGATCGGTGCCAGCCACGACGGTACAAATGAGATTACCCGTGGTTATGTTATTCCATAGATAACAGCCAATACCGACTCCAACCAGCAACAATCCCAACACCGGTAATAACAATGCAACAGGCATATTCACGCCAACATAAGGATCAAAGGATTTAGAGTAAAGTAACAAACCTTATTATCGTTATCTTAGTATCTAAATTTTCTACTGCATGCGCCGTTTACTTACTATTACCGCAATATTGATCTGTTTCCTTTTCGCCAATAATATTTTCGCCCAATGCCCCACCTCAACCTTATCAGTGTACAATATTACCGGCGATAGCGCTACAATATCATGGCCAACAGTATCGGGTGTTGCAGGATTTGAATATGCGGTACTCCCGGCTACAGCACCTGCCCCTTCTTCCGGAACACCCGAAAGCAGTGGCGCTACCATAAAGGTCGGCGGCCTTAGCATAGGCACTGCATACAATGCATGGCTGCGGTCAGATTGTGGTGGCGGCGTTTATACCCCATGGGCTTCTCTTAGTTTCTCGACCACTTGTGGTACTCCGGGCACTATTAATATTTCTAATGTACATGCCGATGCTGCCACCGTTAGCTGGACCTCAGTGAGCCCAACAGCGCAATACGAATATGTAATAGATACAGCTGCAACATCCCCTGCAGGTGCCGGCACGTCTGTAAATACCAATTCAGTAACGGTTACAGGTTTGCTTCAAGGCAAGACTTATTATGCTTTTGTACGTACTAAATGTTCCAGTGCATTTTCAAACTGGTCTGCAGGCCAATCGTTCATATCCGCATGGCCTACGCAAATAGGTACAGTTACAACAGATAAGATACAGGTTTATCCTAATCCTGTGATAAATACACTTTCTATCACAGGCTTAACCAACGGTACAATTATATCTATCTACAATACTATGGGTGCGCTGATGGGGCATTACAATGTCAACACTTCTCTACCGCAAATTGATATGTCGTCCTTTCCAAGTGGTATTTATATCCTTCATTGCCAGGACAAAAACAACTCAACTGCTATAAGGCTGAGTAAAAAATAAGCCTACTTTACTACGGTGTACACGGTAGTAGTATCTTTAAAATCGAAGTACTGCTTAGGCAGTTCAGCATAGTTTATCGCACCCCATTCAGTCATAAATAATCGCGTGTCCGACTGTGCTCCCGGCGCTAATTGATCTGCTTTTCCCGATACAAGGATGCTTCCGCTATAATGATACTCTATCACAGCAAGCATCCAAATCTCAAATGAGGTAGACCAGGAGAATACCAGGTTATCCATAGGAACCCTGCCTTCCGCAAGCAACACCTTTTGGTGAGGATACTTATTTAAAAGCTCTCTTTCACAATCAAGCCTGTTTGTATAAGCAATATGGCTATTATAGATGCGAACCACTCCCAATATGGCTATGATCGCCATAATACCGTATCCAAGGTAATATTTGCTTAATAAAGGGAGCACATCATACACAAAAGGTAATGCAACTATAAATACCAATGGCATATACATGGTCTCGGCATAGGCATCGGTCATATTACCATCGGGATGGGTTACGTTGACCAGCAGTAGGTATGCTAACGCAGATAAGACAAACAGTATAAGCTTTGCCCAGGCTCTTTGTGTGATGTACACTACCATGTTCATGGCTGCTAACAGCGGCATCCAGTAAAACTTGTCAATGCAGTATTTTATAAACTTGTCTGTCGAAGCTGTACTGAAATAATGCGGAAAAAGACTTACAAAATTGCCGATACCCCCTTCTGCCTGATCATCATAGCCATTTTTGAAAAAGAAATGTTTACAAGCAACAAGCACTACAAAAACAATAAAAGAGCCAATAAATAACTTTCTGTCTGCTAAACCGCTTTTATCCACCAGGTGAAACATTGCCCCAAACAGTACAACAAAAAAAGCAAGCGGATGTATAAATGCAACTATTGCAATGGCTATTAATAACAATGGATAAGCATACCACGCCATGCTTTTTACATCTTTGATCGTCATGTATGCAAGCAAAGCAATTGCCATAGGCATACCTTGTATTATCTCTGACTGTATGTTGTAGAATGTATCAGAGAGGATCATGGTATTAAACAACAGTAATATCAATGCATACCGGTAGTTCTTAAAAACACTGCCGCATAAAACATAGCAGATAAAGTTGTTGAGTATATAGTTGAGCGAATAGGAGATGACCACTGCTTTTAACGGCGCACCCAATTTGATGCAGATCAATGGGAGTATCTGTGTCAATAGCGTTCCGAACCTGGCTGCCTGTATCTCGAAGCTGCCATTCTTTATCAGGAAGAAGAGATGAAAAGCAGAATCGGCATAGATGATCCGTTCTTTATAAAAAACGAACGCCAGTATGATGAGTGCCAGGTAGACTATGAAGCCACCTTTGTAAATGCGCTTGTACAAATAGTTGATTTTGAGAGCAAGATAATTTATTTCCCGTCTTTATACCGCCAAAGCATCATGCAGGCATAGGTACGGTACGGGCTCCATTTCGCAGATATCTTCAGCATTTTTTCCCGTAACGTTTTCTTGTCGGTTATATCCAGCTTATATATAGCTGCCATAGCCTGTTGTATGCCCAGGTCATCCACGGCAAACACATCTTCCCTGCCGAGGGCAAACATCAATTGCATTTCCACCGTCCAGCGCCCTACTCCTTTTATCGGCAGCAGAAAATCCATCACTTCTTCATTAGTCATTTTGTATAGCTTTTTATCATCCATACCATGCATTATTGCATAGGCTGCCACATCCTGCACATATCTCACTTTGGCATTAGAAAGCCCGATGTCACGCAACTTATCAAACGGGGTATCAACTATTTGCTGGGGTGTTGGTTCCTCCCCGCTATACAATTCCAAAAAGCGTTTGTAAATAACCTGTGCCACTTTGGTAGATAATTGCTGGCTCATGATTGAGGCACAAAGATGCAGGCAGATATTCTTATGCCTTTTCAGTTTCAGGTTGGGGTAAAGCTCCAGTAAAGGATGCAGCTTTTTGTCCTTCGAAAGGACTTCATGGTATGGCGATAGTGTCTGCTGTTTCATGCCTATAAAACTATTGGATTTTCAAACAACATACCGTCGCTTTTTCATTGCTTTGAATAACTAATTAAGCAACAATGCCAACAACATATAATACTCACGGCCTATACGACAACTATAGCCACAAAAGGATTAGCCTGAAAAAGAGCGGATTTCATATTATCTTTGCCCCGCAATTAAAAACCACTATTTTCAGATGAAGAATACTCCATTCACACAAAAGCACATAGAACTGGGTGCTAAAATGGCTGAGTTCGCGGGCTATAACATGCCTATTTCTTACACAAGCATCAACGAAGAGCATAACACCGTTCGAAAGAATGCTGGTGTATTTGATGTTAGCCATATGGGTGAATTCATCCTGAAAGGTGATAAAGCGCTGGACCTGATACAACGTGTTACCAGTAATGATGCAAGCAAACTTACTGATGGTAAGGCACAATACTCTTGTCTGCCCAACGATAATGGCGGCATTGTGGATGATCTGCTGGTGTACTGCGTCGAAACCAACAAAACTTATATGCTGGTGGTAAATGCTTCCAACATTGAGAAAGACTGGAACTGGATCAGCAAGCACAATACAGAAGGTGTAGAAATGCACAATATATCTGACAAGACAGGTTTGCTGGCAGTGCAAGGCCCCAAAGCCGTACAATACATGCAGCAGCTTACTGATATGGACATCACCAACCTGAAATATTACACTTTTGTAAAGGGTAAATTCGCGGGCGTTGATAATGTGATAGTAAGCGCTACAGGCTATACAGGTGCCGGCGGCGTAGAGATATACTTCGAGGACAAAGACAACAACGCGGAAACTATCTGGAACAAAATATTTGAAGTAGGCACCCCTAACGGACTGAAACCAATAGGCCTTGCTGCACGCGATACACTGCGCCTGGAAATGGGCTTTGCGCTGTACGGCAACGATATTGATGATACTACATCTCCGCTGGAGGCAGGCTTAGGTTGGATCACTAAGTTCACCAAAGATTTTACCGCGCGCCCAATTCTGGAAAAACAAAAAGCCGAAGGCCTGAAAAACAAACTGGTAGGCATCGAAATGATAGACAAAGGCATACCTCGTCATCATTACAAAGTACAGGATGCGTCAGGTAAAGAAATAGGTTATGTTACTTCTGGCACACAATCGCCAAGCCTGGGCAAGGCGATAGGTATGTGCTACGTTACCAAAGAAAATGCCACCGAAGGCACAGAGGTAATGGTGATGGTGCGGGATAAAGCGTTAAAAGCAAAAGTGGTCAAAGTACCTTTCGAATAATAGTAAAGCCATTCTTTATGAATGGCTTTTTTATTGCGCTTTTAGTATATCGTATCATTGATCACAAATAAGTGTGGGTAACGTTTAATGTATGCCGGCATTACCTGCTGTTGCCCATCCCTGAAAACCGCTATTGGTATCCCCCTTCTGGCAAACCGCTGAAATTGCAACGAATCAGGATAATAATTGTATGCTTCTGCATCGTTATAAAACATTACGTCCACATGATCTGCCCCTTTGGCATTGAATATAAAACGAACATTTTCAGGCAGTCTTTTCCTAAGGCTTTTATACACATTTATATTGTGTATTCTATGCTGCCGGTCGGTATTGGCAGTACTAAACTGAGCACTCATCCTGCCTACATCCAGCGTTATATAACACAACACTAAAGAAATAAAAACATACAAAACCTTGGCTGCATCACCTTTTACATATTGCAGCCAAACAACTGCAGCTATTGCGATGAAAATAAACCCGATAGGTGCTACTACAAAAATGAATGCCGGCATCTTGGTTTGCACTATAAAGGAGAAAAAACAAATGACCGCCAGGAAACTAACCATCAGTGCTATGTAAAGCTTTTTGTCAATTGCTATCCTGGCGGCAACCATCATTCCTATCAGCAGTAATATCCATAGCCCGTTGCCGAAGTACATATCCAGGTTGCCGAGGTAATACCAAACAGTGCCGTAATGGTTCTCTACAACTTCAAATACATGGCGGGTATTGTATTCCATTTCTGTAAGCGCTTCTACAGGAAACCGCCAATGTATATATATCTGCCAGGGAAGAAATACAGCGCAACAAACGATTAGCGATAGCAGCAACACCCCGATCTCTTTCTTTGCACCTGGCCGTTTTATGGTAAGCAATATATTTATGCCCCATCCAAGGTATACAAGGAGCCCCGTTAGCCATTTATTTAATATGGCACACCCGGCAAATATGCCTATCCATATTATCCATTTTAGCTTCTTTGTGGTAACATATTCCGCATAAGCCCACATACTTAACAAAACATAAAATCCAAAAGACACATCATCGTGATCTATATCATATCCCGCTGTAAGCCGTAATTGATAAAACGAAACGCTGAACAGTGCCGCAGCCAGGAAGGCTATATTTCCATTTTTAGTAAGCAGGTATCCAATCCTGTAAATTGGCAATACCATAATAGTACCCATCAGTACACTTGGGTATCTGCCTGCATATTCCGTCACTCCGAATATTTTCATGCTTAATGCCATTTGCCAGAGGAAGAGCGGAGGTTTATGCAGCCACACATAATTATCGGCCCATAGCCAAAATGCAAAGGGCATAACGGGATGCCTGTGCAATACAGGTTTTAGCGGATCTGCCATCATATTTTTAGCAACAAGTGCATGAAACCGCTCATCCCATTCATAGGTAAATGGATTCGCACGTGCTACGATTAAACGAATAATAAAGGCTGCAATTAATAATAGGAATATTGCAGCTCTGTCTTTATCCTTAGTTTTCAGGATAAAGGCAGTCGCCAGCAGCGTACCAGGTATCAGAAAAGATGAAACAATAGCCATTGCAGGGTAAATAAGTGTTGTTGGCAAATTATAACTTATCACGCAATACATACTTACCATCCATCAATATGAATGGCTTTTTTTATCTTACAGCCCTAAGTTATCCTTATGCTATCACGGCTGTCCTATTTCTTTTGCACGCTTGTCATCATCTGTGGCTGCTTCTTTTTCTACCCGAAATGGAATGCGCCAAGGGGCGAGGCTGCCATCGGCTGGGATGTGAGCGGATACTATTGGTATATCCCTTCCGTAGTCATTTACAAAGACCTGAAATACCAGCGTTTTGCCGATACCGTATTGCAGAAATATCAACCAACACCAGAGATACAGCAGTTTTCCCGATACCCCGATAGCAGTTGCGTACTTACCTATTCATCGGGTATGGCATTTATGTATCTGCCATTATTTACGGTGGCGCATGTACTTGCTCAACCCTTAGGCTATCCTGCCGACGGTTTTTCACCACCCTACCAGTTCGCGCTGCAGGTAGGCAGCATGTTGTTTGCCTTATTCGGGCTTTGGTATTTCAGGAAGCTGTTGCTGCATTTTTTCGAGGATACGATCGTTGCCATATTACTATTACTATTGGTCATTGGCACCAATTATCTCAATTACGCGTCCATAGACGGACCGATGACGCATTCCTGGCTGTTTACGCTCTACACCTTCCTGTTCCTCAATACTTATTATTTCTACCGCTCGCCATCCATGAAATATGCCATTAGGATAGGTTTACTCAATGGCCTGATGATACTCATCCGCCCGTCCGAAATGGTAGGCGTGCTGATACCCATACTCTGGGGTATGGAAACCATTTCCATGCAAGCCATCCGGGAAAAGCTTCTATTCTTTAAGCAGCATTTATCTAAGCTTATTGTAGCGGTAATATGTGTCATACTGGTAGGTAGCATACAGTTGGTTTACTGGAAGTATGTTTCCGGTCATTGGCTGGTATTTAGTTACGGTGGCGATGACAAAGGATTTACCTGGCTGCCCCCGCATACAGATGTATATATGTTTAGCTATCGTAGCGGATGGATAAGGTACACGCCATTAATGCTCCTGGCGCTTATAGGCATTATACCTTTCCTCAGGAACGGAAAGAACAAGGTAGCTATTATGGCCTTCCTGCTGCTAAACTTGTATGTGGTAAGTGCATGGGATATTTGGTGGTATGGCGGCCGTGCCATGATACAGAGCTATGTGGGATGGTTCTTCCCAATGGGAGCGATGGTGCAAACGATGTTCCACCGCAGGTGGCTGCAATGGATAATGGTACCGGTAATTATTCTGTTTTCCTACATCAATATATGGATGATAATACAGGCGCACCGCGGTACCGGCCTGCTCGATGTTGATAACATGACCAAAGCCTACTATATGCGTGTAATAGGCCGCTGGCACCCAGGAAACCTGGAGCAACTGGATAAGCTAAAAGACACCGATGAATTGTTTGAAGGTACTCCAACAAACATGAAACTGGTGTATAGCAACGATTTCGAAAATGATACATCTATCCATTGCCCCGAACCTCCTATACAGGGCAATGTGTCTGATTATGTTAGCACCAACAGGGAATACAGTTCTAATATGGTATTTGCACTGCCCGATCATTCACCCAAATGGTTACGAGTTAGTGCCGACTTCAGGTTTGCGCACAAGCAATGGGAAGTATGGAAAATGCCACAGTTCGTGGTAGAATTTCTCAGCAATGGGAAAAGTATCAAACGAAATAATATCCGCCCCGGTAAGTTCATGAACGAAAATGAAACCAAAAATGAGTTCATTGATGTGAAATTACCTAAAGAACCTTTCGACAGCGTAAAAGTATATTTCTGGAGCGCCGGAAGTAATTGGGACATGCTTTTAGATAATGTTACTGTTTCTACATTTAGCGAAAACTAATACATAATAAGGGCAGCTTTATTGTAAAATAATCCAGAAAAGCAATAAAGAATTTTGATAAGGCGCTAAGTCGGTTGAAGCCTCATTTATTCGTAAAATCCGTCAAAGTTTTATTTCTTTGCAGCAAATAAATACAATGCTGCCTAAATACAATCGCGTACTGCTTAAGTTATCAGGAGAATCTTTAATGGGTGACCGTAATTACGGTATAGATCCAAAGATGCTCGAACAATATGCATACGATATTAAGGCAATAAATGATCTGGGTGTACAGGTAGCTGTAGTGATCGGTGGCGGTAATATCTATCGCGGTATGAACGAGATGGAAACCGGCATAGAACGCGCACAGGGCGATTATATGGGCATGCTGGCTACTGTTATCAACGGTATGGCTCTGCAGGCAGCATTGGAAAAAATTGGGGTGAAAACCCGCCTGCAAAGCGCCATTAAAATGGAGCAGGTTGCAGAACCGTATATCCGCCGCCGTGCAATGCGCCACCTCGAAAAAGGCCGTGTCGTAATATTTGGCGCCGGCACCGGTAATCCATACTTTACTACAGATACTGCAGGTTCCCTGCGCGCTATAGAGATCAATGCAGATGTGATATTGAAAGGTACCCGCGTAGATGGCATCTATACTGCCGATCCGGAAAAAGACCTCACAGCAACCCGTTTTGATAAGCTTTCATTCACTGAAGTGATCAGTAAAGGCCTGAAGGTGATGGATATGACCGCATTCACACTTTGCCAGGAAAACAACCTGCCAATAATAGTGTTTGATATGAACACAACCGGCAACCTGCTGAATGTAATATCAGGCAAGGCAGTAGGTACGCTTGTAAGCAACCATTAATCAGCGTACCCGCTTACGCTTATTTCTTTCGTAATCTTCAAAGATAAACTGGCCCAGCCCATCGAGGGATGAGTAGAATGCTTTCCCGTTATTTACCTCTGTAAACTCGCGTACAAACGATTGCAGGTAAGGATCATTGGCGATCATAAAGGTGATCACTGGTATTTTCAATCTTCTGAGCTGCCCTGCAAGGTTTAGGGTGCGGTTCAATATCTTGCTGTCTATGCCAAAGCTGTTCTTATAATACTTATTACCGATCTTCAGGCAGGTAGGCTTACCGTCTGTTATCATGAAGATCTGCTTATTAGGATTCTTTCTACGTCGCAATATATCCATGGCAAGTTCCAGCCCCGCTACCGTATTAGTGTGGTATGGCCCCACTTGCAGGTAAGGCAGGTCTTTCATTTCTATTTGCCAGGCATCATTGCCAAATACTACAATATCCAGTGTGTCCTTAGGATAGCGCGTTGTAATTAACTCACTCAATGCCATTGCTACCCTCTTGGCCGGGGTAATGCGGTCTTCACCATATAAGATCATGGAGTGAGAAATATCTATCATCAGCACGGTAGAAGTCTGGGTTTTAAAATCCATCTCGTGGATCTCCAGGTCTTCCTGCCCCATCGTCAGGCGATCTATACCGTGATTGATAAAGGAATTTTTAAGGCTGCCTGTATAATCTATTGCTTCCAGCGCATCCCCAAATTCATATGGCCTTGTTTCGGGATTCAATTCATCTCCCTGCCCGCTTCTGAATGTATGGTGATTACCTTGTTTACTTTTTTTCAGCTTACCAAATATCTCGTCAAGCGAGCGTTTCCTGATCGATTGTTCTGATTTGGATGTGATCTGGAAAGCACCTGTTTGTTCATTCTCTTTTAGGTACCCATGTTCTTTCAGGTCTTCAATAAAATCGCCTATGCTATAATCGTCATTGGTAAATTTATACTGCCTGTCCAACTGGGTAAGCCAGTCAAGCGCTTCCGTTGCATCGCCGCTGGTATATTGCAGCAATTCCATAAAAAGGTCAAGCAGCTTCTCAAATGGCGATTTACCACTTTCTTCCTTATACTTCGTGAATATGATCCCTTTCATAATAACCTCTTCCCGAAGTTACGCCCTTTGCATCGCTTCTGTGCTATTACATTTATCAATGCTCTTATTGCCACTTATTCTTTTAAACTATTTTACAAATAGGTTGTTTCTCATCTATGCCTACATTTTCACTTCATAGGGAGCAATTCATAAAACAGGAAGTTGAAGAAATATGGGACTTCTTCTGCGATCCCAAAAATCTCGCAAAGATCACTCCACGCTACATGAACTTTCGCATTACCTCCGCTCCGCACAGTGGTGGCCTGCGCGAGGGGCAGATCATCACTTACAAGGTATCTCCCATTCTTGGTATCCCCTTGTTCTGGATGACCGAAATAACGCAGGTAGACCATCTACGTTCGTTTACAGATGAGCAGAAAAAAGGCCCATATGAACTATGGCGGCATAAACACTCTTTTGTGCAGCAGGCTGATGGTGTGCTCATGACAGATGATGTCACGTATGAGCTGCCATTCGGGGCTTTAGGAACGCTGGCTCATGCGCTCTTTATCAAAAGACAGCTAAACGGCATCTTCGACTTCAGGTATAAGGCAATTGAAAATATGTTTAATAAAGAGCGTTAAACTTTTATCGGCATGGTTTGTTATAGGTTTTAAAAATTGGTATTTTGAGCGTCTCAGAAGAAATGAATCGGTTTAGTATCAAGGATATTGAAAACCTTACAGGTATCAAAGCCCATACTATACGTATATGGGAGCAGCGGTATAATATCTTTACGCCCAAACGCACACCTACTAATATACGTTACTACGATGCTGTAGACCTCAAAATGGCCCTGCGCATTGCACTGCTCAACAATTACGGATATAAGATCTCTCACATACACGAGATGAGTGAGCAAGACATGAATTCGCTCATTCAAAAGATAAACGATAAAGATTTCAGGCTGCAGTTGCTGGTAAATGATCTGCTGGAAGCTACGCTGGCAATGGATATGCAGCAGTTCGAGAAATTAGTAAATACTTTCGTCAAGCGCTATGGAATTGAAGATACTGTGGAACAGTTGTTCTTTAATTTTTTAGAGAAGATCGGTATTATGTGGATGACAGACCGCATTCTGCCGGCACAGGAGCACCTGGTGAGCAATGTCATATATCGTAAAATAGCTATTGCAATAGAAAACCTGGTGCCACAACAAAAAACAGACGGCCCTACTGTACTACTCTTCCTGCCCGAAGGGGAAATACATGATATTGGCCTCCTCTATGTTCATTACCTGGTGCTGAAGTACGGCAAAAACGCCATATACCTCGGCCCCAATTCCCCGTTAAAAGAAGTACAGATGGTAGCGGAGATCAAAAAGCCCGAATATCTTTTTGTGCATCTTACTTCAGTTGCCTCTTCATTCGATTGCAATCAATACCTCACCCGTCTTACAACAGCGGTAACAGATTCGAAAATCTTTGTTTCCGGCAGTATGCTGCAAAATCTGAAGCTCAAAACATTTCCTACGCTCAGATACCTGCACTCGCTTAAAGAGGTCAGGGATACTTTAGTGGCACTTAGCTAAATCTTTTATAGTCTTCATTTCGTATGTACCATATATACGGGCATAGCACTCCACTATGCCCTGATTTTACGTTGGCATAATTTTGTTTAAAGGTAACCATCTATATAATAAACAAAATCTATAATTAGGGTAAGCATTTTTGTTTATGTTTGCCTAACAAAACATTAAACAATGACAGCCGCAGATTTTAATTCTTTGGTAGTAGGACATGGAGATATACTAAGGCCGTATGCTATATCGCTTACGCGCGACCAAGAGGATGCGAAAGACTTATATCAGGAAACTATGATGCGTGCATTGCTTAATAAAGACAAATACCAGTTTGGTACAAACCTCAAGGCATGGTTGTATACCATCATGCGAAACATCTTCATCAATAATTACTGGCGCAATAAAAAGTTTGCCAAACTCAGTGGCGAAATTCCGCAGGATATCGCCATGTACGAGCGCCAGCAGGTTTCCTATAACGAGGGCTGGAACAATGTGAGAATGGCAGAGGTAAAGAAGGCTATTGATGAATTACCTGCCGTCTTTCGCCTTTCGTTTGAGCTGCATTATACAGGTTATAAATACCAGGAAATAGCTGACCTTTTGCACGAACCGCTGGGTACGGTAAAAAGCAGGATACATTTTGCTCGGAAAATGCTAACATCACAACTGGAACGATAAAAAATCTTCACTTGGAAAAAGCAGTTATCATAGGTAGTGGCTTTGCAGGTTTGTCTGCCGCATGTTTTCTTGCAAAAGAAGGCATAGAGGTAACTGTTATTGAAAAACACCATCAGCCGGGTGGCAGGGCCAGGAAGTTTGAAACCAATGGCTTTGTATTTGATATGGGCCCGAGCTGGTATTGGATGCCTGATGTTTTTGAGCGTTTCTTCGCTCAGTTTGGCATGCACGTGCAGGATCAATACCAATTACTACGCCTTGATCCGTCTTACAAGGTATTTTGGCAGGATGAAGCGGTAAATATACCGGCAGAATATGCGGCTTTACGTACGCTCTTCGAATCGAAAGAAACCGGTGCGGCTGCCAGGCTGGATAAGTTCCTTGAAGAAGCTGCCTACAAATATAAAACCAGCATGGAAAAGCTGGTATATAAGCCATCGTTATCATTAGCAGAATTTGCAACATGGGATGTGATCAGCTCTGTTTTTAAGATCGATATGTTCACGTCCATTCACGATCATGTTCGTAAATATTTCCGCGATCCTAAGCTCTTGCAATTGGCTGAGTTCCCCATCCTATTCCTTGGTGCCTTACCTAAAAATACGCCTGCGCTTTATAGCCTGATGAATTATGCCGATATGAAGCTGGGCACATGGTATCCTTTGGGCGGCATGTACGAGATTGTTAAGGCGATGCATCGCCTGGCTACAAAACTTGGGGTTCAGTTCCGATTCAATGAAGCAGCAACAGCTATTACTACCGTGGGCGGCGAGGCAAAGCAGGTGATTACAGAGCAGCATGCTTATGATGCTGATCTTGTCATCGCCGCTTGCGATTATCACCACGCAGAAGGCCTTTTAGATGCTGATAAGCGCAACTACCCGGAGCATTATTGGGATAAAAAGGACATGGCACCATCATCCCTGCTCTTCTACCTGGGTATTGATAAAAAAATTGAAGGCCTGGATCATCATAACCTGTTCTTCGATGCGTCTTTTGAGCAACATGCAAATGAGCTATATACTACACCACAATGGCCTACTGATCCCCTGATGTACATATGCTGCCCTTCTAAAACAGATAAAAGCGTAGCACCAGATGGCTGTGAAAATTTATTTGTTTTGATCCCAACAGCCCCTGGCTTACATGATAGTGAGGATATAATAGAACGTTATTACAATATTGCAATACAGCGTCTCGAGAAGAAGCTGGAGACAAATATTGCGGCGCACGTTATATACAAGCGCAGCTATGCCCACAGCGATTTCATTGCCGACTATAATGCATTTAAAGGTAATGCCTATGGGTTGGCCAATACCTTGCGCCAAACGGCTATCATGAAGCCGTCCATTAAAAATAAGAAGCTGCAAAATCTCTATTATACCGGGCAATTGACAGTACCGGGGCCGGGCGTGCCTCCGTCCCTCATCTCAGGAGAAATAGTGGCCAAACAAGCGTTAAAAAAACTTAGACTTCAAACTACTTAATACTATGATGTCGTTATTCCATGCTGTAAGCGAAGAATGTAGCCGTGCTGTTACCAGGCGTTATAGTACATCGTTCGCCAGCGCTATTAAGTTGCTGCACAAAGATCTGCGCGCACCTATTTACAATATCTATGGCTTTGTCCGCTTTGCCGACGAGATCGTAGATACCTTTCACGATTACGATAAAGAAAACCTGCTGAATAGTTTCGAAGAGGAAACATGGAAAGCAATTCATGCAAGGATCAGCCTGAACCCTATTTTGCATAGTTTTCAGCAAACGGTATGGCAATACAATATACCTCATGATCTTATCAGGTCTTTCCTCCATAGCATGCGTATGGATTTGCACAAAACACAATACCATACCGTACTGGAGATAGATGAATATGTATATGGCTCGGCAGAAGTAGTTGGACTGATGTGCCTGTGCGTATTTTGCGAAGGCGACCTCAAAAGGTTCGATAAATTAAAAGAATCTGCACGAAAATTGGGTGCCGCTTTCCAGAAGATCAACTTCCTCCGGGATATACAGGCAGATTTTAATGGGCTCAACAGGACCTATTTCCCGAACTTTGACTTTTATAAGTTTGATGATAAGGCCAAACGGGATATAGAACAAGATATAGAAGCCGATTTCAGATCATCACTGGCAGGTATCAGGAGCCTTCCATGGAAGGCCAGGTTCGGCGTTTATACAGCATATAGATACTATTATGCTTTATTCAATAAGATAAGGCACATGAAACCTAAACGTGTATTGGAGCAACGTGTTCGCGTGCCGGATTATCAAAAAGCTCTTATCGTATTCAGCGCAGGGCTTAGCAATCGTTTCAACCTTATCTAAAAAAACATCAGTTATGAGACAGCTCAAAGGGCAGTTAATAGTAGTAAACGAAAAAGACGAGTGGTTAGGCACTATGGATAAGATGCAAGCGCATCATCAAGGCGTATTGCACAGGGCGTTCTCGGTTTTCATACTCAACGACAAGAATGAAATGCTGCTGCAGCGGCGCGCTTTGTCCAAATATCATTCGGCAGGATTATGGAGCAATGCCTGTTGTTCACACCCTTACCCCGGCGAAAGCACGCTGGCAGGGGCACACAGGCGGCTGCAGGAAGAAATGGGATTTGATTGCGAGCTCGAACCTATTTTTAATCTCCGGTATAAAGCCAATGTAGGTAACGATCTTATAGAAAATGAGTACGACCATATCTATCTTGGCTATTACAACAAAGATATGCTCACGAATGAAGAAGAAGTGAGCGATCATAAATTTATGCAGGTGGCAGATATTGTAAAGTGGATGCAGGAACAGCCCGATCAGTTTACTGCATGGTTTCACTTGGCGCTCCCAAAGTTTATCACCTATCTGCAGCAGCAGAATATTGCTGCTTAGCGTTCATAGCAACCTATATCAGGCTTCCCGGTACGTGGCTTGCCATCAAGATCAGTTGTAACAGGTGTAAAGGTATCTGTAGTGCCTGCATCTATTAATGACGAGCCATCCTGCAGCCGGAAGTTCCAGTTCACATCATCCACAAACCCTGGATTGTCTGTGTTTACCCTGTTCTTTACTACTGCATCGTTAATAGCATCTTTTTGCTTAATGGCGCAATTCACAAGTGTTACATCAAAATTATCGCCCCTCTTCTGTACGCCACACTCATTATCCAGCGAACCCCATATTACACAATTTGTCAGCACTGCCTTCAATGGGCTTGTGATATAATGAATATCATCCACCTGCAGAAAATCTATTAGTTGAACCGTTGGGTTATCTATATGGCTGATCTTATTGCTGCCATAAGTTATAAAATCACAATTATCAAATAGGTAGGTGCCCCCCTGGTATGTAGCTAACGATCCTGCCCCACATGCATTTATTAGGCAGTTTTGTGCTACTATGGTACTGGCTATACCCAGTATTCCAAAGCCAATAGAATTTTCAACAATAGTATTTGTCATTACCAGTTGCGGCAGGTTATCATTGATAGTATCCGGCTGCATATAGATGGCAGCAGGGTATCCAAATCCCGTGCTGGAGCCACAGTTTTTGATCACTGCATAATTTATACTGTTGTTAGTGCTGGTTTGCAAAAACAATATACCCCCCCATTCACCAGGGTATCCCACATTACCAAAATAGTTCCTGTCCAGCCTGTCTCCCTGGAAGATGACACTATCCTGTTTCGTGCCATTTACCTTTAATGTGCCGGCTACATACAGCCGTGAATCTGCATTCATATAAATACGGCAGCCTGCCGGTATGGTCAGTGTTTGCGCTGTATCTACTTCGGCGCTATGTATCACTACATAGGGCTTATCTGTTTTCCATATCTGGGTCTGTAGCACGCTGTCAACTATATAATAAGCATTCAATCCGTACGCCATTAATGGCAGTGTATAATCTTTACCATTTAGCGTAGCAACTACACTGGCATTCACTACAAACGGATTGTTCACGTTATTCGGGTCTATGTTTACAGTAGCAAAAATGTACATGCTATCCTTGGCTGCCAATTCTATATTTGTGGCATTGCCCGATATGCCGTTTACATTTATATGGAAGAAGGATGCGTTAGGCCCTTCCAGCCTGATGCTGCTGATATTTACTTTCTGATTCTGCGGATTATACAACTTCACCTGTGTGGTAAAACTGCCTGATGCTGTAAATACAGTATCAAAACTCAGGGTGTCAAGCGAATAGGTAAGCGCGCCACCGCTGGTCAATAGCTTATCTTTTTTACAGGATACGCTTCCTATTGCAAAGCTGGCCAGCAATACTATAGGCAGCAACAATCTCTTAATATACGTTACAGGTGTACTTGTCACAGTCATTATAACGCAAATATCATTTATTTATTTCTTAATCCTATTTGCCATCTATGTTTTGCATTGCACGCATAGCTGTTTACTTTTGCCTACCGTATGGCTTGTATCACTTTGCTTTCAGATCTTGGGTTGCAGGATGCCTCTGTAGGCCGTGTCAAAGGCATTTTGGCACAAAGGCTTTCAGGCGTTCCTGCCATCGATATATCTCACGATATATCTCCTTACCATCTGCAGCAAGCTGCATACTTACTTCATTCTTCGCTTCATACTTTTGCACCTGGTACCTTGCATATTGTATTGGTCGATCTGTTTTATGCACAGGATAGCCGTATTATAGTTTGCCGCTGTAATCAACAGTATTTTATAGCGCCGGATAATGGCATATTATCTATGGCTCTTAGAGACGACGATTATGAAGCATGGATCATGCCTGCCGAAAAAAGAGCCATGCATCTTACAGAAGTTGCTCATGACATTGCCGCCCTGGGTGCTAAAATATTGTCGGGCGAGGATATTTTCGGCAAAATGGAAGGTTGCAGTATTGCCAATCCTCTTATCAATTGGGAACCCAAGCAAATTGGTAATTCGCTGGAATGCCATATTATGCATATCGACAGGTTTGAGAATGTGATCCTCAATGTTACCAAAGATCAGTTTGATGCTGCGCGCCAAAATCGCAATTTCAGGATCGAATTCTTTATGGATGCTGTTACAGAAATTAATGAGCATTACAGTAGCGTAAAGCAGGGGGAGATACTGGGGAGGTTCAACAGCAGCGGGTACCTGGAAATAGCTATTAATCGTGGCAAAGCTGCCAGCTTATTGGGCCTGAAGCTCAACAGGGAACAAAACCTGGTTTACAAGGCTATTAAAATAATTTTTGAATGATAGTACGCATCGTGCAAATGACATTTGACCCCGCGAAAGTGGAGGATTTTAAGGCCTTATTTGAAAGCCGTAAACAATTGATACGTCACTTTAGTGGTTGCGAACATTTGGAGCTATGGCAGGATACGAAAAAGCCAAACGTCTTCTTTACATACAGCAAATGGCAAAGCGAGCAACACCTCGATCATTATAGGTTCTCCGAACTATTTAAGGATACCTGGGCCAGGACAAAGGCTTTATTCATAGATAAGCCGCAAGCATGGAGCGTGTCACAGCTAATGGACGTAATGTAATATCATAGATTATCTACGATACGTTGCCTGATTTCGTTAAATTCGGCCTCACCCAGTTTCAATTTAGGACGCGTAAAATTGAGGTCGTCGGCAGAGTTGATGGGTAATAGGTGCATATGCGCATGGGGCACTTCCAGTCCCACCACACTCATACCACACCTGTTACAATCAAAGGATCTTTCTATTGCCTTGGCAATAGGTTTTGCAAATAGCAGCCATTTTTGCATATAATCATCCGGCACATCAAAGAAATTATCCACCTCGGTCTTTGGCACTACCAATACATGCCCTTTTACTAAGGGGAATATATCCAGGAAAGCATAGAACATATCATTCTCTGCTACCTTGTACGATGGTATCTCGCCGGCTATGATCTTGCTAAAAATGGTAGCCACAATTATAAAGATATATTTTCGATCTTGAATTTCAATACACCACTCGGCACAGTTATCTCCGCCACCTCACCTACCTTTTTGCCAAGCAAGCCTTTGCCAATAGGCGATGTTATAGATATTTTGCCGGCCTTCAGATCAGCTTCCTGCTCAGATACTAATTTGTACTCCACTACTTTCTTCGTTCCCATATTAGTCAGCTTCACAACACTCAAAATAGACACTTTACTCAGATCGAGGTCTTTCGCATCTATTATACGTGCTGTTGCTACTGCCGACTCCAATTGTGCGATCTTGGCCTCATGGTACCCTTGTGCTTCCTTAGCTGCGTCATACTCGGCATTTTCCTTTAAATCACCTTTTTCGCGCGCATCAGCTATCGCACGTGCAATTTCCGCCCGGCCCACTGTTTTCAGTTTAGTGAGCTCTTCCTTCATACTTTCCAACGTCTCCTTTGTTACGTAATTAACTTCTGACATAGCTTATAATACGTTTAAAAACAGAAAAAAATACAACGCTCCTGTTGTTACAGAAGCGTTGCATCAAACAAAAATAAGGAATTTATATTAACGCATAAAACGCAGCGAAAAAACGTGTACGCCATTCGCAGGACGCGCTGTAGGCCTGTAAGAATAGTCTATTGCCAGCATAGGTCCCTTTTCGCCTATGCGATGCTGTATTGTAGCACCTGCTGCAAGGCCGTTATACATTGTAGTGCGACCATCGTAGCTACCGATATTCTTTTCATAGCGGTAAGCGGCACGCAGCATAAACAGCTCATGGAAGCCATATTCAACGCCGGCACCCAAAAAGTCATTGTTGAATGAATTCGACGTGAAGCTACCCATTACTGTCAGCCTGTGTTTCGGCTTAGTAGGCTCAGCTTTTTGCTCATCAGTACTTGCTGTTTTCTTCTCATCCAGGTAGAAGTCATATGCAAGACCAAAGTTCAGGTAAGTCGGCATTTCAAACTTCTCAGTAGGTACGTGCATATTCATGGTATAGGCCTCATTTTCAGGAGCCTGCACATTCACCGTAAAACCATTTCCGGTGAAATCCATATTTGTACCTATGTTACGCAAAGTGATACCGAAGTGGAAGTTGTCCCTCTTACCGGTAACATATTGAATACCCGCCTCAAACGCTGCGCCGCTGGCCTTTACGTTGGTGATCTGCTCAGATACAAAAGTCGCTGCAACACCCGCGTATATACTGTGTGAGAATGCTTTAGCATAACCCAGGCTGAGGTTGAAGAACTGAGGTGTGTAAGTACCTATTCCGCCTTCAGGATTGTCATAATCCGTGATAGGAATATCCCCGAAGCTCATCGCCATAACGTTTACACCCACTACACCGCCATTGTTACCCAGTTTCTGTGCAAAACCCAGGTTATTGACACCTACCGTACCATTCCTCAGCATCATGGTATAAGAAGCACCGATTTCTGTCTTTTCTACAAAAGAAAGCCCAGCGATATTGGTCTTCATGGCATCCAGTCCTCTTACATTGGCTGTATTCATACCAAAAACACCAGTGCTCTGCCCCCACGGATTAATTGAAAGCTCGGTTGCACCCGCCTGCCCGGTACGGTCCTTATTACCTGCATATGCATTAACTGAAAGGCCTAATGCACAGACTAAAGCGGCTTTAACAGATAATTTTTTCATAATACTTAAATCGAAATTTTATATAATCGTCCGTTGTTACGCGAACCTTGCTTTTATTAATAAGTTGTCAAATCCAGTGGGCGCATAGCACCAAACCATTTAATAACTGTCTCACCAATACCCTTCGCATCTATATGTATCAGGTACATACCGCTAGCTATTGGCAAGCCTTTTTCATTACGTATATCCCAGTCCAGGTAAGATACATTCGGGTTTTCTTTCGTCAACCTGCGAATCAGTGCTCCGTCCAGTGAGTATATGCTAATGGTAGCATTAGTTGGCAGGTTATTGATGCGCACGCGGGAATCTAACCTGTTCAGTTCATATCCTGCATATGCGTAATACGGGTTAGGAACAACGTGTATCCTGTCCAGCAGTGCATTTTTATCTGCATTCGGGTTATCAGACAATGGCGTAGGAGCAAGATCTGCAGTACTGAAAGAGTACAATGGATTACCACCATTACGTAGGCTGCTTGTAGGTACAAAGTTTGGAGTATACTGAGCATAAGGCCTGTCAACCCTGAATTTGATACGTACCGTTGTTGGTATCAGTCCGTCTTTTAAAGATGTCAGATGATATCCGGTATTCAGCATAGTTGCACCGACCCATGATATGTCCTGGTAAGCACCCTGCTTCAATGTTGGAGAACCAGACTTATACGCATTTAAGAATGTGCGACAAGAGTCATACCTGGTATTAAACACATATACATAATGTTTACCACCAAACAGCGTACTAACAGAAGAGAACAGATCAGAAGTTGGGTTCCAGATCATATCATTGCCACCGTAGTTGCGCAGCCATGAATCCTCACCGAAGGCAATATTCAGCCTTTCCCCGGTCTCCTGGTTAATAGCATAACCCGGGAACCATGACATACCGTAGTCATTTTCATCCTGGCTATACAATGGACGACCATCAGCATCAATATCAAGATTCCAGCTATTATGCTTACGCAGGTCCATTTTATAAGCACCACCTTCAGACAATCCCGGGCTACCTTGCTTAGTATCGTTTTCTTCAAACACTACGCATCTGGTCCATTTAGATTTATCTGCTGTAAACACGATATCCACGCTCGGTATGTTGTAAATACCAATGTTAGCAGTATTCTTCTTCGCTACGCCGAAACCACACCTGGCCCTGTCTTCATCAGAAGCCAGCTGATAAGGAGCCCACGTACCTACAGTAGTAGTGTACTGAGATAATAGCTTCTCATAAACCTGTAATACAGTGTCAAAACCATTACCCGCTTTATCGTTGTAATCACAAGCTTTGAAAGTATCCTTTTGGTTACCGCTTCTGATCCAGTTTCTAAAATCACGGTTTTCACCATCGTTCACACCTGCCAGCCATGGTTTTGCCGGGTCTTCAAACAAGATCGAAGAACTGATATAACCATTTCCATTAGCCTGGTCTACACCCGGCCTGGTTACCTGGGTAATGTTTACAGAAAGGCCATATTTAGCAATGATCTGCTCATCAGAACGGCCAAGGCCATACATAGATTCATTATAAATAGTGTCTGGTGTGCTGTTGCCGTTTACACCTGTCGTATTTATAAGCATCCAGGCAGCGCTATATGGCTCGATACCATTGGCAGGATCCGCTTGTGGTTTACCCAGGATGTATAGTTCCCAATTTGCTGGTACCACTTTTACCGGGTCAACAATATTCACATTAACAGGCCCATGGGCTAATTCATATTTAGGATGTACGGATTGGTACGCATGAATGGAGTTGCCTGAAGGATCTGTAACATCTACGCCATACAATGCCTCGTTCTCTGATGAATCGATCATTTGCAGTTCATTGTGTCCGTTACCTGTACCCTCAATCCTTGTTATCTTCACACCTGACCCGTAGTCAGCGTTAAGTACAGTACCCATATCTCCGGCTGCCGGGTTAGGCATTGCACTAACAACTTGTATTGGTGAACCGCCTGCCCCGTGTGCACTTTCCAGGTACACTACATCTTGTGTAGAATCTGGAGCATTTATTGAAAAGTCCGCAAAGTTATTATACGCGTATGCAATGGCAACGAAATAATAGTTACGGTAGTTTACAAAACGCTTATCACTTCCAGTAGCAAACTGGTCAACAGTAGCTACAAAACTGTGTTTAATACCACTATCTACACCGGTTACTTTTACAACAGGTAGGTAAGTGCTGTCATTGATATCGGCATCTTTAACCCAGTTGATTAGACGGGTATGGCCATTCTTAACATCACATTGCATTACCTCAATTGCCAGGTCTGTGTTCAGAGTACCATCGCTGTTAAATATCTGCGCCGGTTGTACCAATGCATTCTTCAGCTGGAATACGCGATATCCTTCAAACTTGTATAAAGAATCCGCAGACTTCGCTAATTTCTTAGCCTTAACAGATGCTACACGATATTTACTTTCGGTACCTGTACCATACAGCTCTTTATAGTTGTTGCTGGATGGGTCATTCAGCAGGTAAAATACCAGCTTCCTGTCCAGTTCACGTACTACCAGGCGAGGTGCTTCAGGCCCTTCAATAGTTTTAAACCCATTATCAAATAATTCCTGTGCCTGGTCATCAGCCACGCGTATCTTTTTAAAGCTGGTAGTAGGGCAACCGCCTACGTCAGATACCCATACCGCACCAATTGTAATGTCATTGGTAACACCCGGTGCTAACTTGAAGGGGCCTGCAGAGTGCACAAAACGGCGATCACCTACCGGGTTGTTACAGGTACATTCAGACCATTCTGTTTTTACACCCGGGTCACCCGTAAATACAAAACGCGATGTAGGGAAACCGGCGCCATATCCTTTAGAGTTAATGTTAGGTCCCACAAAGTCGTTAGAGAAACGCTCACCGTTACGGATAGAGCCCGTCATATAGTAGTATATCTGGGCACCGTTGGTTGGGTTCCCGATAATGGAGAAGTCATTATTATAATAAGTGAAAGACTCCATTCCCAGTACTTCAAATGTATCTTTACCGGAAGATGTCCTCATAGGCTTTTTCGGGCCTTTAAAGAAATCTATACCTACCATCGGTATCCTGCTGCCATAGCTATTCACCTGGCCGGCACCATCCACACTCTTACCATTATATAATATACCAAGGCCGCGTGTAGTGTCACAACCGATGTAGTCATCCTGGTAGTATCCAAGGTCAGCATCTGTCCATGTAGCTATATAGGTACTATCCAGCCCCTGGTTGCTCCTGTTTATCAAACGGTAATTGTAGAAGGTAGCATCATTCAAAAAGTCTTTGGTAGAATATGCAAATGCACTCGCCTGCACTTCTATACCAATACCATCGGTTTGAGACTCACCCTTGGTATTACCTTTATCATTAAATACCCACCAAACAAACTGGTCACCGGTAATATTCGGATAATCACCATTCTGAGGATCATAAACGCCGTTCGTATTAACATCGATAAAAGGTGCGTAATCATTTGTCGCGCTTTCCAGGCCCAGGGGATTGGAATTAGCGCCTTTAGCGTTAGCATTACCTTTTGCAGGCCATTCGTTGATCACGGAATAAGCAGCGTCGTTAAGTGCTGTACCCTTGTCTCCAAGGTCACGAAACTGGTTGATTGTTTCGCGGTCTATCTTCCAGAAACGGTCCCATTCAGAGCAATCTGCTGCAGTAATGTTTGCATTTGCATCCAGTGGGCCGGGCCAGTAGTCATTACCATTTTGACGATATGTCTGTGCGGCAACTTTCAATTGTCCTTTATTATCAAATCCGCCAATCCATACAGAACCGGCAAATAATGAGTTCTTTTTACTGTTCTTTGGCACTTCGTATCGTGCTTCCGCAAGGCCTATATCCCACCACATATCACCACCTGTCATCAATCGTGCACGCACGTTATTGATATCAAGATCTATTTTAGCTGTCGCCTCCCGGCAAGAAGATGCCGTCGTTTTCAACTGCCCGCCAGTAGTCTTCAACTGTCCTTCAACGATATTAGGGCGCGCATCTGCCTGGGTTGCCAACGCCATAACTGCGGCAGTTGATAGTGCAAAAACCAGATTTTTATTCTTATATAGCATAACTCTTCTAAGTTATATATTTACTAATGCTGTTTTAGAAATTCAATTGTATACCCAGGTTGATCCTTCTTGGCAGGTTGATCCTGTCAGGATTTTGCAACCACAGAGTGTATATGTCCTGGTAAGAAGTAGGGTTAGTTTGCAGCTGGGTATTCAAGATACCTTGTGGCGACCTCAGGTAACCATCATCATCAGGCCTTCCTGTATATCCATCCACACTCAGCCTGTCCCTGATATTCAGCAGGTTCTGGATCATTACATATGCATTCAGCACTTTTGGTGCGCGTGCAGATTCTCCTGCCTTAGGCTTGCGCGTCAGGAATCCAAGTTTGAAGTTCTTGTCTACTTTCATATCCAGGCCATAGTGCCATGGCAGGCGTGCGCCGTTTACACCACCTTCAATAATATTACCGGTAGGTATTGGCTGTGCGTATTTGGTATACGGCTCACCGCTACGTGCACGGGCGATGAAGTTAACACCTGCATTTTCCAGGATGTGTTTACCACCAATAACAGGGCCATCGTTATCTTCATAACGGTAGTCGATAGTAGCTGTGATGTTATGGCGTGAGTCATAGTCCAGCACTGTTGAATACCTAAGGTTTGGTAAGCCCGCAGATACAAACTGCTGTACTATACCATTACCAGATAAGCCGCTACGTGCTGTAGATGTAGCGTTAGAACCGGTACCTTCTGCAAATTGCAGGGTATACGCTACTGTCATACGCAGGTTTCCTACACGCCTCAGATCATAGTTCAATGTCAAACCTTTTGTAGTAGAAAAGTCCCTGTTGCCATAAGTATAGTAAGTAGATGGCCATGCAAACAGATATGGACGCACCTGGATCATATCCTTACGTTCTTTGTAGAAACCGGTGATAGTGATCGCACTTTGTTTTGTAAGCGCCTGTTTGAAACCTACTTCGTAGTCAAATAATTTTTGAGGCTTCAGATCAGGATTATATAATATATTCTGTGTATTAGATGTAAAGAAATAATACTGATCAGGTGTAGAGATACCTATTAATGAAGGCCTTTGCACGATCACATCGTAGTGTGCGAAGAACAATGCCTGGTCAGTTACAGGGAATGAGAAAGACAACCTTGGCATCACGTTTACCTGTGGCTTGTAGTCTGTAAACGTGCTGTTAGGATCAAAATCAGGATCGCTGATTTTCTGTTTTGGCTGTGCAAGCAATGGTTGAGGGTCGCCGCCACCGCTGTAGTTCTTCAATACAGAAGGGTCTTCAATTAGCTTACCTGAATAGTCATACCAGTTGTCGCCATCGCGATAACCTATGATATTCGGCGCGCTTGATTGGTTACTGTTTACATATGGTACATAGCTATCTTTGATATTAGATGGCCTTACACCATTGTTAAGAGTATTGGTAACAGTCCTGTTATCTTTTAAGGTAGTACCTACGTTAGATGCGTCCAGCACTTCATAAAGAGAGTATGGATCCTTCAGCACTTTAGTATTGGCGTCAAACCTGTCCACACGTACACCCACATTGAAGTTGATGTCCTTAAACTGGAACCTGTCCAGCAAGTAACCGGCTATATAGCTCGGCCTGTATGCACCAATATCACGTGTGTAGTTACCATTAGCGTCTTTTTTAGTAAAGAAGTCATTAAAGTTTACCTGGCCTTTTTGCTTCTGGCCCAGGTAGTCATATCCATAATAGCTTACAAATGAGTTACCGTTATTCAGCAATTCATCAGCAGAGAACATGTTCAGCGAGAACGTAGAAGGATCATAGTTATCTACATCTATATAATCAGTAGCACCAACACCAAGTTTATTTCTCAGGTTCCTGTCAAAAGTAGACTGAGATCCTGAGTCAATACGGTTATAATATATTGTATCGTTAGGTGAAGGGGATATTACACCATTCTTCACATCGGCTAAAGTGTACTTGCGCCCGTTTACGATAAATACAGGGTTTGAGTAATCAAGTGTAATATGCTTATTGGTAAGCTGGCGGGCGTATTGCCAGATACTTGAATTGCCACCATATGCACTCGCATTGTATCCGCGAAATACCTGTTGCTGGTAATAAAGGCCAAATTCTATCGCGTGCCTTGTTTTACCTGTTTGCAGGTCAAATGAAGCATTCACGTCAATTGCATATTGATTGGTACTTGAAGTTCCGTAATAAGAAGCCGGATAACCAACATTTGTAAATAAACCGTATGTGGTATTTGGTAACGTACCATTTATAAGGCTGTTCTGGGCAAATATCTGGCTGATGCTCTGAGGAGCATTACCCATAAGGCTAAAATATTGACTTGTATAGTTGGCCAATATCGGGTTCATATCAGACCTTTCAAAACTTACACCATCAGGTATATGATCTTGTATCAGTTTAATACCTATTCTACCACTGGTATCATCTAATCCCGGTGCGTATTGCTGCGTATAGTTAGTATAGAATTTTCCAACATATCCATAATTAAATATGTTATTACTCAGGTTCGGGTTCTTCGTGTCTATACGTGTAGTCTGGTAGTCGGCCTGCACTGTATAATACGCATTTGATATTGCTGGTTTCTTTTCTCCTTCAGCAACTTTTGTCGGGAACCTTTGGCTGATCCTCAGATAACCCCTTCCTGTATAGTTTGTTTGTATTGGTTCGTTGTTTGGTGAAAACAGCGACCATGCACGGCTATATGCAGGGGCATTTATATATGTAAAGTTACCGCCTGCTGTAACACTCAGGTTTTCTGTAACGTCGTAATCCAACTTAGCATTCAGCCTGCCTGTTATAGTTGTTGCATTTTGGCGGGCTTTTACTTTTTCAAAGTCGCTGGTATGCACATATTCTGATGCATATTTAAATACCGGTACACCGCTTTGGTTTGGCACCGCTACCAGCGGATGTTGTTCCAGTTCCTGCAGCTTAGCGTCATTTAGTTTATAGTTACCATAGTAAGATGGGTTATTGTCTTTGTCATACAGGAAGTCACCATCTAACCTGAAACCGATGATCGGTTTTTTATTTACACTGTCAATTTTCTTTTTCACCAGCGGGCCTGATAAGTTAAAGTTTACCAGGTTGTGGCCATAACCATCAACAGATTTTTCTAAAAGGAATCCACCTGTCACTTTTTTAGCAACACCTTTCGTAGTCACGTTTACCACACCACCAAGGGCATCACCGTATTTTGCAGACAAGCCGGATTGTATTACTTCTATCTGGTCAATAGAGTTTTGTGCAAGGTTGATCCCCTGGCTGCCGTATACCCGCACACCATCAATAATGTAAAGAGTACCTTCAGAGCGCGCACCACCCAGGCTCAAAGCGCCACCGTCTTTGGTTTGATAAACACCTGCAGATGTAGAGGCAATGGTATTGGTGTTACGCGTTGCCATCTTTTCTATGTCCTCAGATTGTATCACTTTACGCTCGTCCTCACCAATCAAAGGCACTTTGTAGGCAACGACTGCTACCTCGTTCAATTGCTTGGTATCCAGCTCCATAGCCACATTTACCTTGGCTGTTTTATCCGGAGAAACGATTACGCCTGTAATAAGTTTGGTCTTATAAGAGGAGTACTTAATCGTTACATCATACCTGCCGGGTTCCAATGGTTTCACTAAATAATTACCATCTTCGTCTGTGATTCCTCCCCCCTTAGCGATACCACCGAGAGCCACCTGAACAACAGCACCAATCATTGGTTCTTTGTGCTCATCTACTACAGTACCAGAAATCGCACCGGATTGTGCAAATACCGCAGTAGAAATGCCTGTAAAAACCAATAAGAATAAATAACGTAATGTACGTGTCATATCCTGCTTTAATAAATTATTAACCAAATGAACGGTAAAGATAAAAACTTCTGTTAAAAGTAGAACGGCAAAAGCTATTTTTTGTCAGGTAACTGTTTGTTTTTCGTATATTATCGCTAAACAATATACAACTTACCTGTTCATGACAATTTTATCTAATAACACCTTGCTCATCTTATATACAGCTTCATGGCTGTATCCGGCAATGTGAGGTGTAACGATAACTTGCGGCATTTGGGCTATATCCAATAGCTTCTCTCTAAAAACATTATCCATTTTTTCTATAGGCTCCTGCTCCCATACGTCAAGGCAGGCACCACTTATACGGCCGTTTCTTAATTCGTTAAGCAGCGTATCTGTATCTACCACTGCCCCCCGCGATGTATTGATGAGTATATAGGGCTTCTCCATCCTGCCGGCAAATACATTATTATAATAATGAACAGTATCATCCTGTAGCGGCACATGAAAACTCAATATATCTGCTTCTTTATATATGCGTTCAAAATCATTGCAGCTTTCTACATAATGTGGTATCTGCTCACAGTTATATTTATCATATATAAGTATCGTCATCCCAAATACGGATAATTTCCTTGCAAAGGCTCTTCCGGTATTACCAAAGCCTATTATGGCGATCGTTTTGCCTTCCAGCTCTATGCCCCTGTTGGCATCCCTTATCCACAAGCCTTGCTTTACCTCGTTATTGCTCACCACAATCTTTTTGGTCAGTGCCAATAGCATCCCCAGCACATGCTCTGCAACAGCATTGCTATTGCCCTCAGGGCTGCTGTAGCATTGTATTCCCTTTGCTCCTGCATAGCGTACATCTATCACCTCCATACCAGAGCCCATGCGCCCTACCCACCGCAGCTTTGGTGCGGCGTCTATCAGTTTTATGTCTATCTGTAGCCTTGTAGAGGTAATGATACCGATGCAATCCTTCACAAGTACCATCGCTTCCGCCTGTGTTATTTTCTCTCGTACCAGGCATTCAAATCCGTTTGCATCCAGCCAGTCTGTTAATATACGATGTACCGGGGCTGCTATCAATACTTTCTCTTTTACCTCGCTCATTGCATATATTGCTTATAGATATCTACAAAATCAGCCACAGACAACTGTTCCGCGCGCTTCTCAAATATAGCTGCGGTCAGGGCCTCAGGGCTTAAGGTGCCTTTTAGCGCATTTCTCAGGGTTTTCCTGCGCTGGTTAAAGGCCGCTTTTACGAGCCTTATAAATCCTTTTTTATCGGTTATACCCCATTTATTATGGGTATTGGTCAATCTTAGCACCCCGCTTTTTACCTTAGGTGGCGGGGTAAAACAGTTCTCATGTACATCAAACAGGTAGCTTACGTCAAAAAACGCCTGCATCAGTACGCTTAATATGCCATAGGTCTTGGATCCTTCTTTACAGGCCACGCGCTGTGCTACTTCTTTCTGAAACATACCTATTACTTCATCTACCTGCGGCTCCCAGTCCAGTATCTTAAATAAAATAGGGGATGATATATTGTAGGGAAAGTTACCTATTACCGAAAAATGTCCTTCGAAAGGTACGTCTGCCTGCAATACATCTTTATGTATGATCTTATCTGCTAATACGGGATAGGTATTTTTTAAATACACCACTTTTTCATCATCTATCTCAATGGCTTTGTATTCAACGCCTTCAAGCTCCAGCAGGTATTTGGTGATGGCGCCTCCACCGGGGCCTATTTCCACCAGTTGCATATCCTTGTGTATGGTAAGGCTTGCTACAATCTTACGGCACATATTCTCGTCATGCAGGAAATGTTGCCCAAGGCTTTTCTTAAGTGTGTATGGCTGCGACAATCTCTATACTGTTATTTCGGCCCCAAAGTTAGCAGCAATCTACCCAAACTATCATGCATAAGTATAACTTTGCGTTTTAAAATCTTTAATAGCACTACATGGAATTTAAAATACTTCAGAAACCGGCCGGCAACAACCACTTGTATATTATTGACAATGAAAAGGCATTGACCCAGATAACCGCCCTGAGTGCTGAAGAAAAAAATTATGCTGCAACCGCTATCGCGGCAGAGCAAACACAGATCACTATCAACCAGTATGGAAAACTTATTTTCCTGCAAATTGTAAAAAATAAAAAAGCAGAATACCAGACTTTAGAAGCTTGCCGCAAAGCAGGTGCTGACTGGGCTGCGGTGTGTAACAAGCAAAAATTGCAGGATATCGTAATTCACAATCTTTCCGTGCTGCATGCCGCTGCTTATGCCGTTGCAGAAGGGATGGCTCTGGCCAATTACCAGTTCCTGAAATACAGGAGTGATGCGCGCAAGATCGCTAACAGCCTCAAAAGCATCGCTTTCGAAAAACAAGCCATCACACTTAAAGAACTCAATCAGCTTTCTATAACTGCCGAAGCTATTTACCGCGCCCGTACACTGGTAAATGAACCGCTGAATTACCTTACTGCAACGCAGTTGTCTAAAGAGATCACCAACCTGGGTAAGGAAGCCGGCTTCAAGGTAACGGTATTGAATAAGGCGCAGATAGAAAAAGAGAAAATGGGCGGCATCCTTGCCGTAAACAGGGGCAGCATTTTACCTCCCACATTTACCGTGATGGAGTACAAGCCCAAAAAAATAATTAATAAAAAGCCCATAGTGCTGGTAGGCAAGGGTATTGTGTATGATACAGGAGGCCTTAGCCTGAAACCAACACCGGCTTCAATGGACCGCATGAAAAGCGATATGAGCGGTGCGGCACTGGTAAGCAGCGCTATGTATGCTATCGCTAAAATGCAGTTGCCTTTGCATGTAATAGCGCTGGTACCTGCTACAGAAAACCGCCCTGGCGAAAATGCGTACACACCTGGTGATGTAATTACCATGTACAGCGGCACTACGGTAGAAGTATTGAATACTGATGCGGAAGGCAGGCTGGTATTGGCCGATGCACTCCATTGGGCAAAACGCTACAAGCCGGAACTGGTGGTAGACTTTGCTACACTTACCGGGGCTGCCGCAGCGGCCATTGGCGAATATGGCATTGTATGCATGGGTACTGCCGAAGATGCTTCCAAACAACAATTCCGCGACAGTGGAAACAGGCAATACGAACGCCTGGCAGAGTTTCCTTTGTGGGATGAATATGCCGACCTTCTGAAAACAGATATCGCCGACCTTAAGAACATCGGCGGGCCTATCGGCGGGGCCATCACGGCAGGCAAGTTTCTCGAGCATTTTACAGATTACCCGTGGATGCACTTTGATATAGCGGGCGTATCCTTTGCTACAGCAAAACGTGGTTATAACACAGTTGGCGGCACAGGCTACGGGCTGCGCATGCTGCTCGATTTCCTGTCTCACTACGGCAAAGCTTAATCTTAAAGAACTTTACAATGTATATACATAAAGACAAACCGGTTATTGGTATTACAACGGGCGATCTCAACGGCATCGGGCCAGAGCTTATTATCAAAACGTTCTCCGACAACAGGATCCTCGATCTCTGTATCCCGGTAATCTTTGCTTCTAATAAGGTGCTCAACTTCTACAGGAAGCTAGTAGCTGATGCACCGTTCAATTTCAGCAGCACCAAAGACTTGTCCAACCTGCATCCGAAACAGGTGAATGTTTTTACCTGCTGGGACGAGGAAGTACCCATACAACCGGGCAACCTCACAGAGCATGGTGGCAAATATGCTGTTCGCTCGCTGATGGTGGCCACACAATGCCTGAAGGACGGACAACTGGATGCAATAGTTACTGCACCCATCCATAAAGCAAACACCCAATCGGCCGACTTCCCTTATACAGGACATACCCCTTTTCTTAAAGAAAAGTTTGGTGCAAAAGATGTCGTAATGCTGCTGTATAACAATGCACTGAAAGTAGCGCTTGTTACAGAGCACATACCGGTAGCACAGGTGGCCCAGTCCATTACCAAAGAGCTTTTAATATCTAAACTGGCTATCCTGAAAGATAGCCTGGTAAAGGATTTCGGTATTGATAAACCAAAGATAGCCGTACTGGGCCTTAACCCACATGCAGGTGATGGCGGCCAGATAGGCAACGAAGATCAGAACATCATTAAGCCTGCAATCGATGCTTTACAGCAACAGGGACAATTAGTATATGGCCCCTACAGTGCAGATGCATTCTTTGCACGCGCAAGCTATACCGCTTTCGATGCCGTCCTTGCCATGTATCACGATCAGGGCCTGATACCTTTCAAAACCTTAGCGCATGGCGAAGGGGTGAATTATACAGCAGGCCTTCCTGTAGTACGCACATCTCCCGATCATGGCACGGCTTTCGATATTGCCGGCAAAGACCTTGCTGACCCTTCCTCATTCCGTGAAGCGGTATTCCAGGCAATAGACCTTGTGAGGCAACGTGCAGAATATGCAGCCAATACTGCAAACCCCATGAGGCGCGGACGTATAGAAAAAGAAAAAGAGAACAGCACATCAGAAAAGATGGAGTAACGCTGTGCTCACAAAAAACATGTTATGCTACAATACGAAAAGTTCACTTTAGATAATGGCCTTAGGGTGCTCATACACAAAGACACTACCACTCCAATGGTGGCTGTAAATGTATTATACGATGTAGGCGCCCGCGATGAAGACCCGGAGCGTACAGGCTTCGCGCATTTGTTTGAGCACCTGATGTTTGGCGGCTCAGAAAACATTCCTGAATACGACGAACCGCTGCAAATGGCAGGCGGCGAAAACAATGCCTATACTACCAACGATATCACCAACTATTACATCCAGCTGCCTTTGCAGAATATTGAAACAGCATTCTGGCTGGAAAGCGACCGTATGAATGCGCTGGCATTCAGCCCCAAAAGCCTGGATGTACAACGAAAGGTGGTGAGCGAAGAATTCAAAGAACATTATATCAACAAGCCCTACGGCGATACCTGGAAGCACCTGAGGCAGCTCGCGTATAAAAAACATCCTTATCAGTGGATGACCATTGGTAAAGAACTGAAACATATTGAAGATGCGCAACTGGATGATGTAAAAGCATTCTTTTACAAACACTACAGGCCGGTTAATGCTGTGTTATGTGTTGCAGGCAATGTGCAGACAGAGCAGGTAAAGGCACTTGCGGAAAAATGGTTTGGCAGCATACCTGCGGGTGAAAGATATCAGCGGCATCTGCCCGCAGAACCCCGGCAAACCGAGGCACGCTTTGAATTAGTAGAAAGCGAGGTGCCCTTGGATGCCCTCTACAAAGCATGGCACATGGAAGGCCGTTTGGCACCTTCTTACTACGCTACAGATCTTATTACAGAGATTATGGGCAGTGGCTTTGCTTCCAGGCTGTATCAGCGCCTGGTAAAAGACAGGCAATTTTTCAGCAGTATCAATTGCTACCACACCGGCAGTACCGATCCCGGCTTAGTGGTGGTAGAAGGAAAATTGGTAGAAGGAAAAACATTGGAAGAAGCCAATGCAGCTATAGAAGCCGAGCTCAACTTGCTAATAACAGAGGGCGTTACGGATGAGGAATTGCAAAAGGCTAAAAACAAGATCGAGTCAATGATCACCTTCGAAGATATGAGCCTTTTGTCTCGTGCCAATAACCTGGCTTTTTATGAGTTGCTGGGCGATGCTGCACTCATTAACCAGGAATGGGATAAGTACAATGCCGTTACCAAAGAATCACTGCTGCAGGTGGCTCGCGATATATTCAGGGCCGAAAACAGCAACACTTTATTTTACAAAAAGAAATCAAAGAACGGATAATGCTCTTCCAGGGAAAGTTTACTGAAGGCAAAGATGCTTTTGATAACAGGATAACAAAGTTGTTTGGCATCCAATACCCCATTATACAGGCCGGTATGATCTGGGCATCTGGCTGGCGATTGGCTTCGGCCGTAAGTAATGCCGGCGGGTTGGGCCTTATTGGTGCGGGAAGCATGTACCCAGAAACATTACGTGAGCATATCCGTAAGTGCAAAGCTGCAACACACGAGCCTTTCGGAGTAAACCTGCCGCTGCTATATCCTGATATTGATAAGCATATTGCCATTATTATAGAAGAAAAGGTTCCCATTGTTTTCACTTCAGCAGGTAATCCCAAAACGTGGACTTCCACGCTTAAAGAACATGGCATAAAAGTGGTTCATGTGGTTTCCAGCAGCAAGTTCGCCCGCAAATGCCAGGAAGCCGGTGTAGATGCCGTAGTTGCCGAGGGCTTTGAAGCCGGCGGACACAATGGCCGGGAAGAAACTACTACACTCTGCCTGATCCCTTCAGTCAGGAAAGCTATTTCCATCCCTCTTATAGCCGCCGGTGGCATTGCCACCGGCAGGGCTATGTATAGTATGATGGCATTGGGTGCAGAGGGCGTACAGGTAGGCAGCCGTTTTGTTTGCACTCCTGAGGCATCTAGCCACGAAGAATTTAAAAATATCATTCTAGCAGCCAACGAAGGCGATACCGTGCTGACTCTTAAAGAGCTGACACCGGTAAGGCTGATCAAAAATGAATTCTACAAAAAGGTACAGCAGGCCGAAGACGCATGCGCCTCTAAAGAAGAACTGGAACAACTGCTTGGCCGCGGACGCGCCAAAAAAGGAATGTTTGAAGGAGATCTGGAAGAAGGCGAGCTCGAGATCGGGCAGGTGAGCAGCCTTATCAGCAGCATATTGCCAGCCGGGGAAGTAGTTAAAGATCTTTGGGACGAGTTTATCGTAACTGCAGAATCCCCGTTTCGATATTAAGATTTGCAAATGACCTTTTTTGCCCGTTATCAAGAAATAACGGGCAAAATGCTTTTTTATATACGGATTAAAATTTATTTTCAAATCCGGAAAATATTGTGATATGTATAAATTTTACTTAACTCTTATTCTAGGGTTATTTGTTTCTTTTGCTCAGGCCCAGATAACCGCTCCCGACACGGCCTGTATAGGCTCAACCGTCAATTATTCAACGACGGCCTCGGGCAACACCTATGCCTGGGCTCCCGGCAATGTAGATATCTCACCTACTTCTATGACCGGAATCCCCGGTTGCGACCTTCGTGCATTCGGCAAGCCTATGGGTATTAGCATGCAACAGGACGCGAGCGGCGATTATTATGCATTCGTTACTCTTTATAAAGGTGGTTTGCTTAAAATACCTTTCGGATCAGATCCTACAACGCCGCCATCAAGTTCTGCAATCGTTAACTATGGCAATCTCGGAGGCCTGCTTGGCGATAGCACAACGGGTATAGATATTGTACAAGAGGCAGGAAACTGGTATGGTTTCATCATCAGCGGCAAAAGCCTTATTCGCGTTGATTTTGGCAATGCTATAACCAATAACCCCAGTGCCCATGTTGCTCTTAACAAGAGCTTCTTAATTAGTAATGCCCAGCAATTAACCTTGGTGAATGATAATGGTACATGGCGGGGCTTTACTGCAAATCAGGCTGGTTTTATAACGCGTTTCGATTTTGCAACTATTACGTCTACTCCAACTACCGCCTATTTTGGTAGCTTTAACTCCGCACAGGGTGGCCTTAATGCTCCTGCTTCGTTTTCTCTCTTTAAAAACGACCTTGGCTCATGGATGATGATCGTAGCAAATCGCTGGAATGGTTTCGGCCCTAACGCCAGCAATAGAAGCACGCTTTCCCGCTTTGAATTAGGTACCAACCTCGCCAATAACAGTCCTTCAAACGCAAGCAATCTCGGCCAGGCTAATATTAATGGCCTGCGCAATGTACGCAGCGTTACTATGGTAAGGGATTGCGATCAGTTTTATACTCTTGTTACAACCGGTAAAGGTGATGTTTCTCAGGTAGATTTCGGTGGCCTGGACCCTTCAGGAACTGCAACTTACAGTACCCTTGGCAGCTTCTTATACGATTCTGTTGCTTTTGTTACGCCTTTCTGGTACGATAAGAAACTATGTATCATGGCTTCCTGTGTCGATTCTAACTTGGGTATACTCAGCAATGTTTATTCCATACCTGCTAATTCCTCAGTTGCTAATACCAACACCGGCTATTCTGCTTCTTATAATGCCGGCGGTGTATATACTACGACACTGTATGTAGATCAGGCAAAGGCTTGCGGCCCGCAGACTTATTGCAAAGATGTTTATTCCTTAAGTACTATCAGGATCAATATCCGCCAGTACGATACCATTTTTGTAGCTAACGGCACTAAATGCGATGTGTATGTATGGCAGAAGAATGGCGTGGTAATACCTGGTGCTGTTACAGATACGCTAACAGGTCTTGAAGATAGTGCTGTTTATACTGTGATTGGCTATAAAGCCGGTTGCAGTACTTTCTCGACAGTGCAGTATTTTGCACCTACAGGTATTGGTTCCGTTTATTCCGATGCTTCTATCGCCGTTTATCCAAACCCGTCAACAGGTGTATTTAATATCAACGCTACCCGTTTGTCAAAAGAGAATGTAACCATCAGTTGCTATAATATGGTAGGTTCATTGGTTAAATTCTTCACTGCCAATGCACCGAACGGCAACTTAAACACCAGCATCGATCTGGCAGGCCTGCCAAAAGGCGTTTACCAGTTGAAGCTGCAAACAGAAGATGGCAACTACATCAAACAAGTAGTTCTTCAATAACCGAAACATACTTAAATAAAAAAACCTCAGTTTGCGCTGAGGTTTTTTTATTTAATCAAGCAGGTAACTATCACCATCCGATATCAGGTTCAGGTCTACATTGTCCATCCCCGATATCCCTTCTATCGATCCTTTAATATGTGCCGCATTCAGCAATACTTTTTCCAGCTGCTTTTCCCTGGCCTTCCATAGCTTTTCCATCTGGTCGCGCTCCCGTTGTATAGATAGCTTCATAGACATAAAACCTTCCCTAATGGCTTTCCATTGCTCAGAAAATTCGCCGCTGGTCAGGTAGTTATATAGCAAGGTCATTTTATCGCCCTTGTTCTCCTGGCTCTTTGATGCATTATATACCCTGATGATCAGGTCGCGCAGCACACAAACTAATGCTTTTACCTCGCTAAAGGAGCATATCCACACACCATCCTTTTCGCCAAACATCTCCATATCCTTTGGCATGGCTTGCGTCACTATTACCGCCACATCAGCACCTTGGCTGCGCATATCTGCTTTTAGCTTTTCTACCCAGTCGTTACTAAAGTCTTTGGTGCGCTTACTTTCAAAAATAATGCGGCCACATTCCTGCCCGAAGTTGTTGCGTATAGTCAGTATACAATCGGCACCGCGCACGCCCTTGCCCACCTCATTCACCATATCAAACGGAAAAGTATTCCGCAGCAATTCTTCCAGTGCCAGTTCCTGCACTTCTCCCTGCAATTGCATAGATCCTTGCTCTGCTTTACGCCTCATTTCCTCCGCCAGTTTTTTCTGATCATCCAGTTGCTTTTCCAGTTCGCGCAGTTTTAGGCCATACTCCTGTTCCTTCAGTTTATTACGTTCTTCCTCCTCTCTGCGTATCACCTCGCTAAGCTGGTTTCTTTCTTTCAATAGCTTTTGCTGTACTTCCAGTTCTATTTCCTGCTCGCGGGCCAGCAACGCCTGCTGTTGCTTCAGGAAATCCAGTTCCTTCAGCCGGGCTTCTTTCAGTTTTTCTTCTTTTTCCAGGTTTGCCTGCTGCAGGGCTTTCATTTGCACTTCATAGTCATAAGATAGCTCTTTGCTCAGCTGCTGTTTCACAGATGCGGCTATTTCCGCCTCTTTTCTTCTGAATTCTGCTTCTTTTTCGCGCTTCCAGTCTGCTACTTTAGAGTTCAATTCCTTCTCCATTTCCACCCGGAAGGCTTCCGTTGGTTCAAACTCCGTCTGGCAATTAGGACATTTTATACTTGTCGACATATATTTCTATTCTCTCTGAAATTACAAAGTTCGGGTTTATGCATCTATCGGAGCGCTCATTATTTTTGTGTACTTTTCATGCGCATGTGCCTCAAACATATCATATTATTTTGTGTTGCCCTATGGAGCATCCCTGCATGGGCACAGCCTCCTGCGGCACAGAAAAAATATGATAAAGCACTTTCGTATTACGCCGCGAAAGATTACGAGCACGCATACGCAGCTATGCTGGACGCTATTAAGCAATACCCGGCCTTCACAGACGCATATAGCAATTTAGGACAATGGTATTTTAAAGCCCACAAATTTAGCGATGCGGCAGATATATTCACCCGCGCTTCTGCTAGTTGCCCCAATGGCAACAAAGCTTTTGCCTTACCATTAGCCCGCAGCCTACTCTATAGTTATCAGCCCGATAGAGCATTATTGGTAATAGGTACTTATGGCACTGCCAAAGACCGCAGCGAATGGGTATTATTGCGCGAAAGCGCCTATGTAATGAAACATGCGCTGAATACTCCTTACACCGATACACCCATGAACCTGGGCATACGAATCAATAGCCCCGATCCCGAAACACACCCTTGCATCACGGCAGATACAATGAACTTGTTCTTTACCCGTAGCGTACGCAATATCAATGACGATTTCTATCGCTCTCATGTAGATAGTTGCGGAGGCTGGTTCACGGCACGCAATATGGGTGTGCCTCCTAACTCACCCAATAACGAAACTGCCCAAAGTATTTCCGCCGATGGACATTACCTCTTCTTTACCAAAAGCGATATCCATAGTGAAACCGGCTGGGACCAGGGCGGTAACGACCTGGTAATGGCATATACCGCCGATAGCGTGTGGAGCACCCCGGAAAGCTTTGGCGGTACCATCAATACACCGGCTTACGAAGGCATGCCTTCTCTATCGCCCGATAACAGGGAACTTTATTTTGTGAGCAACCGCGAAGGTGGGTATGGCGGCTATGATATTTGGGTATCGCGCTTCGAGAATGGGCTTTGGCAGATGCCACGCAACCTGGGCCCACTTATAAATACCGCCGGCGATGAAACAGCGCCTTTTATTCATGCCGATAATAATACGCTGTATTTCTCCAGTACCGGCCTTCCGGGGTTGGGTGGCAGCGACCTGTTCTATACCAGGCGTATCAATGATAGTACATGGGGCAAGCCGCAGAATATGGGTTATCCTATTAATACTTCAAACGATGAAAACAGCATCTGCGTGACAATAGATGGATCCCGTGCATACTTCTCATCAGATCGCGATAGCGCGGCAGGAAATTTCGACATCTACCAGGTAGGCATATCCAGGGCACAGCAACCTGTAGCTGTGACGCTTATAAAGGGATTTACCGTTGATAGCCTTAACAGAGGAAAACTGAATTATTCCAGCATATATATCAACGACCCTAAAACCGGGCAACCCGCTTATCACTATGTTTCTAACCGCGGAGACGGCAGTTATATGCTGGTATTGCCAAGCGGGTATAAATACACCTATGATGTTGATCGTATAGGGTATATGGATATGATTGGCGAAATAGACCTTACAGGCAATAAGGAAGGTGTTACACAAACCAATATGGACATCGCTTTGCTACCACAAGGCTATCAGAAGCCCATTCACGATAGCCTCATCGCCTGCATACAATTCCCCATCAATTGCAAAACATTGTCCGATTCTGCCCGCAGGCAGGTGCAGGATGCTATGGCTCCCTGGCTGGAAGAAAAAGACATAGTTATATATATTAATAGCTATACAGATAATTCGGGCAATCCAATGCTCAATGAAGAAATCTCCTATTTAAGGGCAAATCTTATCAGCAACGAGGTAGCCGCTATGGGTATCGATCCACTTAATATTACGGCAAAAGGCTGGGGCGAGGCTAATCCTGTCGCGCCTAATGATAACGAGGATGACCGTAACCGTAACAGGCGTGTAGAGGTTATTATAAGGCGCTAAGTATCTTATACATTATATATAACCGCATGGCTGCATTCTGCTCTAGCTTGGCAGTTTTTTTCTACTTTTACCCTATAAACAACAGATTTTCACATGTCTCACCAAATTCTCAAGGGTAAAAAGGGTATTATTTTCGGTGCTTTAGATGAGCGTTCTATAGCTTGGAAAACGGCTTTAAGGGCTGTAGAAGAAGGTGCTGAAATAGTGCTCACAAATGCGCCTATCGCTATGCGCATGGGTAAGATCAACGAACTGGCACAAGCATGCAATGCACCGGTAATAGCCGCAGATGCTACTTCTACTGCCGACATAGAGAACCTGGTACAAAAAAGCATGGAGCATTTGGGTGGTAAGCTCGATTTCGTACTACACTCCATAGGTATGTCTCCAAACGTTCGTAAGGCAATCCCTTATACAGAAACCAACTACGATAATTTCCTGAAGACGTTAGATATTTCCGCGCTTTCATTGCACAAAGTGTTGCAAACCTGCATGAAAATGGATGCGCTGAACGAATGGGCTTCTGTTATAGCACTAAGCTATATCGCGGCACAACGTACCTTCCCTGGCTATAACGACATGGCAGAAGCGAAAGCCCTGCTGGAAAGCATCGCGCGCAGCTTTGGCTACCACTATGGCTTCTCTAAGAAAGTACGTGTTAATACGATCTCCCAATCGCCAACTATTACAACCGCCGGTTCCGGTGTATCTGGCTTCGATGCTTTTTATACTTATGCAGATAAAATGTCTCCATTAGGTAATGCAACCGGTGAGCAGTGTGCTGATTTCTGTATCGCCATGTTCAGTGATTATACAAAAATGATCACTATGCAGAACCTCTTCCATGATGGTGGTTTCTCTAATACAGGTGTCAGCCAGCTGATCGTAGAAGAAATGCAGAAGGCTGCCATTGCAACAGAAGGTATTAACGGATAAGAATCAATCATCTTAACGGCAATAAATCACACCGTGGATCGTTTTAAGTTTATGCAATTAACCCGGGTTTGCGGCATACTGCTGTTAAGTCTTAGTTTATATACTTCCCAGGCGCAGGTAGTAGGTGGCCAGTATGCCATGGAATACCTGCGCCTTGCTAACGCACCACATATATCTGCACTTGGTGGAATGAATGTAGCCAATACCGACGGTGATATATCTTTTGCAGGACAAAACCCTGCGCTTATGCGTCCGGGGCTGCACAATCAGTTGGGGCTCAACTACAATGCCTACTATTCAGGCATCAGCATTGCCAATCTTATTTATGGGTATCACCTGAAGGAGATCAATACCTCGTTTGTATTAGGCGTACAGTACCTCAATTACGGCAGCTTTACAGAAACCGATAATATCGGCAACGAATACGGTACATTCCATGCTGCTGATTACGCTATCAATCTCGGTGCTTCCCGACAATACGGTAAAAACTGGCGTTATGGTACCAATATAAAATGGGCACATTCCCGCCTGTACGATAAAACTGCATCTGCTGTACTGGCAGATATAGGCGTAAACTATTTTGATACCGCCAGCCTGTGGGATCTGGGCATTGTTGCTAAAAACGTAGGGTTCATGGTAGATAAGTATAGCAATACCAACCCCGCAGAGCCTTTGCCATTAGATGTACAGCTGGGCATATCAAAACGCTTCAAACACCTTCCATTAAAACTATTGGCAACAGTGCATCATATATACACATGGGATATCCGCTACGATAATCCTACCGATGCACAAAACAATACTGTTTTTGGCGCTACTGATACCACTGCTGATACAAAGGGCCATTTTAGTGATAAATTCTTCCGGCACTTTATTTTCGGCGCGGAGATCAGCATTGCAAAACGCCTTACTGCAACAGTTGCATACAATCACCTCCGCCGCTCAGAAATGATGCTGACAGATAAACCGGCACTTGCAGGTTTCTCATTCGGACTGGGCATATACCTGAACAAATTCCAGGTGCATTATGCACGTTCTTATTATTCATTAGCGGGTGCTTATAACGAAATAGGCATCAATATGCAGTTAAATAAACTGTTCGGCATTGGTAAGCTGGGAGAAAAAACGGGATGGAAGGATAGCTATCCTGATTGGGAATAGCGTAGGCTACTTTACTACCTGAGCAGCACTTTTACTGTTTTCCATAATATGCGGCAATAATTGCCAAAGGAAGGATCGGATATATATACCATATTCAACCTGATCTTATCAGGCATGATCTGTTCAATATAGTATCGTTCGGGCTCTTTCTGCGCTTCCAGGATGCTGCTCTCGTTAGAATAGATAATGGAGGCTATATCCGTAATACCGGGGCGGATGTTCAACACGGCCTTCTGTTGCTCTGTATAGAGATCTACATATTTTCTTACCTCTGGGCGTGGCCCTACCAAGCTCATATCTCCTTTTAATACATTGATGAGTTGTGGTAGTTCATCGAGCTTGTATCTGCGTATAAAAGCGCCGGGCTTCGTGATGCGGCTATCCGTTTCGCTCATTGTCAGCAGGCTGTCTTTATCGGCTCCCACACGCATAGATCGAAACTTGTATAGCATAAAATCATTGCCATATCGCCCTACCCGCTTTTGTTTATAGATCACAGGACCTTTAGAATCCAGCCTTATCCATAAAGCCAGCAGGATAAAGAACGGGCTGAATAGCAGGATAAACAGTAAGGAAAAAATAAGGTCTGCAATACGGGTCATTACACAACGGCATTATAGGCAAGCGCCACTTGTTCTTCTATAAAACTACACTGTTCATCGGTAAGCTGTGTATATACAGGCAGGGATATTTCTGCCGCATAGTTACGGTATGCTACAGGGTAGTCTTTTATATCGTAGCCATTTTCTTTAAAAAGTGTAAGCATAGGCATAGGCACAAAGTGCACATTTACAGATGCGCCCGTTTCCGATATCAGCTGTATCATCTTATCGCGTTGCGCTTCTGTAATACCTTTTATACGCAGCAAAAACAAATGGTAAGATGATTGCCTGCCGGTATCCTGGTAAGTAGGCATAATAGCCCATTCTTTGTTTTGAAAGAACCGGGTGTAATGATCAAAGATGCGTTTGCGTTCCGGCAGCAATTCAGATTTATACTTCCGCATCTGCGCTACACCTATGGCGGCACAAACATCGGGCATGTTTATTTTCATCCCCAGGCTAACTATATCATAACGCCATCTGCCACTTTGCGATTTAGCAAGGGCATCGGCTGTCTGCCCGTTCAGGGAGTTTAGCTTCATCCATTTGTATACAGCCTCATTATCAAAAGGAGCCGGTAAATTCAGGCATATCACACCACCTTCTGCAGTTGTAATGTTTTTCACCGCATGAAGGGATACAATAGTAATATCTGCGCCTAAAGCGGCCGGTTTACCGTTATACAGAGCGCCCAGCGAATGTGCAGCATCCGCAATAACTATCGGCCTCCCGAATTGTTTTTGAATATCGTTGGCAGCAACAAACAGTTTCTTTGTTTCTTCACTTGCTGCAATGCGATGTATTGCATCATAATCGCAGGGCCAGCCACCAATATCTACTACAAGTATTGCTTTGGTACGCTCTGTTATCGCTTCTTTTATTTTTTGAGGATCTACCGTAAAATCATCCAGCACATCTACCATCACAGGTTTGGCACCAGCATGCATCACAGATAGCGCCGTAGCAGCATAAGTGTATGCCGGCATGATCACTTCATCGCCCGGGCCAACACCTAGCCATTTATAGGTAAGCAAGGCCCCCGACGTCCAGGAATTGACGCATACAGCGTGTTGCACGCCTGTCATTTCCGCAGACATTTGCTCCAGCAAACGAACCTTTGGTCCGGTAGTTATCCAGCCCGACTGCAGGGTATCCATTACCTCGTTGATTACATCCTGGTCTATATGCGGGGGCGAAAATGGTATTTTCACTTAATTGTTTGTTTTACTCGCGTATATTCTTTCTATGATGTCTACTACTTTAAGTCCTTCCTGTACACTGGTAGTAACAGTTGCCCTGCCCTTCAGTACATCAACCACATTTTGTATCACATAGTGGTGATTGGCAGCGCTGCCTTTATAGCTGCCATAATCATTCGGCGGATTGGTCATTGGCAGCTCCGGCATTGTATAATCCTGAATGTGACAATACTCTACTTTATCCATGTATTGCCCGCCCACTTTCACTGTTCCTTTTTCACCGATCACTGTCATACCACTTTCCAGGTTCTTATCCCATACTGAGGTCGAGAAATTAATGCTACCCATTCCACCGTTGGTAAAGTTAAAATTAACTACACCACTATCCTCAAACTCTGTAAGATGCTGATGGTTGAAGCTGGAAAAATGTGCTTTGATATGATCAATATCGCCGAAGACCCAATACAGCAGGTCTATAAAATGGCTGAATTGTGTAAATAAAGTTCCACCGTCCAATTCCTTCGTTCCATGCCAGGTACCACCTTTATAGTATCGCTCATCACGGTTCCAGAAGCAATTCACCTGTACCATATAGATCTTACCGAGTGTGCCGTTGGAGACGATCTGCTTCAGCCATTGCGATGGTGGCGAATACCTGTTCTGCATTACACAGAATACTTCTTTTGAATTCCTTTCCGCTGCTTCTATCGCACAGGTACATTCCTGCTTATGCAGGCCAAATGGCTTTTCTACCACAACATGGTATCCTGCCTCTGCTGCAGCGGACGCCTGGCTCGCGTGCAGTCCGTTAGGTGTAGCGATGGTAACCACATCTGCATCGACATCTGCCTGCAAAAAATCAAAGAACGATGAAAATACAGCTACTCCCGCAGGCACATCTTTCAATGCATTCTCATTTATATCTATCACCGCAGATAATTCGCACTCTTCGTTTTGTTGTATCATGGCTGCATGTCGCTTACCGATATGCCCATAACCCATAACAACAAATCTTACTTTATCCATATTAGCAACTGCCAATATCAGCAAATTATTTTACTTATGCCAACTAAAATCACTTACGGGCTACTGTGATCCCGATATACTTATTAGTGGCAGGTAGCCATTGTAAAAGATACTTGTTAGCAAAATGGGAAAGTGCGTTCAATGGCTGATTGGAAAACGATGTAGGCAGAATGCCAAACGCATGTGTAGAAGAGGAGGAAAAGGAGGCCATTAAGGCGTTCATTTCCGCTAAAGAGAAATAGTGCCAGCTTGCTTGCTTATTATACCTGTTGCGCAGCCATTGTATCGGCACACTGCCTTGCATATTGTCTGCAGTTAAGAGCAGGCCACCTGCCTTTAGCAATTTGTATATATTCTGTATAGCTAGTTTGCGAGCGTCATTGTTGCGACTGGATTTATCCTGGTAGTTCGACTTTAATCCTCCTAAAACAGATTTCATGATTACCAGGTCAATTGTATTTTCCGGAATATCGGAGTTAAAAATATTAAATGAGCGATACTCGATTAGTTCTTGTACCCCATACTTCTGGTGCATTTTTATAGCCTCTTCGGTAGGCCCGGTCCTGTCCGTACATATCACCCGGAAGCCTTGTAATGCCAGCCACAGGCTCAACCCGCCATTGCGTTCACCAATTGCCAATATTTTACTATCCCGGGGCAGTGTGTTAATAACAGGTTGCCATACTTTCAGCGCCTCTGCCCAGTTGAGCACATCCCATTCAATAATATCCTTTAAAGGAGCCGGCAAATCAGGATATGGCTTTTAGTTCTTCGTAAAATGCTGCGGCAATATTTGCACGGTTGAAGTATTGATAAACGTATGCTTTGCCGTTAGCCCCAAGCGTCGCACATAACTGCGGATCTTTACTAAGTTGCAATGCCCCGTCCGCCAATGCGGCATCGTCATCAGGGGTAAAGAACAAACCGCATTTTCCCTGTTCAATAAACAATTCTCTTGCTTCTCCATCTACACCTAGTAATATCGGCCTTGCAAAAGCCAGGTTCTCAAATATTTTGGACGGTATCGCACCCATAAAGAGCGGAATATTTTTTAGTGGTATGATCGCCGCATTGCTGGCGTAAACGATCGCAGGCATATTTGCAGCGGGTTGGTTTGGGAAGAAAAAGACATGCTGCAGCTTTAATTCAGCCTTCAGATGATGCAAGAAATCTTTTTGCGGCCCATCACCCACTATGATAAACTTTATTCTTTCTTCATGTCGAAGCCTGTCAGCTGCTTTTAAGATAACTTCCAAAGCCTGCGCATGTCCCAGGATGCCGGCATACAATACAATGAAATCATTCTCCTTAAAGCCATTTACCTGCCTCCATGCTTTATCTACTTTTTCAATATTGTATTTCTCCGAATCAATACCATTAGGTAGCCAAAAGGTTTTGGTTTTGGGAAAGCGTGATTGAATACTTTTAACTATACCCTGGGTTTGTCCGCTCACAAGGGCAGAACGTTGATACAACCATGCTTCTAATGCATACGCTGCTTTCAGGAACATTTTGTTGTTTACAATATTGAGCTTCTCGGCGCTTTCCGGCCATAGATCCGACACATTAAACACCAGCTTAGATCGCCTGAATAGTTTTATCAGCAATGCCGACATGCCAAGAAATAAAGGTGGCGATTCACAGATAATGATGTCATACTTCTTCATTCGAAACAATCCCGCTACTGCAGAGCTGAAAACGAAGGAGAAATAATTGAGTAAGCGTACTGCAATTCCTGTAGCCTTGCGCGCATATATCCAGCTGCGATATACAGGTATACCGTCCAGCTCTTCTTTACAAAACCATTTGCCCTTATAAGCTTCATGCACCTGCATGGCAGGATAATTCGGCATGGCCGTAAGCACTGCCACATCTGCTCCCAGTTGTTTTAGATGACGGGCAAGACTGCTCAGCCTGTTCTGCGGCGCTCCGGTTTCGGGAGGATAGTATTGAGTGAGGATTAAAACGCTGGGCACTACTTAACCAAATGCTGGCAGATAAGGGCTGATGCCTTACCATTACCATAAAATATATTGCCGTTGATAAACTGCTTATTGTACATATTGGCAACACCATGCAGAATATGTTCTTTCACCGCACCTGCCAACACGCTGCAACCGGCCTGGGTCAGTTCTACCCATTCCGTTTGGTCGCGCAATATGATGCAGTATTTATGGAAGAAATATGCCTCTTTCTGCAACCCGCCGCTATCTGTCAATACAAGATGGCTATTTTGCAACAAGGATAGCATATCAAAATATCCTACAGGATCTATCACCATGCAATTGAGCTTTAGATGAAATTGTTCCATCATCTTGCGCGTGCGCGGGTGCAACGGCAGCACTATTGTATGTTCTTTTGCCAGCGTGTTGATCGCCTTCACGATCGCCTCCAGCCTTTCTTTATTATCTGTATTCTCTGCCCGGTGAAAAGTGGCCAGTAAATAACCATCTTTTTTCAGCCCCAGCTTTTGGACGATATCGGACTTCTTTGCTGATTGTTTTGCATAGTACAAGGCTGCATCATACATCACATCTCCGGTATTCACCACAAGCCTGTCCGGTTCTGTAAGGCCTTCATTCTTCAGGTTCTGCATCGCCACTTCAGTAGGACAAAATAATTGGGTACTTAGCCTGTCCGTCAATATTCTGTTTACTTCCTCCGGCATATCCATATAAAAGCTGCGAAGCCCTGCTTCTACATGCGCCACGGGCACATGCAATTTTGAAGCCGCGAGCGCGCCGGCCAATGTAGAGTTGGTATCACCATAAACCAAAACGGTATCCGGCTTTTCTTTGATGATGGCCTGTTCTATACCTTCCAGCATCTGCGCAGTCATCGTAGCATGAGTGCTGGTATTGATGCTGAAATGATAATCAGGTTTCGGCAGATCCATCTCTCTGAAGAAGATATCCGACATCGCATCATCATAGTGCTGCCCGGTGTGCAGTAACACTTCCTGTATGCCACCATGCTGTTTAATAGCCCTTGCCACTGCAGCTGCCTTAATAAACTGCGGCCGTGTACCAATAACGGTCAGTACTTTGGTCATTGATCCGATCCTCTTTTTACGTTTGAAATAACGGCCCTGAATTTTCCGTTAATTCCACAAAATATCTCTTTCTGTTCAAAAATCTGAACATTTACATCACCAAGTTGACTACACACTTTTTTCTTTAATATGTCTTTTTCTCCATCACTTAAGGGTTGCTCACTCATAATGTTTAACCGGATGTTATTAATGTCTTCCTGCACCACTTGCCCTTTTATAATATTCGGCATACCGGTAAACAGGCTATGGAAGCGCACCATCTCCCTACCGTCCTTGCCTACTACAACATCTTCTATCCTGCCCGTTATCTCTTCAATCAGCGGCATGGTCCTGCCGCATGTACATGATTTAGTTGACAAGGTCATATAATCGCCGATGCGATATCGTATCAATGGCTGATCATAATTAAGAAAGCCGGTACACACTACTTCCCCTTGTTCGCCGGGTTTTACGGTCGCACCATCTTTATCCAGCAATTCTACCAGGCCCACGTCCGGACTGATATGCAGGCCCCCATGTTCACATTCGCTAACCAATCCACAAGCCTCTACACCGCTCCAGCCATCATATGTTTTACAACCGTACACTTTCTGAAACACTTCCCGCATTTCAGGTGTCAGCTTTTCGCTGGATGTGATCACGGCGCGTAATTGCGGCGCATCCAAACCTTGCTCATCAATAAACCTCGCCAGGAAATAGTTGCTCATAGCATAGCCAACCATATAGTCGAGACGATATTTTTTTATTGCCTCTAAGTAATTAGCAACGGTTTGTTTGCTGATATGGTAGGCCGAAAAATAAACCTGGTGTTCTGCAGTATTGTAGCGGTAATAAGGTGGTCTTGCGTTAGCATCGGGAACCACTCTTCTTCCTCCGATCATACCGCGACGCATAAACCTGTCTACACCTGCCCAATGGCGCACGCGTGCTTCATAGGCAGCGCTCCACCTGCGATGCATGTCCTCAGAAAAAAGAATACTCGTAGAGGTACCAGTTGTTCCGCTGGATGCAAAAAAGCTACCGCCTTTTTCTCTTTCACCGGACAGTAAGGTTGACTTACCATATTTGCGAAGGTCTTCCTTGCCTACCAATGGAACCCTGTTGATAGTCTCAGGAGTAATCCTATTGATTTGTTCGGCCGTCAACCCGTATTGCATCCATTTTTCCCTGTAGTAGGGAACTTTTGCAAATGCATGATTCAGTATTGCAGAAAGCTGCTTAGATGTATACTCCTGCCATTGAGCAGCAGAAAAACTTTCGCGCTGTTTATACCCTTCCAGCTCCTGCCCGAAGATACCGCCAAAACGGCGCCTGTTCCATTGCCAGCCATAAATGCTGACCATTGCATTTTGCAGGAACACAGGCGAATGATTATATATTTTTTCTGAAAGAGACATTATAAGGTAGAAAGAATACTATCCCATTTATGATACACCACCTCTTCGTCGTAGGCCCCTACCTTCTCCTTCCCCGCTTCTATCAATCCCGAGGAAATAGTTTTGTATTCAATGATCAGCCTTATCTTTTCTGCCATAGCCACATGGTCATCATCTGCTACCAGCAATCCATCTTCGTTATCCGTCACCAGGTGCGATACACCTCCTACATTGGTACTTACGATCGGTAAACCCATAGCCCACATTTCTAAAAAAGTAACAGGGGCATTGTCGATTCTATTGGTAGATATATAAACATCGCATATCTCAGCATAGTACTTCTTCTTCTCCACATCCATAAAACCAACAATCTCAATGTTATTTTGCAACCCAAGCTCACGTATCAACAGATCAGTTTCATGCTGCATCCCCATATCTATACCTCCCATGTACATCTTTACATGGGGATAATAAGCCTTCAACACGTCTATTGCACGCACTGCCATTAATGGGTTGTAAATACTGCCAAAAGAACGCATCCATAATACACCTGGCCTTATATCTTCTTTATTATAAAAAGGATATTGCTTCAGTGGTATAGTGTTCTCAACCAGATGAGCCTGCAATCCATATATTTTTAATCGATCTGCAATAAACCCGGAAGGCACTGTGATCACATCCGCCTTTCTCAGTACCGACAGATAACGCTTCTTATATTTTGCTATAGCGGCAGGCACACCTCCACCATGTATTGTGAGCACTAATTTTTTGCCCAATAGCTTCACAATGTGTGCCGCAATGAATTGCCATATAAAACTATTGCCTGAATAAAATTGTACGACGGCCACATCGTAGTCTGTGCTTCGGCGAAATAATGTAGTTACTATATCAGTCAGCCGTTTCCATTTGTCACGATGCCGGGATACGGTAAGCACATCATAGCCATGCACACGTAACAGGTTTGCCAGCTCCGATGCTTGGGTTATTGGTGCAGTCTGCACATCAGCAAATAAACCTACTATGATGAGCTTTTTACGAAGCAACAGTTTCCTTTTTTATCCCTTTACCAATATAAAAAAATACCGGTACGGCTGCAAGCACATAACATACTACGGTAGTATTGGTACGCATCGCCGAATGGGTAGAGGTGACAATAGCATAAACAAACAAAGCTGCTGATACTGCCTTCCAGGTTGCCAGCTTTTGTTTGCGCACCCACCAAACGGGGAACAACGTAAGTATTACAACCACAATTAAACCGCCAATACCATGCTCTGCCAGCAACCTTGTATATTCTGTATGCGAGGCGATAGATTCGAATCCGTATTGAGGCCTCAGATCTTTCGAGACGCCTGGCCCAACACCAAACAATACATTCTGTTTAAACATGCGCAGATCAGTCATAATGATCTCAAACCTGTAAGAGGTAAGCGTATTCAGGTTACGTTCTTTAGTACCAGCAAGCGTACCGGCGGTTTCCCCCTTATAGCGTAGCAAAAGTTGATTACCGGTAAGGTCATTTACTTTATTAAATATTACAAAGCTCAATCCACCAAGCAAAACTATGAGCAATGCGTACCTTACAAAGGTGCGTGCACTCGCAAACATGGCAGGCAATAATGCAATGAATATGGACAACAGTGCAGTAAGCATCCCGCCTCGCGAAAAAGTAAGAAACCCACGGAATAGCAGTACTGCCAGCAACAGGTAATTTAGCCACTTTACCTTCAGAAATGGCCGCCTCAGTATCATTAATAATATCAGCAGCACCATTCCCAATCCTATGATGGTAGAGACCTGGTTGCTGCCAAAATCACCGGATGTTTTGAAATTGGAACTCAACGAAAAGTTGATCTCATCAAAATTGGGTGTCTTTAGCGTTAGGTATATTAATATGCCAATTATCGGCAAAAACGCGGCCTGTAGCACTTTACAAAATGCATCTACCGTCCATCGCTCATAAGCCATAAATATTAACAGCACAGCCAACTCCACAATACCCAGCAAATTCATTACCCAGCCCTCAAAATCAAAATCGCCAATGCCTACTATTATACTCGGCAGCAGGATCAGCAATAAATAGATGCCGGTTTTATAAAGCGGACGGTCAATATTCCGTTTGGTATAATGGATGAACAACAATACTATAGCTGCAACTAGGTAATACTTACCAATCTCGTAAGGTATTAGTGGAGACCGCGACATACGTGCCCATACTTCCAGCGAAGGGGAAGCGGCAATTCCATACCATAGCCATTGTATATCATCTTTTATTACTGCATATACACTCAGGCAAGCCACCACAAGCCAGCAAAGACTGATAAGCGGAGTAGCATAAGTACACACTACCCCGAGTATGATGATACCGAGCAATTGTAACAATGAAATAGAACGATATGTACCCTTAAACAAATCCAATTATTGGAGGATGAGTTCTCTTATTCGTGATATATAATGATCGTAAGTAAAAGTCGCAGCCATTTCATGCGCATATACCGCCATTTGTTTGAGCTGTGATGGGTTGGATAGATCCAACTGTGCCAAATAATCAGCAAACGATATCTCATCCCTTTGCCATAGAAATCCGTTAGTTTCATTCACATACTGGCCAATAGAAGAAACATTTGACACAACAGGTATGCATCCAAAATTAGCAGCCTCTGCCACCACCTTTGGAAACCCTTCTGATTCACTGGGCAATAGCAATAGGTGCGATCCTTTATATATGGTAAACAAGTCCTCTCTCGACAATGCACCATGTAGATGGACATCTATGCCAATATCATGCACCGCATTTTTCAGATGCTGCAATTCCGGTCCATCACCGACGATGTCCAATCGCCCAATTCTTTCCTTATGTGGGTAATCTTCTACAGCTTTTAGTATGTCATAGACACCCTTCTCTTTATCCAGCCTGCCTGCAAAACATAGATTCAATGGTCCATCAAAATTCTTACTTGCTACACATAACTTCCCATCGACTCTATCCTCTTCATACAAACAGGGGTTTTCAAAACTCAGGCATTGTGCCGGCTGATCCGGCCATCTTCCGTTGATCGTTATCTTCCGGCTCTGCATATTCAACAGCATCCACCGTTGCATTCTATAGGACAATGCCGGCCGCTTAGCCATCCAGTTACCTGCGTATTTATACCAGCCTTTTTTACGGCTAAACCAACTTAGGTACGGAATGATATACAGCCCTATAGAAGTCGGTGCCCTGAACTGGAATACATCTGCATTACGCAATTCCTCTTTGATTAATCTTAAATTGTGCGGCGCAGAAGTAACGATCTTTAGTTTATTCTCTAAGTCATCGCCACCAAATGGTGATATACCCACAAAGCGCACTTTACCGCTATTATACTTCACAGCAGATGCAGGCGGCGATCCTTTATATAAACAAGCGATATGCACGATCTCGTCAAACAATGCAGTTAGCGCATCTATCTCTCTTACAGTAGGCCCCCAGCCAACAATATTCCCGTTAGCATCAGTGTAATGATCAGTATGTGAAATGATCAGTAACTTCAAATCAGTTGTTTTGCCAGCTGATCCCAATCATGCTGTCTCGCCCAGTCGACGCAATTTCTAGCGAGCAATTCTCTATCGGCAGAGAATAATTCCTTCATAGCTTTTACAATTGCCTGCGGGTCTTTTGCATCCACCAGCTTACCATTATACCCGTCTTTTATAGCATCTTCAATGCCGGTTCCCTTGCTTCCAATAGCAGGCTTACCATTAATATTGGCTTCCAATACAGCAATACCAAAGCCTTCTATATCTCCACTTGCAGCCTGCTCACTTAGCATCATCAGTACATCAGCTGTTTTATATGCTGCTTTTACGGTTTGCTCTTCAGCTTGGCCATGTATGGTGATATAATTTTCCACCAGCAGTTCTTTCGCAAGCTGCCGGATGCCATCTGCTTCTTTGGGCAACCCGACTACGTGGTAATGCAGGTTAGGAAATTCTTTTAATAAAGCAGGCAAAGAACATACTACGTTGTGTTGCCCCTTGCGTGTTGTAACGCTGCCAACGGTCAGCAAAAGCGGATCGCCCTTCCAGCTTAATTTTCCAATACCTTGATCGTTCCATTCCGAAAGATCCAGTCCATTCGGCAGCACTTTCACTTTCTTATGGATGATTTGCTCCATCAACCCGGCTGTATAATTAGATACAGCAAATACTTCATCCAGCGACTTCAATGCATTTCGGGTCAACATTCTTTTGATGCCACCACCAATGTATAGTTCTGTTCCGTGAACAAAGCCGGTTACCTGTTTACCGGATCGCTTCAGCCATCCGCCTATCCAAAGCGAGAATTGCCCGGTAACTATGATCTTATCGTACTTATTATCTCTGCAAAGCCTTTTAATTGTCCGCAGCCTGTTGATATAGGTTTGTACACCTTGCCTCTTTACCCGGTATACTTTCATGCCTTGTGGCAGGCTCTTTAGAAAGGATGCAATGGCAGCTTCCTCTGCATGATCCATATTGGTGACTACATCTACCTGCACGCCATTATGCACTAAAGCCTTGGCCATGCTCCAGGCATGTTTACCAATACCTCCCGGCCCCGGTGGAAATTCAGAAGAAATGATCAGGTAATGCATCAATATTTATAGCTACCACGCTGTTTTAATTCCGTATCGGCAATAGCAAGATTTTGTATATACCTTCTTTTTATCGAAGGCCATTTATACAGGAATACGATAGCCCGTGCAAGTTTGCGTAATACATTTCCTTTTATCATCAACTGGTCAAAGAACTTGATCCTGATAAACATTTTGTATTGCAGCGCATTGAAATGTTTCTTCACCAGGAATATTTCTGAAGAAGTAGGCTCTGCAAATTTCGTGATCGAGTTCTTGGATATACTGTTTGTTATTACTCTTGCCTTGTGTGCTCTCAATCCGCCGGATGGCGCGCGGTGATGATCTATCGTGGCAGACGAGTCGAATATCATTAATGCGCCATGCTCATGGCAACGGAGCGCCAGGTCATAGTCCGCACGGATATTTTTATTGAAGAACATATCCATATTCCCTGCTTCTTGCACTAATGCAGTCCGTATCAGTGTTATGGGGAACGTGTCGGACATGTAGTAATAGTGATTGATCTCGCGCTTAGGTTGTTTCAGTTCTATAACATTGGATGCCACCATATCAGCATCATAATAATGTGCAGTATGTAATAGCTTTTGTATAAACCATGGTTGTATATTATCCGCATCATCACCTAGAAACAGTAAGTAATTACCACTTGCTTCTTCAATCAGTTTATTCCATGCTATGCATTGGCCTTTCTCATTTTGCGGATAATATTTTATGGTGAGTAGTGGGTAAGCAGCTGTGTCTATCGTTTGCCTGTATGCGACATCCGTTTGGTCTGTCACCAGAACCTCGTGAGGCAATATTTGCTGCGCAGATAATTGTTGCAATTCCGCCTGCAGATATGGGTACCGGTCTAATGTAGGCGCTAATACTGAAACTTTGTCGCCGTAAACAGTATCCACTACTACCTGCGAGCTATGCAACATTGGCTTTAGGCTGCTATACTTAATTTCTCTGGTGGCTTTCCAGCATTTATAATTAAGCCTGAACCCCTTCTTATGGAGTAGCAGCCATATCTGCCATTTCTTTGGGAAGAACTGGCGCGCGAAAGCCCATTCATCTCTAAGCGGTAAACTATGACGTTCTTCCACATGCTGCACTAAACCCGGATGATAACGCAGCATGCCTCCCATCCTGATGATCTTGTATCCCAGTGCAAGGCTCGCGGTATCCAGCGACCAATATTCTCCGGGGATTCCTCCTACTGATTCCATGGCGCTCCTTCTTATAAGGCATGCCCGCAGACTTAAGCGAAAAGAGGAACTTTCTATTTCAATGCCGGCATCTTTATTATATATCCAGGCAGGATTGATATAGTCGATTGTATGTGGCAAACCCTTCAATCCCAGTTTAAGGCCGGCATGATATACATCTATATTCTTTTCGGCTAGTTCACGAATGAGTTCAGTGGCCGGCATTCCAACATTCGCATCCCAAAACAGTAACCAATCAGCACTGCTTTTTGTAAGAATGTCCTTCGTATTGCTTAGTACCACATCCGTGTACATCGGTACAATGTATACATCACCCAAAGGCCACTGAAATGATGGCTTGTTTTTAGAAAGATATACCAGGTCTATCTTCACTTAGCTAATAGCTTATTATAAAACTGAACGAATGCCCGTATCTGCTCATCCTGCCGGAAATAAGTATTTACACGCTTAATGCCCTCTTCGCCCATTTGCTTCCTCACATCCTTATGCTGCCATAGCCATGTGATCTTATCAGCTATTGCGTCTACATCCCATTTGGGGGTAACAAACCCTGTAACACCATCTTTTACATTCTCTGGCAATCCATCCGCATCACTGCACACAATGGGCAATCCCATTGACTGCGCTTCCAGTACTGCATTAGAAAATCCCTCTGATATAGATGGATGTAGGAACACGTCTGCCTTATCTAGTTCTGCCTTGATGGCAACGGCATCTTTATTCCCTGTTAATACCACATGATCCTGCAAACCAAGTTCGGCTATAATAAACTCGAGCGCCTGCCTGTATTCGCCTTCGCCAATGATTCTGTATTCGAATGGTATGTTTTGTTCCTGCAATAGTTTCATGGCGCGCACCCCATATTCCAATCCTTTTTTCCATACAAGTCTGCCCACACTTACAATTATGAGCTTGCTATCATCCTTCAAATTACCCGAAGGCTTAAAGAAATTGGTATCGATAGCAGGTGGTATGATAGCTTCTATCTTGTCTTGTTTATATCCTCTCTTAATAGCACGCTGTTTCAGATCATTACCCAGGAAATGAATGCCGTCCATATACTTCCATACCGATTCATAATATTCATGATCGTGCAGGCCTGCATAGTTAAGATCGTACCCTCTGAAGCTTACACTCATCTTCGCGTCAGTTGCATGCTTCAGCAATTCTGCTTGTCTGGCAAGCGTCCCGAATTCATAATGCACCATGTCGGGCTGCAGGCAAATGGCAGGAAGATAAGTGAAGGCGTATTTTAAACGTTGTATAAAACTACCTCCGTCTGAAAAAAGGAATTTTCTAAACCGCCCGTTTGTAATGAACGCTCTTATTAAAGTTGGCATCAGTGCAAAAGAAGATCTTGCAGAGCTGGCTCCTAAATGTATTCGCTTACGATAGTCAGCAGGCAATTTATATTGCTCGATGAACCGGTCAATTTTTTCTCTTGTATCCCATACCAGTAAATGCACATCCATTTCTTCTGCAAGCCGTATAAACTTCACCGCCAGGAAACCAGAATCCAGCGGGATGTTATGCATTACCAATAATATCTTAGGCTTCTTTTGCATCAGAATACAGACTTCATGAATTGGGCCAGTGTATGCATCATAGATACAGCATAGCCATTACCTGCCGATGGATCTTTATAAAACATATCCAGCAAAGCCTTTGATTTTGCAGCAGGTACAATTTCGCAGAATGCAGGATTATCTATTAATATATCTTCCAGGTTCCCTCTACCTGCATCATTTAAATAAAATAATTCCCAATTACGCATCACCGGTTTCTGACCCGATAACATCCTTTTACCCTTGCTTACTGCTCTATAGATGAGATGCCTATTATTGAACTTTTTATAATTGTAGAGATTGCAATCGTATTCCTGCCAGCGTATTTTCGCCAGTTCAGGGTAATAACGTTTGATAAACGACACTTCAAATTCCCTGCCCTTGACCACGTCAGTGGGTATAGTGGTAAATAAGTCAACCACACGGTTGTCATAAAAAGGCAGTACCGGCAATACAGCAGCCTGGTACATTCTCAGGCTGGGTATCGTCCACCGAAACGACCATTGATCTGTCTTGAATATCTTCATCCGGAAGTCGGTATCCTGCACATAAGCATATTGCTCATTCCATTCATGGAAATATGCTTTTAATTCTTCTGCTGCTTTCGGGAAATGGGGCGCGCATATTTCTTTTATCAGCCACTCACTTCCTTTCTTAACGATCTTTTTCTGAAACCAGCTATGCAGATCCATTCCTGCGGTTCCCATATCATCCATCCATACATCACCCCAATGTCCTCCGATCACTGCATCGGCATCTTTACTCAATACGTCTACCATACAGGCTTGTCGCGTACCGGGCAGATATTGAAATAACTCTACAGATGCAGTAATAGTATCGGTCTTATCAAACAAATAATTAGGGACCGTGTAAGACGAAAAAGGAATCGACGAAGCCGCTGCTGCTATTTGCGCAGCGATCTTTGTTTCTGCCGATTTTTCGATCAAACCATAGGAATAGGACCAAAGCGATAGATAACTATGATCACGTTCCGTAACCATTCCCGTGAGTAAACGAGAATCCAATCCACCTGATATCGGCAGGCTTACGCGTTTATCTTTTAAGGCCACATTTAAAGAAGCGCTTAGTATGCTATGCATTTCTTCTTCAATAGCTTCTGTACTTCTACTAACAGGCTCAAAAGTCCAATTCCAGTAACGTTCCTGATTTACTAGCTGTAGCTCTTTATCAAAAACAGAGCAGGTTGCAGGTGGTAATATCTTTATCTGTTTCAGATAAGTATCGTTGCCTGCAAAGAATCCCATCTGCATAAAGCTGCTAATGGCTGGCCAATTTAATTCATTGGCTTCCGCCTGTTTTGCTAATCCTAAGTAGTAGGTGCTGATGCGGTTTGTGCTGCCAGATGAATAATGGTACACATGCCAGGTGCCAAGCCGGTTTGTAAATACATAAGTTTTACCGGATTGCTTATTCCTCACAAACAGTACATAATGGCCTGCTACATCTTGGTAAGGTCTGCCATTCTCTATATATTCAACACATCGCTTTAATATATCAACTCCACTAATAGGTTCATATAATTGTCCTATAAGCACAAGCGTGTAATCATTCACCTTAACCTCGTGCAATAAATTCCCCGAAGCCGCTGAATCTGCTATCCAACTGCCGGGCATTGCAGACTTCATTCTCCACTTCATATCGCTAAAGCGGGTATGAAGTAGCTGATCCTCCTGCCTATTACTTAACCATATATCACAGAAGGCACTCACCTGATCCGCATCATTTTTTTATACAAGGCATTGAAATCCGCCGCTTCACGTTCCAATGTAAATTCCTCTTCTATCAGTTGTCTAGCGTTTTCCGCCATCTGTCTCGAAAATTCTTTATCATTCTTATATTTCAAAATACAGGCCCGTAATTCTTCTACATACCCTGCTTTAAACAACAGCCCCGTTTTATTCGTGGTCAGCAGATCAGTATTACCGGCCACATTACTGGCTATGCAAGGCATACGCATAGACATCGCTTCCATCAATGCCACCGGGCAACCTTCTTCATGTCCGCCAACATTCGTAGTGGGCAGCACAAATACATCACTCGCTTTTAGTAAGCTGCGAACATCAGATATCTGCCCAGCTAGCAACACTCTTTCTGCCAGCCCAAGTTCTTGTATCAGGCTATATAATTCTGCAACGTATTCATCATCTCTTGCATCGCCTGCCAGTATCACATACACATCTTCCAGGTCTACCACAGCCTTCACCAATGTCACCTGATCCTTAACCCGCACTAGTTGAGCCACACAAGTTACCAGGTAGGCATTCTGAGGTATATAATATTGGTCGCGTATCCCATCGGCATTACCGCTCTGGTTAATATCTACACCGCCGTATATCAATTTTGTCTTACGCCTCAGGTAGGGAACAGAAAAATAATGGAACAGCATACTGGCATTACGCGCTACTATCTGTTTCGACAGGAAGCTTTTCACCTTCCAGGCATTGCGGTTCCAGTTCATATTCTTCTTCACATACACATACTTCGCACCTGCAAACCTTGCTATCAATGCTTCAGAAAAATCAGACGACCAGTTAAACGACTGCCATATATCGAAATGGTATTTTCTAAAATCGGTAGCTAACCTTTTAGCTTCTGTGGTTATGGCCAGCATACCGGTTTTATCGTTCACCATGAATGGTTTTACTATAACAGGTATACCCTTATCCTGAAGCTCTGTAAATATCGCGCCTCCTTCCTGCAGCACACATACATAAGGTTCAAAAATGCTCCTGTCCAGCCGGTCTATAATATTCACCATTTCCCGGCCACTGCCAGCAGTAGTAAAATTGGGGATGGTAAAAAGTATTTTTATTTTCTTCACTATTTACCGGTTTCAATTATTTGTATCAGCCTTTGCAATGGCTTTTGTATAAAGTTCTCCGTCACCCAGGCACATGCGTCTTCTCCCATTTGTTTTACCAAACACGGATTGGCAATCGCGGTAGCAATAGCCGCTTCTATTTCTTCAGGTTCCCTTGCATTGAAGCAGGGGTATAGTTTTGGATAAACATCTGTATATAACGAATCCTGTCTATAGGTGATCACAGGCTTTTTCATGAACATGGCCTCCACTACAGTCCCAAATGTCAGGTAGCTGTAGTTGAATTCTCCACAGCATACATCCGCATTCTTAACTATATACATCAGCTCCTTTCGATACATTTTAGGAAACCAGAACACTTTATCTGCTATATCCAGTTCCTTTATCAATTCTTTGGAATGCGCTACATCAGATCCATATTCCAGCATCACCAGGCAACTCTTAGATGCAGGATTCTTCTTAAGGTAGTTTGAAAAAGCAATAAATAAATGATGTGTATTCTTTATGGTGAAGGGATTATGAAAGGTTTTCCATTCCTGCCTGCCATGATACATCAATATAAAATCATGCTCCTCTCTTATTTTACGCATAGGCTGCAATACAGGGTTCGGCGGAATGAAGCCATTCGCCAGCAATGCAAATTCCCCTGTATACACAAATGGCATAGCTACTTTCTCATACACACCTTTATAAGCAAGCTCTTTTAGTTTTGCTTCAAATTCATCGTTGGTAGATTCCGCGAGTATATATCGTGCGTTTACAATGGCACCTCGTAAGTATTTAGCCATAGTGCCTTCTTTCATCTGCGCGTACGTTGGCCGTGTAGCATCATTTACCACCAACGATTTCAGCTTTGCCTTCCAGGTATATTCCTGTGGCAGGTGCGAATATTTGTATACATCCGATCCGTAAGGATAATACACATCAATATTATACCCGCAGGCGTATGCGAGTGCTGCTTCTTCTCCCTGCCCGACAAAAAAATCGAAGCCGCTTAACTGTTCTTTTATCTTTTTCTTATCAGCGTTGTAAAAGCCTTTATCCAGCCAATCTACCTGGTGGCAGTATTCTTTATATTCTTCTCCAAACGTATCTGCCTTAGGTTGAAAATGATCCATGGCGAGCCTGAAGAACAAATGTGCATCATAACCCGCTTCTCTTAAGTAACGTGTCAGCGCGTAGAAATTATTATTCATATTGCCTACAAGGGCAATCCGCTTAGTCATAATCCGAATACAAGGTTAAAATACCTCGATGCTTTAGGCAATATGGCACCCACCATAAAGGAAATATTGCTGAGCTCTTTTTTTAAGACGGTCTTGAAAAGAGCGACATAGCATAATACAAATACAACACCGGTCAGTATTATTAATATTAGTGGTTTATATGGAAGTTGCAACATACTTAGTGCTAAACTCAATAATACAACCATCATCATATTTACAAAGAAGTAAGGTGTAAGCGCCGCATACCATTTGCTGAACTTCTGCGACATTGCATCCATGATCTGCTTGATGTTCCAGTTCATGAATATGATCTTAACCAGTCCGACTGCACTTGCTATTCCGGCAACACCAAAATAAGATCCTATGATTGAGGCAGTAATATGGAACGGGCCATATACAGCGGTCACCATAAAGCTTTTCTTGTTCAGATGGAAGGTATTCATCACACTGCCATAAGAACTGGTAACAGCTTTAAATGCTGCTACTACTACCAGTATCTTCAATGGCAATACAGCCTCTATCCACTTAGGGCCATATAAAAGTAATATGATAGGCTTGGCAGCTATAAACATCATAGCCAGCATAGGGAAGGTGATAAAGGAAAATGTCTTCAGAAAAGATATATAGTAGTTATAAAACTTCTCCTTATCATCTACATATTTGGGTAATACGGATGACAGCACGTTATTGGCTACCTGTACTATTTGTGATGTAAACAATTCTGCAAGCTGGAATGCGAGGTTGTAGATACCTAGTTTATCCAAACCCAAAAACTTTGCAAGGATAAACTTATCGCCCTGGTCGGTAATGCGGCTGAATATTGTTGCGCCTATCAGGTGCTTTGTGAAATGGTATATCTCTTTCCATCTTTCTATATACAATCGCAGTGTTGGCCTTATCCCCGTATTGATATATAACACCAGTGTAAGTATAGGGTGTATCAGCAGCGTGGGTATGATAAGACTATATACACCTAATCCTGCGAACACTGCTATGATCTTGGCGATGGGAACCAAGATAATAAAAGGCGCCTGCAATTTAACCTGCTTATCAAACATCAGGTTTTTGCTCAGCCATGTCTTCGGGATGATCTGCAACTGCGAGAATATAAAAATACCTCCGACGATCCACCCTATCTTCAATATCCTCGGGTCGTGCTGGTAATGTGCCCATACCGGTACCAAAGCCAGGAACAATCCGAATATGATCAGCGTAATCACTACATTGAACCAAAACGCCGCTTTGAATATCTCATCCACATCATCTTTACGGTATGCCAGCAGGAACTCTGCAAGGCCTGTCGTGCCCAAAACCGATATCAGCGTCAGCAATACTTCTGTAATACTAACAAGGCCAAAATCGTACGGGCCCAACCTGCGTGCGAGGAAGATCATGGCTATCAGGCCCATGAACTTCTCCAGCAACCCGCGAAGTAAAAAACTGATAAATCCTTTACCGGCCTGCTTGCCTACACTCATTAAATGAATTGGAATTTACTCCCTGACAACTCGTCCGTCTTTTAACAGGTATACTTCGTTGCTTTCAGGACATATAGCACGGCCTTCTGCACCAAACTTTAACTTATGCCCGTACTCGCTCATCCAGCCTGTTTGCCTGGCAGGGTTTCCTACCAGCAGTGCATAAGCAGGTACATCTTTAGTAACAACAGCGCCTGCACCTATAAATGCGTAGGCGCCTATATTATGCCCACAAACTATAGTGGCATTAGCGCCTATGGTAGCACCTTTGCCTACATGTGTAGCTGCATATTGATTCTTCCTTACAATTGCGCTACGTGGGTTCACCACATTGGTAAATACACAGGACGGCCCCAGGAATACATCATCATCACAAGTAACCCCTGTGTATATGGATACATTATTCTGCACCTTCACGTTATCTCCTAAGACCACGCCTGGAGAAACAACCACATTCTGGCCAATATTACACCCCTTGCCTATTTTGCAACCGGGCATGATATGGCTGAAGTGCCAGATTTTAGTACCATCCCCAATCTCGCAACCTTCGTCTATTACGGCTGTAGGGTGTGCTGTATAATTCATCGTCTTTATAACCTTTGATCTACTACAGACTTCTCCAGGCATCCTTTCACATCATAGATCAGTCCGCCGGGTTTTAAATGTTGTTTCCAATCCTGGCTGATGAATTCTTCATGCGCGACTGCCAGTACTACAGCATCATATTTTTCACCCTCAGGCAGTGTGTTTGTTGTATTGATATGATATTCGTGTTTCACTTCTTCCGGATTAGCCCAGGGATCGTACACGGTAACATTAATATCGTAAGACAAAAGTTCTTTATAGATATCTACGACCTTGGTATTGCGTACGTCAGGACAGTTCTCTTTAAAGGTGATGCCCAGCATCAGTACTTTGGCATTCTTCACGGTGATGTCGCGCTTGATCATCAACTTCACAATCTCATTAGCTATATATCCGCCCATGCCATCATTCATCCTGCGGCCCGCGAGTATGATCTCGGGGTTATAACCTACTTCCTGCGCTTTTTGCGCCAGGTAATAAGGATCTACACCTATACAGTGGCCACCCACTAATCCGGGCTTAAATTTCAGGAAGTTCCATTTGGTACCTGCGGCTTCCAGTACGTCATGGGTATCAATATTCATGCGGTTGAATATCTTGGCCAGCTCGTTCACGAACGCGATATTGATATCGCGCTGCGCATTCTCTATCACCTTTGCAGCTTCCGCTACTTTTATGCTGCTCGCTTTGTGCGTACCGGCAACAATAATGCTGCTATACAGCTTATCAACAACCTCAGCTATCTCATCGTTAGAACCAGAAGTAACTTTTTTGATCTTGGTAACAGTATGCTGCTTATCTCCCGGGTTAATGCGTTCCGGCGAATACCCTCCAAAGAAGTCGACATTATATTTCAACCCTGATACTTTTTCCAGCACAGGCACACACTCATCTTCCGTCACACCGGGATATACAGTTGATTCATACACTACGATATCGCCCTTAGACAATACCTTACCTACCGTTTCACTTGCTTTATACAGCGGTGTCAGGTCGGGGCGGTTATGTTTATCTACCGGGGTGGGTACGGTTACTATGTATATATTGCAGGAGGCCATATCCTCCAGTTTATTAGAGCATAGCAATCCTTTTCCATCCGGTGCACCGCCAACAATCACTTCTTTCAATGCATCAGAGGTTACCTCCAGTGTATTATCTGAGTGTTGCTGCAGTTCTGCAATGCGGCCTGCATTGATATCAAAACCTATTACAGGATATTTTCTTGCAAACTCTACTGCCAATGGCAAACCTACATAGCCTAAACCTATTACTGCGATGCGGTGTTGTGATTGTGACATGTTTATTTAGATATTATTTTATCTGCGTTTAAAAACTTTTTTGATGGCCGATCCTTTATCCTCCTCAAAGTATCCCGAGCCATATCCGTAACCATAATTCCCGCCTTTTTCAGTCTTCACATCATTTACGATCAATCCCATATTCTTCAGCCTGCCACGTTGATAAAGGTTATCTGCATTCTTCAGTTGCTCTTTGAAAGTATATTCCTGCCTGATGACGTAGGCCGACACATCTGCATAGTTACTTAATAGCTGTGCATCTGTAACCAGCCCTACCGGCGGCGTATCTATCACTATATAATCAAACTGTTCTTTCAGCGCGCTAAACAGTTGTGCTACTTTTGGCATCAATATGATCTCTGAGGGATTGGGAGGTATTGGCCCTGCACTGATGACAAAGAAGTTTTCCATCAGCCCGGTTGGTGTTATAATATCATCCAGGGTTGATTGTCCTATCACATAATTAGAGAACCCTTGTGCCTGTTTGATATTCAGATGTTGCGATATTTGCGGCTTTCTAAGGTCCAGCTCCATCAATACCACCTTCTTACCGGCTAAGGCTATGGTTGCTGCAAGGTTTATGGAAACGAAGGACTTACCCTCACCACTCATACTTGATGTAACCATGATCACTTTCTTATCATCCCCTGCCATCAGGAACTGTAGGTTTGTCCTCAACGCACGGAATTGCTCTGCAATAACTGTCCGGCTGTCATTTTTCACTATTACCGCTTCATCGTGTTTGCTATGCCCTATCTCGGCAAGTATAGGCATGTTGGTGAGCCTGTCTATATCGCGCTTACCTGCTATCCGTGTATTGAACAGTTCTTTGGCACCTATTCTAATTCCCGGTACGATCAATCCTATTACAAAAGCCATCAGGTACACCCTGGAACGTTTGGGGCTGATTGGCCCCGGTTCTTTTTTAGCAGGGTCTATGATCTTAAGGCTGGATACGGTTGCCGACCTGGATATAGACATGTCCTCTTTCTTCTTTAAAAGGAATACATACAACTCCTGCTTTATTTGCTGTTGCCTTGTATAATCGAGTAATATGCGTTGCTTTTCCGGCACTTGCCTGATACCGGATGCGATAGAACTGCTTTTTGATTTCAGTTCGTCTACAGTAACCTGGTAACTTCTGCGCAGGGAAGATATATAACTTTTCATGCCGCTGCGCAGCTCTTCCAGTTGCTGATCTACATTTTTTACATAAGCGCTTGCTTCTGTATAAGACATCAGCAACCGCTGCCGTTCGTTTTGCAGGTTATTATAGTCCTCAATGATTTTTATCAGTGTTGGGTCCTGAGCTATCAGTGTTGCAGGCATTACGCGGCGCATGTTGTTGCCATCCTGCACATATCGCTCCAGTGATTCCAGCACGCGCAATTGCACTTCTTTCTGCATCAGCTCTTTTGTATTATCACTGGTGTTATCCAGCAATAGTTTCGACTGCGCTTCTACATCTGTAAGATTATTAGAGCTCTTAAAGTTCTCAATGGTCTTCTCCACACCTGTAAGTTCGGTACCAATTCCACTCAATCGCTGATTAATGAAGTCTATTGTACCATCTGCTACCTGGTTCTTATCCTCAATGTTCGATTTCTGGTATTCTTCTATCAGGCGATTCAGCACATCTTCAGCACGGCGTGGTATTGCGTCCTTCAGGGATAATGTAATGATGTTGCCTTGTTTATTGATAAGATCTACCACTAACCCTCCAAGATAGGCATCCACAATATCTTCCGGGGGAAATACGATCACTTTAAAATCATTCGTATTATCATATAAGTGCCCTGAAAAAGGATTGCTTTCAATACGTACAGGGCCTACACTTATTGTTGCACTGTCGCCTAATCGTACGCTCCAGTTCTTAGATCCTTCTATAATAGCATAGTTGGTCCCCTGCCTGTGAATCTTGTAAATATGGGACGATTTAATGCTGCTATCATTAAACAAAGGAACCATGCGGAAAGGTGCATCATCATACAGGGAAGTTGTCTGTATCTTCCCCGGTACGTAATATGCTATGTTCAGATGCATACCATCTACTACCCTGCGCATCAGTATCCTGCTCCTGAATACCTCTACTTCGTTTTGGGCGTTGGTATTGCTGCCATGTACGCCCAGTTCTTCCAATAAAGCACCATTAGCAGCATCCTTCTGCCCCGTTTTTATCAGCACCTTGGCATCTGCAATGTATTTGGGAGTGGTGTACCTGAGGTAAAAATAACCGCACAACATAGATATCACTACGCATACAAGAATAAAAAGCCAGTATTCCCTTATCCGCAGGAATATGCCTCTTATGTCTATTGTATTATCCCGTTGTTTTGCCGCATCGGCAAACATGGGTTCCATGTTATCTTTCATCCGGTCTTATATGTACCCGTTTCAGGTCTTAAATATAGTACTACCCCCGCAGAAATACTGCATTTACAGGGCTTCCTGCTTGTTATTTTTTAGCTAATGAAATGTAAGTTTTTTGTTTCACAATCATCTTATTTGCGCGCCAGTTCCCTTTCCAGCGTTTTACGGTCGGGAAAATTCACCAATACGCCCATCCCTTTTTTCTGATACACCACCATGCTACCTACTGATACTGCAGAGGCATGGCCCTTATTAACTGCTTCTCCCAGGTGAGATACACTACCTGCTCCACCATTTGCTATCACCGGTATTTCCAACGCATTTGCCACTTTTGATATAATATCCAGGTCATAGCCTGCCCATGTGCCATCTTTGTCTATAGAGGTTATCATCAATTCCCCCACTCCCATCAACTGCATTTCCTTTGCCCATTCCACCGCATCTTTGGTTATCTTTTCTGTACCGTCATTAACATACACGACGTACTTCCCCCAGATGTTCTTTTTCACATCAATCGAACCTACAATAGCCTGCGAACCAAAGGTTTCGGCAAGTTGTGGTATCAATTTCGGATTGCGATGCGCTGCCGTATTGATCACAACTTTTTCAAAGCCAGCAGAGAAGATTGCCTGCACCGTTTCGAAATCTTTTATACCTCCTCCATAAGATAATGGCATGAAACATTCGTCCGCTATTTGCTTGAGCAAGCTGATATTTGGCGGCGTGTTATTAACACTTGCCCTGATATCAAGGAAGCAAAGCTCATCTACTTCCAACTCGTTGAATATCCTTACCGTATTGATAGGGTCACCGATATAAGCGTAATTGTCAAACTTAACTGTCTTAACAAGGCTATCGCCTACTAACGATAAACATGGTATGACACGGGCGGGTATCATCAGAGCGAAGCGAAGTTTTCCAATATTTTCATTCCGAACTTATGGCTCTTTTCGGGATGGAATTGTGCCCCGAAGATATTGTCGCCATTGGTGATTACGGAATCAAAATCATGGCCGTAATTAGTACGTGCTATCACATATTTATCATCTTCCGCTTTGGCATAATAAGAATGCACAAAGTAAAAACGCGGTTCTTCCGGCAGGTTTTCCACTAGCTTATTTGGATGCACAATATGTATCTCGTTCCAGCCCATGTGCGGTACCTTCAATTTACTGCCTGCTTCAAATCTAAACTTCAGGACCTTCGCCGGTATCCAACCCAGGCCTTGCAACTGTCCTTCTTCGCTTGAATTTGTGAGCAGTTGCAAACCAAGACATATACCTAATACAGGCACTTTTTCTTGCAGGGCTTTTTGAGATAATACACTGCGCAGGCCAATGCTATCTATACGCGATATAGCCGCATCAAAGGCGCCTACACCAGGCAGTAATATTTTTTGTGCTTTACTTATCTTATCCAGGTCACCGGTTATCTCACAGGCCGCACCAATACGCTTGAACATGTTCTGCACAGAGGCCAGGTTACCCATACCGTAATCAACGATCGTTATCATAAAGCTTGTTGCTTTTTCATTTTTTCAATATCGAGTGGGAAACAAAACTTCATATAGAAACTCTTGGGCACTAAATGCGATTTGTACAATACATAAAACAAAGGGCGCAGCCGCTCAAAAGTCTTTTTATATGTTTTATAATCCCAAAAAAACTTCTTTGGGGCATTCAGATAGGCTTCATATTCCGCGTCCGTTAAACCCATCCTTTTCTTGAAATATGATACCAGTTCAGGCTCTACATAAGGCGGCTCGGCATATATTTTCAATGCTTTTTCCCTATCCATAAAGCCGGAACGCACCGCCGCAGAAAGCGCATTGTAGCGCTGGTCTATCTTAAAACGCTGCGGATGGTATACACTATGGTGAAAGGCCGACATCCTGTTTTCCAGGTGATGGCCGCCATAATATTTCCAGCCATATTGTTCCTCCAGCAACTGCCTTGCCTGCTCTTTTGAATAGCCCACATACCACAATGGTCTTATCTTCTTTATTTTCTTCAGGATGGTCCACTTAAGAAAGGCACCTAAAGGCATATTAGGGAAGGTTTTCATCTTCACAGAGCCAAAACGCTTGTATACATCAGAGATATACTTACCATCCATGTACATGATGCCTAAGGGAGATATACCCTCTGTTTTGTAAGAGTGCCCTTCCAGTATATACTTAACACCATATTTATTGGCAGCTTCGTATAAAACTTCCGTAAGCGCCAGGTCGGTAGGGCTATCCAATTCAGGCACGCCTGCTTTCAGAAAAGATCTGAATACATCATCCGACTCTTTATTATCTACCACATGGGTGTATAGATCTACCTTCAGTGCTCCAAGTATCTTCCTGATGTTTTCTGTGGCAATACCGGTATTCCAGGTATTATCATAATGTACAGCCAGCGGACGTAAGCCCCATTCCTTTACTGCCATGTGTACCATATAAGACGAGTCAGTACCGCCGCTTACGCCTATCACGCAATCGTATTGCTTACCCCTACCTGCTTTTTTTATCTCTTCTACTATCTGCAGGAACATCTGCTTGCCATCTTCAGTCCCCGTCTTATATTCTTCCTGCAGTTGGTCCATCATTTTGCAATAGTTGCAAACACCATTCTCGTCAAACACAATGTTCGGCACTGTTTCATCGTTGATACACCTGCTGCAAATCTGTTTACTCATCCTCTTAATATACCTTTTCGTTATCCAGGAAAATGCGGCACCACCATTCAAAACTGATGAATGACCATAGCAAGAGGCGATGGTTGATACGCTTTTCCGTATGTTCTTTAAATATATGAGCGATATAATCCGGGTTAATGAATTGAGACGATATCGTCTTATTACTCAATAGCAATTGCCTGATATAGTCGGCATTCTCACCACGATACCAGCTTTCATCCGGGGCAGAAAACCCCTGCTTCTTGCGATTGATGATCTCTTCGGGCAAAAAGCTTTTCATAGACCTACGTAATACATTCTTTCCATCGTCATAATCCCTGTACACCTTTTGCTTTAAAGACAATTCATTCTCATCTACTTTCTTCATCAACTCCAGGTTACCCAACTTATGCTGTACGGGTATCCTCATCGCTACATCTACAAGGTCATTATCAAGGAAAGGGAAGCGCTCTTCCAATCCGTTTGCCATAGATAGCTTATCACCTACTAAGAGCAATCCCGGTAAAAATGTTTTTATCTCGAAGTATAAACTGTTTTCGATATGATGCTCCGGTGTATCGTAGCGCAATTGCTCATTGAATGTAAACACACGCTCAAAGACCCGACGTGGTTCTGTAATATCGATTTGCTTATTTGTATCGGGCCGGAACAATTCATGCTTGCGGTCATCAGCAACCAGCCTTTGCCAGAAGCCATAATAGTTATCAAAGAATGTCTTTTGGTCGAGCGACTTGTATACCCTGTAATATCGCCATGGGTAGCCACCAAACAACTCATCACCACCTACCCCTTGCAAGCAAACTTTTACAAAACGCGAAGCCAGCCTGCTGATGTAATAGTTAGGGTAGCTCATACCCACCCGCAGATCTTCCAGGTGCCAAACAAGGCGCGGCATAGACCAACTTAAGTCCCCCGCATTGATCACCTGTTCATAGTGCTCGGTCTTGAAATAGTTGGCCATCATCTCGGCATCTCTCCGCTCATCATAGTTGGCCTCCACACCGGTAACAGAAGACATATCAAAGCCTGCAGTGAATGTGGTGATCCTGTTTAGATGCTTAGAAGCAACCGCAGTGATAGAACCTGAATCAATGCCGCCTGACAAGTAACTACCCACAGGCACATCAGCTACCATTTGCCGCTCTACTGCTTTTTCAAAAGCTTCTTTCGTCAGCTGTACGGAATCTTCCAGGCTTAGTGTATTGTCTGCCTTTGTAAAATCATAATCCCACCAGGGATTGTGCTCTATCGCTTTCGTGTTGGCATGTATCGCAATCGTATTCGCAGGCGGCAACATCGATACTCCTTGAAACAATGTGTTGTAGGTAAATACATTCTGGAAAGAAAAGTACTGGTTAAGCGCACTGTGATCTACGCCCATTTTGTATTCAGGATGGCGGATGATTGCTTTGATCTCTGATGCGAAGATCAGCGTACTGCCATTGAACCAGTAATATAAAGGCTTGATGCCAAACCTATCCCTGCTGAGGTATAATACCTGTTCCTGATTATTCCATGCAGCAATGGCAAACATGCCATTAAGACGCCGGAAATAACCTGCGCCGTGTGCTGATAAACCTTCTGCAATTACTTCTGTATCAGATTTAGATACAAAGCTTTTACCACTTGCACGCAACTCATCTCTCAGTTCTCTGAAATTATAGATACATCCATTGAACACGATCACCCAGTTACCATCAGAAGATGTCATGGGTTGTGCACCTAAGGAAGATGTATCTAAGATAGCCAGCCGCCTGTGCGCCAGGCCAACAGGTCCTTCTGCAAAGAAACCTTCCCCATCAGGACCACGATGTGCCATGACATCTGCCATGCTTTGCAGTAGATCCTTGCTTACAGGCTTCCTATTTAGGTTATATATACCGGCTATGCCGCACACTTATTAGTCAGATTTAGAAATAGATTGTACGGGTATCATCGCCTTCATACTAAAACCCAAGGTCTTTATATGAATGGTGGCAATGTTCCCTTTCACTTGTATCAGTTCTCCTTTATTCTCTTTAAGTGGGCCTTCCATCACCTCCACAAATTCACCGGGTCTAAAGTCTACGGTTATGTCCGCATTCTTATAGTTATCGAGGAAGTCTTTTATAGCTTGTATCTCCTCTTCTCTTACCACACCGGGCTTTCCTACCCACCATAGAAAGCGAACTGCTCCATTGGTCATCAGCACTTTCACATTTTCTTCCTTATAGTCATCCATGAATACAAAGATGTATGACTTAAATACCGGTTCTGCAACCTTCTTTTTCCGATCGCTCCATTGCCTGATCTCTTCTCTTAGCGGGCAATACACGCGAATGCCTTTAGCCTCTAACAGGCTCGTAAGCTTCTTTTCGTTACGGGGTTTTGTATGTAATACGTACCAGGGCATGTTTATTATTTATTTTCCCACAACAGCAAATACTTCTCGGCTTCTGTGCCGTGCTTATGCTCCAGCGCTACCCACTCCGGAGAATCATAGGTTACGAAGCGCACCTTCCTGTCTATCAGCTTCTCTGCCTTAGATACCATCTTTACCAGGTATTCCTTATCAATATCACCAACGAATACCAGGTCTATAATGCCGGTATCACGGCCTCTTGCATAGTCTCCCGTCAGGTACATCTTTTCCACACGTCCCATCCGGTCAATGATCACCTCAATGATGCGGTCGATCCCCACGTACTTCATCATGATGCTTCTCAGGTCGCCGAATAGGGGGTGCTTATCGTTCGCTTTGAACAGCTTTTTGTTACCCTTATTCTCCGACACCAGCATACCGGCATCTTCAAACCTGTTCAGTTCCACTCTTATAGAGTTGGTACTCTCTTCAAACTCATCAGCCAATCCGCGCAAATAGGCGGTGGTACCGGGGTTTAAGAAAAACCTGAGTAGTAGCTTTATCCGGGTTCTCGATGAAATCAATGTCTCCAGCATCTCTTTACTTTTATATTCATGGGCATGGCTTCGCCATTGTCAGTTACATTAAAATGACAAAGAATGAGTAATAAAATTACTCATTCTGTCAAATTATGCAATACCGCTACGGGTAAACTACAATAAATTAAAAAGAAATATATTTAATATCCTCCTGGGCCTTTTTAAAGTCCTCATGCTTGCCGATATCAAGCCAATAACCAAGGATAGGGAAGGAAACCAGCTTTTTGCCACTCCGGATAAGCATGTCCATCAGGTCGGTAACGTTATAAAACTCTTTATCCGGTACCAGGCTTAGCAATTCCCGCTTTACTATATAAATACCTGCATTGGAATAATAAGTGTACCTAGGCTTTTCTTTCAGGGAATTCACGAAGTTGCCTGTGTCCACTTCCAAAACTCCATAAGGTACTTCAACCTGGTAGCTGGTAGTAGCTACCGCCATATCTGCACCCGAACGGATAAAAGCCTGGAAGAAACCTTCATAATCTATATTAGTAAGCAGGTCTGAATTCATGACCATCACGTAATCATGCGCGTTTTGGTTGCACAGCTTTACAGAACCCAAAGTACCTAAAGGTTTGTCTTCATGCACATACTCAATAGATATCCCTTTTGAAGAGCCGTCTTTAAAGTAGTCCATAATATTCTGAGCCAGGTAGTTGACGCTGATGCAGATATTCTTGACCCCGTATTTTATCAGGCGATCGATATTATGTTCTAATATTGGCTTATCCCCTACCAGCAACATGGGCTTTGGCGTGTCTTTGGTCAAAGGCATCAAACGTTGTCCTTTACCCCCTGCCATGATCACCACATCAACAGGCACCACAGATTGCAGGCGTGTCAGGTTGAGTATATCGGTGATCCTGTGTTCTCTGTCAACAATAGGTATTACCAGGAAGTTGCGCTTACGCAGATCGTTGATGTCGGTAAGATGCAGTTCATCGTTGTATATGTATAACGGGTCGGGCTGGATGTAGTCGATGATCGGATTATTAAAATCGAGCCCTTTGATGAAACCACGGCGAAGGTCACCATCGGTAAGTGAACCGAGTAAGCGAAGGTCTTCATCAGCTACGATGAGAATAGGATCTACTTTCAGGTCGTTGAGCTTTATCAGCGCATCCCGAACTGATTGGGTATTATAGATAACGTGTCTTTGAATGTTCTGTGTCATTACTCTTTGCTTGGCACGAATAGCAGTAAGTTACTGCTTCGTTGTGTAAGATTATAGTCTTCCAGACAGTTACATGCCACTTACGGCCTGTAACTGCTCGGCAGGTTTACCACTCTCTCCTCCAGCCATTCTGCATTCTTCAGGTCGCCGGTCATGCATTGCTCATACATCGGCAACTTATTCATCAGCCTCCATATTGGGCGCGTCATTACCTTGCTTCCGTTTGTTTGCTCCAGGAATGCATCTCTATGCTGCTGATCTTCCAGTACTACGGTATGCAACCAATTATTAGCTACGCCATCCTGTATTGGCATCACCAGTTTTATTGCCGTATTTTCAAAATAACCACTGTAGATATCAGCAAGCTCCTTCTTATTAGAAAGTATCACAGGTAATTGCTCTAGCTGCGCGCATGCAAGCGCTGCGTTCAGGTTGGGCATACGGTAGTTATAACCAACTGCATCATGCACAAATTCGTAAGGGTGCGGGATCTTTGCTGTAGTTGATAAATGCTTGGCGAGTGCAGCGAGCTTTTCGTCATTGGTAACTATCGCACCACCACCACCGCAGGTAACCGTTTTATTACCATTGAAGCTGAATGTACCTAATAGCCCAAATGTACCTGTATGCTTTCCTTTGTAGTAACTGCCCAGTGATTCTGCGGCATCTTCTACCAAGGCTATATGATATTGTGCACAGATATCAGCCAACTCATCTATACGTGCAGGAAATCCAAAAGTATGCATCGGTACACAAGCTGCTATGCGGCGGCCTGTTTGCTTATTATATGCTGCGCCATCTCTTACTTCTGCATTTTCAGTTAGGAACGTTTTCAGGGCGTTAGGAGACAAGCCCATTGTATCGAGGTCTACATCTACAAATACAGGGATACCGCCCGCATGGCTGATGGCATTTGCTGTAGCCACAAACGTAAGCGGTTGCGTGATCACTTCTTCATCTCTTTTCACTCCTGCAACGATCAGCGCCAGGTGCAGTGCTGTAGTACCATTAGTAGTAGCTATTGCATACTTCGCACCTGTTATCTCCGCCATCATATCTTCAAAGCGGTTTACATAAGCGCCCACCGAAGAAACGAATGTAGAATCTATGGTGTCAGCAAGGTATTTCTTCTCGTTGCCGCCAAAGTAAGGTGCATGCAGCGGGATGAACTCTTCAGGTGTATTAAAGGTCTTGCGTATAAAGCTGATTACTTCGTTATACATTCTTATACTTATTATCGTCGGGGTTTATAATAAAGCCATCGTCCAGCACTTTCTTGATCTGTGCGATGCCATCCGGTACTTTGAACATCACTTCAAAGCCTAGTTTGTTCTTTATCTTATCGAATGCAACGCGGTAATCGCGTGGATCTTCGTTTTTAGATACGTACTTGATCTTTGCATCCGGGATCAGTTTCTGCACCTCTTCCACAATCATCTTCTTTTGATAGTTCTCTGTAGTATCACCCACGTTGAACACTTCAAAAGCCACCACATCTTCGGGAGCTTCTATAACCTTCACCACAGAACGAGCCAAGTCGTACACATGGCAGTATGGACGCCAGAATTGCTCCCCAAATATTACCAGTTCCCTGCCCAGCGCCAGTTCTTTGGCAAACTCGTTCACCGTAAGATCGAAACGCGGACGAAGCGAAAGGCCATATACTGTAGAGAAGCGCAGGCAGGTAGGTTTACAATTATTATCCTTTGACTGGCCAAGCAGGAACTGCTCTACGCCTACTTTTGTTTCCGCATAAAGAGATACCGGGGCAAGTGCAGACTCTTCGGTAACGAAAGAATTTGGATCTTCCATCTTACCATAGTTGCTGCAGGTAGAAGCAAATACAAATTTCTCTACACCCATTTCATTGGCAATGGTATACAACAGTTTACTGCCTTCTACGTTTGTGCTTTTAGCAAGCTCAGGCTGCTGTGCGCAGGCAGGATCACCCACTATTGCTGCAAGGTGTGCTACGCAGTCAATCCCTTCCATTGCCTTTCTCACATCCGCCTCATTGCGTACATCACCTTTTACAAATTCAAAATCGGGGTCGTTCAGCAGATCGATGATAGGCTCACCGCCGTACATAAGGCTATCCAATACCCTCACTTTAAAACCCTTATCCAGCAATTGCCTTGTTAAAACTGAACCAATGTATCCGGCGCCACCGGTAACGAGGACTTTCTTTAACATGTATGATGTATGTTTAGGTTTGGCATGCAGTTATCTGCATACAACTTAGACAACAAATATAGTTAACATGTCCAGCGTAGCTAAATGAATGGCAGCTGTTAACGATTTAAAAACATCTCGAAAACAAATTATTTACAAGACCGTCAGCTTGTTGTTGAGGAAGGGATACCTCTGTAACAAAGGCATAATGCCTGACTGCAGCATCTTTTGCATACCCTCCGCGTGCCTGATATGGTGCATATCGGTACCACAATAGTCGTACAAACCTTCTGCCAGTAGTTGCTCTGCGGCGATCTTTACACCTTTGCCATAATAACCTGTCAGAGACAGCAGGTTTAACTGTAAGTAACAGCCCTTGTCTTTAATAGCCCTGTAAGCATCCATATTGCCATGATAAAACATGTATCGCTCGGGGTGTGCCAGGATGGGCTTGTAGCCTTTGGTCTGTATGCGAAAGAGGATCTCTGAAAAGCGTATAGGCTCGAACATAAAGGATATCTCTACCAATAACTGGTTATCCATTACGGTCAGCAGTTCTACCTCCTCCAGTTCCTGGATAAAGTGATCATCGATATAGTATTCAGCCGCGGCCCTTATCGGGATATGAATGCCGGCTTCCTTTAGCGCATTTTGAAGGATATGCAAACCACCTGTGATCGTAGTGCGGTTATTAGGATAATGATCGAACTTGATATGCGGTGTGGTAATGATCTGCCTATAACCCATAGCCATCAATTGGCGGATGAGTGTAATGCTATCTTCTACCGTTTGAGCGCCATCGTCTATACCCGGTACCAGGTGAGAGTGCATATCTGTGCCGATGAAAGACCAATCGCCGTAGCCGGCAGGGTTTTCAGGTGCATAATCCAATACACTGCTCTCCTTCTTCCTGAATCCGAATAACTTAGATAACATAATCGATCAAAAAAATTTGGGCTGCCTGATCCTTAACAGGATGATTAATGGTAATGCGGGCAGGCTGTTCTACTATATCGTTCAAGGTACAAAATTAAACAATAGGGTGCTGCTTTATAGCATTTTATTCACTGCTGAAGCAGGTTTTAACGGTATGATTTTTATCGCTCACTGGTTATGGATACTATAGAAATAGTGATAGAAACGCCGAGGGGCAGTGTAGAGAAATATAGTTTTGACAAGGAGCGTAAAGTGTTCAAACTAAAAAAGATATTGCCTACCGGGATGAGCTTCCCTTATGATTTCGGATTTATTCCCGACACCAAAGGAGAAGACGGTGACCCACTGGATGTAGTGCTGCTTTCAGAATTTAAGAGCTTCCCCGGTTGCTATATGGATTGCCGCATTATAGGGGTACTAATATGCGAACAAGGCGAAGAAGGGAAGACCATTCGTAACGATCGTTATGTAGCTGTACCTTCCCTGTCAACGATGTTCAGGGATTTCAAATCTGTCAAAGAACTTCCGGAGGATAAACTGGATGAACTGGAGCAATTCTTCATTAATTACAACAGGATACGCGGCAAAAAATTCAAACTATTGAAGATTGCAGTGCCGACAAAGCCCATAAAATGCTGCGAAAACAATTGCGTAACGCCCATTCACATTAAGGCAAGTGCAATATGTTGTTATCATTTGCTAACAATGCTAACACAGAAATTTGTTAGCGTAAAAGATCTGAATTACTGTTTTCATAGTGTTCATAGTAGTTGATACAAAGTTACTAAACGGGAAGCAAACGCTCAAAATAGACGAGGCCGTTACAGGCCTTTCAAAACAAAAAAGGCAGCCAATGGCTGCCTTTTTTGTTTACTATATATCGTTATACTTACTTACCCATTACGGCAAGGAATTCTTCGTTAGACCTGGTACCCTTCATCTGCTGCAGCAGGAAGTTCATCGCTTCATCTGTGTGCATATCTGCAATATGATTGCGGAGGATCCACATTTTATTGAGCACTTCTTTACCCAGCAACAGATCATCGCGGCGGGTAGATGAAGACGTGATATCAATAGCAGGGAATACACGTTTGTTCGCCAGTTTACGATCGAGCTGCAATTCCATATTACCGGTACCCTTGAATTCTTCAAAGATCACCTCATCCATCTTAGAACCAGTATCTATCAGGGCAGTAGCGAGGATAGTAAGTGAACCACCATTTTCTATTTTACGGGCAGCACCAAAGAATTGTTTTGGTTTTTGCATAGCGTTGGCTTCCACACCACCACTTAATACCTTACCACTTGCAGGGGCAACGGTATTGTGTGCACGTGCAAGACGCGTGATAGAATCGAGCAGGATCACCACATCGTGACCTACCTCTACCAGGCGTTTTGCTTTTTGCAGGGCTATGGTAGATACTTTTACGTGCTTATCAGCAGGCTCGTCGAAGGTAGATGCGATCACCTCTGCACGAACGCTGCGCTGCATATCTGTTACCTCTTCCGGGCGCTCATCTACCAGTACTATCATCAGGTAACATTCAGGGTGGTTAGCTGCAATAGCATTGGCCACTTCCTTCAGCAACATGGTCTTACCGGTTTTGGGTTGTGCCACGATCAGGCCACGCTGTCCTTTACCAATAGGTGTGAACAGGTCCATGATACGCGTGCTGTAATTATTTCCCGGGGAAGAAAGATTCAGTTTTTCGTAAGGGAACAGCGGAGTAAGATAATCGAACGGAACACGGTCGCGTATCTCATCCGGCAGTTTGCCGTTGATCGTTTCTACCTTCAGCAGGGCAAAGTATTTTTCACCTTCCTTCGGCGGGCGTACCGTACCGCGTACTGTATCACCTGTTTTAAGCCCGAAGAGTTTTATCTGCGATGGAGAAACATATACATCATCCGGAGAAGAGAGATAGTTATAATCGCTGCTGCGCAGGAAGCCATAACCATCGGGCATCATTTCCAGTACGCCTTCGCTGAACACAACACCATCAAACTCTACATTGAATGCATTTTGCTGTTGTTGCTGCTGTTCGCGCCTGTGCTGGGGACGATTCTGATGCTGGCCCTGGTTAGCGGGCGCATGAGCAGGTCTTTCCTGGGCAACAGGAAGTGTTTCCTGCGGCTGCTGAATTTCTGACTCATCATTGTTCGGCATTACTATATCAGAAGCTTCTTCCTGTGTGGACTCTGCTTTTACTTCGTTTGTTTTTTCTTCTGCCTGCCATTCCATTTGTTTAGCGGCAGGGGCTGTACTGTCAGCTTTAGGTTTGCGTACACGGCGTTTTTTACCGTCTTCGTCAGCACCATGCTCTGCGGGTTCTGCAGCCTTTACAGGCGCGGCAGGCGCAGGGGTTTCAGCAGCTTCTGCTTTGGGTTTGCGGCCACGGCGTTTTTTGTTATCATCTTCCGTAGCATCAGCAGATTGGTTTAATGCTTGTTGATCCAAAATCTTGTAAATTAATGTTTGTTTATCGAGGGAACGAGTGTTGGATATGTGCATAGCCTGTGCCAGGTCAACCAGCTCGGGCAGGAGCATATCATTGAGTTGGGAAATATCGTAAGGCATGTTAAAAATTCCTCAGTTTCAATATCTGATCTCTAAAATTTTCTATCGAAATCCTTATAATCCTCCTTTGATTACAAAACCGGAAAAAACCGGATACTTATAAAGTAAAGGAATGGGAAAAATTCAGGTTACTGAATAAAAGATTTGAACAACATAACGATGTTGTTAATGCAAGATTACTAATGTTTTTCTGAAAAACCAATAAAACATTATTTTTTTAGTAATTGCTGTTGCAGGTATGCCTGTGCCATTCTTTGGATAGTTTGCGGCATAGGTGTATAGCGGAAACCGGGCAAAAACTGCAGCAGTTTGCTGTTGCTGTAGAAGTTCTTATTCTGCGAGGTATTGGCGGTTTCCCTGGTGATCGTTAACTCGCCACCCGTGAGCCTGTGTTTCAACATATTCCATCGCCAAACCAGGTTGGTCATCCACCGGTTTGCATGTATATGTGGCGGCTTGCGGTCAAGCGCAGTGGCCATCATGGTAAAGATATCCTTATAGGCATGATTGCCTTCGGTGATGATAAAACGTTCATCCACCACATCACTTTGCATCAACTCATACATAGCGCGTACCACATCGGCAACATCTACCCAGCCATTGATGCCTGATGTATAAAAAGGGAATTCGTTGTAGGCGATCTTCATCAACCTGGCAGACCCGTCTGACCAATCGCCCTCGCCCAATATAATACCGGGGTTAACGATCACGGCATCCAGGCCCTCACCCATCGCGCGCCATACTTCCAGCTCGGCCAGGTACTTACTGCGCGCATAAACAGAATTGTTGCCGCTTTCTTCCCACTGTTCTTCTTCGGTTATTTCCCTGCCGTTGGTTTTGCGGCCAAGGGATGCTATAGAACTGATATACACCAGCTTGCGCACATTATGCTCTAATGCAGCATTGGCCACATTGGCCGTAGATTCTACATTAAAGTGCAGCAGCCTCTCTTTATCTCCCGGCTTGAAGGAAACGATAGCCGCGCAGTGATAAACATCGCTAACGCCCTGCATCACCTCATCTACGGCAAATACATCCAGCAGATCGCATTGCAGCCAGGTAACACCGGGCAGGCTTTGCATATCTGCGGCGGGCGGGCGGCTATTGTATAAAGCACGAACGGTGTGCCCCTTTTGTGAAAGGAAGCGAACCAGGTGCGTACCAACAAAACCGCTGGCACCCGTTACCAAAACCGTATGAGGAGGTGGCGTCAATATCTAAATGATTAGTCTAAAATATGCGTCAGGCAGACTGGAACTGCTTCAGGAACCTGATATCGTTCTGAGAATACAGGCGCAGGTCGTTTACCTGGTACTTGATCTGCGTGATACGCTCTACCCCCATACCAAATGCAAAGCCTGTGTACACCTCAGGATCAATATCAAAATTGCGCAGCATATTCGGATGCACCATACCGCAACCCAATATCTCTACCCAGCCGGTATGCTTGCACAGGCTGCAACCGCTGCCACCACAAACCGTACAGGAGATATCCATTTCTGCGCTTGGCTCCGTGAACGGGAAGTAAGATGGGCGGAACCTGAGCTTTGTATCTGCACCAAACATCTCTGTAACAAAATAATAGAGTGTTTGTTTCAGGTCGGCAAAAGAAACATTCTTATCTATATATAAACCCTCGCACTGGTGGAAAAAGCAATGCGCGCGGGCAGATATGGTTTCATTACGGTACACGCGGCCGGGGCATATTACACGCACCGGCAGGTTGCCCTGCTCCATAATGCGCGCCTGCACCGATGAAGTATGTGTACGCAATACCCAATCCGGATTTTGAGATACATAAAAGGTATCCTGCATATCGCGGGCGGGGTGATGCTCGGGCATATTCAGCGAGGTAAAGTTGTGCCAGTCGTCCTCTATTTCGGGGCCGGTAGCAACGCTAAAACCTATCTTCTCGAATATGGAAACGATCTCGTTCTCTACCACCCGCAGCGGATGGCGTGTGCCTGATGGCAAAGCCGTACCGGGAAGGGTAATATCTATATCATTGCTTTTTTTGCCGGATTGCTCCTGCAAGTGTTTGAAAGCCTCGTATTTAGCTTCTGCAAGCTGCTTGAATGTATTGAGCAACTGGCCGGCCTCTTTCTTCTGGTCGGCAGGTACATTTTTCATTTCGCCAAATACCTGCTTTACCAGGCCTTTGGTGCCGAGGTATTTGATACGGTAATTTTCGAGTTCAGCAGCATCAGCAGGACTGAATGCATTGATATCCTGCTCGTAAGCTTGTAATTGTTCCTTCAAGGATTGCATAAACACAAAGGTAATTTATTTGGGATTTATTCAATTTTAGGTCCTTATGGTAATATATTGACCGGAGTACCCGTACTGATATGTGCAAAAAGTTCATCTATTTCGTCATTGGAGACGGCGATACAACCATGTGTCCAGTCGGTAAGTGTATGAAACCTGCCCAGGTAAGATTGATCGTTCCGCAGGCCATGAATCTTGATATCGCCGCCGGGTGATTTGCCTGCCTTTCGCGCATAATTGAGGTCATTGCTATCCGGGTAAGAAATGCCCAGGTTTTTATGATAAGCGCTTTGTGCATTTTTGGCATTTATATGATACAGGCCTTCGGGTGTGCACATGTCCCCCTCAAAATGCTTGTCGCCCACGGGATGCTTACCTAATGCTATTTTGTATTTTTTCAGTAGCCTGCCCTTTTCATAAGCACGCAGCAAACGATCGTGCTTTATTACCACGAGGCTATCTATTTGTGCAGACACAGGCAACGGCCTGCTGCGATTGCAGGATATAGCAGCAAGGCAAATGAATACTGACCCGATAATTACAGACAGGCGCGACATAACAACCATCTGCAAAGTATTAATTCCCTACACATGGTGCGTTATTAATTAGCTATTTTAGCGATGCTTTATGAAAAGGTTAACGCCTGCTGTTTCTATACTGCTTATCATTGCCCTTTGCATTGCCACACGCCTGCCGGCTATGCTAAGTCCAAAAATGCTGCTGGACCCCGATGAGTGTGTGGTGGCGCTGATGGCCAAACATATGTGGCAGGGGAAGGAGTTCCCGCTCTTTTTCTGGGGGCAGCAATATGGATTTTCCCTCATAGAAGAGCTCTTTATACTGCCCTTCTATACAGTAATGGGTGTCAGTGCCATCGCCGTGAAATCGGCCATGCTGCTGCTTTTTATCCTTGGGGTAGTGTACCTGTATAAAGCACTTGGCCGCATCAATAAAGCAGGCAACTATGTACCATTCGTATTAACACTGCTCTTTGTTACAGTACCCGCATGGGCAGAATGGTCTATGAAGGCACGCGGTGGCTACCTGACGGCTTTTACCTTGTCCTCTGTTCTATTATACAGGCTCCTTAAAAAAGAAGGAAACTCCTGGCAGGGATGGATCATGAATGGCTTGCTGCTTGCATTGATCTACGAGAGCATGATATTATGGTTTCCGGGGATGCTGCTGTTTTGTATATATTTCCTGCTCCAACAAAAGAATATTACAAAGGCTGCAGGTTTTATCTTAACCACGGCATTTGTATTAACAGGATTTCATTTCTACACACAAACATTATCCAATTTTCATATACCGGAAGCCTATTCTGCACCGAAAGACTGGCCGGGGCACTTTACGCGTGTACCGGCAGTATTATACCATTCGCTGCATGGCAATTATTTCTTCTTTGATCTGAAGCCGGCAAGTCCCATACAATCATTTACCGCCTATGCGTATTGTGTGCTGATATTGGTAGTGATTATTATGTCTTTAGCAGCGGCAAAGAACAATCGCTTATTGTTACTGACGGTGATGATACTGTTATCTGCTATCATAGTGTCGATACTTCCGCCCGACATGCATTTCCGCTACCTGTTGCCGGTGATGGGCTATTTCCTGGTGGCTTTACAATTGCTGCTGAACGAAATACGTATGCGTACGGTGTACTATGGTGTGGCCGGTATTTTAATTATTACAGGTATCATATCGGTGATACAATTCAAAGACTATAGCTATACCGTAGTTACGGAAAGCTCTATGAAAAAAGCGGTGGATTATATGCTGCAACGCCATATCTACTATACCTTCTGCAATGATGCCTATGTAGCATGGCAATTGAATTTTTATGCAAATGAAAAGGTGATCTGCAGGGAGCAACCTTACGGGGGTCGGTATTTACCCTACCATCAAAAAATAGATGCAGCGCTGGATAGCGGGCAGCCAACCGCATTGGTGGGATTATCAGACGACTATTTTGGGCTGAATGTACATGGGCAGATCTATTTTGACTATATCTATGTGATGGAAAATATGCCAAAATCTGAATTAAGTAAAAACTTTGGGTTTAGCTATAAATGAGGCAATACCGTTCCTATATCATCATTCCACTGCTGGTGCTGTTGTGTGTAGCAACAAGGTTACCCATGCTGTACAGTCCGAACCGTATGCTGGATATTGATGAATGCACGGTGGGACTGATGGCCGATCATCAATATTACAAAGGAGAGATAAGCCCCATATTCTGGGGGCAGGCATACGGTTTTACACTGGTAGAGACAACCGCGATCACCATAGTATACGCCGTTGGCGGCGTAAATGACCTGTCTGTGAAAATAGCCATGCTGGGGTTGTGGATCATAGGCATAGTATTCTTTTATAAAACGCTGAACCTGGTAAGCAAGGAAAGAGTGATACCGCTGCTCATTACGCTGCTGTTTATCTGCTCGCCGGCATGGGCTGTATGGTCTATGAAGGCAAGGGGCGGTTACCTTACGGCCTTCACTCTTGGGTGGATATTGCTGTACCTGGTGATGCATCCTGCCGCATCAAAGAAGGTTATTACCTGGATATTGGCAGGTGTGCTGATATCTGTCATTTATGAATCGCAGGCCCTTTGGATACCGGGGCTGTTACCAGTTGTCATCTACCGCCTGGTGAAAGAAAAGAAGAGGAGATTCACCGCAAGCTTTATTATTACCGCGCTGTGCAGCTTTGGCACTTTCGCCATCTATAAAGAGCAATTAACAGTACGTCATTATGTTGTCTATGCAGAGCAGGGCAACTTGCTGCAAAACATATTACGCATACCCGCCTATTTATATGCGCACCTGCACGGAGATTACTTCTTTGACTACATAGCTGCGCCGAATGCTGTAAATGCCGCATTTGCCATCCTATTTTCAGTGCTGGTTTATGGATTGGTATTGATAGGGATCTTATATGCTGCAAAAAGAAAAGAAGCCCTGATCGTAACTGCCGCACTGGGAATATTGCTGACCTTGCTGGCAACAATAGCCTCCCTGAAAACCGAACCACGGTACCTGCTGCCCATAACCGGAACAACGCTATTTGCGCTGCAACTCTTCCTTAATAATATAAACAGGGCTGCAATAACAAAAATATCGCTGGGTATCGTGAGTGTATTGGGTATAACGGGCTCGTTGACACTGCATGACTATAGTTTTTGCAAAACAAAACGCGCAGAACTGCAACAACTGATCGGCTACCTGGAAGCGAAAAATATACATTATGTATATGTGCCCGATTGGATGCTGCAATGGCAGATCATGTATTATAGCCATGAGCAGGTAATAGCCCGGCAGCAGGAAATACCCGACCGGTGCCCCATCTATAACAGATCTGTAGACAAAGCGTTTTATACCGGCAAACCTGTGGCTATTGTTGGGTATGATGGTTCTATGAATCTGCCGGGTGAACCCGCACACATAGCAGGATATTTTGTCTATGAGCATCCCACCAAAGAGCTTTTGCAACAGAACTTCACCCTCTGGCCCCTCGGCAGCTTCTACAGATAGCGGAAATCGCTATAATACAGTACATGGATTACCGCACTGTTAAGATTAACATAATCACGTACATAGTGCATGTTTTTAGTTAAATTGTGGTACCAAAAATTTAGGATATATGAACAGGGCTATTCGTAAAGTGGCGGTAGTGGGCAGTGGGGTTATGGGCAGCCGTATTGCCTGCCATTTTGCAGGTATAGGCGTACAGGCATTGTTATTGGATATTGTACCAAGAGAACTGACTGATGCAGAAAAAGCTAAAGGACTAACGTTAGAAAGCAAACAAGTACGCAACCGCATTGTAAGCGAAGCACTGCAGGCCACATTAAAATCGAAGCCAAGCGCAGTGTATACCAAGGAAGTAGCTAATAATATAAAAATAGGCAACCTGGATGATGACCTGCACCTGATAGCAGACTGCGACTGGGTACTGGAAGCAGTAGTGGAGCGCCTGGACATTAAGCAAAAAGTATTTGAGCAAATAGAAAAATACCGCAAGCCGGGAACGCTTATTACTACCAATACATCGGGCATACCGATACATATGATGAGTGAAGGCCGGAGTGAAGATTTTCAGCAGAACTTCTGCGGAACGCACTTCTTCAATCCGCCGCGCTACCTGCGCCTGCTGGAGATCATACCGGCACCGCATACCAAGAAAGAAGTGATCGACTTCCTGATGGAATATGGCGACAGGCACCTGGGCAAGACAACTGTACTCTGTAAAGACACGCCGGCATTTATAGCTAACCGGGTTGGTGTATTCGGGTTTATGGCCGTGTTTCATGCCATGCAGCAACTGGGCATGAATGTGGATGAGATAGATTCGCTGACGGGTACTATTATGGGCCGCCCTAAGTCTGCCACCTTCCGTACAGGTGATGTAGTGGGGCTGGACACCCTGGTACATGTTGCCAAAGCATTGCCACAGAACGTGCCTAACGACGAAGCAAAAGATATATTCAAGATGCCGCCATTCCTTGACAAGATGGTGGAGAATAAATGGCTGGGAGATAAAACAGGGCAAGGCTTCTATAAAAAGGTAAAAGGTGAGAAAGGCAAATCGGAGATACTGACGCTGAACCTGGAGACCATGGAATATGGCCCCAAAAACAAAACAAAATTTGCCACGATAGAAGCTGCCAAACCCATAGACGACCTGGCACAAAGGCTGAAGGTACTGTACAACGGGCAAGACAAAGCGGGTGAATTTTATCGCCTGTTCCACCATATGCTGTTTGCCTATGCCAGCAACCGCATACCGGAGATAGCAGATGAACTATACAAAGTAGATGATGCACTGAAAGCGGGCTTCGGCTGGGAAATAGGCGCTTTTGAAAGCTGGGATGTGTTAGGCGTACAAAAAGTACTGGAGCATATGGATGCTGCGGGCATCAAAGCGGCAGACTGGGTGCGCGATATGCTGGCCAAAGGAAATACCACCTTCTATAAAACAGAGAACGGCCAAAGGAAATACTACGATATACGCACACAAAGCTACCAGCCCATATCGGGATCCGGCACCTTTATACTGCTGGAGCACATGGATGAAAAAGTGGTATGGAAGAATAGCGCCTGCAAACTGTATGATATTGGCGATGGCGTAGTAGCGCTCCGATGGAATACCAAGATGAATACCATCGGCGGCGAAGTGCTGGAAGGTGTGAACAAATCTATAGCAATTGCTGAAGAGCAATACAAGGGGTTAGTGATCGCCAATGGCGGTGCCAACTTCAGCGCAGGTGCCAATGTGGGGCTGATCTTTATGTTTGCTGCCGAGCAGGAGTATGATGAACTGGACATGGCGGTGCGCCAATTTCAGAACACCACCATGCGCCTGCGTTACAGCAGCGTACCGGTAGTAGTGGCACCGCATGGGCTGACACTTGGCGGTGGCTGTGAAATGTGCCTGCACGCAGATGCGGTACAGGCAGCAGCAGAAAGCTATATAGGATTGGTGGAACTGGGTGTGGGCCTGATACCCGGTGGCGGTGGCACCAAAGAGATGACCGTGCATGCCAGCGACAGGAACATTAAAGAAGATATTGAACTCAACTATTTACAGCAACTATTCATCAATATAGGTACCGCGAAAGTATCTACATCTGCGCAGGAGGCATTTGAAATGTCTATACTGCGCAAAGGGAGGGATGGTATCTCCATCAACCCGGACAGGCGTATTGCGGATGCCAAACGCAAGGTGCTGATGATGCATGAGCAAGGCTATACACAACCTATACAGCGTACAGACATCAAGGTACAGGGCCGTGGTGGCCTTGGCCCGATACTGGCAGGAACACATGGCATGTGGCGCGGTAACTATATCAGCGATTACGATCTGAAAATTGCCGGCAAGCTGGCGCATGTAATGTGTGGTGGCGACCTGAGCGCAGCTACACTGGTAAGTGAGCAATACCTGCTGGACCTGGAACGCGAGGCCTTCTTAAGCCTCTGCGGTGAAAAGAAAACGCTGGAAAGGCTGCAAAGTATACTGCAAACAGGAAAACCATTACGTAACTAAACTATACGTTATGCGCTATATCATCCCGTTACTATTGTTAGTGTTTTTGATGGCTGTGAGCAAACCAATGCTTGCACAAACCGGTACATCTGCCGTAGAGCAGCATATAAACTGGCATCTGAAGCATATACAATACTGGCGGTTTGATTATTCTCCCGACGACACTACGTTTACCACTGCGGTAAATGCAGATGATTCGGTAGCTGCGGCTAACAAAATGCTGCTCGATTACCTGGTAGATGTATGCAATAAGCAACCGGGGCTATTAAGTACATCGGTATTTCCATCGCTGGATAATACGGATATGAAGATCGTAACATCGGCAGATAAAAAGCTGAGGTTCTATAGCTGGGATACACAAACAGGTACCGGTGCCCATTTTTTTGATATAGTAGCGCAGTACATCGTTGCAGGTGGCAGCAAGGCGCAGGTATTCAATGATATATCTAAGTACACGGGTGATGGACCCGACCCGGGCGTCACCTATACAGATATAATAGTGATGAACGGGCTACGCAGTACCTATTACCTGGCCATGTATAACAGCATAGCGGCTAATGGTAATATGCTGAAGGGTGTGCACGCTTATAAAATTGAAGGTGATAAACTGATGGATGCGCCTATATTCCAGGGCGCTTATGAAACAAAGAGCAAGCTGGAATATAGCTATGACTATTCGGCCAATTACGATTTTAAAAAGATGAAAGAAGATTATACCCTGCACCTGGACAAGCAGAAACTATATATACCCGAAGTGGCGAACGATAAGGTTACCGGCAATTATATGGTGTACGTGTACGACGGCGACAAATTTGTGTATGATAAAAATGCGAAGTAGTATTTTTTTGACGGTGCTTGTAATTGTGACTATTTTCTTTGGCACCATGACAAGTTATTCTAAAGAAACGAATAGTAACCTAATCGAACAGCGCGTTATTAGTTATATAAAAGCCATTCATTATTGGAAATATTCCTGTAAAGATGATAATGACCTTATACAACCGTATGATTCGTTGGTATATTACAATAAGGAACTAATGAATTACCTTAATCATGCCTGTAAAACTAATCCTGCTATCATGAATTACAATTTCGATAGTGCTAAGAATATTCGGTTAGGGTTTGGTGTGGTTGCCTCAGAAGATAAAAAACTTAAATATTATTATTGGAATACTGAAACGGGAGGGACTATGTTGTTTTTTGATGCAATTGTTCAGTACTCCTGGAAAGGAAACATAAGAACTAAGGTATTAAATGACATTTCAGATCCTTTAAAAAAAGAGGAGAAATCTGATTGCTGGATGTGGTATGATACTGTTTACACACTTCATACAACTAAGAAGAAAACAGTTTACATAGTCATTGGGACCAGCGTTTTATATTCAGACTTGGAAGCCACCTCAATTGAATCATATTGTATTGAAAACGGTGCTTTAAAACATGTTCCTTTTTTTAGAATGACAAAAAGCCTTCTATCATCAATATTTTATGAATACAGCATATTTGCAAACAGTGATTTTATTGATAATAGAGAAAAATACTCGGTCCATCTTAGCACAAACGGCAAAAAATTATACATCCCGGTTATACAAGATGAAACACCAACCGGGAAATGGATCGTTTACAATTATGATGGCGACAAATTTGTGTATGATAAAAATGCGAAGTAACCGGGAGCGTACATGCGTAAGAGAAATTTGAGAAATATAATTATGATACCTGCACTGCTTTTGTGGTGCGGGGTAGCTATTGCACAAACCGAACCGCAGGATCCGCTGACTACTGCTCGCAATCTTGTAGCGCAGCAAAACTATAGTGTTGCCATAGATATGTACCAAACATTCTATGAACAAAACAAACAGGAAGAGGGCGTATATGGAGAATACCTGCAGGTATTGCTTACCGCGAAGGAATATAAAAAAGCGGAACGCATCATTGACGAACGTAAAAGATTGTATCCCGGCAACCCACTACCCTATATAGACATGGGCAGGGTGTACCTGGCGATGGGCAAGGAGAAAAAAGCCAATGATGAATTTGATGAAGCATTCAAATACCTGAACGGGGATGATATGCTTACCCAACTGATGGCAAAGCGCTTCAGGGATATGCACAGGGACGACCTGGCTATAAAAACATACGAGCAAACGAGGCACCTGTTGCAGGTACCCAGCATGTATTCGGGCCCGTTATCGCGTCTGTATGCCGAACAGGGTAATATAGAGCAGGCCATCAGCGTGATGCTGGCCACCGCACCTATGGGCTTTATGCTGAACAATACGGACGATACCAAAGCAGGCTTGCTGGACATCATCGGTAATGATCCCAAAAAACTACAGATAGCACAAAAAACACTTATCAAGCTCATCAATGAGCAACCTCAAAACAGCTTTTACAGTGAGCTGCTTACCTGGTTGTACACTCAAAAAGACGATTGGGACGGTGCCCTGATACAGGCAATAGCGCTGGATGAACGTAATAAAGAGCAAGGCAGCCGCATAATCAATTTTGCACAATTTGCCGCCAAAACAGGACATTACGATATAGCGATCAAAGCCTATAATGAGGTGATAGATAAGGGTGCATCATCGCCGGGCTATATCATGGCCAAAGCCGAAAAACTATCTACAGCATTTGAAGCATTGGAAGATAACCCGGAGTTTAAAAAAGAAGATGCGCAGCAACTTGCAAAAGACTACGAAACCTTTTTTGCAGAGGCCCCACAATATAAGGCGACTGAGATCATCCGGGATTATGCAAGGCTGGAAGCGCAATACATTCATGATGTACCTAAAGCCATAGGCACACTGGAGCAATTGATCAATGAGCAGGCTGCTAACAGGAACCTGATAGGTGAGGCCAAACTGCAACTAGGCGATTATTATGTGCTTATAGATAAGATATGGGATGCCACCCTGCTCTATAGCCAGGTAGATAAAACGTTTCGTGAAGATATACTGGGCGAGGAAGCCCGCTTTCGCAATGCGAAGCTGGCGTATTATCGCAATGATTTTGGCTGGGCGCAGACACAACTTACCGTGCTGAAAGCATCTACCTCTGAATTGATAGCCAACGACGCGCTTTACTTGTCCATACTTATTACGGAAAACATTCCGCCGGATAGCAATATGGTGCCCCTGCAACGATATGCTTATGCCGACCTGCTACTATTCCAGAACAAAGACAAAGAGGCAGAAGCACTTTTGGATAGCATCAGCACCAACTTCCCTGACCATCCGCTGAAGGACGATATACTAATGCAGAAAGCTACCTTAGCCCAAAAGCATCGTGAATATGACAGAGCACTGGCGCTGCTAAAAGAAGTGTATGAGAAATATGGCAAAGATGTGCTGGGTGATGATGCGGTATTCCGCACAGCAACTATCTACGAGAAATATCTGAAAAAGCCGGAGGAGGCGAAGAAATACTATGAGCAACTGATCATAGACTACCCCGGTAGTACTTATGTGCAAACAGCCCGCAATAAACTCAATGCCCTGCAGGCAGGAACCCCGATGCCCTAATACATGAAGCGCTGGCCTACCCATGAAGCCTACTTTTGGGAACGAGCACCTTTCTTCCGGCTGCTGCTTCCGCTTATAACAGGCATACTCGTTTACCAATATAGCTCCGGGATTCAACAATCGTGGGTATGGATACTGCTTATGGCCGGAGCCGTCTTGTTTGCCGGATTTCATTTGTTTAAAAAGAGATCGGCTGCAGTTGATATCCCACAATTCGTTTTACTGAATACTTCTCTTATCGCTGCAGGATGGTTGCTAAACTTTCATACCGATGTGAAACAAAACGAACATTGGATGGTCAAGCAGGAACCTGATGCTTTTATAGCAAGAGTAAATAAACCGCCAGCAGAAAAAGAAAAAACATGGAAGCTGGAGGTTTCGGTTGTTGGCAATATCCGTGACAGTGCAGTAACAACATCTACCGGCAAGGCTTTTATCTATGTTTATAAAGATGCCAAGGCAAACAACATTGCAGAAGGCGATACTTTAATAGTACCGGCAGCTTGGCAGCCGATAAAAAATGCCTGTAATCCCTATGAGTTTGATTATACCCGGTATTGTGCACTCAATAATACCTATCACCTGCAATTTGTATCCGTTGATAAAATAGCCAGAGTAAATACCTCTGCAGGACAAGTCTCGTGGATCAACCGCGTACATGAATGGTGCACTACCCAACTACAACGCTATTTACCGGATAAAGGAACGGAGGGTTTAATGCAGGCTATGCTGATAGGGGATGAAGTGAATATGGATAGCAACATGCGGCAAGCCTATTCAGAAACCGGGATTATACATATTGTAGCCATATCCGGCTCTCACATCCTGTTCTTCTTTGCCATCATCAGTTTTTTACTCGGCTGGATCAAACACAAAAAATATCACTGGATAAAATACATCGTCGCTATACCACTGATATGGGTGTATGTAGTGATGGCGGGTGCACCACCATCTGCTGTTCGTTCGGCTATTATGTTCACCATATTGGGGGTAGGCTTTGCATTAGAAAAGAGTAATAATAGCCTGAACCATTTATTGGCAACGGCATTTATACTCTTATGCGCTGAGCCCATGTGGTTATTTGCTGTCGGCTTCCAGTTGTCTTTCCTTGCTGTGTTATCATTGATACTGTTTTACACACCTATATATAAATGGGTAAATCCAAAGAATAAACTATTGCAACTCGTTTGGACAGCTATAGCGGCGAGCATGGCAGCCGAGATATTGGTTGCGCCTTTGGTTGTTTATTATTTCCACATTTTCCCCTTGCTCTTCATTATAGCCAATGTAGTAGCAGTTGCCTTTATGAGTATCATCATGATCGCGGGTATGGCCATTATTGCTTTCAGTGCGATGCCTGCAATAGCAGGCTTTAGCGGGATGATTACTACCTACATCGTACAGGTGTTTAATAAAATGGTGGTGGCCATGCAAGGCTTTAATCCCGAAGCACTGCGTCATTTGCAGATCAGTTCAACTGAATTAGGCATGCTGTTCTTAGCTATCGGAGCGGCAGCGATATTCTTCCTGAAGCAGCGAAAGTCAGCATTGTTTGTTTCGCTTTCAGGGATCTCTGTTTTATTGGTCCTGCTATGTGTAGATGAATACAGCGCACTGCAACAAAGAAAGCTGATCGTTTATAATATCAATAAAACCAGCTATACCGAGATCATTGAGGGGAAACAATACCACCCCTTAACCGGCGACAGCCTAAACGCCAATGCTGAAAAATATATACTCAACCCTGCACATACTGGTTACCATGCATGGCACGCAGGTATAATTCCTTCGCAGGAAGTTTGGGTGATGAATGGTAAAACAGTACTGGTATTCAATGGGCAGATTCCTGACACCTCCTTCCCGGTGGATAAAGTCATTATTAACTACCCGGCTCGTTCCTATATTTTAAAAGATCTGTTTACAACTTTTAAACTCTCGGAGATCATACTGCCCGGAGATATTCCCAGAAAGGATATACCCTATTGGATATCTGCCTGTAAAGCCGCCAATGTGCACCTGCACGCGGTTTCCATACATGGGGCGTATATATTATAATGCTTAGCCGTTTATTAGTTATCTTTGCGGCTCATTTTCCGTACAGTTTAAAGTTATTTACATGAATCGCAACATCAAATCGGCGCTGATATCTGTTTTTTATAAAGATGGCCTGGAACCAATCGTTCGTAAACTGAATGACCTTGGTGTAACCATTTATTCTACCGGCGGTACCCAAACCTTTATTGAGCAACTGGGCATCCCATGCACCGCAGTAGAAGCAGTTACCACTTACCCATCAATACTGGGCGGCCGTGTAAAAACGTTGCATCCAAAGGTGTTTGGCGGCATATTGGCCCGTCGCGATTTTGAAGATGACCAAAAACATGTACAGGAATACGAGATCCCCCTGCTAGACCTCGTGATCGTAGATCTGTATCCTTTTGAAGAAACTGTACGCAATACAGATGATGAAAAAACAATCATCGAGAAAATAGACATTGGTGGTGTATCGCTGATACGTGCTGCCGGTAAGAACTATAAAGATGTATGCATCGTGGCATCCCGCAATCAATACAGCCAGTTGCTGGAATTGCTGAACAATAAGAGTGGCGCTACAGAACTGGAAGACCGCAGGAAATTTGCCGCAGCAGCATTTGCAGAATGTGCGCATTATGATGTAGCGATCTCTAATTATTTCAACCGCGATACGGAATCAGGCCAGTTTGACTTATCTGCAGGTAATAAGCAACCCCTGCGTTATGGAGAGAACCCGCACCAGAATGCAGCCTTCTATGGTGATATAGACGCGCTGTTTACCAAACTGAACGGTAAAGAACTTTCTTATAACAACCTGGTGGATGTAGATGCTGCCTGCCAGATCATATCTGAATTTACCAACCCTGCATTTGCAGTGATCAAGCATACCAATGTGTGTGGTGTTGCGGAACGCGCAGATGTTGCTGGTGCATGGGAAGCTGCGCTGGCAGGAGATCCGGAAAGCGCATTTGGTGGTGTATTGATCACTAACCAGACCATTGATGCAGCGGTAGCTCAAAAGATCAACGAGCTGTTCTTTGAAATACTGATCGCCCCCAAATTTGAAGAAGATGCGCTGACCCTGCTGAAGAGCAAGAAGAACCGCATACTGTTGCAACAAAAAGAAAAATTCTATCCTGAGAAGGAATTCAAACGTGTACTGAACGGTGTATTGGTACAGGATGCAGATACCAGCAGCTATGCAAAATGGGAAGAATCAGGCGCACGCAACAGCACAGAAGCAGAAAAACGCGACCTGGAATTTGCCAATATCGTTTGCAAGCACCTGAAATCAAATGCTATTGCATTGGTAAAAGACCGCCAGCTGATAGGTAAAGGCTGCGGACAAACCAGCCGCGTAGATGCATTGCGTATGGCTGTTGAGAAGGCAAAGCAATTTGGCTTTGACCTGAATGGTGCAGTACTGGCATCAGATGCGTTCTTCCCCTTCAACGATTGTGCACAAATGGCACATGAGGCGGGTATTACAGCACTGATACAACCGGGCGGCTCTGTACGAGATAATGATACCGTGCAATATTGCAAAGACAACGGCATGGCGCTGGTAATGACCGGAACACGTCATTTTAAACACTAATTATTATATTCGGGGTCTGTGGTATCTATACTCATAGACGATAGCCTGCTGTTGCGTTCCTACCAGTTGGACGATGCTGCCGAACTTTTCAGGTCGGTAAATGAGTCGCGCGTGCATTTAAGGCCCTGGCTGGTATGGGTAGATGCTACCCAGAAGCAGGAGCATTCCATGCAGTTCATACAGCAATCGCTGGTGCAGCAGCATAACCAGGAAGCACTGGCGCTGGGCATATTCCATAATCGTAAGATCATCGGCGGCATAGGGATGCACCACTGGGACCATGTACTGGAAAAAGCCCAGCTAGGTTACTGGATAAGCAAAGAGTTTGAAGGCAGGGGCATTATACACCGGTGTATGCTGCGGTTTATAGATTTCCTGTTCGACAAGGTGAACCTGAATAAAATAGAACTGCATTTCATCCCTGCCAATAAGCGCAGCGCTGCTGTGGCAGAGCGGCTGGGATTTAAAATAGAAGGCATTATCCGCGATAGCTATGTACAAAACGGGCGGTTTACTGACCTGGTAGTCACCGGCCTTTTAAAAGCAGAATGGAAGAAGCCCTAGCCTCTTCCATTCTTTTTATATCCCTGTAACAGAAAGGTTATTTCATTACTTTCTCCCAAAGCTCCGGTATGCGTTTTACCCAGTTGAGTTCCTTCATTTTGGTCTTTGCTTCTTCTACCGGACTACCGAAGTAAACCTTGCCGCCTTCTATGCTGCTGGCTACACCGCTTTGCGCATATACAATGGCGCCCTTGCCGATGCGCAGGTCTTTACTAACACCTACCTGGCCCCACAGGATCACCTCATCTTCTATAATAGCTTTACCACCTACGCCTACCTGTGCCGCAAACAGACAATTCTTGCCTATTACCGCGCCGTGGCCTATGTGTATATGGTTATCGAATTTGGTTCCCATACCTATGATGGTATCGCCACTTACACCTTTATCGATAGTACAACAAGCACCGATCTCTACATTATCCTCAATGATCACCCGGCCGCAGCTTTCCAGTTTATCGTACTGGGCAGCACGTTCTTTGCGGCGTTTGAAGTAGAAGGCATCTGCGCCGATGATAGTACCCGCGTGTATGATGACATTATCGCCAATGATGCTGTGATCGTAGATAACAACATTGGGATGGATCAGGCAGTTCTTGCCGATCTTTACATGGTTGCCGATAACAACTCCAGGCTGTATTACCGTACCCTCGCCTATCTGAGCAGAATCGCTGATGTTCTTGTTTAATGGTTCGAACGGGCGGAAATGCTTCACGATCTTCACGTACGCGCTGAAAGGATCGTTGTGAATCAACAGCGTTTTGCCTTCGGGACAGTCCACCTCTTTATTAATGATGATGATTGTAGCAGCGGAATTAAGGCAGGCGTTATAATATTTCTCGAAGTCGACAAAAGAAATATCGCCTTTGGTAACCTTATGTATCTCATTGATACCTGTAGCAATCTGCTCTTTATCCCCCTTTAATGTTGCACCAGTAAATTCAGCAAGCCATTGTACAGGCACCCCTTGTTCGAACTTCATAATTGAAGAAAATTTTCGCAAAAGTACGATATGACCTATTGCTATTTCAATTCTACCTTCTTTTTTTGAACTTTAACCGGTAATATTCAACATTGAGCTACATTAACCTGAACGGAAAGATCATAGAAGCAGGCACAGCAGGGCTTCCCGTAGATAATCGTGCCTTCCGCTACGGGCATGGGCTGTTTGAGACCATGCTGGTGCAAAACGGCGCTATACAACTGGCCAATTACCATTGGGAAAGACTGATGGGAAGTGCAGCTAAACTATACTTTCGGATGCCCAGACTGCTGACGCCAACGGTTCTGGAAGAAGAAGTGCTGAAAACAGTACGTAAAAACGGGTTGGAACAGCTTTGCAGGGTACGCCTGCAGGTATATGCCGGTACCGGTGGCCTGCTGGAAGAAGGCGATAGCCATGCAGGCTATGTAATAGAATGCTATCCGCTGGACGAACAGATACTGCAACTGAATGAGGCAGGACTGGTACTGGGAATTGCGGAGGGCATACAAAAGGCCAATGATGCACTGGCAAACCATAAAACATCTAATGCACTGGTATATGCCATTCCTGCAAGGCAGGCGAAGGAAAACAAATGGAATGATGCGCTGGTATGCAATACCATCGGCAATATCATAGAAAGCACCATCGCCAATATTTTCTGGGTAAAGGACAGTCAGGTATTTACACCACCATTAACCGAAGGATGCATTGCGGGTGTGATGCGAAAGCATATCATGACTAAGATAAAAGTGGTGGAACAGGCATTAACGCAGGCTATGCTGGATGATGCTGACGCTGTGTTTCTGAGCAATGCCATACGCCGCATTAAATGGGTGCGTACAATTGGCGATAAAGAATACAGTCCGCAAGCCGTGCAAAGATTGTACAAAGATATTTTCCGCTAATACCTGCACAGTTTATTAACCCGAACATAAATCGCGGGTTTATTACCTTTGCCACCTATGAGCAATGTACGTGTACGTTTTGCCCCCAGCCCAACCGGAGGACTGCACCTGGGCGGGGTTCGCACTGTTTTATATAATTATCTTTTTGCCCGTAAACATGGCGGCACCTTTGTTCTTCGAATAGAAGATACGGATCAGAACCGTTACGTGGAAGGCGCTGAACAATACATTTATGACTGCCTGGAATGGTGCGGGCTGACACCCGATGAAAGTCCGCTGAACCCAGGCCAATATGGGCCATACCGCCAAAGCGAACGCAAACACCTGTATCATGGATATGCCAAACAACTGGTAGAAAGCGGCCATGCTTACTACGCATTTGATACACCGGAAGAACTGGAGGCTATGCGCAGCCGTCATAAAACGGAAAGCAACCCTACGCCGCAATACGACCGTACGATACGCACAAAAATGCGCAACTCGCTGAACCTGCCACCGGATGAGGTAAAAGCATTGTTAGATGCCGGCACACCTTATGTGATACGCATTAAAATGCCGGAGGGCGAAACGGTTACGTTCATCGATATGATACGCGGCGAAGTAAGCTTTGATACCAACCTTGTAGATGATAAAGTATTGCTGAAAGCAGATGGTATGCCTACCTATCACTTGGCAGTGGTGGTGGACGATTACCTGATGAAGATAACCCATGCCTTCCGTGGCGAAGAATGGCTGCCAAGTGCACCTGTACATATATTGTTGTGGGATTATCTTGGCTGGGGCAAGCATATGCCGCAGTGGGCGCACCTGCCGCTGATATTGAAACCCGACGGCCATGGTAAGCTGAGTAAGCGCGACGGCGAACGCCTGGGCTTCCCCGTATTTGCCATGAACTGGAAAGACCCGCGCACGGGAGATGAAACCCATGGTTTCCGCGAAAGGGGCTTTTTGCCGGACGCCTTCCTGAATATACTGGCGGTGCTGGGCTGGAATGATGGTACCGAGCAGGAGATATTCTCTATGGACGAGCTGATAGAGAAATTCTCTATGGAGCGCGTACATAAAGGTGGTGCGAAGTTTGACTTTGAAAAAGCGAAATGGTATAACCACCAATACCTGCAGCGCAAAACCGATGAAGAACTGGCAGCACTTGCCAAACCATATATAGCAGCACAAGGGGTTGATGCAAATGATAACTACCTGCAAAAAGTTGCGGGGCTGATAAAAGAACGGTGCACACTATTGCCTGATTTTTGGGAGCAGGGGCATTTCTTCTTTAAAACACCGGAAAGCATTGATGGCGCTGCTATTAAAGATAAATGGAATGATACCAAAAAAGCATTCTTTGAAGGCTGGATGAATAGCTTCGACAACATTAGCTGGAGCCATGATGCCCTGGAAGCCAGCTTTAATGAGCAAATGCAGGTACATGGGTTAAAGAAAGGGGATGTATTGCTGCCGCTACGCATTATGCTGGTAGGTGGTAAGTTTGGCCCGGGGGTGTTTGATATAGCGGCGATGATAGGTAAGGAAGAAACGAAGAAGAGAATCAATAGTGCAATAACAAAAGTATCAGCTAGTTAGCCGGACACTGTTATAAATCAACACAGCCCTGCCATTAGCAGGGCTGTGTTGATTTAGCTAAATCTGGCAATTACTAATTATAAAAACTCATCAATGCCTAGGTTATTCACAACAATATCTTAAAAACATCTGCTAGTTGTACTAAACATTGTGTGTTATTGTGTTATGGTTGTATAGAAACAGCACCACCAATTGGATCCCAGACTATGTGAGCTGTACCACTTGGATTGCAACTTTGACATGCAGGCATATTGGCTACCGATCCACTTCCAGTACCAACATATAATCCGCAACTAAAGCAGTTAGTTCCAGTAGTACCATAAATAGGACCATCAGCTTCAATACTTGTAGAAGGTTGTCCGTCACAACCTGTATTACTAGACCAAGATAGCTGAGCCATGATAACATTAGTGACGCCACTACCTGCTGCGGCTAAAAAGCTACTTGGAAGCGGATGGGATGTACCTGGTGTACTGGCTGGTATCGTAAATGTAAAACTAGGGCTACTAGGTAGCCCCAAACAAGTCTTTCTATCTACTACAAATAGTGTTATATCGACATCACATTTGGTGCTATTTACAGTATTTACCCAACCTGGGAAAGTATAACCTGGACATGTTGTAACCTGCGCTTTTGCAGCAAACTGGATAGTAATGGCTATAGCCATTAAGAAAAGAATTTTTTTCATTGTGTTGATTTGTTAAAGGTTAAAAATTGATTTTTATGGTGATTTAGCTAAATCCGTGATAATATTCTTAAATATATAATTAAACTTTTGCGAAATGCAAGCTTTAAAGCCAGTTTATATAAAATTAATTTAATGGTTTAACTTTCAACTATAAACAAAAAAATGACAGAACAGCGACCAACCTTAACATTTTAAAATTGGCTGTGATAGGCATAATCATTAATTTGCTATCGAAATTTTTAGAAGATGAAAAAACTATTACTCGGATTAGTTAGTTTATTGAGCGTTGGCATTAGCCAAAATGCTTCAGCTCAATTCAGCATACAAAAAGATACTGTATCATGTTATGTCAACAGTGATGGATTTACCTTAGATAATTTCTTTATCAATTCAGGTACTGCTGATATTACCGTTACCTGGAAGGTAATAGCTCATAATCTACCTGCTGCGCCAAGCCAGTGGACAACATCCTTTGGACTTTGTGATAATACAAGTTGCTACAGCCAGATTATTCTGGATGGCAGCAGGACTCAAACAACAGCTCCTATCCCTGCCGGCCCTGCAAATGGGAAAGGCAATATTCACCTGGCTTATTCTGAACTGACTAACGTAACTACCTATGGGCCGTATTATATTACCATCCAGGCAACTGCTGATGGTACCAATTATGATACCGCCACGTTTATCCTGAATAAATACCCAACAAGCGTAAGTAATGTAAATAACAAATCAAGTGAGGTGATGGTGTATCCTAACCCTGCTGCTAACGATCTAAATGTTGTTTATGGCAATATGGATGTGAAAACAATTGGTGTTTATAACCTGATAGGCAAGGCTGTTAGCTATTACAGAACAAGCGGCAACAGCGCTAAGCTGGATCTTTCAGTTGTGCCATCCGGTATTTACTTCCTGCGCTTGAATGATGAGCAGGGCCATGTGCTGGCAACTCGTAAGTTTACCAAGCAATAAATAGTTTAGAAATAATATTTGGAGAATCCCGCTTTAACAGCGGGATTTTTTATTTGTCATATTATGATTCGGGGGATTGTTATCCCAACTTTATATTGTTAAATTGCATTAGAAAATTTACTGACATGAAGAAACTTTTACTTGTAACAATAGGATTGTTTGGGATTTTTACCAACCAAAATGTTTATGCGCAATTCTCTATTCCTAAAGATACTGTTATAGGCTACGCAAACGACGATGGCATAGAATTACACAATAATATAACGAATACAGGCAGTGTTGCTGCAAATGTATCATGGAAGATATTTTATAACAATCTTCCGTCTGCACCGAGTAAATGGAATACATCGTTTGGACTTTGTGATAATAAAACATGCTATAGTAACGGAATATTATCCGGCTCTACACAAACTACATCAGCAATAGACGCCGGTACTGCAGGAGATTTCCATGTAGCTTATGGAGAATTAAGTGGAGTGACTACGTATGGCCCTTACTACATTAGTGTAGAAATAACCCAGGGGAACCAGGTTGATACTACGGTTTTTGTGATCAATAAATTCCCAACCGGTATAAAAAATCAAAATAATGCTGGAACATCAGCAAATGTCTACCCGATACCAGCGACTAATGAACTCAACGTCGCATTTACAGGATTGAACATTAAAAGCCTATGCATCTACAACCTAATTGGCAACAATGTAATAACACGCGAGATTACCGGTAACAGTGCGAAGATAGACTTGTCAAATATTTCATCCGGTATCTATTTTTTAAGGCTTAATGATGAACACGGCCTTTCACTAATAACCAGAAAGTTTACTAAACAATAAAAATACCACCTGGTAATATGCATTAAGACCTGTCTAGCGGCAGGTCTTAATTTTTAAGGGGTATTTTTAAAAAATAGTTAAAATTTTATTGCTATTGAAATATGAAAATATTATATTTGGTATTCACACTTCTAAAAATGAATGCATGAAAAACAAAATTACTCTGTTATTGGCTAGCGTTCTCTTCATCTTCGCAAACGAAAGTAACGCCCAAAGAATTTGTGTCATCGAAGAATTCAGTTCTTCAACCTGCCCTCCTTGTGCAGGCATGAACGCATGGCTAGATCCTCTGTTTTCATCTAATAACGCAAACGTTATTGGTTCAGGTTTAGCAGTAGTTAAGTATCAAATGAACTTCCCAACTCCAGGTACAGATGCGAGTTATAACGCAATGGCCCAAGCAAGAGCAAACTATTATATTGCTGGGATGGGTAGTTGGGGTATTCCACTACACTTTACAAATGGCAAATATGAAGATACAGTAATGTCTGGCCCAAGCATGGGTGCTTCTACCCAGGCCACAGTAACCAGTGAATTGGCTTCTTGCAAAACCGGTACACCAAAGGTAAATGTATCTGCCACTTATCGTGTTAAAAGCTTGGATGCTACTAATGACTCTATTTTTATTACGGTAACTGTTACACCAACACAAACATTAACAGGAACATATTACCTGATTGTGAATGCTACTCAAAGCTATTATCAAAATACACAAGCATCAACGGGCCATACTACATCGCAAACAGATTTTTACCACGTAATGCGTAAAATGTATCCTAGCGCCAGCGGTACTGCAATTACTAATCTTACCGCTAACACACCTCAAACATTTACATTCGCCGATAAAATCAGTGTAGCTTCGACTTATCCTACACAAAACAGTAATGCCTGGTGGTCAAACCCATACAATGGTAATGTTGTTGCTTTTGTTGAAGATCATACACCAACACTACGTGCCCAAACGAGAATTATGAATGGCTACGCTGCTCCTGCAAAATGGACAACAGATGTAAATAGCGTAAATAGCATCCAAAACATCAAAGTTGTACCTAATCCGGCAAGTTCCCAGGCATTCGTATTTTTCAACGTAAACCATGCTACAAAAGTTATGCTTAATGTTACTGATATGATGGGCAAAATAGTATATCACACTGACCCTCAAACAGTCGATATGAATGCTCAACGCATTGAGATACCAACTGCTAATCTGGCTAACGGCCTTTATAACGTAACCATCAGGTCAGAAGACGGTGGTGAAATGACACAACGCCTGTCCGTGGCAAAATAATATTGTTTCTAATTTTAAAGAAGCCGCCTGCATACAGGCGGCTTTTTATTTATAATCAACCGCAAGTCAATTAAAGGGTTTATTTTTACTCCCGTTATGGCAAATGATACTACGCTGCAAAATATTATAGCACATTGTAAGGAATATGGTTTCATATTTCAAAGCAGTGAAATATATGACGGCCTCTCGGCTGTATATGATTATGGACAATATGGCGCAGAACTGAAGAAGAATATACGAGACCACTGGTGGAAGAGCATGACCCAGATGCATGATAATATCGTGGGTATTGATGCAGCCATCTTTATGCACCCTACTGTATGGAAGGCAAGCGGCCACGTAGATAATTTCAGCGACCCTATGATCGATAACAAGGATAGCAAAAAACGCTATCGAGTGGATCACCTGATAGAAGGATATGCAGAAACACTAGGCAAAGAAGAAGCAGATGCCTTATTGCAAAATATGGATGCGCTGCTAGCAGCAGAAGACTTTGCCGGGCTTAAAAAACTGATAGAAGATAATAAGATAAAATGCGGCGTTAGCGGCACTGCTAACTGGACAGATGTACGCCAGTTTAACCTCATGTTCTCTACAGAAATGGGCTCTGTAGCAGATGACGCCGATAAGGTGTACCTGCGCCCGGAAACTGCACAGGGTATATTCGTGAATTTCCTGAATGTGCAGAAGACCGGCCGTATGAAAATACCTTTTGGTATTGCACAAACGGGTAAGGCATTTCGTAATGAGATCGTAGCACGTGGTTTTATCTTCCGTATGCGGGAGTTTGAGCAAATGGAAATGCAATTCTTTGTACGCCCCGGCACGCAGAAAGAATGGTATGAGTACTGGAAAGAGGCGCGTATGAAATGGCACCTGGACCTGGGCATCTCGCCGGATCATTACCGTTTTCATGACCATGTGAAGCTGGCACACTATGCAGATGCTGCCTGTGATATAGAATACGATTTCCCGATGGGCTTTAAGGAGGTAGAGGGTATTCACAGCCGTACCGATTTTGACCTGAAGAGCCACCAGCAATACAGCGGTAAGAAGCTTACATATTTCGATACCGAGATCAACCAGCACTATATCCCTTATGTGATAGAAACATCGATAGGGCTGGACCGTGCGGTGATGCTGGTATTGAGCGAAGCATATAAAGAAGAAGACCTGAGCACGGCAGAAAAGCAGGATAGCAGGGTGGTATTAAAGTTCCCGCCATTGCTTGCGCCGATAAAACTGGCAGTATTGCCATTGCTGAAAAAAGATGGCTTGCCTGAGATAGCCCGTGAATTGATGAATGAATGCAGGCCTTATTTCAAATGCTTCTATGAAGAAAAAGATACCATCGGTAAGCGTTACCGCAGGCAGGATGCTATCGGTACTCCTTTCTGCGTAACGATAGACCACCAAACCAAAGAAGACCAGACGGTAACCATACGCTACAGGGATAGCATGACACAGGAACGCATACCGCTGAGTGCTGTAAAGGATATGGTGATGAAAACAATACAAGTATATTAAACAATACACGTCCTGCCAAAGTGCAGGACGTTTTTTCTTATATGGCTAACGAAGAAAAAGAAATAGCTGCAGCCATTAGCAGCGAACTGGGCATACAGCTGGGAGATGTATTTTCTAAAGAGGAGATCATTGACAGGCTGGCGCTGAAACTGGCAGGTGTAGCGGAGAAAGGTGCTGAAACATTCTTTCAGCTAATGTACAGGCTGGATATACCGGAAAAAAGGCTGAACCGGGCTATGTACGATGAAGACGCGATACATGAGATCGCTGAAATGGTATATAACAGGCAACTCCAAAAAGCGCGCAGCAGGGAATTTTATAAAAAGAATAAACCTAAAGACGAGGAATTGGGATGGTAAAAATGTTTAATTTCGACAGAATCACTTATATGCATGAAGCAAGTTATTCTAATATTCTTTTCGGCCTTGCTATTTACTAGTTCTTGTAAAAAGAGAGAAGAGCCGGCACCGCCAACGACGGTAAGTGAAAGTCCATCGATAACCCTATCCTTTAACAATGTGGTTAATGGGTCTGCGATGCAATTGAAAACAGAAAATTATGTGAATGACAATGGGGATACATTTACTGTGAATGCATACAAATATTATATTAGTAATATAAAATTTACGAAAGACGATGGTAGCCAGTTCAGTGAAAGAGAGAGCTATCACCTGATAGATGAAGAAACTACATCATCTAAAACTTTTACTATAAAGGACTTACCTACCGGGAAGTATATCAAAATATCATTTCTCATTGGTGTTGATAGTGAAAGAAATGTTTCCGGTGCACAAACCGGGGATCTTGATCCTGCAAAAGGTATGTTTTGGAGCTGGAATACCGGATATGTCATGGCAAAATTTGAAGGTTATTCGCCGCAAGCAGGGCAATATCCTAATAACCTCGGGTTTCATATTGGCGGTATTAATTCGATGAGGTGGGTAACCTTACAACTCCCTTCACCGGTTACGATCGATCAAAACAGCGCAAAGCACATCTATCTTAAGTCAGATGCTGCCGAATGGTTTAAAACACCACTCTTAATAAAATTCGCAGAATTTTCTTTTGTTGCTAATCCTAGTACCGCTGCCAATAATATTGCAAACAATTATGCAGACATGTTTTCAATTGATCGCGTAGAATAGTTATGAATAGAATAGGGAAATTGTTTTTATATACTTCTATATCTGCTTTGCTTTTTTCTTCCTGTAAACCCGATCCTGGTTTCGAGCCAAAGCCTGCTAACACTGATAATAGTGTATCCTTTAATGTTCCGCAAGGCTGGCCGGCACCTTATTACAGTTTTGCCAATAATAAGCTTACGAACGAAGGGTTTGCATTAGGCCGGAAACTGTTCTATGATCCGCGCCTGTCCCTGGATAATACCATATCCTGCGGCAGCTGCCACCAGCAGGCGGGTGCGTTTATACAAATAGGGCACCAGTTTAGCCACGGTGTTGGCGATATCAACGGTACACGCAATTCTCCTCCATTATTCAACCTGGCATGGAGCACCAGCTTCTTCTGGGATGGCGGGGTGAACAACCTGGAGAGCCAGCCCATCAACCCGATACAGAACCCTATAGAAATGAAAGAGAGCATTGGTGATGTAGTGGCAGAACTACAGGGCGATGCCACTTATATCAGCATGTTCAAAGCGGCATTTGGCGATGGCACTATCAATTCGCAGCGCATATTCAAAGCCCTGGCGCAGTTTATGGGTGTGATGGTATCTGCAGATTCGCGGTTTGATAAGTACAAAAGAAACGTAGCAGGCGCTACCCTTACGACACAGGAGTTAAGCGGCTATGAAGTATATAAGGCCAATTGCAGCAGGTGCCATACAGAACCATTGTTTACCGACTATAATTTCAGGAACAATGGGTTAGTACCTGATCCCTATATCAACGATAGCGGCAGGGCACATATAACAAGGGCGATGCAGGATATGTATCAATTCAAAACACCATCGCTGCGCAACCTGGGCTATACGGCTCCATATATGCACGATGGCAGGTTTCAGACGCTGGATGAAGTGCTGGATCATTATGCAAAAGGGATACACAAAAGCCCTACCCTGGATAGCAGCCTGGTAAACGGGATACAGCTTAGCAGCGAACAACGCGCAGATCTTTTAGCATTCCTGAATACGCTGAATGACGAGGGCTTTGTAAAGAACAGTATTTATGCGGAAGTAAAATAAAAAACCAGGATATTAATCCTGGTTTTTTATAATATCTGTAAGGTCGGCCACCTCAAGGAATTTCTTAGTGGGGTATGTGTTACAAATCTCCCCTTCCCCATCTCGGTTAAGCTTCACTTTTACTCTCATTCCATCATGCTGGTATGCGCTGGGCATATAACGGGGCCTTAGCAAGGTACCATCATCATCAAGCTTCAAAAGATAGCCACAGCCGTTATTAGCAATATCCCCCGAGTCTACCACAGTAGCGTTTATCATGTTCTTGTTTTTTTTACAAGCAACAGTTAAAACAGACAGAGCCAGGAAAGTGCCCAATACATATTTACGCATGATATACAGTCTTTAGTACAAATTTGGCTATGAAAATACTAAAAACTTTTAAAGGTGCAATCATGCCGTAAACTTATATCCTATACCACGAACGGAATGAAAATGTTTGGGGTTGCGGCTGTCTGTCTCAAAATATTTGCGGAAGTTGAGGATGAAGTTATCTATGGTACGGGTAGTAGGGTACACATTATAACCCCATACCACCTGCAGGATATGTTCGCGGGATACCACCTGCCCTTCGTGCTCTATCAGCAGTTTCAGTAAAGCCGCCTCCTTCTTGCTCAGTTCCTGCATCTGCCCATGTATATCGCGGCACTCATGAGCAGCAAAGTCCACCCTGCAGCCGTCAAATTCATAAGTATCCTGCACTGTCTGCGGCTCGCGTATCTTTTTATCCTTTACCAGCAGCTTATTGATGCGTAGGAGCAGTTCTTCGAGGTTGAAGGGTTTGGTCATATAATCATCGCCCCCTTTTTTCAGGCCTTCTACCCTATCAGCGCCGGTATTGCGAGCAGAAAGGAATAAAATGGGTACGTCATTGTGCTGCATCCGGATGGTTTCACATACAGTAATACCATCCATATCGGGCAGCATAATATCGAGCACGATCAGGTCAAAATGTTCATTTTTCACCATTTTGATAACGGAGGGGCCATTATCGGCAGTAGTTACTTCATATCCTTCCAGTTCCAGGTTCAGCTTCAATGCTTCCCGGAGGCTTTCTTCGTCCTCCACTACCAGCAGAGAGGCTTTTGTTTCTTTTGTAGTCATAACATCGTCGGTTTGGTGATATAAAAATAATGACAATTAGTGCTCATGACAATGGCCGTGCATAGATATGGTATTGTCATGACAATAGAATAATTCCCATAAGATTAGGTTCATTCAATTGAAAAAAAACATACCTTTGCCGTCCTTTAACGCGGGTGTGGTGAAATTGGCAGACACGCTAGACTTAGGATCTAGTGCCGCGAGGCTTGGGGGTTCGAGTCCCTCCACCCGCACAAACGCTTACAGCCGATACATGTTATCGGCTTTTTTTAAACATACTAAAATCATAAACAATGGCTACGGTAACGCGCGAAAACATAGGTACGCTGCATGAAAAGATCACCGTAAAACTGACGAAAGAAGACTATATGCCTTCTTTTGAAAAATCATTGAAACAATATGCCAAAAATGTGAACGTTCCGGGTTTCCGTAAGGGTAATGTACCGTCAGGAATGGTTCGCAAAATGTTTGGCCAGAACATCTTCAGCGACGAAGTACTGCGCAGTGCAGGCACTAAGCTGGAAGAGTACCTGAAAAATGAATCAGTGGCAATATTTGCACAGCCGATGGTGATGCAGAAAGAAAGCCCGCTGAGCCTGGATATGAACAGCCCGGCCGAAGTGGACTTTGATTTTGAAATAGGTTTGAAACCTGATTTCGAGATCACCCCGCTGAAAAACAAAACTGCACTTACCAAATACAAAGTAAACGTAAGCGATAAACTGGTTAACGACGAGATAGACCGCATACAGCGCCGCTTTGGCAAGGCAGAAACACAGGAAGCTGTTGCCAGCAAAGAAGATATTATCTACAGCAAATACGAGCAATGCGATGCAGAAGGTAATGTATTGCCTGAATCTCAAATGGTAGAAGATACCGTGCTGCTGGAAAAACTGCCTGCGAAACTGCAGGAAATGCTGATGGGCAAAAAGAACGAAGAATCTTTCGTTATTCGCCCGGCAGACATCTGCACAGAAGAAGAACTAGCATCTTTCATGAAAGATCCGCTGAAACTAGGTGTAGAGGCAGCAAATAACTATTACAAATTTACCCTGACACGTGTTGCTAAACTGATACCACGTGAGCTGGACCAGGAATTATTTGCACAGGTATTCCAGAACAGGGAAGTAAAGGACGAAGCAGAGTTTAAAGAGCTGATACGTGCAGAAGTAGAAAAAGAATATACACGCATAGCTAACGAAAGGCTGGATAATGAAATATTTGAACTGCTGGTTCACAATACACATTTCCAACTGCCGGTAGACTTCCTGAAACGCTGGATGAAAGACGGCGGCGAAAAGCCAAAAACACAAGCAGAAGTAGAGCAGGAATTCCCTGGCTTTGACCATCAACTGCGCTGGACTCTGATATCTGATAAACTGATACAGGATAACGACATCAATGTGAGCCTGGAAGAAGTGAAAGAGCATATTAAAGCACAGGTAATGGGCTATTTCGGTATGACATCTGATGACGATGCGCCATGGATGGACAGCTACCTGCAAAAAATGCTGAAAGACAACAAGACCATGGACGAAACTTATCGCCGCCTGTTGTTTGAAAAACTGTTTGCATGGTTGCGTACACAATTTGATGTGACAGAACAGGAAGTAACGGAAGAAGAATTCTTCAAGCTGCCTGATGCACACGCTGCACACCACCATCATCATTAATAAGAATTGACAGCACTATATCGAAGCCACTCTGCGAAGAGTGGCTTTTTTGTTTGCTTCGCTCAATGCTTAGTATATTTAACCCATGGCAGGCGGAATTATCATCTTTGTATTAGCACTGATAGCAGCAGGTATGTTTTACCGCTATAATCAAAAACAAAAGAAACTGGTAGCAGACTATAAGCTGCCGGCCAATGCAGAAAGCCTCTTGCAGGAATATGTGCCATTTTATAAAGAGCTGGATGAGGCAAATAGAAAAGTATTCCTTACCCGTATTCATGATTTCCTGGCTACGACGGTGATCAATCCTGTGGGCGATACGGTGGTAGAAGATATGGACAGGGTATTTATTGCAGCGGGTGCTATCATACCCATCTTTGCGTTCCCTGACTGGAAGTATAATAACATCGACGAAGTGTTACTTTATAAGACCAGCTTCTCTGATAAATACAAAACGATTGGCGAGGGTAGGAATATATTAGGCATGGTGGGCGATGGCGCGCTGAACAGAACTATGCTGCTATCGCAGCAGGCAGTGAGGCAGGGCTTTATGCAGCCCGATGACGGGCGTAATACCGTCATACATGAATTCACTCATTTATTGGATAAAGCGGATGGCAGTGTAGATGGTGTGCCGGAATACCTGCTATCGAAACAATACATTATACCCTGGGTAAAGGAGATGCATAAAGAAATCAAATACATGCGCGACTGGGGTAATGATATCAATCCTTATGGCGCTACTAACGAGGCCGAGTTCTTTGCGGTAGTGTCTGAATATTTCTTCGAGCGACCTCACCAGTTAGCGGAACATCACCCGGAATTATATGCATTGCTCCAGGAAATGTTTACACGGCATTTAAAGCCACAGGAAACGGCCTAAGAACTATGATCAGCCACGATCCTCCACTTACCCTTTATACGGCGAAATAACAGCGTAAAACTGCCTCCTACATCGCCAACGCTACGCTTCAATGCCCATTTACCGAGGACGAAGTAATAATCGCTACTAAGCCTGCGTACTTGCAGAATATCAAAACTAAGCTTACCCATTTTGGCGGTGTCGCTGTACGATTTCTTATATCGCTCGAGGGTTTGTTGATAGCCATATGTTGGCCCGCTCTTGCCTACAAATACAAGGCTATCATTATTCCAATAACCATGCATGTACTCGTCAATGCTGCCATTATTCCAGGCGGCAGCTTGCGCAGCCAGAACGCTTCTTATAGCATGCTCGTCGCTTTGCGCATGGCTCAGGTATCCGGCAATAGTAAGCAGCAGTAACAAGAATATCTTCTTCATAAAAGGAAAGGTACAAAAACAAAAAAGGTAACTATACAGTTACCTTAAGTGCCTAAAGGAAAACTGAATAGCTACCCTACAGTGTTTACAGGGGCTGGTCAGTTTTTCGACTGCCCTGGGTTAAGAGTATTGGGATGGGTTTGTGATACAAAAATATAAGGTTGAAGCACTTGTAAATCAACCATTTGACGAAAGGCGTAGTTCATCGGACGAACTGCGCACTATATCCAACAAAAAAATAAGCTCCGTTTCCGGAGCTTATCAATATTATATCAAGAGATAATTTTAGTGCGCTTCTTCGCCCGGCCTTAAAGGTACCGTTTGCGGAATGAAGTCGTTACCATTACCATCATCTTTGTAATCATAAGGCCAGCGATGTACTTCAGGAATATCGCCCTCCCAGTTACCGTGACCAGGATTGATCTCTGTAGTCCATTCCAGTGTTGGAGAACCCCAAGGATTCTTAACCATCACCTTACGGCCGCGGAAGATACTTGCGAAGAAGTTAACCACGAAGATCAGCTGAGCGAAGAACACCATGATAGCCGCGATACTGATGAAAGCATTCAGATTATCGAAGTGTTTGAATGATTCCCATGCGCTGTAATCGTAATAACGACGTGGCATACCAGCGATACCTTCATAGTGCATAGGCCAGAAGATCAGGTAAGCACCGGCAAACGTCAGGAAGAAGTGGATATAACCCAATGTATTATTCATGAACCTTCCGAACATTTTAGGGAACCAGTGGTAGATACCGGCGAACATACCGAAGAACGCTGACACACCCATTACTATGTGGAAGTGCGCAATTACGAAGTATGTATCGTGCAGGTGAATATCCAGTGCAGAGTTACCCAGGAAGATACCTGTAAGACCACCGGAGATGAACAGGGATACGAAACCAAGTGCAAACATCATTGGCACAGTGAAACGTATATTACCCCTCCAGATAGTTGTAAGCCAGTTAAATACTTTTACCGCAGAAGGTACAGCGATCAGCAGGGTTAACAGTACGAATACAGAACCGAGGAACGGACTCATACCGGTAACGAACATGTGGTGCGCCCATACCAGGAAGGCCAGCAATGTGATACCTATCAGGGAGATGATCATCGCCATGTAACCGAAGATAGGCTTACGGCTGTGGTTTGATAATACCTCTGAAGCCATACCCATACCCGGAAGCATAATGATATACACCTCAGGGTGACCCAGGAACCAGAACAAGTGCTGGTAAAGGATCGGAGAACCACCAACGTGCGGCAATGCTTTGCCACCGATAAATATTTCTGACAGGTAGAAGCTGGTACCCATGTTACGGTCGAATATCAGCAGTACGAAACCTGATAACAATACAGGGAAAGAAAGTACACCCAGAACAGCTGTGAACAGCAGCGCCCATATTGTGAGCGGCATGCGTGTCATGGTCATACCTTTAGTACGCATGTTGAGGATCGTAGAGATATAGTTAAGACCACCCAACAGTGAAGAAACCACGAACAATGCCATACTTATCAGCCAAAGGTCCATACCAACCCCTGAACCCAAAGAAGCTTCTTTCAATGCACTTAGCGGAGGATAAGTAGTCCAGCCACCGGATGCAGGGCCTGTTTGAACGAACAGGGAGATGAACATGATAACGCTCGACAGGAAGAAGAACCAGTAAGACAGCATGTTCATGAACGGAGACGCCATATCGCGTGCACCGATCTGCAGAGGAATAAGCAGGTTAGCAAATGTACCGCTCAAACCGGCAGTCAATACGAAGAACACCAGGATAGTACCGTGCATGGTTACCAATGCATAGTAAAATTCTGGGCTCAGTTTACCGCCTTTAGCCCATTCGCCCAGGAACTTTTCCATGATAGGGAAAGTTTCGTTGGGGAAACCCAGCTGTAAACGGAAGAATACAGACATCAGGGCACCAATAACGGCCCAAACGATACCCGTGATCAGGAATTGCTTGCCAATAACTTTGTGATCCTGGCTGAAGATGTACTTTGTAATAAAGTGCTGCTCGTGATGCTCGTGACCGTGATGATGATCACCGGTATCGATGCCATGAGCTACATTAGGACCTTCAATGATTACTGAGTTACTCATTTTAATTAAACTTTTGTTGTTCCCTCTGATCCGGAACGATTACTTCATTGTTAATACTTTAGCACTATCGGTTTTCTGTACAGGAGCAGCTGAGCTATCTGCCGCCGGAGCTGCCGGTGTAGCAGGAGCATTGTTCAGCGCATAGTAGCTTTGTTGTTTCGCCATCCATGCATCATACTCCTCCTGTGTTTCTACGATTACGGTACCCCTCATAGAGTAGTGACCTTTACCGCACATCTGATCGCAGGAGATCTCATAAACGAAATCCTTGTTTCCTGTGATCTCTTTCATCTTGGCGCTGGTGATCGTTGGTGTAAACCACATGGTGGTAACGATACCCGGCACTGCGTCCATCTTCATACGGAAGTGAGCCAGACCTACGTCATGTATCACATCCCTTGAACCGATGATCAGGCTAACAGGTTTGTTCACTACCAGGTGCAATTCACCATTCTGAGCGATCACATCGTCCATATTATCCTTATCACTCCAATCAAGACCTAAAATATTGTTTGCATCGTCAATTTTGCGGAAATCCCTTTTACCTAACACACCATCTTTACCAGGGTAGCGGATCAGCCAGTTGAACTGCTTACCTACTACTTCTACCACCATAGAATCTTTAGGTGGTGCAGAAGTTTCCCTTACCCAGTTGCGCAGACCGATAGCCACGAGGCAAGCCATTGCAATGGCAGGTACGGTTGTCCAAACCAATTCCAGTTTGTTGTTGTGCGGGAAGAAGAAAGACGTACGCTTTTCTGTAGACTGGTAGCGGAACGCAAACCAGAACAGCAATGTTTGTGTGATAACGAATACGATACCTGTTACCACCAGCGTGGTGAACAACATAGAATCGTAACGTACACCGTGATCTGAAGCAGATACGGGCAACATCTTATCTGAAAGTGCATTGTGGCAAATAACAATGCCTATCATACCCGCTACAAAGAAAAGCAGGAACAAGAGGGCCATTGAGCGGTTTACTCTCCTGTTTATTTTTTCCTCGCCACGCAGTACGGTGGAATATTCGCTGGCTTTAGCTATTTGGTATATGATAACAAATACCAGGCCTATCAATACTATTGTTAAAAATCCCGACATGGTCAGTGTTCTTGTATTTAACTATTATTACTTTTTACTCTTACGTTTGCTCTGTAACAGGTTACAGGGAATATGGTCAATTAGCTTTGGTGCAATATAGCTTCTTTCAGCAGCGGGTGGTTGCTCGGTACCAAAGAAGACTTGGTAAGCATACGCGCCACGCTGAACATCATTACACCTGCAAAGCCTGCAAATATGCCGAGTTCGTACCAGCTCAGGTGCCAGTGTTCTTTCAGCGGGCCAGGCATTGTCATGATGTAGAAATCAAGCCAGTGACCAAATATAATTGTCATTGCCATAAAGCTTACGGTAAAGTAATTACGTTTACTTGGGCGCGACATCAATATCAATATCGGCATACAGAAGTTGATAATGAATGTTGCATACCAGATCATGGCATAAGGGCCATGTTGGCGGATAACGAAATATGTAGTTTCTTCCGGTATGTTACTATACCATATCAGCATGTACTGCGCAAACCAGGTATAGGTCCAGAAGATACTGAATGCGAACATGAATTTACCAAGATCGTGCACGTGCTCTTTGCTCACTATTTCCATGTGGCCCTGATTCTTCAGGTAAACTACCCACAACAGGATCAGTGACATACCGCTAACGAATGCACTACCGAAAGTGTACCAGCTAAACATAGTAGAATACCAGTGTGCATCGATGCTCATGATCCACATCCACGGAGTAGTACTCATTTGTGTAAGCGCGTAGATGAACAGGAACGCTGCAGACCATTTGAACATCAGCCAGTAATTTTTGGTGCTGTTTTTAGGAGCTGATTCCTGGGCGATAGATATAGCGCGGAACTTGCGTCCAACGAATGCCCACAGAGCAATTGTTACTACAGTGAACCCTACAAACATACCCGGATTCAGGAAGGAAGATTTACCTTTCAGTATTTCATCATTGCCCGGTGTCACCCAGTGGTAGATAGGATTGTGGCCATCTATTTTGAACCCGAATGCTATCGCAAATAAGATGATGATCGTGATGAGCCCAAATACCCATACGTTGGCACCAATTGCCTCCGGTACTCTCTTATAAGCTACGATCCACGCACCCTGTGCCAGTGATGCTGCTGCCTGGATAAATATACAAGCTACGGACATCAGCAGGAAGAATACGCTGTTGTGCAGCAACACGATCCAGAAGCGTGTTTGTTCAAAATGGTCGCTGCTGCCCAGTAGGGTAACACCGCCAATTACCAGGGCAAGTATGCCGATGATGATCAATGCGAGGCTAGTGTTCCTTAATCGCGCCGGTATCTCAAAACGTTCGTTCATTTTTTAAACCTTATTAGAAGTACGTTTATAATTTTCTTCTGTTGTCAATTTTATTTCTTGCCTTCAGCTTTTGTATCAGCCTTAGGTTCTGTAGCCATAGCTACAACTTTAGCACTATCTGTTGCAGCGGCGCCAAATGCAAATGCATCGCCACCATTGGCAGATTGTACTTTTTTGATGTAAGCGATCACCATCCAGCGTTGTTTTGTATCCAGCTGGCTGGCGTAAGAACCCATCATGTTCTTACCGTATTTAACCGCTGCATACATCTGGCCTACCGGCATATGCAGGTATTTACCATCTTTAAAGTTGGCAGGCATTGCCGCAAACTTACCGCTTGCATACAATGGACCCTGTCCATCCAGATTGGTACCATGGCATATACCGCAGTAGATATTAAACAGGCGCTTGCCTTCATCCAGCTGTGCATCTGTAAAACGCAGAGATGTAGTGTACGTTTTATAAGCATTGGTATCGCCTTCCACCAGGTGGTCGGGCAATTCGTGGCCCATAGCTATCGTACCGGCTACCGGCGGACGGCTTGTTTGGCTATCTGCAAAGTTGGGGTTAGCCGTGTATGCATCGTAAGCACGTGAGTAGACCATGTCCGGGGCGTATGTTTTACCAGGGTTGCGACGGATGCTACCACTGTTACATGCCGTAAGTCCCAGTCCAGCCACCAGGCCCGCTACTACTATGCTTTTGGTTTTATTCATAAATTATTTAAAATTCAAAGTCAAGATTCAAAAAATTCAACCCTCCGGATCCTGCGCTTCTTTATTTTTTTACCTATTAACTATTATTCCGTTAGCCGTTTACCGTTGTATATTTCTCGTAAGGCTCTTCTTTATCGAAACGTCCGTACCACCATTCAGATTCAGCTATTTGTACTGAAGTTTCTACAGCGCCTGTTGTCTTCAGGAAATTGATGGCTTCCTGTTCGTTTGCATCGCTGATCTCCAGTGCCACTACAAACAAATCGTCAGACTGGCGTGGGTGGAAAACGTGTTTCTTAACGCCCGGCATGATCTGGTTGAGGTAGCAGAACGTAAGCACCATACCTACTGCAGCAAACAACACTGTAAGCTCGAAAGTGATAGGTATGAACGCTGGCAAGGACCAGTGCGGCTTACCACCGAAATTGATAGGCCAGTCGCTGGTAAATATCCAGGACATAAACCCTACTGCAGTAGCGGTACCGGTGATACCATATATGAAACCTGCTACGTGAAGATCTGTTTCTTTAAGGCCCAGCGCATGGTCTAAACCGTGCACAGGGAACGGTGTATATACATCGTGCAGCTTAAAACCACTGTGACGTACCTTCTTCACCGCAGGAAACAGCACTTCCTCATCATTATAACAAGCAACTGCAAATTTCTTTATAGCCATTTTAATTTTTATTCAAAAAGTTAAAAGTCAAATTTCAAAATCTACTAATGGTGCGCGTGCTCCAGTTCGTGTTTAAACTCTTCTGTGCTCTTAGCATCAATCGGCGCCATATCTTTCTTAAAGCTTTCACCTGATGTCTTCAATATAAACTTGATCTCAGCAATTGCTATCACAGGGAAATATTTAGCGAAGAGGAAGAAGCATGTAAAGAACAGGCCGAATGTACCTACATAGAAGCCCATTTCTGTCCAGGTTGGGCTATAGTAAGTCCAGCTGCCCGGCAGATAGTCGCGGTACAGAGAAGTAACGATGATAACGAAACGCTCGAACCACATACCAATGTTCACCACGATAGACATTACGAAAGTGAATGGGATGTTACGACGCAGTTTCTTGAACCAGAACAACTGCGGAGATACCACGTTACAGGTCATCATTGCCCAGTAGCTCCACCAGTAAGGGCCCATGATACGCCATTTAAACGCATCCTGTTCGTACACCACCTGGCTATACCATGCCATGAACAATTCTGTTAAGTATGCCACACCCACGATAGAACCGGTAAGTACAATTACCTTGTTCATAGCCTCGAGGTGACCTACAGTAATATAATCTTCAAGGCCCATGATCTTACGGCAAACGATCAACAGCGTGTTCACCATTGCGAAGCCGGAGAAGATGGCACCCGCAACGAAGTATGGCGGGAAGATGGTAGTATGCCAACCCGGGATAACCGAAGTAGCAAAGTCAAAAGATACGATCGTGTGTACAGAAAGTACCAGTGGTGTGCTTAAACCTGCAAGTACCAGTGATAATGCTTCGTGACGTTGCCAGTTTTTAGCAGTACCTGTCCATCCGAAAGATGCCAGGCCATACAGGCGTTTGCGCAATTTTGTTTTAGCGCGGTCGCGGATGGTAGCAAAGTCAGGAACAAGGCCTGAATACCAGAATAATAAAGATACCGTGAAGTAAGTAGAGATCGCGAACACGTCCCACATCAGGGCCGAGTTGAAGTTTGGCCACAGCGGACCGCGGCTGTTGGGGTAAGGCAGTACGAAGAAGGCATCCCATACACGACCCATGTGGAAGATAGGGAACTGACCCGCGCACATTACCGCGAAGATGGTCATCGCCTCAGCAGCACGGTTTACACCGGTACGCCAGCCCTGGCGGAAGAGTAAAAGGATAGCGGAGATAAGCGTACCGGCGTGACCGATACCCACCCACCATACGAAGTTGGTGATATCCCATCCCCAACCTACTGTACGGTTGATACCCCATACACCGATACCATAGTAAACTTCCCAAAACACCGAGAACACACCCCAACCCAGCAGTAATACCGAGAAGAAGAAACCTACATACCACATACGGCCCGGTTTCTGCTCAATAGGGCGAACAATGTCTTCCGTAACCTGGTGATAATTTTTCTCACCATCTACCAGCGGTTCCCGTACAAACGATTCGTACTTTAAATGCATAGCACTTTATTAGTAAAGTTCTTATTAATTGTTTCGGATTGCGGTATTACCCGCGCCCCATTTATTTTTCTATTACACCTTCAGGCAGCGCCTTTAGATGTGTTCTTTCATCATCCAGTCTGTTGCTTCGTTACCACCTACTATCTTATCTGTGTTACGGATCTTAGACAGGTAGTTAACGTTTGGCAATGTGTGTATTTGTTCCAGTACGTAGAACACGCGTTCCTTGTTGTTCTTACGTATCTGCGCTACCGCACTTTCAGGATCGTTTACGTTACCGAATACGATACAATCAGAAGCACAAGCCTGCTGACAAGCGGTCTTAGCTTCGCCATCCTTCATAGGGCGGCCGTCTTTTTTCGCAGTCAGTTTAGCATCCTGCAGACGTTGTACGCAGAAGCTACATTTTTCCATCACACCACGGCTACGAACGGTAACATCAGGGTTCAGCACCATGCGTGTCAGGTCGTCGTTCATACCATCGCGGCGGTAATCTTCGTACAGGTTGTCATCAAAGCAGTCAGCACCATTCCAGTCGAGCCAGTTGAAGTGACGTACTTTATAAGGACAGTTGTTAGCGCAATATTTAGTACCGATACAACGGTTATAAGCCATTTGGTTGAGGCCTTCAGAGCTGTGGTTGGTAGCAGACACCGGGCAAACGTTTTCGCAAGGAGCGTTATCGCAGTGCTGGCACATCATTGGCTGGAAGATAGTCTGGATAGTATCCGGCTCATCTGGGTTACCGCTAAAGTAACGATCGATGCGGATCCAGTGCATATCGTGCGACCTCATTACTTCCCTTTTACCAACAACAGATACGTTGTTTTCTGCCATACAACCTACCACGCAGGCACCGCAACCGGTACATGCAGTAAGATCGATAGACATACCCCAGTGGATACCCGGAGAAACGTATTCAGGATACAGTGTAGCATTCTTACGGAAGCCTTCCTCATCCAGAAGCACGGCAGCACCTGCAGCAGCAGCCTTTTCAGGCTCTGTGTGCATGCTTTCTTCGTTAGCTTCTTCGCCCCATGGCTGATGGGTAAATGGACCTATTTCTTCTTTACGCTCTTCCAGCAGTTCGTTTGGATTCTTAGCAAACTCTTCGAGTGTAAATTCGTGAACAACCGCGCGGCCTTCATAGCTCATGTGTGTCTGAGTGATGGCCAGGTCGTAAGTCTTATCAGTTTTTTCGATGGTTACAGGAGCATGATAGCTAACCGTTTGGCCTACCATGTGCGTAAGCGGATAAACGTTTTTACCACCTATTTCGTTGCCCCATTTGTCGGTACCGCTTTTTGCAGCCATACCTACTTTAGCATCACGGCCATAACCTACCGCTATTGCTACCACATCGTTATGCATACCGGGAACAGCTATTAGCGGAAGCAATACTTCCTGTCCGTTCACTTTCAGTTTGATAACGCGTTTAGCGGTATCTACTTCTGTGATGCTGGTAAGCTCATTGCCCAGTTCTTTTGCTTTTTTAGGAGATACGCAAGCGTAGTTGTCCCAGGTAACTTTCGTCATTGGGTCAGGCATCTCGTGCAGCCATGGGTTGTTACTCCACATACCACCGTGGCCTATTGAGATCTTCTCGTATATCACCACTTCCATGCCATCTGTAGGCTTGGTAGGGATAGCAGAGATCGCTGTGCCTATATTACCGGCAAATGTAGCGCCGCCTGTTGGCATATCGCCGGCGGGTTCTACGATACCGTCCTGTAATGCTTTATCAAAATTGCTTTCGCCGCCCAGTTTGCTTGTCCAGTATTGCTTCCACATATCACCATAGGTGGTAGTAGCACCGGCCCACATCAACAGGCTATCCTGGTATGCACGTGTTTTGAACAGCGGAGCGATACCCGGTTGCATCAGGCTGTAATAGCCTGTTTTAGGTTCTGCATCACCCCAACTTTCCAGGTAGTGATGGTTAGGAACCACGAACTTGCACTGCTGTGCAGTTTCGTCCATACGGTCTGCGAAAGATACCGTTACAGGAACTTTCTTCAGGCCTTCGGCAAATTTCTTGCCGTTGTACAGTTCATATACAGGGTTTACACCGTGTATCAGTACCGCACCTACCTGGCCATTGCTCATAGCCTCTGTAAGAGCAGCTACATCTGCATCTATACCTGCCCTGTAATTGCTGTTTACCGCCCAGTTGATCGTAGTGCCATTAGCACCGATCGCACTGTTGATAGCGTTAATTACAGTCTGAACATTTACATCGTTGCTGCCGCATACTACCATACCGTTGCCTTTCTTCAGATCAGCAGCAGCTTTGGTAACTAGTTCGTTCAGGCCCTTGGTGCTCAGTGAAGGAGCCGCGCCTGTAGTAACGGCATTATACAGCGCTACCGCTACCGCGCCCATTTCGCTAGGCTTGCAGGTAGCACGAACGTCTGCGCTGGCACCTGTAGTGGTATGGTGACCTTCTACATGGTAGTGGCGAGACATTTTAAGGTTCTTTGCAGTAACCTTACGTGTAGCAGCATATTGTTTAGAGAATTCTACCGGTGATAACCAGGTGCCGAGGAAATCTGCACCAAGACTTACGATAGTATCTGCTTTATCAAAATGATAAGAAGGCAGCGCACGTTTTCCGTAGCTGGCTTCGTTTGCCAATAACATACCACTGTAAGAAACCGGATCGTAGATCACATGCTTAGCAGTAGGATATTTGGCGAGGAATTGATTGATAACTTCTTTTGTAGTAGGGCTAAGGATCGTTGAGGTAAGCAGGTAGATTGGTTGTGACGCGCTTGCCAAACCATCCTTCACCTGGCGATCGATAGCATCGAAAGTAGCCTCCTGTCCATCAACCATCGGCTGACGCAGGCGGGCCTTATCGTACAGGCTCAGTACAGATGCCTGCACACGTGCCGATGTAGAACCTTTTGTTATAGAAGAAAGCGTGTTACCTTCTACTTTTATCGGGCGGCCATCGCGTGTTTTGATAACAATAGCGCAATAATCGCCACCATCTACGAATGTAGAAGCGTAGTAGTTAGGAACACCCGGTACTATATCTTCCGGTTTTATTGCGTAAGGGATCACCCTGCGCACAGGCATTTCGCAACTTGCAGCCAAAGTAGCAGCAACGGTGCTGAAACCTAAGAATTTCAAAAAGTCGCGGCGGGGTGTAGTAGCATTCAGCAGGTTGTCGCTCATTTCAAACGGCAACGGCTCGCTAAACTCATTTGCTGCTACCTCTTGATGAGCTTCCGTATTGTTCAGCTCTTCGAGGCCCTTCCAATATTTTTTTTGACTCATATGGTTCGATCCGGTATAAATATTGTTTCCGAATATATTTTAAATGTATTTGATCAATATCTGTTTATCCAGATTAGTAGTGACATTTTTGGCATTCTGTACCGCCGATGTCTTCTACTGTAACGCCTGTGCGTTTACCTGACTTCAACTCTTCGTGATATTTTTCAAATATTGAATAATAGTTGTTGTTTGTGAACTGTACCTGTGTTTGGCGGTGACAGTTGATACACCAGCCCATAGACAGCGGAGCGAACTGATAAACCTCGTCCATATCCTGGATCGGGCCGTGGCAACGCTGACACTGTACTTTGCCCACCAGCACGTGCTGAGAGTGGTTGAAGTAAACGTGGTCAGGCAAGTTGTGGATCTTCACCCATTTAACAGGTGTAGCCTTGATATTGCCTTTCTCGTCGCGGATGTATTCTTTCTTAACAGGATCCCAGCCGGCATATTTATACAGCTTTTGGATCTCTGCAGTACCATCTATCTTTTTACCTTCTGCAGTTACCAGCGGATGCTCTTCGTTGCCGGTGTATTCATTGATCTGTTTGTGGCAGTTCATACAAATATTGGTAGAAGGCACCATTGCGTGGCGGCTCTTTTCAGCGCCTGCGTGGCAATACAAACAGTTGAGCTGGTTGATGCCCACGTGTACTTTGTGCGAATAGTAAATTGGTTGTAATGGCTGATAGTTTTGCTGGCGGCCCATTTCAATAGCGCCATTAGTGATCCAGTAACCTGCGAAGATGAATACCAGGATCACCGTTATTGCGATCACAACTTTATTGCGATAGAAAGGAATTTCTTTAACGTTAGGAACGCCATCTTTTTCGTTAGCTACGCGTTTTAGGCCGCTGTTTACACGCCACAGGATGAAGGCAAGGGTCAGCAGTATTACTGTAACCAGTGCATAGATCCAGTTGCCTGTAGAGCTGGTACCTTCTGGTTGCTCTGTTGCAGCGCCGGTACCTGCAGCAGGCCCTTTACTTGGCGGTTCTACAGAGTTTACATAAGTAACCACAGCATCGATCTCCTCGTCTGACAGACTAGGGAAAGACGTCATCACTGTTGGCTTCCACTTATCGAATAGTTTTTGCGCGTACGCATCCTTAGCGATCATCGCAGAAGGATTGTGTACCCAGTTGTGCAACCATTCTTTGCTTGGCACACGTCCGTCCACGCCTTTCAGCGCAGGGCCGGTAGCATCTTTTAACGGGTTGTGGCAGCTCGCACAATTGGATTGGAATATGGCCTTACCGTCTGGCGCGGCTACGGCAGAGATGTTGCTAACGAATACGGTAAATACCAATGCAGTGAAGCATTGAACAATTTTCCGGAACATCGGCTTAATAGATTCTGACACTAGGATTAATTTTTTGAAAATTAACGTTCCTTTTAGACAAAGCGAGGGCGAAATTACAACACAAAGCCGAAAGTTTATACACATTTGTTAAAAAATGTTTTTCAATGCTGGCAAGGGTTTCAGAGGATATTTGAATTCTGACAATTTGTTTTTGTCACCTGTTTGTAATTGAAAAACGCCTTTTGGTTTAATGTGGTTTTAATCTAAATATATAATGCGCACTCGCTTATCTATAATTAAATACTACCGGTACGCCCCCCATCTACGGGTATGCTGGTACCATTGACATAGGCCGCCGCAGGAGAGGCTAAAAATGCCACCACCGCTGCTATCTCTTCGGGCTTGCCAAAGCGTTTTGCAGGAATTTCTTTCAGCATTTCTTTTTCCACTTCATCCACACTGGCCCCGGTTTTGTTCACCTTATTGCTGATAATACCCTCTAAACGCGCCGTAGCCGTAGCGCCGGGCAGTACATTGTTTACAGTAATACCAAAAGGAGCCAGCTCATTGGCCATCGTCTTGGCCCAGCTAGCCACTGCACCACGTATAGTATTAGATACGCCCAGGTTCTTCAACGGTATCTTTACCGAGGTAGATATTATATTAATGATACGCCCAAAGCCAGCGGCCTTCATGCCGGGCATTACCAGGCGGGTAATGATATGGTTACAGATAAGGTGCTGGTTGAAAGCAGCCAGGAACTGATCAGGCTGCGCCTCTGCAATAGGCCCTGCTGCGGGGCCGCCGCTGTTGTTCACCAATATATGTACCGTGTTCTCTGCAGTAAAAGCGGCTACCACAGATTGTACCTGGTCGGTACTGCTGAAATCGGCCACAAGATATTTGTGATGCTGCCCGCGAGATACATCGAGCTTAGCGATGGCCTCTTTCAATGCAGCTTCGTTGCGCGCTATCAATACGCAGCTGGCACCCATTGATGCCAGCTCTGCAGCACTGGCAAAGCCTATACCCTGGGTACTGCCCGCTACAAGTGCGGTTTTCCCCTCGAGGTTGAGTGAAAACATAATAAGAATGGTTTTGAGCAGGCTAAGTTACGCAGCCTGCTCAAAACCTACAGACGTATTTATACATTGCGGCTTATTAAATCTTAAACGTGGCTGATAAAGAGTTGCTTATAGTTGCGGGTCTTTCTTTTCCGGCTGGAGTGTTATTTCCTTCAGGCGATCAAAGGTCAGGGGTTTATTCAAAAACCGATAAACATAGGGGTTCGCCAGGGCCAGTTTCATATCTTCTTCGTGCAGCGAGGTGGTAAGCATCATAATGATGCAATGCTTCTTTATTGTTTCGGGCAGCTCCTTATATTTCTCCAGGAATTCAAAACCGTTCATCTCTGGCATATTAATATCAAGGAAAATCAATTCCGGCAATTCTTCGGGGTGGTCCTTGCCCGCCATAAGATAATCGAGTGCATCAAGGGCAGATTCTACGCTTATGATATCTTCTGCAAACGAGTACTTTTTGATCACTCTTTCTGCGACATACCGATCGACATACGTATCATCAACTATCATTACTCGCTTGTATGGTACGTTCAGGGGTTGTTCCATTGTTATTTTTTGTTTTAGTGATTTTGCAAATTGGGAATCCGAACGGTAAAGGAAGAACCAATACCGGGTGTAGAATCAAGAGTTATATGCCCGCCAAGCTTTGCAGTAGCTTCCCTGACGAGGTATAAGCCAAGGCCGGAACCTACGGAAGATTTGGACACCCTGTAGAACATATCGAACACTTTCTCCTGCTTGTCTTTACTGATGCCGATTCCGTTGTCCTTTACTATTATTTCCGCGCCTTCCGGCTTTAGCTCTACCGATACATGTACATATGGATCGTCGGCCATATCATTAGCATACCTGATGCCATTAGATACCAGGTTATTGAGAATGATGGCGATTCTTCCTTTATCAGAAATAAACTCCTTGTGACCGGATATATGGGTATGTACATTTACTCTTTTCTTTTTCCCGAGGCCTTCGCTCATGAATTTGATGTTCTCCGTTACATCCCGCATCAGATCATGAAAATCTATTTGCTGCTTCCGCACCTCTAACCGTGCATTGCGCGAGTATTCGAGTATATCCACTATAAATCCATCGAGCTTTCTGATGCTCCTCCGTATCATATCCAGGTGCGTCAGCATATCCCCATCTTCTGTTTCTGTAAGCGCCAGCTCTACAACGCCCATCATAGAAGATAAGGGCGCACGCAGATCGTGTGAAACGCTGTAGACAAATTTATCGAGCTCCGTGTTTGTCTTTTGCAGGTCTTCATTGGCAGCCTTCAGCGCATCTTCATATTGCCTGCGTTGCGTAATATCCCTGAAGTTGATAACGATACCTTGTACAATATCATCCTCCAGCAGATTGATCGTGGTGCCTTCGCACCATATATAAGTTCCATCTTTCCTTACCCTCCTGTAAATAATATTATGTGGAACACCCGGGTTACTATACACTTTCTGCTTGTATTGCAGGAGCATCTCCCGTTCATCAGGATGGCCGAATTCTATAACATTTACACCCAATACTTCTTCGGGTGTAAATCCTGTGATCTTGTTCAGGGAATTGCTGGCGTAAACGATCTCATAATCTGCATTAAGTACCAGGATAGCATCCGCACTGTTTTGTATCAGCGAGCGAAACTTCTGTTCATTATCCCGCACCGCCATTTCCGCTTCCTTTCGCTTGGTGATGTCTGAGGTGATACCATCGATACGTATCAGTTCACCATCTACAACAGTAGGCGTTATCTTACTTTCTACCCATTTAATATCTCCGTGTTTGGTCTGTATCCTGTATTCCTGCACGATGGGGTTACCCTGCCGCATCGTGGCATCATTGCCATAGATCACCTGTTTATCTTCCTCCAATATCACGTCGAACCAGAGGTTAGAATTCTTTGCAAAATCGCGAATGGTGTAACCGTATATTTTTTCGCAAGCGCTGGACATCTGCAACAGCTCAAAAGTTTTCATATCTACAGTGAAGAAAACCTCCTGCATGTTCTCGAACAGGGTGCGTATCTCGTTATTTACTTTTATTAGTTTTTCGCGTGTTTTTCTCCTGTCCGTAACATCCTGTATGGTGCCTATCATGCGGTTTGCCCTGTTTGTGCGGCTATGGACAAGCCTCGATTGCTCATAAACTACCTTCTCGGTGCCGTCGGGCAGCAACAGGCGGTATTCCAGTTCATACGCGCTGCTTTCGATGATAGCTTTTCGTATCTTCTCGCGTACCAAAGGAAGATCTTCCGGATGTACCCTGCTAAATAATAACTCACTCGTTACCATTACAGACCTGGGCTCGAAACCGAAAATGCGATAGGTCTCATCTGACCAATACAGCTTTATATTATCCGCAGTACTTGTATCCGGCATATCCAGCTCCCAGCTCCCGATATGCGCTATCTGTTGAGATGCCTCCAGGTGGGCCTGGTGTTTTTTTCTTTCACGCTCTGCATCTTTACGTTTCTGTGTTTCCTGCTTCAGCATTTCTGCTACCTGGCCAAGTTTTCTATAATCTGACCCTGTTATCTTTTTCTCCTCCTGTTCCTCATTAAGATTAAAAAGCGATTCCTGCAGGGATTGATAGATGGCTTTGTTGTCCTCCTCTACCTCCTGCTTTAGCCTGTTGTTCAACTCTATCATCTCTTTGGAGCTGATCTCAATAGAACGCTCCAGCATCCTGCGATCCTTTTCATAATGATCGTAAGACTCACTGACGACTTTCAGAAAATCCTTTAGTTCGGCGGAGACCTTCTCTGCATTATCCCCAAATAACTTTACTAATTGCCTTCGCAACAACTTATTAAACATTTGCAACGGTGTTCTTTTATTTTGCTGTTCCAATAGTTTACTTACCCTCTCTGTATGTAGTTATAGTCATTGTTTGATTATGCAGTTCACCTTGTATAAAATCGGATAATGGTGAAATCTCTCGGTAAGAATAAAAGCCCGTGATAGCTATATCGTTGCCATATACGGCGCGCACCACTTCTACCTCTTCCTCTATCCGCTGATCGAGCACCAGCTTTCTGCCCACACAGCTAATAAGCAATGCCAGCTCGGGGGCTTGTCCCTGCCCGATGATACTGTTAGCAGCCGCCTGCGATGCGCCATCTATCAACCGGTCGAAATTAGCTTTCATCATCTGGGCATAGGCGCCTTTGGGCATATTCCCGGCAAACGTCATACTCCTATCCTCATCGTTAACGGCCAGTATAGTCCTTACTACAGTATGTTCGGAATCAGACAGCCGAACATTGAGCGGGAATAATAATGCAGAGCCGGGCAGCTCATCGGCATACTCGCCCAGGTATAGTTTATATACATCGAGCGCGGGCTTGCCATCCAGTTCATATAGCACATTGCCATCAGAAGCCGTTATCAGCCGTTCGATGCCGAAGGTATCCCATCCGCCTACGCTGCCATAGCCTATCTGCAGCGCATCTCCATAAAAGCCTATAGCGGCGGCTTTGCCTTCCGCAGGCGCCGCGTTCAGGCCTACCAGTGTACGCTCAAAACGTGCGCCATCACCTGCCAGTCCGCCTGTTATAATAACATCACCGGGCAAAAACTCCCGAAGCCCTGCTACAAGATCGCTGCCATTTACATTATGCCCATCGGAAATTACCAGCAGGCTGCGCAAGCTGGCTGTATCAAACTCTGATGCCAGGTTATACCCTGCTTTAAAACTACTTTGACTCTTATCGATATCTATAACTGCTACCCTTACCAGGGTGTTGTCAAAACTTATGGCAGTAAGCGCAATGGTTTCGTCATTGACCTGCAGGTCAATGATCTCTCCCGAGGTAGAACTCATCAGGATATCAGCCTTAGGATATTGCAGTTTTATTTGCGCATATATATCGGGATCCGATAAAATGAAACGGCTGCCAAAAACGAGCACTAAGCGGTAATCATCCGCCAATAATGCTTCCGTTTTAATGATCTCCCATCCCTTATCTCCTGTGTATTTTTTTTGTTGAACTTTCATCGAATTATTAAGTTCATATGTTAAACTAACACTTATTAAACAAAATAAAAACACATAATTTTTATTCTATATTAATTATTCATTATTAGCAAAATAGAATCTAATTCCCCGTAAGGATCAACGTATTAAGAGGATAGAAAGGAGGGAAATAAATAGGTATGATATACTAAAAATACGAAATCATTTGAATAAAACCTATGGATTTTTGAAATTAAGGATAATTATATCCCTTATTGTTTTTCGATGCGGAAGCTCTTTGTATTAGTATCGTTATCAGCGAGCTGTAATAAATAGATACCCGGCAGCAAGGCTGCGATGTTGATTGTTTCTTTTTCCGATGCCGCCGTTTTGCTAAGCAATACTTTGCCTGCGACATCAACTACACGAATGGCTGTGCCAGTGCTGATATGATCTACCGTTATTGTATTGTGTGCCGGGTTGGGATATGCAGTCGCCTGTATAGCAGACTTGCCTGTGATGTTGATGCCTGTTACATCTGCGATCCTGCCGAAGAAGAGATTGCGTGTATTGGTACTATTTACTAAGCTGTGGAAACCGAAAACTGCATTAGCGCCGCTATAAGTTCCAATAGTATATATCCCCTCACCGGCACTGCACATACCGCCAAAGTTGGTGCCGAATCTTCCTCCCCCTGCAAGTGCCCAATTGAACGTACCTGTTGGATTGAACTGTGCTGTATAAATATTGGGACCTGCGTCGGTGAGTATGTGGCTACCATTGAACATGAGCTTGTCGTGAAAATTTCCTCCTGTATTAATATTGCCATTATCATCAACAATAATGTCCGTTGCGAAATATTCATAAGTGCCGGCCGATAGCGTATTGCCCGGACCACCAAATCTCTTTACCCAAAGAGCAGCACCGCTGCTATCGTATTTGGCAACAAACAACTGGCCAAAATAATCCGGCAAGGAAGATACGTTGCCAAAATTCACTGTGTCTTCCGCTTCACCGGTAACGTATATGTTAGTTCCATTTTTATCTGCTGCTATAGCGTTTGCCATTGCGGCTCCTCCTGAGGTTGTTTTTGCCCAAATAATATCTCCTGAGGGCGTATATTTAATGATCAACGCGCTTGTAAACCTCTTTGGGTTTACTAACAACGTTCCATCATCTAACATAACGCTGTCGCTACCACAAAAACCGGATGCGTAGATATTACCAGCTACGTCTGTTGCTACTGAAAGAATATCAGCCTGCCCCTTTTTGAAGAGAAACTTTTCAAGCAGAAGATCACCTGACGCATTGTAACGCACCATATAAGTGCCCGACCCGGAAACAATATTTCCACCAAAATTTATATCATCTCCTAAATGTGTATTGGCTACAACAGTTACGTTACTATTTTCGTCAACAGAACAATTATGAATAATTATTTCGTCAACTGTATTACCACCTCCTCTTGCCCAAATTATATTTCCTGCAGTATCGAATTTTGCAATAAAAATACCTGCAGGGCTTATACTGTCGCTGTCAATAGTACAGGGATACTTTAAGGTACCGTTTATGTATATGCTGCCGTCCTTCGCGCTAACAATACTACGGGTTTCTACCGCATTACCCCCCGGCAATAGTTTTGACCAAAGACAGGTACCATCCGCCGTGTACTTTGCTATAAATGATCCGTCGCTCAATTGCTGCGATCCTATCGTTGCAGTACTATCAATAACACCCACGGTATACACATATCCATTGGCATCTGCACATACATCTGTTCCTGCCTCCAATGCAAGCGAAGAGGCCCCTTGTGCCCATTGCCAGCCGGGAGTAAAAGGCTGTGCTGATAACATGCCGAAGCTAACAATCGAGAAAAGAATGAATAGATACTTTTTCATAGCAGTGGAATTAAATGCGATTATTGTTTTAGCATGTGAAGCGTTGATATATTCTTAGCATTATCAGTGAGCCGTAACCAATAAGTACCCGATGGTATCGTTGCAGTATTTAATAGCGCGGAAGTACCAGTGGTTATTGTTTCGTTTAATATACGGCCATACACATCGAGTAACTGAACGTTTGTACCAATTGCAATATTGCTGACAATGATCTTATCGGTAAAAGGATTGGGATATGCATGCGCATTGATAGTAGAAGACTTAGCAATGCCAGTAATGTTGCCTATACGGGCAACGTAGATACTTGATAATGTAAGGCTGTCGTGTACATCGAGATAATTGAAGGTAGCACTTCTTTTGAAGCTGCCTGCTACGGATACTCCGTAGGCATCTGCTGCTACACCGGTTACCCATACAGCGTAATTCCCGGTAGCCATTTGTACCCAGTTCAAAGTACCGGTGCTGCTATATTGTGCTGCATATATCCTATCTGCATTGTAAGAAGGGATAGCAGGTGCAGCGCCAAATTGTATGGCCTCATTACAATAGCCTGCAAACGAGATATTGCCATCCGGGCCTGCGCCAATTGCGTTTAACGTTGCATTGGTATCAATAGTACTTATTGTATTTATCCAAACACCATGCAACTGGCTATCTATGCAGGCAACAAATAGTTTGGCATCTGCAGCGGGTGTAGCACTAAGGTCACCAAGATCTGCAATACCTGATGATGTTCCGGAAACGATAACACGGCCCTGTCCATCGCAGGTTAGTGCAGAACAGGTAAGCGGGCTACTGTTGCCATATATCTGTTTCAGACGCCTGAAAGAAAGGTCAGAACCAAATGAATAGAGATAACCATTGTAGCCTAATGTATTTGAATTGACCACTACTGTGTTACCTATCCACAGAGAATCGCTGAACGAACCTGCGATATACCCATTGCCTTTATCATCTATTGCTATACCTGCAATACTGCAAAAATAACCTGTGCGCGTGCCGCTCACTCCAATGGGACTACCATTCTGATCATATGCGCTCAATAACAAACCATTACCTGTTAGCAGACGAGATTGAACAGTTGCATCTCCCCGATGCACTGTTGCCATCACTACATCGTTCTGTGTGTTGGTAGCCAGGTAGGTAGCGTAATAATAGATACTGTTAGATCTTACATCTCCTTTTGCCCATACCACTCCTCCGTCTTCATCGAGCCGTGCTATAAAAACAGAGCCTTCTGATTTGCGAACGATAAAGGTATCTATCAATATGTCCTGGGTATAATTGCCTGCAATGTATACGCCACCTGTTTTGCTTATTGTAATGCTTGAAGGATATGTAGTTCCGCTACCGTATTGCCTTGCCCATAACAAATTACCCGAGGCTGAATATTTGACAACTACTGTATGACCCAAACTTGCCGAAAGCCTGGTGCTGCCAAACCAGACATCAGCGTTCCTAAGATCACCTAATACGTAGGTATTGCCTGCTGCATCAGAAACTACACCCCTTGAAAAAATAGAACCAGGGTATAATATATCGGCTTTGCCGGATGCTGCCCACTGCCAGCCTGTTTGTGCAAAAGAGGATGTTTGAAAAATTATAACCGCCAGGGCGAGTAGAAAGCTCTTCATAGGTATTGTGCATTGGGTATGCTAATTTACTATGCAAAATATCTGCCTGCGTATGGGCTATGTCATGCCTGTGCCATAAATCACAGGAGGGTTCTTACTTCGCTGAGCCTTTCAAAGGTCAGGGGCTTATTTACAAACTGCTTTACATAAGGGCTGCGGCCGGCATTTGCTATATCTTCTGGGTTGATGGAGGATGTAAGCATAATGATCACCATTTGCTCTTTGATATCGTCACTGAGTGATTCGTATTGTTCCAGGAATTCAAAACCATTCATCCCGGGCATGTTGATATCAAGAAATATCATTTGTGGCAGTTTGTTGCCGGATGCCTGCAAGTAATCAAGCGCATCTGCACCGGAGCCCATTTTGATGATTTGTGTGGCAAAACTGTGTCTTGTCATCATACGCTCTGCTATATACCTGTCTATCTCTGTATCGTCGATGACCATAACGGTAGATAAAGGGTTCATTATACGACTGTCTTGCATGATTTTGTCTGCGTGTTTTTTAAGTACAGCCACCCATTAGGTTTTAGCTGCACTTCAATTTAACAATAATTTTTGTTCCACGTTAATATACCTGTGGCTAAACACGGGATTTATCATACATAAAACCGTGCCATCCCCGGCTATTTTGTTTGTTTGCAGTGCTTTTTTATAGTTTGCTCGCTTCGCTGTAATAATTCCAGTGTATAGAACCAGATAGGAACCAGCTTATAGGTTACGGACGCTAAGGTAGTGGCTTACAGGGCGTATCTCTATGACTTGCATCAACCTAAAAGATGTTTTAAATCACCCATCGGAGGGTTTTGTCTTTTATTCCTATATTTGTGCAGAGCGTACCCCGGTACTATTGCAGTCCTCTCTTATTTATAGCTGCACCACGTATCAAAACAATTCAGTAGCGTCGCTACACATCCAATCAAATGCGTTCAGCCGAAAGGCAATAAGGGATCTGATCCCTGTAATGACTTTTATTTTTTAAATCTTTTTTGAACAACAACAATGGAATATAATACTACGCGCAGCAAAATGCTGATGCCCGAATACGGACGTAATGTGCAAAGAATGGTGGAATACCTGGTTACCATAGAAGACAGGGCCCGCCGCCTGAGCAATGCCGAAGCCATCATAGAACTGATGGGTACGCTAAACCCCCATCTTAAAACCATAGAAGATTATAAGCACAAGCTTTGGGATCACCTGTACCAGATGACTGATTTTACCCTTGATGTGGATAGCCCCTACCCGCCGCCAACGCGCGAGCAGGTATTTAAAAAACCAGAAGTGCTGCCTTACCCGCAGGGCAAAATAGGACATCGCCACTTTGGCAAGAACCTGGAGCAATTGATAGAAAAAGCATTGAAAGAAACAGACCCCGAAAAACGCCAGGGCTGCGTACAGATAATTGGCTACTACATGAAGCTGGCCTATACCAACTGGCATAAAGAGCCTGTGCACGATGATATGATACGTACCGAGCTGGCTACCCTTACCAATGGCCAACTGATATACGAACCGGGCGGTTACCGTGTGTATTTTGATGCACGTGCCAACTTCAAACAGCAAAACAGCAACAATAATAACCGCAACCGTAACAATCGTGGCGGTGGTGGTGGCGGCAACCGCAATGGTGGCGGCGGTAGCTATAACAATGGTGGCGGATTCAACAAAAACCGTAAATTCAACAAGAACAAGAATAAGTAATCATGGCATCTGCTTTTGAGATCATTGGCGGACGTAAACTCAGTGGCACCATTACCCCGCAGGGTGCCAAGAACGAGGCCCTGCAGGTGCTTTGCGCTGCATTGCTTACAGACGAGCCTGTAACCTTTACCAATGTACCGGATATACTGGATGTGAATACGCTGATAGAAGTATTGGCAGATATGAACGTGCAGGTAAGCCGCCCCGAACCGGGTACGGTGGTATTGCAGGCTACAGACATCAATACAGAATATTTTACAGACCGCAGTTTCCAGAAGAAATCGGGTAAGCTGCGTGGCGCTGTGATGCTGGCCGGCCCTATGCTGGCACGCTTTCGCAAGGCGCATATACCCCAGCCGGGGGGCGATAAGATAGGCCGCCGCAGGCTGGATACGCATATACGTGGTTTTGAGAAACTGGGTGTGCAGTTTGACTATGATGCCGATATGGGGCTCTTTAGCCTTGATGGCAGCAAACTGCGCGGTGCTTATATATTGCTGGAGGAACCCTCCGTTACCGGCACTGCTAACATAGTAATGGCGGCCGTACTTGCAGAGGGCATTACCACCATATACAATGCAGCCTGCGAGCCTTATGTGCAGCAGCTATGTACCATGCTCAACAGTATGGGCGCGCGCATCAGCGGCATTGGCAGCAATATGATCACGATAGAAGGGGTGACGAAGCTACACGGCTGCAAACACCGTATGCTGGCCGATATGATAGAAGTAGGCTCTTTTATAGGGCTTGCCGCTATGACCCAAAGTGAGCTCACCATCCGCAATGCAGATGTAGCGCACCTGGGCATTATCCCCGATACGTTTGAGCGGCTGGGCATACAACTGCAGGTGCAGGGCAATGATATACACATACCTGCGCAGGATCAATACAGGATACAGAAATTTATAGACGGATCTATACTGACTGTGTATGACCATCCCTGGCCGGGTTTTACACCCGATCTGTTGAGTATTATATTAGTAACCGCTACCCAGGCAAAAGGCACGGTGCTGGTACACCAGAAGATGTTTGAAAGCCGCCTGTTCTTTGTAGATAAGCTGATAGAGATGGGTGCGCAGATAGTGCTGTGCGATCCGCACAGGGCGGTAGTAATAGGGCTGGACAGGCAGGTATCGCTGAGAGGCATTACCATGGCTAGCCCGGATATACGTGCCGGTGTGGCGCTTTTGATAGCAGCACTGAGCGCACGTGGCAAGAGCACCATACAGAATATAGAACAGATAGACCGTGGCTACGAACGCATAGACGAACGCCTGAATGCACTGGGTGCAGAGATCAGGAGGGTATAACGGCTTATCGGTTACCCCATAAAAAAATGGATGGCGCGGAATAATCCGCGCCATCATCATTATAACCCACCTATAAATCAATAACCTGTCACACCAATCTGCACAAATCTAATTTTCCATTTTGCTTGTTTAACTAAATCCGCTCTAACAGTACAAAGATACGATACCCGAACTTGTACATACAACAGTAATATTCTATACCACCTTAAGCAGCATTGATAGTTGGCAAAAAATGACAATATCATTACACAGATTCCACTAATGAAAAAGGGCTACCCGATGGTAGCCCTTGTGTATGTTGTAGTGTCTGAAATAACCTAGAATAGTAGCGTGTGCTGACCAAAATAGTAGGTGAAGCGCGGCATGATCACCCACTGGCGCTGTGTACCGTCAGGACGAACAGCACGGGTAACCAGTGGTATAGCACCTGAAACATCGAGCTTGCAGGAACCATAACGGCCAAAGCGGATGAACGCATTACCGGTAAGATTCATAGAGAAGCCGTGAGAATCTTTGATATTCTGCCAGCCATAGAACGGATCCATATACAGATCATCATGCACATGGTAGAAGCCGAGGGCGCCGGCGGTAAAGCCTGCACGGTTGCCTGTAAGGTGGCCTTCTACACGCATCATCGCATCGCCATAGCGATATAGCTTGCGGCCTACGGTGTAGTCGCTGCTGCTGTAGATAGGATCGTTGAAATAAGAAAGGCCGGTATAATCGTTCTGATTGTAGCGGATGATAGCCTGCTGGTAACCTGCAGCAATGCTCAGGTATTCCTTCCAGGTAAAGTTAACGCCTGCCAGCGCTTCTGTGCTACCCATACTGCTCTGGTAGCTCATAGGCAGCGGGCGGCTGCGTGTATCGCTCAGGTTGGCAGTGGTCATACCAAACTGCAGGCCTGCGGTGGCTTGTATGGTCCAGTTTTCAGGGTCTGCCATCAGGAAGTGGGTATAGGAAACACCCAGGTCTCCAAGGCCCCATTTATTGCCCAGCTCGCCACTTGCAGATACAAAAGGTATGCGTATATGGAAATAGCCCATGGTAGCATCAGATGCTATGGGAGCAATGATCTCGGCCTGCGGAATATTGTATTTCACATCCTTTTCGCCACGGGCGAAGGTGTTGCTTACACTGAATTGCACCTTGTTAGATTCGTATTCGTCCTCTGTAACAATGGTAGCTGCACCAGAGCGCATAGCACCCAATTGCGATAAACCCGGGTCGCTTTCTCCCTGTGCTTTGGCAGTGGATACTGCGCCAAAGGATACAGCGGCTGAAAGGCAAATGGCTGTCAGGTATCTCATGTTCATTTTAATAGATTGTCTCAAATATAATTTTATAAACGTAAAAATTAGAGTGTTTACGCATTTTTTTTGCCATAGGTGCTATTGGCAGCGGCGGGTAGCTGCCAGGGGGTAGTGATATATGGGAGAAATATTGTATTTGGGAGGAGGGGCTTATCGCCTTTTCATTTGAAAGAAGGCGTTGAAAATATGTGGTGGTAGTTCATCCCGAACATCGCGGATGCGGTGATGTTTTAACCATACAAGAAAATCATCCGGGTTGTCCGGCTCGTGCCGGATGACCTGACCATTTTTTAGAGAGATGATGAAGATGCCAACGGAATAGATATAGGCGGAGAGTTCGGGGGCTTTGTATTCAAAGCCGTCAAAATTATACGTCATGGTTTGGTGATTTAGGAAATGAAAGTAAGAAAAATATGACACTTATAGTCCGGTAACTTATAAGCCACATTTTATTTTTTGTAAGAATGCGCTAATATCCATTTCCGTTGCTGGTTCATCTGTTGGAAATATTCCTATATACTCGTGAAATAGGTGATCTAATTCATCATCCCAAGCAAAATAGTGTAGGTCTTTTAATCCCCATTCTGCAGGGTAAAACCATTCATTATCGATGAGCTGCTTCCGTATCTGTTCGTCAACTTTTGCAAGGTCCATTGCCGACGGATTGCTAAATATTACTTCTCCAAACTGCTTGTAGTTGGCTCCATCCCTGTATAAGTATTCAAACCTGATATTCATTGTGTCAAATATAACATTATGACACTTAAAGTCCGTTGACTTAAAAGCCACATGCCAATACTTTGTGCTAGATGGATATTAAGGATAAAGTAGGCCAGCGCATTAAAGAATTGAGACATGAATTGGGCATATCCCAAGAAGCACTCGGCAACAAAGCCGGTGTAGACCGAACCTATGTAACCGATGTAGAAAACGGCAGAAGAAATGTATCTGTAGAGATACTGAAAAAACTCGTTGCCGCCCTCGAAGTATCCATCCAAGAATTTTTCACCGCTAAAGAGTTTAAAAAATAATCTATGCTACCTAAACTATTACCAAATCAAAAAGTATTTGTTGAAATCACTAATCCAGTACATGGCGGGGAGGGATGGAAATTCGGGACATGTTTATGGAGCCCACAGAAAGATAACGGGGGTGCTGCAGCCTGGAAACTAATGGAAGAGATAAATCCCGGAGATATTATCATACATTTTTTAAAACTAAGAATAAGAGAATATTTCCTCTATGGGTTTTCAATAGCCGACAGCAAACTAATTAAAACTAACGATAGACCGCCGAATCCAGGTAAGTGGGATAAAGGACCATACCAAAGGATTAATCTTGGAGAATTTAAAGAATTAAATACTCCCGTTTCCGTCAAAGAAATCTTTGATGCACATCGTAAAGAACTGATTAAAATATTAGATGTTGTAGAGCAACGTCAATTTTATGTTCTAGATAAAAACGATCTTCTAAAAATGCAGCAAGCTTATATTGTTGCTTGCGAAAACTCTTTATATGTCTTACTAAATAAATACTTTGCAGCAAATGAGACGGGCGCTCAAGAAGTAGATGTTATTTACAAAGTAAAAGCGGACAATAAAATTGTTGTAGAAGAAACTGAAGAGACTGAAAATGAGCCAACTCCTTCTGATATAGCTCCACCAGGTAAAAAAGATGCAAAAGTATCAAGGTTTATACGTGATACAAAACTTTCCAGAACCTTAAAGAAAAAACACCAGTGGAAGTGTCAAGTATGCGGGGAACACATACTACTTCCCAGTAAAAATCTATACGCAGAAGGGCATCATATACAACCATTAGGTAATAAGCATAATGGATTAGATGTAAAAGGAAATATCCTTATTGTTTGTCCTAATCACCACGCGGAGTTCGATTATGGTTCGATAGCAATAAATCCAGGAACAATGAAGATTGAGCACGTTGATGAAACAAACCGATGGCATGGCAAAAAACTTGCTTATAATAGAGCAGATATAGACAAAATGTTTTTAGAATATCATTATGAGATGATCTTTAAAAAACTATAACCCTAGTGTGTTTATTATGACAAAATCGAATGATAAAATACGACGAGTCTTTTACCACGAATTAGGCCATTTTGTTGCAGGCATTTTAAACAACAAGCTATGCGGTGAACCTAAGCCGGTAAAATTCTATATTGAATACAATACACAAAGGGATGATTATACTGGTGGTGTAACTTCTAATAAAAATATTAGCCCAGGAGCACTTCCTATAGGCTGCCTTTCTAAGCAATTAGTGTCTTTAGTATATGGATGTATGTTTCAATTCTACTTACTCGATATATCGTACAAAGAGATAGATAATTGCTTTAATGGTGGCAATGGAAAATATGATGCTGATCATTATAAATCATTTGCAACAGCTCATATATCAACAATGCAACTTATTCAACTTAGAGAAGTACAGGATAAATACTTTGAAAAAATATTCAATGAAAAATTGCTTGAAGAGTTTCGCATTAATCATGACAAATACTTAGTGCAAGAAGGAGAAAACTATACCATTGATATTAAAGAACTAGAAAAAGATCTTCAGGATAGCATAGAAAAGCATTTAAATGTTTATAAAGGTTTTGTCACTGACCAACAAGACCTAATAAATAGTTTGGTAAAAAAATAATCCTGACAAACTGACAATGCACAATAAATAACTTAACAACAATTACTAATTACTCATACCCATAAACACAAACCCACAATCGTCGTTTAAGCAAAAATGAATTCGCCATTTTGCATTGGTGTGCAAAAAAACACATAAAAATCTGTTCTTGCTCTGCAGTAGGGGCAGGTGGTGGGTTGGTCGTTGAGTAGGTAGATTTCCATGTGTAAAACTAAGATTCTCGCATCTTCTACCATTTGCTTTTAAGCCACGTACATCATCTACCTAAAGCATTACTGCACACAAAAAAAGGTTGCCTGATTTCTAGCCTTATCTAGCCAAATGCAAAAAAAGCTAGCCTTAGCTACCAAAGAAAGAAAGAAAAGAAAGAAAGAGAGAAAGAAAATAGTTAGAGACTATCGTCTCTGTCAAAAACTATCGTTTTGACGAGGGAAAAATTTATTTTAGAATTTTGTTTTTCTGTCGTAATTTTGTTGTACCTAACTATCACTTAATTCTGTCACTATGGCTCTCATAGTTGTTGCCTTGTATGGCTCATTTTTCCTGTTACTGCTCTCTGCGTTATTATCCACGGCATGGTCGTTACAGCTGCTCCGTATGCATCCCGTTACCGGCATGTACCCAGCTATAGCAGTACCCGTTCGTCTCTTCCGCAGGCACAGTTATTGCGCAATAACAGGTACGGCAACTCTTGGCAGAAAAACATATACTTTACGAGTTGTTGATTTTAGTATATTGACAATCAATCGTTTAAATTCACTACTATTGAACATTTGGCGCCCCTACGTTAAAACGTTGATGACTAACTGCCTCGGCAACGAAGCGGAGGACAATAGCATCTACTACTGGCGAAACAGGTTGTTTGTACAGATACTGGTTTACCTGCTACCCTTTAGCATACTGGCATTGATACCCGGCGTGTGGGCATCCATCAACAATAAGTACTATACGCTGGCAGCGGCAGATGCTGTTACCTTCGTTATACTGGCATGGATCTCCTTCAGTAAAAGACCGGCGATGTACACGCGCAAAAAGTTATTCCTGGCACTTGTATACCTTATCGCTTACTCGCTGTTTTATTACCTTGGTTCCTATGGCCCGGGGATGCTGTACTTTTTGATGGGCACCCTGTTTGCTGCCCTGATATTTTCGGGCAACGAAGCCTACTGGTCTGTAGCGCTCAATACTTTGATCTGTGCACTCTTTGGCATTGGCATCTACTACCACTCGGCACACGTGCACCTGAGTATGCGCTATTCTCCGGAAACATGGATAGCGGTATCGTCGAACCTGGTGATGCTGAGCCTGGTAATAGCCGTGCTGACACCACGCCTGTTTCAGAAGATGGAAGAGAGCAACAAGCTGTACGAGAAGTTAGCACGTATTACCAGTGATACCATCTGGCAATGGGATATTGCGAAGGATCATATGCACTACAATACGGGCATCTATGGCATGTTTGGCTACCTGCCGTCAGAAACAGGCAGCACGCAAAGATGGTGGATGGAGCGCATCCACCCCGAAGACAGGGAACGTGTAGAGCAGGAGTTCAGCACATTTTTTCAGCATAGCAATTTTCTGCAGGTAGAGTACCGCTTTCTCTGCGCCGATGGTACGTACAAATATGTTACCAACCGTGCTACCGTGATGTATGACAAAACAGGTGGCCGCATGAAGAAGATGGTGGGCACCCTGCAGGATACCAGCAAGCTAAGGAATTACATCAACGCGATAGAACAGCAGAATAACCGCCTGCGGGAGATAGCATGGATGCAATCGCACGAGGCACGGGGGCCGGTAGCTACCATACTGGGCTTGTCGGCCTTACTGGATGCTTCGAAGATACCGGATGTGGAAACCGGGAAAATAATAGATGGCATCGTATCATCGGCCAACAACCTGGATGAAGTGATCCGCAAGATCAACGATATGACGGGCAGGATAGAAGAAGTGCGGGCGTAGATTAGCTACATGAATCCATTCTTATTCGTAGTTTTGAGCTATGGCATTTCGTCAGGAAATATTGAGCACACTAAAACAGGCAAAAAATGTTTTGTCGGACCGGTATGGAATACAGGCCCTGGCATTGTTTGGCTCGTATAGCCGTGAAGATGCAAATACAGATAGCGATGTAGACATCCTGGTAGAACTAAAGAACCCAATAGGTATCAGGTTTATTGACCTTGCAGACGAACTGGAAACATTGCTACACAGAAAGGTGGATCTGGTTTCCCGAAAAGGTATCAAGCCAAAATATTTCGCATCTATAGAGCCGGATCTGATTTATGTCTAAACGGGATACATTATTACTTCTGGAAGATATACTGGCGGCTGCAGGTAAGATATTGACTTACACTATAGGTATGTCTTACGATGATTTTATTTCAGACGATAAAACCATTGATGCAGTAGTTCGTAATTTTGAAATAATCGGCGAAGCTGCCAATCGTGTACCGGAAGACTACAAATTAGAACATCCAGAAATAGAATGGCGTCGGATGATTGGCCTCCGCAACCGTATTATACATGAATATTTTGGAATAGATTACGAAATAGTGTGGCAGATTATACAGGAAAACATTCCGGAATTGCAGGAACGCGTTCAGCAAACCCTCAAATAATCTTACAATGAGCAAGAAAAACAAACCCCGCCCAGATGGCCTTGTATATAGCACCAATAACGATTACTATAACGACTACCCGGACGAACCTGCCGGCGAAACGCTGCCTAAAGAAAAGCAAAAGCTGCGTGTAAAGCTGGATACCAAACAACGCGCCGGTAAGGTGGTAACACTGGTAGAGGGTTTTGTCGGCACCGATGAAGACCTGGAAGCATTGGGCAAGCAACTAAAGACCAAATGCGGTGCGGGTGGTAGCGCTAAGGATGGCCTTATACTGGTGCAGGGAGATTATCGCGAAAAGATGATCGGCTGGCTGAAGGATTGGGGGTACGGGTTGACAAAGTAAAAATTCAAAATTCAAAAGCCAAAAGTAAAAAGTTAGAAGGGCGGAAATTCTAATATCTAATTTCTAAATCCTAAATACTTTAGATCGCGAGTGTTTACCACCTCCCCCTCGTGCCTCGGGTACTCCTATAAACAGGAGGAGAGGTTAAAGGTTTACAGTAGGCGGTAGGCAGTCTTTCTGCTCATTTTATTGACATCGCATTGCCACATTACCGCATTGCCACATTATCGAATTGCCACATTATCGAATTGCCACATTATCGAATTGTCGAATTGTCGCATTACCGCATTGTCACATTGTCGAATTATCGAATTGTCTAATCCGCGAATTGTCCTATTTTTGCGCCTCATATCAGCAATATCAATGATACAGGACATTCAAATACTGAACGAGAAGGAAACACGTGGTGGATTTGGTGAAGGCATAGCAGAGGTAGCCCGCCGTAACGAAAACGTGGTAGCGCTTACTGCAGACCTTGCGGGCTCACTGAAGCTCAACGAGTTTATCAAACAGTTTCCCGAGCGTTTTGTACAATGCGGTATCGCTGAGGCAAATATGATAGGTGTTGCTGCCGGTATGACCATCGGTGGTAAGATTCCCTACACTACTACATTCGCCAATTTCTCTACCAGCCGTGTGTACGACCAGATTCGCCAGTCTGTTGCCTATAGCGACAAGAATGTAAAGATCTGCGCTTCTCACGCCGGGCTTACACTGGGCGAGGATGGCGCTACCCACCAGGTGCTGGAAGATATTGGTATGATGAAGATGCTGCCGGGTATGACGGTGATCGTTCCCTGCGATTTTAACCAAACCAAAGCTGCTACTATTGCTATTGCAGATCATCAAGGCCCGGTATACCTGCGTTTCGGTCGCCCTAAGTGGCCAAACTTTACTGCCGAAGATCAGAAATTCGAAATAGGTAAGGCACAAGTACTGGCAGAGGGTAAAGACATCAGCATATTTGCCTGCGGCCACCTGGTATGGCTGGCTGTAGAAGCTGCAAAAGCGCTGGAAGCTAAGGGCATCAGCGTAGAATTAATTAATATTCACACCATCAAGCCGCTGGATGAAGAAGCGGTATTGAAATCTATACAAAAAACAGGCTGCATCGTTACTGCCGAAGAGCACCAGGCTAATGGTGGCCTCGGCGATAGCATTGCGCAGGTAGCAGGCAAGCACCACCCGGTACCGCACGAATATGTAGCGGTAAACGATACATTCGGCGAAAGCGGACAGCCTAAAGAATTGCTGAAGAAATACGGCCTTTCTACAGAAGCGATCATCGCTGCGGCAGAAAAAGCATTGGCCAGGAAAAAAGCTTAACAAGAGCTTTGGTAATTCTGGTACAGTTTTGTAGGCATATCTCTTATTCTTTTAATCAAGTATGAGAAAACTATTTGGCCTCTTTCTTATTGCACTGGTAGCATCGTGCGCCAGTCCAAAGGACCTGGAATACCAGGATGTTAAGAATTTCAGCGTTAGCAAGATCAGCCTCAACCCCGAAATAGGGATGGATGTGCAGTTTTATAATCCCAATAAATATGGCATGACGCTGAAGGATGCCAATATAGACCTGTACATTAACGATAAGCTGGTAGGCCATGCCTATACCGAGGATAAATACAAGGTACCTGCTGCTGATACTTTTTTACTGCCGGTAAAACTGGCTGCCGATCTATCGGGTGTATTGCACAATGCACTGCAACTGATGAGTAATCGCGAGGTAACAGTAAAGCTGCGCGGTAGCGTTAAAGCCGGCAAAGGGGTATTGGTACCCATTCCCATCAATTACGAGGGCAAGAAGAAGCTGAATGTGTTTTAATAACAAAAGCCCGCTTAGGCGGGCTTACTAATTATGAGAGGTTAATTAAAACTCATTCTTCCACATCATGCTTTCTATAGGCTTGTTGGGCTGGTTGCCGTATTTGGCATTGCGTTTCTGGTTATACTTCACTTCTATCTCGCCATCTACCGGGAAGTAGATCAGCTGGCCTATAGGCATACCTTTGTATATCTTCACCGGTTGCTTTACAGATATCTCCAGCGTCCAGTTACCACAGAAGCCCACATCTCCCTTACCTGCGGTTGCATGTATATCTATACCAAGGCGACCTGTGCTTGATTTACCTTCAAGGAATGGTACGTGTGCATGTGTCTCCGTGTATTCCATTGTTACACCCAGGTAAAAGATGTGCGGATATAACACAAACCCATCTTCCGGAATTTCGAAGCATTCTATAGTGTTGTGCTTTTTAGCATCCAGTATATGTTCTTTGTAAGTAGCAAGGGTAGATCCAAGATGCACATCGTAGCTATTGCTGCCCAAACAATCGCGCTTATAAGGTTCTATTTTGATAGTACCTTTTTCCATTTCTTCGAGTATGCGCTTATCAGAAAGTATCATGGGGGCAAATATAATGTGATGATTTGATGATTCGCTAATGCGATAATGGGTACAAAAATTAATGTTTGTATTATGTGAATTGCAGCATGTCACATGGCATTTTTTTACCTGTATTTGCCGAGGGATAGCCTTAATTGTACACCTGCACCAAAACCCTGGAAACTTGCCACTGCATTGCTAACATGCAATGGGTTTCCTTTATAGGCTTCAAACGGCATGTACATGGCGTAGATGTCAAACCCCATCCGGTGGTTGAACCGTAAGCCAATACCCGACTCCAACTGGTAAAAAGGATTGCCCGGAAACGGACCATTCCCCTGCAGCCTGAAGCCACCCAGTAATGCCAGGTGCGCTAATATATTCATATTACCTGCCGGGTTAGATATATAATTGAATCCAAACCCAAAGCTTCCATGTATTCCACCGGCCCTATAGACATCTTTGTTCTGGGTAGCAGTAAATCCTCCGACTCCTGTTCTTGCCAGGATGGAAGCAAACGTATTTTTTCGCTTTGAATTGAACATGAGGTCAACTCCTATTTGATATAACCCGGCGTGACTGATAGAGTAGCTGCCGCTATAATTGGCAAATGGTTTCGGAAATAAGAGGTTGCCCCCTGCAATAATATCCAGGTAAGGTTTACTTTTCCTTTCGTTTAATATTTTAGCCGAGGCTTTTCTTTCCACACTCATTTTGTGTGTTTCTGCCATCCTGTTTTCTATTTTGGCTACGCGGCTGGGTTTTAAATCTTTTATGCCCGGCAATATCATACTTACACTGGCCTGCCAGCTGTGTAATGTATAGTTGTTAACGGGTACTATATAATCAGTTACATTTCCATACTTACCAAACGGTTTGATGAATTTAACCCCGATGGTAAACCTATTAGATAATAAAACTCCAGCCGACGCTTCTGTATAAGCTTTAATTTGTGTTCTTCTATTGCTTTGGAAATCCTGGTCAGATACTACCATAGGACCGGCAGCTGCGCTAAATCGCAATCCGAAACTACGGGACAACGCCAGCCTGTATTGAACGCCAACCGGTAAAGCTATCATCAGCCATTGGTATTGATAAGTCCGGATGCTGGTATCAATATAAGGAGGGTAGGAAATGCTTCTGAAATTTTCTTCGTGGCTGGTAATTGAATTCATTCCAATTCTCAAGCCGTAAGAAAAGGTAAGGGGCCGGGAGTTTTTATTTCCCAATACATCCAATCCTATTCCTGCGGCCCATCGTTTTGATACGGAGAACGTGTTTACCTTCTGTTCTACCAGGTGTTCTTTAAGTATGCCACCGCTTGCATCTAGTTCTACCCCCGGTTGGGCAAATGAAATCATAGGCATACAGAGTAATAGTAACAGGTAACGCATCATAGGTAGTAGTTTATTTGCTTATACCAAGTAGTATGCCAAAAATCGCTCATCATCACATCAGCTAATCAGCTAATTTTACACCCATGCCTTTGTACCGCGAATGGAGCAGCGATCCTTACAGCCTTGCCGCCATCTGGAAGATAGAAGAGCCGGAAAGCTTTTTCCTGGAGCGTACAGGCTTACCACCTTTAGATATTAAAGCAGAAAAACGCAGGATAGAACGTGCAGCCGGCAGGTTCCTGCTAAAACATCTTAAAGAAGATTTTCCCTTACTGAATATAAAGCCCGATGAGTATGATAAACCGCGGGTAGATAATAACGAGTACTATTTTTCTATCTCACACTCATGGCCCTATGTGGCTGCAGTGGTGAGCCCGTATGTAGAATGTGGTATTGATATACAATGCTGGCACCCACGCATGGAGGCCCTGCAGCATAAATTCCTCTCAGATTATGAACAAGGGCTGATGCGGGGAGATAGTCAGCTCATAACACTTGCATGGTGTGTAAAGGAGGCAGCCTATAAATGGCAGGGCAGGCGCGGGGTAGAGTTTGCCGACCATATGAATATCCGGAAGATCGAACAAAATAATCATGATTTTCATATTAATATTTTCATGCAGTTGACTGACCCCCAAATGGAAATTTTATCACAAGGGATTGTAAAACAGGATTTTGCATGTGCCTACGTTGTTCATAACCGGATTTTTCATCCGTTTATAAAATAAAACATAATTATTTTAATATTTAATAAATTCTGAATTTTGAACAAAAATTTGGATGGGACTTCTAAATTTATTTAGATTTGCAAAAAAATAATTCAATGTCATCACTTCGTTATCTCGCACTGCAAGAAATGGCTTCCGAAGGCAAAAAGGTAGCCCACTATGGTGGTAAAAGAGTTACCTCCATGTTTGCCAGCAACGTATTTACCGGTCGCGCTATGCGCGAATACCTGAGCGACGAGGCTTATAAAAGCCTGATGAACTCAGCTAAATCGGGCACCAAGATAGACCGTAAGATGGCAGACCAGATAGCTGCAGGTATGAAAGCCTGGGCAGAAGAACGTGGCGTAACCCACTTCACACACTGGTTTCAACCGCTTACCGGCACTACTGCAGAAAAACACGATTCTTTCTTTACTATTAAAAGTGATGGCACCGCTATAGAAATATTTGACGGTGATGCATTGATACAGCAGGAACCTGATGCGAGCAGTTTTCCTAACGGTGGTATCCGTGCTACATTTGAGGCCCGTGGTTATACCGCATGGGATCCTTCTTCCCCGGCTTTCATTATGGAAGCAGGCCACGGTAAAACACTGTGCATCCCTACTATATTCATAGCTTACAATGGCGAATCGCTTGACTATAAAGCACCATTGCTCAAGTCTATCGCGGCGCTGGATAAAGCGGCTGTAGATGTTTGCCACTATTTTGATAAGAACGTTACCAAAGTAACAGCTACACTGGGCTGGGAACAGGAATACTTTGTAGTAGACGAAACACTGGCTAATGCACGCCCCGACCTGGTAATGTGCGGACGTACACTTGTAGGCCATTCTCCTGCAAAAGGACAACAACTGGAAGATCACTACTTCGGTTCTATACCTGACCGTGTATATGAGTTCATGCAGGACTTTGAACAGGAATCTTACAAACTGGGTATTCCCCTGCGTACACGCCACAACGAGGTAGCGCCGGGCCAGTTTGAATGTGCTCCTATATTTGAAGAAGTGAACATAGCAGTAGACCATAACTCGCTGCTGATGGACGTGATGAACAAAGTAGCAAAACGCCACAAGCTGAAAGTATTGCTGCACGAAAAACCATTTGCCGGCGTAAACGGTAGTGGTAAGCACAATAACTGGAGCCTTGCTACAGATACAGGCGTAAACCTGCTGGCACCGGGTAAAACACCGCGTACCAACCTGATGTTCCTTACCTTCTTTGTAAACGCCATCAAAGCGGTACACGATCATGCAGACCTGCTGCGTGCAGCCATAGCATCTGCTAATAACGATCACCGCCTGGGTGCTAACGAAGCTCCTCCTGCCATCATCTCTGTATATGTAGGTAAATACCTGACAGAGGTACTGGATGAAATAGAAACAAGGGTAAAAGATAAATTCAGCGAGCAGGATGAAGTAATCCTGAAGCTGGATATACATAAGCAGATACCTGAACTGCTGATGGACAATACAGACCGTAACCGTACCAGTCCGTTCGCGTTCACCGGTAATAAATTCGAGTTCCGTGCCGTGGGCTCTACAGCAAACTGCGGTTCTCCGATGACGGTACTGAACACCATCATGGCCGAAAGCCTGAAGAACTTCAAACGTGATGTAGATGCACTGATAGAAAAAGGCGAGAAGAAAGAAGTAGCGCTGATGCACGTACTGCGTGATTATATCACCAAATCAAAGAACATACGCTTTGAAGGTGATAACTATAGCGATGCCTGGGCAGAAGAGGCTAAGAAACGCGGCCTGAGCAATTTCAAAACTACTCCGGAAGCGCTGGATGCATTTGTTACAGAATCAGCTAAGAAAGTATTCTTTAACAATGGCATCTATACCAACCGCGAACTGGAAGCACGCCACGAAATACTGCTGGAAGAATATGTGAAGAAAGTACAGATTGAGGCACGTATACTGGGTTATATAGCTACCAACCACATTTTGCCTGCTGCCATCAGCTACCAGAATGTATTGGCCGAGAATGTAATGAAACTGAAAGAACTGGGATTGGGCGAAGCCAGCTATAAAGCACAGCTGAACCTGCTGCAGGTTATCAGCGGACACATTCAGAAGATCAATGACAATGTGGAAGCAATGATCGAAGCGCGTAAGCGTGCTAACAATACAGATGATATGCACAAACGTGCCGGCCTGTACTGCAACGAAGTGAAAACTTACTTCGATGAGATACGTTATCACTCAGACAAGCTGGAGCTTGTTGTTGATGATAAAACATGGCCGCTGCCTAAATACCGCGAATTACTTTACTTACGCTAATAACATGATAAGGCCCCGCAAACGCGGGGCTTTGTTTTTAAATACAGTTTCTATGAACAAAGAATACACCATACGTTTTATTACTGCAGATGATGCAGCAGCTGCACTGGAAGTATATGCACCTTATGTGCTGAGCACTGCTATTAGCTTTGAATACGAAGTGCCATCCGTTGCAGACTTTCGCGATAAGATAGAAAAGATAACCGCACAATACCCCTGGCTGGTATGCTGCTGCAATGGCGAAATAATAGGCTATGCTTACGGTAGCACACACCGTGACAGGAAGGGTTATCAATGGTCGCCGGAATCGACGGTGTATATGAAAGAAGATCACCATCGCAAGGGCATTGCACGCGTACTCTACAGTGCCTTGTTTGAGATGCTGAGATTGCAGGGCTATTACAGCGTTTATGCGGGAGTGCTATCTACCAACATGAAGAGTGTTGCTTTTCATAAAGCGGCAGGCTTTGAAGAGATCGGGCTGTTTCGCAACATAGGGTACAAGCTGGGTGAATGGCATAGCAACCTGTGGCTGCAATATTTCCTGCGCAATCATTTACTGGAAGAGCCGGACACGCCGGTAAGCGTATGCGAGTTAAAGCACACAGAATCCTTTAAAAAGATAATGGCAGAAGCAAACAAGGGGCTGTTACTTTAGTCAACTAAGTTTCGGTTGCAATAAGTGTCTTTTTCAAAGTCCATAACGTTCATGGATATCACAGGCACATCAGGAAACATCTTCTTTAGCTGTGTAATGATGCGTTTGGAAAGATCTGCCTTTTGTTCTGTGTTTCGGCCTTGCATAATGTAACCGAAGACGTGAATGAAATCGTCCTGTGTTCTGCCAGCGGTATAGTATTCATAGGGTCGGATGCGTACTTTAATATCGCCATCGCGAAACAGTTTGGTAGCTTCTGCAGTGTCATGAACAGAGAGAATGATCTCTTCGGGTGATCTTTGTTTTAGTATTCCTGCAGAGCAATCAATAACGAAATGTGGCATGGGTGGTTAATTAAACATCAAACTTCCTTCAATAAATTAGGATTACGCTAATTTAGTATTGTGATATTAAAGGTCACCTATTTTCAAATACAATGAGCAAACACCACCACTACACCGCAACCATCCGATGGACGGGCAATAACGGAACCGGGACATCGCGCTACGATGCTTATGAACGCAGCCATATATGGTCCATAGCAGGCAAGCCTGATATTGAATGTTCTTCGGACGCACCTTTTCGTGGAGATGTCACCAAACATAATCCGGAAGATATGTTACTGGCATCCTTATCCAGTTGCCATATGCTTTGGTACCTGCACTTGTGTGCCGATGCAGGCATCATCGTTACACACTATGCAGATAATCCCACAGGACGCATGTTACAAACAGATACCGGCGGTGGTTATTTTGAGGAGGTAATGCTGAACCCTGTGGTGACTGTAACGGATGAAGCCATGATACCAAGAGCTATGGAGCTGCATGACGAGGCCCATGCGCATTGTTTTATTGCAAATTCTATGAAGTTTCCTGTGTTGCATACACCTATCTGCGTAGCACATAAATGATCAGTCGCTGCCAACAGGTATTCCCCCGGCGGTCCATTGACTTATTTGTTTTTGTTTTTCAGGATGTTGTAATACAGCCTGGGTTTCAGTATTTACCACGCAGAAACTCATGATATGGAATTCATCGGTATTGATATGATGGGTATGATCGTCCGGATTCAACTCCATAAAATAGCCTAATACCTTCACAATGTCACCTGTACGGTTCTTTTTCCCGGTATAATCCACCATTGCACCTATGCCAATGGTTTTATTACTGCCAATATCCAGGAAATAATAAGGCTTTGCATGTGATCGTCGAACTTCTTTGATGGTTCCCCTAACTGCTACAATTTTTCCCACCCATAAGGTTGGATATTTTTTTGCGATACAAAATGAATCTGCATCAAAATTTAAAGGATATTTTTCCTGGGCATTACAATAAGCATTGACTGTCAGTATCAATACCGATAATATAAATTTCATATGCAACTCTCCCGTATAACCTACTAATATAATAATTTGTCTTATACAAGACAATATTCTAAAAATCCAAATAAGTATTTTGCAAGTATATAATAAGTAGAAAGTCCCCTAATGAAACGGATCATCCCCAAACATCATCTTGCCATACGTTGGTTTCATTGGATCAATTTCCCCATGCTAACCATTATGATATGGAGCGGACTCTTGATATACTGGGCGCATGATGTATATCATATCAACATTGGTAAAGCGACTGTTTTCAAATTTTTCCCTAAAGGGCTATATACTTCTTTAGGCATTCCCCATCACCTGGCTGAGGGCATGGCTTATCATTTCCTGTTTATGTGGGCCTTTATCCTTAATGGTTTGCTCTATGTGCTGTATACGCTTGTATCGGGCGAATGGCGGCATCTTTGGCCCGAACGTACATCTTTTCGCGAGGCATGGCAGGTGGTGCTTTATGATCTGCACCTACGTAAAGAACAGCCTTCGTTTGATAAATATAATGCTGCACAGCGTATTGCTTATACAGCTATTATATTTATGGGAATGGGCTCTGTAATTACAGGTTTTGCCATCTACAAGCCGGTGCAGCTCAATTGGCTCTGCGCACTCTGCGGTGGCTATGAAGCTGCGCGCCTCGAACATTTTATACTGGTCATTGGCTATTGCCTCTTTTTCCTGGTGCATATATTCCAGGTCATCAAAACAGGGTGGAACAATTTTCGCGGCATGGTGGCAGGTTTTGAGGTAGTCAACGAGCCGGACCAATTAACCACTACTACAAACGATACACATGAGCAAAACGCCTAAGAAAAAAGAGCCGCTCACCATAGAGCAGAAGATAACGCGCCGCACCCTGCTATCGCTAGGCACATTGATAGCATTGGATGTGATAGGCATTGGCATCTGGAAGGTATTGCGCAAAGAATCATACAAAGACGGTGTGCAAAAGACCTTACGTAAGGGGCTGGACGTAAACGAACGCATATTCAGTACTACCTTCAGCGAAGGAAGAAAGGCAAAGGAATATAGCATTGCAGAGGCGGCAAAGAATGTACGGGTGAACGGCCATGTTGGTCTTGATAAACAAAATGAGGACTGGACATTGCAGGTGATGCGCACACAAGGCGAGCCTTTATCCATTACCCTCGATCAATTGAAAGCGTTGCCTAAAACGGAGGTGATCTTCGATTTTAAATGCATAGAGGGCTGGAGCCAGGTATCGCACTGGGGTGGTGTACGTTTCAGCGATTTTGTAAAGGCTTTTGATCTCACTGCCGGGTCGGCCATGAACTATGTAGGGCTACAGACACCAGACAAACAATATTATGTGGGTATTGACATGCCCAGTGCTATGCAGGAACAAACTATATTGGCCTATGAAGTGAATGGTGCACCCCTGCCACCGGAGCATGGTTACCCTTTAAGGCTCATCATACCGGTAAAGTATGGCATTAAGCACCTGAAGCGCATAGGCACTATTTTCTTCAGCAACGACAAGCCTGCAGATTACTGGGCAGAAAGAGGTTATGATTATTTCTCGGGTTTGTAGCAAGTCGTTCACCGCTTAATGTCATCCCCATCACACTGTTGGTAGAATATTGTTGTATCAGAGCCTTGTATTAATAAATACTGCAGGGTCCCTGCTTTTTTCAAAATAACATCACCAACTTCAATCTTGTTGAAAATTTTTATGTTATCCAAAAGATATTTCTGACCGTCATCCAATACTACTCTGGGTTGGCCTCTTTCAGAGCTATCAAAAAATTTCTTTACAACTTTACCATCGTAAGCATGATTTTTCTCATTTCGCCGATACCATTCCGGACAGCTAATATAATCACAAGAGGAAACAAGAACCAATAATATAAAAACAAAAGCTTTCATTTACGATATGGATTTCTCAAATTTATGATTTAAATCGGGGACAATTATTTCTCGGGTTTGTAGCATATTTGTGTATGGCCATTATACGATCATACACAACTGCAGACCGCGACGCGATTATAGAGTTATTTCTCTTAAACACACCTGCTTTCTTTTGCGAAGAAGAGCAGCAAGACCTGGAACGTTTCCTGGACAATGAAATTGAAAACTTATTTGTGGCCGAAGAAGATGGAGTGGTGGTAGCTTGCGGAGGATCTAACATTAAAGAGAATACCGGCTTCCTGTCCTGGTATATTGTACACCCCGATCACCAGGGCAAAGGACTGGGCAAGATACTGGCGCTGCATAACCTTACTATTTTGCAAGCCAATGCTGATCTTGATAATATAGAAGTAAGAACATCCCAGCTCGTATATCCATTCTACGAAAAGCTGGGATTCAAATTAATAGGTACGCAAGACCACTATTGGGGTCAGAACATGCACCTATACCATATGAGGCTGCAGGATTAAGGATGCAACAGTGGGCTATCGTAACCCAGCAACAGCTCCTCGTTTTCTTTTTCCACCCTTCTCAGCATGCGCTCGTACTTGATGGATTCGATCAGTTTGTTTACCTGTGCTACAGGCACATTTACCACACTTTTAGCTGTTTTGATAACTTCTTTCATATTGTGTTTCGTTTGTTTGATGATGTAAAAATGCAACTGATAGTTGCAGTTTAGAAGAAACAGGCAAGCTGTTAACTGCAGTTTTACAAACCGTTTACATGCCGTTAACAAGCGGTGCCGGGGAGAGATATATTAAACATTCCCAAATAGCTTATCTCCTCAGTGGCTAATTGCCTATTTTAGCAAAAATTTTCCGACTGATGAATAAAGTAGTAGCTAACGCAGATGAGGCTATTAAGGATATAGAATCGGGCATGACATTGATGCTGGGTGGCTTCGGATTGTGTGGTATTCCTGAAAACTGTATTGCAGCGCTTGTACGCAAAGGAGTCAATAACCTTACCTGCATCTCTAACAATGCAGGAGTAGATGACTTCGGCATTGGCCTGTTATTGCAAAAAAAGCAGGTGAAAAAAATGATCTCTTCCTATGTAGGTGAGAATGCAGAATTTGAAAGGCAACTGCTGAGCGGCGAACTGGAAGTAGAACTGATACCACAGGGTACCCTGGCAACGCGCTGCATGGCAAGTGGTTACGGCATGCCTGCTGTTTACTTGCTGGCAGGTGTGGGCACTGAAGTTGCCGAAGGCAAAGAAACCAGAAACTTCAACGGTAAAGATTATTTACTGGAATACGCGTTCGATTCAGACTACGCGATCGTAAAAGCATGGAAGGGCGATACGATGGGCAACCTTGTATTTAAAGAAACAGCCCGTAACTTCAACCCTATGATGGCGATGGCAGGTAAGATAACCATTGCAGAGGTAGAAGAACTGGTACCAGCAGGCGAACTGGATCCGAATGAGATACACACTCCGGGCATATATGTACGCCACATTTTCCAGGGTAGTAATTATGAAAAACGTATCGAACAAAGAACTGTAAGAAAACGTAGTTAATGCGGTAATAGGACAATGCGGTAATGCGGCAATGATCTTTTAGTTAATAAGACAATGAAACCAGAATACCAGAACAACCCGATCGTAAAGCATACAATCGAATTCTCCGTTAATGATTATTCGATATGCTGAGACACTTGAAATGGACAGAAAATATATCATTGCCAGGCAACTACTAAAAAGTGGTACTTCTATCGGGGCGAATGTAATAGAAGCTCAAAGTGCTGAAAGCAAAGCTGATTTTATACATAAATTGAAAATTGCAGATAAAGAAGCACATGAAACATGGTATTGGATGTACCTATGCCAACATTCGGAGGGATATCATTATGACAGATCTCTTGCTCAAAAACTTGATGAAATCATGAGACTATTGAATGCTATCATTAAAACAGGTAAAACGAATTCATAATTATAAACATTGCCGCATTGCCGTATTATCGCATTGCCGCATTTATTTAACTAAACATGGGCTTAAATAAAGAACAAATAGCACAACGCATAGCAAAGGAACTACAGGATGGTTACTATGTGAACCTTGGTATAGGTATACCTACACTGGTAGCTAATTATATACCCGAAGGCGTAAACGTAGTATTACAGAGCGAGAACGGCTTGCTGGGTATGGGGCCGTTCCCTTTTGAAGGCGAAGAAGATCCGGACTTGATCAATGCCGGTAAGCAAACCATCACTACCCTGCCCGGCTCTGTATTCTTTGACAGCGCCATGAGCTTCGGTATGATACGTGCAGGCAAGGTAGATCTTACTGTACTGGGCGCTATGGAAGTGGCAGACAATGGTGATATTGCCAACTGGAAGATACCTGGCAAAATGGTAAAAGGCATGGGTGGCGCTATGGATCTGGTTGCTGCCGCTAAAAACATCATCGTGGCTATGCAGCATACCAATCCTAAAGGAGAGAGTAAGCTGTTGCATAAATGTACCTTACCGCTAACGGGCGTTAAGTGCATTAAAAAAGTAGTTACAGATCTTGGTGTGTTTGACATTACGCCGGATGGCTTTCGCTGCCTGGAATATGCGCCGGGGGTAACTATTGACGAGATCAAAGCTAAAACTGCGGGCAGGCTTACTATAGCTGATGATGTTAAAGAAATAGCGCTTTAATGAAATTGCTGGTATATCATAATGGCGAATGCAGCAAATGCCAAAGCCTTACCGAGTTATTGCAATCAAAGGGTGCGGAGGTAGAATACAAGTTTTACTTGCATGAACCATTAACTACTGACGAGTTGAAAGAGCTGCTGCAAAAACTGCAGCTACCTGTTGAGGCTATCCTGCGGACTTCGGAGCCTTTGTTTACAGCTCAATTTGAAGGCAAGGAGTTGCGTGAAGATGAATGGCTGCAGGCAATAATAGATAACCCAATATTATTGCAGCGGCCGATAGTGATAAATGGTGATAAAGCAGTTATCGCCAGACCCGCCGAAAAAGTGTTAGAGATATTATAAAACCCTCTGCAAAGAGGGTTTCTTTTTTTATTTTCACCTGATGAAAGCATTGATATGTTGTTTACTCGCCTTGTGCTCTTTCCGGGTTGCTAATGCACAACAGAAATCTGAAGAGCAGTTGGTAAACAAAATCATGCAGTGCTTTGCCAATCATGATGACTCTGCCTACGCCTCTCTGTTCCCCAGTTTTGATACACTCTGGAATATAGCGCAGCAATACCACGATACCGATGTGATATCGGCCCGGCGCATCAATAATATCCGCAGCAACCCGCAACGGTTACAACAGTTCGATCCCAAATTCAATCCCCGCATTATTGCCGATTTTGATACCCTGTATGCAAAAGGAAGGGATTCAGGTATCCACTGGAGCGACCTCTTGCTGGCACGCTACAACCTTGAAAAAGCAATGCTGCCACGCGAACTGATAGGTTTTGAAAAAGTAGTGCCCTTCAGACTGCAGGGCTACATTTTTGTACAGGACCTACTTACCCGGCGTATCTATTGCATGGCTATAAAAGATGTACATGGCATCAATGGCAAATGGTATGGCGGGCATGTGGTGAATATACTGGAGGCAGAAAGCATTGATGAGTATTACGATAAGTTGGCAAAAGAACGGAAGGTGCTGAAGGATATGCTGCTGGTACAGATGTATGGCGATGATACCGCAGGGCTGGCAGAAGACAGCGCGGCATTGCGTGCTAAAGCAAGGCTGGATGCTATAGCTGCTGCACGAAAGGCGGCAAAACAAGATGAGGACGAGGAAGAAAAATCACCGGTGGTAACCAACGAGGTAGTAGAGCGTAAACTATATGTAGGCACTTTTGATAAAGAAGTAGGGTTGGAATTATACATCCGCAGCCTGAAAGGAAGCTGCCCCGAAACTATTTGCGGTTGGGATGCCCTTTATAAATTTGAAGATCAGGACGAATGGGTGCGGCTGGAGGTGACCAAAGGTAAAAACGGCAAGCTGCTATTTAGTGAAGATGAGGCCGAGATGGAACTCACTTTTAAAAACGGCACTGCCATTGGTGAATGGACCTCGGCAAAGGAGAAAACCACCTTTGAAATTCAGCTAACCGAAAAGAGGGAAGTCAAGAACCGCAAGCTCTTCCAACTCGATCAGATGCTGGAAGATTCGGAATAACTATTATTGCTGCAATTTCTTTTTAAACGCCGCTATCTTCTCCGGCTGGTTTACGGTAGCGTTGGTTATCATCAAAGAAAAATGTTCTGCGCATATCTCTTCGGGGTGCAGCATATATGGTGTATTGGTGCCTATCTGTTTCAGTATTGTTGGTTCATCTGATATCTCCTTTACTATGGCAAACCCATCGGGTGTCAGCTGCGCTGTTTTATGTTCATCATCACCGGTGAGCATCAGCAGGCCTACTTTTACATATTCTTCAAATACCTTTCCTGTTTCATAGTCTTTCTTGCTATACAATACAAGGGTCATATCCTTACCGTTTACGGTTATGTAATGAGCTACAACGGGGCAATCAGGATTGGTGATATTACGGTTGCCCATCGGGTGTGCCAGCGCTATCGGATTACATTTCTTAAAGCCGAAGATCTGGTACAATTCATCACGCTTTTGTGGATTGTAGCGCGAGAACACATGGAATAATTCATGTGCTGCCAGCCCTGTAGTAATACCCAGCACCGAAGGGTTTAAAATAATACAGCTATCGCGGGTATAGCCTTCCGCTTCAAATTCTTCTTTGGTATCGCTTTTCAGCAGGTAGATGCGCGATGGCAGCTTCATTGTTATCTTATTATCCATGCAATACTTGCTGATCTCTTCAAAAGCTTTACGGATATTAGAAACTTCAGCTACAGACCAATTCTCCACCTGCTTCTGTGCAAATGGCAGGTAATCCTTCCAGGTAGCGTTGGTTCCCAACCGGCTTTGTATATCAAACCGGGAAAACTTCTCCGGGTACCCATCGTCCTTGCCTATCACGCCCGCAGCTTCGTTGCTGTCTGTCACTACTATGACGCTACCCATAAACGGAATGTCTATATGTGCAGCAAGCAACCTGTTAGCTGTAAACAGCAGTAATAATAAAATAAGCGGGAATCGTGATCTATTAGCCATATCGCCTGTAAAAATAATACCTATTACATTAGATACTATAACCTGGGAAAAGGTTACCAATACTTGCAGATTGTTTTATTCGCAGGATGGAATTTCATTATACGGCTATTGCCAACATATTATTGGCAGGATGCTAACAAGCCGTAACTTTATTACCCGATGAATAATACTAAAATGGAACAACCGGCTATTAAGACGTTTGGTGAACTGAAAAAAGCAGGCTACAAGCCTAAAAGTGTAAAGGAAGAGGTAAGGGAGAATCTTATTAAAGCGATACAGCAAAAGCACAATCCATTCACAGGCATACTGGGTTATGAAGATACCGTAATACCGGATGTGGAAAGGGCATTGTTATCGCGGCATAATATATTGTTCCTGGGCCTGCGCGGCCAGGCAAAGACACGTATGGCGCGTGAAATGGTGAACCTGTTGGATGAATGGATACCGGTGATAGAAGGCAGTGAGATCAATGACGATCCTTTTGCACCCATCTCTGTGTACGCCCGCAACCTGCTGGAAGAAAAAGGGGATGATGCCCCTATTGCATGGCTGCATCGCAGCCAGCGCTATGGAGAAAAACTGGCTACACCCGATGTATCTGTAGCAGACCTTATTGGGGACGTAGACCCCATAAAAGCAGCCAACCTGCGCCTGAGCTTTGCCGATGAGCGGGTGTTGCACTATGGCATCATACCACGTTCGCACAGGGGTATATTCGTTATCAATGAATTGCCCGATCTGCAGGCACGCATACAGGTGTCGCTCTTCAACATACTGCAGGAAGGTGATATACAGATAAGGGGCTTCAAACTGCGTATGCCTTTGGATATACTCTTTGTATTTACCGCCAACCCTGAGGACTATACCAATCGTGGCAGTATCGTTACACCATTGAAAGACCGTATAGAAAGCCAGATCGTTACACACTATCCTAAAACGGTAGAGGTTTCAAGGTCTATTACCGAGCAGGAAGCAGATGTGCTGGAAGAACAGTTGAAGAAAGTAGAAGTGCCCGACCTGGTGAAGCTGCTGGTAGAAGAGATAGCTATGGAAGCACGCAAGAGTGAATTTGTGGATCAGAAAAGTGGTGTATCTGCGAGGCTTACTATATCGGCTTACGAAAATCTTATCAGCACAGCAGAACGCAGGGCCATATACGATGGCCAGGCAAAGACCATGGTGCGTATTGCCGACTTTATTGGTGTGATACCATCCATCACCGGTAAGATAGAGCTGGTGTACGAAGGCGAGCAGGAAGGCCCTACCAATGTAGCTTATCGCTTATTAGGACAAGGTATCCGTGCTTTGTTTACAAGGTATTTCCCTGATCCGCAGACCTTCAAGAAAAGCGGGCGCAGTATAGAAAAGGCCAAAGCAAAATCCAATCCATATCAAACTATTATAGATTGGTTTGGCAATGGCAATGAACTGTTATTGCTGCAGGATGAAACCGATGAAGGATACCGCAATAGCCTGTACCAGGTAGATGGCTTATATGGTGCTGTAAAGCAGTACTACCCAACTGCCGATGATGCGCAAACGCTGCTGTTGATGGAATTCTTGTTGCATGGACTGTCTGAGTTTTCGCTCATCAGCAAAAAAGGTGTAGAAGCCGGCGGGTATTCTTTTGGCGATATACTAGGCAGCATGATGAACATGAACTTTGGCGGCGATACAGATGAAGACGAAGAAGACTTTTAAGATACAGATCACATAAAGGAAAGCTCCGCCTTTAATGCGGGGCTTTTTCTTTTATATAACTTTGCCAACCTGATGCACAATTTCAGCACTGAAATATTTTATAAAACTGCCCGCAGTGGGGGTAAGGGTGGTCAAAACGTAAACAAAGTGGAGACCATGGTAGAGGCATGGTGGCATGTAGCGGGATCTCATGCATTTACCCCTGAGCAGAAAGAACTGATACAAACTAAACTGGCCAATCGCATTAATAAAGAAGGCTACCTGCTGGTACGCAGCAGCGAAAGCCGCTCGCAGCTGGAGAATAAGGAGATAGCCCGCAAAAAGATGGAGGAGCTGGTAGCAAAGAGCCTTGTAGTTCCTAAAAAGCGCAAACCTACCAAACCGGGCAAAGCGGCAAAAGAAAAGCGCCTGGAATCCAAGCGCCGTGAATCTGTTAAAAAAGAGATGCGAAGAAAAGACTGGTAGCTGTTAGCGTGCTACATGCGCACGTATCATCCAGGCCATTTTCTCGTGTTGCTCCATAATACCGGTTAGGAAGTCTGCCGTACCTGCATCCTCATACTTATCATCTATTTTATCAATAGCATCCCTTGTAGTGCGGATGATAGCTTCATGATCGGCCAGCAACATCTTTAGCATTGCTACCGCTGATATCTGCCCAATTTCTTCTTTCAGCCTTGTTTTGTCCAGGTACTGGCGCATGCTGCCCATAGCCAGGTGGCCTATCTTGCGTATGCGTTCTGCTACTGCGTCTATCATCTCTGCCAGCTCGCCATATTGCTCCTCAAAGAATTTGTGCAGTACGCCAAATTCCATGCCTTCTACATTCCAGTGAAAGTTGCGGGTTTTGATGTAGAGCAGGTTCTCATCTGCCAGTAGCAGCTGTAGTTCTGCCGCTATTGCCGACCTGTTAGCATTGCTGATGCCAATGTTTACATTGCTGTCAATAGCCTTTGCAGGTGCGCTGTTGGCTTTTGCTTTAGCATTTTTTGCTTTTGCCATGGGTGTTTTGTTTTATGGATGATTAAGAATGAATTCAATGGTTCGCGGATAAAAATAATGTTCCAGCCTGTGTATCTTCTGTGCAAGTGTATCTGCCGTGTCATTGCTATGCACAGGGCATCTTGCCTGCACTATGATATTGCCGCTATCATACACTTCGTTTACATAATGGATTGAGATACCGGACTCTTCTTTAGCATCTGCAATTACGGCATTATGCACGTGGTGTCCATACATGCCTTTGCCGCCGTATGATGGCAGCAGGGCAGGGTGTATATTGATGATCTTATTGGGGAATGCATGAATTACCGCATCGGGTATCTTCCATAAGAAGCCCGCCAGCACTATCAATGATGGGTTATATTCCTGCAGTTGCTCTATAAACAGCGCTTCTTTAAAAGTTTGCTTATCGATAACCAGGAACGGGATGTGCTCATAACGGGCTATCTCCAGCACGCCGGCATCTGCTTTATTGGTAACGATGAGCGATACCTTGGCCTTGCCTGTATTTCTGAAATAATCTATAATAGCCTGTGCGTTAGATCCCCGTCCGGATGCAAATATGATAATCGAATGCATGATGCTGCAAATGTAAGAACTGTTATTGCTCTAAACTATGTTATTTGTTTGCTGCGTAACTTAGCCCTATGAGTACCGAGAAACTGAGAATAGATAAATACCTATGGGCGATACGTGTGTTTAAAACGCGCACACTGGCCACAAAGGCCATAGATGAGGGAAAGGTAAAGATGAATGGTGCCTCTTTAAAACCATCGAAGGTAGTGGGCATTGGCGATATATATGATATTAAAACCCCTGCCCGTAAGTGGACCATAGAGGTTACAGGGCTGCTACACAACCGCGCCGGTTACGAAGAAGCTATTAAGTATTATGTAGATAAAACAAGCGAAGAGGATCAGCAGCTGAATAAATATACAGGCAGCAGCTTCTATACCGGCAAGCGCCTAAGCAAAACAGGCCGCCCGTCTAAGAAACAACGGCGCGACCTGGAAGATTTTATGGATACGGAATAAACTAGTAGAGCGTAGAGAAATCCCAGTCGCTAACTTTTGTCCAGTTATCTCCGTTATTGAAGCTTTTGTATAATCCCTTATCTGTAGCGGCATATACGTAGTTAGCGCTTGTGCCGCTCTTGTAATAATCGTACTTAGCTACCAGGGAACGTACTATGGCATTGCTTGGCAAGCCTGCGTTCGCTGCTACAAAGTTTGTTTGCCCAACAGTCAGCCTGTAAATACCATGGTTAGTACCTACCAGTATGCATTGGTCAAATGGTGCCACAGCGCAAAGATTAGCTGTACCTGCAGGTATGCCGGTAAATTGCTGCCAGCTGCCGCCATGGTTAGCACTGTAAAATATATCTGATGTATCAGCTATTACTAAAATGGTATTGGCAAGATGCGAAACAAAGTAATGTAAAGATGGCGATGAAGAACTGATAGCCGTACCCGGAGCCCACCTGGATGATACCGGGTTGTCTGTAAGGTAAACTGTTTTAGATGCTTCGTCAAAAGCTACGGCAAAACCGTCGTTGAGCATTGTAAAAGATGTGATCTTAACACTTCCCACATCTACCCCTTCCGCAAACCCATTGTCAGGGAACCACAGCGAATCATTATCACCATGACTGTTGCTGTAACACATAGGGTTGCTACTGGCAAAAGTAGAGCCTGCAAAATACAAACGGTTATATTTTGGCCAGTTAAGGAACATCGTATTACCGTCGGATGGCCTGTCTCGCTGAACAAGTGCTGTATTCGGAGTACCACCCACACTAAACTTTATGGTATGCACTCCATTCTGGCAATAGATAAGGTTGTTGCCCGAAGCCACCATACCTATAACGGGTATATCATCCGGTCCTTTTACATTTTTATACGAGTACCCATCGTTGGTATTGTATATCATACCAGACTGTAAGGCAGCGTACATGCTATATGGCTTGGAGATAACTTCGTTATTATCGTCTGGCAGTATAGTAGGCTTGCATCCTTGTAATGCAGATGCCAATATTACCACCATTCCCAGTTTATAGAAAAGGGTACGATTGTTCATCTAAAATTAATTTTCATCAAGTTTATAAAAAATAGTTAACAAATCAAAGGTTTTATCCCTAAATAGAGACAGCCTTAGAAAATGTTCGGTTTGAATAAATTAATATATTAACCTATAATTAATGTATTAGCGATAAGCCACTTGCTGTTGGTCCACCTGCTTTGCCATACGGGATGCATAATCCATCAGGATAAGAAGTGCGTTATTTTCTTTATCCATAAAATTAACATACAGGTTGTATTCAAAAGCCTCACCGTTGTATTTGCCGCCGTTGAAGGTAACATTGCTTAGCAATCCCTTGCTTTGCAGCAGCTTATTAGCTTGGTCGGGGTCGGCAGCAACAGCAGGATCCACATTGGCCAGCATCGCCTGCACATCAAAGAACAGCCCGAACGGATAACCTTTTACTGATTTGGCTTCCGGGGCACGTTGCTGGTTTTTAAAACTGCCATTCAGGTAACTTTCTGCATTTTCAAGCTTATTGCTGGCCACCAGTTCTTTATCGGTAACAGTTATAAACGCAGGGCTGGCGCTTACGCCTATTGTATAATGCCCGGGGCTCTGCATTGTCAGCAGCTTCTCAGAAACAGCCAGCTGCAACAACCGGTCAAAATTTTCCTTCTTGCCTATTTTGATGGCATACAGGTAATCTATATCAGAATTGGTAGTATGCATCTCCTGCTGCCCGGGAAACAGGCTATCTGCAGGTATGGTGTATGCCTTCATGCTGAAGTTATTAAGCGCGGCAACCATATCGCCCGAAAAGGCATCCAGTATATATTCTGTATTAATATTCTTATCGGCAAGCGCGGCATTGGCAAGGCCGGTAACGTTAGTCTTATCCAGCATTTGCTTCATGGCTTTGGGTGATAAGTGCCATGCCAGTAACAGATCCAGCGCGGTAGATGGCATGCGCTCTATCATATCATTATCAGCGCTTTGGTCGCCAAATTCCTTTAGTATGTTTTTAAGGTCTTCAGCTGCATAATATTGCACATTGGCTTTGATCCTGCCCTTTTCAAAATCTATACCTCCTGCCATTGCAGCGTCTTTCCATATGGTGTTAGATAAGGAAAGTCCGCCCGTCATATCCGCTGTCACGTATTCATTCATCAGCACGTCGTAGTTCACCCAAACGGTAATATCATGCCCTTTGCTTTCCAGCTCTTTAAAATGCTTTACGGTAGTAATGCTGTTATCCTTAGGGTTGGCAAATGCTTTATCCATCTCCGCTATCATAGCAGGCTCGTCCACTTTACGTTCTTCTGTCATTGCCATAAGGCTGCTATCCATGCCCTGCATACTCTCTGCATCCAAATGATTGTAGGGATCCTGCTGCATAGGCTGGTACATAACGTTCATTACCATCAGTACTTTGTCAGTCCAGCCGGCATAAACATTCTTACCGATAAAGGCTTCCTTGCGGTCTTTCTGCTGTTTTACTACCGTTTCGGGCAATAGTTTTTTCAGGTAAGCTTCCCATTTAGAGGCGCTTTCCAGGGGCAGTATGGCTGTTAGCTTATTACCGCCGTCAAACCGCTTATCGGTCTTCAGATACACATAATAGGTGCTCATACCTTTGATGCCGCTCTGAGCCATATCTTTAAACAGGCCGGTATCTACCCCGCCCTTCTTCAGCTCATCAAGTATTTTATTGCCCCAAAGTGCATCCCAGGCTATTTTTTTACCGAGCTCGTTGGTATTGAGGCCCACTACTACGGCCGCGTCTTTAGGTATATAGTTAACATGTTCCGGCGCTTTGTTGCAGGCGGCAAAAGCAGTGGCTACGATCAATAGCAGGGTAAGTATCCTGGTACGCATGAAAATTATTTATGACAAAATTAGATATAAAATCAACCGGTATGTAAATAAAAAATATCCCGTTGTAACCATCTTACAACGGGATATATATCGTACCAACATCCAAAATGTTACAACCAGGCCTTAGAAAGGCAGATCGTCTGCATTTTCAGGAGATGGATTGTAGAAATTATTACCACTTTGGGCAGGTGCATTGTTATAAGCAGGTGCTGCGTTAGGCTGTGCATAGCCGCCTTGTGCAGGCATGCCTGCACCTGCAGCTTCTATACGCCAAGCATCCAGGTTAGTGATGTAGTTTACTTTACCATCTTTTTCCCAGCGGTTGCCTTTGATGTTAAAGCTCACTTTTATCATATCTCCTTCATTAAAACGATCCAGTATATCACATTTATTTTGAACCAACTGCATCTTAGCAAAGTTGGTATAGGTATTGCCGTTGATATCTTCTGCCAGCTCCATTACAAACTCACGCTTTCTGAACTTATCACTTACCACTTGTGTAGGATTTTTGACAATTAATTTGCCGGTTACTTCTAAACTCATTTTTCTTAATTTTTAAAAACTTTTATATAAATACGTAGATGCAAAGATACTAAGATACGGAGGGTAGGCGTAAAATAAAAAAGTGCCCGGAGGCACGTTCATATTGTTTGTTTGCTTATATATATACTAATATCCTTTATTCATAATTGCCGCTGCCAGTTCCGATTCCAGCTGCAGCAGGTGGCGGCTTAGCAGGTTGTGATAGAGTATTTGCCATTTGTCTTCTATCTTACTCATGAAAAAAGATCTTGCACCCGGCATATCATTACTGATAAAGAAAACAGCGTCGCTGCTCCTTAGTACCAGTTTTTCGAAAATAAAGCTATAAGCCCCTATTTCCTTAGTAAAAGTTTCACTCCTCATTGCAAAGCCCAGGATTGTTTAATGTGGTGATATGTGGCATTTACCGGGAATATAATGCCCTCTCTTATCTCTTATTCAGAAAAACACAGTAAATGTATAAAGCCATGATAATATTACTTGTAGTATAAATTCTATCGGTGCATTAATGCAGAAATATTGAAATTCGCATTGTTTTTGTCTGGATACTATCTTAAAAACCTACCTCAAATCCGGGCATGTGGGGATAAATGCACAACAGGATATTAATTGCCGACGATCATAGTATGATACGGAAGGGTATCAAACTATTGCTCCAAACGCACCTTGGTATTACCGAAGTGTATGAAGTGGCAACAGGTAGCGGGGTAATGCAGGAGTTGCGCGAAAGAGAATATTCTCACGTCATCCTGGATATTATACTGTCAGACTGTACCTGCCTCGAGATCATACCAAATATACAACAACTGTATCCCGAGCTGAAGATCATGGTATTTTCTATGCTGAACGGCGCTGTATATGGAGAGGCGCTCAAGCAGTATAAAATATTCTATTATCTAGAAAAGACTACCAAGGAAGAAGACACTATCAGCTTCCTGGATGAGTTTATCAATCACTATAAACCAATACCTAATACATCATCCGGACAAACATTTATTAATCCGTTCAACCAGTTATCCCCAAGAGAGCTGGAAGTATTGCATTATATGCTCAATGGCTATGGAACAAAGGATATATCATCCACGCTAAACCTAAGGATGACTACAGTATCTACATTAAAAAACAGGATATTTGATAAAACAATGACAAGTAACCTGAAAGAGTTGATGCAACTTGCATCGCTATACAATGTAAACTAAACCACAACCATTACTATGCTTAAAATGCCCTGGTACCAAAATACCTGGTTTATCATCAGCCTGTTGTTATTTGCCTTGGGCTATGTTACGATAGTATTGATAATAAGAGCTAAGAGATTCATCATCAGGCAAAATGTATTGCGCGCACTGGTAGAGCGGAAGACAAAAGAACTGATGAAGAAAACCGAGGAACTGGAAAAGAACGACCTGATAAAAACACGCCTGATATCGATCATCAGCCACGATATCATTACACCATTACGATTCCTGCACATGGCCTGCAAAAATCTGATAGAAAGTAATGGCAGTATGAGCGAGGCCCTGAAACTGGAAACCATGACCGAGATAGCCAATACATCGCGCGAGCTGGAAATGCTATCTACCAACATCATGAACTGGATAAAATACCAGAACGAGAACAGGCAACTGCTACGTGAAGAAGTACGCCTGCCCGATATGATACAACAGGTATTCGGCGTGCTCAATGGTATGGCCCGGCAAAAAAATATTGTGCTTAGTAACGGCGTACCTCATGATTTTACCGTGTGCCAATATGCAGAGCCGCTACGCATTATACTCTATAACCTGGTGGTCAACGCCCTCAATTTTATGGAAAAGGGCCATATCACCATAGCTGCCCGCAACCTGCGTCATGGGGTACTTATTGAGGTAAAGGACGAGGGCTTTGGCATGAGTAAAGAACAGATCAATAATATACTGGACGACCAGTTTATCGTCTCATCAACCAATGCCGATGGAAGAAAAGGCAATGGGCTGGGCTATCTCATCATAAAAGACCTGCTGCGTGTTACGGAAGGCAACTTTACGATCAAAAGCGCCAGGAACAAGGGTACTACCATTAAACTGTTTTTCCCGAATCAATTGGTGGCATAAAAAAAGCACCTCGTAAAGAGGTGCTGTAAAGGGAGGCATATGGGGGTCGAACCCACGACCTTCGGAACCACAATCCGACGCTCTAACCAACTGAGCTAATGCCTCCATGATTCGTTTGGGAGTGCGAAAATAAGTATTTTTCAGAATTGCACGTTAGTTTTTTAAAGATTTCCATTTTAAATATTGGTATTGCAGCAGGTATAGTTTTAACAAAATATCCATTTGTCAACACTTATATTTGCGCACTAATTTCGGATAAATGATAAAAAGACTGGTTGTAGCTGCGCTTCTGGCTTTGCCTGTGTGGGCACAAGCTCAGGATGTAGAAAAAGGCAGCAATGTAACAGCAAGTGTAAAAAAACCCTCGCGCGATTTTTTAATGCTTTCTTTGGGCTACAATGGATGGGTAAAACCCGATAGCATCCAGACCAAAGGTTTGGGCAGAACAGCCCATGTAGATGTTTGCTACGATTTTCCTATCAAAAAGACACACCTCAGCTTTGCAGCAGGTATTGGTATAGGAGCTTCCAACATCTACCTCAACGACCAGATATTACTGAATACAGACACCTTTACGGCAGCACGCTTTGTGCCCGAAACTACCAATTACAAAAGGTATAAGCTTACTACTACTTATTTAGAGGCACCTTTTGAATTGCGCTATTTCGCTAATAAAGATAACCGCAACAAAGGTTTCAAAGCCGCAGTTGGTATGCGTGTAGGTACGCTTATCTCTGCCCACGTAAAAGGCAGACTGGATTCTACAAAAGTGAACTACAAAGAAAACAGTAAAAAATACCTGAGCCCATGGCAGTTTGAAGCCACGCTGCGCTTAGGCTATGGCAACTTCTCCATCTTCGGTGCTTACAATATCACCCCATTGTTTAAGGATGGACAGGGGCCATTGATAACACCATATTCTATAGGTCTTACTATTACAGGATTGTAGAAATTCATTCGCTAATATTTCAAAAGCACCCTTGATGGGTGCTTTTTATTTTTCTTTTAGCAGATCCCTTACAATATAACCGGCATTATTAAAAAGAACATAAGGCTCTGTATGCAACTGGCCGGAATATCTCAGCATTCCCTTCTTATCATAAATCAGCACTTTTGGGAAAAAAGGTATCTGCCATTCATCCGACCCAATGGCGTAAAGCTTATTAAAGCTGTACTTTTTCAATCTATTGAACGACCATTGAGGTGTAGTGTCTTTTATAGGTATATAAACAGAGGTAAACTTTACATTGCTGTCATTGCTGAATTTCATTGCTAAACTCCCCCAATCTGGCAGCTTTTTTTCACATATTGCACACGACCGCGACCAAAAATATAAGACAGAAACTTTCCCTTTATTGGCAGCCAGGTTTACAGTGTCATTGGCAGAATTTACCAATGGCAACAATATCCGCGTATCATTTTCCCGAATACATGTACCGGATATATACCCGGTATAATTTGGATAGGCAATGTATGCAACACCGGCCAATAACAAAGTTGGTAAGGCAAACGAGAAAACTTTATTAGGTAAGGAGTAAACAATAAACCCCAGTATTGCTGCTAACGGAATTGCAACGGGAATCATTTTAAACCCATCATCTGCAACTACAAATATTAGCAAGCCAAACAGCAGGCCCGGCACATAAACAAACAGGAATAATTGATTGTACCTAAGCTGCGGGAAAAAGATCCTGTAAATAATGCTTGCAGAAAAATATGCTATCCCTGTCAGGAAAAAACGATGATAGCACTGCATCGGACTAGTACCGATGAAAATTGCGAGGCAGATGATGGAGGCAAGTACAAGGTGTAGAGGTGGTTTATTTTTCATAGTGCTATACAAGGTACGTATTCCCTTCTATGCTAGCCTCCACATTTTCAAATATTGCGGCGGCTTCTGCTGCAAATTCCAGTGGGTCTTTGTATTTAGATGAATAATGCCCCAGCAGCAGCTTTTTGGCATTGCTCATCCTGGCTATCTCTGCTGCCTGCTTTGCGGTGCAGTGATAGCGTGCGGTTGCTTTATCGGCATCTTTCTCCAGGTAAGTGCTTTCATGATATATCATATCTGCATCCCTGGTGTACGGCAGGTAGCTGTCCGTAAAAATAGTATCTGCACAATAGGCATAGGTTTTAGGATGAGGGCCTATATCCGTTACCCATTCGTTCTTTATAATGGTACCGTCCATCCGTTCATAATCAAATCCCTGCTTCAATTTATCATAATAGTAACGTGGTATCTCATACTCACGGCATTTGTCCGGCAAGAGTTTTCTGCCGCGGGTTTTGCTGGTCACCTTAAAGCCGTAGCAGGGTATGCGATGCTCAACCGGGAAAGATTCTACAGAAAAACTCTCATTGTCTATAAGCATACCGCCACCATCGGGCAGCGCATGAAAGTGGAAAGGATAGGAAAGTTCTGTATCTGCAGTTGATTGTATCTGGTCTATAATAGGCTGCAAGGCTGCCGGTGCATACAAGTGCAGCGGAGCTACACGGCCCAGCAGGCTCATACTGTTTATTAGCCCCGGCAACCCAAAATAGTGGTCGCCATGCATATGGCTGATGAAAATATGGTGCAGGTTACGCGTACGCAGCCCATACTTATGCATTTGCACCTGCGTTCCTTCCCCGCAATCTATTAAAAGCATCTCGCCCCAAACCTGCAACGCCTGCGCGGTAGGATGCCTGCCAAAGGCCGGCAATGCAGAGTTATTACCTAATATCGTTACTTTCATTCAACAGAGGCCCTAATTGGCTTTACTCTTCCTTAAATAAATCTCGTTCCAGTATTTCCATACTCACAATATCTATAGCTTCCTGCATGGTGGGGGCAATGTTTATCAGCAGGTCCAGTTCCTTTTCTTTCACTTTTGTCCAAAGATTGTCATTTAATTGCGTGTATACAATAGACTGGTCGTTGCTGTAGCAATCCTGGTGCAACGCTACCAGCCCTTCAAATGACGCAATGTCCGCATCCGTGCATTCGTTTAGGTCAATAATGAAATTCTCGCTGCCACTTTCGGTAAGTTCGGCACATTTCTTAGTAAGTGCTGCTGTCAAATTAGCATCCAGCGGTGCATTCACAGGAGCGATAATAAAATATGTCGGTTTGGTATCAATTTTGAACTGCATAGAATAACGACGTAATTTTTGTGGTTTTAATAAACCGGCATTGTGCTCTAAATTAACATATCCGCTGTACAAATTCTTTCGTATATTTAGATAGAACACTGCGGACAACAAAGTAAAAACGCAATACTGATATAGCAAAACCCAATATTATTACAACCGCTACAATCATTAATTTTATTAAAACAAAGGAACTGATTCATGGATTCTAATTTCTCACCAAAAGTAAAGGAGATCATTTCCTACAGCCGCGAGGAAGCCTTAAGGCTGGGTAATGATTTCATAGGCACCGAGCACCTGCTGCTGGGCCTTATCAGGGATGGTGAAGGGATGGCTATACGGGTACTGCAAACTATGCAGGTAGACCTGTTTGATCTTAGGAAGGAACTGGAGGGCGCGATCAAAGACAAAAGCAACAAACCCCTTTCCAACATCAACAGCCTGCCACTTACCAAACAGGCTGAAAAAGTAATTCGCATCACGGTATTGGAAGCCAAGGCGCTGAAGAGCCCGACGGTGGAAACCGAGCACCTGATGCTATCTATTTTAAAGAACAAAGAAAACGTAGCAACCCAAATATTACATCAATACCAGGTTGATTATGAACGTTTTAAAGATGAATTAAGCATTCTGCAGGGCGATAGCCCACGTGGCGCAGCTGATTATAACGATCCGGGAGGCGAAGAGTTTGATGATGATGATGAAAGGAAACAATTTCAGCAACGCCGCCAGGCAGGCAATTCAAAATCCAAAACTCCGGTACTGGATAATTTTGGACGCGACATTACCAAACTTGCGGAATTGGGGAATTTAGACCCCATTGTAGGCCGCGAAGAAGAGATCGAACGTGTATCGCAGATCCTCTCCCGCCGCAAAAAGAATAACCCGATACTGATCGGTGAACCTGGTGTGGGTAAAACCGCCATAGTAGAAGGCCTTGCCTTACGCATCGTACAGCGCAAAGTATCCCGCGTACTGTTCGATAAACGCGTGATCAGCCTTGACCTCGCTGCACTGGTAGCAGGTACCAAATATCGTGGCCAGTTCGAAGAAAGGATGAAAGCCATCATGAACGAACTGGAAAAGAACCGCGACGTGATCCTGTTTATCGACGAGATACATACGATTGTGGGTGCAGGTGGTGCTTCCGGTTCGCTGGATGCTTCCAACATCTTTAAACCAGCCCTTGCCCGTGGCGATCTCCAATGCATCGGCGCTTCTACTTTGGATGAATACCGTATGTACATCGAGAAAGACGGTGCGCTCGACCGCCGCTTTCAGAAGGTACTGGTAGAACCACCAAGTGTAGAAGAAACTATTACTATCTTAAACAATATCCGTTCTAAATACGAAGACTTCCACAACGTAACCTATGATCAGGATGCGATAGAAGCCTGCGTAAAATTGAGCGACCGTTATATGACCGACCGCCTGTTGCCCGATAAAGCAATAGACGTGATGGACGAAGTAGGCGCACGTGTGCACCTCAAGAATATCAACGTGCCTGAGAATATACTGGAGCTGGAGAAGAAGATAGAAGACATCAAGCAAGAGAAGAATAAGGTAGTAAAAAGCCAGCGTTTTGAAGAAGCTGCAGCACTGCGTGACAAAGAAAAACGCCTGGGTGAAGAACTGGAAAAAGCGAAGGCAGAATGGGAAGAGGAAGCCAAGCATAAACGTTTCCCGATACACGAAGAGCATATTGCTGAGGTGATCAGCATGATGACAGGTATACCTGTTATGCGCATGGTGGAAGCGGAAAGCGCTAAACTGCGTCGCATGGGCGATGACCTGAAAGGCGCAGTGGTTGGGCAGGATGAAGCGATCGCTAAAGTGGTGAAAGCCATACAGCGTAACCGTGTAGGCCTTAAAGATCCACGCAAGCCAATTGGTTCATTCATATTCCTCGGCCCTACAGGTGTAGGTAAAACCGAACTGGCACGTGCATTAGCACGCTACATGTTTGACAGTGATGATGCGCTGATACGTGTAGATATGAGTGAATACATGGAAAAATTCTCGCTCAGCCGCCTGATAGGTGCGCCTCCGGGATATGTTGGTTATGAAGAAGGTGGACAGCTTACAGAAAAAGTACGCCGCAAACCATATAGCGTGGTATTGCTGGATGAAATAGAAAAAGCTCACCCCGATATCTTCAACATACTGCTGCAGGTACTGGATGACGGACAGCTTACCGATGGCCTTGGCCGTAAGGTAGACTTCAAGAATACACTCATCATCATGACATCTAATATTGGTGTACGCCAGTTGAAAGATTTTGGTGCAGGTGTAGGTTTTGCAACAGCCACCAAAGTGGAAAATGCAGAAGACCTGAGCAAGGGTGTTATTGAAAAAGCGCTGAAACGCACTTTCTCTCCTGAGTTCCTGAACCGTATCGACGATGTGATCATCTTCAACTCACTGGATGAAAACCACATTGCGCAGATCATCGACATCATCATGAAAGATGTGATGAAACGCCTCAATACGCTGGGCTTCTCATTAGAGTTAACGCCAGGTGCCAAGAAGTTCATTGCAGAGAAAGGATATGATGCGCAGTTTGGTGCACGTCCGCTGCACAGGGCTATACAGAAATACCTGGAAGACCCGCTGGCAGAAGAGATGCTGAATCACCGCATCAAAGAAGGCGATACAGTTATGGCTGACTATAGCGAAGACGAGAAGAAGATCGTCTTTACGATCAATCATAGCCCGGCTAAGAAAGAAGAGCCGGCAGCTCCTAAAGAGTAATTTTAGACAGAAATATAAAAAAGCGGGTAACTGATGTTACCCGCTTTTTTATTGCAATTGCATACGCTGCACAAATGCAGGTTTCAGCAGCTCTTTTATTTGTGTATATGGTATAAAGAAGGAAGCTATACCATAAGCATACGCAGCTATCTCATAAGGATTGTACACAAAGGTGATGCCTGTATTAGTTATGTAAAAGTTGCCATTGGGCATTACCCTGTCTGTCAGCAGTCCGTCACTCAGTTTGCCACCTGCTGGTATATCAAACGCTTTACGGGCTTGCTTCTCCAGTATAGTTTGCAGTTTCACAGAATCTACGGTCATAATGTCCTCTAGCTTCCATAGCTTTTTGTTCTGCATATCCATATTCAGGTAGCTTACTCCATAGTTGCCATGCGCCCCGCCTGAGTAATCGCTAAAGTTAGATTCTACTATCAGCCATCCGTTATCATTATACAGTACGGGCATAGATATCCCCTGGTAATAATTGTTAAAAGCTTCCGATAGCAAAGTATCATCCACATCTGCAAGTTCTCTTTTATACCCGGCTGCGTAACTATCTATTTGTGTTTGCACACATTGATCCAGAGATGCCTCCGGCATTTTATCACATCCAAGTTCCTGGTGGATGCACTTATTGAAGAAATCTGTTTCCTCTTTCGTAGAGTGCTGCAGTACTAATACCTGGTACGATACGGTCGCTACGGCTCTTGCCTTGCCTCTTTGATAAGGAATTGAATCTTCTTTAGCCCATATCCCTAAATGATAGCTTCCTTGCGGATAGTCCTCTTTGAGACTGATATCGTAAGTCTTCTTACCATCGGCGCTCGTCCATTTACCAATTATTGTGTTGCCATCATATACAAACTTCCAATGCGGCTGCGTATCACTGTTTTTCTCTTCAGGGTCTTCGTCAACAAGATATCCATTCTGTACAGTAGAATCAGGCAGTATATACAACCCTATTGGCTTTCCTTGCTTCACATAATAATAACTGCCGGATATTGTGGCATAAGCATGTTTGCCCATCTGCAGATTAAGTACCACGGGCTGACCGGCAATAGTGCCCGAAAAACGCTTGTATGCTTCTGCCTGGCGGGATGTATCCTGTGTAGTTATTACGGCAGCGGTTGGTTGCTTCTTGTTTTCACTATTGCAGGAAACAGTAGCTACAAGAAGCAACAGCAATGCGAAGGCTGTTCTCATAAAGTGCAGATTATACGTAAAGATACGGTCGTATCAGTTAACGCTTATTATTGTAAAAGTTCTCCCATTTAACGCATAGGTATCACCTGCTCTTTTGCCCTTCAGTTGCGCACCCAGCGGCGAATCCATGGAGATAGCGTAATACTTTACTCCATCTACCATCAATTGTCCTGCACCAACGGCTATATAAAAATATCCGCTGTTTGTTTGCACTACACTACCCGGCACCACGACATCGTTTGTCTTTTCTGTATCTATTTGTTTCAGTACCTGCTCCTGTGCTTTGGCAGCTTGCAGCCTGGTTGTATTCAGATCTATTTCCTGCTGCATCATTTCACGGGCAGTTTCATACTTGTCTCCAGCACTGCTCTTGGTTTCATTGGCAGCAGCTTCTCTCGCATCAGCAATAAGCTCTTCTGCATTTTTTATAGTTGCTGTAATATGTGCAAGGCACAGGTTATAGAGTGTTTGTTTGATCGAAGACACGCCGCAAGATACAAAAAGACCACCTTTCGGTGGCCTTTCGATCTATATAGATGGGTTAACATTCATTAACTGCAACCTGTGGTAGTACCACAGTTAGGGCACATATAGCAAGTACCGTTGCGCAGGGTAATGTTACCGCAGTTGCGGCATACGGGTGCATCTGCACTGGTACCCATCATCTTCTTCACATCTGCAGAGTTTTGCATCGCCGCTACTGGCTTAGGAGCCACATTTACATTCTTTTGTTTTTGTACCTGTGGGGCAGGGGCTGTTACGCGTACCTGCGATAATTCCTGTTGAGCAGCTGTTTCATCCTCTGCCTGTTGCTGCATTTTTTCAGGATCCTGAACATGCACCAGGTCGCTGCGATCCAGGTATTCATAAGCCAGCAGGCGGAATACGAAGTCGAGTACTGATGTAGCTGATTTGATATTCGGGTGATCTACGATACCTGCTGGTTCAAAGCGGGTAAATGTAAACTTATCAACAAACTCATCCAGCGGCACACCATATTGCAGGCCTATAGATACTGCTATGGCAAAGCTGTTCATCAGGCTACGCATAGTAGCACCTTCTTTGGCCATATCCAGGAATATTTCACCCAGTGTACCATCGCCGTATTCACCGGTACGTACGAAGAGTGGCTGGCCGCCTACTTTTGCTTTGATGGTATAACCACGGCGTTTTGCAGGTAACTGTTTACGCTCTACTATACGGCTCAGTTCGCGTTTCAACTGCGTATCAGGGCTTGCCTGTACACGCTTGTTCACTTCTTCCAGCAGTTCGTCTATGGTCAGTGCACCCATATCTACTATAGTGCTTGGCTCTTCTGCTTCTTCTTTTGTTTCTTCTTTTTTCTTTTTATCGCTCTTGTTGCTCAGTGGCTGGCTCAGTTTAGATCCATCGCGGTACAATGCACAAGCTTTGATGCCCAGTTGCCAGCTCAGCATATAGCAGTCTTTGATCTCGTCTACAGTAGCTTCGTTTGGCAGGTTGATGGTCTTAGAAATAGCGCCGCTGATGAATGGCTGTGTAGCGCCCATCATACGGATGTGGCCGTGAGCATGGATGTAGCGTTCGCCTTTCTTACCGCACTTGTTAGCGCAGTCGAACACCGGTAAGTGTTCTGCTTTCAGATACGGAGCGCCTTCTATCATCATAGTACCACATACATAGTCGTTAGCGGCATCTATTTGTTCGTCAGTGAAACCAAGAGATTCCAGCAGGTTGAAGTCAGGCGCGAAATATTGTTCCGGTGTGAAGCCCAGGCGTTTCAGGCATTCTTCGCCCAGTGTATAAGCGTTGAATACAAAGCCTATTTCAAATGCGCTTTCTACAGCAGCATCCAGTTTTTTCAGTTCTTCTGCTATAAATCCTTTTTCACTCAGTGTCTCGTGATTGATATAAGGAGCGCCTGCAAATGTTGCATGGCCTTTAGCATATTTTACGATCGCATCAACTTCTTCCGGTTTGTAACCCAGTTTCTTCAATGCGGTTGGTATAGACTGGTTGATGATCTTGAAATAACCACCACCGGAAAGTTTCTTGAATTTAACCAGTGCAAAGTCAGGCTCGATACCGGTAGTATCGCAATCCATTACCAGGCCTATGGTACCAGTAGGTGCAATAACGGTAGCCTGTGCATTGCGATAGCCATGTTTTTCACCCATTTGTACTGCATCGTCCCATGCTTTGGTAGCAGCCTTCAGCATATAGTCAGGGCAATATTTTGCATTGATGCCCATTGGCTTTGTTTCCAGGCCTTCGTAAGCATCGGCAGCATCGTATGCAGCAGCACGGTGGTTGCGCATTACACGCAGCATGTGCTTTTTATTTTCTTCGTAGCGTGGGAAGGCACCCAGTGCAGCTGCCATCTCTGCAGATGTTTTGTAGGCAACACCGTTCATAATAGCGGTGATAGCGCCTGCAATAGCGCGGGCTTCTTCACTGTCGTAAGCAATGCCGCTCACCATCAGCATAGAACCGAGGTTAGCATATCCAAGGCCCAGTGTACGGTAATCGTAGCTCAGTTGCGCTACTTCCGGAGAAGGGAACTGCGCCATTAGTACAGATACTTCCAGTACTACTGTCCACAGGCGAACCATATATTCAAAACCTGCCACATCAAATGTGGTAGTGTCTTCGTTGAAGAAACGACGTAGGTTCAGGGATGCCAGGTTACATGCTGTGTTGTCCAGGAACATGTATTCAGAGCATGGGTTGGATGCACGGATCGGGCCACCTTCAGGGCAGGTATGCCATTCGTTGATGGTGGTATCGTATTGTGTACCCGGATCTGCACAACGCCATGCAGCGTAAGCTATTTTATCCCACAGGGCATTAGATGAGATGGTCTTCATCGTTTTGCCGGTGCTGCGTGCGGTCATTTCCCAATCTTCGTTATTAGCCAGGCGGCGGAAGAATTCGTTAGGGATACGAACGGAGTTATTAGAGTTTTGGCCGGAAACGGTGCGATAGGCTTCCCCTTCGTAGTCAGATGCATAGCCTGCTGCGATCAGGGCAGCAACTTTCTTTTCTTCTTCTACCTTCCAGTCAATGAATTCTGTGATCTCAGGATGATCCAGGTCGAGGCACACCATTTTAGCGGCACGACGTGTTGTACCACCGCTTTTTATAGCGCCTGCAGCACGGTCACCTATTTTCAGGAAGCTCATCAGACCGCTGGATGTACCACCACCACTCAGTTTTTCGCCTTCTGCACGGATGCTGGAGAAGTTGGTACCTACACCGGAACCGTATTTGAAGATACGTGCCTCACGCACCCACAGATCCATGATACCACCTTCGTTCACCAGGTCGTCATCTACACTTAATATAAAGCAGGCGTGCGGCTGAGGGCGCTCATAAGCATTTTTAGAACGCTCCAGGTTGCCGGTAACAGGATCTACATAATAGTGGCCCTGTGCCTTACCATCAATGCCATAGCTGTTATAAAGGCCGGTATTGAACCATTGCGGAGAGTTTGGAGCGCAGCTTTGTTGCAATATGCTATATACAAGCTCATCATAAAATACCTGTGCATCCTGCTCAGATGCAAAATAGCCATATTTAAAGCCCCATGTACGCCAGCAATCTGCCAGGCGGTGCGCTACCTGTTTAATAGAGGTTTCCCTGCCCAGGCTGCCGTCTGCCTGCGGAACACCTGCTTTACGGAAATACTTTTGCGCTAATATATCCGTAGCTATCTGCGACCAATGTTTCGGAACTTCCACATCGGTCATCTCAAATACTTTTTCACCGTTTGGGTTACGGATCACCGAGGTACGGTAATCGTACTCAAACATATCAAATGCACTAACGCCGTCATGCGTATAGTGACGCTGAAACTGGAGGCCGGCTCCCTTCTGTTGTTTCGCAGCCATGGGTAATAAATTATGTTTGTTAAAGATTATTTAAATCGAAAGTTGGAATAGCGAAAATATCTAAAAGACTATTCAGCGGGAAAAGAAGTAATCAACCCTTTGTGGATAACCCGTAATCAACATTTTGTGGATAAAGTTACGAAATTTTCAGGACTCTTTACCATAGCCGCTTTCGGGTGCTTTTCCTCATCCAACGCGCATTTTAGGGAATTTACCAGCTTGATTTTTACAAATATTTTCCCTATTAAATAAAGAGAATGACCAGATAGTTACCTCCGCAATTATTTAATATATAAATAAAAAAACAGCCGGCTTATCAAGGCCGGCTGTTTATGTCAATAAATATTAAAAATTACTCAATCACCAACTTCTGCATCGCTTTTTCTCCATTGCTTTGCAGCTCTACAAAATACACACCGCGGGCCATTTTGCTCATATCTATTTCTTTATCAAACTGGCCGGCTTTATGGTCATACTCCATTTGCATCACATGCTGCCCGGTAACATTGGTAATGGTAACAGCTACCTTACCTGTCGCGCTGCTGCTATTAAACTGCAGGTGGAACTTGCCAGTTGTAGGATTAGGGAACATATTAAAGTTGGATATGCCTTCTACCTCGCCTACATGGGCAGGGAAAGGTTTGTGATGGAACACTACCATATAATCCTGCGTTTCGCCGGATTGGTAGGCGCCACAGCCCAGGTCAGATGCATCATTAGGAGCCATGTTGCTGTTCATAACTACACGCATACCTGTGGGTACTTCTGTAATCACAATCGGTGGTACAGTAAAGGTATCTGCCAGCGTAAAGTTGGATATACTGGTATAACCGGTGTACACCCTTTCGTATGGCACATCATACTGTTTATTATTATTGAAATCCATAAATATGGTCACCTTCACATCACCATGTACATCTGTTCTCTGGGTTTCAAAAACACTGATCTTGTACGTGCTGTCGATGTACATATCAATCGCATTGTCATCGGTATGATCTGTGCGTTTTTTAGTAGCCTGCGGATTATCCAGGTGAGGGCCGCCCAGGTTGATAACATAGTCGCCTACGCTAAAACCACCTACATCGGTGCTATCCTTATCATCGCCAACAGCCTGGCTATAACAATAGCATTTATAACCATCCTTGCTTCTTACAAGCTGTTCTTTGGTATAGGTAGTATCAGCATTGCCACGGGGGCATATTTGCCTAACCCTATAGAAAAATTGCTGGCCGCCATATATGTTTTGCAATAAGTCTTTGTTAGTGCTGCCTGCTACATTGTACCATACAATATCATCGGCTGATATTTGCCAGGTGCGCACCAGTTCTGAGCGATATTTCTCATAAGTCGTATCAATTGTCAGGTAATCGTACCCTTTACACATCAGGGAATCTGATACTTTCACATCGCCGGGGTTAGCGGCATCCTTACATGGTTCATATCGTATATCTACAAGATAATCCTCCACTTCGCCTTCCCCGGTAACGCTTCCGCAGGAATCCAGATTGCCGGTACCCATAATCACCCGCATACCGGTCATGCCTATTTCCGCGTTGTGCGGTACTGTAAACGTTACCTTCTCTGTATTCGGTACGGTAGAAACGGCAGTAATGGAAGTTTTCATCACTTTCTCTGCAGATTCAAATATGCCATTACGATTATAGTCTATGTAAGCCGCCACATTAGTCTTTGCCGGCATGGCAGAGCTGGAGGTTATTTCTGATACGGAAAGGCTAAAGCTGCTATCCCTGTATATAGGCACAGGAGCTACCGTGTACTGGAAGGTAGAATATGTTTTGCTGGCCGTATTATTGTTTAATGGTGGTGTAGCGATACCGTTATTCAGTATAGCTACATCTTCAGGCAACCTGTTCATAGTAACATTTCCTATATCAAGCCCCGCAGCGGTGGAATTTGCATTATCGCAATAGCAGTAGTAAAACGGAGCAATATCCACTTTTTTTGCAGGCGTAGTATAGGAAAGTCCTGTAGCGGTACAGGTAATAATGCATCTGTACATTCTTGCTGCAGTAATAACATCGGTAATGTCTCCATACGAACCAACATGGCTCGGATGGTTCACCCAGCTGTTACCGTTATTATCAGAGTACTGCCATTTATAAGTTGCATTGGCATAGAATGTGGCCGGACTTATAGAAAACTTTTTATTAGGACAAACCGGGGACAATGCATTTACAAGAGATTTAGGGGTATCGGTACAGGGGTAGCCTGCAAAAAAATCGAAACCAAACTGATAGGAATATCTTCTGCCGTTTGCGGAAGTACTTGTAGAAGGACTGCTGTATAAGTGTGTATTACCTGTATAAACAGAAGATTTCACGGGCGTACCACCCGCAAATACAGGAAAGCCTGCCGAACCACTTGGAATTGCAACATCAATAACCAGTGGCTGAGACAGATCTACATATACAGGATTGTCAAGGGTTATCTTAAACCATGATCCGCCTGCGATGCTTGGCAGATTATAAGTATTGGAATAACAGGGCGTTAACCCTGAAACGTATGCTGTCGGACTGGTAACAGAAGTATTACCAATGGATATCTTCATATTGTTGAATACGGTGCCTGAGGTACTGTAGCCGGTATAACACCTGAAATAAATATCCGTTATGAACCCCGGAGATGTAGGTACGGAGGGAGAAAAATCACCGGGAAAATAAAAGAACTGTGATCTGTAATTTGGAAAAAGACTTACACCAAACGGTATATAGTTACCGCCGGTAGCATTATTTGTGTATGTATATTGCGGTAACTGGGCATGCGTAACCCCCATCAATACCAGGAACAAGCATAAAAAGCTTAGAGTAAATTTTTTCATAAGTCAGATATAGAATTACAACGGTTGTACTTATTATGTCATATCTAATTTATTAAAAAACTGAAATATTAAAGGATTAAATATCAATTAAAACACCTGCTTTACCCGGATGTTTAATTGCCGGTTAAATTAATTAATCAACGATGTCTGGTTCGTTAAAGAATTCTGAGAATTTGCGCTATTTTTATGGCTCAAAAATCAAACTATGCAATTTCCGGACAACCTCAGGTATACTAAAGACCACGAATGGATCTCAATGAACGGCGATGAAGCTACTGTAGGCATCACCGAATTTGCTCAGCGCGAACTGGGCGATATCGTATTCGTTGACATCAATACTGTAGGCAAATCATTGTCGGCTAACGAGATATTTGGTACCGTAGAAGCTGTAAAAACAGTATCTGACCTGTATCTGCCGGTTGCAGGATCCATCAGCGAAGTAAATGGCGACCTGGAAGGCAGCCCTGAATCTGTAAATACAGATCCTTATGGCAAGGGTTGGATGATAAAAATGAAAGTAAACAATCCTGCAGATGTAGATGCGCTGCTGGACGCCGCAGCATATAAAGCGCTTATCGGCGAATAATGACCGGTTTTTTCAAAAATAATTCACATCATACAAAACGGGCAAGGATCCTGGCAATGCTATGGACCTTGCTCATTTTATTTTTATGCTTCCTGCCGGGCAAAGACCTGCCGGAAGTAAATGTGCCTCTTATCGATAAATGGGCGCATGTTATATTGTTTGGTGTATTTACATTCCTTTGGCACGGCACCGTACCTACACGCAGCTACAGCTATAAAATCATACTGCTGGCTGCTGCTGTATTTCTCGGCGGACTGGTAGAATATGTGCAAGGGCACTATGTGCCCCAACGCTCGCAGGATATGATGGACGTACTAGCCGACAGTATAGGTGGCATCCTGGGTATCATCATATATACGGCAATATACGCGCGGGTGAACCGTACTGTAAAATAGCTGAGCTTTTATTGCAGGCAAGGCATCAGCAGATTGCTTATTTTAGCACCGTTTTTATACTAATTAACCGATGATCTATAGAAGCAAAGCTCCGTTACGCTTAGGCCTTGCCGGTGGTGGAACCGACGTAAGCCCTTATTGCGATATTTACGGAGGCGCTATCCTCAATGCAACCATTTCTCTCTATGCATACGCAAGTATAGAGCCACTGCATATTCCTGAAATTATCCTGGAAGCGCGCGACAGAGACGAGATTACCACCTGCGCGATGACAGAAGAACTGGAAATTGATGGTGAATTAACCCTTGCCAAGGGTGCTTATAATCATATTGTAAAGAAATTCGGGCCGGTACCTTCCGGCTTCAGGCTCACCACTTTTGTTGATGCTCCTGCAGGCTCGGGCCTGGGCAGTTCTTCTACCCTTATGGTGGCCATACTAGGTGCCTTTGCAGAATGGATGCGACTACCACTGGGCGAGTATGATATTGCCCAGATGGCATATGATATAGAGCGCATTGACCTGGCGATGGCCGGCGGAAAGCAGGACCAATACGCAGCTACATTTGGCGGTGTAAACTTTATGGAGTTTTATGCCGATAATCGCGTGATTGTAAACCCGCTTCGCATCAAGCAAAAATATCTTTTCGAATTACAAAACAACCTGCTTTTATACTTTACCTCTACAAGCCGCCTTTCTTCTACCATTATAGAAGCACAAACAAAAAATGTGAAAGAGAAAAACGAGAAATCAATAGAGGCAATGCATCAACTAAAAGAGCAGGCAGCTATGATGAAAGAAGCTTTGCTGAAGGGTGACATCAATAATATCGGCTCTATACTGGATTACGGTTTCCGGTATAAAAAACAAATGGCACAGGGAATATCCAATACTTCGATGGATGCTATCTACGAGGAGGCGCTAGCAGCCGGCGCTACCGGAGGTAAGATCAGTGGTGCCGGAGGTGGTGGCTTCATGATGTTCTATTGCCCGGCAAACACCAGGTATAATGTGCAAAAAGCTTTGCAACAGTTTGGCGGAGAATTCAGGCACTACCAGTTTACGGATCACGGACTATCAACCTGGAGCATATAATGGAATGTATTGTACTTGCCGGCGGACTGGGCACAAGGTTGCAAAGCGTTATAGGCTCGTATCCTAAATGCATGGCAGAGGTCAATGGTAAGCCCTTTCTTCATTACCTGTTTGACTATATAGAACAGCAAGGATGCACGCGTGTGATATTATCGCTCGGGTTTAAACATGAAGTGATACTGGAATGGCTGCGACAACAACATAGAAAATTTGAAGTAGACTATGTTGTAGAAACAGAACCATTGGGAACAGGCGGCGGCATTAGCCTGGCATTGGCCAAAGCAAAAGAGCAGGATGTACTGGTACTAAATGGAGATACTATGTTTCGGGTAGCATTGTCCCGGATGATGCAATATCATATCGAAAAAAATGCAGGCACTACACTGGCCCTGAAACAGATGTATGATTTTGATCGTTACGGCGTAGTGCAGATGGATAAAAACGGTACTATCACTGCTTTTGAAGAAAAAAAACATTATGACAAGGGCCTTATTAACGGTGGTGTGTACATTGTAAACAAAGCAACATTGCTCTCAAAGCATTTGCCCGAAAAATATTCTTTTGAGAAAGACTATTTTGAAAAAAACGTTTTGGATGGGATGCTATTCGGTTACTTGTCTGATGCCTATTTTATAGATATCGGTATCCCGGCCGACTATGAGCAGGCAAAAGAAGATTTTAAAAAAGACCTGGAATGAATATTACGATCATAGGTTCTGCGCATCCGCTAAGAGGCGGTGGCATTGCAACGTTCAACGAACGGATGGCAGAAGTATTGCAGCAACAGGGCCACCGCGTGATCATCTATTCATTTTCATTGCAATACCCTTCTTTTCTATTCCCCGGCAAATCGCAGTTTACCGAAGAACCGGCACCTAAAGGCCTGGATATTCGCAGTGCTATCAATTCCATCAACCCGTTTAACTGGATAAGCATTGGCAACCGGATAAAAAATGAGCGGCCCGATCTTGTGATCATTCGCTACTGGCTGCCGTTTATGGGTCCATGCTTTGGCACCATCCTGCGGCGGATAAAAAAGAACAAGCATACGAAGATCGTTGCCATTACAGATAATGTAATACCGCACGAAGCCCGCCCGGGAGATATGGCATTTACCAAATACTTCCTGAAGTCGCCCGACGGATTCCTGGCCATGAGCAGGGATGTGCTGAAAGACCTGAAAAACTTTACAGCCAAACCTTCCATATTCAGCCCCCACCCGGTGTATGATAATTACGGGGATGCTGTGAGTAAAGCAGCCGCACGCGAACGTCTTGGATTAAACCTTACTGATAAATATATCCTGTTCTTCGGTTTTATCAGGAAATACAAGGGATTGGATATACTGCTGGAAGCCATGAAGGATACGCACATCAGGAATGCAGGCATCAAACTGATAGTGGCCGGGGAGTTCTATGATGACAGGGCTACGTACGATGAGCAAATAGCGGAATATAGTATTGCCGATAGCGTAAAACTTTTTACGGAATTCATACCTAATGAAGAGATAAAATATTACTTCTCTGCTACCGATCTTGTGGTGCAACCCTATCGTACTGCTACACAAAGCGGTATTACACAAGTAGCCTATCATTTTGAAAAACCTATGGTGGTAACCAATGTTGGCGGCCTTGCAGAGGTGGTACCGGACGGGCGCGTTGGTTTTGTTACGCAACCGGATCCTACAGAAATAGCAACTGCTGTTGTTCGTTTTTTTGAGGAGGGCATACCTCACCTGCAAGAGAATATACAGGCAGAAAAACAAAAATATAGCTGGGATACCTTCTTAAAAAACCTGTTGGGTGTAGCCGGCTTTTAGTTACCTAAAACAACCTGCCTTCTTCTCCCGGCTTCTTTCGGCCAAGGTGCTTGTATGTTTTTTCAGTAGCTTCCCGCCCACGTGGTGTGCGTACTATATAACCTTCCTGTATCAGGAATGGCTCATATACTTCTTCGATCGTACCCGATTCTTCACCCACTGCTGTAGCGATATTATTGATACCCACAGGCCCGCCCTTAAATTTCTCTACGAGGGTTAGCAATATCTTGTTATCCATATCATCCAGACCGCTCTCATCCACATTCAATGCTTTGAGCCCATGCTCTACTATGGCAAGGTCTATCACACCATTGCCCAGCACCTGCGCAAAATCGCGCATACGGCGCAGCAATCCATTGGCAATACGCGGTGTACCACGGCTGCGGCCTGCTATCTGCCCTGCAGCATCTGATGTGATGCGCACATTCAATAAACCTGCAGAACGGGTAACGATCCGCTGCAGTACATCAGAGGTATAATAGTTAAGCCTCGATTTGATACCGAAACGACTGAGCAATGGTGCTGTCAGCAGGCCCGATCTTGTTGTGGCACCCACCAGTGTAAAGGGGTTTAGATTGATCTGTATGCTACGGGCAGCCGGCCCCGTATCTATCATAATGTCTATCTTAAAATCTTCCATCGCGGCATAGAGGTATTCCTCTACTACAGTGCTTAGCCTGTGTATCTCATCTATAAACAATACATCTCTCGGCTCCAGGCTGGTAAGCAGTCCGGCAAGGTCGGCAGGTTTCTCAATAACCGGGCCGCTGGTTTCTTTTATGTTTACGCCCAGCTCGTTCGCTACTATGCGCGATAGCGTTGTTTTACCCAAACCAGGAGGGCCGTGAAACAGCACATGGTCCAGCGACTCACCACGAAGATTTGCCGCTTTGATAAATATGCGAAGGTTTTCTACCAGCTGAGGCTGGCCCGAAAAATCTTCAATTGATTGTGGCCTTATGCTATTCTCGTACTCACGCTCCTGAGAGCTCAGATCGTCAGACGGGCGCACATGTGAATTTTGCATGGCTTAAAATTACATAATTACCGACTGATACTACGTTTTGGTGAAGGTATAAATTGAAGCGAATCTATAGGCTTCAGTTCTGCAACGCCATAAGTACCATATTCCATTGCACGGATTACCATATGATGTTTCTTCAGCGATTTTAGCACCCGCGCGTAGCCATCCGCATAGCCATCGTCCGAATATAGCAGCAGGTAATTTGTATGCTGGTCTTTTACACTTATGTAATATTCCTGCGGGCTTAAGTTCCACTCCAACGCACTATAATTCGTGTCCTTTACATAGCCCGTTTTATTATAATACTCATATAAAGTGGCGGGCGTTGTAATGAATATTTTAGTACTGTCGGGGTATTTATTGATGAAGTCGAGCACGGGCTTTACGTTCCGCTCCGTTATGGGGTATTGTTGCATGGATGGCTGGATACAGCAATATAAAATGTATAATACCGGCACTACCGCAACAGACCAGTGCAGCTTGCTGATCCACCGCGCGATAGCCGCCGCGCCAATTGCGATCCATAATATAATTGCGGGAAACAAATACAATACAAACCGGAAGAATAACGGGTACAATTGCATCCACGAAAGCCCAAGATGCAGCAATACCGGCAATACCGTAAAAAACAATAGTTCCCACCGTTTCGACCTGATCACATAAACAATGCCTGAGAACATAATTGTAAGCAATGCATAAGGGAAATACCATCCATCCTTAAACAGCAGCATCGAGCTAAAGAATATCTCATGGATCCTGCCGCTCATAAAATCTACGAAACGGGTACTGAAGATATTGAACGGGATATAGGCAAATTCCCATAGCTCGCGGAGGTTATCGGCATACGGGTTGATGATGATATTAAGGATAATATCCGCAGCAAAACTAATCCCCCATACTGTAAACAGTTTTTTATTCAGTTTTCTTTGTGCTGCGTAAGCCTCAGGATGGGCCTTTTTCCCGATGATCAGCAGAGTATATATCCTGTAGGCTACTACACTGCTGAGCATTACCAGCGAGGTATTTGCCAGGAACATAAAAATACTGCCCCATACCTTCAGCAACTTCTCGCGCCGGGTGGCGATATAGGGATGAGCAGAGAAAAGCAGGAAACCCAGGAAAATGAATACGGATAGCTCAACAGTATAAGGCTTGGTTTCAGAAGAATAATGGATGGCGTAAGCGCTAAAGGTGAGCAGGGCAAAAGCGATGATAGCCGTAAGCCTGCTTTTGGTAAGGTCGCGTACAAAATAATAGTAGAGCGGGTATGCCAGCAGCGAAACCAGAAACGGAAAAGTTCTCAAGGCCGTTTCACTAAATCCGAATATGGTAGTGAATATCTCTTCTGAAAGCAAAAACAGTATCGGTGCCGACTGAAAATGTTTCAGCGGGATGAACATATCTATAATGTTACCATCAATGAAGTTAAGGGAGAGATGTGCCTCGTCCTCCCAAAGTGCCCTGCCCAGGAAAAAATGCTGGTAAATCCGTAATGCTATACCCGTGCAAACCAGCAAAACAAATAAGAGGGTATAAAGTTTCCGATAGTCTTTCTTTACAACAGTTTCATTCATATAAGTGCCCACAAAATAAGTATAAAGTGCAGGTATCAGAAATAATTACCTTTGTCATCATTTTTTTAACTTAATACACATGAACAATAAGCAACATAAACTGGCTACTAAGCTGATACATGCGGGCGTAGCGCCTGATCCTACAACGGGTGCCATCATGACACCTATTTACCAGACATCCACTTATGTACAGGATGCCCCCGGTGATCACAAAGGCTATGAATATGCGCGTACACAAAACCCTACGCGCACCGTGTTGCAAAATGCATTGGCAGCCATTGAGAATGGTCAATACGGACTCTGCTTTGGTAGCGGTATGGCTGCTACAGATGCAGTAGCCAAACTACTGATGCCTGGTGATGAGGTGATCGTATCGAACGATCTGTACGGAGGCACCTATCGCATCTTCACAAAAGTATTTGCCAACTACGGCATCAAATTCCATTTCATTGATATGAGCAATGCAGAAAATATTCGCGGCTATATCAATGGTAATACCAAAATGATATGGACAGAAACACCTACCAACCCGCTACTGAATATTGTAGATATTGCAGCTTGTGCCGCTGTTGCCAAAGAGCACAAGCTACTGTTGGTAGTAGATAATACATTTGCTTCACCATACCTGCAAAATCCGCTGGATGACGGCGCGGATATAGTATTGCACTCTGCTACCAAATACCTTGGTGGCCATAGCGATGTGGTGCATGGTGCGCTCATCATGAACGATGCAGCTTTGGAAGAAAAATTACGCTTTATACAAAACAGTTGCGGTGCGGTTCCCGGCCCGCACGATTGCTGGCTGGTACTTAGGGGTATCAAAACCCTGCATGTGCGTATGCAGCGCCATTGCGAAAACGGTGAAGCTATCGCCAACTACCTGCGCAATCATCCTAAAGTAGGTAAGGTATATTGGTGTGGTTTTGAAGATCATCCCAACCACGAGGTTGCCAAAAGGCAAATGCGTGGCTTTGGCGGTATGATGTCCTTTACATTGAAGAACGATAGCATGGATGCCGCTATGGATGTGTTGAAGAAAACACAACTCTTCTCCCTTGCAGAGTCGCTGGGCGGAGTAGAATCACTAATAGGGCATCCGGCATCTATGACGCATGGCTCTATACCACGCGAAGAGCGTATCAAGAACGGGCTTGTAGATTCGCTGATACGGCTGAGCGTAGGCATAGAAGATGTAAACGACCTGATAGATGATCTTGCACAGGCAATAGGATAAAGAAACAAAAAAGCGATAGTAACACACTATCGCTTTTTTATTAAATTGTAGGTATGAAAAACCTACTTATTACTATACTTTTCTTTACCTGCATTAGCGGCTATACTCAGCCCAATACCTTTCTTCTTACCCAAACCCATATTTATTTCGACTTAGGATCTTATAAACTCACGGCGAAAGCCAAACACACGATCGACTCTCTTATATATGCAGATGGCATACAGCCCGATCAGTTAATTCGTATAGTGGGATATACAGATAATATTGGCGACTCCGTATCTAACCTCGCGCTATCACAAAAACGATCTCACGAAGTGGCTAAATACCTGTTTGCTTTGGGGATAGACAGCAGCCAGATAGAAGAGATAACTGGCAAAGGTGAAGTTAAACGACCGGGCAATGCAACAGGATATCCGCGCGACCGTATGGTAGGTATCATCACCGACGGCGCGCTTCGAAAAAATCAATTAGTACATGGTGAAGGCGGGCAATTGATAGCGACGATACATTTCAAATACACCACATCCATATTCGCACCCAGTACACTTAAACTGCTGGATACGGTGGTAACTGTTCTCAAACAAAATCCAAAACAACTCGTCAATATAGATGGGTTTGTATGCTGCTTCAACTACGATGATCTTTCACCGGCCGATTACAATGCGAAACAATCATCCCGTTTTACAGATACGTCGCGGCTCAATGGCGCTTCCAGGCTATCTATAAAACGGGCAAAGATAATCTACGCTTACCTTAAAGGACATGGCATAGATTCCGCAAGGGTACAATGCCATGCCTACGGTTACCTGAAAAATAAAGTCTTACCTAATGGGGAATATGAACATGGCAAGGACAGGGTGGAAGTAAGGGTTTTGAAATAGCAATTCATTTCATCGGAATGGTTGTTATACGCAGGCAATCTTCATTACTATTAGGCTTACACAGCAAGGTATTGCCATTCATATAAAACTTGATTTTGGTAGTTTGAATATTAGAAGTGCTTCCAATGATAATATCTTGTTTCGTCTTTCCGTCTTTTGAAAAACGAAGCGCATGGTGATTTCCATCGTGGATGTATAGCACATGGTAATATAGATCATCTTCCTGCAAATCCCTTATCTCGTAAGCGTTCCAGGCATCGCTACCCTTTTGGCCAAACGGTATTTTCACCTGGTTCTCATTATCTAACCTGGTAATTTTATCGTCATATATAAACGCTAACAAATTCCCATTTACACAAGTATTGTATTCCTCCAGGGGCGATACTCCTCGCTTCTTATAGTCAGATGGTTGTCCTATTGGCAATTTCTTGTTTAAAGAAAATGTTTTGCTATCATCATTGCAGGTTAGCTCATATATTCCATAACGATCATCATTGTACACGCCCTGAACATAAAATCTACCGCTTTCTTTATATACATCCCATATATTGAAATCGGCAGGCAAGCTTTTATCCACGTTATAAATAGTCCATACTCCGGATGACGGATAAAAACGTGTAATGACGGGAATAGAAAAGATTTCCATAGAATCGGTATCACCACTGCCATGCTTGCTACGAAAATCTTTTACAGAGCACAATACGAAAATGGAATTATCATCCCATTTTCCTTGTCCGCTAACCTGTGGCTTATACACTGGTGTCCCTTCGATCATGCTTTTTACAAAAGGATATTTTTTATCGAATTGTTGTTTATAGAGGTTCTTATATAACGTTATTGATAAGGTATCAGTAATCTTTACCGGTAGCTCAGTTTGCTGGCTAATATTTACAGCACTGCGGGAATGCATTCCCAATGAGAAGACATAGGGATAGGCAACATTAAAACCTAGCATCTTCCTGCCAAAAGAGCTATAACACAATACTGTATCCCCCGCTACTTTTTGCCCGGCACAAACAGTCCTGATTTTTTGCATATTCAATCGACGGAGATCAGAACGATAGATCTCTTTATTACCGTCATCTGCTATTACCAAATCTATTGCATTATCAGTATGTGACCAGGTCCGGTACAGGCTGTCTGAATAAACAAGTTTGATTTTCGGGAACTTATTAAATTCATAAGTTTCATTTAAATCCTGTTCGTCTGCGCGATATTCTTCTTTTAATATTAATGTCAATTGTTGCACAGACGGCTCCCTGCAAAGGCTGTACAGCCCTGCTGAACAATTAATGCAATTCTTCGGGTCAAAAGGAATGTAAATATTTATCGCAGCGCTACAATGATAGCGCAGCGCAAATATCATTAATAGCAATATTATCCTGAGAGAGATAGGACGCATAGTGTACATGAGGTTTGAGGATTATCTAATCTACAAAAAAATTAAAAACGCTGCATTTGGAAGAGCATCTTTCACTTAAATATTCTTTTCAGTTCTTTTTTAAACGTTTTGGAAATTTGGTCTGATTTGTTGAATAAATCACCATAAGAAAAGCAGATAAATGATTGTCCGTCACATAACATCACGATTGGCGAAATGTCAAAGTTGCTAATTGGAAGGGATGGTACAAGATGCACGGTATCCTGCTCACCTCGATAGTGCATAAAGTAATGTAAAGAAGAATATTTTATTAAATGCTTGTTCTCGTTTAAGTACCATACAGGATCTGACCGCTTAGAAACAAGGGTTAATATCATATAGTGTTTCAGGTATTGCTTTGATATATAAGCTGCAATAAAATCATCAAGTTGTGTAAAGCAGCTTGCACAATTCTTATAAGTCTTTACAAGAATGATATCGCCTTTTTCTGCCGCGAAAGTTACAGGCTGATCATGTTCATTAACAAATTGATAGTGCACATTACCTGAAACAGGTATTATTTTCTGCGCATAACTTCCACAAAATGTTAACGATAGTATGATAAATACAATAATCCTTTGCATCATTTCCACCTGAATTTTACTAATCCTATCGTCTTATTTTCGTTAGCCCTGTTTTCGGCGACATTTCGATAGTAATCACCGATATTTTCATCGGCATTTATCTTTAAGTAATTTGTATTTCTTAACGCAAACTCAGTATCTGAAAGCGGAATAATTTCCGCATGGCTATCTTTGACCGGGTTCAGCAGAAAATTCGTTTCGGATATTAGTTCACTATCATCGTATTCTTTCCTCATTAGGTTCTTCTCACTGATGACTGTATATCCCTTTTCATTCAATGCTATGATATCGAAATAGCAGTCTTTGTAAACACCTTTCAATTTATAAAGAACAAGTAGATGGTCTTTATTTATAAAGAAGACGCTCAATACCCTGCTTATATTTACATCACTCTTTTGGGCACGGTCTAATGCGTCTTTACCACTTATCTGCATAATATAATCAAGTGTATCATTAGAGATGGTTTTCCAATCATCTATTTTAGGTTCTATACTTATTTCCTCATTCAGCTTACTATCTAGTATTTGTATCTTATATTTCATAGGATCATCTACCAGTGCAATCCGGTTATCATTAGCCGCCACCCATGTGGGCGAAAAAAAAGAATATGCTATACCATTAATCGTAGGAAAAATCGTCTTTTCATAATCAAGGGTACGCATGTTAACAGTAGAAAGCACACATTTTTCCTTTTGCGATTTTGGGTGAAAAATATAAGTGACGCTAAATAGTAATGTGCTGTCGTTTAAGATATTTATCCTGTCAAACTTGTACTTGTTGTCTAACTTCTTAAACAAAACAAACTTGCCTTGTTGCTTTGTGTAGATATAAACGTCTTTGAAGGTTAAAATAATCAGTTTCTCATGTAGTACACAAACAGCGCTGAGCGACTGTCCTTTAGACGATTCCGGAAATTGAAAATGATATGAAACATTCGCTCTGCCACGATTACTAATGGCATAAACAGTCTGCGGGCTGCTTATCATATCTTTTTCTACTAATCTTGACGGGCTGCCATACAGATAAATACTATCATCGTTATATGATGTAAAGATTCGGGAATTACCAATGTTATTATACAATTCGCCCGAAGGGATACCGGTATTAATTGTTTCAATGAATTTTACCTGGGCCTCGGCATTGAAGCCTAAAAGTAAGAGTACAGTAATAATTGTTCGCATGGCATCGCAATATAATAAGTACTGGTTTTATGTGGAAACAATTAAGACCTTTGATAAATCAAAGGTCTTAAAATAAGATTGATGAAGTTCTATATCACTATATCATCGTCCACCAGATATTCTTATCGGCGTATTTACCCCAGTCTTTAAAGCTATCGCGGAGTGTTTTCTCCAGGTCTTTCTGGTTGGTCTTTTTACCTTTTTCAGATATGGTAAAGTCAGTTTCTTTTGGCGCAACCAGTTCTACTTTTGTGGCGATCCATGTAGTGTTGAGGCGTGGTATGGCCAGCTCCATGATCATACCGGGCAAGCCGCTAAACATTTCAGGCCCACTGCTGGCAATAATGTCTTCTGTATAGAAGGCAACTACATATACAGAGTCAAACATCTTACCTACTGCCTTGCGGCATTTATAATTGCTGATGGTGCGTATCTCATCTGTTATTTTCCAGTCCAGTTTGCGCATACTGTCTTCTACCAGGAACTTCTGCTCAAACACCTGCTTGCTGGCCTTTACGTTACCTGCTTTCAAATCTGTCAGTACAATATTTTCACTGGCGGGCGATTGTGCAAACCAAAGCTTAGGCTGGTTATCGGTTTCCCGTCCGGGTTTATAGATAGTTTTCGTCGGAGTGAAATACAGGTCAAAATAACTGGTGGCGAACTTAGGTATCTGTGATTTAAAGTTTTCCATCCACCGTTTTTGTTCATCATCCAGGTTGTCAAGCATACGTTGCATGTTCACTTTCTTTTCATATTCTATCTTACCCTGCATGGTAAACTGCGCATCGCTTTTAAATGCAACTAAGAGTATGGTGCTTATTAAAATTATCTTCTTCATGGGGCTTATTTTACGCTTTGAATAATTTGGGCAGCATTGTTTTGCGGAACGCCTGCTGCAGATTTAGTAAAGTTCCAGGTAAGGCTGATCATGCCGTAACGGCGAATGGTATTGTAGTTATCCTGCGTCACATAGTTGTTCTGGGCATAACGTGTAAAACCAAGATTCTGGTTCAGTATGTCAAATGCAGACATGCGCAGTTCCAGTTGCTTGTTCTTCAGGAATTTCTTCGATACATAAGCATTCCATTTGAACACATTGTTGTTTTGGTCAAATACCGTAGTTTGCTCCCGCACATACCAGTTAAAGTCGGTACCTATTTCAAAATTCAATGGCAACTCATACGATATCTCAAATTCTGTACTGGTATTCCAGAAGCTGGTGGTATACGTGCTGATGGTGGCCTTGTTATCGTTATAGGTAACACTTGGGTTAAGGCTTATTGAGAATTTTTCATCACTGGTAGTATAGTCTGCACGCAAGCCTACGGTATAGGTGTTATTATCGCTCACATTCTTTACTCCGTTGATGTAGTTATTGATATGGTTCAGCCCAAGGTTCACATATCCACCTGCGTTCACTGTCTTCTTTATCTTGGCACCATAGCTAAAATAACCCCATGCGCTATAATTGCCATTTACGTTTACATATTGGTAAGTATGGCGGCCCAGTGCATCCGTATTATCAGAGCGGCTAATAGCATTGTTAGATGTATTAAAACTCAGGCTCGACCAGATATAACGGCCACTCAACATTTTATAGTCGTTGAAGCTCACGCTTACTCTTTGTTTGAATTCCTGTTTCAGGGCCGAGTTACCTATGGCAATATTCAGCGGATCCAGGTTGTTGCGGAAGGGCTGTATCTGGTCTATAGTAGGTTGATTGGTACTACCATAATAGTTAAAAGAAATACGTGTCTGCTTACTGAACTTATAGGTAAAGTTGGCAGCAGGGAAGAAGTTGACAAAATCACGCTTACGCGATGTATCCAGCATCAGGTCTTTCTGTTCAAAATTGGCATAAGATGCAGAAGCCCCCGCTGAGAAGTTTATCTTTTTGAATACAAAACGGAAGTTGGTACCCCCGTTATGGGTCGTTACATTATACTGATATTTATTGCTGTATACACTATCCAGCACATCATAGTCCTTTCCTCCGTTGTTATAGGTTTCGTGAACAGAGTTATTATTATCCAGCTTAAAGGAATAATTCAGCTCCAGGAATACCTTTTTGGCAACTAATGGTTCTGTATAGGATATGCGCGATGATAGATTCAGCGCCTTGGTATTAGTTATCTTTTTCTGATCGGTAGTAAGTGTAAGAAACTGGCCGGCAACGGTAGTATCTTTTACAGAGGTGGTATTGTTCAGGTGCCCATCGCCTTCCGTTTCGCGATAATATTCTGTAAGGTTGAAGGAAACTGTCCTCCCTTCTTTTTTGAACTTCTTACGATAGTCTAGCGTACTATTAATGCTCTTTGTTGTAGCGTCATTGGTTACTCTTCGCGTACTCCTGTTTATCTGCTGATCGCTGCCGCTCAAGGTCTGGGCATCAAAATCAGATGTTGTTTGTGTGTTCGAATAACCGGAGTTGGCTGTCAGCTTAATGGAAGAGGTAGAATCCAGTTTCCAGTCAAATAAACCATCTACACGATGCCTTTGCCCGGTCTTGTACACATTCTGGTTTTGCTTCGTGTAGTAGGTAGAATCAGGCAAAGTGTATTGTGTAATTGTATTGGTAGTAGTAGTGATATCCTGTTTGGCATACCGGTAATTACTTGCCAGGTGTTCTTTTTCCTGGTTCCATTTGTCTGCAAAGTGCAGGCCACCTGTGTATGCTTTAGGTATACCCTGTCCATTGTACTGTCCATCCCAGCTCGAGAAATCATCATCGTCATTGGAGTAATATGTCACATAACTTCCGTCATCCGTCATGGTAGAGTTGGTATTACTGGCGCCGTATTTATCCTTATCCTCCCAGCCAAGGCCTATTTTTCCTGTGTTAGATGCAATACCAAATGCTGATAGCTGCCTTTTACCTTTGAAAGAGTTAATCATAGCCTGGTTCTCAAAATACCCGCGTTCATCGCCGGCACCGCCGCCTGCAACCACTTTCCCAAAAAAGCCTTTCTTCTTATCATCCTTCAGCTGCAGGTTGATGGTCTTTATCTTTTCCCCGTCATCTATCCCGGTAAACTCTGCCTGGTCGCTTTTCTTATCATATACCTGTACTTTATCTACAGCCTTTGCCTGCAGGCTCTTGGTCACAACAGCCGGATCGTCCGTAAAAAACTCCTCGCCGTCCACCAATACTTTCTCCACTTTTTCGCCCTGTGCTATAATTTGGCCGTTCTTATCCACCTGTATGCCGGGCAACTTTTTCAGCAGGGCTTCTACAGTGGCATTGTCCCTGGTTTTAAAACTATCTGCAACATATTCTATCGTATCACCTTTTACTTTAATAGCTGCATATTCTTTGGTCATTACAAATTCCTTCAGCAGATGCACACGCGATATCATAGGTATAGTACCCAGGTCTATAGGCCTTTCATCTTTGATATCTATATAATCTATATAGTCGGCCAGGCCGGGAAAGGTGGTCATAAAAATGTACTTCCCTTTAGATTGTGCGTGCAACTCAAAAGTTCCATCATCTTTTGCCCGGGCAAAGGATTCCATTACAGAATCTTTAGCTCGCAATAACGTGATGCAGGCATTGGGAAGTGTATTGTTGCTGGCTGTGTCCGAAACGGTACCTTTTATCAGGTACGATTGGGCGTGTACGGTGGTGGCTGCTGCCAGTAGCAGCAGAAGTGTTATCAAGGGACGCATAAGTAGGTGCTAATGGATGTGTGTTACATTAACGTGACAAAAATGTGCTTATTGTTTTATTATCCGAAATTATAAATGTTAAAAAAACTAAAACGAAAAGGGGGATTTTTGATGAGCTAAATCATCTTCGGAAAAGACAAGCTATTTTTTATCTACAGGTTAGTTTTCTATCTTTGCATGACCGTTAGAGCGAATCCCCCAATTTATTGTTTTATTCGAGCTGCAATACCGGTCTGTTTTAAAGGCAGGACGTTATGACTAAGTATATTTTTGTAACCGGAGGCGTTACTTCTTCATTAGGAAAAGGCATTATAGCGGCATCGCTGGCCAAATTATTACAAGCGCGTGGTTTCCGCACAACCATCCAAAAGTTCGACCCCTACATCAACGTAGATCCGGGTACTTTAAACCCCTACGAACACGGGGAATGTTATGTGACGGAAGATGGTGCAGAAACAGACCTGGATCTGGGCCACTACGAGCGTTTTTTGAACACCTACACATCGCAGGCCAACAACGTAACTACCGGGCGCATCTACCAATATGTGATCAATAAAGAGCGTGAGGGTGCATTTCTTGGTAAAACCGTACAGGTGATACCGCATATCACCGATGAGATCAAGCGCCGCATGACCTTGCTGGGTAAGGATAATAAATATGATATCATCATTACAGAGCTGGGTGGTACCGTGGGCGATATCGAATCGCTGCCATATATAGAGGCAGTTCGCCAGATGAAATGGGAAATGGGTGATGAAAATGCACTGGTAGTACACCTGACACTGATCCCTTACCTGCGTGCAGCAAAAGAATTGAAGACCAAGCCTACACAGCACTCTGTAAAGATGATGAGCGAGCATGGCCTGAACCCGGATATCCTTGTTTGCCGTACAGAAGAACCATTATACAAAGACCTGAAAAGAAAGATCGCGCTTTTCTGTAATGTAACACAGGATGCAGTTATTGAAGCTCTCGACGCGGATACTATCTACGGTGTACCGCTGGAAATGATGAGCGAAAGGCTGGATGAGATCTGCCTGCAAAAAATGAATATGCCTGCAGGTAAAGAACCGGATCTGAACAAATGGAAAGAGTTCCTGAACAAGCTGCGCTATCCAAAATCTAAAGTAACCATCGGCCTGATAGGTAAATATGTAGAGCTGCAGGATGCCTACAAATCTATCCTGGAAGCATTTATACATGCAGGCGCCATCAACGAATGTAAGGTAGAGATACGTAACATACACTCTGAATACCTGACACCGGAAAATGCGCGTGAGAAGCTCCAGAACCTGGATGCCATACTGGTAGCGCCGGGCTTTGGCCACCGTGGCATCGAAGGTAAGATAGATGCTATCCGCTATGCCCGCGAAAACAAGATACCATTCTTCGGTATCTGCCTGGGTATGCAAATGGCTTGTGTGGAGTTTGCAAGAAATGTATTGGGAATGGCCAATGCACACTCTACAGAAATGAATCCTGATACGCATAATGCGGTCATCAGCATGATGGAAGAGCAAAAGAATATTACACAAATGGGTGGTACTATGCGCTTAGGTGCTTACGATTGCGAACTGAAAAGCGGATCAAAAGCGGCAGGTATTTATGGATCTACCCGTATTTCTGAGCGTCACCGCCATCGTTACGAGTTCAATAACGAATACCTCGATGCATTCGAAAAAGCGGGTATGGTTCCTGTAGGTACTAACCCTGCTACCGGCCTGGTAGAAGTAGTAGAAATACCCGAGCACCCATTCTATGTAGGTGTACAGTTCCACCCCGAATATAAGAGCACAGTAGAAAATCCGCATCCGTTGTTTGTAGCCTTTGTGAAAGCTGCTAAAGAAGCACAGGAAAAAAGGAATGGCCACAACCATCCCATTTTTCAGGATAGTGTAGCAGAAGGATAATCAATATTTAATTTTAAAAAAGGCTTAATGATAAATCATTAAGCCTTTTTTGTTGCTATATAATAAATCCATAATTTTTATCATTCATATATTTCATAGGTGAAGGTCTCAGGCATTATATTATTTCTCTTGGTTTCTTTGACATGTTTTTGCCAGGAAATAAAATTTGCGATGCCCATACAAGGGTTACAAGGAAAGGACTTTTTTATTGATATGTATATAGATCACGACCCTTCTACCGGAATAAAGGATGCATTTTGTGGAGATAAAACTTACAATGGTCATAAAGGAACTGACTTCACACTTCGCAGTTTTAAAACGATGGACAGTGGCATTTATGTGCATGCAATAGCAGACGGTGTGGTTTTAGCTGCAAGCGACGGGGAGTTTGATAGGAACACTGATTGGTTAAAGACCGGTATGGGCAATTTTATCCTGATACTTCACGAGGGCCGCTATCGTACGTTTTACGGCCATTTGATGAAAAACTCTTCCAAGGTACATCTTGGTGATAGCGTCAAAAAAGGACAGGTATTGGCAAAGGTGGGATCTTCGGGATACTCAAAGGGTCCCCATCTGCACCTTGAAATTTATGATATACTACTAATGGATAAGTTGGTAGACCCATTTGCGGGACCTTGCCAGGTTAACAATTCATCGTTATGGGAGTACCAACCCATCTATGATACCGCTTCTTATCCTATCGAAGACGGCTTTACACCCTATATCCCTCGTCTAGATTCACTCAAAATGAGATGGTTCGTAAGTGATACCATCTATGCCAATAAGGACACAGTTGCATGTCATTGGATTTTAATGCATGGCCTTCGGAAACAAGACATTGTTAAAACAGAATGGTTAGACAGAAATGGTAAAATCAAAATGCAATACAGCGACACTGTCAAGGAAAATGAATGGTTTACCTATCATTGGAATTATGTGCTTATGCCCGTTAGACCAGGTATGTATCTTGTTCGTTGTTTTGTAAATGACAAACTTGTTGCGATAAGAAACTGCTATATTAAAATATACGAAGAGGAGCAATAGCCTATTTTTTTATAAAGCACCAGGCAGTATCTCTTCCTTCAGTATGTACCTGCAGGTTGATGCACTGGTCGTCGCTACTCAGCACATGAAAACTTTCCATACGTTCCATGTCCTCCCGGTAATAACGCCCTACATAATGCTCATATATAAAGTTATCTTTCAATAGCTCATAGCTGGCATTGCCCATCACCGTGCGGTTTTCCCGCACTACATAGCCATCACTTGCTGCAACTTTAGTATCCGGTAAAACCGCTACCAGGAATGGTATAGAAAAAATGATGAAAGCAATACGTTCAATTGCAAAAAGCAATACGAGCATTGCGCAATACGCAAGTGCAAAACCAAAGTATATTTTATAGCCCCGTTTCAACTGCTTATATACAGCCAGGCTCAATAATGTAGTAACAAAAAATATGATCACCGCTGCTACCGATAATTGCCAGTGCAGCAATATGCGGATGTTGCTATAAGAGAAAAAGATCAACACTGGCAAAGAAGCCAATGCTATAAAATGCCAACGCACCAGCTTTTTTGCAAAACCGGTGCGTTGAGTATCGTTGTTATTCATTCAATTCAGGTTATACGTTAAAGCGGAAGTGCAATACATCGCCATCCTGAACAATGTATTCCTTTCCTTCTATACGTAATTTACCATTTTCGCGGCAAGCAGCCTCACTTTTAAATGTCACATAATCGTTATAAGCGATGGTCTCTGCTTTAATGAATCCTTTTTCGAAGTCCGTATGTATCACACTGGCAGCCTGTGGGGCTTTCCAGCCACGGTGTATGGTCCATGCGCGTACTTCCTGCACACCGGCAGTGAAATACGTGATCAGGTTCAGCAATTCATAGGCCGCGCGTATAAGGCGGTTCAGGCCCGGTTCTTTCAACCCATATTCACCGAGGAACATTTCTTTGTCCTCTGCATTTTCCATTTCAGATATCTGCGCCTCGATGGTGTTGTTCATTACGATCACCTGCGCACCTTCTTCTTTGGCCACTTTTACCAGCGCTTCAGAGTACTTATTACCCGTGTGGATAGAGCCTTCATCGATATTTGCTACGTACAGCACAGGTTTTTGGGTCAGCAGGAAAAGGTCTGCAATGGCCTCCAGGTCTTCACCTTCCAGCTTCAGGGCGCGGATATTTTTGCCCTGGTATAGATGCTCTTTACACTGTACCAGTACATCATACACCCTTTTAGCTTTAGGATCGTTCTTGGCTATTTTTTCATAGCGCTGCATTTTCTTCTCTACGCTCTCCAGGTCTTTCAGTTGCAGCTCTGTATCAATGATCTCCTTATCGCTTACCGGGTTGATCTCCCCTTCTTCACGCAGGATGTTCTCATCTTCAAAACAACGGATCACGTGTACAATGGCATCTACCTCACGTATGTTAGCCAGGAATTTATTACCCAGGCCTTCTCCCTTGCTGGCACCTTTTACCAGGCCGGCAATATCCACAAACTCTATGGTTGTAGGCACAATACGCTGAGGCTGAACCAGTTCTGCCAGTTTAGCAAGTCGCTCGTCCGGTACATCTACCTGCCCTACGTTTGGTTCTATGGTACAGAACCTGTAGTTGCTTGCCTGTGCCTTGGCGCTGTTGCTCACTGCATTAAATAATGTTGATTTACCTACGTTCGGAAGGCCTACTATACCTGCTTGCAAAGCCATATAACTTTCAAAAATTTGCGCAAAGGTACGCATTTGGTTGAGTTAATAAGGCAATATGTCGGTAGGGAGCAGGCAGTTAGGGGCGATTACCGGTTTTTAGCTTCGATAAAGCTTCGGTCATCTGGTGATGCACGCGTTCCTTTAATACAGATACCTGGCTAATGTCCATATCCGCTACACTAACGGGCGGTAAGTAAATAACCCGGTTCCTGCCCGGCCACAATTTCCACCAGGCGCTGTAATGCCAGCGATGTACGGTATCTGCAAATATCGTGGGCAGTATGGGTGTTTGGGTATTAATAGCCAGCCTGAAGGCCCCATCATAAAAGTCTTTCAGGGGTTCTGTACCTTCATTAAAGGTTCCTTCGGGGAAGATGGCGATATTACATTCATGCTTCAGCATTCGCCACATCAGCCGCAGGCTGCGCGACCGGCTATGGGCACTGCTGCGATCTACCAGTATGGCCAGCTGCTTATATACAAAACCAAATACAGGTATCGATGCCATTTCTTTCTTGGCCAGCGTGCGGAAGTAATGCGGTATCGCTGCATAGATCAGCACGGTATCCATATAGGATATATGATTGGCAACATATACATATCGCTCTTTCGAAGGCCGGTTGCCCCTTCGTATCATAGGCTGGCCTATTAAAACCAGCCAGGCCTGTGCCCAGTAATGCACAATATTCCAGATGGTGCGCCGGGCCCATACCTTGTTCCATATACCTAGCAGAACAAATATGGGAAACGCAGCCAACAGGCATACCAAAAAGGTTGCCAATACATATATAGTGTAAAAAGGCTGAAGGAACCTTTTAAGCATACCGCATTACATGCCGGGGAACATAGCCCTGCCAATATCCTGGCGGAAAGGCCATGGGATAGTGAATAATATAATAAGCAATGCAATTATCGTAAACCAGAACAGCTTGCGGAATTTTGCTTTGTCTTCGATATTCTTTTTAGTGCTGCTATAACCAATGTGTACCAAAACGATGGCAATGATCATACCCGTGATATGCTCCACTGCCCAGAAACGGCTTGCATGATCTTTCATAACAGCTGCCATACCTTGGTTTTGGATGTTTTTGATACCCCATGCGCCTGTGAAATAAAGTATCAGCCCCAGGAGCAACTGTATATCGCAGGATATCATCAGGAATAAAGCGGGGCGCTTGTTAGCACCTGTAAATGCTTTACCGCTGTTCATATCAGCCAGGCTTTTGAAGATCGTCCACAAAGCGAAAATGAGTACAAACCAGCGAAGAATACTGTGCAGGTGCAAAAGTCCTTGTTGCATAGCGGGATGAATTTGTGTGCAATCTACAACGCGCAGCTTTAGTACGCAAACAAAATTACCAGTTCATTCTTTCGCGCAGGCGGCGTATCTGCTCCATATGATGGCGGCTATGCCATGCATACAATGCTGTCACTTCCCATATAGGAATATTTCTTTGGTGTTCCGGGTGGTAAAAAGTACGGTCCCATTCTTCAGGCTGTAAGGCCTTCAGGGTTGCCACCCAGCGCCTGTGCAAGGCATGTATCAATGTGTTGGAAACATTTACGGGTACGATCTCCACATCCGGCAGCAAAGCCCATTCTGCTTCTTTATAGGTTTTTATTGTAGGGTTATCCTCTGTCAGCGCAAGTTTAACCCTGATGTAGGCATTCATATGGCTGTCTGCTATATGGTGTATCACCTGGTTGGTATTCCACCCCGCCGGGCGGTAGGGTATTCTCAATTGTTCTTCGTCAAGATTCTCAATGCACAGATCCAGCCACCCCGGTAGCGCATCCAGTACTTCTACCCATTCTTTAATATCAGTTAAGTTGTATGTTTCCGGCTTTTTGTAGCGGCCTATAGGATACCGCAGGTCTTCCATTTCGGTGTGCATAAGGTGGAGTTTCAGCTTACGAAATTAAGATTATTAAACTATTAAAGCCTGTGCACATATTTTGAAAGATGGCCTTATTGACTATTTTAGCTTTTTGCAGATATACAAATACCTCATCAACCTATAAATATATATGTCCCACGCCAGGCTCCGGAAAGAAAATAATTGCCTTAACTGCGATGCTGTAGTAGATGGCCCTTATTGCAAAAATTGCGGGCAACTGAATGCAGAACCCAAACAAACGCTTTGGCACCTGCTTACTCATTTTATTGAAGACGTAACTCATTTCGATGGCAAGTTTTTCGTTACCATGAAATCGTTACTTGTAAGGCCGGGTTTTCTTTCTTCGGAATACCTCAAGGGGCGCAGAACTAAATACCTGGACCCGGTAAGGCTTTATCTGTTTGTTTCAGCAATATTCTTTGTCATCGTATTTGCCGGATCACAAAAAGAACAGAGAATTACCGTTCATAACAACCCGGTGTTAGTATACGCTACCGATTCTACAAGAGCTACAGACTCCGGGAAGCGATGGGGGTATTACCGCCATAATACTGATGGCCAGGATGTGCAGGTATTGTTTCTTCCCAATTATCTAACACATGGCTACAAATATTACGATTCGCTGCAAAGAGCCTTACCTGCCAGTAAAAAAAGTAATTGGTTCGATCGCTATTTTGAGAAACGTCTGATAGGTGTATGGGAGACCTATGACAACGATCCTTATAATTTCTTTAGAGAAGTATTGGAACGGATACAACATTCTTTCTCCAAAATGTTTTTCATATCCCTGCCTATTTTCGCCTTCTTCCTATATCTTTTATATTACAGAAGGCGCAAGCAGTATTATTATGTATCCCACGCAATCTTCTCCCTACATTATTATACCATCTCCTTCTTCTTTCTGCTACTAATAAAACTTTCCCTCGCAGAATTTATTCCCGAATTCTTGGGCAATATATTGATGACAATAGGTATAGGCGGCATATTTGTGTACTTATATATCGCGATGCTCCGCTTCTACAAGCAGGGATGGTTCAAGACCTTCGTAAAATTCCTGTTCTTATCTGTTGCCGCTATTATATTGATAACTGTAATCACAATAGGTATGTCGCTCAATTCATTCTTTAGTATGGCTAGCTAAACACAATTTGTATGTCGCACCTGCACGAACGTAAAGAAAAAGTATGCCTCAATTGTGGCGCACAGTTGTATGATCGCTATTGCCATAAATGCGGACAGGAAAATGTAGAACCTAAAGAAAACTTCCTGCACCTCACCAGGCACTTTTTAGAAGATGTAACCCATTTTGATGGTAAATTTTTTAGCACCGTTAAAGCGCTTATTTTAAAACCAGGGTTCCTGACTGCGGAATACATACGCGGCAGGCGGGCAAGCTATATCAACCCTATAAGACTATACCTGTTTATATCAGCCATATTCTTCCTCGCATTTATCAGCGTCTTTACCAATAACGATGCTCACGAAAAACTTCCTCCATCAAAAATAGCAAAACTCGATTCTGCCATGACCCACCTGAAAGAGGCACAGGTAGGTTTAACAGAAGGCCTTAGCGCTGAAGACTCCGCCACAGTAAGCACGGCATTGCAAAAAAGCGATACTACCGTTTTTACATATGATTATAATGATTCTTATGCACCCGAGCAAACGGTTGCAGAATATGATTCTGTTCAAAAAATATTAGCCAAAAACAAAAGAGATGGCTGGCTCCAACATTATTTCAAAAGACGTATGATAGCTGCCAGGCAATATTCTCATGAAAATCCTGGCGAATACATGCATAAGGTCAAGGAAAGCTTTTTTCATTCCCTGCCATATATGCTGTTCCTATCCCTGCCGCTGATAGCTTTATTGATGAAGCTATTGTATATACGCAGGCGAGAGTTTTTCTATGTGTCGCACATTATATTCCTGTTGCACTATTACTGCCTGGTGTTTGTAGCCATATTTATTGTAAACGTTCTTCACAAATGGTGCGGGCAGGCAGGTAGCATCCTTTCCCCATTTGTGACATTAGGCTATTTCATTTATCTCTATGCGGCCATGCTTCGTTTTTACAAACAGGGCTGGTTTAAGACCTTGGTTAAGTACTTTATCCTAATATTCTTCGCCGCCATTATATTAATAGTTTTGCTCGTCATTTTTGGAGTAAATTCCGTCTTGAACACCGGCGTTTAAGAGCTTGTCTTATTATAAAAAAGGGACTGCAAACAAATGCAGTCCCTTTTTCAAACATCTAAAACCGGTTGATTATTGTTTCACAATTTTCTGTGTTTCATAAACGGTGCCGTTTACATTCAGTCGCACGAAGTAAATGCCATTTTGAAGATCAGATATTGATATCCTGCCTTGCAATACAGTTGTGTTTTTCACAACGCGGCCTGTAATATCTGCAATAGAAACATAAGCCTTATCTGCGTTAGCACCTGTCACATTGATGTACAGATCATTTGTTGCAGGGTTAGGATACACAGTAAACTGCGGTTTGTTCTCAATTGTGGCAATACCTACAACTGCATTTTTATATTGTGGTTGCACGGCAATGTCAGACATGGAAACACCCAGGCCAATATCACTTACAAGACTGATAGAGCTGCTGTTGGTATTTACGGTATACAATTTATCATTAAGGCTGGTCATAGAGTTTACTGCTATATATCCAACATTATTCTTGCTTGTAGAATCGTAAAAGAAGTCTATATCAGAACTCATATCAGATGCGTTTACCATCACTAGGCTTGCTGCTGTTGTAGAAAGCATACCACCATTAGGTGAGCCCAGTTTCACCATAGATCCAAGGGAATCATCCAGAGCGTACAATTCAGTAACCGTTGCATGGTTATAGCTATTGGTATATGCTATCGCGCCTATGTGCGGAGTTTTGCCTGCATTAACATCAGATGTTCCGTACACCACCGCTGTATCTGTCATTTCTATAGCGCCGCTTGTAGGGTTGATGCGATAGTTCAATCCTGTTTCCCTGCTGATAACGCGTACCTTATCGGCAACCGGATCAAAATCAAAAGCTACATTATTACTCATGCCCAGGTTTATGGCAGCTGCGTTGCTGTTCACTGCAGTGGCAACGCCTGTAGCTGTATTGATGGTATATAACTGGTATTGGCCGGATAGATAATCATAACCCATAGCGTACAGTTTGCCATCAGAAGGACGGAAATCAAGGCCTGCGATCATTTGACCTGATACCATACCTGTTACAGGCATATACGTACGCAGCAACCTTGGGTTATCACTGTCAAAAGATACAAGGGTATTTGTTTTGTTCTGAACGCCAAATATCATTTTACCGGTAACTGCAGGCAATGCACGGTTGATGGTAATGGCAATATTTTTAACATCCAAACCCGCGCCGATAAGGCCAAGGCTGGTAGCCGCTCCGGTATTCAGGTCTATGCTGTACAGGTTATCGTTCAGGTCGGCATTGGTATTCGCAGCCAGGTAAGCAGTGCTGTTCAGCGTCACCGGGTCTACATATACATCCATATCAATGGAGTGGGTAACAGTATTCACCATCAGCCCTGTATTACCTATTGTATGGAGCACACCTGTTGCAGGCAAATCAATTGCAGCCAGGACATTTAAAGCCATATCATAGCTATACAGCGTAGTAGCGCCCGCGCCAACATAGCTGTTGGTATAAGCGATGGCCCCGATGGATGGGGTAGCTAAGTGGTTTACATCAGCCAGGTTAAAGCTGAGATCAGCATCTGTTGACACGATGGCGCCATTTACCGGGTTAATATCATAGTTCTTGCCATTCGCCCCTACCACTCGAATGCGGTCCATTGTAGGATCAAAGTCGAAGCTGACAGCATCAGTAGCGCCCAGGCCAAGTGACATAGGTGTAGAACTGATTGCTGCAGCTACACCTGTTGCAGTATTTAAACTATAGATCTGCGCTGTATTACTAAGAGCATCATAGCCCATAATATAGAGCTCACCTGTCATGGGGCGAACATCTGCTCCGGCAATAGTCTGTCCCGCCGTCATCCCCGTAACTGTTATTGGGGTGCTTATAAGGCCGGGAGCAGCTATGTTGGCCATAGTAAATACTTTATCATCCTGTGTGATACCTACAAGAGATTGAGCATTAATGTTTTGGGTAAATAATACCCCGGCAGTTAAAGCCAGCAAGGATTGTAATTTTAGTTTCATAACATGTTTTTTATTAGTCCGACAATTTCTTTTTCGTCGGAGTGATAGGTTTATAAAATAGTGCCATCAACGTTGTCGATATAAAAAGGGTTACCTTTGATGCTGTGTTAGATATTACTGCAGACCTGTTAAGTATCAATAATTATGCACCGCTGGAACGCATACTGGGCCAGCAGGCGCATATATTAAGCAGGCAACCTGTATCTGTAAATAACCATATACACGCGGAATGCATTGAGGTGAGCTTTAGTGAGGATAGCTGGCCCGAAGAACATGCACGTCTGAACCTTTTCCCCGTGGCCGATGGGCAATATTGTGTACAATTACTGTATCTGCAATATATCGAGGCAGGGAAAGCAGAAATATTCTGGGCTGAATTTAAACCGGGCTTTTTCGAACAATATCCTTTAGCTACGATATCGAAACAGGCTCCTTTTCATTTTGATAAGGTCACTGAAGAGCAGTTTGCAATATGCAGCCAGTCTACAGAGCTATTGCAGCAGTTGAGAGGCATCAATGCTAATGAAGCTTTTACAGAGTCTCTGAAACAGACAGAAACCTTGCTGCATTTACTTCGCCGTGCGCTCGATTGTATTGCATTGCCGTTTACTGTATGCCCGGTACCGGCATGCCGTTTTCTTGCCTACGACACAGAACGTGAGAAAATAACTGAGGCGCAACGTATCATAGAGCAAAACTTTGATAAGCCGCTTACCATTAAAGAGCTATCGCGCAAGGTAGCCATGAACGAGTGCTACCTGAAGAAAGGTTTCAAAGCCATGACCGGCAAAACACTGTACGAATACACACAGGAACTGAGGATCAACAAGGCAAAAGAATTATTACAGAACCATCGTTACTCTGTGTCAGATGTAGCCAATACCCTTGGCTTCAGCAGTATCTCCCATTTTAGTACCGCCTTCAAAAAAGCTACAGGCATGAAGCCATGTGAGCTTCTTTCCTAACGGATAAACTTGCCTATTACTGGAAGTGTTTTCAATTCCTGCTTCTGGCTGTTTGCTATAAATACAATATACATCAGCATAAATGTAGTGCCCGACAACAGCCGCAAACCTTCATTGCTGATAACCCTGCAAACCATATAGTGAAAGCCATACACCATCAGCATCATCATAAACATACTTGTTAACTTACGTACATTATAAGGAACAGGATATACTTTCTGCCCCCAGATGTAAGAGATAACCATCATGCCCCCATAGCAGGAAAGCGTTGCCCATGCGCAGGCTGTATATCCGTATTTCGGTATAAACAGGTAGTTGATAACTAATGTCAGCAGTGCGCCTATAATAGTGATGGTTGCGCCTGCATTGGTTTTATGAGATAGCTTATACCATATTGCCAGGTTATAATATACACCAAGACACATATTGGCTATCAATAGTATTGGCACAACCGAAAGCCCTGCCCACATTTCTTTATTACGGATGAATTGTTTCCATACATCCAGGTATAACATTACTACCAGGAACATGATGCAAAGGATCATCACAAAGTAATTCATCACTCTTGCATAGGTCTTAGGTGCATCCTCGCCTCTTGCCTGCTGAAAGAAGAATGGCTCTGCGCCCATGCGAAATGCCCGGACAAAGAGCGTAATAAGTATAGACAATTTGTAGCAGGCGCTGTAGATGCCTACTTCAGCCTTCTTTTGCAATTCGGTACCTGCCGGCGACCACCAGCCCAGCATGATCCTGTCAAACGTTTCATTGATAACACCACCAAAACCAACTATGAGCAATGGCGCTGAATAAACGATCATCTGTTTCCAGAGCTTGGCATCCCATTCAAAACGTATAGCCGCAAATTCGGGCAACAACAACAGGAAACTAAATGCAGACATGGCAAGATTGGCAATAATATAATAGCCTGCACCAAGACTCGGGTCATACATAGATGCCAGCCAGCTACCGGGGTGTGCTTTCGCATAGCCGGGTAATACTGTATAAAAGAACACTACCAGTACTATATTCAGCAAAATGCCAGCAACCCTGATAAATGCATATTTCCGGGGCCTACCATCATTACGCAGTTTGGCAAATGGCAATGTGGTAAGCGTATCTAAAGCTATGATGCTCGCCGCCCAAACCACAAACTGCGGATGCTCTTCTACTCGCAACAGTGTAGCCACAGGGCCACGCCATAACATTAATATCACTGTGAACAGCAGCGTAGTACCTACCAGCGACAGGCTGGCAATATTGTACACGTGCTTACCATTATGATCTTTATTGCTGAAGCGGAAAAATGTTGTTTCCATTCCGTAGGTGAATATGACATTCATGAACGGTATGGCCGCATATATCAGGCTCATCTCGCCATATACCGATGCACTCATGTAGTGCGTCAGGTATGGGGTAAGCAGGTAATTCAGGAAGCTCGCGAATATGGAACTCAATCCATACCACATCGTTTGCCCCGCAAGTTTTTTTAGTGAAGCCAATATTCAGGAAATTGGTTGAACAAATATAAACGCCTCCCGGCAACTATTATTCTATCACCCAGGTTTCCATACCCTGCAGCAATTTATCCAGGTCTCCCTTGCCTTTTCTTGCAATGGTGTCTTCAATCTGCAATTTCATTCCATCTTCATACGTAGGCCTGTCTGCCTTGTAGAAAACACCAAACGGACGAGGGAAATGATCTGCTTTCGAAGGCTCATCAAACAAACGGGTAAGTATCTGTGCTTTGTAGAAGTCAGACTCATCGTGTATCCAAAGGTCAGCTGCACTATAACCATCTGCCAGGTTTACCACCTGTGGTTTGTAGCCATCCAGCCTGATGCCCTTGTCTTTGTTGGCACCGAACAATAATGGCTGGCCGTTTTCCAGGAACAGGCATTCTTCCATCTTAGAGCCTTTTTCTGTGAATATCTCAAATGCTCCATCATTGAAGATGTTGCAATTCTGGTATATCTCCAGGAAAGACGAACCATGGTGCCCGTGAGAGCGCAGCAGCATTTGCTGCAGGTGCTTAGGGTCACGATCCATACTACGGGCAATAAAGCTTGCATCCGCGCCCAATGCTAATGCCAAAGGATTGAACGGATGATCTATGCTTCCAAAAGGTGTGGACTTGGTTACTTTATGCTCTTCTGACGTAGGAGAATATTGTCCTTTGGTAAGGCCATATATCTGGTTATTAAACAGCAGGACGTTTACATCAAAATTACGTCTTAGCAGGTGTATGGTATGGTTGCCGCCAATACTCAAGCCATCGCCGTCACCGGTTACTATCCACACGCTCAATTCAGGCCGCGATGCTTTGAGGCCGGATGCCACGGCTGTCGCGCGCCCATGTATGGAGTGCATACCAAAGGTGTTCATATAATACGGGAAACGCGAACTACAGCCAATGCCGGATATGATCACGATATTTTCCCGTGGAATGCCCGTTTGAGGCAATATGGTCTGTACCTGTTTTAATATCGAATAATCTCCGCAACCGGGGCACCAGCGCACTTCCTGGTCAGTAGCAAAGTCCTTAGCTGTCAGTGCTGGAGCGGTAGGAATCACAACGTCACTCATAAGTAAAATATGACGCAAAATTACTGTATAAACAGCAGTATATGAAAACTAAAACACCGCTATGACACGCTTTTATGATATCCTTAATACGTTTGTATCGACATAAACGGAAGATAAAAGCTGCGGGCCGGTCTTTACCGGCTCTTTTCTATATTTTTACACATGCTTTCTCCAATTGGTGTTTTTGATTCGGGCTATGGCGGGCTCACCGTATTTAAGTCCATCGTTGCAGCCCTTCCGCAATACGATTATATATACCTCGGAGATAATGCCCGCGCCCCTTATGGCAACCGGTCTTTCGAAACGGTACATGAATACACGCTGCAATGTGTAGAATGGTTCTTTGAGCAAGGATGCGAGCTGGTGATCATAGCCTGCAATACTGCCAGCGCCAAGGCATTACGTACTATACAGCAGCAGGATCTGCCCGGAATTGCCCCTGAAAAACGCGTTCTGGGTGTGATACGCCCTACGGCAGAGGTAATAGGCAATTATTCAAAAACTAGGCATGTGGGTGTATTGGGCACAAGGGGCACTGTAAACTCTCAATCTTATCTTATAGAGATAAACAAGTTCTTCCCGGATATTAAAGTAGAGCAACTGGCATGTCCTTTGTGGGTGCCTATTGTAGAGTATGGCGAGTACAATAGCGAAGGCACAGATTTTTTTGTAAAGAAATATCTCGATCAATTGCTGGCTGCCGATAAGGATATTGATACCATACTACTGGCTTGTACTCATTATCCTATATTAATGGAGAAGATCAAAAAATATTTGCCCACTGGCATCAGCGTTATAGCCCAGGGGGATATAGTAGCAGAAAGCCTGAAGGACTATTTACACCGTCATCCCGAAATGGAAAACAGGATTAGTAAAGGCGGAAAATTAAGTTTCTATACAACTGATGATCCATCAGATTTCAGTGAGCATGCTACGCTTTTTTTCGGCAGGCCTGTAGAAGCGCAACACTTACACCTGCAATAAGTTCTTTAAAACAATAAACCCTTGCCGGTAGCAAGGGTTTATTGTTATCTAACATTTTGCATTTAATCGATTACCAGTTTCTGTGTTACTCTTTCACCGTCTGCTTTTAGCTCTACAAAGTATACACCTTTAGCTGCTCCGCTCAGGTCCAGCCTTTGGCTGAAGGTGCCCCCGCTATGGCTGTAGCTTTGATGATATACCTGCTGGCCGGTGATATTCGTTACCGTAATATCCAGGTTCTTCAGCTCTGATGCACTGCGGAACTGTACCGTCACCTGCCCGTTAGTTGGGTTAGGGAACAAGCCGAAGTTGCTGATGGCACTGCCCGCATTTGTTATGCCTGCAGGTATCTTCTCTTTGAACATCACTATGTAATCCAGGGTCTCTCCCGATACATAGGCTCCGCAGCCCAGGTCTGACGGATCGTTCGGCGCCAGGTTGTTGTTAATGATCACGCGCATACCCGTAGGCACATCCCTGATCACCGTTTCAGGTACCGTAAAGGTATCTGCTACTGTAAAGTTCGATATGCTGGTATAGTTGGTAAATACTCTTTCGTACGGTACATCATATTCCTTGTTATTATTGAAGTCCATGAAGATCGTGATCTTCGCATCTGCATGTACACCTACTGGTTCTGTCTGGTAGGCTGCCATATGGTACAGGCTGTCTGTGTACAATATAATAGGATTATCATCTGTGAAATCACTACGCCTTTGGTGCGCCAGCGGATTCAAAAGATGTGGGCTACCCGTATTCATTACATAGTCGCCCAGTGTAAAGCCGCCCAGGTCAGATGTGTCATTATCTCCACCCAGGGACTGGCTGTAGCAATAACATTTATACCCCGCCTTGGGTACAATACGCACAGGCGCAGATGTAACGGTGTCTCCGTTACCATTGTTGGCAGGCGGGCATATCTGCTTAATGCGGTAATAAAATGGCTGGCGCCCAAAAGTACGGAGCAGTGTATCTATATTGGTTTTATTGTTCACACGGAACCATACAATACTATCTGCGGAAACCTCCCAGGTACGTGCCAGGTCCGATTTCTTACGCTCATAAGTAGTATCTGTCAGCAGGTAATCATAACCGGGGCAAAGTTCCATCATACTCGCGTCAATGCTGCCCGGGTTATCTGCATTATTGCAGGGTTCATAACGTATATCTACCAGGTAGTCTTCAATTTCACCTTCCGCAGAACCAAAACCGCAGGAATCAGGATTACCGGTGCTGATGATCACGCGCATACCCGTCATACCTATCTTTGCCGTATTAGGAACGGTGAAGGTGGAGGACTCTTTATATTGTTCTACGGAAGCGCTCGTAATCGACTTTTTCATCACTTTTTCGCTTACTTCAAACACACCATTTTGGTTATAATCTATATATGCAGCTACATTAGCCGGTGATGGCATTGTTGCATCGCCTGTTATTTCCGACACATCCATCTTAAAACTACTATCACGATACATTACAACAGGCGCTACAGAAAACTGGAAACTACTGTAACTGTTAGAGGCCGTATTATTACCTATCGCCGGTGTAGCCAGGCCATTATCCAGCGCTATGCGCTGCTCGCCGGGCTCGGCAGTTATTTTCACATTGCCTATATCAAGGCCGGAGGTTACCGCGGCCCCACCTTCACAATAGCAGTATTGGAATGGCGCTATATCGACATCCCAGGCCGGCGTAGTATAGGTTTGTCCTGAATTGGTACACTCCAGGATACAACGATAGTATGCCTTGGTAGTAATGGCGTCGGTTATAGCGCTTGTAGTTGCACCGGGGATATTGGCCCACACGTTTCCATTCGTAGATTTTTGCCATTGGTAAGTGATACCTGTGTAAGTAGCAGTACCCCCTATCGCTAAGGTAAAATTGCGATTAAGGCACGATAAGTGGTTCCCGGTTATAGCAAAGTTTGGCACTCCGGTACATGGTACTACATCCCACATATAGCTTTGGCCGTCTACAGGGCGGGTAGCAATAGTGGTTGTGTATGTGGTAGATGAAGGAGTAGGAGAAATACTTGTATTAGGCAGTGTCTGATAATCGTTTGTATTCCTGGCTATGCCTATAGTAGCGCTGGCACTGACAACATTTCCGTTTTCAGGATGGTATTTAAATTCTATAACACCGGCTTCATACAATATTACCTGGAATGATATAGCCTTTGATACATTAGTTGTAGTCCAGGAGTATACAAATTCTTTCCACTCTACGGTAAATGTTCTGTTAGGTGCAGTGCCCTGGGTAAGATAGCTGGCAGAGCCATAAGATCCCACAAGATCATCCCAGAGAGGCATTAAGGCAGGTTCAATACCGGTTCCTTTATTATTGTACTGCAAGCTATAAGAAAGCCCGCCGTTCCCCAGAGTAATATAGCCATTAGAGCTTATTTTACATTGAGTATATACGCCGGTACAGAAAGGAAAAGGAAAACCAATATTAATCCCGGTTTCCTGGTCGTCATCCTGCGCCACTTTGGGAAGGTTGTTGCCCCCCACCAGGTAATTCCATGTCCCAACATAAGAATAGAAAGGGTAAGCAGCCGCTGTAGTAGGAACTTGTGCATGTGCTGTTTCTGCAAAAAAGAATAACAGTATGCTACATAAAAATCCAAAAAAACTTTTAGCATTAGGGTTGAAATAGTGCATAAGAAGGGAGTTTAATAACAAGAATAACTAATAATTCTTCTTCTAATTTAACATTTATCAGGTGTAGTATAGATTAAAATCTTAATAAAATTAATTTTAATATTTTAATTCATATTTATCTGATTAATAATCAGAAAAATAAAAGGCCCCGCATCAGCAGGGCCTTTTAAGCATTCTATTTATTTTAAACTACTAGTTAATCACCAGTTTCTGTGTTACTCTTTCACCGTCTGCTTTCAGCTCTACAAAGTATACACCCTTAGCTGCTCCGCTCAGGTCCAGCTTTTGGCTGAAGGTGCCCCCGCTATGGCTGTAGCTCTGATGGTATACCTGCTGGCCGGTGATGTTCGTTACCGTAATATCCAGGTTCTTCAGCTCTGATGCACTGCGGAACTGTACCGTCACCTGACCGTTCGTCGGGTTAGGGAACAAACCGAAGTTGCTGATGGTGCTACCCGTATTTGTTATACCTGCAGGTATCTTCTCTTTGAACATCACTATGTAATCCAGGGTCTCTCCCGATACATAGGCTCCGCAGCCCAGGTCTGATGGATCATTTGGCGCCAGGTTGTTGTTAATGATCACACGCATACCCGTAGGCACATCCCTGATCACTGTTTCAGGTACCGTAAAGGTATCTGCCACCGTAAAG
>JAFDXL010000003.1:0-12689 GCA_018267955.1 Bacteroidota bacterium
TGTAAGTTCATTGAACAACCCGAATATATCGTACCCGCTGGCAACGCCAACAGAACCTACGATGTATGTAGTATCGGGCATCAGCGCTACAGGCTGCTATTCTTATGATACGGTAAGGGTAGGTATAGACTATCGCGACAACCTGAATATCCCTACTGCCTTCAGCCCGAACGGGGATGGCAAGAATGATGTGTTCCGGGTAACGAACATCACGTTCCAGAAGATCGTAGAGTTCCGTGTATTCAACCGCTGGGGCCAGGAGGTGTACAATGGCGGTGGAGACAGCGGGGCAGGTTGGGATGGCAACTGGAAGGGAGTACCACAGGAGATAGGCGACTACAACTACCTGGTAAGGGTATCTTCACCGGATGGCCTGGTAGAGACCTACAAAGGCAATGTGACCTTGATACGATAAAATCTAAATAACAGCATAAAAAAACACCCCGCAATTGCGGGGTGTTTTTTATGTCTTAAACACAACTAAAATCACCCAAACCATTACCAGCACAGCACTTTAACGCGCAGTTTAAAATATGACATAAAAAAACACCCATCATATCTTCATAAAATACTGTCTTATTTATTACAACAATTTTATAAAAAATAGTTGTTTTCTTTTTATTAATAAAAAGTTATACAACAACGATTGAAATTATTCTTTACCATTAATATTCAACCTTCATGAAAAAAGGAACATTACTACTATCAGCGCTTATGATGTTCTTATGGGTTACATTAGTAAATCATAAGGTGTATGCATCTCATGCTGCCGGCGGGGAGATCATCTACGAGTGGATCAGCGACTCCACCTACCGGATCTATTGGAAATTTTATCGTGACTGCACCGGCATCCAGGAAAACAACCAGGAAACGCTGTGCATCACGAATAACTGCCCTTCGGTACCGGGCACAGGTAGCTATATTATGAACAAATGGACAGGGCCATTACCCGGTGGTTACAACAACGGACAGCCAGTATCGGCAGGATGCTCACAATATAAGAATACCTGCGATAGCCCTGGCTCTACTATTCCCGGTTACCGTGAATGGTGGTATTATTACTTATGGACCGCTGGCGGCAAGTGTGATCACTGGACGTTTTCAGTGTCCATCAGTGCCCGAAACAGTAGTAATAACATAGTCGGTGGTAATCTGTACGTTGAAACGACCTTTGATAATTCACGGTTTGAAGGTAACTCCTCCCCTTTCTTCTCAGTAAAACCAATTTCGTACGTATGTGTTAATCAGCCATTTACCTATAATAACGGTGCGTTAGACCCAGATGGCGACTCCTTGCATAGTGAAATGATACGTCCTTTAGATGGCACTTGTGGGGGAGCTCCTTCACCGGTCGGATGGCAGCCTGGTGCTTCCCCATCGTTTAATATCACTAATAATCCATTACAAACCAACAATAGCTTTGTATTGGATGGCGCGACCGGACAGATGACTTTTACCGCTACCCAGACAGGCGCATGGACCATAACAACTAAAGTAAGTGAATATTGCGTTGACCCTGCAAGCCCTTATTATGGTCGATTAAAAGGTTACATTATGCGTGACGTACAGGTACAGGTACTTTCGTGTAGCACTAAAGCCCCAGATTTTAACCAGCCCAGCTCCGGCGTTAGCGGCGGTAAACTGATTAACGGAGTTGTGAACGGATGCCTTGGACAGCCATTAGATTTTGACTTTTACATCAAGGCTAAAAACTCTGATGCGATCATGACGGCAGAGGATAACCATATTTATAAATTAACTACAGCTACGGTTACTTATACTAATCTGAAGACCGATTCGATACATGGCCATTTCCATTGGATCCCTACGTTTACGGGCAGTACCAGCTTCATTGTAACGGCTAAAGATTCTACCTGTAAGCCGCCGGGCATCATGCTATACTATCCGCAAAGCTTCCCTATTTATATATGGGGCCCGCTATCCGTTTCTCCCGATACTTCAGTTTGTTTTGGTGAAACAGCATTCCTGAATGTGACCGGTGGTTCGGATTATGAATGGTCTGTAGTAAGGGGTGGCCCAATTACGCAGCTAAACTGTACAACTTGTGCTAACCCGGTGTCTACTACCATACAACCTACTACCTACCTGGTAACATCTCATGGTACTGATTTCTGCCCTGATCATACCGATTCCGTACATGTAGATCTGCTGCCGGGTCTTAATTTCACACCGGTTCCTGATACCGTGACATGCCCTAATAACTCTGTAATGCTGAATTTGCATGGTATGCCACCGGCTGGTGTTACTTACTATTACAAATGGGATACTAAATTGTATCTTGATGATAGTACCAAGGGCAACCCAACAGTAACGCCTAAAACAGACCACCAATACATTGTAACCATCACCAACAGCGCTAATAAATGCCGCAGTTTTGATACTGTAAATGTGAGTGTTCTTACAGGCTTTACAATGGAAAACCCGGATACTGCGGTTTGTGACGGACAGGTTGTAAATGTAAGAGGTACAGCAGACCCTAGGTATACTATTAACTGGACAGCTGCTTCCGGAAGTACCAATGTGTTCTCCCCTAATAACAATGTTGCTAATCCTACCATATCACAGGCATTGTCACAGCCGAATGATATTTATACCATGACGCTGAGCCATTCAAACTGCCGCGATACATCTGCTTCCTTCAAAATAGAAGTGCAGCCTATGCCTAATGTGCATGTTGACCCGGATGCGAGCATGTGTTTTGGAGACACAATGCAATTGAATGGCGTTGTTGTGGATGCCAATGGTAACATAGATACATACAAGCACTACAAATACACATGGGTACCGGGATCTTCATTGGATAAACCGGGTAAGCCAAACCCAATATTCTCTGCTAATAAACAAGGTGCAAATACACTGATACTTAATGTGACCACACCTGCAGGTTGTGCAGGCAGCGATACAGTTACATTGACAGTGTTCCCTGCAGCATTCCTGTTTGCTAGCAATGATACAGCAATATGTTCCGGAGAATCTGCAAGAATACATGTTAACGCAAATGGCGTTAAGAGTTTCCGCTGGACACCTGATGTAAGAATAGATAATGTTTATTCTCTGGACCCAATAGTAAACCCGATAGCTAACCAAAAATACAGGGTGTATGCAGTAGATACCAATTTCTGCTCAGACACTGCAGAAGTGATGGTAAGAGTACATCCTAGAGCGATGCTCCAATTACCTGATTCGGTGAGATTATATCCAGGCCAATCCTACCAGGTAGAACCGGGAGGTAACTGTAGCTACTATAGCTGGTTCCCACCACTGGGAGTAAGTGATGTAAAACTCTCGAACCCTGTATTGAAACCAGAAGTAAATACCCGCTACTATGTAACAGGTGTAACAGAAGCAGGATGCGTCATCAGTGATTCTATAAGCGTATTTGTATCAAATGAAAGCATTGTAGATATACCAAATGCATTCACCCCCGGATCGGGCATCAACAACAGGTTGAAAATAGTACACCTGGGAGATGCTACCCTGAGGAAATTTGTTATCTACAACCGCTGGGGCAATCCTGTCTTTGAAACGAATGACATCAATGAAGGCTGGGATGGCACCTGGAAAAATGAACCGCAGCCAATAGGAGTGTATGTGTACACGCTGGAAGCTGTATCACCAACAGGAAGGGTGTTCAACAAACAGGGCAATATCACCCTGATAAGATAATTGCAAATACATTCTTCCAAAGTAAAAAAGCGAAAGCCCGGATATCCATATCCGGGCTTTCGCTTTTTAGCTATTGCCATTAACTAATCTAAATGCATCTTTTCCTGGATATCCTGTGGTAAAGCATCTTTGTGTAACAAGAACGCTGTAGTCTTGTAACGCACATAATTTTTAGATACATAGATGTATCCTTTATAATCATTTTTTTCGCCCCAGGAATTCTTCACAATGTAATATTCATTTCCTTCCTGGTCTTTTGCCAGGCCTACAATATGCATACCATGATCGTCTGTGGTAGTATAATCATCAAGACCCTCCTGGCGGATTTCAGCAGTAATCTTACGTTCTGGCTTAGGGCCATTGAACAAGTCTTTTTGCTCACTTTCTTCCATATCTTCCCATTCTTTTTCAGGAACAAAGGCTACCCCATTCTTCCAGCTAAAGTATTTTTCACTGACATCAGCCGCCCAGGCAACTGTATAACCATGATGCAATGCATAATCGATAGAACGGGTAATATCGTTAAATTTTACATTGTACACTTTGTCGAAGCTCCAATTATCAGGCAACAGAAAAAGTGTCTTTTTGTAATATGGCTTATCGGTTACAGAAGTAATCTCAACATAATCTTTGGGGTTGATACCAACCACTTCGTTCGCAAATGTTTTAGGCGTGTATTGTTTGCCCTCCCATGTGAAAGTTTCCGGAACCTCACCAAGATATGTATCTAATACTTTTTGAAAAGCTTCCTTCCATTTTGGTGTCAGTTTTTTGTTGGGATTGCTTACTACGGCATCGAGCATACCTTTCAGCATGGCCTGCATTTCTCCAAATTTGTTTTTGGTAGTACCATAGTGCAAACCTGTATAAACGCTTTGCGGTACGATACCATACTTTGCATACATATTGATAACGTCATGACATTCACCACCATCGCCCCATGACAATCCACCATGCAGCTTCACATAGGCATCTGCTTTATCCATATACACGCAACGTGCTGTAAAGATCTCCGCAAGATCTACAGGCTTTTTACCCATACGGATCATTTCACTTTCGAGGAACGATGTAGTAGAATAACTCCAGCAGGTACCTGAACTTGCCTGATTTTTCACCGACGTACGTTCTACATTCAGTATGTCTTTAAAAACATATTTCTTCTTTGCGCTATCACTTTTATTGCTTTCCAGTTTTTTTACCAGGTCATCCTGCGCATGCGCCATCAGTGGCACACATGCCAAAAGCATTAAGATTTTTTTCATTAACAGATATTTATTGTAAGAATTTGGCGAATATAGAAAAACTCCGACCGAAAATCGAGCTGCAAATGGGTGAAAAGCAGGGTTATTTATTAATATAAATCAATGGAATAGAGTAAAATCCTATCCTTTCCATCAACTCCAAAGAACGAAGCTTTTTCGACGACGAAAAGAGTAAAGCTTCGCCGAAGCGCTTTTACTATCTGTTCCCGCTTCACATCGTCGTAGAGCTCCAGACGGTCTTCTTCCTCTAAGGTATCGAGATGTTCGAAAAATGCCCTGTCGCTATCTATTTTGGCAACTACATTGTCTATTACGCCTTGCATATACGGAGATGGCTCGCCAATCTCAAAATCAAACAACACCTCAAAAAGTGTGTCCTCGTCCTTAAACTGCTGATTTTTTATATACATAACAGGCGCATTCCACACCGTAAACCTAATAAAAAAGGTTCAGGAATAAAATAGCCCCTACTGGTACTGGATATATATAGGGCTTGGATCGAGCTTCAGCACATCTGCAGGTGGCATAATTTTATATGGCGGTGTCAACTCATCGTTTTTATAGAATAGCTTAAAGCCTGCAAACTGTACGGGCTCAGAAACAACCGCCAACTGGTAGCTATTCTTCTTTTTCGCCGGGAAACCAAAACCATCCATGTTAATAACTACCTGTACTTCGCGGCGCAATTTGATGTTACGGGAATTGGTAAGCATACCCTTCGTAAAGCGATGCACAATAAGCACCTTAGGTGCAAGTTTATTTTTGACAACAATGTCTTTCAGGAAGGCGGATGCATAATTGACATCCTCGGCATCAAAGGTGCCTATAGAAGTGCTGGGCACTTTGCCATTCTTCATGGAAAATTCGGGATCGATACCTAAATGTACATTGGGCATAGCAAGATATTTTTCCAGCAACGGCAATTCGGCCTGCAGTGTGCTGTGTCCTACCTGCACGTCGAGGAATACGATCGCGTCTATCTTTTTCGCCATTTCCAAAACTTTGTCGATCTGCGCGGATGGCATACGCAATCTATATTTGCCATCCTTACCCGGCAAATGTTGTGCGGTAACCGCTATATAATGCAATGCTGGCTGCACAGGAATTTGCGGGTCTGCAGCTGCCCAACGTTTCGCTTCAGACTGCAGGCGCTGCAACATTTCATCCGGCGGAAGCTGTCCCAGTATACCCATCCCTTTGGAATATAGATTGCCATAGTAAGCCACTATTCTCTTAAAAGGAAGCAATGCACCCGGCAGCGGATAGGCAGATTTTACCGGCCATTTTGCGGATGCCTTATCATGAACAAGATGGAGCATTAACTTATTGTACAACGCTGTATCCAAAGCTGCTATTGGTTCCTCAACTGGCTCGGCCACACTGACAGATGGCTTTGCTACCGTTGCAGAATCTTTTGCAGGGAAGTCATTTTTCTTTGCCTCTGTATTATTACATGCAATGAGCGAAAGAAAAGGAAGCAGCAGCAATTTGCCTGCTAATGTTTTAATTCTTGTATGAGTTGAGAGCTTTAATGAGTTGCGCAGCATTCCAGTTGCCATCTACGATAATTCTTTTAATGGTATATGAAGGTTCAAGCGCATCAGAATACCCTGATAACCTGAATGCCGCAATGTAATTATATTTCTTTAGTTGCTCAATAGCATTTCTATTCCACAGGCCATAAGGATAGGCAAAATATCGGGGAATTTTGCCGGTAATACTCTTTAGTGTTTCCATTGGCTTCACTAATTGCTCATTCCAATCAGCCATTGTATAGGTTGTAACCCGTTGATGATTCCATGTATGACAGCCAATTGTATTGCCCTTGTCAGCAAGTTCCCGTATCTGGGCCGACGATAAATAGCCGGGCTTTCCAAGAGTAACAGTCATGATAAAATAAACAGCTTTGAATCCGTATTTATCTAAAACGGGTTTGATATATGTGTATTGCCCCTCTGTTCCATCATCAAAAGTAATGATAAGGGGCTTTGAAGGCAGCATTCTTTTATCTAATACCTGATCGGGCAAAATGGGATGGAAGCCACTATCTTTCAAGGCTTTGATCTGAGCTGCAAATGTATTGACAGGTACAATATAGACCCTGCTAAACTTTGAATCCGCCGGCTTCCAATCGCGCACCTGGTGATAGCAGATAACAGGTATGCCCCGGAAAGGATCTTTAGCCTGGCAAAAAACAAACAGCGGTAAAAAAGAAACTCCTGCAAACAGTATGGCGCTTAAAAGGTGCTTCATACTTAAGGCACTACCAGCATTGGGGTTTTAACGCGGTGTAATAAATGGCTTGCCATACTTCCCATAAAAACATCTGCCAGCGCGGAGCGCCCCTTCATGCCAAAAACCAGCAGATCATGAGGGGTTGCGTCTAGTACCTCATTAATCTTCACCGTAGGAATGCCATATTCTTCGAGATACACAACATTGTTTCCCAAATGCTTTATTGCCAGTTCGTTTATCTTTTTGCTATCGTCCCTTAACGTATTAAATACTTCCCCCTCGCCACCGGTTGCAGTAGAAAGCCACATTTCGTCAATGATATATACAACCGTAACCTCCGGCTGAGGTACACGGGAACCTATCAGCACCCTGGCTGCTTCTAAAACCCTTTCTGTCTGCTGTGAGTAATCAACGGCTATCAGTACTTTCATGTGTTTGCCTTTTTGTGCAAATTACAGAGGAGTACTTCACAATCCGCTGACGGTAATCAGCGGAAAGGATAACGACAGACACTATCTATTGTAAAGTTCTGTTTAACTGCACAAAATGACGCTGCTGATGGGCAACAAGAAAACGGAATGTATCGCCCAGCTTCAGTTTAATAAATTTGCTGATGCTGATAGGCGTTTTTATCTTACCGATATCTTTTTTGTAGGCGATCTTGAGATATTGAAGCAATTTTTCTTCTCCTGCTATAAACTCCTGCAAAACTTTAGCAGCATCTAAGCGCGGTTGCGGCACATGATCTTTGGGCGCGCTCATTTTTTTTGATATGTTACCATCAGCACCCGGCAGCATTATTTTAGTGAAATAGTTACCTATCCTGCCGCTTTTAAAAGCTGCGTCTGGCGCACTATTGGCATTCTGCGACAGGGACATTTGTATCTGTGGCAAATAGTACCGGTTGTAACTATTCAGGTGCTCTATCACCTGCAATGCAGTCCATCCACCTGTTGACGGCACTTTATTTAATTTATCGGGATGCAAGGTGCGGACCTCATTTATTCTTGACAAGATGTCTGTTACATCTTTTTCCAGACCTGACAACAGTAGCTGCTTATTGAAATTGCGCATATATTATTCTTTGATGCAAAACTAGCTATGAGGAAATATCTAAATCTTGGCGCAGATCAAGATTTACAATTTAACGCTCCCTAGAAGTTTGCTGAATGTTGTGGGATCGACCCCGATATAGGAAGCAAGATATTTATGCGGTATCAGGTTTAGTACATGCGGACTACGCTTTAAGAGTGTGATGAACTTTTCTTCTGCAGTAAAACTCATTAATTCGACCTGGCGTTGCAGGGTTCCCTGCAAGACAAATGTCAATGCTTTCATTATCCAGGACTCGATGCATCTATGCTTCCCCATCAATTGCTCCAGATCACTATAATGTATGCGCAACAAAACACTGGTAGTTAAAGTCTCCAGGTAATATTTAGAAGGCGTTCGGGTAAAAAAACTATCGATGACACCTGAAAATGAAGGTTCATAGGAAAAAACAAGCGTCACATCTTTATCGCCATGCAGGTAATATGCCCTTTGTACACCTGATGCTACCCAATACAGATATTTTTCTACTTCACCTTCGCGCGTCAGGAGTTGTTTTCTTTTATATTCTACAAGTTCCCAGCAGGCAGCAAGATCCTCCCAGGCACTGTCATCCAGGGGATAGATCAAAAAAATCTGTTCTTTAAGTTTATCTAAATAGCTCAATTGGGATAATTTATGCAAAAAAGACAAGATTGCGATGATATTGGCACGAATTTTCGTGTATTTCCTTATAAACCGCACATGATTATGGATTATAGCTTAACTACCAACAGTATAGATGACGCAGAAGACCTGTTTCTATTAGCTAAAGACCGCCTCCTGGATATAAACGACTGGCGTAATAATGATACAGGCTTTATACTAACAGATCATAATAAGCAAAAGCTGCACAGAAACGCGCATACCGGCGATTTTATTAAAATAGGCAGCAGTGACAAATGGCTTATAATAAATAAAATACAATATGACGACTACCCGGATGTAAATGGGGAGAGCCTAACCATATTTTTATCTTATATGGATGACCCGGAAAGTATGCATACAATAGCCGTAAACAGAGTAGGCAAAGTGCTGAGCGTACAGGGGTTCAATATAGACTTTTTTGAAAACGCGGAAGCCTTTCTTACCGGTATCCTTGCCACTAATGAATACGCTATAGCATCTTAGTTACTTAAGATAGAAGAAGAAATAGTCTGTAGTAAAGGAAGCACCATCTACCATAATGGTAAACCAATATTTAATTGTCTTGGCTTTCTTACCATTCAGATTATATAAAGGAGAAACCGGGCCCTTACCGTTTCCACCCCATTTCCAATGATAGCCTAAGGGACTTTTGTCTTTAAAAAAGATATCTTTAATATTTGGTTGAAAGACTACAAAATAGCCTTTTTCAGAAGCCTGTGCATTTTTCTTTAAAGTTATTTCCCCACCCTTATAATCCAGTAGCATAGGCGCGTCCAGTTCATCATTTTGGGCATAGAACCGGATACGCATATTTTTCCCATTCTTTATCAATGACCATTGTACCAGGCATTGAATGTTGCCCGGGCCGCCTATTGCGTATTGTTTTACACTCGTTTTGGCATTTACCATTGTCAGCCCCGTAGGCTGAGCCAGGGAGACTGAACTTGTAAAGAATAACAAAGAAAAAACGATCATTAAATAGGTACGCATAAGCTATACTGATAAATTTTAAATAGCAATTTAAATGGAATATTGCAAAAACAGATGTTAAAATACCTATCGGGATTATTCTTTAGTGAGTACCTGGCAGTAAAATGTACCGTCGCATTCGTCGTGCAGGTGCATCATATATACACCCACATTTAAATGTTGTATAATCAGTTCATTTTGCCCGGGCTGCAACTCACAATTGATAACGTTATTCCCGGTATTGTTGTCGGAAATAGTCGCCAATATGGGCTTATTTGTTCTGTTGGTAATGTATAATTTATCAGTCATCTTTTATGCAAATATTTATCTAAAATACTTACCCTTGTTTGTTTAAAAATACCCTTATCAAGGTATTGTAAGATACGAGATAGTGCAGACATAGTAAACAGTTGTCAGGCATATTTTATGCCTATACTTTTAAAAAACCGGGTCGTCAATTTGAATATTAGCTAATGGTTAAAAATAGATCTGTTGTTGATTCTCTGATTTTGACCGGCTTATGTTTTGAATTCAGCTTTAAATTATATAATCTTGTGAAAAGAATTTTTGTAATGAAATTGAAGGTTACCTTGATCTTACTTGGCGCGTTTACCATTCTGTCATCATCATCCTGCAAACGGTATTATGACTGCCAATGCACCAATAACACAGGCATTGTTACAAAACATGTGGTAAATGCAACAAACAGGGTGCAGGCTAGCAAAGACTGTCGGGCCCTGCAATTAGATGGCAATTGCGAATTACAATGATAACAGCCCTGTTAATTACAGGGCTTTGTTTTTTTCCATTTCTTCCGCCTCTTCATTGTTTCGCTTGCTGATACGTGCCCTGATACGGCTTAGCGCCTCAGGGGTAATACCTAAATAAGAGGCGATCATATATTGCGGTATTCGCTGAATGAAACTGCTTTTCTCTTTTAAAAACTTTTGGTAGCGCTGCTCAGGCGAATCTAATAATAAGGAAGCCACCCTGCCCGATAACATGATGTATAACTGCTCTGCCATTAATCTGCCGACACGTTCTGAATCAGGTAAATACATGTATATGTATTGCAGTGCATCATAATCGATCTGCACTACTTCTGTATGTTCCAGTGCTTCGGCAAAAAACAGAGATGGTTTCCTGGACAGAAAACTCTCGTAATTGCAAAATGACGTCTCTTCGGTATAAAAGTTTGTAATCACCTCCTTGCCATCTATATCATAATAGCTCCGGATGATCCCTTTGTTAATAAAGCATATAGCGTTACACACCTCGCCCGGATGCAGCACCTTTTCATGCTTTCTAAACTCACGAACAATAAGCTTACTCTCAAAATTGCTCCAGTTTTTCTCCTGAAGCCCCGGGAAAAGGTTAAAATAGAATTGTTTAATCTTATTGAACTTGTTCGTATTGTCTGACATTAAAAAAACCTGTGATTAAGCCCTGACTCTAAGTTAGTTACAATACTATTTTAAATTTATGATTGTAGTATTATTTCTACACAAGTTTCAAATTCACTATTATATTCACCCACTCAATAAATATGAAATCTGCCGGCGATATTATACCTTAAAGCAATAGATATTTTACCATGCGTTATTTATTTTTTTTACTGTGCGTATTCTTTAACTGCTTCAATGTCGCGGCAAAGCCTGCAGATACATTGAAGATCTATTTCGACCTGGGAAAGACGGAGCTAAAACCTGCAGGACGACAAACACTGGACTCGCTGCTATATAATGACGTTTTGATTGCGGGTAAAAAAATTGGCATAATTGGCTATGCAGATTATGTAGGGGGTGATGAACTAAATGTAAAAATATCAGAAAGCAGGGCAAAAGTAGTGCAGGATTACCTGACCAGTATGCATGTAAGGCCTGAAGATATACAGGTAGTAATAGGAAAAGGTGAAGTAAAACGAAGTGATACAACTGACAGAAGCGGCTTTCAACCCGACAGGCGCGTGGATATAATACCCGGCGGCATTAAAGGGTGGAAACCACCTGTAGCCAAAGTAGCGCCACCAACACCTCCTGCTACTAAAATAGATATCAGTAAAGTTCAGAAGAACGAGGCTATACGATTGAATAAAATCTTCTTTTTTCCGGGAAGCCATCGTGTGCGGGAAGAATCATTACCTGAAGTCGATAACCTATATGGCATTATGAAGGATAACCCTAAGCTGAAGATTAGAATAGAAGGGCATATCTGCTGCCTGACCCCGAATAACACAGACGGATATGATTATGATTCCGAGGACTTTCATTTATCTACTAACCGGGCAAAAGCTATTTATGATATACTTGTTGAAAAAGGCATTGATGAAAACCGGATGGAATATAGAGGATTTGGAAAAAGCAGGCCTCTTGTCAATCCTGAAAGAAGCACAGAAGATGAGAACATGAACCGGCGTGTAGAGATACGAATATTAGATAAGTAAAAAAGCGGCCTTACAGGGCCGCTTTTTTTGCCTATGATGATCTAAAAGAAAATTACAGTTGAGTTGCAGTGTACACTACATCTGTAGTATAAGTACCTGCAGGATAGCTGAAGCCCGGAGTTGCCTGGTATTTTACAGAGAATGTCTGGTTACCGCCCCTGCTGCCATTGCTGATCAGGTTCTGGTTGCTTGCTGTTACATCTGCATATGCAGTAGATGAGAACGGTGATGCGATAGTACCACCTGTACCATTAGCAGATACCATTACATCCAGTACAGATGCTACCGGCATGATCGGTGCAGGTGAAGTGGTACCAGTATAAGAGAAGTTAGTTGAATTAGCTTTGATCGCTACA
>JAFDXL010000003.1:12778-50195 GCA_018267955.1 Bacteroidota bacterium
CAGGTTCAGGTTTACAGTTTGTGTTGCTGTAGAAGAAACTTGTGCGTTAGCTGCGTAAGTGGAAGTAAGGATAGCTGCGATTGCGATGATCTTTTTCATTTGGTTTGTTGTTTGTTGTGTGGTTATGGTTTGTTGTTGTTTGTTCGTTTGATGATGCAAATATGGGGGCAACAGGTGTGCACATGCAAAAAATGCAGCCTTGTTAACGCCGTTTTTGCAACCTGTTAACCGGTGATTAACAAACTATGCAACACAAGAAATTGAAAATCAAGCAGGTAATAGAAAGAGCAGCCCTATGGCTGCTCTTTCAGTAAATCATATATTGTTCTTAAAAACCTAAAGCATTCCCAGCTCTAACTGTGCGGCCTCTGACATCATACTCTTATTCCATGCGGGTGTCCAGGTTACAGCCACATGCACATCATTGACACCTTCTATCTGCCTTACTTTCTGATCTACATCTATGGGTAGTGACTGTGCGACAGGACAACTAGGTGCTGTAAGCGTCATAGTGATCTGTACATTATTGATAGGTAATATATCGATCTGATAGATCAGGCCCATCTCGTAAATATTGATCGGTATTTCCGGATCGTATATTGTTTTAAGGCATTCTATTACCTTCTCTTTCAAAGCATCAGTTTCCATTACTTTCCATTTTTAGTTTGTATGCCAATGCAAAGTTCTTCATTTGTTTTACCATAGACAGCAAACCGTTAGATCTTGTCTGCGCCAGGTGTTTGGTCATGCCTATGCGATCTATAAATTCAAGCTTAGCATTAAGTATTTCGTCGGGAGTATGATTGGTGAGCACACGTATCAGCATGCTTATTAAACCCTTTACGATCACTGCATCGCTATCTGCAGAAAAGTAGATATACCCGTCTTTATAATCGGCATGGAGCCACACAGTTGACTGGCACCCCCTGACCTTATTCTCATCCACTTTATATTTATCATCCAACGGCGGCAGCCTTTTACCCAGGTCTATGATATACTCGTATTTATCATCCCAGGAGTCGAAGAGCCCAAACTCTTCCACTATCTCATTTTCTGTATCCTGAATTGTATTCACTTTGCCCATTAATCACAAAGTTACGAAAGCATCTTCACTACCTTATGCAGGCCTGCCACCAAAGCATTTACTTCATCTATAGTGCTATAGACCGCAAAAGAAGCTCTTGTAGTACCCGGAATACAAAACCTTGACATTAACGGCTGTGTACAATGGTGGCCTGTTCGCACAGCAATACCCTGATTATCTAAAAGGATACCAATATCCTGCGGATGGATATTATCGATAACAAATGATATTACGCCCGTTTTATGTTTGGACTGGCCAATGATCTTTAGGCCATTTATCTTTTGAAGTTCTTCTGTAGCGTAATTCAATAATACCTGCTCGTGACGGGCAATATTTTCTTTACCAATAGATTCCATAAAATCCATGGCTGCCTTAAAGGCTATTACATCGGCAATATTTGGCGTACCCGCCTCATACTTATATGGCAGATCATTATAGGTAGTCTTTTCGAAAGTCACTTCTTTGATCATCTCTCCCCCACCCATATATGGCGGCATAGACTCCAGTATGTGCTTTTTACCATACAGTACACCAACACCGGTTGGGCCGTACAGTTTATGTGCCGACAATGCAAAGAAATCGCAATCCAGGTTCTGAACATCTATATCCATATGCACAGTAGACTGTGCACCATCTACAAGCACGACAGCACCTGCATTATGAGCAGCTGCAACGATTTCCTTAATTGGGTTGATAGTACCTAAAGCATTAGATGCATGCACTATGGCAACGATCTTTGTTTTGGAGTTCAGCAATGAATGGAAAACATCCATTTGCAGCTCTCCTGCTTCATTCACGGGTATTACCTTAAGGATTGCTCCTTTTTCCTCACACAAAATCTGCCATGGAACGATATTTGAATGGTGCTCCATGCCAGATATGATTACCTCATCACCTTTACCTACATTTTGCCTGCCCCATGTAGCAGCTACCAGGTTAATACCTTCTGTAGTGCCACGGGTGAAGATGATCTCTTCGCGGGTTGCAGCGTTGATGAATTGCTGCACGGCATCACGGGTTGCCTCAAAAGCAGCAGTAGCTTCTTCGGCCAGTGTGTGTATGCCTCTGTGAATATTGGCATTGTAGCCCGAGTAGTAAGAAGTCAGCGCATCGATAACTGATTGCGGCTTTTGTGTGGTTGCAGCATTGTCCAGGTACACCAGTGGTTTACCTTTTACCAAACGTTCCAATATAGGGAATTGCTTTCTAACAGAAACAATGTCTATAGCAGGCTGAACTTCTTCTATCGTTGCCATCTTATATCTGAGTTGTCAATCGCGCTGCGATCAATTCCTGCACATACGTACGTATATGCTCTATTTTTATTTTTTCGAGTATATCCAAAGCAAATCCCTGCAGCAGAAGTGACATAGCTACTTCTTTAGGAATACCCCTCGACTGCAGGTAAAAAATCCCTTCTTCATCGAGGCTACCAACCGTACAACCGTGAGAACACTTCACATCATCTGCAAATATTTCCAATTGCGGTTGCGTGTTCACCGTTGCATTTTCACCTAACAAAATATTTTTGTTCGACTGGAATGCATTGGTCTTTTGTGCATCCTGCCTTACATAGATGCGGCCATTGAACACACCCGTAGAACGGTCGTTTAAGATGCCCTTATATAATTCATTGCTTTGGCAATGAGGCATTACATTATCTACGATCGTGTGATTGTCTATATGGCTCTCTCCGTTCTGGAAATACAAGCCATACATATGCGCCTCCGAATGAGCAGCACCCATTACGATATTCAGGTTATTGCGAACAATGCCACCATCTAATGAAATAGTTACCGTTTCTGCATAGCTTTTACCTACCTGGTGAATATGTGTCGTACTTACCTGGCTGGCATTGCTATTGTCATTCTGGATCTTGCAATAAGACACATTAGCATTCTCCGCTACTACTATTTCCGTAACCTGGTTAGTGATGCTTTCTGAAGCGCCAAGTGTGGCATAAGTTTCTACGAAACTCACTTCTGCGGCTTCGCTTACGTATACCAAACAACGCGGCAATGCACAAACAGCATCTGCAACCGCGTCCACTATGTTATAAATATATACCGGGTTTGCTACTGCTTTCGCTTTAGGCACATAAATAAATACACCTTGCGCATATGCCGCGTTTAACGCATTGATACCGTCTTTCAGGTATTTGCTGCTACTATTGAAGTGTGTATTGACGATGTCGGCATATTCACCGGAAGCTGCAGCCTCAAGTGAAGTAACCACGATCTCTTCAGAAATGATCTTTGAGAATTCTTCAGAATACCGGCCATTCACAAATACAAGTTCGTTGGCATTTTCGTGGCCCGGAAGCCTTACAGCATCTATACTTGATTGGTTAAACGAAGTGATATCCTCATTCTGCAACCTGAATTCTTTCTTAAATATGCTACCTATACGGGTATATTTCCATTCTTCATTCCGCGAAGTAGGAAAACCCATATTGGTAAAAGTATCAAGCGCTGACTTACGTACCGGGGCAAGCGGGCTATCCTGCTTTGCAGCCTGTATCGTATTCAATTGCTCTATATAATAATCCACTGTGCTCATGTGTTTTTTGCTTTACAGCAAGGTGATTTAAACGTCTTCTTCTACTCCTATTTCGTTCTTGATGAAGTCATACCCTTTCTTCTCCAGTTCCAATGCCAATTCTTTTGTGCCTGATTTTACGATACGGCCTTTATATAAAACGTGTACAAAATCGGGCACCAGGTAATCTAACAAACGTTGATAATGTGTTATCACCAACACTGCGTTATTTTCATTGCGCAGCTTATTTACACCATTGGCCACGATCCTGATGGCATCGATATCAAGACCTGAATCCGTCTCATCAAGGATAGCCAGCTTAGGCTGTAACATCGCCATCTGGAATATCTCGTTACGTTTCTTTTCACCACCAGAGAAGCCCTCGTTCAAGGAACGGCTCAACATGGCCTGGTCCATCTCCATCAACACCATTTTTTCCTTCATCAACTTCAGGAAAGAAACTGCATCCAGTTGTTCCTGGCCGCGATATTTACGCACTTCGTTCACAGCAGTTTTTATGAAGTTTGTAGTACTCAAGCCCGGTATCTCTACAGGATACTGGAAGCTCAGGAATACACCTTCTCCGGCCCTTTCTTCAGGAGAAAGCTCCAACAGATCTTTACCCTCAAATGTCACAGAACCACCTGTTACTTCATAGTCCTGGCGGCCTGCCAGTACAGATGCAAGCGTGCTTTTGCCGGATCCGTTAGGGCCCATGATCGCATGTACCTCTCCCGGTTTGATATCCAGATTAATACCTTTTAGAATTTGTTTTTCTTCAATGCCTGCCTGCAAATTTTCAATGCGCAACATGTGTATCTATATCTTTTTATTTTTTTAGAATTATCCTACGCTACCCTCTAAGCTGATAGCCAGTAGTTTTTGTGCTTCGATGGCAAACTCCATTGGAAGCTGGTTCATTACCTCTTTCGCAAAGCCATTAATAATTAATGCAACGGCAGTTTCCGTATCAATACCTCTCTGATTGCAATAGAATATCTGGTCTTCGCCCACTTTAGATGTAGTGGCCTCGTGCTCTACCACAGAAGTGTTATTTTTTGCCTCTATATAAGGGAACGTATGCGCGCCACATTTATCACCTATCAGCAGAGAATCACATTGTGAATAGTTCCGGGCATTTGCCGCATTCTTACTCATATGGACAAGACCGCGATAGCTGTTATTGCTGAAACCGGCAGAAATACCTTTTGATACTATACGGCTGCGGGTATGCTTGCCTATATGCTGCATTTTAGTACCTGTATCTGCCTGCTGATGATTATTGGTAACCGCTACGGAGTAAAATTCGCCAACAGAATAATCACCTTTAAGTATCACACTCGGATATTTCCAGGTAATAGACGATCCGGTTTCTACCTGCGTCCAGGATATTTTTGAATGGCTACCCTGGCAAATACCTCGCTTGGTAACGAAGTTGTATATACCACCCTTGCCATCTTTATCTCCCGGATACCAGTTCTGCACCGTGGAATATTTGATCTCTGCATGGTCATGCGCAACTAACTCTACAACTGCGGCGTGCAGTTGGTTTTCATCACGCATTGGTGCCGTACAGCCTTCAAGGTAGCTAACATAGCTATGTTCATCTGCTACGATCAATGTCCTTTCGAACTGGCCTGTATTCTCCGCATTGATACGGAAATAAGTAGATAGTTCCATTGGGCAACGCACACCTTTAGGGATGTAAACAAAAGAACCATCACTAAATACAGCCGCATTTAACGCTGCAAAATAGTTATCCGTCACCGGCACCACCGAACCAAGATATTTTTTGATCAGATCCGGATGTTCCTGTATTGCTTCGCTCATAGAGCAGAAGATGATACCCTGCTCTGCCAACTGCGCTTTAAATGTTGTTGCAATAGATACACTGTCAATTACCGCATCTACAGCTACACCCGAAAGGCGTTTTTGTTCGTCAAGGGATATACCCAGTTTTTCGAACGTCCGCCTCAATTCCGGATCTATTTCATCCAGGCTATTGAGTTTCTTTTTTTGCTTGGGGGCAGAATAATATATAATATCCTGGTAATCTATCGGATCATATTTAACATTGGCCCATGATGGTTCTTCCATCTTCAGCCATTGATGATATGCTTTCAACCTGTATTGCAGCATCCATTCGGGTTCATTCTTCTTTGCAGAAATGAACCGAATAGTATTTTCATCAAGTCCTTTGGGGGCTTCATCAGCTTCTATATCAGTAACAAAACCGTATTTATATTCGCTAAGTATCGCCTGCTCTATATCGCTGTACTTCTCTTCCATAACATTAACCTTTAGCATAACATATGCTAATTGGCTTGCAAAGTTACCAAGGAATTACCCAAAAAAGTATAAATAAAGCTGAATACACTATTAAAAGCCTGAAATTCTCAGTTTTTTTTGAAAACCGAATTGCATATATACCAATTACTAATACATTTGACATATCTCGAAAAGCAAATAATATAAATTTATTGGCATCCAGGTTTATGAACTCGCTTAGAACAGCTGCTGTAATACTACTGCTGGGGATGGTGCAACCAATCCACGCCCAAACCTCAAAGGCAAAATATCCGGCTAAAAGATCTACCGCTACTACTAAGAAGGCTGCAACAAAAAAAACGGCACTTAAAGCTAAGGTTGCAATGCCTGCAAACAAGCCACCAGCAGACGTATCTAAAACCGCTAAACCTATTCAACAGCCCCCACCCACACCACCTGCGCCACCGCAGGAGATCAACCCAATATCTTCAAAAGATCAGCCAATCGAATTTGAAGCGGGATTCATGTTAGCCTTGCCTGTTCGTACGTTCCACTTATTTCAAAGATTCGGATTTGGGGTTGACGGAGCAGCGCACTACCGGCTACCAAATAAACTAAAGGATCTGGCCGTAGGTGTAAGAGCTAACTATGCCTACTTCCTTGCAAAACCTGCAGGCACATTTTTCAAATCGGAGTCTGCCAGCCTTGTAAACCTGCTTGCAGATGCAGAATATAGACTGCCATATCATTTCTTTGCGGGTGCGGGTTTAGGAGTAGGCGTGGCACTGAGAAGCAGCGGCAGCAGTGTTGGGTTTGCTAAAGCCATATATGCCGGCTACGCGATCGATCTGCCTGACAATAGTTTGTTGTTCTCCCTGTTTTTCGGGCAATCTATGAGCGGCACCAAAAACCTGGGCATCAGGGCAGCTATCCAACTCTAATGCTATATACCACAGGAAGGAGTAACTTTACGTTTTCTATGTCTTTTTATACTACAATTGCGCCGGTTACAATTACCTGTAATAAACGTTTGGCGCCTTACCTGGAACAGGAAGTAATTGAGTTGGGCTTTATTATTGAGGAGCGTTTTGTGACCGGAGTGCGTATTAATGCAAGCCTGAACGACTGCATTAAATTGAACCTGAACCTGCGATGCGCAAGCCAGGTATTATACAGCCTGAAGCAATTTGATGCGACGGATGCGGATACTATCTATAAAAGGTTGTTGGCCTATCCCTGGGAAAAGATCATTCCGGAAGATGGCTATTTTTCCATAACCAGTAACGTACAGAACGAGACGATCAATAATAATATGTACGCCAACCTGAGGGTGAAGGATGCTATTGTTGATCGCTTTCGGGAAAAAACAGGCAAACGCCCTGATACCGGCGCAGAGCTGTCGGGGGCCGTTATTCACCTGTTTTGGAAAAATGACAACGCGGAGGTATTTATAGATACATCCGGTGATTCACTGGCAAGACATGGATATAGGAAGATACCTGGCCGGGCACCCATGCTGGAAGCCCTGGCATCTGCAACGATCATGGCTAGCCAGTGGGATAGGAAGTCCCCATTTATTAACCCAATGTGCGGGTCAGGAACAGTTGCCATAGAAGCTGCCCTGATAGCTACCAATACCCGGCCCGGGCTGTTCCGGATGAACTATGGATTTATGCATATTATTGGCTATGACGAAACCGTATACGACAGGGAGATGGCGATATTGGACGAGCAAATAACGGAGGTGCCGGGATTAAAAATAATAGCAACAGACTACAGCGATATAGCAGTAAAAAATGCTCAAAAGAATGCAATAGCCGCCGGTGTGGCGGATATGATAGCGTTTTCTGTGTGTGATTTTGCGGAAACTGAAGTACCTCAGGGAGAAGCAGGCGTAATGTTTGTGAACCCCGAATACGGTGAACGCCTTGGCGATGAAAAGGAACTGGAAGAAACTTATGCGCGTATAGGCGACTTTATGAAGCAAAAATGCAAGGGATACCACGGATACGTATTTACTGGCAACCTGGAACTTGCGAAGAAAATAGGACTAAAGGCGAAAAGACGAATAGAATTCTATACCAGCACCATTGACTGCCGTATGCTGGAATATGAACTTTACGAAGGCAGCAGGAAACCTGCTAAAGAAATAGAATAATATGCGCTATCTGAGATATACATTTCTTTTATTGTTGTTAGGCATAGGTACCTATGCCCATGAGCGCGACAGTGTTATCTCTACAAAGGAATTTACTGTGGTGAGCGCTGTAAAAACAGCCACAATAACATTGACTGACCTGAACAAATACAAACAGGAGCAATTGGGTAGCGTTAAAATCTTCAATCATAGAGGGCAACAAAAAGGCATTCTAAAGAACATCACCGGCGTGTTGCTAAAGAATATTGTCGATTCCTCTTTTATGAATGTAGATAAGCCCAAAGACTATAGTGAATACTATATCTTGCTCATGGCTTCTGATGGCTATAAGAACGTATATTCGTGGAACGAGATATATAATACGGATATTGGTAACCATATTTATATTATAACCGGGAAAGAAGGAAAACCTGCAACGGAGATGGAAGAACGTATTTTGGTAATGTCACTTTCTGATATCAATACAGGACGCAGGCATTTAAAGAACCTTTCCCGCATAGAAATAAAAAGGGCTGATTAGTGCTGACAGATAATCACGGAAGAAAAATTAATTATTTGAGGCTGGCTGTCACTGACAGGTGCAACCTGCGCTGCAGTTATTGCATGCCTGAAGAAGGTATTCAATGGCTGGAGCGAAAAGAATTGCTCAGCTTTGACGAAATGCTGCGCACCTGTAACATGCTGGTTACAGCCGGCATTGAAAAAATACGCATCACAGGAGGCGAACCCTTTGCACGTAAAGGTATTATGTCTTTTATATCTGACCTAGCGAAGCTTGATGGATTAAAAGAATTAACTATTACCACAAATGGCGTAGTAACCGCCCCATTGATCCCCGAATTAAAAGCACTTGGAATAAAAAGCATTAACCTAAGCCTGGATACATTAGACCGCGATCGTTTTTATGCTATTACTTTCCGGGATGAATTACCGGCAGTACTTAACACCATTGATACTGCATTGGCGCACGATATACACCTAAAACTGAATGCGGTAGTGATGAATGGTAAAAATACAGAGGATATTTTACCATTGGTAGCACTAACAAAAGACCTGCCGATAGATGTGCGGTTCATTGAAGAAATGCCATTTAACGGAGATGGACATACCGGACAGGAAATATTCTGGGATTACAAACGAATTTTAGACCATATCAAAACCCAATATCCTGCTATAGCCAAAATACAAGATCCACCTTATTCTACTTCCTATAATTATCAAATACCAGGGCATAAAGGAAGTATAGGCATTATTGCTGCATATACACGTTTATTTTGTGGTACCTGTAACCGCATTCGCATTACTCCACAAGGCACGCTAAAAACCTGCCTGTACGATAATGGGGTACTCAACATAAAGAGTTTATTGCGTGATGAAACATTGAACGATACAACTATCGTTAGCGCAATACAAAATGCCATTGCGCATAAACCGAAAGACGGGCATGAGGCAGAACGAATCCGTGACGTGAGTAATCCAGTTCATGAATCAATGGCCACTATTGGCGGATAATGTTATGGTAACTGTACAGCAAGCTGAAGAAATAGTATTAGTTGAAGCCAGAAGCTATGGTGTAGAACACATACCTTTTCAATCGGCCATAGGAAGAGTACTTGCAGCGCCTTTACAAGCAGATCGTGATCTACCACCTTATGACCGCGTTACAATGGATGGCATAGCGATTAATCACGCGGCCTTCGAAAAAGGCGTAACAAAATTTAAGATAAAAGGTACCCAGGCAGCAGGAGAAAAGCCTATAAACATAACATCTCCGGAAGAATGTGTTGAGATCATGACCGGTGCGGCGCTGCCCGAAACTACTGATACAATTATACGATACGAGGATGTGACTATTGAAAACGGTTTTGCGACTGTCAATGTGACCACGATAAAAAAAGGACAAAATATCCATCGTAAGGGAACTGATAGAAAGGCAAATGACATTATACTTAACGCAGGCAATTTGATAGATGCCTCTGCAATTGGCATTGCAGCTTCCATGGGGCAAACGACTGTTCCGGTGGAGCGATTACCTAAGATTGCCATTCTATCTACAGGCAATGAGTTGGTAGATCCATCAGAAACACCCAATGAATACCAGATAAGGCGATCGAATGTATATGCTATACACGCAATACTGCAGGAATATAAAGTAGATGCCGCGATCCTTCATATCCCCGATGATGTATTCGAGATTGAGAAGACATTATCAAAATGCCTGTCTGCATTTGATGCAATTATATTGAGCGGCGGCATTTCTATGGGAAAGTTCGATCACCTGCCACAAGTATTGGAACAGCTACAAGTACAAAATCTATTTTATAAAGTACAGCAACGGCCTGGAAAACCATTTTGGTTTGGAAAGCACAAGAATGATTGCCTTGTCTTCGCATTTCCCGGCAACCCTGTCTCGACCTTCATGTGCATGTTTCGCTACTTCGTGCCCTGGCTCCGGAAATCCATAGGCTTGGAGGCTACGTGCATTAAATGGGCTGAACTTGATAGCGATATAACATTTGAACCTAAGCTGCAATATTTTTTACAGGTAAAGTTGCGGTATACCAATGATGCCAAACTGGTTGCCACACCTATTACCGGAAATGGCTCGGGCGACTATGCCAACCTTGCAGATGCAGATGCATTTATGGAACTGCCGGCTGAAATAAGTAATTTTAAGAAGGGAAATATATACCCTGTTTGGCCGTACAAAGCCATTTGACTTTAGACACAATGAGCGATTTCACACATATTAATGAACAAGGCAAAGCTACCATGGTAGATGTCGGCGAAAAGATGCCTACCAAACGGACGGCTACCGCACGAAGCATTGTTTCCGTACCTCCGCTGGTACTAGAAAAACTAACTAACGGCGATATCCAGACGAAAAAAGGTGCCGTGTTTCAAACTGCGATTATTGGCGGCATTATGGGTGCAAAAAAAACGGGAGAGTTAATACCACTTTGTCACCCTCTTGGCATGGATAACTGCAATATTGATATCCATGTAAATGAGAATGGGGAGATCGAGATATTATGCACGGCAAGCATAACGGCAAAAACGGGCATAGAAATGGAAGCACTTACCGGCGCTTCGATTGCGGCACTTACTATCTATGACATGTGCAAGGCTATGAGCCATGACATAGTAATAAAGGAAACCATGCTGATAGAGAAAACGGGAGGGAAAAGTGATCTCAGAAGAAAATAGAAAAGGGTTGTATGGCCTGGTGCTTGCAGGCGGCAAAAGCACCCGTATGGGTAGCGACAAAACTGTTATGGCATGGCATGGCCAGGAACAACGCTATTACCTCACTGATATGCTGGGCAAATTCTGCGAAGAGGTATTCATATCCTGCAGGGCGGAACAGGCACATGGCATTGACGAACATTATAAGGTACTAACTGACAAGGTTGAGGGTAAAGGACCACTAGGTGCTATCCTAACAGCACTTAATGCTGAGCCAGACAAAGCATGGTTAGTTGTTGCAAGCGATCTTCCCCTGCTGGATGAAGCAACTATTTTACAGTTGATCAACAATCGGGACTCAAATAATATTGCTACAACATTTGAAAGTCCGCACGATGGATTGCCTGAGCCGTTAATTACCATCTGGGAACCTGCGGCCCTTGAAGCGATACAGTCATTAATACAGGAAAATATATCCTGTCCCAGAAAAGTGCTGATGCGCAATCTTGATAGTGTCAAGATAATTAAGCCTGCAAATCCCGAAGCCCTGCTGAACGCAAATACGCCTGAAGATGCAATAAAAGTTCGAGAGCTGATACAAAGTAAGACTACCTGATGACAAGTGAGGACCTAAGATATAGCTGCCAGATGAAGCTGCCCGGTTTTGGGGCGGGAAAGCAGGAATCACTAAAGAATGCCCGCGTGCTAATTGTGGGGATTGGTGGCCTGGGTTGCCCGGCTGCTCAATACCTGGCAGCTTCAGGCATAGGTAATATTATACTAGTAGATGGTGATACCATTTCTGCCACCAATCTGCACCGCCAGGTACTTTTCAATGAATCAGAAATCGGACAGAAAAAGGCGCTGGTGGCTCAAAAGAAACTTAGTGCACAAAATCCGCATGTTCAGATTAAAGCTTTAGATGTCCGTGTCGATTCAGATAATATATCGGGCCTGGTGGCTGATTGTGATATAGTACTGGACTGCACAGATAATTTTGATACCAAGTATCTCTTAAATGACGCCTGTGTTTTGAACAATAAACCTTTGATATATGGCGCTATTTATCAATACGAAGGACAAGTAAGCATCTTCAATGCAAGCAATGACAACGGCACGAGAAGCGCTAATTACAGGGATGTATTCCCGGATGTAGATAGCTCTCAAATTCCGGATTGCAATGATGGTGGCGTGATCCCTACCCTGGCAGGCATGATTGGACTAATGCAAGCCAATGAAGCAATAAAGTATATAACCGGTATTGGAGAAACCCTGGTGAGCAAACTCGCCATCCTTGATGCACTAACAATGCAAACCCGCATCATAAAACTGCCACAGGAAACCAAGACTCCAATTGATTCCCTTCCTGCACCCAATAAAGTTGCAACTATTACTAAGGAGCAATTGAATGAGTTTATTGAAAATGATAAGGTACTATTATTGGACGTAAGGACAGCAGAAGAACATGCCATATTCAATATAGGAGGTGTCAATATTCCGCTATCATCTATTACTGAAGATTTTATAGTTCCGGAGCAGACGGAAGCGGTCATAGCATATTGTGCAACCGGAAAGAGAAGTGCGGAAGCAGTGAAAATATTAAGTAAAAGGCTGCAAGGCCTCAAGGTTTACTCGCTTGAAAAAGGGCTGCAGAACTGGGATTAAGGATGTGCTGCTACCCAAACTTCCCCATCCTCAAATATTTCCTTTTTCCAGATAGGCACTGTTTCTTTTAATGTATCAATAGCGTATCTGCAGGCATCGAATGCCGCATCTCTATGCGCAGCAGACACCGCGATCACGACGGGAACCTCACCCACGCCGAGAATGCCCACCCTATGATGCATTGCTATTTTGTGCAAAGGCCAGCACTGTAGCATTTCCTTCGCAATTTTATCCATCTCTTTTAACGCCATACGCTCATAGGCTTCAAACTCTAACCGCAGAACACTCTTTCCTTTTGTATGATTGCGTACTGTACCAATAAATACATCAATGCCACCGCATTCAGGCGCCATTACCCAATTAATGCAGGCATTAATATCCAACGGCATATCTAATATTTGTATATCCGTATTCATTATCCACCACTTACGGGAGGTATAATAGCCACCTCGTCATTATCTTTAATAACCAGATCATTCTCCGCATATTCATCATTAACCGCCACTGCATAAGAAGCGAGCGCCTTTAGTTTGGGATATTGCGTTTCCAATTTTCGCTTTACGTCAGCAACAGTTAGTTCGTTATCAAACTCCAGGTCAATCGATGAACCGGAAAAGATTTCTTTAACGATGCCAAATGCCAATACTTTCATAGTTATCAACTAAAGAGGTGCATATGTTTTACAAGTACTTCTATGCCCGCCACCAGCACCAGCAAGGCCGTCATACGACGTACTACCAGCAGGTCAAACTTCACAGCACTCAACCAGGAGCCTAACTGCCCACCTGCCAACACTGCAACCACAAGTAAAGTTATGCGAGTATAATTTAATTCAACGGACAAACCTGAAAGCTGTCCTGCAATACCTGCTATAGAATTAACCAATATAAATAAGCTTGCAGTAGCCGCTATTTTTTTCGATGTGTCCCAACCAGAAAGATTAAGCAGCGGAGACAAGAAAATACCTCCGCCAATACCTACCATACCAGACAGGAATCCAATTAGGCCGCCTAAACCCGCATCCTTGAGAATATGAGGTTTCGAGACTGTTTTGATATTTTTCATTTTTATCCAAAGCAGTATTGATGCAATGATAAGACTACACCCTAATACAATAAAGAAAACGTCTTCTTTTAATTTTAGCCTTGCACCAAGGAATGCCATTGGAATACTTGTGATGATCGATGGCAGTATTTTCTTCCAGTTAATTTGCCTGTTTCGCAAAAACACGAGTGTACCGCCTGTTACCACCACAATATTGCATATTAAGGCTATCAGCTTCATTTCCTGGAAAGGAATAGCGTATAGTGCCAAAATAGCCAGGTAACTAGATCCCCCGCCAAAACCAACTGAGGCATAGACGAACGCTATAATAAAGAAGAAAACAAGTAACTCCCAATGCTGCATATCCACTCAGTTATGCGAAGACAAAGATTATTTCAGCTTCAGTTCCAGGTATGCAGGACAATGATCTGAATGCTTCACATCAGGATATATTGCCGCACCTTTCAGAGTGTCTCTCAAAGGCTCTGTAACGGATATATAATCGATACGCCAGCCTTTATTTTGTTCGCGCACTGACGGAAAACGGGCGCTCCACCAGGTATAATGGTGCGGATCAGGATTGAATACACGGAAACTATCTACAAAACCCTTTTCCCAAAACTTATCGAGCCATTCCCTTTCTTCAGGTAAGAATCCGCTGGATTTTTTATTGCCTGCCGGGTTATGAATATCAATATTTTTATTAGCTATATTATAGTCACCGCAGATCACCAGCTTAGGCCTGTTTTTAGAAAGCTCCAGCAAGTATTCCTGGAATTCATCCAGCCACTGGTATTTATATGTTTGACGTTCATCGCCACTGGTACCACTCGGAAAGTATGCATTGATAACACTGATATCGCCAAAATCAGCCCTTATAACACGCCCTTCGGCATCGCTTTGCATAATGCCATTACCATAAAATACATTATCGGGTTTGATTTTCGTAAAGATAGCTACCCCACTGTATCCTTTCTTCTCTGCGGAGAACCAAAACGTTTCGTACCCTAAAGCTTCTAATTCAGAAATATTTACGTCTTCTTTAGTGGCTTTTGTTTCCTGCAGACAAATAATATCAGCAGGGTCGGTTTGCAACCAATCTGTTAAACCCTTTTTCATGGCGCTTCTTACGCCGTTTACATTATAGGTGATGATACGCATCTCTTATTGTTGTTGTAGTGCGGGCTTAATCTGCTGCTGCAGGCCTTTAGCCCAGTAAATCAATGTGTTTTTTTCAGCGTCGGTAAGGATGGCATCCTTATGGATCCATGTATAAGAAGGTAACGGCATTTCATTCTTTTCCACCATGCCTATCACTTTATCCAGCTTACGCATTTGCCTTTTAGCGGAATAAGATGCAAACTCATTAAAATTCAACTCTCTTTTACCTTCATTTACATGATTTTGCATCCATAACCCAATTGGCTGAATATTTGTATACCACGGATATCTTGTTTTGTTGCTATGACAATCATTACATGCTTTTTCCAGAATCACATTTACATCTGCTGGTACAGGATATATACTGGCTATATCAGCAGGACGCACTCCGGATTCATTTCTTTCGGGCCTGACGAACTGAACCAATACGAGGGCTATTATCAGTAATACCAGTACTTTTCGCATACAAATGAATTTTGCACAATTTAAAAAAACGCTGTAACAATTGCTACAGCGTTTTATATAATATAATATGGGCAAGCTCTATTTCAAAGTTTCCGCAAGCCATTCGTAGAACTCCCTATGCCATGCTATACCGTTTTGAGCATGCAATATCCAGTGATTCTCATTAGGAAAATACAGCAACTTGCTTTTAATACCACGTAATTGGGCAGCCTGGAATGCTTCCAATCCCTGCTCGATAGGTACACGATAATCGATACCTCCTTGTATGATCATTATAGGAGCAGTCCATTTATCAACAAAATTGCTCGGGTTGAATTTCTGATACCCTTGTGGTTGTGGTTTTGCCCAGTATGGGCCGCCGATATCCCAGTTTGCAAACCAAAGCTCTTCCGTAGTACCATACCAACTCTTCAGATCAAACAGGCCATCGTGAGCAATAAATGTCTTGAACCTGTTTTCATGTATGCCGGCCAGCATGTACACACTATAGCCGCCATAACTGGCGCCAATACAACCCAGCCTGTTTTTATCTACGTAGCTTTCTTTAGATACTTCGTCAATTGCAGTCAGGTAATCGCGCATCGGCTGGCCTCCCCAATCTTTACTGATATCAGCATTCCACTTAACACCCCAACCCGGCATACCGCGACGGTTTGGTGCTACTATAATATAGCCATTTGCTGCCATCAACTGAAAATTCCAACGGAAGCTATAGAACTGAGAGAGCGCAGACTGTGGCCCACCCTGGCAGTACAACAACGTAGGATATTTCTTCTTAGGATTGAAATCAGGGGGATAGATTACCCAAACGCCCATTTCTTTACCGTCAGTTGTTTTTATCATCTTCAGCTCTGTATTGCTCAGACCGATTTTACCATACACTTCATCATTTTCATGTGTAAGGGCCCTCATCGACCCGTCCTCTGTATTTACCAGGTACAATTCAGCGGCATGGTTCATATCTGTACGCGACACGATCAATCCTTTGCGCGCCTGGCCAACAATACCCGCCACGTCGAATTTACCGGTAGTAACCTGGCGCACCGCCGGCAGCATTTTTACCATCAGGTTACCAGGTACATTTACTTCAAACAGTTGAACAGTACCCTTCGATGGAGCATTGAAATATATTTTAGTTGAAGTACTATCCCAGATAAAACCTTCTACAGTACCATCCCATCCGGCTGTAAGATTCATCTTATAGGCATTTTTACTGCCCAGATCCATCACGTAAACATCTGTTTTATCTGCTTCGTAACCATCGGTATGCATACTGGTCCATGCCATGCGTTTGCCATCAGGGCTGAAAGACGGAGCCATATCGTAGCCCATCATTCCTGCTGTCCAGTTAGTAGTGGTACCAGCCTTCAGATCGTAATAATAGATATCCGTATTAGTACTTTGCGCATAGTCCTTACCGGTCTTCTTTTTACAAACATATACCAAACCTTTGCCATCAGGTGTCCAAACAAAATCTTCACTGCCTCCAAATGGTTTTTGCGGGCAATCGTAAGGTTCGGACTTCATGATGTCGGTCCATGTACCATCTGCAACGTTAAGAATACAAACATGCGAGTATTTACCATCTTCCCATGTATCCCAGTGCCTATAGTCCAGGTTTGTGTATGCCTGTAATGTAGTTTTAGGAAGGTCTTTATAGATATCAGAACCATTAACCGGGTCTACCAATACCTCGCGAGTAAATGCTATGTATTTATTATCGGGAGACACCTTAATATTATCGGCACCATCAACAGGGTACTGCACGGCTTTCTTATCTCCCTTTCTTGTGATAGATATATTCTTTTCATCAGCAGTTGCAATAAGCTCTTCCCTGGTAGGCTTGCTATTACTCTCAGAAATCTCACTTAGCTTACCTGTAGCAATATTGAGTTTATAATGCTTCGTTGCTGATTTTTCTGTAGTCCAGTCGTATTGCCTGGTTGTATAATAGAGCGTTTTGCCGCTTGGCGTAATTCTGTCTGCACTCACTCGTTTCAGACTCCATAGCATCTCCGGCGTCATGTGGTCCTGGGCGGAAGCCTGTATAGATAGTAACAGGAATGCAACCAAAAGTTTTTTCATATCATTTAATTATTGAACGCGAAAGTATAATCATTTAACAGGCGGTTTATCCCTCGTTTTGGGGGATGTATCGCCCCTACCCTTTTTCACCGGTTCAAAATCTACGATATTACTCCATCCTGCCTTTAACTGTATAGGATCAGTATATGGGATCACATATTCAGGCTGTATCTTTTCCAGTAAATTGCCTGTATCCCATTTGCCATTATGATTTTTATCAACTATGATCCGCATTTTAAAGTCACCTGGCTTTAGCTTTCTTAATGCCACTACCGTATCTGTAACAACCTTATTGTAAATAGTATCCTTTTCAGATGTTACCATCAATATATAATCCGCTCCACGATATTTACCAGGTAAGTGTATCTCCAGTTTTGCATAATCATCATCGCTTTGGGTGCGGAAAGAAAAACGTGCAGGCATCACCTCGGCACCTGCAGAGTCTTTAGCAAATCCTTTTAAAAGCCTTAACGTATATACCGCATCTTCTTTCCATGGCGCTGTAATGTGTAAGACCTGATTGCTGATAGTATCTCTAAAAACGTTCACTTCAGATTCTACAGACACACCCCCACTATCAAAGCTCAGGAATACCCGCTGCTTGTTGATGGTATCTATCCGTCGGTTAAAGGTGATATCAATGGGCCTTGTGATATCAAATGTGCGCTTGTTGATGTTGGAGGTATCGAGAACGATGGAGTAAACGAATGGAAACGGCTCATTCTTACGGACTGTTGCTCCCGAGCGGTCATTAGTCTTTTTACCTTCCGGTAACTTAGCGGTGTCTGTATCTATTTCTTCGAACACTCTTAAAGTAACGGGATTGATAGCACTATCTGCAGGATATACAATGCTATCTATAAATCCTACCTTCTCTTTCTTTCCATCGAAAGTGAGATTGTTGTTTGCGTCGTGCAGGGCATATATGCGATAAGCGTGATAAGGAAGGCCTGCCAGTTCAAAACTTCCTCCTGCACCAATGGGCGCTATATAACTAGGTTTTTCCTTTACAATAGCGCTATCCGATTTTTCAGCTTTGTATAATACGACAAATCCATCTGCATCCGGTAAGCCGGTCATCGCATCGTACACCGTACCGGCAATTTTTAATGAATCGAAATAATTGCCTGTACTAAATACATAAGTATAGGGATCCATTGGATTACCTTCATGCAAGTCCTTTATTGCCTTGCCCATAGAAACCCGGTAAGTAGTATTTTCCTGGAGTAAGGTGTCCGGAATTTTGATCTCTACCCTTTTTCCGTACGATAATACGCTCAACGGAATGGGTAGTAAAGGCGAAACCTGTACTTCTTTAGACGCATCACTCACTGTTACAAATTCATTAAAATGCATCTCTATTAAAGACACACGTGTATTTAATAATGAATCTTTAGGAGAAACAGATTTGATCTTTGGCGGGGTCGTATCCTTCTTACCACCCTGGGGCGGCATGATATTGGCGCAGCCAACCAGCACCATACTTATCCATAAAAAAAACAGGAAGCGGGCAGAAAATAGCTTCATTTGCTGCCAAAAATAAGATAAACCACCCGGTTTTACTATTTGTACGTAGGTTTGTAAAAACTTTTAAATTTTAACCTTAACAATTTAATCAAGCTAATATGTTTTTAAGCATTCTATTGTTATTCAAGCTTTTTTTCTTTAGCCCGGACCCCAAAGACAATCAAAAAGTTCCGGCCAGTATTTATGATTTTAAGGTAGAGGGGCTAACTGGTGGCACCATAGATTTATCGCAATACAAGGGAAAGAAAATATTGATAGTAAATACCGCATCAGAATGTGGATTCACGCCTCAATACGAGGGGTTAGAACAGTTGTATAAGAAATACAAGGGAAAACTGGTGATAATAGGCTTTCCTGCAAACAACTTTGGCCACCAGGAACCTGGTACAAATGAAGAGATAGCAGGTTTTTGTAAAAAGAACTATGGTGTAAGCTTTCCTATGGCAGCAAAGATATCAGTTAAGGGCGATGACATGGCGCCGATCTATCACTGGCTTACAGAAGAAAAATATAATCACTACAAAGACACCAAGGTGAAATGGAACTTCCAAAAATACCTGATCAACGAGAAAGGGCAATTGGTAGAAGTATTCTACTCGCCTACCAAGCCGATGAGTGACGAGATCACCAAAGCAATTGAGCAATAACGAAAGCCTCTCATTAGAGAGGCTTTATTTGTTTTATTTGATCCCGAAATCCTTTTATATAGCTTGCCTGTTTTACATCCTATACATCTAGGACTTCGAAGATCTTAAAAAGTTTAATTAAGGGTGTGGTGGTAATGGCGGATGTGGAGGTAGTGGCGGATGCGGTGGAACCGGAGGGTGTGGCAGATGTCGCGGCATAGGAGGCCTTGGTGGTACAGGTACATGCCTGTAAACATGCACAGACGGCCTGTAATGCCGGCTATAATGGTGTCGCGGATAATACCGATAATGTCGTGGATAGTAAGCATAATGCCTGTCTGAATAGTAATAGTGCCTTACTACAGGCCGGCAATGATAGGTTTTGCAATGTCGATAGTGCCAATGACGCGCAAGCACTTGCTCATTTGATATACAAAGCAGTAATGCTGCTAATATTACCGTTAGTATCGCTTTCATAAGCTAATGATTTTGGTACAAAAACATTCTATACAAGAATTTCACCCTCAAAAAGTAAAAAACTGTTAAAATAAATAACCCGCGATGTAGCGGGTTATTTATCAAATAGTTACAAATAATAATCACCTTCTTTTAAGCTTCCAGTTAGAAGTTTGAGAAGCAATGCCTGTACTATTAATTGCACTTTTTTGCTGTTTTTCTTTGCTCCAGATATAAGAGCCCAGCAAAGCCGCTACTTCTTCAGCAGATTCACTATCTGTATTCAGATATTCAGGCTTAAAGTGCTTCTCAATAAATTTAGTGTCGAAATTGCCGCTGCGGAAAGGTTCCGTTTGTACTGCCCATTTACCGAAATTAAGCGTAGTGGAAATTCCCTGTATATAATATTCATCAATTGCCCTGCAAAGCTTATTGATAGCCTCATCGCGCGTATTACCATGCACCACCAGCTTTGCTATCATAGGATCATAGAATATGGGAATATCCTGGCCTTGTTCATAGCCATCATCTACCCGTACACCCGGCCCTTTGGGTGGCTGGTACATATCCAGTTTACCGGTATCAGGCAAAAAGTTATTCATAGGATCTTCAGCACAAACCCTTAATTCCAGGGAGTGGCCGTTGATCTTCAGATCTTCCTGAGAGAAAGAAAGCTTATTGCCACGAGCTACATTTATTTGCTCACGTACCAGGTCTATGCCCGATATCATTTCCGTAACACAGTGCTCTACCTGTAGACGGGTATTCATTTCAAGAAAGTAATAATTAAGGTTTTCATCTACCAGGAACTCAACGGTACCGGCACCATAATAATTGCAGGAACGAGCCACGGCAACGGCACTTTCACCCATTGCTTTACGGATATCGGGTGTCAGGCAGCTAGACGGTGCTTCTTCGATAAGCTTCTGGTGGCGACGCTGAATAGAACATTCACGCTCGAAAAGATAAACATAATTGCCATGCTGATCGCCCATCAGCTGAATTTCTATATGGCGTGGCGCACCCACATATTTTTCTATAAATACAGCATCATCGCCAAAGGCACTTAAAGCCTCACTCTTGGCCATGCGCATCTGTTCTTCCAATTCAGCTTCATTGTTTACTACGCGCATGCCCTTACCACCGCCGCCTGCAGATGCTTTTATCAAAATAGGATAACCGATCCTTCCGGCTATTTCTTTCGCTTCGGCTACATCTTTCAGTGGGTCTTCCGTCCCCGGCACCATCGGCACATTGAACTTTTTAGCTGCCTGCTTTGCGGCTATTTTGCTCCCCATCATCTCTATAGAATAGGCAGACGGGCCGATGAATATAAGGCCGGCATCTGTAACTGCTTTGGAAAAGCCGGCATTTTCGCTTAAAAATCCATACCCTGGGTGTATGGCATCTGCACCTGTTTGTTTTGCTACTTCAATTATCTTTTCGCCACGCAGGTAAGATTGCGCAGAAAGTGCGGGACCGATGCAGACTGCCTCATCCGCATAACGGACAAAAGGCATATTACGATCGGCCTCGGAAAAAACTGCCACTGTTTTAATACCCATTTCTTTGGCAGTGCGCATAACACGCATTGCTATTTCACCACGATTGGCAACCAGTATTTTTTGCATGGAACGAATATAGTTTGATTAATTGAATTGTTTTTAAGCTTAAATATTATAAAAATCTCAGGCATCAGGTGCTTCATGGTTTTCCGCAGATTGATTGAAATAGCTCCAAACAATACGCGCCTTGGCAGCACCGATTAACTTGGTTAACTCTCTTTCTGTAAGTGTTTTAATATTTTTTACGGAACGAAACTCTTTAAGTAAGTCTGTGGCCGTCTTATCGCCAATACCCGGGATAGCTTCGAGTTCATTTTTGATAGTGCCTTTACTACGGGTTTGCCGGTGAAACGTAATGCCAAAACGGTGCACCTCGTCTCGTATGCGCCTTATCAGCAAATGTGCAGGGCTGTCATATGGCAACTGTAAGGGATCATTATCGCCGGGGAAGAATATTGATTCTTCTCTTTTTGCCAGGCCTACAATAGCCATTCTGCCGGTAATTCCCAGTTTCTCAATACTTTCCAGCGCTGCCCCTAATTGCCCTTTGCCACCGTCAATGATAACCAACTGCGGCAAAGGTTGATTCTCCTCCACCAATCTTTTATACCTGCGGTATACTATTTCTGACATCGAAGCAAAATCATTAATACCTTCAACCGTTTTTATATGAAAATGCCGATAGTCTTTCTTAGAGGGCTGGCCATGTTTGAAACATACCATTGCCGCTACAGGGAATGATCCCTGGAAGTTAGAGTTATCAAAGCATTCAATATGCTCGGGCAAGTCTTGTAATTGCAAAGCGTCTTTTAGTTCCTCAAGGACTTTTTCTGTATTGTTCCGTTCTGCCTCACTAAGTAGTAATGTCTTTTTCCGCTTAGCATCTTGCATCGTTATCTCCGCATTTTTAAGGCTCAGCTCCAGTAACTTCTTCTTATCTCCCGCCTTTGGCACTGTCACCTTAATATTTTCGTCTGCCACATTAATGGCAAACGGCACTACCAATTCTTTTGCCTTACTTTCAAATACGTTTCTAAGATTATCAACTGCTAAAGACAATACATCAACATCGTCCTCATCTACTTTTTTCTCTAACTGAATGGTTTGCGCATAGATAATGCTTCCATTATTTACGGCCATATAATTGACATAAGCAAAATCATCATCGCTTATGATCGTTGCCACATCCAGATTGCCTAAGTGTGTATTTACCACAGCAGACCTGCTTTCGTAAGTAAGCAGATCATCTATTTTAGTTTTTATTACCGCAGCCTTTTCGAACTGCATATTTGCGGCGCTTTCGGCCATCTCGTTCTTCAGGTACTTGATAACCTCACCAGTATTACCCTTCAACACATGCCTTACCTGCATCAGGTTATCTGCATAATCTTCCGCAGATTGTAGTCCTTCGCAAGGGCCTTTGCAATTGCCAAGATGGTATTCCAGGCAAACCTTATACTTGCCTCTTTTGATATTTTCTGGAGAAAGGTTCAGGTTACAGGTCCTAAGGGGAATATTATGTTTGATAAGGCCAAGCAATTCGCGCACTCTTGCAACACTTGTAAATGGCCCCAGGTATTCAGATCCATCCCTAATAAGCCTGCGAGTAAAAAACACTCTTGGAAACGCCTCTTTTTTTATTACGATATATGGATAGGTCTTATCATCCTTCAGATCGATATTAAAACGAGGCTGATGGTGTTTTATGAGAGAATTTTCCAATAAAAAAGCATCGTGCTCTGTATTAGTAACGGTAAACTCTACCCTGTTAATAAGAGATACAAGCCTCCTGGTTTTATAATTGTCAAGCGTTTTATTGAAATAGGAACTAACGCGTTTGCGTAGGTCTTTTGCCTTACCAACATACAACAACTCATTTGACTCGCTGTAATATTTGTAACAACCGGGCTGATGCGGTATGGATGCAAGTATATCTGAAAATTGTTCTCTCGTCATGCCTTTCTTCACTCCTATAAAAAAATGTATTCCACTCTCAGGTCGCGCCCCTTGCCTGTAACAGAAGATTCATAGTCCTGTATAATTATACTTTTTACAGGTTCGTAAAACAACTTTTGAGTATGGGTACTCCACTTGTTATTTCTTGCAGTCTCGATATATATAGAAGTAATCTTGTGGCTATAAATACTAGTGGTGATATTTAGCTTCCGGGTAAATAATTTAGGGTCATTGGCTTCATAACAAAAGTTCTCTGTCCGAGACATACTATCTACAAAGCTGGTAAAATTATACTGTCCTTCATACTTTCTGTCGCCGATATCGGTGGCAAAAAAGACTCTTAATATGTCACCCCAGTTAATGGCGTTAACATTAGTAATTACGCTATCGGCCTTACCATCTAAATATATTTTTTTAATAATACCAAAAGGTAAGCCGTGATACACATGCCACTGATCCGCAGCATATGCCTTGACAGAAAAATAGGTACCGGATGAAACCGCTTTTGAAGTATCAGTTCTCTTACAGGAAGCAAATAACATTAATGCAAAAAGTATAAGAGGCAAATGAGATCTTCTCATCTTGCAAAGGTAAGGACTATGTAAGTTTTAAAAAGGATTAGTTAAGCTGCGGATTTACGGGAAAATTGACCAGGTGTGCATACTCATCACCCAGGGATCTTATTGCTGACTTCCATATATTATTGTGGTCTGTCTCAAAAAGCAAAGACTCATCAAACGACCCTACAAGCCAGGAACCTTCTTTCATTTCCTGCTCCAATTGTCCGGGAGACCAGCCCGCGTAACCGAGTAGTAACTTTATATCAGACTGGTCGTAGCTGCCATTGGCCAGTACATCCTGCAAACCATCAAAATCACCGCCCCAATAAGTACCGGCAGCAATGTTTACACCTCCAAGCTCTGGTATTTTATGAAGCATATGCAATGTTTCATTCTGTACCGGGCCGCCATTAAAAACAGTGAGGCTGGGTTGGATAAACTCAGGAAGCAGGTCACTTAAAACCCAATCGGTATTTTTATTAATGATGAACCCCATAGAACCCTCGTCTCCATGCTCACACAACAACACAACTGACCGAGAAAACCCGGGATCTGCCAAAAACGGCTCAGCTATAAGAAAGCATCCCGCCGATAGCAATTTTGTATTCTCCTGCTTAGGTATATGCAAAAAATCCATCGTATAATAAATGTAGCAACTCCTGTAAACAAAAACAAAAATGCATAGAGAATGTTTGAATACGCTCATTATCAATCTGTACAAAGGCATTATCTATCATTCGTTTCTGAAAATGGAGTTACATTTACATAGAAAACCAGCACAGTAAATGCATTTCTTTTACAGCATTCTTCTTTTTGCTATCACTTTTTTTGGAGGTATTATACCATTGTGGTTTAAAGATTTTGATGAAAAAAGGATGCAGTATCTGCTGGCTTTTTCAGGAGCTTTCCTGTTGAGTATCACATTTCTGCACTTATTACCGGAAACATTCAGTGATCTGGGCGCCACGGCCGGTGTTTATGTGTTAATCGGTTTCTTTTTACAGCTTATCATTCAGCGGTTCACCCACGGTATAGAGCATGGACATTTGCATGTACATCCGCAAGAAGATCACCATCATCATGTACCGGTCTATTCTATACTTGCGGGATTAAGCCTGCATGCCTTTATGGAAGGATTGCCCCTTGGGTTTAATTATAAAATGAGCGCTACAGAACCATCTTTATATCTTGCCGTAGCTGCACACAAACTACCGGAAGCCATACTTGCAACTACCCTCTTATTAAATGCCAAAGGGCGAAAGACTACATTAGTCACTATGTTCTTTTTCTCTTGCATTACGCCAATATCCGGCATCCTGGCCAATAGCCTTGGACAGTTTTACCATGCTATGGCTGCAGCTGTTGTGGCATTAATACCCATAGTAGCGGGGGCGTTTATACATATATCAACAACTATATTTTTTGAAAGCGGAACCAAGCAACATTTGCTTACCCGGCAAAAAGTAGCAGCAATATTAACCGGCGTAGCCATAGGCTTTGCCACTTTATTGTTTGAATAATATCAAAAACTTATGTCCCTTACCATACGATCGATACTGCTTGCACTTATTACTTTTCTCTCGTCTTTTTCACTTAAAGCACAGCAGGGAAAGGAAGAGGAAAAATCGTTGTTATGGAAGATCAGTAGTAAGGATCTAAAAAAATCGTCTTATATATTTGGAACGATCCATATGATATGTCCCAAAGACTATGTCTGGACCGAAGCAATGAAGAATGCCTTTGAAAAATGCCAGGAGGTTTGTTTTGAATTGGATCTCGATGATCCAAACATGATGATGGAGATAGCGACCGGCATGCTAAACAAGGATGGCAAAACACTTAGGGAATATTTTAGTGACACAGACTATATAAAGCTGGAGAGGTACGTAAGGGATAGCATTGGCATGGACATATCGGTTTTCTCGCAGATGAAGCCTGTTGCCCTGGAGACCATGTTTGTTACGCATAACAACGAATGTGACAACCCAATATCCTACGAAAATAACCTGATGGCAGATGCGCAAAAAGTGCATAAGGAAATTACCGGGCTGGAAACCGTAAGCGAGCAGCTGGACCTATTTGACAATCTGCCCGTAGACAGTGTAATTAAAGATGTAATGAACACTGTAAACGGCATAGAAACAGGCACCGATGACTACAAAAAACTCATTGCCGCTTATAAAAAACAAGATATAAAAGCACTTTACAAGCTAATAAAGGCATCAGAAAAAATAGACCTGGACCTGGCAGGCTTCCTGGATGTACGCAATGAAAAATGGATACCGCGTATGACAGAAAAAATGGACCACGGGGCAATCTTCTTTGCAGTAGGTGCCGGACACCTTCCCGGCGAAAATGGCGTATTAAACCTATTGAAGAAAGCTGGGTATATTGTAACCCCCGTTAAATAACGATCTTAGAATTGTTCCAATACGTGATTGATGGTAGAACTGGTAAGAGGTTTGTTCAGGAATTGTTTTACAGAAGAATATCCTTTTACCCTGGCAATATCATTTTCATTAATAGAAGAGGAGAGCATATAGATATAAAAGTTGCTTCTGCGATCTGCAGGCAATGTTTCAAACGACTCTACAAACTCAAAGCCATTCATCACGGGCATTTGAATATCTACAAAAATTATAGTTGGTATGTCATTCGCAGCCATCGTCCTTAAATAAATCAAGGCATCATTAGCTTGCTGAAAGGTGGACACACTTGCACAACGACCTGTATTCTGAATGATCTTTTCAGCTATAAAGCAATCTAACTTACTGTCATCAACAACTATAAAGTTCAGTTTCTCCTGGCTCATTTTATTTATTTGGGATAGCGATAGAAAACGTCGTTCCATCTGCAGAAGATACGACGTCTATCTTACCATTTAATTTTCCTAATGCATCTTTCACGTTATACAGTCCAAAGCCCGATCCTACCTCCTCGCTATTACCCCTGTAAAACATGTTAAATATCTGGTTAATGCTGTTTTCGGGAATACCGATGCCGTTATCTTTCACCACAATATTAGCTATTCCTTTGGCAACATTCACATCCAGTTCTACAAATTTATTTTCATTATTTTTTACCTGGTATTTAAAGGCATTGGACAACAAATTATTCAGTATGATCTTTATAGATACTTCATCAGAACGGAATGTTTCTGCCTGTTGTACATTCTTAACAAACTTTACATTGTTCATTTTACTGGTTACTTCGTAAATATCAGAAAGGTCTTTCACAATATCATCGAAGTTAATATCAGCAATTTCCACCTCACCTCTCCGTATACTGTAATAGTCATGTAGGTTTTGGATATAATTATCCAGTTTTAGCATGGCATTTTCCATCATACCCATCATTTCCTTTACGTCTGCCAGATTATCCGTATGCTTGGCAAGGTCTATAATCCCCAGAACGCTTAATATAGGGCCGCGCATATCGTGGGTGGCACTATATGCAAATTTGTCCAGTTCATTATATGCTTTCTGCAGCTCTTCGTTCTTTACAGCAAGCATTGCAGTGGTAACATAAAACTTGTATCCCTGGTCGATCGACGAACGTATATCGTCCTCAGACCATGGTTTCTTAATATACCTGTAGACGTGGCCGCGGTTGATGGCATTAATAACAGATTCTATATCTGCATAGCCTGTAATAAGTATCCTGATGGGATTCGGGAACTCTTTGCGTATCTCTTCAAAAAATTCAACACCGGTTTTATCAGGCATTTTTTGATCACTTAGGATAACACTGATATCAGGATTAGCCTTTAGATGATTGATTGCCTCGGTTGTGTTGATTGCTACAAATATGTTATAATCAAACCTAAATGCGGCCTTGAAGCTGATGAGGTTATTCTGCTCATCATCTATATATAGTACTTTTATTTTATCCTTACCATTCACTAGCGTACGTTTTAAAGTGTTTGATGAATAATAGGAAGCTCAATGATAAATTCTGTACCTTCTCCTAATGCCGAATTTACGTTTATTGTTCCATTATGTTTAGCAATTGTATTATATGCAATAGAAAGCCCTAATCCTGTACCCTCGCCCACATCTTTTGTTGTAAAGAAGGGTTCAAAAAGCTTTTTCTTTGTTGCCTCATCCATACCGGTTCCATTATCCTTTATCCTGACAGTTACAGAATCTCCGTTTGCGCTTGTAGAAACTGTCAGCAAACCACCTTTCGCCTCCTTGAAACGTTCTTTAATAGCATACAGGCCATTTGTCATAATATTGAGAAACACCTGGTTTAGTTTGCCGGGGAAACATTCTACCAACGGTAAATCACCATAATGCTTTTCAACTTCAATACGATTATCGAGCTGGTTGTTTACGATAACAAGAGTGGAATCGAGCCCTTCATTGATGTTGGCTTTCTTAAGATCGTCCTCATCCAACCTCGAGAAAATGCGTAAGCCTTTTACAATCTCGGCAGTTCTTGATGAGCCTTCATTGATACCATTTAAAAGATAATCGATCTCTGTCTTGAGATAGTCAAAATCATATTCCTGTTTCAGATCATCAATTTTCTTTTTCTTCTCTTCAACAGGTTCGTCACTCAATGTGATTGTTTCGATCTCATTCAACATGGTAATCACCATATCTACATCTCGCTTCAAAGGCTTTACATTAGATGTAACGAAGTTGATCGGGTTATTGATCTCATGCGCTATGCCGGCAGTAAGCTGACCAAGAGATGCCATCTTCTCCGATTCTACTAACTGCATTTCGGCTTCCTTGAGGTCGCTGATGGCCTTACTGAGGTCGTCGTTTGATTGTCTTAGTTCCTGGGTTCGCTCCGTAACCTTCGCCTCCAATATTACATTTTGCTCTCTGACAATTCGCGCATTTTCTTCAAGAGCCTCCATAGCCTGTGCCTGCGATTCTTCCTTTTCTTTCCGGAATATATTGATCTTATCTGCCAGCGCGAAAGACAGCAAAACGATTTCTATTACAGAGGCTATCTGTAATGCGAATGTTGATGCTGTATTGTAGGGAACAATATCATAATCTTTCAGCACGAAAATAACCGCTCCTATTAATAGCAAACTCCACGCAAGTAAAAAGAAGCCGGCGGGCCTGTAATGCCTGCGATATATCACATAGGATACAAATAAAGAATATAATGAGGCAATTGCCGTATTCAATTGCATTACCTGGAAAGCGATGGACCGCATACCCAGTAACGAAAGGGCAATGCTGAAAACGAAAATTCCATTGAAAAAGATCAGGCCATAATGTAGCTTACGAACCTGTTCTTTAGTCCTGAGAAAATTCTTAATGAATTCAATCGCCGCCATAGCTCCCAGGCAAGAAAATAATGTAGGTCCTTGCAAAGCCAGCCAGGGCGAATTGGGCCAGAGATACTTAAAAGTGAAACTTTGCAGGGTTGTTTGTGTCAATCCTACCGTTATAATGTAAACAACATATAACAGGTAACTCCTATCACGAACTGAAAAATAAACAAAGAGGTTGTAGAAGGACATTACCAGGATAATACCCGTAAATATGGCCATCAACAGCTCTTTCTGATAGCTATTGCTAACTACCTGGGTTTCCGTGCCTAACCTTACAGGAAATACCAACTGCGCTGCGCTTTTTACTCTTAACAGAATCTCTACGGTATTACCGGGTTGAGCACCGGTACTAAAAACGTAGTTACGATCGTTATACTTCCGTTCGTAAAATGGCTTGTGTTTATCTACGCTCTCCTGTAATAACAACTTGCCATCCTGCGAAAACACGTAAATATCTCCCTCGTCAATCAACGGTTGTTCTACAAGCAGCAAAGGTGTTTCAGAAGTATTGTTCTTCAGTTCAAACCTTATCCAAAAAGCAGAATTGGAGAGTGCGAAATTGGGAATTTTGCTAGTAACAGGCTTGTATGCAGTTGAAGAAAAAGCCTCCTGGTAGCTTAGTGTGTTCCCTTTGTCCTCCAAGACGCTCATACTGGTGCCCGGTATGGTCACCAATTGATCGTTTGTAGTATAATCCATCCTTCCGGCATAGGAGATACCTGCAGAAAAAATCAATAGTATGGCTAATTTTATTCGTACAAACCAGTTGCTTTCACGAAAAAAAATATGCGCTACGTTAGAAGTCATGCTATGACCGATAGTTCGGTACCATCAATGGGTTAAAAATGTTAATATTAATTCCTCTATGCCAACCCAACAATTACCTCACTAATATATTACTCTTTATGATTATTAACAACCTATACATCAACATTTAATTATTGTTGATAGGAAAACTGGTTATCAGGCTGTTATAAGGATATCTTTCACATCTTTTCTATAAGGTAATATTTGCGGCTCGGGTGCCTTAAATACCCTAAACAGGTAAATGATAGACTCGTTGCCATCGAGACCCTTATAGCCGGTCATCTTCCTGAATTCGTTGTACAGTTCCTTTATATGAGGAGTTATTCCCGGTGGCATATCCGGGGCGTTTTGCTCCAGGCGTTGAAAAAAGGCAACCGGTACGTTCATTGGATGAAATGCAATATCCAATTCTGTAGCTTTTAACCAGAGTTTTTGAGACGCGCGTCCTCCATCGAGAAACGCTTGCTGATCGGTTCCTTCTATGGTAAGCAGCCCCATTGCCGAGGCTGTAGTCATATTTTTTATAGAGGCAGTGCTCAATACCTTACCTCCATCTATATCACGGAGAATAGCTACAACTTTGGGATCCCGTATCAACCTTACCCCTAAAAGATGGGCCGGGCTTAGCTCTAAAGTGGTGATGCCCATTCCTGTTTTGCGTTCAATAGCCTCAGCCTCGGTCCAGCGCATTTCCTGATAGGTAAAATCATAATGGCTTTGTGGCGAAAGAACCCTGTACCTGTCTGTTTCTGAAATAATCCTTCCCGTTGCTTCCAGTATGGCCGGATCATGAAAAAATTTCAATTTGGCCCCCTTGATAGACGAAACGCAGGATTGAAATTGATCGTATATATCCTGCGCCAACTCTACCTGCTGCGTAATGCGCCTGTTTGTGTGTCTTCTGAATATTACCTTTGAGAGATTATCATCTGTATGTGGTTCTATACCTTCTTCAGATGAACCTTTCGTAAAGAAAGTAAAAGATGCTATAGCATCATCACTATTACCTTCCGGATGATATTTCACTTTTGTCTCAAACCCAAGTTCATGCGATTTTAGGATAACATTCTCTACAGCGGCTCCTAATGCAATCATAGAAGCTGTATCCTTATAATCCATGAACGAAAAGCCAAAGTATCGATCGAAGAATAGTACGAGGACACCTTTTTCATATACCCATTTCCACGGTTGTGCATTACCACCTGACGGGGCTGTACCTGCAGCATCTACAATCGCTGCTACCTGCTCCTGCGTTAATGTTATTCCACTTTTATCATCGGCACTGATGATTTTTGCGGCTACATCTTTTAACGTTTCAAGTTCCAGCGGATGAAATGGATTGGGAACAACATCAGTGTTCTCCTTCCTTTGTTTATTGCCAACCAATTCTTCCATATCTACAAAATAGCGCCCCGATTCATGATACTGATCCAGCGCTATACGTCTCCATATATCGGCAACGGCCCCACCGCCTAGAGCCACGGCAGAAGCTAATTGCGGCCAGGTAGTGATGGAATGCCCTATCTCAACTCCTGACGCCTTTAAGCGTGCAGAAATAGTATTTAGGCCAACAATGGGTGCCAGGTAAGGCATCTTTTCCTCATTGGTTTTTAAATGTTTCAGTTTAGAGATATCCAGATGATCTACAAACCCATGCAGGATAGAACGATCAGGCTCCAGGTCGAACCGCTCTACATCAATAGTGCATCTATCGCTGGCTTCCATTAGCACCGGGATGCCAAGCTCCTTGGCTTTTACACGACAAAGAATTTTCATGTCCACGCCGTCACATTCATCTATCAAGGCATCCAGTTTACCGCCTTCCAGGTAAAAAGCATCCATATTTTCTTCTGTAAGACCATCCTCAAAAATGGTAACTTTCAGATATGGATCTATTTCAGCGATCTCACGGGCTACGGATATCACCTTCTTAAGCCCAAGGTTTTGTACCCCGGTACGTATCCTGTTCAGATTTGTTAATTCCAGCAGGTCAAAATCTGCCAGCCTTATCTCTTTGAACGAACGCTCCATTGCCAGTGTAACAGCTACAGATTGCCCTACAGATAAGCCAATTACACCAATCACCTTGGTGGCTAATATATCGCGCTCACGTAATGTTATCTTATATTGATTGCGACTGGTGCGTACCTCTATAAATTCCGCTTCATCCAGCAGATGCACCATACGTTTGCTCCAAGGATAGTAAACCCATACCCCGTAATTAATCAAATCCCCATTCGTATGTTCATGGATCAAAGAATCATATTCTTCATCAGTCAATTGTTTTGTTGGGTTCCTGATCTTGAACATTTCCTGCAATTGAGGCACTATCTCATCGTAAAGAAAGATATCCTCAGTTTGCAGCAGTTCATCAAATTGTTTTTTTTCTCCAGGATTATTAAGTCTGAAAAAAACGGGCTTATATAAATTCCTCTGTTGTTCTGTTTTGCTTTTGGCTATAGTTATCCTATCCATTGTAATATCAGGCTAACGTTTTATTTATTTAAATTTGGTATTTTTAAATCGTACACAACATCCAGTATCCGCGCCTTCGGGCCTAGTTCTTCTTTGTGTTGTTGCAGGTTTTTACGCAGATCAAATATAATTTCTCTTTCTTCGGGATCAGCAGTTTCTAATGTTGTGGTATTATTAATAATCACCGCGGTAGCAATAAGGTCTTCTTTCGGGTAATAGAATGTGCCGTTATTGCCAAGAAAAGTTGCTATTTCAAAACCTACGCGTGCACTATTCTTAACAGTCGCCGGTGCGCAAAGCCCAAACAATGTCGTAAGCTGAAGCTGCTCGGTGATAGCAACCGCAGCCCGGCCAAGGTACATGCTTCCGATACCTAAACCTGCAACCTCCCTAGAGTTCCATAAACCACAAAATTCAGCTGTTCCGGCCTCTGCATATTTTTGTATCTGCTGATGGATTGTTATATCCATGTCTTTTACTGCCTTTTCAATAGGCAATTCATATTTACCACCTGCAACCTGTACCCGGGCACCCCCATATACTTTCTCTCCATCTTCAGATTCTACAAGTATTACATAAGTGTTAGGATCTTCAAACCACTCTATATTAGCAGACGTGATCATAGTGATGCCGTATATCTTCAACACCTTCATGTGTCCGTCAACAAACTTTTGGCAAGCTGCTACATCATCAGGCGCCCTGAATGCTTTAATAACAATTTTGATGTAGCTCATGGCATGTTAGTTGTTTCAATAAGAACGAATATGAAACGTGGTGATTGGTGAACGCTTTCTAAAAAAATATCAGTCATTATTATTTACCCTTCGTGCTTTTATTTAAATGTTTCAATAAAATACTGCATTAAAATATTATTGATTAAAAATTACATCAATAATATTTAAAAGTCAAACTATACTAAAAAAATGAAGTACTAATGGGCAGGCATAATTAACCGTAGCATTATTACAGATTTTTTGCTTTTTTCTCTCCCTATAAGCCCTTATCTGCTAATACTCAGCGTGTTTTCAATTGTAAAAGTAATGCTACTTTTGCATTTTCTACAATATTAAAAACTTATGCTTAAACTAATGGTATTTTCCATAAATGCAGTATCTTTAGTTGAAGCATATTTACATACGTTTGAAGCTTTTAATTAAACCATTATCAAACAAAGGATGCCTGCAGATAAAATAAATATACTATATGTAGATGATGAGCAAAATAACCTCATTTCGTTCAAGGCGACCTTTAGGATGAAATATGCTGTGTTTACTGCCATTAGCGGAGAAGAGGCTATTAAGATATTGGATAGCCAGCCAATCGATATTATTGTAACAGACCAACGGATGCCTAATATGACAGGGGTAGAGTTTTTGGAATCCATCCTTGAAAAGCATCCGGACCCTATGCGTATTTTGCTTACCGGCTATGCAGACTTGAATGCTGTAATAGATGCTGTTAACAAAGGAAAGATATTTCATTACCTTACCAAACCCTGGAATGAGGATGAATTGGATATGACGATAAAACGCGCCTATGATGTATATAAGCTAAAAAAGGACGAAAAGGAACTCACAGAAAAGCTAGGCGTTACCAATGCTCAACTTGAATTTCTCTTAAGACAACAGTTACTTTCTTAAATTTTGATACGGCCCGTCAGGGCTGTTTTTATAAATAGTATTTTAGCAGCCTGACATTACTAACCGTTTAATGATAAAACTTAGCGTTGTTGTTATCACCTTTAATGAAGAAAAAAATCTTCCCCGTTGCCTTGATTCTGTTAAAGAACTCGCAGATGAGATATTGGTAGTAGATAGCCTTTCAAGCGATAATACTTTATCTATTGCACAGGGTTACGGAGCACGTACTATTAGTCAAAAATTCCTTGGCCATATTGAACAAAAGAATTTTGCCTGTGCAAATGCTCAGTATGACTGGGTATTATCTTTAGATGCAGATGAGGCCTTGGATCCTGTGCTGGCCGGTAATATAAAAAAGGTGAAAGAGGGTCCACAGGCTAACGCTTTTCGCTTCGCGAGGCTGAATAACTTCTGTGGTAAATGGATCTATCATTCAGGTTGGTACCCTGATGCCAAGATCAGGCTGTTTAATCGCCATAATGGTATGTGGAAAGGTGAAAATCCGCATGACATGTGGGAACTGCATGACGCAAATAGTAAGCCATTATGGTTGAAGGGAAATTTGCTACATTATAGTTTTTATAGCATATCTGATTATGTTAAAAAGATTGAACGCTATACAGAAATAGCTTCCCGGCTAAGAGTTGAAAAAGGCAAAAATTATAGTTTATTGCAAATATGGCTGGTGCCAAAATGGAAGTTCTTTTCCGACTATATTCTCCGGCTGGGAATATTAGATGGCTATGCGGGATACTTGGTTTGCAGGCTGAATGCGATGGAAACTATGATCAAATACGCGAAAACAAGACAGTATGCAGAATGGAAAAAACAAAGAAGGGAATTTTAAGATGCAAGATGGTATTAGCTTAAACAAGTACATTAGTTCTACAGGTTTCTGTTCGCGCAGAGAGGCTGATAAGCTCATAGAACAGGCTAGAGTTACTATTAATGATAACATTGCCTTACCTGGTGCGCGCGTGCAAGACCGTGACATTGTATGTGTAGATGGGGAACCGGTAAAAAAGAAAAAGTCTGACAGACCTATTTATATAGCATTAAATAAACCTGTTGGCGTTACCTCCACCACTGATACAAAAGACAAAACTAATATCATCAGTTTTCTGAATTATCCTAAGCGCATCTTCCCAATAGGAAGGCTGGATAAGGATTCTGATGGATTGATATTCCTGACCAATGATGGTGATATCGTCAATAAAATCTTAAGAGCCGAAAATAATCATGAGAAAGAATACATAGTGACGGTTGATAAAGCCATTACACCGGAGTTCATTCAAAAAATGGCTAACGGTGTGCCGATATTGGGAGAAACAACAGAGCATTGTTTTGTAAAACAGGAAGGCAGTCGCAAATTCCGCATCATTCTTACCCAGGGGCTCAACAGGCAAATAAGACGCATGTGCGAATATCTTGGTTATGAAGTTCGCACCCTCACACGTATCCGGATCATGAATGTGCAATTAGGCAATCTTGCGCCGGGCAAATGGCGATACCTGACCCAACCGGAAATTACTACAATAGAATCTTTGATTGCCGGTTCCAGCAAAACAGCGTCGAGTGCAAAAAAAGTGAAAGCACCGAGTCAAAAGGATATTAAGCCTAAGGAACAAAAAAAGCTTCTGGCTAAGGAAGAAAAGTCTTCCCCTCTTGCTAAGCAAAAGAAACATACCAGCTATAAAGACTGGAGAAATAAAAGATAATTCCCCGTAGGGGTATTTTCATTTTGCTGCGTTTTATCAGTGTAACTAATTAAATAAATATTATGAAAGATTCATTGAAAACATTCTCCATCGCAGCAATCGCTTCCATAGTGGTAATGACTGCTTTTTCCTTTAAGCCTGCAGATCCCAACGCTTCTACAGCACAACATGTAGTTTATGAATACAAACAATTTTCAACCATTGAATCTGTAATACCAGGAGGTCTTGGCAGATCACGGATACTAACAACAGACGATAGCGGACAAATGATTGAAAAGGAGCTGAAGAACTTCTACAGCATGGTAGGTATTAATTTTGGTAACATTGCTAATAATGACCGTGCAATTGTTGATCGTATCAATGACTACAGCAATCAGGGCTGGGAATTAATGCAAGTGTCAACAGGTTCACATGAACAAGCATCTAACGGTAGTAGTTCCGGTGGTTTGTTTATCACACGATATCTCTTTAGACGAGCCAAATAGCATTTAGAAGGCCATCTTTTAAAGATGGTTTTTTTATTGCATTACAGAAAGATATTCTTTCCAAGGCCCTACAGCTTCTTTATATTGCTTCGCCATTGTTCTGCAGATCTGGATGATATGGCTAAGATCATGCGTTACCCATGTAGATAGCAATTGTCTTAGTGTAACTGTACCAAGAGATGGATGTATAGCCGTATTGTCAAGATCCGCTTCAGCCAGGTTAAGGTCATGTAACACCTGGAGATTGTTTTCCCTTGCTTCAGCGAATTCATCTAACAAATCTGCTAATGTTTTTCCCTTACTCTCTTCAAACATAGCTGTACGATCAAAAACTTCAAATATTTTATCACCATCTTTTGTCAATGTTTTTGAGATACGGGGAATCCAATTATAATTCTCGCCATGTAGCAAATGGCCTACAACGTCATAAGGGCTCCATGTATTCTCCCCTTCGTTGTTCATAATCCACTCATTATCTAACCCGGTAAGTAATTCTTTTAGCAGGTTTGGTGTGCGTTCGAGGATGGGAATTGATTTTTCAAGACTGAATTGCATAGCGATGTTTTTTGCTTGTGCAATTTCGCTAATTATCTGTACAGTATTAAGCACAAAAAGCCGTTGTCTGTTGGACAACGGCTTTAGATAATAA
>JAFDXL010000004.1:0-3000 GCA_018267955.1 Bacteroidota bacterium
GCTAAACAGTTGGTTGAACCATTTCATTGAATCCGCATCGCTGCGGATAGCTTTATCCCGAAGTTACAGCTACAATTTGCCTAGTTCCTTCTCCACGGCTCACCCGAGCGCCTTAGAATACTCATCTCGACTACCTGTGTCGGTTTACGGTACGGGTTGTTTTAGCCTAGCCTTAGAGGTTTTTCTCGTGAGCAGGTTTAGCGCCACTATCTATCCGTCCGAAGACTTCAAGTACTATCACGTTCAGCATTCCCGGCGGATTTGCCTACCAGGAATCTACCTACACGCTTTAACGGGATATTCCGTGATCCCGCGGGCATTTCACTTCTCCGTCACCCCATCGAAACTAAAACAAGTGTTGGAATATTAACCAACTTTCCATCAGCTACCCCTTTCGGGTTTGCCTAAGGACCCGACTAACCCTGATCCGATTAACGTTGATCAGGAACCCTTAGTCTTTCGGCGAAGCAGTTTTTCACTGCTTTTATCGTTACTTATACCTACATTTTCTTTTCTAAACGCTCCAGCATATCTCACGATACACCTTCAATGCGGTTTAGAATGCTCCCCTACCACTCCTTACGGAGTCTATAGCTTCGGTACTATGTTTGATGCCCGATCATTTTCCGTGCCCGAACCCTCGACCAGTGAGCTGTTACGCACTCTTTAAATGAATGGCTGCTTCCAAGCCAACATCCTGGCTGTCTTAGGATTCGAACTTCGTTTGTTCAACTTAACATAGATTTGGGGACCTTAGCTGATAGTCTGGGTTATTTCCCTCTCGGCCATGGACCTTAGCGCCCACAGCCTCACTGCCGCAGATATATATCAGCATTCGGAGTTTGTCAGGGTTTGGTAGGCGGTGAAGCCCCCTAGCCCAATCAGTAGCTCTACCTCTGATATACTTCTTATATGCGACGCTGTTCCTAAAAACATTTCGGGGAGAACGAGCTATCTCTCAGTTTGATTGGCCTTTCACCCCTATCCACAGTTCATCCCATAACTTTTCAACGTTAATGGGTTCGGCCCTCCATTCCGTGTTACCGGAACTTCAGCCTGACCATGGATAGATCACAAAGTTTCGCGTCTGCCCCCACTGACTAAACGCCCTATTCGGACTCGCTTTCGCTACGGCTCCGTTACTTAAGAACTTAACCTCGCCAGTGAGGAGCAACTCGTAGGTTCATTATGCAAAAGGCACGCCGTCACCCTTGCGGGCTCCGACCGCTTGTAAGCGCACGGTTTCAGGTACTATTTCACTCTCCTGTTCGGAGTACTTTTCACCTTTCCCTTACGGTACTGGTTCACTATCGGTCATTGAGGAGTATTTAGCCTTACCAGATGGTGCTGGCAGATTCACACAGGATTTCTCCGGTCCCGCGCTACTCAGGATACTGCTCGTCCGCATCAATTTCTGCCTACAGGGCTTTCACCTTTTTTGCTCTCCTTTCCAGAAGATTCAGCTTGATGATACTTTCTAAATGCAGTCCTACAACCCTATGGGGGCACGCCCCCACAGTTTGGGCTCTTCCCTGTTCGCTCGCCACTACTTGGGGAATCATTAGATTATTTTCTTTTCCTCCGGGTACTTAGATGTTTCAGTTCTCCGGGTTGGCTCCCTTTCGGGTAATACACCTTCAGTGTACTGGGTTGTCCCATTCGGAAATCTTCGGTTTAACGCTTGTATGCAGCTACCCGAAGCTTATCGCAGCTTACCACGTCCTTCATCGCCTCTCAATGCCTAGGCATCCACCATACGCTCTTATTCGCTTTAAATATCTTATTTTAAGTCGTAGTTTAAAACACGACTATGTTAATTTCAACTACTTTATTGCTTTCCCAATATGTCAAAGATCTTTTTCAATGTTACAATGCGTTAATACGACAATGCGACAATGAATTTGTTGATGTTTTGGTTACGAACCACAGGCCCTAAGCCACACCATTTCTATATCATTACTCCTGATTACCAACCTCACTGATTCTCCAATGAAAAAAAGTGGAGGATATCGGAGTCGAACCGATGACCCCCTGCGTGCAAGGCAGGTGCTCTAGCCAGCTGAGCTAACCCCCCATCGGTAATGATACTTGCTTTCTTAAGAACTTATTTTTTTTGTAGACCCGCCCAGACTTGAACTGGGGACCTCTACATTATCAGTGTAGCGCTCTAACCACCTGAGCTACGGATCTATTTATTATTGGCCAAGGTGATTTCATTCACGCTGACCCTTCCGCTCACCAGGCCATTAAAAACTATACAAAGAACTTAAATCAATGAAAAATAAGAGAAAACAACAGCCAGGCTCAAAGCTCTAAAAAGGAGGTATTCCAGCCGCACCTTCCGGTACGGCTACCTTGTTACGACTTAGCCCCAGTTACTAGTTTTACCCTAGGCGGCTCCTTGCGGTTACCGACTTTAGGTACACCCAGCTTCCATGGCTTGACGGGCGGTGTGTACAAGGTCCGGGAACGTATTCACCGCGCCATTGCTGATGCGCGATTACTAGCGATTCCAGCTTCATGTAGTCGAGTTGCAGACTACAATCTGAACTGAGAAAAGGTTTTTGAGATTTGCATCCTGTCACCAGGTAGCAGCCCTTTGTCCTCCCCATTGTAGCACGTGTGTAGCCCTGGGCATAAAGGCCATGATGACCTGACATCATCCCCTCCTTCCTCGCGTCTTACGACGGCAGTTTCTTCAGAGTTCCCAGCATTACCTGTTGGCAACTGAAGATAGGGGTTGCGCTCGTTGCGGGACTTAACCCAACACCTCACGGCACGAGCTGACGACGGCCATGCAGCACCTTACTACCTGTATATTGCTATAAAATCCCCTTTCAGGAACAGTCAGGCAGCATTCTAGCCCAGGTAAGGTTCCTCGCGTATCATCGAATTAAACCACATGCTCCACCGCTTGTGCGGACCCCCGTCAATTCCTTTGAGTTTCATCCTTGCGGACGTACTTCCCAGGTGGATTACTTAATGCTTTCGCTCAGACAC
>JAFDXL010000004.1:3066-4027 GCA_018267955.1 Bacteroidota bacterium
CTTTCGTGCCTCAGCGTCAATCATCGCTTAGTTAGCTGCCTTCGCAATCGGTGTTCTATATCATATCTATGCATTTCACCGCTACATGATATATTCCGCCAACCTCAACGATATTCAAGATAAATAGTATCAATGGCAGTTTCTGAGTTGAGCTCAGAGATTTCACCACTGACTTAAATACCCGCCTACACACCCTTTAAACCCAGTGAATCCGGATAACGCTTGCACCCTCCGTATTACCGCGGCTGCTGGCACGGAGTTAGCCGGTGCTGATTCCTCGGGTACCGTCGGTTATAGTAGAAACCATAATTTTCTTCCCCGATAAAAGAAGTTTACAACCCAGAAGGCCTTCATCCTCCACGCGGCATGGCTGGTTCAGACTTGCGTCCATTGACCAATATTCCTCACTGCTGCCTCCCGTAGGAGTCGGGCCCGTGTCTCAGTGCCCGTGTGGCTGGTCGTGCTCTCACACCAGCTACCCATCGTCGCCTTGGTAGGCCTTTACCCTACCAACTAGCTAATGGGACGCACGCTCATCCTTATCCGCCTGAGCTTTAATATGCAGATGATGCCATCCATATATATTATGGGGTATTAATCCGGATTTCTCCGGGCTATCCCCCAGATAAGGGTAAATTGCGTACGTGTTCCGCACCCGTTTGCCGGTCGCCGCCCAGTATTGCTACCTGCGCTGCCCCTCGACTTGCATGTGTTAAGCCTGCCGCTAGCGTTCATCCTGAGCCAGGATCAAACTCTCCATTGTAAAGATTGTTTGATACACTGACTAATTACGACTCTAGCTCAATTAAAAATTTTTGCTATTGGAAATTAGACGTGTAACTTAATTATTAGTTACGCTTGTTCTGATCCTAAAGATCAGTTTACCTGTGTAGAGAACTTCATCTCTACTGCTGTTGTTTTCCCATTACTTTCAAAGATCTTTTCGCCGTAGCGAAACCTG
>JAFDXL010000004.1:4063-226199 GCA_018267955.1 Bacteroidota bacterium
TTTTGTTAACTTTTGAAGAACTTTTCGTTACCCTTTCGTTACTCTCTTTCGCTAAGGGAGCGCAAAGATAAGAGCCTTTTTTCTTTTCGCAAAATTTATTTCGAAACTTTATTTTTCTAATGAATTTCTGCTACTCTTTTTCTTCCACCTTTTCAACCACTCTGCCTCCGTTAACCGCTTTAAGAACTTACCCCTTTTTCGTTGTTGGGAGTGCAAAAGTAGTAAAGGTTTTGCAACTACCAAATTTATCTCTGCATATTTATATTCTGCATTTAAAACTAAAACTAATATGCCTTGATTTTAGCGGGTTGTAAAGATACGAAGCGCTGAAAAAAATTTCAAGACATAACTGTGAAAGCTAACTTAAACACGATCGTTACTTCTTTACAGCAATTAAAGCATAGGTCATGGGCAGCTTTTGCTCCATTCCTGCGATCATATACTTACCCTCTTCTACCATTACGGAACTATGGAAAGCATTGTAGGGAGAATAATCATACTCACGAAATACTTCTATCTGCATTCCGGAGTTTATAAGACTTTGCATTACTTCTGATAAAGGATGATTCCAGCCTATCTCTTTGAGTTGTAGCGGGGCATCTCTGTCGGCATAAGTGCCACTCAAAGTTTCGATGATCGGGCCGATATTGAAGTATGGATATTCTATAGCAGTAAATTTATAGTTAAACATCCATACCATTGGATGAAACTCCACCAGCAATAGCTTACCTCCTGGTTTTAACGACGCTGCTACCACATCTGCCCACTGCTGCATATCAGGCAACCATCCTAATACACCATAGGTAGTAAACACCATATCAAATTGCTTATTCACTACCTGCGGCACAGAATATACATCGGTACATACAAAGCTTGCATCAAGCCCAAGGGCATCATTCAACTCTTTTGCCTTAGAGATCGCAGCATCAGAAATATCTACACCTGTCACCCTTGCCCCCATGCGTGCAAGGGATAGACTATCCATACCAAAATGACACTGCAAATGCATTATCTCATTACCACTCACATCGCCCAGCAGGCTTAATTCTATTTCTTTAAGACTGGACATACCTGCCGTAAAAGAAGACATACCATAGAAGTCAGACTTCACATGATATTCTGTTTTTGCATTCCACAGGGCACGGTTTATATCGAGGTATTTGTCCGCTTCGCTCATATTTACATACTCTTAATACCCCGAATTTACCGCAAAAGGCTGTGTAACACGATTAAAACCATTTAATTTGCGATTCAATTATTAGCAATGGCAACAATCCTGGAAATATTAAAGTACATACTCCCTTCAATTATCGTGCTGCTAAGCAGCTATCTTATTGTGCAGAAATTCCTGGTATCAGAATTGAAACGCAAACAGCTTGCTTTATTGCAAGAGACACAAGACACTACACTACGCCTGAGGCTGCAGGCATACGAAAGGCTTACTTTATTTGTAGAACGCATCAGCGCACGGGCACTGATACCACGCCTCTATGTAAGCGGCATGACGATAGCTGATCTGCAACAGGCAATCATCTTTAATATACGTGCGGAGTTTGAACACAACCTTTCTCAACAGATTTATGTATCGAGCAATGTATGGAATACCGTACGCGGCGTTATGGAGCAGGAGATCAATATGATCATCCAGATATCAAAACAACTGAAACCGGAGGCACCTGCCAAAGACCTTCATGCGCGTGTTATGGATTATATTGGTTCTGCACCCGATGAGTTACCTACGGATGTAGCCCTGCAGATCATCAACGAAGAAGCTAAACGCCTGTTATCATACGGTTCTTAAGTCATTTGAGTAAAAACGATTTTTCGTGAGCGATAAAAAAATTACTACCGATTCCGGTATTGAGATCAAGCAATTATACAACGAGCCTGTGCCGATGACAGAAAAGCCGGGCGAATTTCCCTTTACACGCGGTGTGCATGCCGCTATGTATCGCGACAGGCTGTGGACCATGCGTCAGTATGCAGGCTTCAGCACTGCCGAGGAATCTAACAAACGCTACCATTACCTGCTAAGCCAGGGCGTAAGCGGCCTGTCTGTAGCGTTTGACTTACCTACACAAATAGGCTATGATTCTGACCACGCTATGAGCGAGGGCGAAGTAGGTAAGGTAGGTGTGGCCATAGACTCGCTGGAAGATATGGAGATACTGTTCAAAGACATCAAGCTGCAGGACATCTCTACCTCTATGACCATCAATGCAACAGGTTTTATTCTGTTGTCCTTATACATCGCCCTTGCCAAAAAACAAGGTGCAGATATTAAGAAGATATCCGGAACGATACAAAACGATATACTGAAGGAATATGCTGCGCGCGGCACTTATATATATCCGCCGGAGCCATCAATGCGCATCATCACGGATATATTTGAGTACTGCAGCAAAGAAGTACCTAAATGGAATACTATTTCCATTTCAGGTTACCATATTCGCGAAGCGGGTGCCACTGCTGTACAGGAGCTAGCATTTACCCTGGCAAACGGTAAAGCTTACCTGCAGGCAGCTATACAAAAAGGACTGGACATTAATGTGTTTGCACAGCGTCTCTCTTTCTTCTTTAACGCACATAACAACCTGTTTGAAGAAGTGGCAAAATTCCGCGCGGCAAGGCGTATGTGGGCGCATATTACCAAATCGCTTGGCGCTACGGATCCTAAGGCACAGATGTTGCGCTTCCATACACAAACAGGAGGCAGCACGCTTACAGCACAGCAACCTAAAAACAACATTGTACGTGTATCATTACAGGCACTAAGCGCTGTATTGGGCGGCACACAATCATTGCATACCAATGGTTATGATGAAGCGCTTTCTCTCCCTACAGAAGAAGCAGCGACCATAGCATTGCGCACGCAGCAGATTATTGCTTTTGAAAGCGGCGCTACTGATACTGTAGACCCACTGGCAGGATCGTTCTACGTAGAACAACTGACCAACGATGTAGAAGCCGCAGCATGGAAGCTGATAGAGAAGATAGATGTAATGGGCGGCGCAGTTAAAGCGGTAGAACAAGGTTTTATACAGGAAGAGATAGCACGCAGCGCTTACAAATACAATAATGAAATTGAAGATGGTACCAAGATCATCGTAGGGGTCAATAAATTCACCACTAAAGAAGCGGAAGAAACGCCTGTATTTAAGATAGATGATTCTATACGTACCGTTCAGACAGAGAAACTAAAAGCCTTGCGTGCGAAACGTGATGCTGTAAAAGCTGCTGCTTGCCTGGAAGCTATCCGTCAGAAAGCAATGTCTGCAGAAAACCTGATGCCTGCGGTTATAGAAGCCGTAGAGAACTTGTGTACATTGGGTGAGATTGCAGATACGCTCCGTAGCGTATGGGGTGAATACAAAGGCTAAGGGATATATATCTTATTGACAATACCGGAACGGCGCCTGAGCTCCCAAAGCCAGGCGCTTACTGTTACCTTATCATAGCTCTGTATGCCATCCTTCTGGTGGTTCATCTTCAGGTAACGATCATACACATCACCTGTATAGTTTCCAAAACGATTTCGGTACCTGATGCGTAATTGCTTAAGTGTATCCAGATGTGCTAAAGTAATTGGATTCAATTGCTTTCTTATTGCGCTAGCAGCTGCTGAATCGCGCATACGCAATTGAAAATGTGTATACAACCAAACATTGAGGCATGCTGAATACATAAAGCTGGTGTCCTGAGACTGCATAGATACCGCATAGGCTAATAGATTAGCATCATCTTCTGCACTTATCCCCGCCTGGTGTGCCAGCTCATGCGTTATTACATAAGGCAACATAAAACCCGGCTGCCCATCATCTACTTGCCCCTCCCCGGTAAAAGGGTTGTAATATCCCTGCACACCCATATATCGCAACAAGCGTCCAAATAAAGATGGCTTGATAAATAACCCGCTGCCATTGTAGAAACAATCTGTTTCTTTTTTATAAAGTTCTTTAGCCTTCGCAACAGACACATCGAATGTATTGTTTCTATAGGCCGGGGCTAAGGTATTTATCTTCTGTACCAGGTAACGATCAAATTGTATCACAGAGCTATCATTCCACTTGTTTTTATCTATTTGCCAATAGTCACTTAACGGCTCTTTATAATAATTGCCACCCCAGCTGAGTAAAAAAAGCAAGTACAGTGTTGCTAGCGAACCTATACCGGTCAATAGATACCGAATAAAAAACACCTTATAACGCTGCCAGCGCACCAGGGATGCGATCAATTTAATTATATATACAATCAACATTCCGCCCCAGCACACATACATAATGTCGCCTATACTTAAGGGCATATGCATGAGCACTTTCGCCCGCACCAATTGATAAGGATGAAAACCAAAGCGGTTATAGATATCTACATGGCAGGTACAAGACGCCAAATACAGACTTACAACAACCGCCAGAACGATGGTAATAATGATGGATATTAACTTTTTCTTATGGCTTTCCTGCCAGTATCTATCTTTCTGCTGTATTTCCAAAGCGCGCTTATCAATATATTTGCTACCGCAATTTCAGAATAAATCATCAAACCTGAGTTAATGACTAAGCACTATTATTTCCTTTCTGCCCTTTTATCCTTTAGTATCGTCACTGTTAGCTGTAACCACAAACAAGACGACAAGGCAGCAGCGAAGAAACCTAATGGATTGAACGTAGAGGCTTATGTTGTTCAACCTCAATCCTTCAGCAGCCAGTATGCAGCCAGCGGGTCATTACTACCTAACGAACAGATAGATATTCATCCCGAGATATCAGGAAGGGTAACTTCTATCAATTTCAAAGAAGGCTCTAAAGTACACAAAGGCCAATTGCTGGTGCAGCTGTACGACCAGGAAATAGTAGCACAACTTCAAAAACTGCGTTCCCAGAAACGGTTGCAGCAAGGTATCATCAAACGCCAGAAAGAATTGGTAGATATCGGGGGCATCAGCAAGCAGGATTATGAGACATCTGAAACACAACTAAAATCTATTGACGCCGATATTGCAGCTGCAGAAGCACAACTGAGGTCAACAAAAATCATTGCGCCCTTCGACGGCACAATTGGCATACGTAATATCAGCGTTGGCGCTATTGTTTCACCAACCACACTGATAACTACGCTGCAACAAACGCATATATTGAAAATGGACTTTTCGGTGCCCGAACAGTATGTAAAAGCCCTTTTCGTAAATAAAGAAGTCTTCTTTTCCGTTACCGGTTCGTTAGATACGCTATCAGGTAAAGTAACTGCCCTGGACCCAGGTGCGGATGCTACCACACGAACGGTTCGCGTGAGAGCCGCAGTGGACAATACACCCGGCAAACTGGTGGCCGGCGCGTTTGCAGATGTGATCATTCCCCTGCAAAGCCAGAACAATGCCATACTGATACCGTCGCAAGCGGTGATACCAACTACACGCGATAAAAAGGTAGCTCTTTCTAAAAACGGCAAAGTAGCTATGGTAACGGTGAAACTTGGCCAGCGGACTAATGACAAAGTAGAGGTGCTTTCGGGCATACAGGCCGGCGATACCATACTTACTACCGGGCTGATGCAGGCGAAGCCAGGTATGGATGTAAAGGTGAAAAAGGTAATATCCTAGGCTCATTCAGATTTGTTAAATCATCATATCCATTTATTTACAGGCTTATTCCTAAACCTGTTAATGACGAACATTGCCTAAATTTGCAAAGCAATGAAATCGTTTAACGTCCCCGTACACTATCGCAGTTCCCTGGTTACTGCTATCAAGCAAAAACGCAAGGCTGCCGATAAAATGAAAAAGGATTTTGCTCCTACTATATTGAATGCAGGCACCCTGCAATTGATACTTGCACGGCATTTTGGTTTTTGCTATGGCGTAGAGAACGCCATCGAGATCGCATTCCGTGCAGTAGCAGAAAATCCCGGCAAGCGGGTGTTCCTGTTAAGCGAAATGATACACAACCCGGGCGTAAATGCGGATTTGCAGGGATTAGGTGTTCGTTTCATCATGGATACGAAGGGTAATATGCTGATGGGCTGGGACGAACTGACAAGCGAGGACATTGTGATCATTCCAGCGTTTGGCACTACGCTGGAACTTGAGAAAACCCTGCGCGATAAAGGCATTGAGCCCAGCAGGTATGAGACCACCTGCCCGTTCGTAGAGAAAGTATGGAACCGTGCGGAAAAGATCGGCACAGAAGGCTATACGATCGTAGTACATGGGAAGCCTAACCATGAAGAAACACGTGCAACCTTCTCACACAGCAAAGCTAATACACCTACTGTAGTAGTAAAGGATATGGCGCAGGCACAGCACTTAGCAGATTTCATTACGGGTAAATTATCGCCTGAACAGTTTACCATCGATTTCAAAGGACAATATTCTGAAGGCTTTGATATTGGTAAAGACCTGAAACGTATAGGTGTGGTCAACCAAACCACCATGCTTGCCAGCGAAACACAGGGCATAGCTGATTACCTGAAGCAGGTAATGATAAACCATTACAAACCGACGCCCGAAGAAGTATCACAATATTTTGCAGATACGCGAGATACACTTTGCTACGCCACCAACGATAACCAAAGCGCAGTGCAAGGCATGCTGGAAGCCGATGCAGATATTGCAATAGTAATTGGCGGGTATAACAGCTCCAATACATCACACCTTGTAGAGCTTTGCGAACTGAAGCTGCCTACTTATTTTATTAAAGATGAACATTGCCTTGTATCATCCAAACTGGTTCGGCATTTTGATCTGCATACACACACAGAAATAGAAACGGAAAACTACCTGCCGGAACATTCGCCGCTACGTATTATGATCACATCCGGCGCTTCCTGTCCCGATGCATTGGTAGAACGTGTGATGGAGCGCCTGGCAGAACTTACCAATAATACAGAAGCGCTGGAACAGGTTGCCGCGCAGTGGGCGGAGTAAACGTTTCTTCCCAACAGTAAAAAATACCCGGTGGTAAAAACCACCGGGTCCTAAAACTCCTCTCAATTCAAGGCATGCGAAATGCCTAATTGAGTTCTATAATAAAATCGTGTGTATTCACTAAGGTTCCTGCGGTCAACTCAATATGCCCCACTTTTCCTTCGCCTGGCGCTGTTACAACCGTTTCCATCTTCATAGCTTCTATCACAAATAATGGCTGATTTTTCTTTACAGCTTCTCCTTTATTTACCAGCAATTTAGATAATAATCCTTGTAAAGGCGCGCCTATCTGGCTTTTATTTGCAGCATCTATCTTCTTGTTTTCCCTTTTCTCTACTTTTTGAGACTTGTCCTGCACTTCGATATTGCGGGTCTGTCCGTTCAGTTTAAAGAATACAGTGCGCTTACCATTATCGTCCACAGGGCCAATACTCAGAAGGCGTATCAACAGGGTCTTTCCTTTGGCAATCTCAATGGTGGTATCCTGCCCCATCTTCATACCGTAGTAAAATATTGGTGTTGGCACTACAGACACATCACCATATTTTCTCCAGAATGCAAGCCCTTCTTCAAATACCTTCGGATAAAACTTGTAAGTCAGGAAGTCTGTCAGTTGCAAATCTTTGCCGTACTTCTCTTTAAATGCTTCCAGTTCATTATCAAAATCAACAGGTGGTATATGTATGTTGGGCCTGTCATTAAATGGCACACGGTCCTTCAGCACAATTTTCTGCAGGTCTTTAGGGAAGCCACCTTCCGGCTGCCCGATCTCGCCCATAAAGAATTGCTGTACCGATTCAGGGAACGAGATCGATGCACCTTTTTCCATTACATCATCAGGCGTCAGGTCGTTAGCTACCATAAACTGCGCCATATCACCTACCACCTTAGAGCTTGGTGTTACTTTCACAATGTCTCCAAACATGTCATTCACTGTAGCGTACATATCCTTAATAGCGTCAAACTTATCTCCAAGGCCGAGCGCTATAGCCTGTGGCTTCAGGTTGGAGTATTGCCCACCGGGTATCTCATGCTCAAACACATCTGCTGCACTGGCTTTTAAACCGGATTCAAAAGGATAATAGTATTCGCGTACAGCCTGCCAATAGTCGGAGTATTTGTTCAGCGATTTGATATCATAAGCATTTTCACGCTCGTGGAATTTCATCATTTCCACCACTGCATTAAAATTAGGCTGAGATGTAAGTCCAGACAATGATCCTATAGCACAATCCACCACGTCCACACCTGCATCGATGGCCATCATATAGGTAGCGGGTTGCAGAGATGAGGTGTCGTGCGTATGCAGGTGGATAGGTATCTTAACTGTTTCCTTAAGTGCCGTAACCAATTCTTTTGCCGCATAAGGTTTCAATAAGCCACTCATATCTTTGATGGCAAGAATGTGTGCACCTGCATTTTCCAGGTCCTTAGCAATGCGCAAATAATAGTCGAGCGTATATTTAGTGCGGTTAGGATCCATGATATCACCGGTATAGCAAAGCGATGCTTCTGCAAGTCCGCCTGTACGTTTACGCACCATATCTATCACAGGTGTTACGTTCGGCATCCAGTTGAGCGAATCAAAAATCCGGAAGATATCTACACCCTTTTCCCATGATTGCTCTACAAATTTCTCGATCAGGTTATCCGGGTACGCCGCATACCCTACACCATTGGCACCGCGGATGAGCATTTGCAGCAGAATATTCGGAATTGCTTTGCGCAGTGCCTCCAGGCGCTTCCATGGGTCTTCTTTCAGGAAACGAACACATACATCAAACGTAGCACCACCCCACACTTCCATGCTGAAAGTTTGCGGATGATTCATCGCAAAGCTCTTTGCTACTTTCAGCATATCATAGGTACGCATACGCGTAGCCAACAACGACTGATGTGCATCGCGGAATGTAGTATCTGTATAATGTATCTTTTTCTCGTTCTTCAGCCATTCAGAGAATTTGTCCGGGCCTAGCTCCGTAAGCAGGTCTTTAGTCCCTTTAGGATGGCCGGTAAGCGTATCATATGTAGGCACCACTGGTTTCTCGAACGTGCGGCCATCATGTTTTATTTTCACATCGGGGTTGCCGTTCACGGTAACATCCGCTAAAAACTCCAGCATACGAGTACCCCTGTCCTGGCGAACAGGCATATCAAATAGCTGGGGGTTTTCCTGTATGAAGCTTACTGTTGCTTTACCGGCAATGAAATCTTCATTGGTAATGAGGTTTTCAAGGAACTGGATATTGTTCTTCACACCACGTATCCTGAACTCGCGCAATGCACGGTGCATCTTCTGTGCAGCATCTCGTTTAGTATTACCCGATGTGCTCACCTTTACCAGCATAGAATCAAAGAACGGACTGATCTTCATGCCCGGATAGGTGCTACCTTCATCAAGGCGCACACCAAAACCCGTAGCATTACGGTATGTCAGTAATGTACCATAATCAGGCTTAAAGTCGTTTGCAGGATCTTCTGTAGTAATGCGGCACTGGATAGCAAATCCATTCTTAGGTATTGCTGCCTGGTTGCCCAATCCTATTTCCGAGTCCGACAGCTTATAGTCCTGCGCGATGTATATCTGCGTTTTGATGAGGTCTACACCGGTTATCATTTCCGTAACCGTATGCTCCACCTGTATACGTGGATTCACCTCTATGAAATAGATATTCTGCTCCGCATCCACCAGGAACTCTACCGTACCAAGGTTATTATAGTTTACGGCCCTTGCTATCTGCAAAGCGTATTGGTATAACTTATTGCGGGTTTCTTCTCTAAGCCCCAAAGATGGCGCCACCTCAACTACCTTCTGGAAACGACGCTGAACAGAGCAATCACGTTCGTACAGGTGTACGATATTACCATGACGATCGCCAGCTATCTGTACCTCTATATGCTTAGGATTCTCAACAAATTTCTCCAGGAATACAGTATCATCGCCAAATGCATTCTTCGCTTCACTGCGCGCTTCGTGGAAAGCTTTCCTTAACTGCTCGTCATTGCGAACAACACGCATACCGCGTCCGCCGCCGCCTGCAGCAGCCTTTAACATCAATGGATAGCCAATTCGGCCAGCCTCAGCAAGAGCAGTGGACTCATCCACCAATGGCTGAATATTACTTTGTATCAGCGGTATCCCGGCTTTTTCAGCAACCTCTTTAGCGGTTACCTTATCGCCTAGCGCCGCCATAGCTTCGGGGCTAGGGCCTACAAAAACTATATTATTTTCTGCACATTTACTTGCAAAGGTTGCGTTCTCTGACAGGAAGCCATAACCTGGATGGATAGCATCAGCGCCACAATCCTTTGCTATAGCAATGATCTCGTCCATATTCAGGTATGGTTTCAGCGGATCATTGTCTGCGCCTACCTGGTAAGCTTCATCTGCTTTATAGCGGTGCAGGGAATAACGGTCTTCGAAGGTGTATATGGCAACAGTAGAAATATTAAGTTCGGTAGCCGCCCGAAATATACGTATGGCTATTTCGCCACGGTTAGCGATCAGTAATTTTTTAATCTTCATTTTAATTTGTTAGTCCTATTTGCCAGCAAAAGTAGTGCCAACAAAAACACCGGGCAAATGTCCCGGTGTTATTTATATGTTTTTGAACGATATTTTATATTACCAAAGGCGTACGCGCAAACTATCGGGCAGGTACATCTTATTTCCGGGCTTCACATCAAACGCCTCATAAAACTCCGGAACATTAGGCATAGGCCCGTTCACACGGTATTTTGCCGGTGAGTGCACGTCTGTGTGCAGGCGTTGTGCCAGTTCATCCTTACGCGTTTGATACAGCCAGCCCAGGGCATATCCCATAAAATAACGTTGCAGCGGTGTCAGGCCATTGATCTTTTCGCCTTTTTTATAGGTTTCTGTCTGCTTAAAGGCATCCAGCCCTATCAGTATGCCGCCAAGATCTGCCAGATTCTCACCCAACGTGGCGCGGCCGTTGATATGCAGGGTATCTACCGGTGTCATTTTATTGAACTGCTGCACCAGCACATTAGCGCGTTCGTTAAACTGGGTTTCATCCGTTTTGCTCCACCAGTTTTTCAGGTTGCCTTTTTCATCAAACTGACGGCCTTCATCGTCAAAACCATGGGTGATCTCATGGCCTATAGTAGATGCAGCTGCATATCCGTACACCAGCGCGTCGTCCAGTTCCTCATCCCTATAGCCCGGCACGGTAAATATGCCAGCCGGCAGTACTATCTCGTTATTGGAAGGATTGTAATAAGCATTATAGGTCTGCGGTGTCATATCCCATTCTGTACGATCTACAGGCTTGCCCAATTTATTGAGCTGATAATTGTTCCAGAATTCATTGGCTCGTATCATGTTCAACACAAACGGGCCACGATCTATTTTTAATGATGAAAAATCTTTCCATTTATCAGGATACCCAACTTTCTTCGTAATACTCGCCAGTTTGCTCAATGCCTTCTTTTTAGTGCTATCTGTCATCCACTCCAGCTTTTCTATGCGAGCTTTATATGCATTGCGCACGTTCTCTACCATATCGGCATAGCGCTTCTTGGCTTTTTCGTTGAAGTATTCTTTAGCAAATAGTTGTCCCAAAGCTTCGCCCATAGCGCCTTCCTCTGCATCCAATGCACGCTTCCAGCGTGGTTTCAGTTGTTCTACCCCACGGATGGTTTTGCTGTAGAAATCGAAATTGGCGTTTACAAATGGTGTACTTAAATATGCACCTAAAGCACACACCAGGTGGAAGGTGAGGTAATCTTTCAGGTTTTGCAATGGTTCGGTTGCTACTACCTTGTCTAGTTGTTTATAGAATTCTGGCTGGCCTACAATTACACTGTCCACATGTTTCACGCCAATGGTTTGCAATATGGATGGCCATTCGATTGTTGGTGAAATGGTTTTCAGCTGCGAGATAGCCATTTTATTATAATTCTTATAAGGATCACGCAGATCTTCCAGCTTACGGGATGCCTGGGCTAGCTTAGTTTCGATGGCTACTATATTGGCCGCCTTCGTGTTCGCTTCTGCTTCGGGGACGCCTGCCAGTTGCAGTACTTTAGCTATATATGCCGGGTAAGCATTGCGGATCTTAACGCTGCGTTCATCGGTATTAAAATAATAATCCCTGTTAGGCAGGCCCAATCCACCCTGGTTCATATCATAGGCCATTACTTCGCTGTTCTTGGCATCCTGCGATACTCCTTCATCGAAGAAATAACCTACACCCCTTGCGTGGCCTTGTGCTACATACGCCATCAGGTCTTTAGTGTTTTGCAGGGCATTGATCTTATCCAGCTCAGGCTTCAATGGGGCTATACCTTGCTTTTCAATATCCGCAGTATCCATGGCGCTATACCAGAAATCGCCAATCTGCTGGGTAGTTCCGGATGTAGCATGTTTGGCTTCTGCATCCTGGTTTATCTTCAGCAACCTGTCATACAATTCTTTCTGCACGAGGTTACCAATTCCCCAGCCTGTTTCGTCACCCGGTATAGGATTGTTTTTTATCCAGCCACCATTAGTGTATTCAAAGAAATCATCTGCAGGGTTTACAGTACTATCTCTATCTGTTATCAGTATATCAGGTTTATTGGGTTGCTCCTTTTGCTCCGCGGATTTACATGCAGCCATCAACGCAACAGCAGCTACTCCCCATACTACCTTTTTATTCATAAAAATTATTTTTGAACTGCGAATGTAATTGGTTTAGTCAGTAATTCAATCCCCTGTAATGGGTTAGGGCAGTAAAAGCGGCCCAAGCCAGTACATCCACGCTACCCAACCGATAATGCTGCCGGAAACACCATATATGACCAGTTCTTTCCTATGCTCCTTAACTATAGAAAAGGTGACGTATGCCAACAATGCACCAAAGACAATAAGCAAAGCGGCATAGCCTATAAACAATGGAATATTCAAGTGGTGGAGCAACCTCGACTCATCGGCAGGCCATCCTGTCTGGTAAGGAAGCATGAATAACAAAACACGAAGTACCTCCCTGCTCCAGAAAAAAGTAAGTACTATCCAAAATAGGTGCTTTGTTTTACAGGCATCTATAGGTTCTTTTCGTGAGGTCCACATCAACCCGATAAAACCTAATGCTCCTGTAAGTATGGTTTGCAAAGGGCCGCCAAGCGTAAAAATAAAATCCCCGAATGCCATATCAGACGCAGTGGTGTATCCGGGACTAGTGTATCTATAATGAATTACGGGGTCTCCTCCCAAAAGAACACCCGCTATATAATGCCCGCATTCATGTAATAAAGTACCTGCGATAGCAGCAAGAAAAAACCAAAGAGTGATTTTCAGATTTGGCATAGGATAAGGAATAACATCTTTGGAATAATATTAGAGCATAGCGGTCAAACTTCAGCAGCAATTCTATAAATTGTAGAAAAATAATTAAATGAAGACCGTTGCTGCAGACCTGCTCTCAACTATAGAAAATGCCATTCCTTTGCTTCTAGCGATCAGCGATGTGGAAGCGGCCATAAAACCGAACCCCGAAAAATGGTCCTGCAAAGAAGTGATCGGCCACCTGATCGATTCGGCCTGCAACAACCAGCAAAAGTTTGTACGAACAATACAAAAGGATGGTGAAAAATTCCCGCCTTATGAGCAGGAAAAATGGGTTGCTATTCAGAAATATAATGACGCTGAATGGAATGAGCTGATCAGCCTATGGAGCCAATACAATAAACATATAGCGCATATCATCCGGAATATACCGGACGAGGCGCTGCCTAATGAACTAAATATAGGCAGTAAAGGCCCATACACACTCGACTTTATTGTTCGTGACTACCCGGAACACATGAAGCACCATCTGAAGCAAATAATACCGGATGCGCCTTTTCTGAATAACAATTTTAAGATGGTGTATTAGTTACCCTTCTTCACTTTAGTATAAGTGTAAACGATCTGCTTGCCTACCACGTGCATCTCTACTTCTACCAGTTCGCCGCGAAAGGGGTTTAATTGCATTATATAAGTGAGGAACTTGTTACCAAACAATTTTGGCTTTGGGGAATTGTTGACTGTTTTCATGTCTTTCATTTTTTGTTTTAATAAAGTTGAGGGCGAAACGGTACTTCTTCAAAATTTTGGCCCCTGCTTAACTTTCGATTAACCTATGGCTACCATGCCCACAATCCGAGATGTTGGGTATAAGTCATAGCGATGTCATATCTCCACCATATTAACCTAAATTAACCTTGCTTAACAGTAATTGTGCTTGCACCCTATGAGGCCAAAATACTTTTGCTTTAAACATTCACATTTATGCAAAAGATTCTACTCACACTACTACTAAGTGCTGCCGCTATCGGCGGTCGCGCCCAGGCGCCATCAGTGCCTATAACAGATGGCTTTGATGACATGATGGAAAGAGCGCGTTCGTTTAATCCTAATTACAAACAGGATATTGCCAGGCTAAATCAAGAAATAGAACAAAAAGGCCGATTGCTTATGACTGACAACGCAGCACAAAAAACAACGGCAATCAAAGAAGTCCCGATAATATTTCACGTAGTACTCAACAGCAGTCAATTGGCACAGATAGGTGGCGAAGCAGGCGTCATTGAAAGGATCAATTCTCAGATCGATGCGCTTAATGCAGATTACAATGCTGCCAATGCTGATTCGGCTACTATCCCGCCTGCTTTTAAAACTTTTTACGCTAACGTAGGCATCCACTTTGCCTTAGCACATAAAGACCCTAATGGCAATTATACCCCTGGGTATGAATTTATTACTACAACACAAAGCAGTTTTGCCGTAAATGGTGGTACTATAGGTTCAGGTTTTGCCTGCAGCGATGCGAAGTTCAGCACAACCGGTGGCGCAGAGGCATGGGACACTAAGAAGTATATCAATGTATGGGTAATTAATATTACACCCTTTGGCGTTGGTGGTGTAGGCACTCCGCCGCCTTATGCAGCTTACGGTGGTGAAGTCGCCTTCCCATGGAATGAGCAGGGCATTGCCATTGCATACTTTGCACTTGGCAAACAAACAAGCAGCAGTCAATATTTTGTACCCGCAGCCAAAGCCGGAAGAACCCTGGTACATGAAATGGGGCACTTCTTCAACCTGTTCCACCCATTCGGGTTATCTACATTCGATAACAGCGATTGTACAGATGACGATGGTGTAGGTGATACCCCAAAAGAAGCTGGTCCTACCCAAAGTAAATGTCCTGCATTCCCGTTATTGGACACCTGCAGCAATACATTTCCCGGCGTAATGTTTATGAACCATATGGACTATTCAGCAGATACATGCCGTACCATGTTCACTACACAACAAGCTGCAAGGATCAATGTAGAGCTTGCTAATGGCGGATACCGCCAGTCTTTATTGGATGATCCGGGCATTATCTATAACTACCCAACCACTATAACCACAATAAGTAATCAAAGCTCATTCAGGATATTCCCTAATCCTGCATCAGGCAACTGTGTACTATGGTTTGCCGCAGATAGCCACCCCAAAGAAGCCACCTTATTGAATGCTATGGGGCAAGCAGTAAAGGTCTTCAAACTGGATGAAACTACTCAACTGCAACACCTCGATATTAGCGATATAGCAAGGGGCGCATATAGCCTGCAATGCCGGTTTGACAATACGGCAGCTACTCAAAGATTAATGATCTACTAGAGAGTAAATTTCTATAAAAATGACCGCTTTGCTTTTGCAACGCGGTCATTTTTTTTGGATAGCTTAATTGCCCTTTTTATTTGATGACCCAAAGTACCATTTAAAGCGCCTGTAAATTACATATAGCAACACCAGGAGCAGCAGCACTTCAAACGATTCACGAAAAAATATACCTATACCCAGCATAGGCCGCAAAGATAATAAGTGCCTCACCCAAAATCATGATATTCCCACAGGGCGAAGAAAATCTTCTGCTTTTTTTGAACCTCGGCATTATCTATACTGCCCGGACCATAAAGGCGTACCATCGTCATTACGTAGTTTAAGCGTTTCCGTACCCTTATCTATCTTTTTTGCTATGATGGTCCATCTGCCGTTTAATTTCACCTTAGATCCTTCCACCTTTATTTTATCACCTTTGCTAAAAGTAAATGATTGCTTTTCTATATACCATTTTGGACCAACATGAACGGCAATGTCGGCTGAAGAAGCTTGCATTATCAAATGCACACCTGTATTTATACCATTGCCCGACGTTTGTGTTTCTACTTTCGTAACCACACCTTGTAGAATGGTAACGGTATTTACATCATAATTGCGAGCCGCTGCGTATTTTTTCTGTCTTGCGCTTTGCGCTACTGCGGCATTTAGGGAGAGAACTGCCATCAATAATACAACCAGGTTTTTCATGTCTTTTTTTTACAAATATGGCATTAAGGGAAGCCGGTTGCAATGATAATTGACATTGTATCTCCTGATTATAATCAGCCTGCCTGGTTAATTCAAATATTGCACAAGCTCTTCTATTTTCCTTTTTATTAATTGTCTTTCTGTCTCCGTTTTAGCCAGGGCCAGTGCTTGCTTAAGGCTGGCTAATGCTTTGTTTATATCTTTAGCCTTATACAGTTCTGCCAGCAATACGAAATAGAAATGGGTGTGTTCTATATCCAGTTTTGCAACTTCGTCTAATGCAGCATCTACCCCTTTAGCCTTAGACATTGCAAACAATCGGTTCAATGCAACTGTCGGCGAATAATTCACCTGGAGCAATTGATTGTACAGGCTTAATATCTCGTTCCATTTCCTTTGAGTGTCTTCCTTCATACAATGCCAATAAGCAATTCTGGCCTCCAGGTGGTAAGAACTCATTTCTGGTCCGTTTGCAGACTTTGACAAATAGTCAATGCCTCTGTCTATCAGCTCACGATTCCACAGGCTATCGTCCTGCTCATCATACAACACAATGGTATCATCAGAATTTTGCCGCGCGTCAAAACGGGAGGCGTGAAAACACATGAGCGCCATTAGCGCATTTGTTTTGGGCACATTGGTAAGCGGGTATTCCGTAAGCATTATACCCAGGCGAATCGCTTCGATACAAAACTCTTTTCGCAAAATACCGTTAGCGCTTCGCGAATAATAACCTTCATTGAACAATAGGTATATTACATGTAAAACATTATCGAGCCGCACCTGTAATTGATAGGCAGATGGTAATTCCATTTTTATGCCTTCTGTTCTAAGCTTTTCCTTCGCGCGATAAAGGCGTTTATTGATCGTCTCTTTATTGGTAAGAAAGGCTTCTGCGATCTCCTCTATACCAAAGCCGCAAAGTATCCGCAACGCAAGGCCTATCTGCGCCTCGCTGGCAATGGCGGGGGCACAGACAGCAAATAACATTTGTAACTGGCTATCCCTGATATTTTCCGCAGAAAAATCAGGTTGATCATTTTCTGTTATGATCGTTGCGTTGTGTTTCAATTCAGGCGCAACACTCACTTCAAATATTTTACTACGGCGAAAATGATATAACATCTTCTGCTTAGCCACCGTATACAACCAGGCTACAGGATTAGCCGGTAATCCCTTCATCCCCCACGACTCTGCTGCGTGCAAAAAGGTTTCGCTTACGATATCTTCAGCTATCTCTATATGCTGTAACCCATACAACTTACTGATGACTGCAACCATTTTTGCGAACTCCTGCTGAAATATCCCCTTTAAGTAATGCTGCTCATTCATAATAAAAAGTATAGGCATCCCTTTTAAAACCGGGATGCCTATAAAATCAATCTTCATACAAAGGCCTGATCTCTACACTGCCTCCGTTACTCAATGCCGGGCATCCATGCGCTATCGTGGTAGCCTCGTCCAGGTCTGCGGCCCGTACAACAATAAAACCGCCAAGGCGTTCCTTGATCTCTACAAACGGACCGTCTGTAACTACACCGGCACCTCTTAATACTTTGCCTTCTGTCGCCAGGCGATGTCCACGGTCCGCCAACTTGCCTTGTTTAATAATACCATTGGCCCACTTTCCCCATTTATCTGATAACTCCTCCATATCCTGGGGAGACATGTCGCTATAATCTATACTCGGCTGCCGAAACAGCAATACGAACTCTTTCATGTTATAACGCGTAAGTTAAGTTAGTATCTGCGTTTACAAAATTAGCTGTTTAATGCAGCATGTTGGCCGGGTTGATAATCGCCGGCGGGTGTACGGAATGCAACGTTGAGCCTGTTGTAACAATTGATAGCTAATACGGCAATAGTAAGGTCTATCATCTCCTCATCAGAGAATTGACTTACTGCTTCATCGTACACTTCATCTGATACTTCCTTGTCCTTTAATAAGGTAACAGCCTCTGCCCATCTGAAAGCAGCTTTTTCCCTGGCAGTATATATAGATGCTTCCTTCCACGCATCCAGCATATATATACGTTGTTCTGCTTCACCTTCTGCACGAAGGTCTTTCGAGTGCATATCCAGGCAATAGGCACATCCGTTGATCTGCGAAATACGGAACTCTATAAGATGTAAGAGGTTACGTTCAATGCGGCATTTCGATAGATATTTACCGAAACCAAATAATGGTGTCAATGCCTGGAAACCTTTTTCATAAAAATTGATCCTTTGTTTCATGCTCTATTAGTTTTTTTGATTTTATACACTAATAATGACCGGGATGAAACAAATTGGACATCTTACCCAATATTTTTTTTAGAAAAAAAGAAAAGCACTGCATTTGCAGTGCTTTTCAATTATTTAGGATTTTAAAATTTAGTCTTTCAATACAGTCCTGCTGATCACGATCTTCTGTACCTCGCTGGTACCTTCATATATCTGTGTGATCTTAGCGTCACGCATCAGGCGCTCTACATGGAATTCTTTTACATATCCATAGCCACCGTGTATTTGTACTGCTTCATTGGTAACCCATTGAGCTATTTCAGAAGCATACAGCTTAGCTATAGATGCAGATAGTGTATAATCCTGGTGCTGATCTTTAGTCCATGCTGCTTTCAATACCAGCAAGCGAGCAGCTTCGATAGCAGTAGCCATGTCCGCCAGTTTGAACGCTACAGCCTGGTGGTTAGATATTTCTGTACCAAATGCTTTACGCTCTTTAGAATATTTCAGCGCCAGTTCATAAGCGCCACTTGCTATACCTAATGCCTGTGCAGCGATGCCTATACGGCCACCTGCAAGCACTTTCATGGCAAATGTGAAACCGAAGCCATCGTCACCTATACGGTTAGCTTTAGGCACTTTCACATCCTGGAACATGATGCTGTGTGTGTCGCTACCGCGGATACCCAGCTTATTTTCTTTAGCGCCAACTGTTACACCCGGCCAGTCTTTATGCACGATCAGGGCATTGATGCCCTTGTGTTTCTTCTCAGGATATGTTTGTGCTATTACAAGATAGTAAGATGCAGTGCTACCATTAGTGATCCAGTTTTTGGTACCGTTCAGCAGGTAGTAATCACCTTTGTCCTCCGCAGTAGTGCGCTGAGATGTAGCATCCGATCCTGCTTCTGGTTCGCTCAGCAGGAAAGCGCCAATTTTTTGTCCGCTTGCCAGCTCTGTCAGGTAAGTAGTCTTTTGTTCTTCGTTACCATAAGTTTCCAGGCCCCAGCAAACAAGAGAATTGTTTACGCTCATACATACAGAAGTGGAAGCATCTATCTTGGATATTTCTTCCATCGCCAGCACATAGGATATAGTGTCCATACCCGATCCACCGTATTTAGGATCCACCATCATACCGAGGAAGCCAAGCTCACCCAGTTTCTTTACTTGCTCCGCAGGAAATTTCTGGTGCTCATCACGTTCTATAACGCCAGGGAGCAATTCGTTTTTAGCAAAGTCCCTTGCAGCTAATTGTACCGATTTTTGTTCTTCCGTAAGTTGAAAATCCATATGATAATATATGTAATAGCTTGATGAAAATGTGGTGCAAACGTACGTTTTTTTATCTAAATATGGGATAGGTACTACCTGTTATGCCTCCAGGTTTCGAACTCGCTTTTCAACAGGCTATAACAGGCAGAGTCTTCATAAACATTGTTTTTACAATAATGTTCGCGCAGCAAGCCTTCTTTTACAAATCCAAAGCGTTCCACTAGTTTTATCGATGGAGTATTTTGCGAGCCTATAAAAGCTTCTACCCTATTCAGATGCAGAACGTCAAACCCATATTCTAAAACGGGTTTCAATGCTTCTGTCATATAACCTTTCCCTTTGTATTCTTCTTGCAGCATCCCGTACCCTATCTCTGCCCTGTTGTGGTGTACATACCAGATATGGAAGCCAATACGGCCCAGCACTTCATGTGTGGCTTTCGCCTTCATTATAAAATTTCGGAAGCTTATATTATAATTAACCAGCCTTTGTTTATTCTTTTCCCGTTCCACCAGGTAGTTAGCCATCTCAAAAAAGCCCATATAGTTCATAATTTCCTCATCACTCCAGTTCTGAAAGATAAAATCATGGAATTCTGGGGTTACCTCTTTTAACAACAGCCTTTCTGTTTCCAATATGGTGACTGTTGGCATTTCAGTTATGTTCATCATTTAAAATTAAGATAATACGGCAAATGCCTTGTAATATGAAGTCTCAAATGCAATTATGAAGGATGAATATATCCATATAAGCGAAAGCAATTTGGATTAAGACAATTATTGTATGTACATTTGTTGCATCAACGACAATGTAAATTTATTTATGAAAAAAATTCTCTTATTATCTGCTTTCGCGATAGCGCAATTAGCTGCCACTGCTCAAACCAAATGGGCTTTAGACAAATCACACTCTTCTGTAAAGTTCACGGTACAGCACCTGGTGATCTCTGAGGTAGAAGGCTCTTTTAAAGTATTTGATGGCGGCGTAAATGCACCAACAGCAGATTTTAATAACGCAGCGATCAATTTTTCAGTGGATGTTAACAGTATAAACACGGACGATAGCAAACGTGATGCGCACCTGAAAAGCGACGATTTCTTCAATGCAGAGAAATACCCTGCAATGAAATTCACCAGCACTTCTTTTAAGAAAATAAAAGGTAATCAATACGCGCTGGAAGGAAACCTCACCATCCGCGATGTTACCAAAAAAGTAAAATTGGCAGTAGTATATGGTGGCACCGTAAAAGATCCGTGGGGTAATATCAAGGCCGGCTTCAAAGCTACCGGTAAGATCAACCGTAAAGATTTTGGACTGAAATGGGGCGCAATGACAGAAGCAGGTGGCGCTGTTGTAGGCGATGATGTGAACATGACTATCAATGTAGAATTCGCACAGCAAAAAGCATAAGCATAGGGTTGGATTAATGTGGATTTATCAGTTGTGGCCCCGGTATATACCGGGGCTATACTTTTTACATGGCACGGTATTTTATTTTTCTTGTTATCAACTTCTTAAAAACCGCTATATGAAAGATTCAGCACTCCGTAACCTCGCAGACAAAACCTTTCAAAACATTGCTAATCCTTTAAAAGGCAATGGTGTATATGCCGAAATAGTGAAAGCTATCCAGGAAGCGTATACAATGGGAAAATCGGGTAAACAGATGCTGATGCAACCTATCGTGGAGGACATGTTGCAGTCCGGAAAATTGCAGCCGGATATTATTTGATCGTAAAAAAGTAAATGGAATATTCTGTATCGCCTTTACCTATAACGCGTTCAGTTCCATCTTTATATCGTAATACGATGTTGCATATCCACAGTTTACTATTGTGTACAAGAGATTGCACGTACCTTTTTTGCGCATCGTTCATGGTATCGCCATCGCTGCGATAAGGGCCAATATATTCTTTACCGGGGTTAATGCCGTAAATGTCGAAGCTCACAACTTTACATTTTCTTTCCAGGCACTTCATCCGGGTATCAGCCAATATTTCTTCTATATTGGCAGAACGGACCCCGTAGCCGGGGAAATTGCCATACGCCACCAGTTGCTTCTCATCGGGTTGTGCAACACATGATATGCCGGCCAGCAAAAAGAAAAATGTCAGAAATAGCCTCACAAAAACAAATATAAAGCAGAAATCCCGGCGCGGGCCGGGTTCCGGGAGCAAATTATATAAAATACTATGCGAATACTACAGCATCAACAGGTGCTGCCTGGGGCTGCACATAAGCCATATTACGTGGCGGCCTTGGATGACGCTGAGGGCGTTGCATTTTACGTGCGCTGTTGCATGACTGAGTAAATACCGAAAGGGTGAATAAAACACCCGCAAATAATGCCAGTTTCTTCATGATGTTGTGAATTTACTAGGTTGCAGGCAAAAAAGCAATCATTTAGCGCTAAATTATTAACTAGGCGAAAATTGTAACATTGCAGCATGATATCCATAAAACCGGCAACTGTCGATGATGCAGAAATCATACGCAGCCTTGCAGAAGCTACCTGGTGGCCAACCTACAGCCCCATTCTTAGTAAAGAACAGATATCTTATATGCTGAACCTGATGTATGGCCTTGATACAATACAAAGCCAGATAACAAACAGGGAGCAAACTTATATAATACTGTACAACGACGATGCTCCTAAAGGCTTTGCCGCTTATGCACCGCGTGCAGAGAATAAGGAAATTTATAAACTGCACAAAATATATTGCCTGCCCGAAACCAAAGACATGGGATTTGGGAAAGCGCTGTTACAGGCGGTTGAGGATGCAGTACTTTCAGCAGGTAAAAACATTTTGGAATTAAATGTAAACAAATACAATCCAGCTATTGGCTTTTACTTACGGCAGGGTTTTATTAAGATATACGAAGAGGATATAGACATTGGTGAAGGGTATCAAATGAACGATTACGTAATGCAAAAGATATTAACCCATGAGTAAAACAGACGGCACCCCTACTTTCTTCGAAAAACCGGGGCAATGGCGCAAATGGCTCGAAAAAAACCATAAAACAGAAATAGAAATAATAGTAGGCTTCTACAAAAAAGGCAGCGGCAAGGCCAGCATCACCTGGCCAGAATCAGTAGATGAAGCCCTATGCTTCGGCTGGATAGATGGAGTTCGCAAATCTATCAGCGAGGAAGCTTACATTATTAGGTTCACCCCAAGAAAAGCAGGCAGCATCTGGAGTGCCGTAAATATCCGTAAGATAGAAGAATTAACAGCCAAAGGACTAATACACCCGGCCGGCCACGAAGCTTTCGCCAAGCGCAAAGCAGAAAAGTCAGCAATCTATTCTTTCGAACAGGGGAAAGTAGAGCTGGATCCTGCGTATGAAAAGAAATTAAAGGCTAACAAAAAAGCATGGGCATTCTTCACATCAAAAGGAGCATCCTATCAAAAGGTGTGCAAATGGTGGGTAATGAGTGCCAAACAGGAGGCTACGCGCTTAAAGCGGCTGGATATACTAATCACCGATTGCGCAGAAGGCAGGCTGATACCCACACAACGCTGGGCAAAAAAGGATAAATAGAACCCTACACGGGCTTACCTGCCACAACAACCAGGCAATCAAAAAAGTAAGCCGTATAATTTGGATCGCGTAGTATGCCCCCTATTACATCCCTGGGCTCCCATTTCAGGTCTTCTACCGTATATGCTTCGCCCAGCCATTTTATCTCCAGCCACAGCAATGGCATAATAATAGGTCGTAACCAGTTACCCGGCAACTTGTAGTCAAAAAAACAAATACGCCCTGTATCCCGGTCCATAAACTGCTCAATCTTCCTCACCCAGCCTGTATTCAATTCTTTATCGTACCAGCAAAGCGCAAAAAAAGCAAAGTCTATCTTTTCTTTTATCTCCAGGTCTTCTATGGGCGATAATACAAACTCCACATTTTTCCAGCCCATCTTCCTTGCCCTTGCTTCAGCCAGTGCCAGCATATGCTCATTAGCATCCACAGCAATGATCTTCCCTTCCGGGCCAATCACACTTTGTATGGCAGCCATGCTCAATCCGCTGCCGCAGCAAATATCCATTACGGTATCGCCTTTTTTCAGTCCTCCAAATTCCAGGGCTTTTCTTCTGTGCAGGCTATCCCTGCCCAGTTGATAGAGATTAACAATAAAATCGTACTTTCTCCAGGAAAGATCATATTCGAGGGCAAAATTGCGCTTTGCTTTTGTTTCCATGCAGTTACCAAAGTATTCAAAAATTCAGGGATAATACAGCGGTTAAAAAATCTTAACAAAGGATTTTAAACCTTCGTTTTTATTAGCGGTCAAATAAACGCTAATATTTGCAAGGGGCGCAGTACTTAGCTTAAGCCGGATGGAAACATTCCGGCTTTATCTATTTATGCATCGGTAAACATAGCACACTCTTTTGCCGTAACTTGTGTGCTTTAAAGAAACTTATGAATAAAATATACATACTCATTCCATTTATCATACTATCATTAGGTCTGCATGCACAGATCCCTAACGCCAGCTTTGAGAGCTGGACAAACCATGGAAGTTATAATACACCCGATGGATGGGATAACCTGAATGCGCAGACAGCATCTGCTGCTACCTTTACTTGCCAGCAAGGCACGCCAGGCACAGATGGCAACTATTATATGAGGCTTATCTCAAAAAAAATTGGCTCATCTGTAGTAAATGGTATTGCTGTTAGCGGCAGGTTGGATAGTTTAACGGGCGCACCTGTCTCTGGCTTTCCATACACGGGCAGGCCAGCGTCCCTTACAGGCAAATGGCAATACATGGCTTTTGGCAACGACCAGGGGAATGTAAGTATTGAGCTGACGAAATGGAACACAGCATCTAATAAGCGCGATACAGTAGGTAGCGCGACATATCTTTTGCCTGGTATGGTAATGAGCTGGGCCGACTTTTCCATTAATATTAACTATGCGAGCCAGGCCACACCTGACAGCGCCATGATCGTTTTCTCTCCATCAAATGGATTGAATGCAACAGAGAATAGTTACATTTTTGTAGATGAACTTAAATTTTCTGATTTTCCAGCAAATGTCAATGCTACAAATGCACCGACGTCAAACATAAAAGTATATCCCAACCCTGCCACGGACCATATAAACTTAGATCTTGGCCGGCAAACAGCAGGACCGGTATTTGTAAGGCTGATGGACATGCTGGGCAAAACGGTTCGTTCCTACAGTTTTGACGGCAATAAACAATACTACACTGCAGACTTAACTAGCATTGTGCCAGGCTTATACAATGCACAAATCCAAACAGGCACGTCGGTCGCAAGTATAAAATTGACCATCCGATAAAAAGACTCGCATAAACTTGCATCGATACGGCTAATGTTGTTCAAGAATTAACACATAAATTGACGACCGTCATCCATATTACCGTCTTATAGTACTAGCTTGGCATAGTATTTTCAAACTCACTATTAAATCACTGAATTATGGCCACAGAAAATAACGATAAAGACTTTCCCGGCTACCCGCACTACCCCGCCGGCGAAGACGCAACGCAACCTCAAAACAATAATGGCTTCCTGAGTACAGATGTACCCAAAAGAGAAGACAATGACACAACGATAGATAGCGACGACGAAATTGTAATGGGAACTGAAGCCGATGTTACGCCTGAAGAACAAGAGCTATTAGCCTCTACCGACGATTACGAAAAGCTGGATATCACAGATGAAGACGGCGACGAATTAGTAGAAGGCGGGCTGGATATACCGGGGTCTGAATTAGATGATGCCGATGAAGCACTAGGCGAAGAAGACGAGGAAAACAATTACTACAGCCTGGGCGATAACGAAGAAGTAGAAGATCCTAATGCCGACCTTAGGTAAGCCGGAATTATAGGCTTTATCAATAGGCCTACAACACATCAGTCTATAACAAATCTTACATTTGCACCTGCCCCTGTCGGGCAGGTGTTTAGTTATATATGGTAAAAAAAGCAGCAGAGAAAGTAACCGCTAAGGATAAAGATTTGGAGCAGTTTGGAGAGAATAATCCACTTCCACCATATCACAAAGAAATGAAAAATGATGACTCTATTTTCATTAAGGGTGCGCGTATGCACAACCTTAAAAATGTGGATGTGTCTATACCGCGCAATAAACTGGTGGTAGTAACAGGTGTATCTGGCAGTGGAAAGAGTAGCCTTACTATGGACACGCTATTTGCAGAAGGCCAGCGCCGATATGCAGAGAGCCTCAGCGCATATGCCAGGCAGTTTCTCATGCGCATGGATAAACCTGATGTGGATTATATACGCGGTATCTGCCCGGCTATTGCTATAGAACAAAAAGTAACCACACGCACCCCGCGCAGTACAGTTGGTAGTATGACGGAGATATACGATTATCTGCGCCTGCTGTTTGCACGCATCGGCCGCACCTATTCACCTGTAAGCGGTAAAGAAGTAAAGAAAGACAGCGTAAGCGATGTAGTAGATTTCATTAAAACGCTGGCTGCCGGTACAAAAGTACAGATCATTGTACCATTGGTAACACGTTATGGCCGTAGCGTAGAAGAGGAGTTGAATATTTTAATGCAAAAAGGGTTTAGCCGTGTTCATGCAAAAGGAGACGATAAGCCTCTGCGCATTGAGGATATATTAGGCGGCACCGCTACGCTTCCTAAAAAAGAAATATACCTGCTGATAGATCGCATCGTGGTAAAGGATTTTGAAGAAGATGATCTTCACCGGCTTGCAGACAGTATACAAACGGCATTTTATGAGAGCGAGGGAGAATGCACTTTGGAAACTGATGGCAAAAAGATGCACCACTTCAGTAACAAGTTCGAGGCCGACGGCATCACGTTTGAAGAACCCACGCCTAATCTTTTCTCTTTTAATAATCCATACGGCGCATGCCCGCACTGCGAAGGTTTCGGCCAGGTATTGGGTATTGACGAAGATCTTGTACTACCTGACAAACGCCTGAGCGTGTACGAAGGTGCCGTAGCCCCGTGGAAGGGAGAAAAAATGAGCGAATGGCAGGCATCCTTCATCCGTACAGCTTCTAAATTTGATTTTCCTATCCATACTCCGATAGTTGACCTTACCCAAAGTGAATATGACCTATTGTGGGAAGGTAACAGCCGGGTACAGGGCATCAATGATTTCTTTAAGATGGTAGAGCAGAACCTGTATAAGGTTCAATACCGCGTGATGCAGGCCCGCTACCGCGGACGCACTACCTGCCCCACCTGTAAAGGTACACGTCTTAGAAAAGAAGCTTTATATGTAAAGATCGAAGACACTACAATAGCTAACCTGATGCTGATGCCGGCATCAGATATGCACACATGGTTCCAGCATTTAAAGCTAAATGATAACGACACACAAATTGCCAAACGCATACTTATAGAAGTTAACCAGCGGATCAAAACCCTGCTGGATGTAGGCCTTGGTTACTTAACACTTAACAGGCTCGCCAATACGCTGAGTGGTGGTGAAAGCCAGCGTATACAGCTAACAAAATTCCTTGGCAGTAACCTTACCGACTCTTTATACATACTGGACGAACCAAGTATTGGATTGCACAGCAGAGATACGGAAAGGCTTATTAACGTACTAAAGAATCTGCGCGACCTCGGCAATACAGTTGTAGTTGTGGAGCACGATGATATGATGATGCGGGAAGCAGACTATATCATAGATATGGGGCCGCTTGCAAGCCATTTGGGTGGCGAAGTGGTTGCTACCGGCAATGCAAAAGAACTCATTAAAAACAAAGCAAGCCTTACAGGTAAATATCTGAGTGGCGAACTAAAGATACAGGTGCCCGTAGTAAAGCGGAAACCGAAAGGTAGCATACGCATAGAAGGTTGCAGACAGAATAATCTGAAGGATGTTTCCGTCGATTTCCCGCTGAATGTAATGTGTGTGGTAACCGGCGTCAGTGGCAGTGGTAAAACAACCTTAGTAAAACAAACACTATATCCTGCTTTGCAAAAGCACTATGGGGAAGGCGTAGATAGGCCGGGCATCCATAAATACCTGGGTGGCGACCTGGATAGGGTCGCACACGTAGAAATGGTGGATCAAAACCCCATTGGTAAATCATCAAGAAGCAACCCAGTTACTTACATCAAAGCATGGGATGAAGTTCGTAAGCTATTTGCCAGGCAGCCATTATCAAAAATGCGTGGCTTTGCAGAAAAGCATTTCTCTTTTAATACCGATGGTGGCCGTTGCGATACATGTAAAGGTGAAGGCGAAGTGATCGTGGAAATGCAATTCCTTGCAGATGTGCACCTGCTCTGCGAAAGCTGTAAAGGCAAAAGATTTAAAGACGAAGTGCTGGAAGTTACTTATCGCGGCAAAAGCGTATATGATGTGCTGGAATTGAGCGTGGACGAAGCAATACAATTCTTCAAAGACGAGAAGAAACTAGCCACCGCACTGCAGCCACTCAGCGATGTAGGACTGGGTTATGTAAAACTTGGACAAAGCAGCGATACCCTTAGTGGAGGTGAAGCCCAACGTGTAAAGCTGGCATCGTTCCTTGGCAAGGGTGCTGCAAAAGATAAAGTATTGTTCATCTTTGATGAACCTACAACGGGCCTGCATTTTCATGATATCAACAAACTATTGGCTTCATTTGATGCGCTGATAGAGCAGGGGCATAGCATTATAGTGATAGAGCATAACACAGATGTAATAAAAAGTGCCGATTGGGTAATAGATCTGGGCCCTGAAGGTGGTGCAGGTGGTGGTTATCTATTGTACGAGGGCACACCCGAAGGATTAAAAAAGATCAAAGAAAGCTATACCGGTAAATACTTATAGAATATGAGCGAATTAAACAAGGAAATACCTTTGACTATCAATGGCGATGCCAATCGTTTCGAACTGCATATAGATGGGCATCTTGCAGTAATAGAATACAGCATGAAAGGCAATGTATTTGTACTGCTGCATACCGAGGTGGACAAAGCATTGGAAGGAAGAGGTATTGCTGCCATACTTACAGAGAAAACATTCCATCACCTGGAAAGTATTGGTGCAAAGATCATTCCCTTATGCCCTTACATTGTTGGTTATTTGAAGAAGCATCCCGAATGGATGAGGATCGTGGAACAAAGCAGGTAACTACCTCCCCGGCATAGCTGCTATCAGTCGTTTTGTATAATCGTTTACAGGATGCTGCAGCACATCGGTTGCTTCTCCCCGTTCTACAATATGACCTTTTTGCATTACCAATACACGGTCGCTCATATAGTGCACTACGTTCAGGTCATGAGAAATGAAGAGATACGTTAATCCAAATTTTGCCTGCAAATCCTTCAGCAGGTTTAGTATTTGTGCCTGTACACTTACATCCAGCGCAGATACACTTTCATCGCAGATCATCAGCTCAGGCCTTAGCGATAATGCTCTTGCAATGCCTATTCGCTGTCTTTGTCCGCCCGAAAACTGGTGAGGGTACCTGTTCATGCTATCGCCGGGTAATTGCACAAGATCCAATAAACGCAGGGCTTCATTTTTCAATTCACCTGCCGACACTATTTGGTGCACTTTCATTGGCTCCATCAGCATATCACCAACGGTCATACGCGGATTCAGGGATGCATACGGGTCCTGGAATACCATTTGTATTTGCCTGCGTACACGTTTCCATTCTTTTTGTGGTAACCCGGCAATATCTTCTCCCTTAAAGATCACTTGTCCTTCATGCACAGGAAGCAGGCCCATCAGGCTGCGGCTTATGGTACTTTTACCACATCCACTCTCTCCCACCAACCCCAGCACTTCACCTCTCTTTATTTCAAAAGATACATCGTCTACTGCTTTAAAATAATCTACAGGCCGCCCCAGCAAATCTCTGTTTTCAGTAAACCAAACCCTTAGCCCATTGACCTGCAGCATACTTTCTTCAGAAACGGTTTGCGCAGATAATGTGGCTTCTGTTTTAGTAGTTCTTTTACCTTCTAATAGATCATCCACAGATACTAACCTTTTACCTTTATTTTCCGGAGCTGGCCTGCATACAAGCAACGCTTTGGTATAAGGATGCTGCGGGTTAGCCAATACCTGGTGAATGTTACCATACTCCATCACTTCACCACCATACATCACCAGCACATCATCCGCTACCTCAGAAGCCAATGCCAGGTCATGTGTTATAAATATCATTGCCGTTTCCCACTCTTCCTGCAATTGCTTCATTAATGCTACTACTTCTTTCTGCACAGTAACATCAAGGGCTGTTGTTGGTTCATCAGCTATCAGTAGGGCCGGGTTATTGCACATAGCCATTGCTATCATTACCCGTTGCTTCTGCCCGCCCGATAGTTGATGCGGGTATCGTTCATATATTTTCTCCGGTTCAGGTAATTGCACTTTGCGCAGCCAGTCTATTGCATTTGCCCTGGCTTCTGCCTTAGAAATTTTATTATGTGCATGTATTGCTTCCGCCAGTTGCTTACCTATCTTCATCACGGGGTTTAATGAGCTCATTGGCTCCTGGAATACCATGCCGATAGCTTTCCCACGCATTTGCTGCCATGCAGTGACTGCGACGCTATTCAGTTTCACCTCCTGCTCATTAACAGTTAGCATTATACTGCCTTCCACGGAAGCCTGTTTAGGTAATAGCCCCATTAGCGATAATGCCGTCAGCGATTTCCCCGAACCGCTCTCTCCCACTACCGCCAAAGTCTTCCCTTTAGCAATGCTGAAGGATATATCCTTAACAGCAGTAAATCCATTGCTGAATGCAATGGATAGATTAGCCACCGAAAGTATGTTGTCCTGATGATCCACTAAAACTGAAGATGCTTCACGGTATGCCCGTTATTAATAAGTTGTTTCAAAGAATCTATGCCTATGCTCAGGTGCATGTCCACATACTTTTTGGTTACGGCCGCATCGCCTGTGGCTGTCTTTACGCCTTCCGGTATCATTGGTTGATCGGATACTAACAATAATGCGCCCGTCGGTATCTTGTTGTAGAAGCCTACAGAAAAGATGGTAGCTGTTTCCATATCTATAGCCATTGCTCTTATGCGGCGCAGGTAGTCTTTAAAATTATCATCATGCTCCCATACCCGGCGGTTGGTAGTGTACACCGTTCCTGTCCAGTAGTCGCGTTGATAATCACGTATAGTAGTGGATATAGCTTTTTGCAGCGCAAACGCAGGCAATGCGGGCACTTCCGGCGGAAAATAATCATTACTGGTACCATCGCCTCTTATAGCGGCAATGGGCAATATCAGGTCGCCTACTTTATTCTTCTTTTTCAATCCGCCGCATTTACCAAGAAAAAGCACTGCTTTCGGGTCTATGGCCGATAGTAGGTCCATCATAGTAGCCGCCCCGGGGCTGCCCATACCAAAGTTGATGATCGTAATACCGTCGGCTGTAGCGCATTGCATGGGCTTATCGGGCGCGGATATTTTTGCTCCCTTGTTCATGCTTGCAAAACGGGTTACATAACTGCTGAAGTTGCATAAAAGGATATAATCTCCAAAATCTTTCAATTCCAGTCCGGTATATCTCGGCAGCCAGTTCTTTACGATCTCTTCTTTGGTTTTCATACTTATTAAAGTTACGAAATGATGCCAACATGTATTATCTTAGGATGTTCATGATCCACCTGGATTTTACAGGCGTTGAGCTTAAGTTACGCGCATCTGAGGGTACTGCCCAGGTATACGACCCTGTGCGCAGGATTTGGGTAAACCTTACTCCTGAAGAGCATGTGCGCCAGCATATCATTTACTTATTGCTTGCGCGTCATTACCCGGCATCTCTTATGGCCGTAGAAAAAAAGATCATCTTTGGCAGGCTCACCAAACGCTTTGATATTGTTGTTTACAACCGCAATCATGTGCCCTGGATGCTGATCGAATGCAAGGCTCCGGAAGTTGCAATAACCGAGGATACCTTACATCAGTTACTTGCCTATCAAAAAAACCTGCAATGCAAATATTGGGTTTTGACCAACGGGCATCAGACTTTCTGTGCAAACGCGCAGAGTGTGGAGCATATAAGCTGGCTGGATGCTTTACCTGCCTACAATAGCTGAGTAGGCGCCGCCATGCAGCACATGCAGGGCTTTCTGCACTACATCATCATCCTCTGTTGTTATAGAGTAATAGCCATTGCTATAGAAGAGTATTCTTGCCATCTGTGCCTTCATCTGCGCGGCAAAGAATCTATAGTTGGCATTATGCTGCATTACCTTTTCCACTACACGCCTGAATACAGGATCCTGCATCTTCAGGAATGCAGTAACCAGTTCGTCTGCTTTGAATTTTCTATCAAATTCTCTCACATTGTGGAATTCCATTAACGTACTACGATGGCGTACATAATAGTCCCATATCAGGTTTCTTACATCGTCACTATACATCAGGTTCATCATACCTGGCGTTAGCTTTGTAGTATCGTATGGCACATAGACATCCGGCTTTATCCCTCCGCCTCCGTACACCACACGTTTATTGGCTGTATAGTATTTCGTTGTATCTCCCACATTAATGGTGTCTTTGCCGGTAAGTTCTCCTGTTTCAAACCTATGAACAAAAGCTTCTGCATAAGCATCTTTTCCTTTTGCATAGGAGCGCTGTATGCAACGCCCTGACGGTGTGTAGTATTTAGCTACTGTAAGGCGTAATGCCGACCCATCCGCCATATCATACTGCTCCTGTACCAGTCCCTTTCCAAAAGATCGCCTTCCTATGATAACCCCCCTGTCCCAGTCTTGCACGGCTCCGGCAAGTATCTCGCTTGCTGATGCTGAATTCTCATCTATTAGTATCGCTACCTCTCCTTTTTCAAACCCGCTTTTATTATCAGTATGGTATTCTATTCTTGGCGACCTGCGGCCTTCAGTATATACAATCAGTTTATTGCCTGGTAATAGCTCATCTGCGATATCTTTAGCATTGTCAAGATAACCACCGGGATTGTCTCTGAGGTCTATCACGAGCCCTTTCATCCCTTTGGTCTTAAGCTCTTTCAACGATGCCACAAACTCATTATAGGTATTAGCGCTAAACCTGTTGATCTTAATATAGCCTGTCAGGGAATCCAGCATAATAGATGCATCTATACTATATACTGGTACTACTCCTCTTTTAATGGTAACAGAGCGCTTGCTGTTATTCCATGGCTGTTTTAATTCAACAACTACTTTAGTATCCTCCTTACCTTTTAGCATTCTTATGATATGCTCCGAAGTAATATGCTTACCTGCCACAACACTATCTCCCACCTTTATTAACTGGTCTCCTGTTTCCACACCTGCATGTTCAGATGGGCCACCTTTCACCACAGATGTCACCTGTATGGTATCTCTTATAATAGCGAATTCAACACCTATACCATAAAAGCTACCTTCAAGGCCTTCATTCACTTCTTCCAGTTCATCAGAAGGTATATATACGGTATGAGGATCCAGATGCGAAAGGATGCCGGTAATAGCATCGCTGTACAAGTTGTTTTTGTTTACTGTATCAACATACTTTTCGTTGATCAGGTCTATGATCTGCTCCAGCCTGTCGTTGCGTTCAATAACTGTTCCCAGGTCGCGTTTGGTGCGTAATGTATCGCGCAGGTTGAAACCCAGCGTCATACCAAACATGAGAATAAAAGCGAAAAGCAGCGGCGTCCAGACCTGCAACCCGGAAGGTTTCTTTGAGTCCATCTTAATAAGGCAACAAAGTTAGGTGCATTTATGAATTAAATGATAAACTATCTGTATACCGCCATTCGAAATAACATTATACCAACACATTACATTAGGATATTGTTCTGCGATGATGCAAATTTGTAAGTACAAAAAATAAAGGTATGGGTTCCGTACTATTGGTAGAGAGCGGCTCTACGAAGACAGACTGGTGTCTTCTGAGCAACGGCAGAAAATCACTGCATGTACAAACATCGGGGATCAATCCCTTGTTACAGTCTCATGATCATATAAACACACTATTAAGGGAAGAGCTGAAATGGAATCCTAAAAAGCATGTGGCTGATAGTATTATTTACTATGGAGCCGGTGCCGGCAATCCGGCCAAGCAGAAGGAGCTGGCTGGTCTTTTACGCCAATTCTTTGGCATAAAAAAGGTAGATGTCCAGGGCGACCTATTGGCGGCCGCAAGGGCGCTTTGTGGTAACGACAAAGGCATCGTATCTATATTAGGCACGGGCAGCAATTGCTGTTATTATAATGGCAAAAAAATAGCTGCGCAGCAACCCTCGCTCGGCTTCATTGCCGGTGATGAGGGTAGTGGCAATCATATGGGCAAACGCGTTTTGCAATACTACGCTTATAAAACCTTCGATGCCGAGTTAACCGCGGCCTTCGAGCAACTTTTTGGCAACGATCTACCGGCGATCATCAGGCGGTTGTATGAAGAACCATTCCCCAACAGGTATCTCTCTACGTTTGTAACCCTCCTGATCAATTACCGTGGCCACTATATGGTAGAAAATATCATCGAAGACTGCATTAATGATTTCTTCCACCATCATATACTCAAATTCCGTGAAAGCTGGAAACTGCCGCTATATTTTACCGGTTCTGTAGCTTACGAATTCAGGGATGTGATCAACAATATTTGTTATCAGTACGAATTACAGCCCGGTGTTATAGCCAAATCTCCCATGGAGGGCTTAATAAAATTTCATAAACAGCAGCTTAGCTAACTAATCTCATTTACACAAAAAGAGCCTGCTGTACAAGCAGGCTCTTTTGTATTATTCATTCCCAACCGTATACCGCAAAAAAATTAGCCCCGGTTCATCACCGGGGCTAATTTAGTATTATTCAATTTAATCTTAGTTCCTACGCAGGTTAGGGAATGGAGGTGCTACGTTAGCAGGACCTTCTTCACCTGGCATTGCAGAACGGTACATTACACCATTTGCATCACCAGCCTGTCCGTATTGGAAGATAAAGCGGTTGCGATCGATACCGTGTTTTTCACTCATGTATTCGATTACAGCGTTCACACGATCCCAAGAACGTTGTTGCTGTATTTTGCTTCCGTTACCTGCACCTGTGATAACCACTTTACAAGTTGGGTTAGCTTGCATTTGAGCAGCAAGTGTAGCCAGTTGTGCTTGAGAAGTTGGGCGTATTTTAGATGCATTGTTATCGAAAGTGATGCTACCTGCCATAATGTTGCCGCAAGAAGATACTGCCTGGCCACAACCATCAGGACAAGGGCATTTACCTACACCGTCAGCATCAACTGGTTGACATTCAGTCGGAGTGATCAGTTGTTTATCACGATCATCAGGTACACCATCACCATCTGTATCCAGTGGGCAACCGTGGCTGTCAACAGCTACACCTGCAGGTGTACCAGGACATTTGTCGAATTGATCAGTGATACCGTCACCATCAGCATCAGGCAGAATTGGATCAGGCAGGATCATATGACGTGGGTAAGACAACTCGTTGTAAGCATGATCCAGAGGATTCAGCCAGTACAGAGGTTCAACGTTTTTACGTTTGTTACCCAGGTTGAAGTTGATACCAAGGCTCAGGTAGTTGATACCGTCGTTTTGGTTAGTTTGAACAGGAGAACCTGGTGTTTGCTCAGACCAACGCTGGCCATCCAGCAGGTCATCATCCCAAGGCATTGTTATACGATCTTCCAGAGAAAGGTTGATACGCTTGCTCAGGCGGAACTGAGCACCAACACCTACACTTGGCGCAAATTGCAGTGTTTTGTTTTTGAAGATAGATGGACGACGACGATCGCGTTCGTTTTCAGCGTCTGTTTCGTAAGTACCATCCATAGCAGCCTGGAGTTTGTCGCGGATATCTTTACGATTTTCGTGGATCTGTGGTGTAGAACCAACGATAGTTGCGAAATCATACTCCTGGTTAGCGCTGTTCAGGGCATCAACACGTGTGTTGTAAGCCAGGGCGCCAAGGCCTAAGAATGCATATAAAGAAACACCAGACTTAGCTTTGTGGAACCTGATATTGTTCAAAGAAGCAATCAGGTCTAAGTTCAGCTGGTGAGCTTCCATACGGTAGTTATAAAATACAGGCTTGCTCGCAGGATAGCCTGAACCCGCAGGGAACTGAGGTGCATATCCAGGATATTGAGCCCATGCAGTATTATACCTGTAGTTACGAGCTTCTCCCCATTCCAAACCTTTGGCTACGCCATAGTTATATTGCAAACGGGTAGAGAATACATAACCCCATGATTTACGTACGTGAGCGTGGAAACCAAGCGCACCGCCTTTAGCGTTCCATGGGAACAAAGTAGGTACGTCACCAGATACATTGTACAGTCCAAGACCAACACCTACTTCCCACATGTTACGTGGCTTCGCAGGAAATGCGTATTGGTGATTCATGAATTTGCGATGTTGCTTCATGCGGAAACCGGGTACGTAAGAAGAGTCAAGCACATCGTAGCTTTGACCGCGATAAGTCATATCACGACCAGACCACTTTGCTGTTTGCATCTCTCCTTCTTGCGCAAATACCGGCTGCGTTGCCAATAAGGAACTTAAGCTGGCTAGCAATAGGTACTTTTTGTTGACCATAACAAGAGTGTTTATTTTATACAAATTTTGGTTAAATTAAATAAAACTGTGACAAAGGTATATTAGTCAGTCCAAAAAAACAAAGAACAAAAACTAAAAATAATACCTGTTTTTTGAGGTGATATACTCAACAACTATGCCATAAAGCTAGTTTTTTACAACACCGGGTTAAAGGAATTTTAGTTTTTTTACAAGCGGTTAACGATACATTTGCTACTCATTAACGATAAAATGGATCTTGTAAAGCAGGTCATAGGCTCAGAACTGGCGTTATTCGAAAAAAAATTCTCAGACAGTGTAAAGGGTTCAAATCCTTTACTGGACAGGATTATGCGTTTTATCATAAAGCGTAAGGGCAAGCAGATGCGGCCTATGTTTGTATTTCTTTCTGCAAGGATCGCTGGCGATATTAAAGAAGAAACATACAGGGCTGCTTCACTTATAGAACTACTGCATACTGCTACGTTGGTGCATGATGATGTTGTGGATGATGCCATGCTTCGTAGAAATTTTTTCTCAGTGAATGCTCTGTGGAAAAACAAGATCGCTGTATTAGTTGGTGATTATTTACTTGCTAAAGGATTATTGTTATCATTAGAACATAATGATTATCAGATACTTAAAATAACTTCAAGAGCAGTAAAGGAGATGAGTGAAGGTGAATTGCTGCAAATGGAGAAGGCCAGGAAACTGGACATAACCGAAGATATATATTTCGAAATAATACGTTCAAAGACAGCTTCTTTGTTATCATCAGCCTGCTCAGCCGGTGCATTCTCGTCATCAGGCGATATTAATATAAGTGAGCAATTCAGGCTGTTTGGTGAAAAAGTGGGCATCGCCTTCCAGATTAAGGATGACCTATTTGATTATGGTGAGGATAATGTAGGGAAGCCTACGGGTATAGATATAAAAGAGAAGAAAATGACCCTGCCGCTTATATATACCTTGCAGAATGTAGATAATGCAACCAAACGGCAGATCATCTACATAGTGAAGAATCAGAACACCAATCGCAAAAAGGTACAGGAAGTAATAGATATTGTACACAGATCAGGGGGTATTGAATATGCCGCTAAAAAAATGGCCGATTATAAAAACGAAGCGCTTGCCATGCTTGATAACTACCCGCCATCACCGGCAAAAGAAGCTATGATATCGCTGGTCGACTATGCCATAGACAGAAAATATTAAGTCACAGTTAATTACAATAGCTCTGTTCGTTGGCATGCTGTTACCTTTCCGTAACTTGCAGTTCGCATGAAAAATATGGCAACGAAAGAAGGGATGGCAGAGAGCACCAACGAAAACATTGAAGTACTGGGCGCACGCGTTCATAACCTTAAGAACATAGATGTAAGCATACCTAAGAATAAGCTGGTTGTTATTACAGGTATTAGTGGCAGTGGCAAATCTTCACTGGCATTTGATACTATTTTTGCGGAGGGGCAACGCCGCTATATGGAAAGCTTCGCGGCGTATGCGCGCCAATTTATGGGCGATCTTGACCGTCCCGATGTAGATAAGATAACCGGGCTTTCTCCGGTGATTTCCATTGAGCAAAAGACAACCAACCGCAATCCCCGATCTACTGTTGGTACGGTTACAGAGGTATATGATTTTATGCGCCTGCTATATGCACGCGTGGCAGATGCCTATTCGTACAACACAGGCCGGAAAATGTCTAAGTTTAGCGAAGAGGAGATCATAGATCATATCAAACAAAACTTTTCCGGGAAGAAGATCATTTTGTTGGCACCGATAGTGCGGGGCCGCAAAGGACATTACCGCGAACTGTTTGAACAATTAAGAAAGCAGGGCTATTTAAAGGTGCGCGTAGACGGAGAGATACTGGACTTGAAGGAACGCATGCAGGTAGACCGATATAAGATACATGATATAGAACTGGTAGTAGATCGTTTGATAGTACAGGATGACGCCCAGGCAAGGTTGAGCCAAAGCATACAGAAGTCTTTACAAATGGGTAAGGACCTTATGTTTGTACTCGATGCAGATAAAAATAAACTGTCTCAGTATAGCAAACAATTGATGTGTGCTGATACTGGCTTGTCATACGAAGAACCTTCACCCAATACCTTTTCATTCAACTCACCTTACGGAGCTTGCCCTAAATGCAAAGGCCTTGGCAGTGTGTACCAGGTGAATATGAACGAGGTGATGCCGGACACCGATAAAAGCATTAACGATGGCGGCATCGCACCTCTTGGAGGCGAACGCGAAGCGTGGACATTTAACCAGGCAACTATATTAGCGAAGCGTAATAAAATATCACTTACAAAGCCTATAAAGGACATACCGCAAAATCAGTTGAATATATTGTTGTATGGCAATGAAGAAGGCGTTATTACATACAATAGTGATGAAGCAGAAACTTACCATGAGCATGTTGCACAATCCAACTACGAAGGCATCATCAACATGCTCCTGCGCTGGTTCAATGAAACTTCTTCAGAAGCGATACGCGACTGGGCAGAGAGTTATATGCAACTAACTACTTGCCCAGAGTGCAATGGAGCTCGCCTTAAGAAAGAAAGCCTGTGGTTTAAGCTCGATGAAAAGAACATTGCAGAGCTATCTGCTATGTCACTGCACAATCTTGCAGAGTGGTTTAAGGGTATAGAGAAAAGACTGACCAACAAACAAAACCAGATAGCTAAAGACATACTAAAAGAGATACGCGACCGGCTTTCCTTCCTGCTGGATGTGGGCTTGCATTACCTTACGCTAGACCGTGCTACTCGTACGCTTAGTGGCGGCGAAAGCCAGCGCATACGCCTGGCCACACAGATAGGCTCGCAGCTAACGGGTATTACTTATATCCTGGACGAACCCAGCATTGGCTTACACCAAAGAGACAATCAGAAACTGATACATGCGCTTAAAAATCTGCGCGATAGTGGCAATTCTGTATTGGTAGTAGAGCATGATAAAGATATCATGCTGGCAGCGGATCACCTGATAGATATTGGCCCAGCAGCAGGTGTGCATGGGGGCCGTATTGTAAGCCAAGGTGCTCCTGCACAGGTTATTAAAGAAAACACTACAACGGCGGGTTACCTTAATCATAAGCTGGCAATTGAAGTCCCTAAAGAACGCAGAAAAGGCATTGGCAAAAAACTGGTATTAAAAGGCGCAAGCGGCAATAACCTCAAGAATGTTTCTATCGAACTTCCGCTGGGTACTTTCATCTGTGTAAGTGGTGTATCCGGCAGTGGTAAGAGTACACTTATAAACGAAACACTCTACCCTATACTGGCAAAGCACTGCTACCCTAAGTTCAAGCAGGTGCCTATGCCTTATAAAAAAATGGATGGCCTTGAGTTTGTAGACAAAGTAATAGAAATTGACCAAAGCCCTATTGGCCGTACTCCAAGAAGCAACCCGGCAACTTACTGTGGTTTCTTCAATGAAATACGCCAGTTATTCGCGCAGATACCCGAAGCAAAGATCCGTGGTTATAATGCAGGCCGCTTTTCTTTCAACGTAAAAGGAGGCCGCTGCGAAGAATGCCAGGGCGGTGGTATGCGCGTTATAGAAATGAATTTTCTCCCCGATGTATATGTGCCTTGCGAGAAATGTAATGGCCGGCGATACAATCGCGAAACTTTAGAGATACGCTACAAAGGAAAGTCCATTGCCGACATATTGGATATGACCGTAGATGAAGCCGTGGAGTTTTTTGTGAACGTTTCTTTTCTGCATAGAAAAATAAAAACTTTACAGGATGTAGGCTTGGGTTATGTAACACTCGGACAAAGCGCAGTAACACTGAGCGGTGGTGAAGCACAACGTGTAAAGTTAGCAACAGAACTATCCAAAAGAGATACCGGCCAAACAGTTTATATACTCGATGAGCCAACTACCGGTTTGCATTTCGAAGACATCAAGCATTTACTTGCAGTACTAAATAGATTAGTAGATCGTGGCAATACAGTATTAGTTATTGAGCACAACCTGGATGTGGTAAAAGTAGCCGATTATGTCATTGACATGGGCCCCGAAGGAGGAAATGGCGGCGGGCAATTGGTTGGCGCCGGCACTCCGGAAGTGATAGCCAAAATAAAAGAAAGCCATACCGGCAGATTTTTAAAAGAAGAATTATAGCAGTAAAAAAATAAAACCCCGATGTTCGGGGTTTTATTTTTTATAGAACAGTTATCTTCTTGTCAATCCTTTCTGAAGTATCCTTATTTATCAGCCGGATGCTATATACACCGGAAGCCCACCCTCTTACATCTATAAGCGCACGTCCTGCAAATGTGCCTTCATAAACACGCTGTCCTAAAGTATTGCATATCCTTATTTCGTAAATAGCACTATTGCCTGTTTCCACTTTCAAAATATTATTTGCAGGAACAGGATATATTTTAACCCCGCCGGCAGGTAATGATGTTATCTTGAAATCATAATCACTGATATCAAAAAATACATTCCCGACAGCTTTTATTTTTACACGACATTTATCAGCAGCTATCCCTTTCGGAATGGTAATGGTTTCATTTCCATCGTTGGTTGTATTAGCAGCAAGTGTATCATTATAATGATACCCCCCATCTGTCGACAGCAAAATATTTACGTTATTGCAGTTAACCGGCGCCTGGTCACTATGAGCAACATCCCATGTGATGATGGTTGTACTACCCGATTGTAAATTATCTGATGCCGCGTTTGGAAAAGAAACACGAAACGGGCCGGCAGAACTTACTGCTTTTACCACAAGGCTATCATCAGGGGTATTAAAACATCCCCATCCATTATGAACGTCCCTTACAGTCAGTTTAAAAGCGATCTTTCGTGTTACTTCAGGTAGCTTTTCACCTAGATAATTGGTGTTATTATGAAGCAGGCTGTCCAGTCTCGGGAACGTCCTTGTAACCGATGATGTTGGTTTGAAAGACCGGAAAATGGGTCCTATCGTTGTAGCGCTAAAACTTTTATTAAAATCTGCAAGGTCGTATTCTTCCCAGTTGTAGGTAAGGCTATCGTTATTAGCATCTGTAGCTTGCGGTGCATCGATCTCAAACGGAGTTAAATAGGGCATTGTAAAGGTTTGAGTAAATGACGGAATAGTAGATGGATTATTACCGGATGGGGTTGTTACAGCACAAGCACCACCGTCTGTTGGCGATAATATAAAATCAGACATCTGTACCAGGCTTGCCGCATGAAAATAGTCATCGCTATGAAGTTGCAGGTTGTCGCCCGCACCACATATGCCGGCATAAGCCATTATGGTAGAACCGCTGCCTGGCTCAAACGCAGTTAGTATCACCGTATTACCATTGCACGAGCCATTTGCCGCATTGAATGTATGTGTTGCACCAAATTGGTGCCCCATTTCATGAACAACAAAATCTATATCAAACGCGTCGCCCACAGGGTCTGGCTGGCCGGTTACAGCCTGAGCTTTGGATAGAGCATCACATACGCTCGCCAGCTCCGCAATGCCGCCACCGCCGGTGCTGAATATATGTCCCAGATCATAAGCGGCCACTCCTACAGTTGTATCGGTGTTGACCTGGTTTTGATAACGCAATGCAGGACCGTTATTATTAGCAGTAAACGGATCCGTAGCAGGGTCTGTATAGATCAATGCTGTTTCGTTGGTGATAAAATTCAGATGCACGCCAATTTCTTTTTCGTACACACCGTTAACACGGTTCATAGATGTGGTCATAGCACTTAAAGAGCGCGCAACCGAAGCTGGTGCAGGATCGGCTACGGCTACAGAATATTCACCGGTACATGCCAGTGCCAGGCGATAGGTATGTTTTAAGGCACCATTCACCTTCAATTGTGCGCCCGGCAATCCATTGGCAGTAAGATAATCGGGGATGCTACCCGCCGGATTATCACCTGTATTTGCATCTATATCGCAGGATATGCTGCTCTTGCGTACTATATCCTTTTTATAATAGCAGAGATAGTATCCGCTGTTGCTGTTGTTATAGGGATCTATTAAATAAGTTTTGTCTCCATCAAAAATCATCGCGTGAAAACCAAAATCCGTAAAATCCAGTTTTGCTGTCACCGCGCTATTATCCACAGCTATGGCAGTAAAGGTTTTTATCTCCGGAAATTTTGCAGCCATAACAGCGTCCATCATGGGGGCCTGCCATACTTTAAACATCCTGAATGTGCCATCAGGCATTGGCAGTTCTATTTGCAAACCCTTATCGGGGTCTTCAGAAAGATTCGCCAACATCGGCTTAAGGCTTTGCTCCTGCAACTGGTACACGAGATACTTATTCGGGTGTATAGACCTTACAAATTCCTGTAGCTCATTTTTTGAAGTAACCTGTTGCCAGAAATTAGCATCAGCTTTTGCCACCAGGGAAACGGCGCATATGGTAAGTAGCAATAAAAGTTTTTTCATTCTTGTTCATTAACAGGTCTAAAACCTGATACTCAAAATAACAAATTTCGTACGGTAGTATCGAATACCTGCATTATTTATGACGTAAAAACAACAGAAAAAGTTTATTTATCAAGCTTTCTCACACCCAGTAATAGCGAATTTAGTATCAGTACCACATCGCTCAACGCCATGATACCCGCACCATAAGTTGGCCTTAATAATCCGATAGCAGCAACAGGAATGGCTATTATGTTATAGATAAATGCCCAGAAAAGGTTTTGCTTGATCGTTTGATCCGTATATATACCAAGGCGAATGGCTTTGGGTAGCACAGAAAGCTTATTACCCGATAAGATGATATTTGCCGATTGTATAGCGATCTGGGTTGATTCACTCAGAGAAATACCCACTGTGGCCTTTGCCAGTGCCGGCGCATCATTAATGCCATCTCCTACCATTGCGGTGGGTGCTTCTCGCATTAGTTCATCCAGCTTTTTATTTTTTTGTTCAGGACTATAGCCTGCAAATACTTCTTGTATGCCCAGGCTTTCAGCCACATAACGGCACTTTTCTTCGGAGTCGCCACTTAGCAGAATGGTTTTATAACCCATTTGCTTCAGCTTGGCAACTGTATCTTTTGCATCTTCCCTGATAGCATCACTTATCTTCAGCGCCGCAGTATAGACGCCATTTTTATACAGATACACATCATATCCCTGCTCTGCAGGCACATTTTCATGCAACCATTTCCCCGATCCCAGCTGCCATTGTATACCTGCCTCATCAATTGCTTCAATACCTTTACCCTTTACCTCCTTCGTTTCTCTGAATATAACAGGATGGTTCGATTTCCATTGTGCAGTGATAGATCGCGCTATGGGATGCGACGAATGAGCTTCTATAGATGTTATCAAAGAACGCAGCTGATCTTCCTGCATATTCTTATCCTCAATTACCAACGATTCTATTTGCAGCTTACCGGTAGTGAGCGTACCTGTCTTATCAAATACTATCTGTTTAATGGTTTTAAGCCGTTCCAGCGTGTCACCGCCTTTTATTAATATACCATTGCGTGCAGCACGCCCCAGCCCTACTGCTACAGCAGCGGGCGTGGCCAGCCCCATAGCGCAGGGGCAGGATATTACCATTACGGCAATGCTGCGCATCATAGATTCGGCAAAAGACAAGTGCACGAAAAAATAGTTACCCAATAAGGTAAGCACAGCTATTGCTAATACAGTTGGAACAAATATCGCGCTGATCTTATCTGCCAGTTTCTGCAATTGTGGCTTGGTACCTTGCGCCTCCCGCACCATTTTTATAATACCCGACAGTACGGACGCATTACCAACCGTTGTAGCTTTTATCCGCACATTTCCATCTACAACCAATGTTCCCCCAACAACGGCATCACCTGTTTCTTTGCGTACAGGCATACTTTCGCCGGTGATCATATGCTCATCCAGTTGCGCTTCACCAAATATTATTTCACCATCCACAGGCACACTATCTCCGTTGTTCACTAATACGATATCCCCGGCACGTACATATTTACTCTCAACAGTCATTACAGTCTCTTTCCCTACACTATCCTTCATCACTATCCTGGCTGTTTGCGGTTGCAGCTTCACCAATTCATTAATAGCAACGGTTGTCGATGTTACGGTCTTATGCTCTATCCAGTTGCCCAGCATTACCAGCGTGATAATAGACGCGGCAGTTTCGAAAAAGAGGTAATCCATCGCCTGCTCTCTATAAAAGAGTAATCCGATCAAAGAATAGATGTAGGCAGCCGTTGCACCGAGCATGATGAGCACATCCATATTGGGCACCCTATTCTGCAGGGATCTTACAGCGCTTTTACCAAACACCATTACACCCATTATATACACCGGCGTTGCAAATGCAAACTGTACCCAGGGCAGGTGCAATACATGCCAGTCTGTAAACATATGCGCCAGCAAAGGCACCGTCAGCAATGCGGATATTAATAAATAGCGTGCGCTATGATCGTGGTCATGACCGGCATGGTTTGCAGTATCTTCTTCACCACGTATCACCTTATAGCCAAGGCCATCTATAGAATCATATACTTTCTCTACATCTGCTTCTTCCGGCACAGAAAAACTTACCTCTCCCGATGCCGCGTTAGCAGATATGTTAGTGGCGCCCTTCTTCTCCAGCAATTTGGATATTGTAATAGCACAATTGCCGCATGTCATTCCTTCTACAACTGTAGAATATGTCTTTTGCATTTCCAATACCGGCTTTGCGCTTATCTTCGCATTATTATGATGCCGGCTCCATTATTACAAATTTCCTATTCTTTAGCCACAATAGAAAATGCTGTTCGCCAGTTTTGGCAGGTTGCATCTGGTTATAATACATTAGCGTTTAGCGGCCAGATGGGTGCGGGGAAAACAACCTTCATTCATGCATTATGCGATTACCTGGGTGTTGCCGACGCGATTAGCAGCCCCACCTTTGCTTTAATAAATGAATACCATTTTGACGAAAATGGTAAAGACCGGACGATATATCACATGGACTGGTACAGACTGCGCGATGCTGAGGAAGCGATAAACGCCGGCATGGAAGATTGTATTACACAAAAAAATAACCTATCCTTAATAGAATGGCCCGAAAAAGCAGAAGAACTTTTACGCGCTCCGTACCTCTGGATCTCCATAGAAGCCACAACTGACGCGGATCGTACCATGACAGTATGGGCTAAGTAGCATCATCTGAAAAAGATTTTTATACAAGTTATAACACGCAAAAAGCGCAACCTGTCGGCAGAAATTTTTACCTTGTGGCTATGCATTTGATAGATGCTATAGTTAAAGGGTTATTATTAGGGCTATTTATGGCCATCTCTGTGGGCCCCACCTTGTTTGCCGTCATCCGGTATAGCATGAACCATAGCTATAAGGCGGGGATTGCATTTATATTAGGGGTATCTCTAAGCGATATCATGTATGTTACCGTTGCAAACGTTGCGGCTAACTGGCTGGAACTGTTGAATGAGCATAAACGTACCATCGCATACGGCGGGGCTGTTCTACTGATAGGCATGGGTTTACTGGGCCTTTTCGATAAATATAAGCCCAAGCGCCCTTCTACCATGAATGTAACCATCAGCGGCGCGCACTACTTTAGAATATGGCTGAGTGGGTTCCTGATCAACACCATCAACCCCGGCGTTATTATCACGTGGTTAGCGGCCGTTACCGCCACCGCCAATACCAGTACTCTTTATAGATTAGTGCTATTTGGTTGCTGCCTTGGCCTGATCCTAACCGTGGATTTCTGTAAAGTATTCCTGGCAGATTCCATTCGCAGGAAGCTGACCCTCAGGCGTATATTGTACCTGCACCGTTTTTCTGCTGCCTGTATTTTTGCCATTGGGCTCGCCTTACTTATCAGTACGGCCTTCAATATTCAATTCAAAAAGAAGGGTGAAGAAGACATATTAGGGTATAATCAAAATCAAATTACCGCTATTCAGAAAATAGCCAAAGCTTAGTATCTTTGCAGCCTCATGTCTGACGCGATACACCACGAATGTGGTTTGGCTTATATACGCCTCCTGAAGCCACTGGCATATTACCACCGCAAATACGGTACTGCTTTCTACGGTCTTAACAAATTATACCTCCTGATGGAGAAACAGCATAACCGCGGCCAGGATGGCGCGGGTATTGCCACCGTGAAGCTGAATGTAGAGCCGGGACACCAGTTTATGCATCGCCTGCGCATCAGCGGCGCGAATGCCATTTCTCAGATTTTCCAGAATGTACAGCAGGAAGTGGCCGAGCTGGAAAAAATGTACCCCGAAATATTACAGCACCCGGGCTTACTGAAGGGGTATATGCGTTTTATGGGCGAGGTGCTTTTGGGGCACTTACGCTATGGCACACAGGGCAAAAACAATGTGGAATTTTGCCACCCGTTCCTGAAGCCAAATATTAACCCTACCCGCAATCTTACCATGGCGGGTAACTTCAACCTGGTAAATACAGACGAACTGTTTAAGATGCTGGATGCCCACCCCACTACCACAATACGTGAGAGTGACCTGGGCGCCATGATCGAAACCATACATTATTACCTCTGCCAGGCAGATGATGCCAATCCGCAATCACTCAACCTTGAAGGTGTGCTAAAACAGGCAGCCATACATTTTGATGGCGGTTTTGTATGCAGCGGCCTTATAGGCAACGGCGATAGCTTTGTGATGCGTGATGCCAACGGCATACGTCCTGCATACTTTTTCCGGAATGATGAAGTAGTAGTTGTAGCTTCTGAGAGGCCGGCAATCATGACCGCTTTTCACGTACCCCTGGAGGAAGTACATGAATTACAGCCGGGCCATGCGGTTATCGTAAAAGCCGATGGCAGCTTTAGCAATCCACGTATATTGCCGGAAAAACCGATCACTGCCTGCAGTTTCGAACGCATCTACTTCAGCCGTGGCAGCGATAAGGATATATATAAAGAACGCAAGCAACTCGGCCGCAATCTTGCAGACAAAGTATTGCAGGCTGTAGATGGAAAATTGAAACACACCATTGTTTCTTTTATCCCCAATACCGCAGAAACTGCTTTCTATGGTTTGATCAAAGGTTTAGAGCAATTCCTGAACCAGATAAAACTGGAACGCATTACATCGGGCAAGCTCAATAGCGAAGAAATTGAAGAGCTGATCAGCCGCAGGGTGCGTATCGAAAAAATAGCCATTAAGGACGTAAAGATGCGCACGTTTATTACGGAAGATGCAAGCCGTAACGAAATGGTGCAGCACGTTTACGATATCACTTACGGAACCGTAGAGCGTGGCGTAGATACGCTGGTAATAATAGACGACTCTATAGTTCGCGGTACCACATTAAAGGAAAGCATTATCAAAATGCTGGATCGCCTGGGGCCCAAACGCATTATCATTGTATCGTCTGCTCCGCAGATCCGCTACCCTGATTGCTATGGCATAGACATGAGCCGTATGGGCGATTTTATTGCGTTCCAGGCTGCTGTTGCTCTATTGAAAGAAACTGGCAGGGAACAAGTACTCATCGATGCGTTCCAAAAATGTAAAGATGCAGAAGCTGCCGGCGAATTGAGTAAAGAGAACTATGTACAAGCCGTATATGCTCCTTTCACCGCAGAAGAAGTAAGTGAAAAAATAGCACAGCTGCTAAGGCCGGATGATGTGACCGCAGAAGTGGATATTATCTATCAATCTATCGAAGGCTTATATAATGCTTGTCCAGATAATCATGGTGATTGGTACTTTACCGGTAACTACCCTACACCGGGCGGTAACCGTGTAGCCAACAAGGCATTTATGAATTATATGGAGCGCAAAGAAGGTCGCGGATATTGATGCTTTCTTACCTATATTATTGAATAACAATCGCTTAATTTTTTAAGCGATTTTATTTTTTTATAACATGAAAATTTGATACTTTAGATGTACTTACACAAGTAAAGTAATCTACTTTTAACCCTTTTACAAATAGTGAGTTTGAAGTGTTGCTAAGCGAGTGTTTCAAACAATAATTAAACATTCTGACAGGCGAATTGTTCTTGCTTGTACCTATTGCTTTAGTACCGTGAAGGCGCATTGAGAAACCCGTAAAAGAACAAACAAAAGATGATCAACATTAAGAACAAAGAAGCAGAGGTATGCTCTTTGATGGTAGTGGACATGAATGGCAGGGTATGTTACGAAACGCACCTGCAACCCTTTGACGATCTTACACTGGACATTAGTACCTTGTTCCGCGGTATCTACACCTTGATATTTAAGACTACGAATACCAAACTGGTACAGCAAATAGTGAAGTTCTGGTAAGCTAAAAGGAATTAGAATTTAAAAAGGCAGCAGATACTATCTGCTGCCTTTTTACGTGGAATTAATTTTTGATTTAGAATGTCCTGTTAATACCAACTACATAACGGAATGCCCAGTATTGCGGATTGGCGCTAGGCGGCCTGTTGATGAAGAACGGCATATCAAACCTCAGGGTCAGCGGATTTGCTTTTTCAAATACGCCCCATTTCTTTATTGTCAAGGCAAGTCCAAGCCCTGCATCTACACGCAGGTTACTCCACATGGTGGTAGGAGCCACGTTAGGGAGATTCAGCACATTCGCGTTGCTCAGCTCTATAGCCCCGGCGTCTGCAAACAGGTAAGTATCCAGGTGCAAATAATCCTTTATGCCACGTGGGTGTATTTTAAAGTATTCGTCAAAATCCACTTCCGCACTTGCTGATGCACCACTGCGCCCTTTATAGCCTATCATCACATTTCCATTCCGGTCGTCTGCAACAAGATAACCCGCATAACCGCGAAGGTTCAATCCGCCTCCTTGTTGAAAATGGCCTATATCTGTGGAAGATAATCCCGTCCATGAATCTGGCACGAAGCTATGCGTACGTGTGTATTTATTCTCCATCATTTCCTCAGGGTTAGCGCCGGCTATCCATAAGAGGCTTTCGTACGGTAAGTTAGTGCCGCGTCCATAGCGACCGAACAATCTCGTTTTGATCTCGAGCTTGCCAAGTTTGTTATTATTGATCGATTCAAACTGCGCATAAGAGTAGTTGAAAGAATTAGGGCCATTACCTGTAAGGAATGGTGCCCTGATGCTGAGCTTATACATGCCGGTACCGTGCACATATCCATAGGTATGGGTCCATGATGCATTTACAGAAGAATTGGGCAATGCCCTGCCGCTACTCCACTCATCTTTATAGATAAGATAATCATGATCATAACTTAGCGGACGCCACATGGTTTGCGCATTACCATTGAAGGTATTGTTACCATCTGCCAGCCAGGTAAGCCCCGCGCGATGATACCATAAACCATCCAGCCAGCGCGAGTTCAGTTGTTTCAGCAGCTTAGGTGTATTGCGCGTCAATGGCGATGAATAGTTGAATGTGTAATTAAGCGCTACATATTTATCATACCATCCTTCGCTCTTAAAGCTTTGATATTGGCTTGCTTGTCCCACATGCGTATTCCACCATACAGCAGCATCTACTTTGTTGATGGTATTAAAATAATCGCTTTCTATATGAGCACCCAATTTGATACCATCTATCGTATTGTACCATATATCAGGACGTATATACATGCGTTTGTGCTTTCTGTCTGTCGGGTTATACAATCCGGCATCAAATTTCACTACAACAGCTTTGGGCGATAACAGCCATCCACGTGTTTTATAGTTATCGAGTTCATATACATCAGCCAGGCGATAAGATGTATCTATCTGTACATGGCGCACGCCATCCGGCGCTTCAATACGTGCCGTATAAGTATCATGCAGCTTGCCCCAGCCATACCATTTAGGTAATACCGTAGCTTCTGTTTTCTTTTCAAACCATGTATTAGGAATATAAAAATCGCGTTGCTTACCATTTTTATCTGTCACAGTAAAATCTATCGGCATCTGCATTTGCCCTTTTCTATAGAAGTTGATAGCAAAGCTATCTTTACCAATACGGTGGATGTTTTTAATACCATAGTCAATAGCCTTAGTGGTTTCCAGCCACTCGTCGAAAAACCAGTTCATATCCTGGTGTGTGTATTGAATCACTGAATTGCGGAAGTCTTCAAAATAAGGATGCGCAAATCTCCATTGATCGAAATAATGCTGTAGTGCTCTCTGGAACAGATCATCGCCCAAAGTATACTGCAGATTATACAACATGGTAGCCGTTTTAAAATACACATTCCTGTATCCGCCTTCATGCCCCAGTGCATCGTGAAAGTCGTTTGAATGTGTGTTCAGCGGCAGTTCATTTTTGTTCAATGCATCCATCAGGTATGCATTCATCACATTACGATCCAGCGTATTGGTTGGCTCATTAAACCACCTGCGGTAAAAACTCTTGGGCTTTTCCTGCACCATGCTTTCACCATCTATCTTGCGCAGCCCCCATGCTGTCAGGAATTGGGTAAAACCTTCATCAAGCGCAGCCCGATAAGTTTCATTGCTACCCACCTGTCCATAGAACCAATTATGCCCTATTTCATGCACCAGCAAGCCATCGTAGGTAGGCGCCTTGCCACCATCCAGTGTCAGCATCGGGTATTCCATACCATCACGTGCATCTGCCGCTACCATTTTAGGATATTGGTACATGCCTATATCCTGCGAAAACGTTTGTATGATCTTAGCAACCAGTTCGCCGCTATTCTGCCAGCCGCTTGCATGTGGTTCCTGTACCAGCCCCACGCACTCAACTCCATTCCAGTAGGCAGTAGAGATACGGTAAGACGGATCTGCGGTAAAGGCAAAATCGTGCACATTGATGGCTTTAAAATGCCAGCTCTTGCGTTGCCCTTTTACATATGGGATGATCTCTGAAGGTTTCTCGTCCCATTTTTTGTCCTTAAAGTTTTTTACGTCCAGCTTTGCGCGTAGGTCATCGGGCAGCACCTCTTTGCGATTGATGAGGGTGCCTGTAGCTTCTACAATATAGTTAGATGCAAAATTCAGTGTCACATCATAGCTGCCGAAATCACCATAGAATTCTTTGTTCAGGTGCTGGTAAGTATCCCATCCAAATTTGCGGTCATATACACATATCTTCGGGAACCATTGCACACCATTGTAGTGCTTATACCCCCATGCGTCCCACATTTGCATACGTCGACGTGTAGATCCGTTATCATAATAGGTCTTAAAATCCATAGTAAAGCTCACCTTATTCCCCGGGTATAACGGGCGCGGCAGATACACTTTAAGTATCGTATTATCCAGCTCGGTGGTCAGTGCTTCTCCATTCACTGTTATACCATCAACTACAGTACCCAGTCCTTGTCTTTCATATTTGCCAAGGCGGCTTTTTACATGCTGCGCTTCTTCCAGCTCATGCAGGTGAGATCCCTTCACAAAGGCATTTTGCCACAAGTGAAAATAAACAAACCGCAGCGTATCGGGTGAATTGTTCCAGTAATCCAGGGTTTCTGATGCCGAGATAATATTGGTTTCTTCATCAATCGAGGCTTTGATCTTATACGCTACGTCCTGCTGCCAATAGGCGGCATCAGGCTTTCGATTCTTCCAGTAAAGCGGATTATTAACACTTCTGTACTCCCCTTCCTGCGCACCACACCGGAACGCAAGAAGTCCCAATGCCAGCACGACTATAATTTTCTTCATAAGGCTAAAAACAAGGGCTCAAAATACAAAACAGTTCTTATGCAGAAAGGGGTAGTTTAAGGTTTTGAAAAACACATTAAACAAATAACACTTAAATAAATTCTACAGGTTTATTCATAGAATTAATATATTTTTACAGTGGGGAGATTAGGATATGTGTTTTTTGGAATCGCACAGCCCCTGTATGCTACACCATTGCCCTACAAGCCTTATTAAAAGAACCTCCGCTTTTTGTGGAGGTTCTTTTCTTTATATATGTAAATAGACGAATTAATCTACTCCCCGATATCACGTAGCAAACGGCGTGCATGCCTGCGTACAGAGCCGTCAGAAGAGTCTGCAAGGGACTGCAAAAGTTTTTTTGCCTGTGTTTTATTTCCAAGCGCCAAATAGCACCTTGCGGCTCCCAGCGTGGCAGTCTGTTTACGGCTTGCGTTATTGGAATGCATTTCCTTTGCATATAAATTCAGCGCATCCCCATAGTTTTTCTGGCGATAAAGCTGATCGGCGGCATCCAGTTTGTCAGGTTCTGTCGTTATAGCTTTAGAAATTTTCGACTTTTTATCCTGCGTGCGTACAGCATCAACTGTATAAGCCATTTTACTACTACGCGCTCCTGATATTTGATAAGCTTCCGTTTTGCTATTGGAATAGCTATTGCCAAATGTAGGCTGGTAGGCAGATGCCGAGGCTGCGGCAACGGCAGGCGTAGATACAGGCATCCTATCTGCTGTTTCAGTTTTCGCCATTTTAGGTTCCTGCTCAGCAACAGGTGACGCCTTTGCGGCTATTATTTCTTCTTGCTGCACACCGCCAGGTTCCGTATCTGCTGCGGCTGCTAATGTTGCGGGTGCTGCGTCAGCGCTTTTATCTAAAGGTGCCACCCTATTTTCCGGCGCCGGTTGTGTTATTGCCTGTACTACAGATCTCTTCTCTGCTTTAGGCTCGTTCATGGCAATTACGTTACCGGCCACTGGTTCTCCCGGCCTGCCGGCTACTTCCGGTGGTTGTTTAGACAGGTTGTCTGTCACCTTTGCAATGGGTTCGGGTGCGCGGTGGTCTATCCGGTAAAACCATAACAACCCGATCAGCAATAACAGCCCTGCTGCTAAAGATGTACTGCGCCAGGAAAGGACAGTTGTTTTAGCCGGTTTCTTCTCGCGCGGAACATGTTTTCTTACAGATTGCGTTGCAGCCATCGAATTAAGATGCACCTGCGGATTACTGAGCCCAAAATGATCTTTCAGAAAATCTGTGTTCAGTTCGTGCATGGTTGCCAGCCCGTCCTCCTGTTGTTCAAACAAACCTTCCACGGCGTCACTGCAAAGCGGGCAGCTGTTTAGGTGCACTTCCACAGCATGCGCCTCCTCGTTGGTCATTTTGCCACCAACGTAGTCGCGCATCTGCTTTTTGGTAAGGCAGGTGCTGTTGTCGAAGATATGTATCAACTGCGCGTTGCTCATAATTGCACGTTCCGTGACGCCTCCAGTTTATTTTTTAAGTTCCGCCTGCCATTCTGTATGGCACTTTTTACCTGCATCAGGGTATAGCCGGTTTGTATGGCAATCTCCTGGTAAGTCTTTTTTTGCAGGTAAAATAGCTCAATACACGTTCTCTGTTCCCCGTTTAGCTCTTTAATAGCAGTTTCCAGCTTATCCAGCAATTGTTCCTGTTCTATCTTATGATGCCAGTCCTCTTCAAATTCCATATAGCCATCCTCAATTTTATTATTTACAACCGGCATTGGCTTGCGCAGCTGCATATAACAATAGTTTTTGGCCACCTGGTATAGCCAGGATTTAAAATTCTCTATTCTGAACCTCTTCAGGTCGACCAGTAACTTGATGAAAATCTGCTGCATGGCATCCTTTGCAGCTTCTGTTTCTTTCAGGTATTTCAGGCATACGCCATACACAAGGTGGCCATAGCGATCGAACAGGCAGGTAAATGCCGCTTGTTCGTTTCTATGCGCATATCGGAATATTAATTCCTCGTCAGATAATTTTTTATAATCTCCTTGCGCCACCTAAGTAAAAGTAAATATTCAGTTGTTAAGAATATGTTTATTGCATATAATAGACAAATACAAAAATTGTTCCATCATTTGCCGCCTTGCATGTACATAAAACCTATGTTTTTATAAGTCAAACTTCTATATTTGCTGCCACTCATTTAATAATTGTATAGCTTATATGAATTCACTTTTCTATCTCGTACCGGCTTTCGGGGTACTCGCGCTGGTGTACACGATGATAAAAGGCTCCTGGGTGGGCAAACAAGATGCGGGAAACGACCGCATGAAAGAGATTTCTAAATACATAGCCGAGGGCGCTATGGCCTTTTTGAAAGCAGAATATAAAATACTCACGTATTTTGTGATCATTGCAGGCTTGCTGCTCGGCTTCATGGGCTATAGCAATCCTAAGTCAAGCCCGGTTATTGCGCTCGCATTTGTTATCGGTGCTGTATTTAGCGCGCTTGCTGGTTTTATAGGTATGCGTATTGCTACCAAAGCAAATGTGCGTACTGCAAATGCTGCTCGTACCAGTCTTAGCAAGGCACTGGCTGTATCTTTTGGCGGTGGTTCTGTAATGGGCCTGGGTGTTGCCGGCCTGGCTGTTCTTGGCCTCGGCAGCTTGTTCATAGTTTTCAAAATGATGTTTGCACCGGATGCTATGGTGAATAGCGAAGAAATGGAACGCGCTATTGAGGTGCTCACCGGTTTCTCCCTGGGTGCTGAAAGTATTGCCTTGTTTGCCCGCGTAGGTGGTGGTATCTATACCAAGGCTGCCGACGTTGGCGCCGACCTTGTAGGTAAAGTAGAAGCAGGTATTCCGGAAGACGATCCGCGCAATCCGGCTACTATCGCAGATAACGTGGGCGATAACGTAGGTGATGTGGCTGGTATGGGTGCCGATCTGTTCGGTTCTTATGTAGCTACGGTGCTCGCTACTATGGTATTGGGCCGCGAGGTGGTGAATAATCCCGGCGTAGTCGACAATTTCAATGGTTTCGGGCCGATATTATTGCCTATGCTGATAGCCGGTACGGGTATCGTACTTTCTATCATCGGCACATGGATGGTGCGTATCTCTGACAATGCAGGCATCAGCACCAATGCGGTACAAAAAGCATTGAATATGGGTAACTGGGGTTCTATGATCCTCACAGCTATCCTTTCTTACTTCCTGGTGATGTATATACTGCCGCAGTCAATGGTATTGCGCGGACATGAATTTACTAATATGCAGGTATTTGGCGCTATCATCATTGGCCTTGCCGTAGGTACTTTAATGAGCATCATTACAGAGTATTACACAGCAATGGGTAAACGCCCCGTTATGAGCATTATTCGCCAATCTGCTACAGGCCATGCCACCAATGTGATTGGCGGTTTGGCAATGGGTATGGAAAGTACGTTCTTACCAATCTTAGTATTGGCAGGTGGCATCTGGGGTTCTTTTGCTATGGCGGGCCTTTATGGTGTGGCTATAGCTGCGGCAGGTATGATGGCTACTACTGCTATGCAGCTGGCGATCGACGCCTTCGGTCCTATCGCGGATAACGCAGGTGGTATCGCTGAGATGAGTGAACTACCTAAGGAAGTACGTGAAAAAACAGACGTACTGGATGCAGTAGGTAATACTACCGCAGCTACAGGCAAAGGGTTCGCTATCGCTTCGGCTGCACTCACTGCGTTGGCATTGTTTGCAGCTTATGTAGGCGTTGCGGGTATTGATGGTATTGATATCTATAAAGCAGATGTACTGTCTATGTTGTTTGTAGGTGGTATGATACCGTTCATCTTCTCTTCACTGGCCATACGCGCGGTAGGCGAAGCAGCCATGGCAATGGTGGAAGAAGTACGTCGCCAGTTCCGTTCTATCCCCGGCATTATGGAAGGTACAGGCAAGCCTGAATATGATAAATGCGTAGCTATATCTACAGAAGCATCTATTAAGAAAATGGTATTGCCGGGCGCAATAGCCCTGATCGCTCCTCTTACTGTTGGTTTCCTGGTAGGGCCTGAAGCTCTCGGCGGTATGCTGGCAGGTGCTACAGTTAGCGGCGTATTGATGGGTATGTTCCAGAACAATGCAGGTGGTGCATGGGATAACGCTAAGAAATCTTTTGAAAAAGGCGTAGAGATCAATGGTGAGATCTACTATAAAAAATCAGATCCACACAAAGCATCTGTTACAGGTGATACTGTTGGTGATCCTTTTAAAGATACATCCGGCCCGTCTATGAATATCCTGATCAAACTGATGTCTATTGTTGCGCTGGTTATCGCTCCAACACTGGCAAACCTGCACGGTAAATCTGCCGCTACTACAAAAGCTCCTGTAAAACAGGAAGTGAAAGCAACCGTAGTTACAATGAAGTAAACTTTATAAACGAAAGATTTTCTTCATAAACGATGAAAGCCTTACTGCGCCGCTCTTTCGAGCGGCGCTTTTGTTTTAAATAGCATCTTATCAAAACAAGATACCTAACCATAACAAACTGCTATCATGTCTTTTAGATTAGACAGTTATACTTTAAATCAAAGATTATGAAAAAGCTACTATTTGCACTGCTATCGCTATTTGTTATCAATAATGTATTCGCTGCCTGTTCAACCAGTTTTACTGTTGTGGCTTCACCTTCTGGCAACGACTTACTTCGGGTGGCACTTACTAACGCATCTTCAGCAACCGCAGCGACAAATCAGACTGCTCAGAGCTATGTGTATTGGGGCGACGGTAATAGCACGTATATTGGGTTCACCGGCATCTTCTACCATACATATAATACACCCGGCACTTATAACATTTCAGTTACTACAAGCGTTCTTGACCTCTCAACAGGAACATTCCCTTGCAAAGATTCTGTTCAGTCATCTTTATCAGTCAACTATACTCCCTGTGCAACATCCTTCTCCTACAGTAGCAGCGGCACAAGGGTGAATGCGGTTGCCAATAATCCCGCCGGCACCACCCATATGACTTACACATGGGAATGGGGTGACAGTACTGACATTACAACAGGGCAAACATCATCTCATGTTTATCCCAATTTAAATGGTAAGTATGTTATTTTGACAGCTACTGACTCTAATGGCTGTACTTATAGAGATACTCAACTTATAAATATGGGCCCGCTCACATTATATGATTTTCTTACAGGCACCATTTATCAGGATAGCGCCGCAGCTATACCTTATCCTCAATACAAAATATGGCTCATCGGATATAACGCCGCATCAACAACCTTATACGCCATCGATTCTCAAACCATAACCGGTGGAGCTACAGGATATAAGACCAATTATCAATTTGATAGCCTCGGCATGGGAGATTTCCGTGTAAAAGTAAAACTGTTAAACGGCCCCGTAAGCGGTACAGGTGCATTACCAACCTATAATATCTCTGCATTGAGGTGGGATTCTGCTTTTGTCACTACACACTATAGTACTTATTCATGGGTTTTAGGAAGAGATATACATTTAAGATACGGTATAGTTACCAACGGCCCGGGCTTTATTGGTGGCAATGTTAGTGCGGGTGCAAATAAGGGTACCAAAGATGGCATACCAGGTATGAATGTCTTTCTGATAGATGACTCTAAAAAAGCTATAGCCTATGCAGTAACTGACATTAACGGAGACTACTCTTTTAGTAAAATTCCTGTCGGTAATTACAGCATTTATCCCGAAGACATGAACTATACTACCACACCGGGTACCGCCACCGTTGCAGCTAATAATACTACAATAGCCAATGTAGATTTTCTAAGGTCTCAAAAATACAGGACAATTACACCAAACACTACCGGGATATCATCCGTAAAAGCAGATGTACTTAACATTTATCCCAACCCTACAAAGGACAGAGTTATTATTACCCTGAATAACCGGCCTGAAACCAAATCTGACCTGGCAATCATCAATACGAATGGGCAAAAACTCTATCAGCAATCCTTTAACGGAAACCATGCTGAAGTTGATTTAAAAGGCTGGAGCAAAGGGGTTTATTTTATCAAAATTGAAAATGACAATATCAATGTAATTCGCAAAATAGTGCTCGAGTAACAAAACATAAATATTATAATCATACAAAACCGCATCAATTGCGGTTTTTGCTTTTTATACCCTAACGTTTTCGCACATTTTTACGTCTGATATATAGACTTAGTTTATCACATTTTAAGAAATTGAACACTATGAGAAAATTATCACTCTTACTATTAACTCTGCTTTTTGCATATAGTAGTAACGCACAATGCTCAGCCGGCTTTTCAACAGCCATGGCGCCAACCAACAACTCCCTGTTACATGTATCTTTTACCAATACATCTACGCACACGGGTACGCCACCTGCCAGTTCTTACACCACTTACCACATGTTTTGGGGCGATGGTAATAACAACTACGTAGGCAGCGGCACCAGCTATCATGATTATGCGGCAACCGGCACCTACACCGGCATGCTCATTATGATGATCATCGATTCCAACACTTCTTCATCATGGTGTATAGACACTGCATACAATACCATTACGGTGGCTAACACCCCTTGCGGAACGTCCGTTTCTTCGTCCGTAAGCACTTCCAATCCACAGCAGGTTACCGTTACGGCTAATACACCTGCAGGCAGCACCGGTATGACATATAGCTGGAACTGGGGCGACGGTTCACCAACTTCTACCGGATCACCTGCTACCCATACTTATAGCGGTGGTGGCTATAAGATCATTACACTTACGGCCACCAATACCAGCAGCAGTTGCTCCTATACTAACACCTATACGCTTACCTTAGCAACCCCAATAAACTGCACCGGCTTAACTGCTGATTTTACCAGCTCTATTAATGGATTTGGGGTTTCTTTTTTCAATACATCACCAACCTCCTCTTCTACAATAAATAGTTCTTCCTGGTCGTTTGGCGATAGTTATGGCTCTACTACTTATAGTCCTACCCATTTTTACAGCGCATCAGGCACTTATAACGTGGTACTTGTAAATACATGGTTAGATTCTTTAACTATGCAACCTCAGTGTATAGATACCGTGGTAAAACAAATTACCATCCTGGGCGATGAAATATCCGGCAATATCATGTTAGACACTACAGATACCACTGCGGCCCCGCAATTTAAAGTTTGGCTGATCACTTTCGATTCTGCAACTAATATTTTAGCTGCTGTTGATTCAATGATCGTTACCGGCTCCAGTTCCAGCACGCCATACTCATTTAGCGGGCACCCTACCGGTACTTATCGCACAAAGGCCAAGTTACTGAATGGACCAACAAGTGGCACAGGTGCCATACCAACCTATCATACCAGCAGCCTGATGTGGAATAGCGCTACTTTGATAGCTCATACCAATGGCACAGCTACTACGGGGCAAGACATCATCATGCAGTATGGCACTGTTACATCCGGGCCGGGCTTCATTGGTGGCAACGTAAGTGCTGGTGCTAATAAAGGCACTAAAGATGTGCTTCCTGGCATCACCGTATTGCTGCTCAACAATGCAGGACAACCGGTAGCATCCTCTATCACAGATGCCAATGGCAACTATAGCTTCAGCAACCTGCCACCTGCTACTTATGCTGTTTACCCGGAATTACTTGGCTTCACTACCACTCCTGCTTCTATTTCTGTAGTAAGTGGCAGCACTTCTTTCAGCGGTATCGATTTCGAAAGGTCTATGAGCAAAAGAAGCATTACCCCTGTAACTACGGGTATTACAGATGCCAATGCCCCTCTGAACTTCGCCATCTATCCAAACCCTGCAAAAGACAAGGTTATGGTAAGCTGGAATGTAACCGGAACTGAAAATGCTACAGTAACGATGGCGGATATCACAGGCAAAAAAGTATATCAATCATCTGTGAACGGTACAAATATTATTATCAATACAAGCAGCCTTCAAAAAGGGTTGTACTTTATAACCGTTTCAACTAACGATCAGAAAACAACTCAAAAATTATTACTGCAGTAAAGCAATAACTGATATTGTTGTTTCTAAAGCTCCCGTTTGGGAGCTTTTCTTTTTGTATTTCTACCCTTGAGCCCGGGTATTCTTGCTGTTTTCACCTCGTCTACTAACATTTTATTGTAAAGCAACGTCATACTAATAAACTCAGTTTGTCATCAATTCTAAAAAAACAAAACCTATGAGGAAATTATTACTTGCACTATTTGCGCTGTTCTTTGCGTACAATAGTCACGCTCAATGCTCGGCCGGCTTTTCTACGGCCATGTCGCCCAGCAACAACTCTTTGCTGCGCGTGGCTCTTACCAACTCTTCCACACACACGGGTACACCGCCTGCCAACTCCTACACCGAGTATTATATGGACTGGGGTGATGCAAATGGCAATTATATTAGCAGTGGCACCAGTTATCACAACTATTCATCTACCGGCACATATACCGGTACGCTTATTATGACCATCATCGACTCCAATACTTCAACTGTTTGGTGCTCAGATACTGTTACTAATACCATTACGGTAAGCAACAGTTCTTGCGGCACTTCCGTTTCATCTTCCATAAGCACTACTAACCCGCTGCAGGTTACTGTTACAGCAAACACCCCCGCCGGCAGCACTGGCATGACGTATAGCTGGAACTGGGGCGACGGTTCACCAACATCTACAGGCACTCCGGCTACGCATACCTATACCACATCCGGTTATCATACTATTACGCTCACCGCCAGCAACTCGGGCATTGGTTGCAGTTATACGAATGTTTATACGGTATTGCTTTCCCCTCCGGCAAACTGCACCGGCCTTACGCCGGGCATTAGTACCAGCATCAGCGGGTTATCTGTAACATTCTATAACACCTCTACAATAACTTCAACAACCACTACCAGAGCGTACTGGCAATTCGGAGATGGCAATACCTCTACTTCCAATGTTGTAACGCATTCTTATGCCGCCGCGGGTACTTATACCATTACGCTTATTAACACATGGCTGGATAGTCTCACTTCTTCTGTTGTTTGCGTAGATACCACTTTGGATACTGTAACGGTATCGGGTACTGCGTCTGATGCTATATCAGGTTACATCATACAGGACAGCTTAAACATGGTTGCTTCCCCGCAATTTAAAGTTTGGCTCATCACTTTTGATACAAGCACAAATATCCTGGCAGCAATAGATTCCGTAACAGTTACAGGTACCGTTGTGGGCTACGCTACTCAGTACTCATTTGCAGGTCAGCCTTCAGGCACTTACAGAACAAAGGCTAAATTATTAAATGGCCCTACAAGTGGCACCGGCGCCATCCCCACATATCATACCAGCAGCCTGGTCTGGAGCGCAGCTTCGCTAATATCTCATACTAATGGCGTAGCAACACCGGGCCAAAACATCATTATGCAGTATGGCACAGTTACCAGCGGGCCGGGCTTTATTGGTGGTAATGTAAGTGCCGGCGCGAACAAGGGTACTAAAGATGTACTACCGGGCATTACAGTGTTACTGCTTAATAGTGCAAGCCAACCGGTAGCATCATCTATCACAGATGTAAATGGCAACTATAGCTTCAGCAATCTGCCGCCTGCTACTTACTCTATTTATCCGGAATTACTTGGCTTCACTACCACTCCTGCCTCTATTTCCGTAGTAAGCGGCAGTACTTCTTTCAGCGGTATCGATTTCGAAAGGTCTATGAGCAAAAGAAGCATTACTCCTGTAACTACAGGTATTAAAGATGCCAATGCTCCTCTTAATTTCGCCCTCTATCCAAACCCCGCAAAAGACAAGGTTATGGTAAGCTGGAATGTAACGGGAACTGAAAATACTACAGTTATCATGACAGATATCACAGGTAAAAAAGTTTACCAATCAACTGTGAACGGTGCGAATATTATTATCAATACAAGCAGCCTTCAAAAAGGATTGTACTTTGTAACCGTTTCAACCAACGATCAGAAAACAACTCAAAAATTATTACTACAGTAAGCGCTGATTAGATGTAATAAAGAAAGCTCCCGTTTCCGGGAGCTTTCTTTATTAGGTTAATTCGCCACTTTGTATTCTCCATCCCTCGGTTTCATACTGGTGGTGATCAGGTTGCTGGTTGATTTTGCTAGCAGCCTGTCTTGCATATCATAAACCCGGCATTCTACGTGAATGATCTTTTTACCAAGGCGTATCACTTCAGATATGGCTTTCAATCGTTCGCCTTCTTTAATGGCATACAGGAAATCAACATTCAGGTTTAGCGATGTGTAATGATTATGAGTGTCCAGGCTCACAACCGCCCACCCTATTGCCTCATCCATTACAAGCGACATCATCCCGCCATGTATATTGCCATAGGGATTAGTCATATCATGCTTCACCTCAAGCGATAGAACAGCTTTACCCTTTTCAATTTTTTCCAGTGTAAACTGCATCCAGTTACCTGCAGGCGAGCGCGAATCTGTAACCAGCTTCCCTTCGAAATGATTCTTAATAAAATCAAACACAGAAACCCCGGCCGGTATGTCTTTATAATTCATCTATTTTAGTTTTAGCTCTTTCTTATTTTTAATATCCAGCACCATCTCTATCATCTTCGCTATACGCCTCTGCCTTGTCTCCGGCTTCTTCGCTTCTTCTATAGCTTCTATATACTCACGCTGATGAGAGAAGGACATTTTGTAAAAGAACGTTTCAAGTCCGCTATGATCTTTCATGACCTCAATAGCGTCTTTCGGTAATTGTGTAGTTCTCTTTTTGTAATCAATACCGGGTGTGTTACGCTCTTCCATCGGTATGGAACTTTTATACGCTGCATCAGGTTTTTTCCTGGCTATACGCACAGCTGTCCATTCATCATTAATAGCAGCAGAACTCACTATTCTATATTCAGATTGCAATACTGCATCCCATCCTGTATTTCGAATCAGGTCAGATGGTATACCTCCCGATTGTTTCGGATAGCCTATCCAAAATATTGCATCATCCTCCAGCTTGCTGATCACCTTAGGATATTGAGCGTCAAGCATTGCCTTATCTGCAACAAATAATACAACCTGGTTTACCTTCTTTGTTCCTATGGTAGCTTTTATCGTAAAGTCACCAAACAACTCAGTTGCTGAATCCGGTGGATTTAGCAACGTAACTGGCCGATCAGGAGAAAACTTAAGTTTCGTACCTAAGCTCATATCATCTATTTAATTCACAAATGTAGGATTAAAACAAAAAAAGACGGGCTGCATAATGCAGCCCGTCTTTATCTATAAAGATAATGTTATCGGCTTATCGTAAACAGTTTAGATACAACTCCAGCATCCTTACCATATCTCAATATATAATTTCCGGAAGGAAGTGCAGAAACATCGATCGTTGTTTTACCATTACCAACATTTTGTTGCTTGTAAACAATCACACCAATATTATTTACAATAAACACATCTCCAACTTGACTAGCTCCAGCCACATCTACAGCAAGCGTACTATTAGCCGGATTCGGATACAAGGTAAGTTGTGCATTTTTTATGCTTACATTATTAATGCCTAAAGGTATATATAGGTCAGCGGAGTCAGCACCACAATCGTTGTACATTATCAGTTTCACCTGGTAACCCTTATCATCTGCATATTCGTGTACGGGAGTTAGGGAACTTGAGTTTGTTGCACCATCACCAAACACCCACAGAAAACGCTTAATATCGCTCGCACCGGCAGCAGAGAAATAATATTTATTACCTGCCTTCTGGTAAGATATTCCGGTTACACTTGGTAAAGGTTTTGTAATGATATTGATAGTGTCAGACGACGTACAATATTTATCAACCAATACCCAATAACTCTTAGTACCAGGTGCATTCTGAACATTAATAGTTTGCGTTTGATCACCAGTATTCCATAAATAGCTACCACCGGCAAATCCTGCGTCTAATATCAATGGTATATTTTCACAAGCACTTATATCTGGTCCCAGGTTAGCTGCCGGTATTGGTCCTGCATAAGCCGTTACTGGCACTTTCGGACTCTCACAGATATCGTTGCTTTTACTGTAGTAAACAGTACCATTAAACGTCATGTCCTGGTTAGTGCTGCTAAATGAACCACAAAGCCCGGTGCCGGTGTTAATTTGCAGATCGGCATTGGTAAAGCTACTGTTGCCAGTTGTGTACTGGGCATCGTAGCTTATATAGATACCATAAGTATTACCCGCTACCAGTTGCAAAGAATTATTCAGCTTAATCGGTGTAAATGCGGTTGTAGAAGTTACCGGAACACTATAAGTTCCCAAAAACGTCCATGCAGCAGAATTTGTCTCAAAACCCGCAAACGACCCTTGCTTGTAATAAATTCTAGCTATTTGTCCACCGGTGGAATTAAAAAGGGCAGCAAAACTATCAACCGATATATTGGTCAGAGGTACCAGGTCAAACATAACACCACCGCTACATCCATTTCCTGCTGCAGAAGTGGTACTAAGAGCTTTAGCCGCTTTAATACCGGCGCTGCTCACGTAAAAAACAGTATCCTTCGCAACATCAGATATGCTCAACGTATCTCCTGTAAAAAATGGACTGTTACCGTTCGACGTTTTATACCATAAGTGTTTAAAGGTATCGGACCTTAAGGTCAGCAATGCTGTTTCTCCAAAGCATACAGAGTCTGAATGTACCAATGGAGGGTTTGAAGTATGCAGGATATGGAACGGCGTTACTGCAGAAGAGTCATTTGCAGCGTTTACGTCCAAAGCACCTGTTACATAAGCCTTTGTATTAAAACTGCCGGTTACGTTAAAGTTGTAGGTTGTGATAGTAACGGTATCAGATGTAAATGCATTCAAAACGCCACTATAAGGAATCGTATTAGTAGCCGACAAAGCACCATTAAGTTGTGCAGTAATACTAAATCCGTTTTGTGCATTCGATCCGTTGTTATAGATCACAGCTTTAACCGGTATATCTGTAAACGGACAAATACCAGGATTTCGTTTTACAGGATTGAGCAGTGTAACCACCCTGATGTCATTTGTAGGTGCAGGTGTGATATTTACAATATAGTCTTCTGTTTCACCGTCAGAAAAATTACTACATGCATCGCCTGCTCCATTAGCATCTCCTGCAGCCGCGCTACGTATGCGTAACCCTGTAAGTCCCGTTGCTGCGGTTGGTGGTACTCGAAGTGTTGCCAAACCACTGGCACCATTGGTATTTATCTGTATCCACTCATTAGGTTCGTACGTGCCATTCCTGTTGGCATCCAGCCAGGCCGAACCTATGGCGTCGCCGCCGTACTGTACAAATATAAAATACAGACCACCTGCCTGTAAGTTCGCAGTTTGGTTACCAGTAAGATTATACTGGGTATAAGCACCTGCAGCAACTCCCGGAGATCCATTATGTAAGGTCGATTCATCGATACCTACAGAATCAATGGACGGGCCTGATGAAGAGCCACCCAGCCCAGATTTACAATAGCAGGCATAAAAACTATTGATGCCTATACTTACAGAAGGGGTGGTACTGGTTGCGTTGCTATTCGTACAGGTAATTTCGCATATAAAATCGGTAGGGACTGTAATAGTTGTGGTAAGGCTGGAGGAATTAGCACCTGCAATGGCCGTATAGGTTGTGCCGGTACTTGGTTTCGACAGCCATTGATAGGTAATACCGGGGCCTACTGTATTTCCTGACAGTGTCATTGTGAAATTGGTAGGACATACAGAAGCTGGCGCTACAATCGTGCCCGCAACTGGTGTTCCTGAGCATGGCGGTGGCGGGTCAAAACGATAACCGTTGCCATTGCCGGGCCATGCAGAGTTCGTTGTTGTAGATGTAGTAGATCCATCCAGGGCATTGATGTAGTGGCCGCTGCCCCCCGTTGCATCTTCTATACCCATAGAACGCCCCGTACTTGGTGATGCACCTGTAGTAGGACCATACAATATCTCTATACGGCCGGGGGCTGACGAGGCTGGGCCATACAATACCACCATATAATTAATATTATCGGTAGAGCTTTGTGAAAAACCAACTCCGCAGGCATCCCTCCATTCAAAGGCATAAACATCGGTGGCTATTGTTCCATGCACCATGGCGCCATTACCGCTTGGGAAGTTAGCGCCACCATCTGCAAAATATGCTGCAATAAAATTGTTAGGCGAATTGTCAGAGAACAAATTACCCGCAGATCTGCCAGCTCCAATAGTGGCAGTAGAAGTTTGATCCCCCATACCAATCCAGCCATTGGTGCAAAATGTTACCTGGTTATAGCTGTTGCCATCGTAAGTAAATGAGAAAGGGAGGCTTACCAATACAGAACCATCATCCTGTGATCCGTTTGTCAATTGTGCATTGGTGTTAATGACAGTACCTCCGGATATCTGTGTATATGTTTGGCCGGATAATACTGTGCGAGAATAAAGGGTTAATTGAGCGTTTGACAAATGACAAACACTCATCGTCAATACAAACAAAAAAAGCTTTAGTCTCACAACGAAAGGAATAGTTATTTTTTTCATGCGGTGTGGTTTTTTAAACCGTTAATAATTAGAAATTTTCAATAGTATACAAGGCAGAGTCACGCAGCACAAAGTTACACCCGCAACTAGTACAAAAACGCCACTGATAACGTTTTTTTAACGCTTTTTTAATTAGTTTATATTTTGTCATTTTTAACTAAAAATTGCTTTTTTAAGCAGATTTTTAATTGTTATAAATACCATGCATGAAAACCAAGGTTTTACCAATATGACCTATAGGTTTGGTCTATATCAATTTTAAACAGTAAGTTTGTATTCTAACATTTTTTATACATCATGACAATCACTCAGTTAGAATATGTAGTAGCAGTGGCCACATACAAAAGTTTTGTGGCAGCGGCAGAAAAATGCTTTGTAACTCAGCCCACTTTGAGTATGCAGATACAAAAATTGGAGGAGGAATTAGGCGTAAAGTTATTTGACCGCAATAAACACCCGGTAGCCATTACGGCTATGGGTGCAGCCATAGTTGATCAGGCACGTGTAATACTGGCAGAATGTGAGAAAATACAGGAATTGATACAGGATCAGCAAAACAACGTAATGGGATCTTTCAGGCTGGCAGTTATCCCTACTATTGCGCCATACATTTTGCCCGGTTTATTAGATGGATATTCCCGCCATTTTCCGGATGTAAAACTGCAGGTTACCGAAATGGAAACCAAACAGATCCTTGCCGCGTTGAGGAACAACGAGTTAGATGCTGCCCTGGTAAGCACACCTTTAGAACAGAATGGTATTAAGGAATATCCTTTGTTCACAGAACCTTTTGTTGGATATTTCTCTGAAGATGAGCCCGCGCTGAAAAAACGTCTTATATCGCCGGATGATATTGATCTGGAACGCCTGTGGCTGTTGAATGAAGGCCATTGTATGCGCAACCAGGTATTAGATCTTTGCAGCGACCAGATTCAGCGTTTGCAGGCCAAAAAGCCATACCATTATGAATCCAGCAATGTAGAGACGCTGCGTAAAATGGTAGACAAGAATAAGGGCCTTACCATACTGCCTGAACTGGCAACATTCGAATTCAATGAGAATCAGATAGAAAGAGTGCGGTATTTCGAAGATCCGGAACCGGTGCGCGAAATCAGTATTATTACGAACGACCACTTCGTAAAACTATCTCTGCTGCAAACACTCATTGATGAGATATTGTCCCTGGTGCCTGAAAAAATGAGAGTGCAAAAGAAAAACAGGAAAGTATTACGCATACAGTCTGCTAAACTGTAGCTATAAGTACTCTGTTGATGCCCAGGTCTTTAATTTGACAATGGGGAAAGACGGTTGTGAAATTTTCACGGAACATATCCCACTCGCCATCATCATTAATCATATAATTCATTACCAAATGCCGCCCTGCATTAACAGCAGCGCGGCATTTTTGCAAAAACGGTATAGTGGTGGCAAATCCCGGTACTACTCTGCCAATAAAAATATCTATAATCACAAGGTCATACCTCCCTTGCTGTTGCTGCATATAGTATTCAGCATCGGCATTCACGGGCTCTACTGCTAAAGCTGCATGTTGCGGTAGCAGTTCAAGCGCCCATTGCAGTATCGTTTCGTTGTATTCAACAAACGTGTACTTAGGCCTATAGCCACGCTCTGTTAATATATGCGCAGCGCTGGCGAGGCCTGTACCCAATATCAGTACACTTTCTACAGAGGGGAGTTCTTTTTTGAGATGATTAAACGCTACAACCATAGGGCGATAGCGGGTTCCGTCAGAATACATGGCGTCTCGGGTACCTAACTGATATTGACCTCGGTATACATATAACTCCAGGTCGTTCCCTTGCTCTAAGGGAGCCTTCCTCCGCATAACTGGGAAGAGAAAACTAAACAGCCAGACATATAGTGATATGGTCCGTTTCATTGGCTATCAACACTATTTACATAGTATTACATAACCAATTTAAAAAAAAATGTTTTTATATCAAAGTGATGTAATTATTAATTGTCTTTACGAAAACGGCGCTTGCGGAATAAAGGCACTTTACTTTCGTTGCCATTGATGAGCCGGCCTATGTTCTTATAATGCGTTAGCACTACCAGGCAAGCTGTTGCTATTGCAAAAAGACGATAGCTTAGCTCCGGCTCTCTGAATATAAACAAGATGAGCAATGGGAAGGCAACACTTGCAGAAATAGAACTTAAAGAAACATAACGCGTCAGATAGAGCATCATAAAAAACACACCTACAAGGCTCACTGCTACCAGAGGTTGTATCGCCACTATCATACCAAATAGTGTGGCAATACCTTTACCACCACGAAAATCGGCCCAAATAGGGAAGATATGCCCTAAAACGGCAAATAAACCTAAAACTATCTGCAGGTTCACTATTGCCTCGCTCGACCAGCTAAAGGCAGAAAGAAGGGCTAGTTTCACTGCAACCAATCCTTTGAACATATCCACCAGCATCACTATCGATCCTGCTTTGGGGCCAAGTATCCTAAAGGTGTTTGTAGCGCCAGCGTTACCACTGCCGTGTTCCCTGATATCAATACCGTACACCCTCTTGCTTACCCATACCGCAGTGGGAATCGATCCTACCAGGTAAGCCATCACTATCAAAAGTGCAATACCCATTCTTTTTCTAAATTCCGGTTGAAGTTGACAAATATAGAGTTAAGTAGCCGTAAAACCTATATCACGAACCCTTAACAGTACTTCCGGCCATTGTTTTATATTCAAGTTTGACCGGGCATATAAGATACAGCTTATTTACCAAAAGATAAAGCAATCCAATTGTTTAATTCTTCATATTTATCTTCTTTAAAGCCTGCATTCGTTGCTGCATCGGTTATTACAGACCTGTCTTCTTTGAGCAAACCACTCATCAATATTGTACCACCGGGCTTAAGGAGGTTGTACATATCGTTCATATATTGCAGTAAAATATGGCGGTTTATATTAGCTAATATTATGTTAAAATCCGCACCGTCAACATTTTCTATGCTGCCAGCTTTAATCTGTACATGTTTAGAATGATTACGTTGCAGGTTTTCAATGCTGTTTTCATAAGACCAGGTATCGTTATCTACCGCCTCTACATATTCAGCACCCAGCTTCTCGGCAAGTATGGCCAAAATACCGGTACCTGTACCAAAATCAAATACTTTACTGTCCGCAAAATCCAGGTCACGCATCATTTTCACCATCAACTGTGTGGTTGCGTGATGACCGGTGCCAAAGGTCATTTTAGGTGTAATGACGATCTCGTGGATTGTTTGTACATCAATATCATGAAAATCGGCCCTTATGGTACAAAAATCGTCCACAATTACGGGGTTAAAGTTCTTCTCCCACTCGTGGTTCCAGTTTTGCTCACCAATCACCTCCGTTTCGTACGGGGTATTATACTCCCCTGCTACCAGGCTAATGGTTTCTGCATTGTATGCAGATAAGGGTATGTAGGCATCGAGGCGCTCGTCGGTTTCCTCAAAACCTTCAAAACCTTCGTTGGACAATTTAGCTATCAGTATCTCTCTTACTGATGCATTGATTGTAAAGAATGTTGTCTTAAAATACTGCATCAAAGCAAAAATACGCAATGCTTTAAATAGAAACTGCCCCTCTTTTGAGGGGCAGTAAATAATATGATTTAAAGATATTACCTGTTAACTCGGCTTCCTGGTTTTGTCATATCAGGTTCGTTATCAGGCTCTTCATTTGAATCTTCGTTTTGCATCAGGTTTTTAGATTGATCATCCATATTACCCGGTTTTGCACTATTGTAAAGCAGACGGCGAGTAGGCACATCCGTTACAATACGGAATTCTGTACGGCGGTTTAACTGACGGCCGGCAGGGTTGTCTTTGGCACCTGTCTTATTCGGAGCAGCCGGCATGGCAGCACCAAATCCTTTTGCGATCAGGCGGGCAGCATCTATACCACCAGTACCTACCAGGTAATCAATAACAGCTTGTGCACGTTTTTCAGAAAGAGCCTTGTTATATTGATCTGTACCTTTTGAGTCAGTAAAAGAGTAAACTTCCACATTGAAAGATGGATTGTCTTTCAGGAAAGCAACCAATGTATCTAAAGATGCAATAGACTCAGGGCGCAGATCGGCTTTATCATAATCATAATAAACGTTGCTAACTGCGAATGTATATACCGGAGTTATTTCGTCCATATAGATAGTAACACGTACTGTATCATCTTTATCTGTGCGTTTTACATCCATAGTGTTTACTGTAGCGCGTGTAGAAGCAAAACCTTGCTTATCACCGGTGATAACGTAAGACTTACCACGAAGGATGTTGAAACCGAAATTACCGTCAGAAGAGTTAAAAGTTTTAGTATCGTTGTTTTGATCAACCATTTTAACTACAACCTCGTCCATGGCCTGCTGTGTTTTACGATCTACAACCTTACCTAATACCACCAGTTTAGGCTCATACTGAATGCGCCAGATGTCATCGCAACATGTTGGGTTCTTCAGTGCGATAGCACCTATACGGTTAGATACTACATAAGCATCAGGTTTACCAACAGGGTCTTTAATATAGTATATCTCATCAGCTGGCGAATTGATTGGATAACCAAGGTTCTGCAAGTTAGTATAACGTGAAGGTCCACCATCAGCAGAGAATATATCAAAACCACCAAATGTTACCCAGCCGTCAGAAGCAAAATATAATTTACCAACGCGGCTATCATAGTAAGGTGTCAATTCATTACCTGGAGTATTGATTTGCTTACCGGCATTTTGCGGACGACGGTACTGACCTGTACGAGGATCAATTACAGAATACCAGATATCATAACCACCGCGGCTTTGCAATGACCTGTTTGATGCGAAAAACAAAATTTCTTTTTTACCAACCTTAGCTACGCAAGGTTGTGTATTAGAACCACCTTCGTTGATACCTTCACCAAGTAAACGTGGCTCAGACCATTTGCTTTCTTTAAATTCAGAAACATATATCTTACAGGTAAATTTCATAGAATCTTCTTCAGCACATTTAGTGAAGTAGAAGTGGTCACCGCCTGGGTTATAACAACCGTTACCAACATTTTCTTTCTTGCTGGTAAATTGATTATTAGCATCGTTGAATACTAATGGCCATTGGAAAGAATCTACTTCCTCTACATGTTTTTGTTTGATAGACACCATGAAACGAGACAGATATTCGTCGACCTTACGATGGTCTATTTCTACAGGGCTGTTTTGGCGCATAGTAGAAAATAACAAAGCTGTATCACCCAAAGGATAAGGTGCAGATTCTGTGTATGCACTATTAACGTTAGGACCTGCGTTCAGTATAGTTACAGGCTGAGGATCCTTAATAGAATTCATAGCGCTGTTACAACCTTCTATCTCACGAAGCGCTTTCTTTTTCTCCTTTTTCATAGTCTTCGGGTTGTCAGCTATGAACTGGTTGAATTGCGCGATAGCATCTTCGTAGCGTCCTTGCATTTTAAGCATCAAAGCGCTTAAGTACAATGCTTCAGGATATGTCTTTGGAGACATGCTATAAGCTTCTGAATAGTAGTGGGCCGCAGGCACGTAGTCACGTGTCATTCTGTAACAGTCTGCCAACTGGTATGTCAGATATAAATTCCTCGGGTCGTTTTCTTTCAGTTGCTGATAATATTCGATCGCGCTGAAGTAACTGCCCTGACGATATAAGCCGTCAGCCCAGCGAAGTTTTTTATAATCAGGAAGCTTAGCTACAGGATCGTCAGCTTTGTTTCTGTACTTTTCTTTACGTTGCTGTTGAGCGTTAGCATTCAGTTGAACGGTGGTAACAAGAACCGATGCCAGAATCAGTAGCAGCCATTTTTTTCTCATGTTCGCGAGCGTTGTTAATGGGTATAAAAGTATAAATTGGTTTAAAAAAAAGAAAGGGCTTTAAAAAATATTTTTTGCCCTTTCTTAATAATTATTTTTTTGTAATTAGAAGCGTGCGCAAGGATAGATCAGCCTGCGTGCAAAATCAAGCGGATTAGGTGCCAGGTAAGTGAGAGCGATCTCAAAACCACCATTACCGTTTGATACTGTTTTAAGGCTTGATGTATTGTAGTCGTAGCTAACGCCTACACGCAATCCCTTGAATTCAACACCTGCATTTACCATTACAGCATCATTGCTGCGGTAGTAGCCGCCCAGGAATACCGCAGTGGTGAAAGAACGGAATTCAGAATTACCTACGATCAGGTGAAATTCGTTACCCGCAACCAGCTCTGTAGCAGAAGATTGAGATTGGTATAAAACTGCAGGACGCAGACTGAATGTTTCACTCAGATAAGCAACGATACCAGCCTGTGCAGTATAGCGCATCCCCAAACCTACATCAGCATTTTTTTCTTTCTGAAAAGACTCCTGTGGTTGATTGAGGTTATTAGCGCCTAAACCTATTACGTAACTAAAGTTATCGCTAACACTCTGCGCAAAGCTAATACCAGCGTTAACAGTAAAATAATTTACTTTATTGTTCATCATGTTACCGCCAGTACCCGGATCAAAATTCCCGTTAGTGAATTCATTACCAAAATACAGCTTGGTAAGATCTATACTTTTTTGTGTATATCCGCCCTGGAAGCCTACAGACAATACTTTGGGATGGTCTGTATTACCCAGGAATTTGTGATATGCAACAGACCCTAACACAGAAAGGTTAGACAGGTTACCATCACCTGCAACGTCGTTATACAATTGAACGCCTGCAGCAAGAAAATCGTCATGAGTAAGATCATTAACGATTGGAGCATCTAATGAAACCGCGTAAGTTTTAAATGCTGACGGTGTTACACTCCTCCACTGGTCGCGATAAACGGCAGATGCGCGCCATTTGCCCATAGAATTACCTGTAAACGCAGGGTTTACAATCAGCGGGGATGCGGTAAATTGAGTGAAGTGAATGTCTTGCGCCTGCACGTTTTGAAAACTTAATGCTAACGCAGCTATCAGACTTGCACGGCTAATTGTATGTTTCATCATCATGATATATTAACCTTGTTATTGTATTATTTCAATGTTTTAAACTTTAACCATTACCCCGGTTTCCGGACAAATCCCTCAACCCCGACACCGTCATTTTTATACCGGGCGTTGCGGAAATGTTCCTCCTCAACGGTTGAAAATACGGAAATATTTCAAAGTTGCAATGCTTGCTTGCATAATTTTTGATAGCCTTCCGCGTTGCAGAACCTCCTAAGCGTAAAATTTCGCACCTGGTACTGCGATACTAAATAAAGACAGGCTCTATTCTTAGAAGGTTGGCTTGCTATGTTACAAACATCGCTGTGCGCAAATACATTTAAATCAGGTAAATATAAACTGCTTTTATATTTCACCTCACTGTATTAAAATTGTACTTTTGCGCCTGTTTCAGCCCCAATATGGCCAAGACCAAGAACAACAAAAAAACTACATCAGCAACGGAGGAAAAAGAGAATCTCATTACACAGCCATCGTTAGACCGTAAAAAGCAATGGCGTCTGGGTTTTGGCATCTTCTTTATTCTTGCAGGAGTGTTCATAACAGTATCCATTGTTAGCTATTTTTTTAACTGGAGCCTTGATTACGACAAATCGTCATTCCACACACTGCTCAGCGGCAAGGAACCGGCAGCCAACTGGGGCGGCAGGCTAGGTGCTGCCTTATCTCATGCCCTGGTATTCAATGGGGCAGGTATTGCATCACTGGCAATCGGCATCTGGATAGGTATGCTGGGACTTACTATGGTTTATGGCAAACGTGTAGTTCCTGTAATGCGTTATCTGCGCTGGGTATCCCTGGTGTTATTAGTAATAGCGCCTATACTTGCGTACCTGCAGTATCATAACCTGCTTCCATCCAATACACAAACCGGAGATTTTCCATATGGCGGTGCCTGGGGTAATGCAGCTATAGAATACATGAACAGGATGCTTGGTACCGGCGGTACTGGTATGGTCCTCGTCGCTACGGTATGCATAGTGGCATTTGCTGTATTCGCGTTAGACATACGGCCGCTACTACACAAAGCAAGAAGCACAGCGCGGGCTGTAGCCAGCCTGATACCTACTCCTGTAAAAACAGAGGAAGAGCCTCCAACACAACAGGAGGAACCTAACATTGCCAAAGAAGAAGCACCTGCAACCAAACCATTTGTAAAGCCAATTCTCCTGGATGAAGAAACCGGCGAAATACATGACTGGGATATCTCATTAGTTGAAAAAACAGCACCACATGTCAATTCATTAAAAGTCCCCCAATTAAATGAAGATCCTGCGGAGGAAGAGATTGAAGAGGAGTTGACAGATGAGGAAGAAGAAGCTGAAGAATTACCGGAAATAACACTTACAGTTCCGCCTGCAGAGAAAAAAACAACACAACCAAAGGAACCCGAACTGGCCATAGAGATCATACAACAGGAAGAAGAACCCGTAGTTGTTGCCAACAACGGCCACATCAGCCTTGAAGATAATGAGCCTTATGCACCGGAGCTGGATCTGCGGGATTATAAGTTCCCTACACTTGATCTTTTGCAGGATCGCAGTGAATCTATAACACTTGACAAAGAAGAACTGGAGAAAAACAAGAACCAGATCATCCAAACGCTGAGGAGCTTTGGCATAGAAATACAACGCATCAGCGCAACGGTGGGCCCCACAGTTACGCTATATGAGATCGTACCAGCAGAAGGTGTGCGCATATCCAAAATACGCAACCTGGAAGATGATATTGCACTGAACCTGGCAGCCCTTGGTATACGTATCATTGCACCGATACCAGGCCGTGGCACCATTGGTATTGAAGTACCTAATACCAACAAGCAGATCGTGTCTATGCGCTCCTTACTTGCGAGTGAGAAGTTTGCAAAATCAAACATGAGCTTGCCTATAGCATTGGGCAAGAAGATAGATAACGAAAACTACATTGTAGACCTTGCAACAATGCCACACTTGCTGATGGCAGGTGCTACAGGGCAAGGTAAATCTGTAGGTATCAACGCCATATTGGTATCGCTGCTTTATAAGAAACATCCGGCGCAGCTTAAGTTCGTAATGGTGGATCCTAAGAAGGTAGAACTTAGTATTTATCGCACTATCGAAAAGCACTTCTTAGCTAAGTTGCCGAATGAAGAAGAAGCTATCATAACTGATACCAAGAAAGTGATCTATACACTTAATGCATTGTGCATAGAGATGGACAACCGTTATGAATTGCTGAAGGAAGCCGGAGCGAGGAACATCAAAGAATATAACGAGAAGTTCATCAACCGCAGGCTGAATCCACAACGCGGACATAAATACCTGCCATTTATTGTACTAGTAATAGATGAATTTGCAGACCTCATTATGACCGCGGGCAAGGAAGTGGAGATGCCTATTGCACGCCTGGCGCAGCTGGCACGCGCCGTAGGCATACACCTCATTATTGCTACACAACGCCCTTCTGTGAATGTGATCACCGGAACTATCAAAGCAAACTTCCCGGGCCGTATTGCCTTTAAAGTATCTGCCAAGGTAGATAGCCGTACCATATTGGATGCCGGCGGCGCAGAGCAACTGATAGGCCGCGGCGATATGCTGGTATCCTATGGCAGTGAGCTGCTACGCGTACAATGCGCCTTTGTAGATACACCTGAAGTAGAGAAGATCGTTGACTTTATAGGCAGCCAGAGAGGCTATCCATCAGCATTCGAGCTACCGGAATACGAAGGCGAAGAAGGCGAGAACGAAAAGATGGTCGATCTCACTAACCGCGACGATCTATTTGACGAATGCGCCCGTACAGTCGTAGAAACACAATCAGGTTCTACATCTTTGCTCCAGCGCAGGTATAACCTTGGTTATAATCGCGCGGGCCGTATTATGGATCAACTGGAAAGCGCCGGTATCGTAGGCCCTGCAAGAGGCAGCAAGCCAAGGGATGTCATCTATAAAACCATCACTGAGCTGGAACAATTTTTTAACAGGAATAATGATTAACATTTCATTTTAAACATTCAGGCAAGGTATTTGTCCAAGAAGTATTATTATCCATTAGTAACTAAAACAGAAAAAAGAAGATGAAAAAAATCCTGGGGTTAAGCATTGTAGCTGTAATGGCACTGGCACAACCCGCGATGGCACAGAATGATGCTAAAGCAAAGTCTATACTGGAAGCGGTAAGTAAAAAAATAAACTCACTCAAATCACTAAAAGCTAATTTTGCCCTGCACCTGAATGGCAACGGCGGTAAGGTAAAAGACACCAAGAAAGGCACATTTTACATGAAGGGTTCCAAATACAAGGTAGATATTGCAGGGCAAGAGATCATCTGCGATAACAAGACCGTGTGGACCTACAACAAAGAAACCAAAGAAGTGCAGGTTAGCAATTACAATCCCAACGAACAAACTATCTCTCCGGCCAAGTTATTCACCAACTTCTATGATAAGGAGTATAGCTATAAATACGCAGGCACCAGGAAGGTATCGGGTAAAAGCTGCGATATCATAGAAATGATGCCCACCAACAAAAGCAAACAATTTACCAAAGTGGAGCTGGCTGTTGACAATACCAAAACCATTGTTGGTGGCAATGTATGGGAGAAGAACGGCAACAACTATCAGTACGATGTTAGCGGCTTTACACCCAATGCACCCGTTACTGATGACATGTTCACCTTCGATCCGAAAAAACACCCTGGCGTAGAAGTGGTGGATCTGCGATAATTCATAATAATTATAAACAACAGATTTCAAAGCGGGCTATGCCCGCTTTTTTTGTGGCCAGGCTGGCACAGTTTTGCCAACCTGCTGATTATGAACCTGCATTCCTACGACCCTTACTGGCTAATGAAAAGCGGCATGGTCACTACCTACCCTTCGCTGCAGCAAGACCTGAAGACGGACGTGGTAGTGATAGGAGCAGGCATTAGTGGAGCCCTTACAGCAGATGCCCTTTCCAAAGAGGGCCTGGAGGTAGTGGTGGTAGACCGCAGACACGCAGGCATCGGAAGCACAGCAGCCAGCACCGCCTTTCTGCAATATGAGATAGACACTCCGATGCGTCAGTTATCTGGTATGGTGGGTGAACACCATGCATTAAGAAGCTATGAGCTCTGCAGAGAGGCCATCTACAAACTGCAGGACATTTGCAAGCATGTGCAACCGGCTGTTGACTTCCACATCAGGCCGAGCCTGCAATATGCCAGCTATAAAAGCCATGTTCCTAAGCTATATAAGGAGTATCAACTACGAAGGCAACAGGGCTTCAAAGTACAGTGGCTGGAACCTGAAGACATAAAGCGGCTTTACGGCTTTAACGCGCCCGGGGCTATACTATCGAGGGATGGTGCAGAGGCAGATGCGTACCTGCTGACCCATTACCTGCTTGCTGCGTGTAACAGGCACGGGCATGGCATTTACAACAATACTGAGGTCACAGACATCAGGTATCACAAACAGGGAGCCACCTTAATTACTAACAACAACTTTAAAATAAATGCACGTATTGTTGTTATATCGTGCGGTTATGAAAGTTTGCGGTATATACCAAACAAAATAGCCGAAGTACACTCAACCTACGCGATGGTATCAGAACCGATAGCACAGCAGAATTTCTGGCACCGAAACAGCCTGATATGGGAAACAGCCAATCCGTATCTCTACTTCAGGATAACGGATAAAAACCGCATACTGATAGGTGGTAAGGATGACCGTTTTTACAATCCCAGGCTGCGTGATAGCCGCATCAAACAGAAAGCAAAATTGCTACAGGAGGCTTTCAATAAAAAACTTCCTGATATTCCTGTTCGGCCAGACTTTAGCTGGGCAGGCGCTTTTGCCGTAACAAAAGACGGATTGCCCTATATAGGCAGGCTACCGGGTATGCCACATACTTACTTTGCCTTAGGGTTTGGGGGCAATGGTATTACATTTAGTGTAATAGCTTCCCAAATTATCGCCGATCACATCATGGGCAGGAAAAACCCTGACGCGGAGATTTTCAGTTTTGGCAGGTGAACTTAAACAAAGCGAGTATTTGACTACGCCATTAAATTACATGTTCCCCTGGCATTATTTATTTTCATTTCTGTTGAAAACACCGGTGCGGGGGGTAAAAACACTATTTAAATTGCAGCCATAATTCATATCACCCTGAACCACCCCTAACACCACACCATACCACTACACTAATAACGCATTTACCTAACACCATGAAACTGAAGAACGGGCTCTATGTAGTCCGTTTTTTAGTTTTTAGGGGGCTTTAACAAAACAATAAGCCTTAGGAAAATAACTGGCACAATTATTTAAACAGGTTTAATAGAAAGGTATTTAGACAGCCTTTACTTATTATTTTTCCTACCTTATAAATATTCTGCCGCGGCCTGGTGCTGCGGCTTTCCTCTTTTAGGCAAAATGTTAGAAAATGCTAGTTTTTGCTAGTGATTTTGGCGTTTTCTTAATGCGGTAATATGGTAATACGATAATGCGGCAATGTTTTACCCGGGTTTACAGTATATCAAAGATCTATGTGCAAAGTTAAGGGATAAGCACGAGACAATAAATACTACCATGCAGCGCCGACATATTGAGTAACAGGCAGTTATAATATACCGGTAAAAAACCTTGATTTTTTAATACGAAAAATTTGGATTTGCCTATTGCACGATAGTATATTGGACTATTCTTTAACTATATAAATTTTAATCTCAATGAAAAAATTAATGCTATTCATGGCAGGCATTGCCATGTCCTTAGGAACCCATGCACAGTTTAGTTTGGATGCAGGCGGCTGCGGTACAGCTTACTGGCAACCCTGTTTAGGCACTACAGGTTATGCTTATAATTCTTCCTCTTTAACTGATGCAGTAATTTCTGATGTGCACGGCGCTCTAAATTCAACATCACTTTATCATTACGAAGTAGGTGACTTTGATAACTCGGGTGATCGGGATATTTACCTGATTAAAAAGAACCGGTTAAATGGAGCAACAGTGAGTACAGTTACGTTTGACGCTAATACAGCAATTAATTCTAACCCAGCAACATATGATAATTGCAAGAAAATGACAGTAGATGAAAACAATCATAAAGCATATATCACTGGTACGTGGGGACCTACATTCATACCCTTCCTTGCCTGTATAAACCTTAATACGAATACATTTGCCTGGGGAAAATCGTTAAATACCTACCAAGATATCAAAGATGTAGCAGTTGATGCCAGTGGAAACGTTTATGTATTAGTACGCGAGATACGCAGCTGCAATACTTGTCCTTTAGAATTTTCTATATTAAAATATAGCAGCGGCAGTACATTCCTTGGCAGCTGGAGTACTAGTTCTTTCGGTTCGTCAGATAGTTATTTCGGGAATGCAATGGAATATGACGGCAGTGGCAAAATATTTGTAGTCGGTCAAGGTTCTGGTGCAACCTGGGGTAGCAGTTTTCTTTTGGGCATTAATACCAGCAGTATGTCGTTTCATTATATTGCAAACCTTACCTCATACCCTTTTGACAAAGGAGGCTTTAATAAAATTGGAAGAAACCCTACGAATGGTCATATTGTAACAGCGGGCGAATATACTACCCCTTCTACAACTTCTACGACATGGCAAGAATGGGACGTAACTAGCAACCCTACTAAATATGGTGCTCTTAGTCCTACTGCTTTGCCACCTAACAAAGGTCTGAGTGGAATATCCTCAACTTCAATAGATATATTGACTGACCTTTTAGTAAACCCTAATGGCAAAGTAGATATTTTAATAGTTAACGGGGTTCTTAATGCAAGATACCTGACTTACATAAACCCTGCTTTAAACTCCGGTCTTGGTGATATTGACTATAGTACAGGGGGAGGAAATGCAATTCAATTTTCCTCTACCGACCCTCAACCTGTATGGGCCAATAAAGATGAAGACGGAAGTATAATAGTTGGTGGGACTTATGGCACATCTCCAAGCTCAATAACCTTCACTGCCAAATTTCACGATGCAAGCCTTACGACCGGGACGGGAGCATGGCCGGGTTATGAAAATAAATCTACCGGTATCAATCATATCCATGCAGATGAGATAAGCATTGCTCCAAATCCTGCTTCAGATATACTTTCCATAGAAGGTATCAATGATAATGCTGATTATAGAATCAGTAATACTTTAGGGCAGATAGTTGCCAAAGGCAGTATAGGTAATTCTAAAAATGCACAGATAGGCATATCGGGATTGAACCAGGGAACTTATTACCTGCAATTGTATAGTGCTGATAAATCTATTATCACCACCAAGCCATTTGTAAAGCAATAATCAATTCCTAATAAGTAATACTAAAGATGCCTGCTATATAGCAGGCATCTTGTTTTTGATATGAAGCAGTAATTGAGATGAAACTATTCTTTGCTGATCTTGATGACCTGTGAGCGTTCGCCATCTGTATAATGCAGGAGGTAAAGCCCGGCGGGGACTTCTTTAAGATCAAGCTCTAGCTTATCGCCGGTCATGGTGACTGTTTTCAGCAGTTTACCGGAAATATCTGTTAGCTGTATGGTGGCGTCGCTGCGTTTGATGCCGTGCATTACAGATAAGGTAACGGTATTGTGTACGGGGTTAGGGTATGCATTGATGCTGAATGCAGGCATTGCAGGTGTATTATCTACACTAAGGCAAGGCTGGGTAAGGAAAGAATCGACCGACCAATCGGAGGAGGGTGTAGGGTTGCACAATGCGCGGATGAAGAAATAATATTCCCTGCCACAATCGAGGCCATTGAGGTTTAAAGCAGTAACAGATGCGCGCGTGCCGCCGGTAGGCGCCGGTTCGCCTGCAATACCTACCGCATATTCATAAGCATATACAGAAGTTACCGGCTGCCATGTTGCCAAGGCAGTGGTGCTGGTGATGCCATTGATATCTACAGGCGGCATATCGCAGCAAGGTGGTGTGGTGAAAGATACGGTAGTCCACGGACCATAGGTATAGGTAGCCTGGCTATGGCTATCTGTATCGCAGATACTGCGTATGTGGAAATAATAGGTGGTATTGCATTTTATATGTTTGATATCGCTATTAGGCAGGTGCATGGATGTTGTGTTAGGATTCAGCAGGTAATTACCGGTACCGGGGTCATTGGGGTTTTGATCCACTATGTACTCCAGCAGGCGTTCGTTGCCGTTATTTATCCAGTTAACATCTGTACCTTTTGATGTGGTATTAGAAAAAGTGACAGTTGGAATTTTGAGGCATGGATTGTGAATGATGACATCGTAATCTTCTGTTTCGCCACTTATAACAGGACCATTAGTGATGCACGGATTAATGGGATCGCCGGGGGCATTACTGCTATTAGGTGTTTTAACCCTACCAGATAAACACCTGATACGCATACGTGTTAACCCATCTTTGGCAAAATGCGGTATCGTAAAAGTAAGGCTAGGAAATGGCCCGGGGGGAGCCTGGGCTTGTTGTGTCACCAACTCACCTTCAGGATAAAGTGAACTTAAATAATTAGTGTTATCAAAACTATCGTCTCGATTCCAGTCTACCCAAAATGCAATACGATTGATATTACCATTTGCATTTGAAGGTACGACCGAAGTAATATTTATGGTTACAGTAGCCCCTGCATTTACTTCAAGGGTATTACCGCTACCACTGTAGTATGCATAGTTGGTACCAGTATTTCCGCAGGTAGATGAGTTAGAGATATTCTGTATCCCACCTGTTGTAACTACTTTGGTAATATTATAGCCATCTGAGCAGCTATTTGTGTACGTGGGGATACAGTTTTTGGAGAATTTTTGCGCAGATGCAGGCATTGCTGCCGCCAGCACCATACATAGTGGAATAAGCTTTTTCATCAGGTAAAAGTTTTATGAGTAACCATACAAATACAAGACACGTATGCCCTGTAATGGAAAAGACGGGAATAGTAATAAATCGGAAAGTGAGCTGTATTAGTTTTAATCTGATTTTAAGGGAACATTAAAAAGCCCCGTCTTGAAACGGGGCTTTAAATATTATTGTTGAAGATGTATTACTCTCTGCGCACTTTTATTACCTGCGTTCGCTGCTCATCGGAGTAGCGTATCATATATAAGCCACTTGGTACATCGTTCAGGTTCAGATCGAGCTTATCGCCGTCCATCACAGCCGTCTTCAGCACCTTGCCCGTGACATCCATCACTTCTATAGCACCTACCTCGCGCTTGATGCCGTGCATTACGCTGAGCGTTACCACGTTGCGGGTAGGGTTAGGATATGCATTCAGTTTGAACTCAGGCAATACCGGTGAATTATCTATGCTGGTACAAGGCTGTGTAAGGAATGAATCTATACCCCAGTCTGACGTAGGCGTAGGACTACATAAAGCCCTGAGGAAGAAATAATATTCGCGGGAGCAATCGAGGCCCGGTAATAATGTAGTAGTACCATTGTAACGCGTGCCACCCGTTGGCTCCGGAGAATCAGAGATGCTTACTGCGTACTCGTATTGAATAACCGAAGTAACAGGGCCCCATGAAGCTATAGCTGTATTAGAGGTGATATTATCCACTGTAATAGGCGGTACATCGCAGCAAGGTGGTGTCTGGAAAGAATCCAACCTCCATGGGCCATAAGACCATGTAGCCTGGCTATGACTTTCTGTATCACATACATCGCGGATGTGGAAATAATATTTGGTGTTACAATTGATACGTGTTGTATTGGTATCCGGTACGTGTATAGATGTCTGCGTATTATTGAGCAGGAAATTACCGTTGCCCGGATCATTAGGGCTTTGGTCGATCATGTATTCTACCCATCTTTCATTGCCATTCACTGTCCAGGAAATGTCTGCTCCTTTTGAAGTAACATTGGTGATGTTGACAGAAGGAATTTTCTTGCAAGGATTATGAATAATAATATCGTAGTCTTCGGTTTCTCCATAAGCGGCACCAGACCAAGTTTGGCATGCATCAAATGTTCCTGTGGGATAATAACCAAAGAGTGGCAAAGCCGTTGGGTCTGTTGTTTTATAAAAAATACGAAACCTCAACCTTGTCACTCCGTCCTTAGCAAATGGATTTACAGTAATAGGTGTAGCAGTTGTGCCAACTAAATTGACAACAAATTCACCCTTAGGCATCGTGATAGGATTATATGGATTGTTGTCAAAAATTTGATTCTGATCATAATCAATATACACTGCCGTACGTGCTAGATTTTGCCCTGCCTTCGGGTAAACGACTTGTACGGTAAAAGTAGACCCCGCGTTAACTTCTACTACCTTCTTAGTACCAGTATAATATGTGTAATTATTACATCCTGTACCCAAGTTTGAAATATTCTGTATTGCACCACCAGTTGTGACATCGCTAATGTAAAGATTAGGATTACAGCCCGAGGGGTATGTAGGTATGCAATACTGAGCTTCCACATTATGGAAAGTAAAAAGCAAAATACACAACGCAAAAAGCTTTTTCATTGAGTAAAATTTAATACGCATCAGCAATATTATTTTAAGCCGGAGTTTGAATTAAGTGTTATGTAGCAAGATACTAAAAAATATTAAAAATTTAAAAGCATTTTTTTGAGAAAATTTTTATTCATCAAGCAAAATGCCCCCTGAGCGGGGGCATTTTATAAATTATAAACTTTTAGTTATTATTTACTGTTTGCTAATCTTCATTACATCTACATGGCTGCGGTCGCTGTATTTCAGTTGGTAAACACCTGCAGGTAAGCCATTCATGTTCACTTCTACCTGGCTGGCATTCACCACTATGCTGCGTACCTGCTTGCCCGTAACATCTGTAACGGTAAGTGTAGCTTCGCCATCTATTTTGCCGGACAGCTCTACATGCAATACATCTGTAACCGGATTTGGATAGGCACTCAGACCAATGCTGTTACCGCTGATGGTATTGATTGCAGTAGGGAAAGTAGAGAACCCTAATACACCCCATTCAGACTCAGGATAGATGCTGTTACAATATGCTTTTACAAACACATAGTAATCTGATGCAGGTGCCAGTGGCAATTGCAAACTAGGAGTATTAACTACCGTACCAAATGCAGGTGCCGGCGTTGGTGCATGCTGTATCACATACTCGTACTTAGTAGCTGTCTGGATCGTATCCCAATACAAAATAGCACGGCTTTGTGTGAGCGTGATCAGCTTTGGCTCCGGTGTATGGCAAGTAATCAGTGTAGTGAAATCAACAGTAGTCCAGCCTGAAGTATCTTTTACACCACAAATACTGCGTACGTGCACATAATAGTGTGTGTTCTCGGTAAGTGTAGTAAGAGAAATTGTATTAGTAGTGGCGAAGCTGGAACCCACACCGGACGCAGGCGTAGCAGCGCTGTTGTCCACAATCACCTGGTATCCTATAGGAAGGAATACAGCATCCCAGTCAACATCTGCAGTAAAGGCAGTGATATTGCTCACTTTTACATGCTCGGGATTGATAACACAACGAATACCGATACGTGCATTTTCTACGATCGTGTATTTGCCCACACTATCCAATGCTGCTGTAGGGTATGCTTTGTTGAGCACCGGATCTGTAGCAGCATTGCCATAGTTGTACCCTACCCAAGGAGAGCCATTGGATGAATTGGCGATCTTGGCATTAGCCTCTGTAGAGATGGTACCCAGCTGAGGATCTTTATAATACACTGTTGGTGTATGAGACAGTGCATACACACCATTGGTAAACAGATCTAACCAGAGGTAGCTGCGGCCCACCAGTGATGGCATTGGCGCACCTGCCTGCTGGCCGCTGTACTGGCGCATTACCGCAGTAGATGGTACTGCAGGGCCCCATGCTATGCTGGCAGCAGTATCCTGGCCAAAGAGGAAGTATTGGGTAGTGCCGGCTGCAGGCGCTGCAGGTATTGCAGTACATGCAGGAGGAGTGCTGACAGGGCTTACTTCATAAGCACCCAGGTCAGGAACACCATCCTGGCGTGTTTTAGGACGCATTACACCATCGGCATCAAGCGTATCACCATCTATATGCATACCACGGCCGTTAACCGCCCATGAATTAGGATTGGAAGGATCAGGATGCACATTCTTATTAGCAGGATCGGCGAAGCCCGGATCAAAAATCAGCGAATTGCGATCGCGGTTGCTGGCTTTTCTCCATGCCTGCAAGGAGGTAGTATTGACGCTAGGCTTAGAAGTGCCACGAAGCGAAACAGTACCGGGAGTATAATACAGGTTGTAATCGGACTGCCAATAAGTAGTATCATTCAAATAAATAGCCGGATTGGTACTTGTGGCATCGCTACGCGAGAAGACATTGTTATACAAATAGGAAACGCCGGGATAAGAACCGCTGCCACCTTGCTTGTAAATGAGGTAATTGGTGCTACCTGTACTGGCGCTGTGGAAGGTATTATTGATGTAATACATGTCGGAATTATTACCATAATACGATGGCTCATAGAACATGTACGTACTACCACTTGTTTTGGCCGTAAATACATTGCTGATGAATTTATCATTTCCAGGAGTATAACCGCCATATGCGTATATAGTACCGCCGGAAGTGCTGGTCATATCAAATATATTGCTTACCCAAGCAGCACCGGCATAGGAAGAAGACCCATAACCCTGGTAACCATAGATGCCGCCGGTAGTAGATGTAAAGGTGAGCTTGTTTTTATATGCCAGGCCACCATAACTATAATAAGCATAGTTATAAATATAGCCGCTCTTAACATTCGCTGTGATCGTGTTAAATGCGTTATAGCCTGCGAGGTAGTTTTGATAATTGTAGTATGAGCCGCCGTTTGTAGCATTATACGAAAACGTATTATACATCATCGTATCGGCAGCAGCATTACCGTAGTTGTAATCAAGCGGAGCATAATTGTACACATAGCCATAGCTGGTATTATCATTAAACGTAAAATTGTTGTATTTGCATTTTACACTTTCAGAATAGTAGGCAGGGCCGTATACATAGCAGTAACCGCCGCCGGAACCAGTAAGATTACCTGTAAAATTGTTGCTATCTATAACTGCATTAAAGTTGCCGTACATATAAGTACCATACAAATAGTAACCACTGGAAGCTGTTATATTATTCTTCCTGATAAGGGCAGTATTGCCGGTACCATAGCCATTATAATAAACATAGAATGCGCCAAAATTATAGGCATTGGTACTGGGGGTATTAGTAACAATAGTGTTATTTTTTACTGCAAGGGTACAATTGCTGCCTGTGTAGTTGTGATAAGCTATCTCAAAAGCATAATCGGAACCGGAACCAGTTGCCGATGCATTTACATTATTGTTTAGATATTCAGCATATCCGTTTGCCAGGCCGTAGTTGTTCCAGTATCCGTAGATGCCGTAGTTGCTGTAACCGGCAGTTAGATTCAACGTGTTATTATCGCATTTGATGTTATCGCAATACTGATAGATGTAAATGCCGTAGTTGGTACTACCTGTAGAAGTTTGCGTTAAGGTATTATTGGAGATATTTACCATTTTACAATAGTAGTAATAGTAAATACCATAGGTAGCGCTGCTTGAATAGAGCGTTATCGTATTATTGGAAGTATTTACCTCATTAGCAGTAGGCGTGCTGTAATTACCATATGTATTGTACACCCCGTAAACGCTACTGGTACCGGTAGTGCTGATGGTATTATTACTTACGGTAAAGCCGTTTTGCGGGTAATAAAGATAAAAACCATAGTGCGATCCAACTCCTGTAGCAGAACAAGTATTGTTCTTTATGGTAACATTGCCCAGGTATTGAGAGTAGATATAGGAATAATAGTTATTGCTGAAGGTATTGTAACTAAATACGTTATCGGACGACAAGGTAGCTCCTGAAGAAAGCCAGCAGATACCGTGTGAACCATAAGAGAACGTATTACCCATAGCAACAATATTGGTCATAGAAGAGGCGTTGGCGGCATATATCAATGCGCGCGCGTTGCTGGTAGAAGTAGTTGACTGGCCAATGAAGCTGCAACCCAGAAGGCTATCGTTGCTAGCAGAGCCTGTAAACTCTACCACCCTGCCATAGGAAGTACTCGTATTGGTAATGCTGATATTCCTAATAGTAAGATACTGTGTACCATTAAGCTGCAGCATATAATTGGCAGACGAGCTGCCGGCATCGCTGATGCTTACCGTGCCTGCCCCGCTGGATGCCTGGATGACTACCCTATTAGAACTGCTTGCCCCTGAAAAGGCAGGTATCTGTACCTGCTGCCAGCCCGTACCCGAGTAAGTGCCGGGCAGGACATTAAAGACAATAGTACCTGAAAGCGTACCCACGTCCGCTATCGCGTCTGCAAGGGTAGTGTAAGAGCCCCCGGAACCAATAGTATACGTGCCGGTGGTGATCGCGGCATTTGCCTGCCCATACATACCGAGCAACAAGGCAGATGCGAAGCCTAGTTTTTTAAAAATGTTGAAGTGTTTCATCTTATTATAGCACAATTAGAAATTCGAAAAAAAGCCGCCGTTGGCTTTATTGATTCTGAATTTAAAACGATTTCATAGAAATAAAAATGACCATACATCAATTTTAATCTCCATCCATTAATCTGTTTTTAACCGTCTATTAATAAGATTTTAATTTTAAAGCAATTTTATGGTAACAATAGCCTCATCCAGATTGAAAAATTACAATATGTATATATTAGTTATTTAACAAATGTTTCTAATTTACTTCAATTGAAATATCTATAGAAACGTTAAAAATTTTAATCTCTCCTTAATGCAAAAGCGAGTGCCTCCTGGTGGAGGCACTCGCTTTTTAGAAAAAATCAGTATAAGATTATTGTTTTGTAATCTTCATAACATCAACATGACTGCGATCGCTATACTTAAGCTGATAAATACCAGAAGCAAGGCGACTCATATCAATTTCTGTTTTGTTATTGTTAACGGACACTGAGCTAATCTGTTTACCGGTAACATCTGTTATTGTAATATTAGCCTCACCATCGATCTTACCTGCCAGTTCTACAGTAACCATGTTTGTAACAGGATTAGGATAAGCAGACAGGCCTATGCTGGCGCCGCTGATGGTGTTGATAGCAGTTGGGAAAGTAGAGAAGCCCACCATACCCCACTCAGATTGCGGGTAGATGCTATTACAATATGCACGAACAAACACGTAGTAATCTTTGCCCGGAGATAACGGGAATTGAAGAGACGGTGTATAGATCGGCGTTCCTACAGTTGGCACAGGCGTTGGAGCATTTTGTATTACATACTCGTACTTGGTTGCTGTCTGGATCGTATCCCAATACACAACCACATTATTTTGTGTCAGCTTAAGAATCTTAACATCAGGAGTGTGACATGTGATCAATGTTTTGAAGTGAACAGTAGTCCATCCGGATGTATCTTTTGGTCCGCAGATAGTGCGCACGTGCACATAATAATCTGTATTCTCCGTAAGGCTATTGAGATGCAAGCTGTTATTTGACGAGAAAGTAGCCGCAGCACCTGAAGAAGGTGTACCAGGTATGTTATCTACAAGCACCTGATATCCTGTAGGCAGGAATACTGCATCCCAATCAATATCAGCATCAAATGCTGTTATGTTGCTCACCTTAACATTGGTAGGGTTGATAATACAACGTATGCCAATGCGTGCATTTTCTACGATCGTATATTTTCCTACACTATCCAGATCGCTGGAAGGATAAGACCAATTTAAAAGCGAATCTACTTTAGCGTTGGTATAGTTGTAACCTACCCATGGAGAACCATTAGACGAGTTGGCAATTTTTGCATTGGTTTCGTTAGAAACAGTACCCAGCTGCGGATCTTTGTAATAGATAACCGGTTTATGCTGTAACTCATAAACACCGTTGGTATTAAGATCTAACCATAAGAAGCTGCGACCTACGCTTGGTGGCATTGGTGCGCCTGCCTGCTCGCCGGTATATTGCCTCATTACAGTTGTAGAAGGAGCTACAGGTCCCCAGGTAATAGCTGCAGCAGTATCCTGCCCGAAAAGGAAGTATTGTGTAGTACCTGCTACAGCAGTTGCCGGTATTGCATCGCATGCAGGTGGCGTGCTGGTAGGTGTTACTTCATATGCACCCAGATCAGGAACACCGTCCTGGCGAGTTTTAGGACGCATGATACCATCAGCATCCAGTGTATCGCCATCCAGGTGCATACCACGGCCGTTTACAGCCCAAGCCCTTGGATCTGAAGCCTGCGGATGAAGATTTTTGTTAGCAGCATCTGTATAGCCCGGATCATATATCAGTGAATTCATGTCCCGGTTGGTATTATTCCTCCAATCCTGAAGCGTAGAAGCGGTGCCGGTTGACGAAAACACGAAATCCATATTACCTGGAGCATAGTAAAGATTATAGTCTGCTTTCCAGTCAGAAGTGTCAATGATATATACCAGAGGATCTGTATTATTTACATCGCTCTTAGAGAAGATATTGTTGTACATGTACATATTACCAGAGGTGCTTGAACCTTGTTTATTAACAAGGTAGTTGGTATAGCCTGTACTGTTACTGTGGAAGGTGTTATTAAAGAAATACACGTCAGAGTTGGCGTTGCCATAATCTGTGAACATGTAAGTGGCACCGTTAATGCTGTTGGCAACAAAAATATTGCTGATAAACTTGTCGTTACCGGGGTAAGCCCATGAAATACCGCCATAACCATAAATAGTACCATAGTTACTATTCATGTCAAACGTGTTGCCGATCCATGTTCCTATAGATGAAGATCCTCCATCAGTTGAAACTCCATTCACATCACCGTATTCTGAATAAAGATTGAATTTATTACGGTATGCCATACCATCTACAGGGTAACTGAACTGTTGATAGATACCGCCGTAATAAGTATTTACATTAAAAGTATTCTCTGCATTGTATCCACCCCAATCATAAACCTGTGCATCATACTCTCCGCCATCGGGACAATTGACATTATAGGTATTATTGATTACAGAATCGCCTGAGGCTGAAGACCATCCATTGTAAAAGGGAGTGTTGTTGTATATGCTACCCCAAGTAGTGTGTTCCAGGTTAAACGTATTATCCCGGAACATCAGGTTGGTACTGTTGTTAGGACCGTTAATATACATGGTACCATAATCGGTTATCGTACCTGTGAAAGTATTATCCTTTACCAGCGCATTATTAACGCTGTAAAAATTAGGTAAATACATATAGTACGGTGATGTCGCCTCTACCGTATTATTCATAATGGAATCGGTATTACCGGTTCCATCGCCAATGTCACTCAGATAGAACGAACCATAGTTCCAGGCATAATAGTTAGTACAATAAGAGGTAATATTATTGTTATTGCAAGTAAACGTAGAGTTGGTCGCGCCGGCATTTATGGATACCAACTGAAAGGCGTATTCAAAATAATCGCCATCGCTTTGAGCGGTTATCGTGTTGTTATTAACTTCAGCATACGCACCGCTCAAGCTATTATTGGCCGAATAAACATTAATGCCCATATTGCCGGAACTACTTGTCAGATCAAGCGTATTACTATTACACTTGAAATTGTCGCAACCATAATTGAAGTCAATACCATAGTTCGTATTATAGGCATTCTGAGTAAGCGTATTATGCTCTACCGTGGCAGTCTTACAATTATCCAGATAAATACCTTGCAGCTGATCTGTTGTAGTGAGATTTAATGTATTATGTGAAATAATAAGTTCAGCAGATGCAGAACTATTATTACCATTGATCATATAGATACCATAAAGAGCGCTATAGTTATCTGTGGTAAGGCTGTTATACTGGATGCTGCAGCCACCATCCGGATCCTCCATATAGATATCATAATGGGTATCAGATAAGCCGGATATAGAACAAGTATTATGTTCTATAGCGGCATTGCTCATTTGCGAAGTATAGATATAAGAATAGTAGTTGTCCTGGAACGTGTTATTACTGAAAACATCGTCTGCAGTTGTAGCAGAAGTGGCCCACCAATAGATACCAACGGAACCATTTTGAATGGTATTGCCGGTGATAACAACGTTACTGGTAGCACTTGCGTCGTCAGAAGCGATAACGGCAAGATCGGTGCTTTTATCACTGATAGAAGGCCCGTTCAATGTACAGCCGATTACGCTGTCATACGCTGCAGCCCCTGCAAAGTTAATTATCCTGCCGTAAGTCTGATCGGTATTCTCGATGGTAATATTTTTAATACTAACATACGATGCGCCATCGAGCTTGATAATGTAATTATCAGAAGATGTACCCGCACCGGATATTGTAACGGCACTACTTGACGGCTGAATAATAAGCCTGTTGCTGCTGCTGGAGCCTGAAAGAGCCGGGATGGTTAACTGCCAGCCCGTACCCGAATAAGTGCCCGGTAATATATTCAGTTCAATATTACCGCTCATAGTACCAATATCTGCTATCGCATCACTTAAAGTAGCGTAGGTACCTCCGGAACCTACTGTATAGCTACCAACTGTAATGGCTGCATTTGCCTGTAATAAACCTGATAGAACCAAGGCTGAACTGATGCCGAGCTTCCTGATGATGTTGAGGTATTTCATATGTATAGCGCATTAATAATTTCTGATGAAAATTGGGCAATTCGGCTTCAAGTTATATCGTTTTTTAGCAATAAAAAAATATTTATATATAGTAACTTTTCATTTTAATTAGTTTTTAAACTATTAGTTACAAATACCTATATAACTAAACTAACTATTACATAACTAGCTAAAGCATACTATAAAACGAAAGATTAAAGCCAACAAGCATAATATTAACTATCTATCACTAGTGACCTAATTCATTTATATCCAGACCATAACAATAAAGGCCACCGTTGGGTGGCCTCTATTAAATTATGATTATAATCTTTTTACTGTTTGCTGACTTTCATCACATCTACGTGGCTGCGGTCGCTGTATTTCAGTTGGTATACACCTGCAGGTAAGCCATTCATGTTCACTTCTACCTGGTTGGCATTCACCACTATGCTGCGTACCTGCTTGCCCGTAACATCTGTAACCGTAAGGGTAGCTTCGCCATCTATTTTGCCGGACAGCTCTACATGCAATACATCTGTTACCGGATTTGGATAGGCACTCAGACCTATGCTGTTACCGCTGATGGTATTGATAGCAGTTGGGAAAGTAGAGAACCCTAATACACCCCATTCAGACTCAGGATAGATGCTGTTACAATATGCTTTTACAAACACATAGTAATCTGATGCAGGTGCCAGTGGCAATTGCAGGCTGGGAGTATTAATTACTGTACCAAATGCAGGTACCGGTGTTGGTGCATGCTGTATCACATACTCGTACTTAGTAGCTGTCTGGATCGTATCCCAATACAAAATAGCACGGCTTTGTGTGAGCGTGATCAGCTTTGGCTCCGGTGTATGGCAAGTGATCAGTGTAGTGAAATCAACAGTAGTCCAGCCGGAAGTATCTTTTACACCACAAATACTGCGTACGTGCACATAATAGTGTGTGTTCTCTGTAAGTGCCGTCAAGGATATAGTATTAGTTGTTGCAAACAATGCACCTGCACCTGAAGCTGGCGTACCCGGCTTTGTATCTACGATCACCTGGTATCCTATAGGAAGGAATACAGCATCCCAGTCAACATCTGCAGTAAAGGCAGTGATATTGCTCACTTTTACATGCTCGGGATTGATAACACAACGGATACCGATACGTGCATTTTCTACGATCGTGTATTTACCAACACTATCCAATGCTGCTGTAGGGTATGCTTTGTTAAGCACAGGATCTGTAGCAGCATTGCCATAGTTGTAACCCATCCATGGAGAACCATTGGATGAATTGGCGATCTTGGCATTGGCCTCTGTAGAGATGGTACCTAATTGAGGATCTTTATAATACACTGTTGGTGTATGAGACAGTGCATACACACCATTGGTAAACAGATCTAACCAGAGGTAGCTGCGGCCCACCAATGATGGCATTGGCGCACCGGCCTGCTGGCCGCTGTACTGGCGCATTACCGCAGTAGATGGTACTGCAGGGCCCCATGCTATGCTGGCAGCAGTATCCTGACCAAAGAGGAAGTATTGGGTAGTGCCTGCCGCAGGCGCTGCAGGTATTGCAGTACATGCAGGAGGAGTGCTGACAGGGCTTACTTCATAAGCACCCAGGTCAGGAACACCATCCTGGCGTGTTTTAGGACGCATTACACCATCGGCATCAAGCGTATCGCCATCAATATGCATACCACGGCCATTAACCGCCCATGAATTAGGATTGGAAGGATCGGGGTGTACATCTTTGTTTACTGCGTCTTTATAGCCCGGATCAAAAATCAGCGAATTGCGATCGCGGTTGGTAGCATTTCTCCACGCCTGCAGAGAAGTGGTTGTAATATTAGGCTTAGAAGTACCGCGAAGCGTAACAGTACCGGGAGTATAATACAAGTTGTAATCGGCGCGCCAATAAGTAGTATCATTCAGATAAATAGCAGGACTAGTGCTTGTGCCATCGTTGCGCGAGAAGATATTGTTGTATAAATAAGCTACACCATTATAGCTACCACTACCTGCTTGTTTGTAGATAAGATAGTTGGTGCTACCGGTGCTGGCACTATGAAACGTATTATTCAGATAGTACATATCGGCATAGTTGCCGTAGCTAGGTTCGTAGTACATATAGGTACTACCGTTAGTCTTGGCCTTAAAGACATTGCCGATAAGCTTTTCGTTACCAGGTAAATAACCACCACAACCATAGATAGTGCCGGTATTGCTGGTCATATCTATTGTATTGCCTACCCATGTAGCACCTGGATAAGATGGATAACCATAAGCATAATAGCCATAGATAGTACCACTGTTTGTAGTAAAGTTTAGCTTATTATGATATAGCAAACCGCCATAGTTGTATTGCGGGTAGTTATAAATAGAGCCGGATGTAGTAGTAACATTAATAGTATTATTACCGGAAAAACCGTTAGCATACTGCGCATAGTTATAATAACTACCGCTAGTGAGATTAATATTAAAAGTGTTATTTATAGCAGTATCCTGGCCACCACTACCGGAGTTGGCTACAAATGGTGTGTAGTTGTAACAGCCGCCAGATCCGTTATGGGTATAATTGAGCGTGTTATTTTTTACCATAGCACCTTCGCAATAATAATCGGCCGGGCCATAGATATAACCATAACCGGAAGTACCACTTGGGCAAGTTGCATTAACCACATTGTCTGATATCACTGCATGATATTGATACAGCATGTAAGATATATAGTGATAATACTTGCTTGAATAGTTCATCACATTACCCTTAATCTGGGCTGAGTTACCGGAACCATACATACCTGTGTAGTAGAAATATGGACCGTAGTTATATGCAGATGTGCTTAGCTCTGTACAGTTGAATGTGTTGTTATTACATTTGAAAGTACAGTTAGTACCGTTATAATTATTAAAATAGAAGTAATCGTAACAATAGTAGTTAGAGCTATATGAGATGGTGTTATTAGTTACTTCCAGGTACGCATCACTAGCGCCATAATTATTGTAGTAGAAGTAAACAGCATAAATGTAACCCGAACTAGTGTTGCTACAGCTGACCACGTTATTATTGAACTTAATATTGACATTGAACCAATACACATATACCCCATAAGTATAGCCATTGGTAGCTGTAGTAGTTATGTTATTATTTTCAGCTTTGATATTGTAGTTGTAATAATAAAAATCAATGCCGTACACATAGCTGGTACTATTTAATGTGATAGTATTGTTTGAGGCCACCAGATCATTTGCTGATGTAGTACTGCTATTTCCGTATGTAGAATATATACCATATAGATAACCGCTTGTATTGCTGGTAGTGATCGTGTTATTTGTTATTGTAAAACCATTTTGCGGATAATACATGTAAATACCATAATGATAGCCGCTGATGCTGGAGGCGCTACAGGTATTGAATTGTATGGTAGCATTGCCCATATACTGCGTGTATATGTAGGCATAGTAGTTACCGGAGAAAGTATTATTACTGATAACATCATCAGAAGCCAGTGTACTGGTGCTGCTTGCATTCCAGTACACACCATAAGAGCCATACTGGATGGTGTTGCCTTTAATAACATTGCTATTCATACTGCCGCCAGATGTAGCGCTGATAACAGCACGGTTATTGCTTGACGAAGAGCCCGAAACACCGGTAAGCGTACAACCTAAAACACTATCATAACTGGCGCCGCCGGTTAAATCTAAAACACGGCCATATGTGGTGCCGGTATTGACGATAGTAAGATTTTTTATTGAAACGTATTGTGAGCCATTGAGCTGCAATACATAGTTGGCAGAAGAAGTACCGGCATTGCTGATGGTAACCGTACCAGCGCCATTCGCCGCCTGGATAGTAACCCTGTTAGAACTGCTGGAACCGGCGAAATTGGGTATCTGCACTTGCCAATCGCTACCGGAATAGCTGCCGGGCTGAATGTTTAATACTATTGAACCCGAAAGGGAGCCAATGTCTGCAATGGCGGCAGCCAGGGTAGGATACGTGCCGGTGGCACCTATTGTATAGGTACCTGATGAAATGGCAGCCTGCGACCGTTGGAAACCAAGCAGAAACAAAGCCATCAGCAGAAAGCTTTTAAAGGTAGATGTCTGTTTCATATTAAAATACTAGTTTTTACTTTCTCATAAAATTTTTCAGAATAGCATGGTAGCACAGTCATGCATTCTGTGTTTCGGGTAACGAGCGATTAATAGGTACTGAGTAGTAACAACCGGCGCAGAGTCAAAAAAAGATGTAGGGTGTGAAGGTCTGTTTGGTTTGTTTTGTTTGACTACTAACTATAAGTTGTTTTTTAACAGTTTTTTATTTGTTTGTTAGTTGCAAGATATTTATGTGTTATCAAATTAAAATACGATTTAGTGGTTTTAATTTGTTTTTAATCGTTTTATAATCATCTATTAATCTCGCTATTAAAACCCTTTAATAAGCGTAAATATATACCTGTAATTCGCTATACAATAGAACATACGTCATAGCGTATTGATGATTATTATCACTACGAGTTGCAGCAAGAACATTGCAAGCAAAAAAAAATGAAAAAGGAAAAGGGCCACATAAATTGTGGCCCTTCCAAAAATAAAAATATAGAAAAGATATTATGCGATAGTTACATCTTTATCAAGATATACATCCTGAATTGTATTCAGTAATTGTACACCTTCCTGCATTGGTTTCTGGAAAGCTTTACGGCCGCTAATAAGACCCATACCACCGGCGCGTTTATTAACCACCGCTGTCATCACTGCTTCTGCAAGATCAGATGCACCTTTAGATTCACCGCCAGAGTTGATCAATCCTGCACGGCCCATATAGCAATTAGCAACCTGGTAGCGGCAAAGATCTATCGGGTGATCGGTTGTCAGTTCATCGTATACTTTTTTGTGTGTTTTACCGAAGTTGAGCGCGGTATAACCACCATTGCCTACGGGCAGTTTTTGTTTGATGATATCTGCCTGGATAGTAACACCAAGATGATTTGCCTGCGCTGTAAGATCAGCGGCAGTGTGATAATCAACGCCATCTTTCTTGAATGCACTATTGCGCAGGTAGCACCACAATACAGTAGCCATACCCAGTTCGTGCGCATATTCAAATGCTTTAGCCACTTCTACTATCTGGCGTGCGCTTTCGTCGCTACCGAAGTAGATAGTAGCACCTACCGCTGTAGCACCCATGTTCCATGCATCCTTAATAGTACCGAACATGATCTGATCAAAACGATTAGGATAAGAAATAAACTCGTTGTGATTGATCTTAACGATGAATGGTATTTTATGAGCATATTTACGCGCAACCGCGCCTAATACACCGTAAGTAGAAGCAACGGCGTTGCAACCACCCTCGATAGCCAGCTTTACAATATTTTCAGGATCAAAATAAATAGGATTAGGAGCAAAAGACGCGCCTGCGCTGTGTTCGATGCCCTGATCTACAGGAAGGATAGAAACATAACCCGTATTTGCAAGACGGCCGTTACCCATCAGCGCCTGGATGCTGCGCAATGTAGGGATATTGCGGTTAGACATTGCCCAAACATCATCTATAACATTACCTGAAGGCAGGTGCAGTGCAGATTTATCGATTGTTTTGCAGGTATGGTCAAGGTAGTAACCAGCCTGGTCGCCCAAAAGTTCCTGTATTTTTTTTGATGCCATATATCAGTTGAATAATTTTTAAAAAGTGTGCAAAGATAATTATTAATACTGATATTTTGCGCCACCACAGACATCAGTTGCCCAGCCTGTAGATTTTCCAGTTCTCATCTTCCCGTAAGACCGGGTATTTGTTGTCTAGCCTGCCAGATAGCAAGGATGTGTTATTGCTATGCCGGGAAAGAAAATAATACTGAATATGAGCCTTATCCCATGCCTGCTCTTTCAAGCTATCTGAAGAGGACATAAAATATCTATTACCAGAAAAGTAGGCCAGGCGTTGCAGTTCTACATCATCGGGCATGCCATACGATACATTGGAAACAAAGCTACCCTTAAGACCCAAGGCTTTAAGATGACCGGCAAGGTTATACTCTTCCCTCCCCTCGTTCCACATTTTATGAATGCCATGCAATGGGTACAACATGTAAGAACAGGCGAAAAGCAGCATGAAAACCTTTCTATTGAAAATTCTATTTCGCTGCATGATAGCGATGCCCAGTATCATACTCAATGGAAGCATATACCAGATGTACCGCGCCTCGAAATTGACGAGAAAGAATGGCAGCGGAAATAACAAAAAAACTATCAGCAAAGGATAGAACACCTTATAGTGCAGCCGGCGAATTTTCTTGAACAATAATCTTAATACATACAGGAAGACCGGCAGCAATGCAATACTGATCTGCATACTGCTAACGATAAACTTCCATGTGTTTTGCACGACCTTCATCAATTGCCTTGCGAAGAGCGCCTGAGAATGCCAAAACATGGGAAGCGGTCCATTTACATACCAGGGATCCTCCCAATAAGAAGGCGAATCGTTATATACCGGAGGTAAGATATCAGCAAATTCGGGCTTCCACAGAGGATGCCCTACCAGGTACCAGGACATATTGAGATTGCCGGCAGTACCGGTGGTCCAGATGCCATACTTACCATGCAGCGCGAATAGCCAGGGCAAACTAAGCGTAATCATTACCAGCAAAACGACCCCATAATTAATGAGCCAGTTGCGTATATACTTTCTATGCCATGCCCTGTTGATATAAAATGTGAGCATGGCTGTGCTGATGATAAAGAACGGAAAGGCATAGGCTTTGGCAAAATAAGCACATACGCCTGCTATGCCAGCGCCAATCCATAAGGCGGGCGAATATTTAAACCTGTGGCTGACGATAATGCGTAACGCATATAAAAGAAAAAAGCACTCCCAGAGATCATCAAAGTTTTGATAATACACCGCATAGCAAAGAAATATAGCTAATGCGCCTTGCAGAAAAGCCTGTGCAAAATAGGGTGTCCTGTACTTGATGAAGAATAATTGGGAAACATACAATACCCCGACAGCACCGATCACATTGGCAGCTATGGCACCGGTAATTGCGGATGCACCCAACCTGATAAACCCTGCAGTAAGCCAGCAACTCCATGGGCTCCAGTAGCCATTAACAGCTTTTACCCAATCGCCATCTGCATACCTGCGGGCGATAGTAAGATATGCTGTTGCGTCAGGGTCTATATAATACTTACAATATGGAAATACCAAACATACACCTATACACAGCAATAATGCCGACGCAATAAAGGGGTAGTATCTGCGGATATAATACAAGATTAAAGATTACCAGCGGTTGCAATAATAGCCTTATTCCTTTGCCTTTGCAATATATGCTGACAGGCTAATACAGCGGTACCGATCATGATCAGCGAAACAGGTATAAAATATCTTGTATTAGCAATAGGGCCGGCAATGAACACAAAATAACCTACCAACGCTGTTATAAAAACCCTTAGCCTAAATGAGTATTGCTTACTGAACAAGAACAAAACAAAACCTACAAGACGTAACAAGTTAAAGAACAACACAACTGCAGCTATTGGTAAAGTGGGATTACGAGCCATATAATCTTCTATACCGGCATATCCTTTATCTCTTATTGTATCAAAGAAACCGGCTGTATTATGAACATCGTATAGTTTAGACAGCGTAAGCAAACCTACAAACATATCCAGTTCGCCTTTACCGGGATCTATAAACATGCGGAGGCTATGGCCAATGTGATATGGCAGGTAGGATGCGGAATTTTGTTTTAATAACTGTATACCACGAGCATTGGCATAATCATAACGTTGCGAAAATGTCGGTAGTTTTTCTACATGGCTCCGCTCTGTTTGTAAAAACTGTTCGGCTTTATCTATGCCATATTCATCTTTGTAAAAGTTATAATAATAGAAAATGGCGTTGAAGGATTGTGTACTTGAAAAATGGGGCTTGCCGGTGCGCTCATAGTTAATATATCCATAGCCGATAATAAGCAATAATGGCACCGTTGCGCATATTGCTGCCCGCATCAAGGCATCGCGACGTATAGATGCGTAGACCAGCACACCTACAGCATGTAGATATACCACAGGATAAAGTACGGGTTTTACAAAAGCTCCGGCGGCAAGTACCAGGCCCATACCGAGCATGTATCGCCAATGCTTTTCTTGTGTGAAAGCGATGAAGCAATAAAAGTAAGCTACAACACAGGACTGTAATAGTATATCGGGGGCGATGATATTAGCGTTTACAAACTGCGAGGGAAACAGAAGGATGAAGGCGAGCAAAAGCCAATCATACCTTTTTTGATAACCCAACCGAGTGATTGTATACCTTAAAAAATAAATATTAAAAATAGAAACCAGGTTTTGAACCAGTAATACTATCCAGTTATTGAGTGTAAAGAAGTAAATAAAACATAGAAACAAAGGATAGCCCGGCGGCCTGAGCGTCATAAATTCTTCCTTTACAGGTAAAACGGGATTGCCTGCATAAAACCAGCCTGCATTTTTAATATTAGTGGCCATGTATATGTATTCATGAGAATCGCCGTTGTAGATATGCTTGTAATGCCATGCTATGAGATAGAAAATAGCATGTGCAGCCGATACAAGTAATAAGAACCTTGCATCTACCCTATTAAAATTGCGAAACATGAATTATGATGAAGCTGTGGAACAAATATAGCCGCTTAAAGCCTGAATTTGCCACGAAACACATGTTGCATTCTATACTATGATGGTTAAAGCCGGAAAAACTGATAAATTTGCGCACTTTTTCAAACGAAATGGCAATATTTATTTTTTTTACAGCGCATTGGTATTTATCCCTTTTTTCGCAAACATTTTTTCAGCATAGGTATGCTGCACACGGTTCTTTTACCATGAGTAAAGGGTGGGAGAAATTCTGGTTTATCTTCACTTTTGTAACGCAAGGATCTTCTTACCTGAGTACACGCGCCTACGCATTGATGCACCGTATGCACCACGCATACGCCGATACAGACAAAGACCCGCATTCTCCGCTGCATTTTAAAAATGTATTTACGATGATGTGGCATACTAAAAATGTATACACGGCGATATTTGACGGTAGAACAAAAGTGGAACCTCGCTTTGCTAAAAACGTGCCTGACTGGCCGGCGTTTGACAAATTTGCTCACAGCTGGGCTCCGCGTATTTTCTGGGCTGCGGTATATACAGGCTATTATGTATACTTCGCTACATCTTGGTGGATGTTCTTATTACTGCCGATACACTACATGAGCGGGCCTGTACATGGCGCCATCATCAACTGGTATGCACATAAATTTGGCTACAAAAACTTCGAGATGAAGAATACGGCGGATAACCTCTTCCATGTGGATGTTCTGATGCTGGGCGAATCCTATCATAACAATCACCACATGCGTGCGTCTAATGCCAACTTCGGTGTACGCTGGCATGAAATAGACCCGGTATATGGTGTGATACTACTCTTTAATAAGGCTGGTATGATAAAACTAAAACAGCCTAAGCCTAACCCGGTAGAAACTGATTTTTAAATATCGCGATCATAGAATAAGAGCCCGAACAAATTGTTCGGGCTTTTTTTATGTATCAACCTGGTTAAGTAATATTTTTAGCAACAAAAGAAAAGCCATGATCATAGGAGTTGCAGGGCCCTATTCGGCAGCCACTGAAGAACAAAGACAAGCTAACCTGGATGTATTGAACAAGGCAGCTGCTGCATTGCTGGCAAGGGGGCATACTCCGTTAATAGGCGTAAATGCTGCGTTACCTGTTGTAAATGCCATGCAGGTAGCAGACCGCTACGAAGCCATCATGAAGATATCTATGGCGGTAATGCACAGTTGTGAAGCATTACTCATCGTTGCAGAAAGCCCCGGAGCTAACCGCGAACGGGAACTGTTTGAATCAAAAGGATTACCCGTATACCACAGCATTGATGAAGTGCCGGTAGCCGGCGCTTAGCCATTGTACTCGCGCACTTCGGCATAACCACCGAATTCGAAAATGGGGCAGCTTTTAACTATATGTGTTGCTTCATCCAGGTTAGCAGCTTTCAGGGTCATAAAACCGCCAACGATCTCTGTACCTACATAGTGGATCGTTTCTTCTATCTGCGCATCAATACCTTTAATGAGACGTCCCTCGAGCGTAAGGCCACTGCCGCCGGTGATGTTGCCCTCATTGATATATTTGGTAAACCACTGATTCCAGTTTTGGCGATGGTTTTGAATCTCTACATCTGTATGTTCATCCTTTCTGCCATCCGGCTCGCGAAATAATACAAGGAAGTTTTTCATAAGAATGTTAACTACAGTTTGAAATGTGGGTTGTAAATAATCCCAAATACATTACCCCACGGATCTTTTACCGAAGCAACAACTATGCCATCGCCCACATCCTGCGGATCTGCGTGAGTGGTTGCTCCTGCGGCAAGCAATTCATTATACATAGCCTGTGCATCTTCTACTCCCCAGTATGTAACGGTGGTATCGCCTTTAGCTTCGCTACCCTCTACAGGCTGCAAGCCCAGTTCGTACCCTGCCACATTAAAGCCTACGTAAAAAGGCATATCAAAGTAGGGCTCAATACCCAATATCTTAGTGTACCATTTTTTTGCTTCGGCGAGGTCAGATACTTTATAGCCTACAGTACGCAGGCCCAGAAATTTTGATTGCATAAGATGAGTTTGATTTATTTTTCGTCCCTGCGATTATCGAGGTAGCGCATAATAGCTTTAGCGATAGAGTACACTACCACAACTATAGTAAGAAACAAGATAACACGCAGGAAGAAATTCATGAGTGATGATTTTATTACAAGTTAACAATAATAGCCGAGTTAGCCTCATTTCACCAATGTTTCCATATACCCTGCCGCCTCCTTCATCCTGCTACCATACCAGCTAAACATTTCCCAAGCAAAAAATAAATTATATACTTTTGCATATATGTTTAGTGCAATAAAAAATACTATTGTCTTATTGCTCGGCTTAACGTTAATTTTTTCAAAAGCATATCCCAAGAACAAGTCGAAATCTCGCTTAGAAGAATTGATTCTTGCGGTTGATTCAAACTGTGCTGTTCTTTCAGCCGAAACTTTAGATGCTGATGTTGACACTATGTATTATAGCGACTACAAATTTGGCTTACGAGATGAGATAGATTTCAATTCATTTTCCCAAATTGTAAAAAAAAGCAAAACAATAAAACCATCTGAATCATTTATTCAAGATAGCTTTAATAGAATCAAAGTACTACCAAAGGAAAAAATCAACCGCGGGTACAGCGAAGCATCGATTCCCGTTTTTGACGAAAAAGAACAATTTGCCATACTTAAATACAACACAGGATATGAAGAAAATCGGAGGGGTGGTTATTATTTGCTGAAAAAGGTAAATAATAAATGGATAGTTTTTGAGTTTGTTATCTGGATCACCTAATGCGTTTAATCATTTAAAGATTATAGCTAACATTCAATATGGTTTATAAAAACATCTTTAAAATTACCTTATCAACTCACTCATATACGCAAGCGCCTCCTTCATCCTACTGCCATACCAGCTAAACATTTCGCCATCTACCAGGCGCACATCGGCATTAGGCAAAACTGACTTTATTTCCTCCACATGTTTTTCTTTGAATGGATAAGGCTCAGAAGATAGCAATACCAAATCCGGATTTCTTTCTTTTAAGTCTTGCAAGGTGATCTCGGGATAGCGGGTTGTATCGGCAAACATATTTTGCCAGCCTATAGTCTGTATCATATTGCTAATGAAGGTATCCTTACCAACAGTCATCCATGGATTGTACCAGATAAAATATGCCACACGCTTAGATGTAGCCGCTTTATGCAATTTTGTAAACCCTGCAACTATCTCTTCTACCAATTCATTGGCCTTCTGTTCCGTACCAGTGATCAATCCCACTACCTGCATCATCTGCAATGCCTGGGGCAAGGTTTGTATATCACTGATCCAAACGGGGAATTCTTTTGCCAATTCTTCTATCTGTGCCTGTTCGTTCTCTTCTTTATTTGCAATGATGAGATCGGGCTGCAGGGAGCGTATCTTTTCTATGTTCAGCTTCTTAGTGCCACCTATGCGTTCCTTAGTACGAAACCATGACTCAGGGTGAACACAGAACTTGGTAATACCTATTACTTCATTTTCGAGCCCAAGATCGTATAACAATTCTGTCTGAGAAGGAACAACTGATATAATACGCTTAGGCGGAAAGCTGATCTCTATTTCTCTACCTAGCATATCTGTAAAAATCCGCTTCATGAGAACTTCTTATAATAGGCGAGGATAAAGAATGAAAATAGAACGTTCATTAACACTAATGAACTTGCATAATCCTGTTTGATAGGGTCGTTGTGAAATGCCAGCCAACAAGCAAGATCCGCTACTGTTACCACAAGATACATCCATGCGGCCCAGCGTTTCATATTGCAGATAAATATCCAGCTAAAGGTGTACAATGCCATCCACGCAACATCTATCCATATAGGAGATAATGGCATTGAACTCGCACTCCATATACTGAATGCCAGCATACCTATATGAAACAATGCTACCCATGGGAATAAGGCAGGGGGCTTTCTTATAAAACTATTAATAAAGCTCATTGGGAAACAAAAGTAACTGAAAGTATAAACAGTATTACAGGTAAAACACAAATGCCTTAACTTTAGCACTACTCTATTAAACTTTGTTAATTATAAAACCGAACGCATACTATGAAGAAAACCTTATTAATTGCCTCCCTGGCAATTTTTAGTTGTGCTTATTCCGAGGCACAATGGACATTTGGAACCTACGATATATATCCCGGTACACAGCCATCTACGCCAAGAGGATTACGAGGTTGTAACAACCTGCTTTTTTGCAATGCGGATGATGGTGTGCATGGCGTAGAACCGTGGGTGAGCGATGGCACCCCGTCTGGTACTAAACTATTAATGGATATTAATGCAGGGCCCACTACCTCACTACCGACCGGGTTTACTGCGTATAAAGGTCTTACCTACTTTGCGGCATCTAATGGGAATGACGGTATGGAACTTTGGGTTACCGACGGAACAACTGCCGGAACTCATGAGTTTGCAGACATTAACCCAGGTCCCGGATCTTCGAACCCGGCATACATGACAATTTGGAATAACAAATTATTTTTCCAGGCCAGCGATGGTGTTACTGGCTTAGAGTTGTGGGTTACAGATGGTACTGCGGCAGGAACAGTATTGGTAAAAGATATAAATACAGGTACGGCAAACAGCAGGCCATGTAAGATGATGCCTTTGCCTAATGGCCTCTTTTTCGCTGCCGATGATGGCCCCGATGGTTATGAACCATGGATATCTGACGGTACTGCAGCAGGTACACGTTTGATAAAAGACATTTGCCCGGGGTCGCCCAACGGAATCGGTGCTTCACAACCGGTGCCGCAAACTGTAGTTGATGGCATTGCATGGTATTTAGACGGTCCCATACTTTATAACAACAAAGTTTATTTTTCAGGCAATTCAGGCTCTGGCTCGGCTAGCGGAGAGCTTTGGGTGAGTGATGGAACTTCATCGGGTACGCATTATGTGCCGGCAAGTCTTACTGATGCCATGGGACCTAGAGAATTTGCAGTATATAATGGCAAGCTATATTTTAGAGCGTTTAACAATAATGGAAACATTTTTATTCAAAACTATGAACTATGGACAACCGATGGTACGGCAGCAGGAACACAGATGGTGGCTGAAATAGGCCCCGGTGATTTGCCCGGAACGCCGGCGGGATTGACAGTTTGTTATGATAAATTATATTTTTCTGCCAATGACAGCGTACATGGCATAGAGCTTTGGAGTAGCGATGGTACTGCAGCAGGTACTAAATTAGTGAATGACTGGAATCCCGGCACGAAAGGTTCAAGTATATACACAATTATCAACTACGATGGCAAATTGTACTATGCCCCCACCGATACCGGTGTAATTAACCCATGGGTGTTGGCAATGTGCGATAGCCTGGGAAATGTATACACTGTACATCCGAATGGAAGTGTACCATCTTCCGGATCACTATTACTGACTGAACCATTCATGGTTGCCAATAATTCTTTGTTCTACACACCACGCTACGATACCACGAACTTTGAGCTATGGTGGATTACCGATACGTCTGTACACCATAATCCAAACAGCATTAAGCCAATAGGCACATCTCATTTCATGGTTTCACCTAATCCTACCACAGGAATTGTAACTGTGACTTTGGCATCGAATTATCCTAATGCGGTTGTTACGATAAGAGACATCACAGGCAAAACACTATCGAAACAGAACGTTGACAACAATACAAAAACTGTAACGATGGACATTGGGGAGATGCCGGCCGGAACTTACCTGATAAGCCTGCAGCATGGAGACATGATAGAGACCAAAAAACTAATACTACAATAAAAAGAGCGGCAATGGCCGCTCTTTTTTTATGATTCAAACTTATTAAATTACCCTTTGCTAAATGCATTCAGCACATCGTATTTGGTAAGGATATGGTATTGCCCGCTATCGTCTTTTACCAATACAGCACCATTGTCTTTCCCTATATAATGCTTTAAGCGTTCCATAGGCATATCCATATCTACCACGGGGAGTTCATGCTCTTTAATATCAGCAATGTTGAAATCCTTCACTTCATGATTGTCTATCATTCTCCTGAATACACCCACCTGCGTAATAGCTCCTGTAATTTCACCGTTTTTCATAACAGGTATCTGCTCTATGTCGTACTTCTTCATGAGTTCCAGGGCAGTGCTCACTTTGGCATCTTCATCGATAGTCACCAGCCTGCGACGGCCAAGGCCACCTATCAGGTCACGAACTGTTTCCACCTCCAGGAAGCCACGATCCAGCATCCATTCATCGTTGTATATCTTACCCACATATCGGCTACCGTGATCGTGGAATACAACCACTACCACGTCTGTTGGCTTTAGCCTGTCTTTCAACTGCCTGAGGCCTGCTATTACAGAACCTGCAGAATATCCTACGAACAAGCCTTCTTCTTTCGCAATCCTCCGCGCCATAACAGCGCCGTCTTTATCTGTTACTTTTTCGAAATGATCTATTACCTCTTTGATATAATTCTGCGGCAGGAAGTCTTCACCAAAGCCCTCTGATATGTACGGATGTACCTCGTTCATATCCAGTTCACCGGTATCAAACCACTTTTTGAGCAGGGAGCCATAAGTATCTATAGCCCACATCTGTACGTTTGGGTTCTTTTCTTTCATAAACATACCAATACCGGTGATAGTACCACCTGTACCGGATGCCACTACTACATGGGTTACTTTACCATCTGTCTGGTCCCAAATTTCGGGAGCAGTAGATTCGTAGTGCGCCTGCCTGTTGGCCAGGTTATCATACTGGTTTACATACCAACTGTTAGGAATTTCTGTAGCGAGGCGTTTAGACACAGAATAATAAGAATTCGGATCTTCAGGTTCTACGTTTGTAGGGCAAACGATCACCTCGGCACCTACAGCCTTGAGTATATCTACTTTTTCTTTGGATTGCTTATCGGTAGTAGCGAAGATGCATTTGTATCCCTTTATAATAGCGGCTAATGCAAGGCCCATACCAGTGTTACCAGATGTACCTTCTATAATGGTACCACCCGGTTTTATTTTGCCCTCTTTTTCTGCTACCTCCAGCATTTTCAAAGCCATACGGTCTTTGATGCTATTGCCGGGGTTGAAGAAATCGACCTTGGCATAAACAGGGCATGGGAGATCTGCCGTAACCTTATTCAATTTAATAAGCGGGGTATTACCTATTGTTTGCAGTACGTTATCGTACACGCGCTTTGATGCGTTCATAAACGAAAAATCTTAGCGCGAAAATACTCAAATATTTGAGTAGCCCTGATTAAGGCGATAATTACAGCAACTTACTAATGGTAAATATACCCGCGACAACAACGCCCAAAACGGAAAAAAGGCCAATTAATAATCCGATGAGACTAATGATAGATGGATGGGATTCCTGCGGTGTTTCATATCTCTTCAACATATCGTTTTACTTTAATAATTAAACAAAACGTTTGCAACGGGCGTCTACCTAAGTAGAGAAAAAACCATGCCAGATTTTATATATGTAACTGACCTTACCGTCATTAGAATACCATTTTCTTAACGTTTGATATTAGGGTTTATGAAATAAATCAGCTTTGTATCTGTTGCAATACCACTATCTTTGCAGGGATTTTTTCATTCTCATTCACAAATAAAAATTAATTAATAAATGAAAGTAACTGTAGTGGGTGCCGGTGCCGTAGGAGCTACCTGTGCCGACAACATCGCCCGCAGGGCATTAGTGGAAGAATTAGTTCTTGTAGACATTAAAGAAGGCTTTGCAGAAGGTAAGGCGCTGGACATCTCTCAAACCTGCTCTTTGCTGGGTTTTGACACACGTGTTATCGGCAGCACCAATGATTATAGCAAAACCGCTAATTCTGATGTATGTGTGATCACTTCAGGTATTCCCCGCAAACCGGGTATGACCCGCGAAGAACTGATAGGCACTAACGCTAAAATAGTAGAAGGCGTTGCTAAAAACCTGTTACAGTACTCACCTAATACCATCATAGTGGTGATCAGTAACCCTATGGACACAATGACTTACCTGACGCTGAAAGCTACAGGCCTGCCTAAAAACCGCGTGATCGGTATGGGCGGCATCCTGGATAGCGCACGTTTTAAAACATACCTGCAAATGGCACTGGGTTGCTCTCAGAACGACCTGCATGCAGTAGTAATAGGCGGACACGGTGATACTACCATGATACCGCTGACACGCCTGGCTACCCTGAATGGTAACCCGGTAAGCAATACGCTGAGCGCAGACCAACTGAAACAAATAGCTGCCGACACTATGGTAGGTGGCGCTACCCTTACCAAAATGCTGGGTACCAGCGCATGGTATGCACCGGGAGCTGCGGGAGCTGCACTGGTAGAAAGCATCATCCGCGACCAGAAGAAAGTATTCCCTTGCTGCGTATCTCTGGATGGCGAATATGGCCAAAGCGACATATGCATGGGCGTACCTGTAATGGTAGGCCGCAATGGCTGGGAAAAGATCGTTGATTACAAACTGAATGCTGAAGAGCAGGAAGCTTTCAACAAATCAGCAGAAGCAGTACGCAATATGAATAGCGTGCTGGATACGCTGGTTGCTTAATTAAGGATTGTCGTTTCAATTATAGTAGTACGGCCTTCCCGGATTTCCGGGAGGGCTTTTTTAATTACAACAAGACGATATAATAAAGGGATATATTGATTAAATTTGAGTAGATTAATTTAACTAATACAACCTTACACCCCTATGAATCGTTATATACTAACTTTAATTTTTGCTGTATTTAGCTTTTTTAGCTCTTCTGCACAGTATACATATCAGCCGGTACCAACCAATGGTTCTGTATGGGTTTACAGGACGGATACTCCTGACCAAGGTTATGAAATAATAGACGATTGGCAGTTAATGATGAATGGAGAAGACACCGTACTTAACGGCATCCATTACACCAAAATAATGTATAGAGTTTCGGGCAAGAGCTATTATTTCACTCCCGGCCCATATCCATTCAACAGGATCGCCTCAACACCAGACAGATTTTATGGCGGCTTTCGACAAGACGGGAAAAAGGCATATATGGTTTATGGCTCCGCAACTAAAGAAAGATTGATCTATGATTTTGATCTGCAGTTAAATCAAGTTTATACAGATTCCTTCATCGGCCAATCTAAAGTAATAGCTGTAGACACTGTATTTGTAGCAAATAAATTGAGGAAAAGATTTACTATGCAAAACCTGGTACCCGCAGGCCATCTTCCTAACCATATAGTAGAGGGCTATTGCGGAGATTACGGGCTGGATATTTCCATCGGTAGTGGTCAGTATTCTTATACCGGATTGATCTGCTTTCATTACGACGATGAATATTATTGCAACCCCGATTGCATGTATATTTTACCTTATGGGACACCCGAATCTGTGGCCGGTGTCGCAACCGACAATTCTAATATCTACCCCAACCCATTTACAGACGAGTTGAAAATAAAAGTAACCCAACCGGGCATCTACACATTATTTAATACGGTTGGCGTTAGGATTTTGCAGGAAAACCTTTCAGCAGGAATCCACTCCATCAATACAGGATCATTGTCGCCAGGATTTTATTTTATAACGCTTAGAGATGAAGAAGGGAAAATAATACAAACTCAAAAATTACAGAAACAATAACGAAAATGGGCCTAATATTTCGGCCCATTTATTGCATATTTTATCTGTTTAAAAATTCAAATCAATGCTTTAATACCTTGTCTGCGTATAATAACTTCCCTGCGACATCAGACAATCGTAAATAATAAACACCAGGCTGCAAGTTCGCCATAGAAATATCAATTGTTGAGACCCCTTTGGGATAATCTGACTGCGGGCTATTGTATACCATCTTGCCTGAGACATCAAACAGATCGCATTGTATAGATTGGGCATTTTCAAGACTTAGCTGAATATTACAACTGCCAACTGTTGGATTGGGATATACTTTCACTTTGCCCGAGAAAAAGACATTAGAAATACCAGATGACCACAAGCCGGGGTTGGGCGTATAACGAATAAGTTCGAAACCATTACTACACTGAGCATCAAAATAGAGAGCATGATTATAGGAAGTAATATAAAAAGGCTCACCCCCCACATTTGAACCTGGCATTAACTCCACTTCTAACTTAGGATTAGTAATACCATTATATGACCATAATTCGTAGTTTGGATATGCATCGCATGCAGAAAAGTAGAGTTTACCATCACACACGGCAAAACTTGATGGATTAAGACCTGTAGAGAATTTTTTTACATTTTTTGTGACAGGATCAAATTCGCAAAGACGACATACCCCATCAGTACCATTACAAGAAAAATATACACGTCCATTATATTCGCCGATCGGCCATGTTTTATCCATGGATGTGGTATATGAGCTGTAATCTGCAACTTTTACCGGAGCGGTTGTACCATTGTACTGATAAAGTCCTTTATTGATAACACCAATATATAGATTCCCTTGTATTACAACCATATATTGAACATCATTAGTAGCGTTACCGTAATCTGCGACACTACTTACTGAAGCTAAATAAGGATCGTAACAAAATACATCGTCAGTTCCACATGAATAATAGACCTTCCCTTTATATATTGTAATATTTTTTATTCCCGTTACAGAGCTATCAATTACAAAACCTTTATTCAACTTTATATCATACATGTATAGCATACTATTACAAGACAGATATATCTTGTCATTATCAGCAATGAACTCCTTGGACAAGTAATATGGGTCCAGCGATTGCGAACCTGGTACAAACTCATAAGCAAGCGTTTGCGAAGAGGAAACACCATCATATTTAAACAACTCCCAACCAGTTGATCCATTATTGCCCGGCATGTACAATGCAATCTCCTTCCCTGCATCATCCCATACATCTGCCATATGCCTTGTATCAGAAATTATGCTATAACCCGCCTGCCACATATCACCGTTAACATTTGATATCTTCTTTAAACTACCTGTCGCATCTATACAATAAAGGTTTGCGACGAAATTAGTATCGCTGGCCATTAAATATAATTTGTTTTTAAAGATGGTAAAATACCTGGGAACGGATCCCTTAGTGCCGGGCCATATATCAAATACATGTGTACCTTCTGTTTGTGCCATCACCAAGTTTGCAACAAATAGTAACAGCACCGCAAAGAACTTTTTCATAATTCAAGGTGTGTATATTAAAGGTAGATTATTAATTACATAAAAACAATCGCCATACAACTAACTCAACAACCATTTCTATCTAATACAAAAGGCAGGCACTAAAAGTGCCTGCCTTTTGTATTGAAAATCCTCACTTTAATTGATACCGTTGGTAACAGCTTCTTTATTGATCTTTTTGATAAGGCCTTGCAACACATTGCCTGGCCCCACTTCTGTGAAATGTGTAGCACCAAGATCCATCATCTTTTGAACAGTCTGTGTCCAGCGGACAGGAGCTGTTAACTGGTTGATGAGGTTTTGTTTGATCATGTGCGGATCAATATATGGAGATGCATCTACGTTTTGAAAAACAGGACAGGTAGGATTGCTGAATTGAGTATTCATAATCGCATCCTGCAGTTGTTCTTTTGCAGGTTCCATAAGCGGAGAGTGGAATGCGCCACCTACCTGCAGTACGAGCGCGCGCTTAGCACCGGCAGCTTTCATTTTTTCGCAAGCCTGGTTGATGCCATTGATACTACCGCTGATCACCAACTGGCCCGGGCAATTATAATTGGCAGGAACTACTACTTCGTCCTTAAATTCAGCGCATATCTCTTCTACCTTCGCATCCTCCAGACCCAGCACAGCAGCCATTGTAGAAGGATTTATCTCGCAGGCACGCTGCATAGCGGCAGCACGCTGTGCCACCAGCTTTAAACCATCTTCGAAAGACAAGACTTTATTTGCTACCAAAGCCGAGAATTCGCCCAAAGAATGGCCAGCCACCATTTCCGGGAGCAGATCGGGGGTGGTAAGGAATAATATAGTAGAGTGCAGGAATACTGCCGGCTGAGTAACTTTCGTTTGCTTCAGATCTTCATCGCTGCCTGAGAACATGATATCTGTGATGCGGAAACCAAGTATTTCATTTGCCTGCTCAAAATATTCTTTCGCAAGGCTGTTGCTTTCATACAGGCTCTTACCCATTCCTGAAAACTGTGCTCCCTGGCCGGGGAATACATATGCATGTTTCATTATAAATAAACTATTTGAACGGCGAAAGTAATGCAAAAGGGATTAGCATGAAAACCACAGACAATTTGCAGTGGGCTTTCGCATCATAAATGATGGTTATCTGCATATCAATGGCCTAAGTTTTTTTGCATGCATGAGTGCATGTAAATTTGCATTATGAATTGGATAGCATTGACCGAAGAAGCGCAGTTGGATCAAATAAAAGAACAAAGCAAACAACAACCCGTAGTAATCTTCAAACACAGTACCCGTTGCAGCATCAGTGATATGGCAAAGGGCAGGCTGGAGCGGAAAATGGCTCCTGAAAATGTACAGTTTTATTACCTGGACCTAATCCGGTACCGCAACATATCAAATGATATAGCTAAGGTATTCGGTGTACATCATGAATCTCCGCAGGTGCTGCTAATAAAAAATGGCGAATGTGTGTATGACGAAAGCCATAACGGCATCAGCATGGAAGAGATAGCAGAAAAAGCTGCTTAGATCTTCTTGCCCTTCCACCTGCCCGACCTGAGATAGAAATAGCTTGTAATAAAAAGACAAGACCAGTACACAAACTCTGAGCCCCATGCCCATTGCAGTGGCATCGCATTCCGTTCTATTATTATGTAGCAATAAACTAGGTAGCTGCATACACAGGAAACCTCTATCAGCAGGTTGGTCAGTGTATTACCGGTACCCACCACACCGTTGAACATAACCGTAGACCATGTCATGATGAGCATCGCCATTAATATGAGGTGCAAACTAGGTGTTGCCAGGCTTATCAGCCCTTTATCCTCTGTATAGACGCCCAGGAAATTTTCTGAAAATATCAGCAGCAGCCCGCAAATGATAATGGTGTAGAAAAAACTGAGCTTACCTATCTTCCAGATAAGCGGTATCACTTCCCTTTGTTTACCCTGCCCTATCACATTGCTGACCATCGTATTGCAGCTGGAAGCAAAAGCCCATGTACCAATACCCATAATACCAAAGACGCTACGTAAGATCTGAGAAGCAGCCAGTTCCCGCTGGCCCAGGTGCTCTACAAAAATGAAAAACACCTGCCAGCCGCCTATGCTGAAAAGAAATTGTACAATAAGCGGAGCCGAAACCTTCAGGCTGCGGCGCGATAATTCTCCATCGAAATGGAAATAGGAAAAGACCGGGTATTTGCGATATTGCTGCTTAAAATAGAATATGCTGTACATCACCAGGCAATTGATAAATTCTGCTCCTACTGATGCCAGTGCAGCGCCAATAAGACCTAATTCAGGAAAACCGCCCTTACCAAAGATCAGCAGGTAATCGAGCACAATATTAGTTATGGTACCGGCGAGCGAACCATATATCAGATGCCTGGATTGCCCGGTAGATATATAAAATGAGTTTGCAAGTTGTGTGAGCATTAGAAATGGAAGCCCCCATACCCGCACATATAAATAGTCGATACTCAGATAAATATGCTCGCTGTTGTGAAGGCTGTAGCCAAAGATGAGCGGAGCCATCCAAAGCGATAACAACATCAGCACCAACGAGCTGAGCATGGCTAGCATCATCCCGTTGATAAATGTATTAGCCAGTTCGCGGTTATCGCCCTCTCCGGCCCTCCTGGCCATCTGTACCTGTATACCACTTGCCAGGCCATAACCGATCATACTCAGCGTCATATAAAAAATACCTGTAATGCCATTTACCGCAAGTTCGCGCTCACCAACCCTGCCTAAGAAGGCAGTATTGGTCAGGAAACTGACCTGCGGGATGAGCAAAGCCATAGAAATGGGCGCTGCCAGCCTTAGAATGTCTTTATTGCTTACAGATACTCTCACAAAATAACAATCGAATACGTATGATTTTTTATAGCGCTATGAACGTACAATAGCACGTTTCAGAGCATTACACCGACCTTTGCATGCTGATGCGGTGGTGTAAGTGTCGCAAATTTATTCTATAATTGTGTGCTTTTTATGTCTGACGTAGCAAATAGTAGTTTAACCCAACAGGTTTATAAGGTGCACAATGGTGAGGGCCTTATAGCCCAGGTGGCGCGTGTGATCTTTGTGCTTACCCCACGCAGCATATGTACCGCAGGATTTAGTGAACGTGGCGATCTGCTGATGATCAGCCATAATGATTACAAAAAAAGCCTGTCTCCCTGGATACTGGATTTCTTTGAACATGAGTTTATCAATGAAACATTGCTGAGCTCACCGCACAAGGTAGTTGCCGCATTTATTGCTACAGATAAAAGCATGCTGATACCTGAAGTGCTATTCAAAGAACAGGAAGCCAGCAACTGGCTGAAGCAACTTTACTTTGTGGAGCGTAATGAGATCATGTCGACCTACCAGGTGAAGGATGACAAAGCTCAGTATGTATATTCCTGGCCGGCGGCTATTAAAAGCCTCATATTCCGCTATTTTACAAAAGCAAGGATATTACCCTTTGCATCTTACCAGTTTTACAAACCCTTCAAGTCTGAAAGCTCACTGCAATGCAGCATTACGGGAGATGAGGTATATGCAACACTGTATAAAAACCGTGCACTTCACTGGCACCAGGTATTTACATACCAGAATGCGGAGGATATTGCCTACCATATAAAAAACGTTTGCAATCAGTATAATATTAATGCTGATGAGCTAACGATACAATGCACCACCAGTAACAGGAGTTTGTCCGGAACAGTTACAGAGCTGTCTCAATACTTTAACGACCTGAAAGATGGCAGCGGCAATGTACCATCAAATGACCGTAGCTGGACGGGCACTATTTACCTGCTACAACAATTATATGCATGCGCATTGTAGGTGGCATGTTTGGGGGGCGAAAATTTAACCCACCGGCAAATACACCCGCACGGCCTACCATGGACGTAGCCAAAGAAGGCTTATTCAACTCGCTGAACAACCTGCTGGATTTTGAAGGCATCAAGACCTGTGAACTGTTTGCAGGAACCGGAAGCATCAGTTATGAACTGGCATCACGGGGGGCAGCAGACCTGACCCTGGTAGAGCGCGATATGGGTAATATCAACTTCATCAAGAAGATGGCTAAGGACCTGGGGATACAAGATATACTGCACATCATAAAAGGTGATGTTTTCAAGTTTATGAAACAAAACACCGAGCAGTATGATTTTATTTTTGCAGACCCGCCCTACGGACTAGTCAATATGGACGAAGTGCCCTTACTTGTTTTTGAAAAAAACATGCTCGCTCCTGAAGGTATATTTGTGCTAGAACATACATCGCGAAACGACTACCAAAAACATCCTAACTTCATGCGGATGAAAAACTACGGAACTACCGTATTTAGCATTTTCCAACATACCAGCAAATAGATGTTATGCAACGTATCTGTTTATTCCCCGGCACATTTGACCCAGTAACCAAAGGGCATGTAGATGTGATACAACGTGCCGCGTCCCTGTTTGACAAACTGATCATCGGCGTAGGTATCAATGCATCCAAGCAGCCTATGTTTACCGTAGAGCAGCGTTGCCAATGGATACATGATATTTTCAGAAACGATCCGCGAATAGAAGCTACCGGCTATACCGGCCTAACCATAGATTTTTGTAAAAAAGTGGGCGCTCAATATATACTCAGAGGTATACGCTATGTAAGTGACTTTGAATATGAGAAAGCCATCGCAGACATGAACAGGATGCTGGCGCCGGAAATAGAAACACTATTCCTAACCTGCTCTCCTGAATTCTCTACCATATCATCTACGCTGGTAAGAGATGTGATCCGCAATGGTGGTAATGTGAAGTTGTTTGTTCCGGAGGAAGTGAAGTTTTAAAACCCTTTCCGCTCCATCACCTTTGCCCGCACATAGCGGCTGGTTTCTTTTTGTAATAATTTGATCAAAAAGAATGCTACCGCACCGTCATCTATCCAGCCTATAAAGGGTATCCAGTCAAAATCGAAGGGAAGAACAATATATAGCACACCTAAAACCAATAGAAGGCTCGTGCCGAATGATAATTTATAATGCCCACGCCATATATCTTTTATCATACACCACATTGACTTGCGATTGCGTATTAGTTGAAAGCCTGTGTGAATATGTTTAACCCTGCCCGCCTGTGTAACTTTCTGTATCATCCGCCTCATTTTGATACAAAATTACCGTGCCTAATGTTGGCGGATTGTTAAGGTGTGGCGCAGTACTCTTAATGTTTTACTAAGACTTATAGCAACTTATAACGATTGAGCATATTGTAAACCTCATCCTTATACGTGCTGCCAATTGCTATTTCCTGCTTGCGGATGCGGATGAGGTTACCGTCGATCTCTTCGATATACTCGAGGTTGACAATGAACGACTTGTGTACCCTGATGAAGTTGGAATATTTACTGAGCGAGTCTTCAAAGTTTTTCATGGTGCTATGGATAACGATTTTGCCCTGTTCCGTCCACAGGCGGATATAATCTTTTAATCCTTCGGCAAACCAAAGCTGTTTCAAATCTATTTTGATCAACTTCCCTTCTGCCTTGATAAACATCAGGTTGTCGGATTCTACAGGTTCATTGCTTTTTTCGGGCACTGCATTATTACCGCCAATGAGGTCGATTGCCTTATTGATACCTTTTAAAAAGCGCTCGAAGGAAATAGGTTTTAGCAAATAATCTACGGCATTGTGATCGTAGCTTTCCAGCGCATATTCTGAATAGGCAGTTGTAAAAATAACATGCGGAGGATCCTTTAAAGTATTAAGAAAGCTAATGCCGGTTATCTCCGGCATGTTGATGTCGAGCAAAAGCAAATCAACTTTTTGTTTGTTCAATACCTGGAAAGCCTCCAGTGCATTCTTACAACTTCCTATCAGCTCTAGTCCGGGAATTCTTGTAATATATGTTTCAAGGATGTCGCGGGCTATCGGTTCGTCATCCACTATTAAAACGCGTATACTTCCTGTGTTCATTTACAAGTCAATTTTTACTTCTATTGAATAATCCTGGTCATCCTTGCGCTGCTCTATTTTATACTTTTTCGGATATAGCAAATCTAACCGCTTAGTTAAGTTGGCCAGCCCAATACCGCCCTCTCTTTTACTGCCATTTATTTGCACAGCGCCTTTATAATTATTGGTGCTTGATATAGTGAGTTTATTATCTGCTATTGCAAACTTAAAATCTCCGCGCATATCGTTGGTAATGATACGCGTACCATGTTTAAAGAGATTTTCCAGTACAGGCATCCATAGCAATGGAGGAATGGAATAATCAGATCTATCCGCGCTCACACTAAAATGCAAGCCTTTGGAGTCCGTAATACGCAGCAATTCCAATTCGATATAAGCCTGCATGATCTCTTTTTCCTTTTCGAAAGAAACCATAGGGGTGTTGGATTCGTAGAGTAAATAACGGAGGATAGAAGATAATTTTAAAATAGCGCCGGGTGCATTTTCTGAGTGTTTCAATGCAAGGCCGTAGAGATTATTGAGGGTATTGAACAGGAAGTGGGGGTTTATCTGGTTCTTTAAAAAATTCAATTCGGCTTCTACCTGTTTTTTTTCTGCTTGCTCTGCAGCGCGTCGCTGCCTGGCGTAGTCCTGCATATACCAGGCCATGGTAAATATAAACAGCCAGGATGCGTTTCCGAAAGTATAGGTTTGCATATCGGTAAGCAAATCTTCGAAGGCCCACCCTTTGGTAACAGGCGATGTTACGAACCCAGCTTGCTGCACATGATCTACATCGAAATGCATACCAGCTATTTTAACCCCGATTGTATAAGCAAGCGAAATGACAAATACAAGTAGGGAAACATAAAGCGTATATCTGCCATACCGACGCGCATGAAGATACCTGGGACATAACCATAGATTATTGACATACACCAATGTCATCTGCAATAAAAAGCCTGTAATAATGAACCAATAGTACCAGGGCGAATAGATAATGCCGTGATGGTAACGATGCTCATTATTGTAGTTCATATCAAAAACCACGTACCCAAGAAACAACCACAAATAGATGTTTTTAGCCAACCGGCCGGTGAGAGCCTTGTATATTTTATTGAGCGTGGTCTTCATTCCATGCGAAGAAAGCAACAAAATAATCCGAATTAAAGAAAAATAGACGTAGGGCTCTTATTTATCGACCAAAATGAGGAAAGAGTATCTGTCGAAAAAAACAAATGGTTAGTCTAATAGACAAAAAAACCAAGTGCCGGTGATGTTCCTTTGCCATAACAAATGTTCACCCCATAAAAAACTATATCAATGAAAAAACTTGTATTAGCTACCGGCCTTCTATTCTTAACCATATACAGCGCACAGGCACAAATAGCATCTGCTTATGCCGGACGGCTGCAAAATGTATTAGACAGTGTTGGCAAACGCTTTCACATTAAAGGACTTTCCGCGGCTGTGTATCGCCCCGGTGAGGGTATGTGGCTGGGAGCATACGGCGAATCTTATAGTGGTGTTCCTATTACTACCGACATGTATTTTCCTATAGGCAGCAATACCAAAACCTACACCTCTTGCATTATGCTGAAATTGCAGGAAGCAGGCACGCTGAGCCTTGATGATACAATAGGCAAATGGTTGCAAAACATACCCAACGTGAGCGGGCAGATAACCATACGCCAGATGCTGAACCATACCAGCGGATTATTTAGCTATACCAATGATCCCGGCTTTTTCACAGCATTAAACAATGACTATACTAAAGTGTGGCAACCTGAGGATATGCTGCAATTTATCGGCGCACCTGACTTTGCTCCCGGAAGCAGTTGGGAATATTCGAACACCAACTATTTACTGGCAGGGCTGATCATTAAAAAAATATTCAATGAGCCATATGAGGTAACCGTGCGTAGAATGATATTAGATCCGCAAGGTTTTACAAATACAATTGTTTATCCTGCCGAAAAAAGAGGCACCATACCACATGGCTGGTCTGTAATTACTAACAATGGCCCGTTGGAAGATATGATGGTGTCTGCAAACTATGATAACACTGCTTTTCTTAGTATGGCAACTTCTGCAGGCGCCATAGTAGCTACGGCTGAAGATGTGGCAAAATTCTGGGTTGCATTAATGAACGGAAAGATCATTAATAATAACTCTCTTGGAGAGATGAAGCAATTTGTTTCCATTAATGCAAATAATGGCTATGGGCTAGGCTTGTTCCGCACGAGGCCAGTTAACGGACACGTTGTATATGGCCATGGTGGTACCTGCTTTGGCTACCTGAATGAAAATATGGTGGATTCAGCAAACGGCATTACCATTGCCGTACTGACCAACCAGGATAGCGTTGACAATGACCAGATCTTTAACTGGGTAGTTACCGCACTGCACAAAAACACACTGCAAATGGCACCTCTATCTATTGCAGGCAACGTAAATGAAGACGACATAAAAATATATCCTAACCCGGCTAGTAATTATGTAGATGTAAACCTGGGAACTGCCAACAATGCAAAATTTGAACTAATAGATATGACCGGAAGAAACATTGTCAACACTACAGTTGATGGAAATTATGTGCGTGTTTCACTATCTGATATTACACCGGGATTATACCTTGCAAGGCTCAGCAATACCGAAAAAGGAATATTTAAAACAGCAAAATTGCAGGTGATACACTAGTTATGTTGGATACTAATAAAAAAGGAGGCGATGCCTCCTTTTTTATTACCATTTATATCCTACCGCGTGTAAGACCTCCCGAATGGCTTCGTAAGATTTATATACAACATCCGGCATTTCTTTTTCTGCTATCCAACGCGCTTCGAGGATATTCTCTTCCTGCTGCGGTACCAATTTATCTTTCACAGATCCTTTCATTTTGTACCACGATGTGCACTTTAGCAAATTGGCGCCTCCCTGTGCGTACACATGATATGTATCGCAAATTTTTCCAGTCAAAGACAAAGTCTTCAAACCCGTTTCTTCTTCTACTTCACGGAGGGCACAGGTGGCAATATCTTCCCCATCATCGCGCTTGCCTTTAGGTAAGTCCCATTTACCCCTTCTATAGATCATCAATACGCCACCATCTTCGTTTACAACAACTCCGCCACCGGCATCTATAGGTGTATATAGTTCGTATAAAACTTCCTGGAGCGAACCTGCTGATACATCTTCTATGATAGCGCCCAGGCCGGTGATCTTTTCCAGGTGCTGAATAGCAAGACGAAAATTGCGGGTAAATGCCCCGGTAAATAACATATAACCGGCAGCAATTGTATGCGTAGCGATATATGCTTTTGCATCCGTTGTAAGGATCAGGGGCTTATTATTAATGTATATTTTTTGTATGAACATGTATAGTCAAAGTTTGTAAACTTGCCTATTTGACGTAGGTTTGAGCGGTTATGAGCACACAAAAACATTTCGCCGAAAAGCTGTTGCAAATTAAAGCATTGCAAATAAACCTGCAAAAGCCTTATGTATGGGCATCAGGTTGGAATTCACCCGTTTATTGCGACAATCGCAAGGTACTTTCCTACCCTCATGTACGCGATTTTGTGAAAAGCGAGCTGGCGAATATGGTGTTAGAGCATTTTCCGGATGCAGAAGTGATAGCAGGCGTGGCTACAGCAGGTATTGCACATGGTGTAATGGCTGCAGACTTATTAAAGCTGCCTTTCATATATGTTCGCAGCAAGCCCAAAGAACACGGGATGGGTAACCAGATAGAAGGCGTAATGGAACCGGGCAAAAAAGTGGTGGTGATCGAAGACCTGGTATCTACAGGAAAAAGCAGCCTGCAAGTGGTAGATGTATTGCGTGAACAAGGTGCGGAAGTAATTGGCATGTGCGGACTGTTTACCTATGGTTTTAACGCGGCATCCGAAGCGTTTGAAAAAGCAATGCTGCCTTTGTACACCATAAGCAATTACCAGGCCCTGATGGAAGTTGCCGAAGAGCAAAAACTCATAGCCCCAGAGCAAAAAGCTAGCCTGGAACAATGGAGGGTTGATCCTGCCAATTGGGGGAAGTAGTTGATGAGTTGAATAGTTGATTGGTTACTATATTATTGCAACAGTAAATCAACTCTCCGGCATACCAACAAATCAATAAATCATGTATTGGCTGAAGCTTGTAAGATGGCAAAACCTTATTATCGTATTCCTCACGCAACTGCTTGCCTGGGGATGCGTGATGTTGCCGATAGAATCTTACAGTAACCAGGTGCTGCTGCTTCAATGGCATAATTTCCTGCTATTGGCTATCTCCACGGTATTGATCGCTGCGGCAGGGTATATCATTAATGATTACTTCGATATTAAGATCGATATCATCAACCGGCCGCAGAAGGTAATACTGGAGAAACGTATTCCGCTACGCATGGCCATTATAGCACATACCGTGCTAAATGTGATCGGCATATTGCTGGCCGCTTCCGTAGCAAGGCAGGCAGGACATTATAGCCTTGTATTATTGCAAGTGGGCTGTACGGTGATGCTTTGGTTCTATTCTACCACATTCAAGAAGCAATTCATCACAGGGAATGTAGTAGTGGCACTGCTCACGTCATTTACCATTATAACGCTGATGCTGTATGAACCGGCCATAAAATATTTCGCTACACAACCGCCATTCATAATCACACCACAAAATAAAATCCCCAACCCTGTATGGGTATTGGGAATATATACCTGCTTTGCATTTACCCTTACCTGGATGCGGGAAATAGTAAAGGATATGGAAGATTTTAAAGGGGATGCACAGGAAGGCTGCGTAACGATGCCCATTAGATGGGGACTTTTAAGATCCAGCAGGTTTACACAAGCAATCGGCATTATTACATTAGTACCCCTTATTACAGGAGCTATCAAACTACTGATGGCAGACTGGATATTTCTTGGGGTATATACCATCGTTACACTGGCTGCACCTATTATTGGTTTAATCATTTACCTGCCTACCAAAGCTACCAGCAAACATTATAATGATTGCAGCCGCTGGCTGAAGATCATTATGATTGCAGGTATAGGTTCGCTCATCATTTATTATTTCCAGGCTCATGCATAAAATTATACTCGCATCTCAATCTCCCCGCCGCAGGCAACTCATGGAAGCGGCTGAGTTAGTATTTGATATTGTAATAGCAGATGTAGACGAAACTAATCCAGAGGGTATGGATGGTGCATTGGTACCGGAATACCTGGCAAAGAAAAAAGCCACAGCGATAGAAAAGCATGCGCATGACGCCATCATAATAGCTGCTGATACCGTGGTATTGCTGGATAGTGAGATATTGAACAAGCCCAAGGATGAAGCCGATGCCATTAGCATACTTAAAAAACTATCTGGCAGGGTACATAAAGTGGTAACAGGCGTTTGTATGCAGAAGGCAGAAAAGCAAATATGCTTCTCTACGACTACCGAAGTACATTTCCGTAAACTAAGCGATGAGCAGATAGTTCATTATGTGTCGGAATACAAACCTTACGACAAAGCGGGCGCTTATGCCATACAGGAATGGATAGGTATGATAGGTATAGAAAAAATAGACGGCGACTATTACAATGTAATGGGCTTACCGATTGGCGAAGTGGTGATACGCCTGAAACAAGACTTTAATTTTTAAGGTAAGAGGTTCACTAATTGGGCCCCTACTTCGCTACCAATAGCTACGCCCATGCCTCCCATGCGGAAGGCGCCATAGATATTATTTGATACCTGCTTTACAATGGGTTGTTTATTGGCGCCAAAAGCCATGATGCCAGACCAGCGCTGTTCTATTACGAAAGGCGTATCCGGCAATATTATTTCAGCAAGTTTCTGAGCCAGATCATTTTGTATCAGGTCATTTAATTCCAGCGCCGTGGTAGTTTCTCCCGTAAAGTCTTTATTGCGTCCGCCACCGAATAATACCCTTCCATCTATTTCGCGGAAATAATAATAGCCTTTGTCAAAGTGATACACACCTTTGAAACGTAGATCTTTTACCGGTTCTGTTATTAGCACCTGTCCACGACCGGGTATTACGTCTTCGCCCGGAAGCAATTGCTTTGTGAATGCATTGGTACAAACAAATAACTTACCGGCAGATAAAATAAGTTCGCCACGGACAGCATCATCTAACACTACATCAACTTGTGCTGCATGTTCATAAAAGCGTTGCACATTGGCGCCGGTTTTTATCTCAACGCCCATCATCATAGCATAGTCGATCAATGCACGCAACATTTTGCCGGTATGCAATTCGCCTTCACAATTGTTTTTTATCAATGCCTTTGTATACTCTTCTGAAAAACCGAATTCTTCAATCTTTTCATTTGCTAGTGAAAAGGCAGTTTGCCTTGTAATATCTTTCAACAGAGCATTAATATCATCCAGCCTATCCAAGGCTTCCAATTCGTGTTCGTTCAATAGTTCGTAGCTGCCATTTGCTTTATACCCGATCTTATCATCACCTAATCTTTCACGTAGCTTCAGCAATCCTTTTCTTCTCAGATCATACAACGCTACCACTTCCTGTTCGCTGCTATACTGCAGATCATCCAAAAGCTCCGTAAGGCTTCCCATACAGACGAAGCCTGCATTACGACTGCTGGCTCCGGTTGGGAGTAGTGAGCGTTCCAGGACCAATACTGAAGATTTGGGATATTTAACTTTGAGTTCAATGGCAGTACTCAATCCCACGATGCCTGAACCGATCACGACATGGTCGTAGTTAATAAAGCTTTGTTGTTCCCAGTAGCTAAGCATACAGCAAATGTGCAAATTATTCAGTAATCCGTAAATTGGCTGTATGAAAAGACTGCTACTTACGCTAATACTCCTCCCCACCCTTGCTTTCGCACAACAAAAAAAATACGACCCTGTGTACCACCTGGATATTCACGGATGCTACGAATACGCGATAACGGCTTTGGTACATGGAGATGCTGGCCTGGAAAGCATCGCCGGCAAGAAAAGGAAGAAGGCTATCTACTTTTCCAAAGAATATTATACAGCAGGCTTCCCAGAAGAAATTGATGGATGTACAATAAAGTTCATAGATATAGACCTGAATAAGGAAACGCTTTATAAAGAACAGAAGTCGAAAAAAGGCGTGGTGATGTATATGAGCGTATTAAACCTAACTGCCGATACCTGTGACCTGTGGATGATACCGATAGATATAGAAAAGAAGGGAGAAGAATATTCCTGGTCGTACAGTGATGGCGGCTGCCATGTATTCTACAACTTCAACAAAGAGGCCGGTAAACTGGGGTATCTGAAAACAGAATGTAAAGAGGCCAAAAAAGAGGATTAATGACTAGATATATATTGATATTACTGGTTCTGTTTCCGGAGATTTTATTTGCGCAGCGACATGTAAGTACCGGCAATGAATATTGGATGTATAAGGAGACTGACTGCCAGTCGCACATTCTGAGGACGATCATTGAGCATGGAGGAACGTTGAATGATAGCTGCCCCGCTTTAATGGATAAGGGTGCAAAAGACCTCTATATCTTGCAGGAACCTTACTTCAGGCATATGCCCGATACTTTTATGGGCGTAAACATTCATTATATTAACGCCGATAGTAATACCCGATACTGGTACGAACGCCAGAAAACTGAACATATACCCATCTACTATATGAGCCCTGTCTTTAGTTACCTGCGGTTCTACTATATATGGCTAATACCGGTGAACATGAAAAAAAAGAAAGTAGAATTTGCAAACAGGGGCTATATAGCCCATTACGAATTCAGGTACTACCAGAACGACTTCCAATATCAACGTTCGGAATGCCAGGAATGGCAATAACTGTGTACATGCCATAAAAGCGGCTGCCTTTTTGTATTTTTGGCTCCGTTTATAAATTATTATGGAGTACGCGTTTAGCAATATTGAAAAGAAGTGGAAGCAATACTGGAGGGAAAATCATACCTATTCTGTCAATAATATAAGTGACAAGCCCAAGTATTATGTGCTGGATATGTTCCCTTACCCAAGTGGCGCCGGCCTGCACGTAGGGCATCCGCTCGGCTATATAGCTTCTGATATATTTGCACGCTACAAACGCCAGAAAGGTTTTAACGTACTTCACCCCATGGGCTTTGATGCCTTTGGACTGCCTGCGGAACAATATGCATTGGAAACCGGGCAGCATCCTGCTGTAACAACAGAAAAGAACATTGCCCGATACAGGGAACAACTGGATAATATTGGCTTCTGCTACGACTGGGACCGTGAGGTGCGCACCAGCGACCCCGGTTATTATAAATGGACACAATGGATCTTTCTTCAATTGTTTCATAGCTGGTATGACAGGAAACTGAACAAAGCCCGCCCGATTGAAGAACTGGTTGCCCTTTTTGAAAAAGAAGGCAACAATAATGCCCCTTGCCCCGAGGATGATCAATTGTGCTTTGACTCGAAGCAATGGAAAGAAATGGGCGAGCAGGCCAGGCGCGAAACATTGATGAAATATCGCCTTGCCTACCAGGGATATGCAGAAGTATGGTGGTGTGAAGCATTGGGAACGGTGCTGGCCAATGATGAAGTAGTGAATGGAGTTTCTGAGCGCGGTGGCCACCCGGTAATACGCAAACAAATGCGCCAGTGGTTCCTGCGGATAACAGAATATGCGGAAAGATTGTTGCAAAGCCTGGACAGGCTGGATTGGTCTGAAGCTATGAAGGAAATGCAGCGCAACTGGATAGGGAAAAGCATAGGTGCAGAGGTGAAATTTCCTTTAGCACAAAACCAGGATGAACATATTAAAGTGTTCACCACACGGCCTGATACTATTTTCGGGGTAGATTTTATGGTATTGGCCCCGGAGCTTGAACTTGTTGACAGTATTACAACACAAGAGCAACAAGAGGAAGTTAACAGGTATAAACAATACGTACAAAGCCGCAGCGAACGCGAGCGCATGTCTGAAGTAAAGCAGGTTACCGGCGCGTTTACCGGCGCTTATGTGATACATCCGTTTACCCGTAAGCAAGTGCCTGTCTGGATCTCTGAATACGTACTGGCCGGATACGGTACCGGCGCCATTATGGCGGTACCAAGCGGTGACGACAGGGATCATGCTTTTGCAAAGCATTTTAATATACCGATCACCAATATTTTTGGTAATAACTACAACGGAACAGCTGCTTACACCGAAAAGCAAGGTACGCTTGAGAATAGTGGGTTCCTGAATAATATAAAACTTTCGGAAGCAATTGAGGTGGCCATACGCGCTATTGTAGATGCGGGATTGGGACATGCAAAGGTGAATTATAAAATGCGCGATGCAGGCTTTAGCCGCCAGCGTTATTGGGGCGAACCTTTCCCGATAGTATATATCAACGGCATTCCATACGCAACCGATGAGGCGGAAACTGAAAGTCATATCGGTGAACAGGAACTGCCTGTAGAACTGCCTTTGGTAGAGCACTACAAGCCAGGGCCGGAAGGTGAAGGCCCGCTGGCCAATGTTGACGAGTGGGTAAACCTATCTGCTCAATCAAATGTAACCGTTACCAGGGAAACCAATACAATGCCAGGCTACGCCGGCAGCAGCTGGTATTTTCTGCGTTATATGGATCCATTCAACAACGAGGAATTTGCAAGCAAGGAAGCCACCAATTACTGGAAAGAAGTAGACCTGTATGTAGGTGGCACAGAGCACGCCGTAGGGCATTTGCTCTACAGCCGCTTGTGGACCAAAGTATTGCATGACCTGGGATACATCAGCTTTGATGAGCCATTCAAGAAGTTGCTGAACCAGGGGATGATACAAGGTAATTCCCGCTTTGTGTACAGGATACAGGATACCAACACCTTTGTATCAAAAGGATTGAAAGATCAATATCCTACGCACGAATTGCATGTAGACGTGAATATTGTAAACGGACTGGAACTGGATACAGAAGCGTTTAAGGCATGGAGACCAGAATATAATGATGCCGAATTTATTCTTGAGGGTGGTAAATACATTTGCGGTGATGGCGTTGAAAAGATGTCCAAATCAAAGTACAATGTCGTTAACCCGGATGATGTGGTAGCACAGTTTGGTGCAGACACATTCCGGATGTATGAAATGTTCCTTGGCCCGATAGACGTGAGCAAACCTTGGGAACAGAAAGGCATTGAAGGGGTGCACCGCTTCATCAAAAAATTGTGGCGCCTGTATTTTGATGAGCAAAAAGGCTGGATCGTTACCGAAGAAGAACCAACGGACGCAGAACTACGCATCATCCATAAAACCATTAAAAAAGTAGGCGACGATATTGAGCGCTTTTCTTTCAATACAGCGGTAAGCCAGTTTATGATCTGTGTAAATGAATTAAGTTCCCTTAACTGCCATAAACGAACCATACTGGAAGCCCTTGCCGTGATCATAGCGCCATTTGCGCCACACCTGGCAGAAGAGTTATGGCAAACCGGCTTTGGACATACCAGCTCAGTACTGGATGCACCCTTCCCGGCTTATAAGGAACAATACACAGTTGATAACAGCAAAAAATACCCTGTAGCTGTAAACGGTAAAACCAGGGTAGAAATGGAGTTTCCGCTGGATATAGATCAAAAACAGCTGGAAAAAGAAGTACTGGCAGATGCTACCATACAAAAATGGCTGGAGGGCAAAGAGCCTAAAAAAATAATATATGTAAAAGGCAAGATGATAAATCTTGTAGTTTAAGAATGCTATGCATAATTTTAAAATTGCATTATATTTGAAACAAAACAGGTTAAAAATGAAAACTGTACTTTCTATTGCTGCCGTGGCTTTATTTACTTTTGCTTTTACATCCTGCAAAAAGGATTATACATGTACTTGTGTTAAAACCGAAGCCGGCACATCTAAAACTACAGTTTATGAAAAGCAGATGCGTAACCAAACCAAGCCAAACGCAAAAGCTACCTGCCAGGCATTTGAAGATATGCTGAACGTAAGCCGCGATGGCGTGGCCAAGTGTACATATTAGTACTTAGCCTATATTTATTGTTTCACTATTTTATTTGCGGGAAACAAAGTAGCCATGTTACCTTTGCATCGTTATGAGCAAAAGGAACACTACCATATTTCTGATTTCATTTTTTATTATCCTTGCCGCGGTCTTCATGACCTACTTTTATAAAGTAACGCGTGAAGAACCTAAGAAGCTGCCTGTTTATGGCAATCCGGGGCATAAGGTAGGCGACTTTTCTTTTGTAAACCAGGATGGAAAAACGGTTACATTAAAAGATGTAAACGGAAAGATCCGCGTGGTAGAATATTTCTTTACTACCTGCAAAGGCATCTGCCCAAAGATGAATGAGAACATGAGCAAGGTTTATGAAGCTTTTCGCGGCAATGATAAAATAATGATCCTTTCTCATAGTGTAGATCCGTTAAAAGACACCGTAGCTGCGATGAAAGCGTATAGCCTGCGTTTTGATGCTGACCCCAAGCAATGGATGTTCCTCACCGGCGATAAGAAGGCGCTGTATGATATGGCGAGGAATGAATATTTGGTAACTGCCGCTGATGACACCGCTACGGTAGATATTGCCAGTGATTTTATACATACAGACCGCTTTGTATTAGTAGATGATTCGGGACGCATACGTGGTATGTATAAGGGTACAGATATGGGGTCGGTGAACCAACTGATAGGGGATATTAAAGAACTGCTGAAAGAGCGGCAGTAATCAGGCGTTCATAGTCCACCCGAGCAGCAACCAGCCCAATACAATAAATGGCGCAGGTATTTTGGTGAAGTACAGCATACTGAATGTGATGACCACTACAACCACGTGCATCCACTCAAAAGGCATAGACTGAAAGAGTAATATACCTGACGCCCAGATAATGCCTACTATAGCGGCATTAATACCTTCCAGCGCGCGGTAAATGATCACATGCTGTTTCAGGTTTTGATATACAGGAAACAGGAAAAATAACAATAAAGTGCTGGGCAGAAACACGGCTATTGTTGCCGTAATACAACCTACTACCTGCCAGAAAGGGCCATACGGACTCATTACCATACCACCTACGTAAGAACATATAGAAAACACAGGGCCGGGTACAGCATGTACAATACCATAACCCGTAAGTAATTGTTCGCTGGATAGTAGCGGAGGCTGCCCCAAAGAACGTGGCCTGTTAATAAACTGGAAAAGCATCATAGGCATTAAAGCCTGCCCGCCACCCCATACATAAGATCCAAAACGATAAAAGTTCTCAAAAAGATTAAAGACACGCTTATGCGGCCAGTCGTTGATGCGGGCCATTTCACTAAAGATACCTGCAAGGATGAAAAGAGCAGCGAATATCCATAGGTTCATCCATTGTATAGGCTTGGGCTTGGTGTGTGTTTCGGGGATACGCTTATTGCTGAAATTACTTACCACACCCGCTACTACCAGCAGCAATGGGAATACCCATGGTGTTTGTACCGCAAGTGTTACCACCATACTACAGGTCATAATAAACCAGGTAGCCACATGCTGCACACTGCTTTTCATCATCCGGACCGCGGCGAATGCTATAAAACCTACGGACATTGGGCGGATGTAGGTAAATAAATTGGTCTGTATATCCCTGACATCGAAATAATAGATCAGGAAAGAAAAGGCCCCCATCAGTAACACTGCAGGCACCATCCATAATAAAAGAGCTATGGTAGCTAGTGGAACACCGCCGCGCTTGTAAGCGATGAGTGTAACCGTTTGAGTGGACGATGGCCCGGGTAACATCTGGCAAAAAGCGTTATATTCTACCAGCTCTTCTTCCGTTACATCATGCCTTTTCTGCACAAAAGTCTTTAGCATCATACCAAGGTGTCCCTGCGGACCGCCAAAAGCGGTAAAGGAATATGCAAGAACAGCTTTTAAAAATGGTACATGCCTTAATAACATGGAAACGAACGGTGAAGATGAGGGTGGAAAAATACTCAGAAAAAACCTAAATGCCTACACTATAATAATTAGCCGCATGTTTTGTATCTTGCGTGAAATTTCGCACAGGTTATGAATTCATTATTACTGAACGCTTTTTTTGATACTGTAAATTTCGGCATTGGCCCTATCGTTACTTATATCTTTATATTTCTGCTGGTGATAGAACTGATATATGTGATGGCTAAATACCTGCGCAGCGAAAAAAAGAACTAGTTCTTGCCACTCCCAGAAAAAAATATTGCAGATATACGAAAGGATTATCAGCAGGCCTCGCTCGATGAGCATATGGCCGGCGATAATCCTTTAGCTTTTTTTAAAACTTGGTTTCACCACGCGCTGAAGTCTTCTGTAGACGAAGTAAATGCCATGACCCTGGCCACAGTTGATGCTGCCGGCAAGCCTCATGCCCGGATAGTACTGCTAAAAGGAATGGATGAACATGGCTTTACCTTCTTCACTAACTATCTGAGTCATAAAGGACATCAAATAGAAGAAAATCAACATGTAGCCCTTGTATTTTTCTGGAAGGAACTGGAAAGACAAATACGCATTGAAGGCATTGCAGAGAAAGTAACGGAAGCAGAGAGCGATGAATACTTTCATTCGCGCCCCGAAAACAGCCGCTTAGGTGCATGGGCATCCCCACAGAGCCAAATAATATCAGAAAGAACTTTCCTGGAGAAGAACCACGAAAACTACCGGAAAGAATTCTCCGGCAACATCCCACGACCACCACATTGGGGTGGCTATCGCGTAAAACCCAATTGCATAGAATTTTGGCAAGGCCGTGCCAACCGCATGCACGACAGGATCTTATTTACCCTGAATGAACAAGGTAAATGGGATAAAAGTCGCCTTGCTCCATAATTTTCCGCCAACATTAACCACCGAATAACACAGGGATTGCAGCTATCAAACCGTTGCTTTCCTAACTTTGCTGTATATCGCGTGCACATCCTGTGGATATCTTGTTATTATTCTGTTGATAATTTATCCACAATTGTTCATAATACGACTGCGAGATAGTATTTTGCACTATAATAAAATGTAATAACAGGCAAAAACAGGGCATTTCACAACTAAAAATACCCTTGCCTTTATCAACATAGTGCCGCATACTAAAGTTACATATCAGAGATACGGAGAAGAGGTACGGCGCCTCCGGGCAGCCCTGTCTCGAATAAATAAGGGCACAGCAACACAGTTTACACACCCAGGTAAATTCATAAACGTATGCGCAGTATTATTTACAAGCTCTCCGTAGCAAGCCTGTTAATGGTGGCTGCATGTTCAACACCGCAGAAAACCGTCTATTTCAAAGACACTATGCCACAGAACCCTTCTGTGATCGTAGAAGATATGGAAAGGCGCAAGGAAACAACTTTATTGCCGGACGACATCCTGGCTATCAAAGTATCTACCATCAGCAGCATACTGGATAAAGAAGGCATGAACCCGGCCCCCATCTTCAACCTGGGAGGCACTGCCTATTCTATTACCCCATCTTCGGGCCTGGGAGCTACCAATACCGCTCAAAACCTTGGTTATTTGATAGACCAAAATGGATTTATTGACTACCCTGTTATAGGCAAGATCAAAGTATCGGGACTTACATTAAGGCAATTAAAAGACCTGCTGGCAGATAAGCTGAGGGCCTATGTGAAAGACCCGGTAGTAGAAGCTAATATTATCAACTTCAGGGTAACGGTGGTTGGCGAAGTAGCGCACCCGGGATTTGTGGTGGCGCCGAACCAAAAACTGAGCGTAATAGATGCCATTGCCGCGGCAGGAGATATACCTATTACCGGAAGAAAGGACAATGTGCTGATAGTGAGAGAAACAGAAGGGAAACGTGAGTATGCAAGGCTGAACCTGAACAGCCGTACGGTTTTTAGCAGCCCCTACTTTTACCTGAAACAAAATGACTATGTATATGTAGAACCCGCCAGGATACGCAAGCAGGAGACCAACGACTTTATGCGTGTGTACCTGCCAATAATCAGCACATTGCTGTCAACCGTACTGGCAGTGTATGGCATTATTGCAATATCTAAACAATAAGCATAGCCCGGAACAAGATCATGGAACCCCAATACCAACAACAACAGTTTTCTGAGAAATTGATGAAGCAGCTCAACTCTTCATTCGATTTCAAACGCCTGCTGGGTACGCTGGTGAGCAACTGGTATTGGTTTTTATTGTCTGTATCGGTAACTGTAACAGGCGGCTTTTTGTACCTGCGATACAGCACACCTGTTTACGACATTCAAAGCTCGATACTGATAGATGAAAACCAGGATAATGTAGCCAAGAACGTACTGAGCAAGCTGGATCCTGAAAATGATAAATCGCAGGTAAACCTGTTTAACGAAAAAGTGATACTGCAATCGCAGGACATGCTGGCCAAGGTTGTTGACTCCCTTGACCTGAACGTGAGATACTGGGCAATGGGCCGTGTGAAAGAAACCGAGATATATGAAGAATGCCCGATAAAAATAACTTTTGACACCGTAGGGTACCAGGGCAGTACGATGCAAATGACCGTGAAACAGGTTGCAGAAGGCCAGTTTCAACTGACCATGCCCGACAAAACTGTAGATAAAGTGCTGAGCGATACATGGATACGCCGCCCCTTTGGCAGGTTTATGATCACTTATGTAAACAACCCTAAAGTAAACCGCGGCTACCTGAAGACCACAGAGTTTCGCGTGCAGATAGAAAACAAAGATGTTGCCGTAGCGAGGGTATCCAGCTTATTTACCATTCACCTGAACGACGGACGTACCAGCTTACTGGATCTTACCTACAACGATAACATCCCCCAAAGAGGTGTCGACTTTATGGATGTATTGATCTACGTGTATCAAAAAAGCGAACTGGAAACCATCAACCTGAAGGCACAAAAAACAAGAGAGTTCCTGAAGAAGAAAGAAGCCTCTATGAACGAGGACCTGAAAGCGATGGATTCTGTGCAGGTAGACATCAAACAGCAAAATGACATTATAGACCCAACGGCACAAGCTACAGAATATGCCAGCGCTAAAACAGCCAGCGAAACGGCGATGAACCAATTGCTGGCACAAAAACAAGCCATCAACAGCCTGAAAGCAAACGTGCTGACGGCTAAACATAACCAGGTGATTGCCGGTGTATCGGTAGCTGACCCTAACCTTACGCAACTGGTCGCAGAATTCAACCAACTGATACAGAAAAGAGAACAGGGAGCAAGCCTGAGCGGCCCTGAAAACCCAATGATAAAAGCGCTTGACACCGAAATATCGGCGAAGAGAAGGCGCATTGCCGATGCCTGCGATAATATACTGGCGCAACTGGACCTTAATTTTGCCAATGCCGCGAAAACCGCATCAGAATACGAAAACCGCATACGCAATACCCCTAACGTTGAACGCAATCTGCGCGAGGCAAACCGCGGCTATGACGTTGTGAAAAACACCTTCCTGATCCTGTATCAGAAAGACGTTGAAAACGAAATATCGGTATATGCCGCTACCAACAAATCGAAAGTAGTAGTGGAGCCCCACTCTACAGGGAAGCCAATTAAACCGGTACCCAATACTATATATGCTATATCGTTTCTGCTGGGCCTGCTGATACCCGGCAGTATCATCATCATCAGGGAACTGCTGAACAACAAAGTAATTAATGATCACGATATAGAAACACTCACCAGCATCCCTATTGTTGGTACCATAAGCCGCGTAGATGGCACTAATAACCGCGAAAATACGATTGTGGTTGGCCCGCATATACGCACAGGTGTTGCAGAGCAGTTCAGGCTGATACGCGCCAACCTGGAATTTATGGCTGCGGCCAATAATAACAGGACATTTATGATCACCTCCAGCTCAAGCGGTGAGGGTAAATCATTTATATCCATAAACCTGGGCATTACCATGACCCTTGCTAAAAAGCGAGTGATCATCATGGAGTTTGACCTGCGCAAACCAAAGATATCTCAATACCTTGGCCTGCCTAATGACGGCGGCATCAGCGGATACCTTGCCGGAATGAGCGGGTTGGAGTCTGTTTTAAAAGCATCAGGAATACACGAAAACCTGTATATAGCCAATTGCGGGCCCATACCACCTAACCCCGGTGAATTGCTGGTATTGCCTAAAACAAGGCAACTGATAAACGAACTGCAGGAAATGTTTGATGTAGTGATCATTGATACTGCACCTATAGGGATGGTCTCTGACGCGCTGGTACTTTCTCAATACGCAGGTATCAACCTATTTGTAGTACGCCAGTCTTACACTGTAAAAGACCAGGTACGCATGTTCGATGTACTGCATAAGGATGGAAAGATCCAAAACCCGGCGATAATCTTTAACGGGGTGGAATTCCTGAAAAAATATGGTTACGGCTATGGCGGCAGCTACGGTTACTCCTATGGCTATGGTTACGGGTATGGCTATGACAACGATAATCAAAAGAAAAAGGTAAGCATATCCAGCATTTTTGCTAATAAGCATTAACCGTCAGCTCCCCGGCAGAAATGCCATTCACATATCAATAACATCGCAAGAGACAAATCTATAATACTAAATAGATAGTTTTACAGCGGAATTTTAGAATAAGAAAATGGCAGTAAAAGGGCTCAGTGCATTAACAAGCTCCCGGCGTTTGTACCGGTTGTTTAACGCCTCGCAAAAAAAACAGTTCATATGGCTGATCTTGCTGACGTTTATAGGCTCTATAAGCGACCTGGTAGGACTTGCTTTTGTATTGCCATTAATAAGCCTGGTTCTTTCGCCGGAATCTTATCACACACTCGTTACCAAAGTGCCCTCCCTTGCAAGCCTTACCAAGAATGAACTGCTGCTGTATAGCGCCCTGCTATTCTTTGTAGTGATCATACTCAAAAACCTGCTTGGACTGTATATCAATAAACTACAGGTAAATTTTGTAAAGCATTTTTATGTTTCATCCTCGATGAACGTGCTGGATAAAATTTATAAAAAGCCGTTACTGGATATACAAAAAGACACATCGAATGAACTTGTAAGTAAATTAACCTATTACCAGGCGGTGTTGTGCAGCAATGCGGCCATCTCTACTATTATCCTCATCAATGAAACTATCATCTTCTCCCTTACCGCAATAACGGTCTGCTTTATTGACTGGAAGTTATTTCTGCTGCTGATAATAGTGATGCTACCAATCATGGGTGGTTTTTACGCACGTGTTAAAAGCCGCATTAAAACTGCGGGACTTGAAAAAACATCTAATGCGACCAAATTATACGCCAATGCACAGGAGATGATTTTTGGCTATACAGATATAAAAATTGCCGGCACGGAACAAAACTTCAAAAAGCGGTTTGAGCAATATGCCGAAAACTACAGCGTATACCAGGCGAGGCTGGATTTTATGCAGTTTATACCAACACGGATACTGGAGGTTGCTATATTTATCAGCATTATACTGATACTGCTTTATGGCGTGTTCATTATAAAAAATCCGGAACAAATTGTTGCCACTATATCTGTATTCTCCATCATTGCTTACCGCAGCATTCCATCGGTGAACCGATTTGTGATGGCGATGAGTAACCTAAACTCTACAGAATTTGTATTCAACGATCCTGAATTTGAATTGGAGGAACAACCCAAAAATAAAGAACAGGTAGCGCCTCTCACATTCAACGATACTATCCGCTTTGAGCATGTATCGTACCACTACCCCAACACACATAACCTTGTGATAAAAGATTGCAACTTGGAGATAAGGAAAGGTGAGAAAATAGGAATTATTGGCAAATCAGGTTCCGGTAAATCGACTTTGATTGGTAATATACTGGGCTTCCTGTACCCCACGGAAGGCCAGATACTGGTAGATGGCAGCAAACTGAACCAGGATAATATCCCCCAATGGTGGAAGGTACTGGGCTATGTACGCCAGGAAGTATTCATCATGAACAAAACATTTGCAGAAAACATTGCTATAGGCGAGAGCAGGGAGCAAATTGATATAAAAAGAATGGAGCGTGCAATCAGACTTTCAAGCCTGGGCGACCTTGTTGCTTCCTGGCCGGAGGGCATGTTTACTATGCTCAACGAAAGAGGGAATAACCTATCGGGCGGCCAAAAGCAAAGGATAGCTATAGCCCGCGCTATATATAAAGGTGCAGAGATATTGATATTTGATGAAGCCACATCGGCATTAGATTCCAAGACAGAAGAAGAGATCACTAATGCAATACGTGAACTGGGCAATGAGAATCTTACGATTGTCATTATTGCGCATCGCTACACCTCACTGAAGTATTGTGATAAGATATACGAATTGCAGAATGGCCATATTACCAACAGCATATCCTATGATAAATTAATGGCAGACTATGCCAAGTAGTATAATATGAACATTTTGTTAGCAACAGAAGTAATACACCCCGGAGGAGCAGAGACATTTGTTCTGCGGCTTTCGCGTGCATTACAACATGCCGGGCACAATGTTCAGATCTTTATATTCTACAAATCCGGATTTAACGAAGGACTATATCAAACATTTGCCCCTGATGTACCACTGGAGTTTGCCGCAATACCCGCAGAGGGATTGGTTTCTAAAATAGATTCACTATTCTTTAAACTCAAGATAGACCTCAGCCTGCGCAGCATCTTTATCAGGAAATCGCTACGAAAAAAAATAAAAGAAAAAGAGATACAGGTAGTGCATAGCCATTTGCTAAAGTCTGACACCATTTGCCTGGCGGCAGCAAATGATCAAATACCTGTAGTAACTACTATACATGGAGATTACCTGCAGTTCTACACAAAGCTCCATGCTGGCATTGCCATTCCACTACTTAACTATAAAACCAAAGCCACCAATAATCTAAAGAGCCTGGCACATATTGTTTGCATATCAGATAAGCAAATCAAGTTTTTCAAAGGAAAGTTTGGAGCTATTACAAAAGGTAAACTGAGTAAGATATACAATGGGTATAATGGAATACCCTCCACAACTCCATCGCCGCTAAGGAAATCTATAAATATACCTGATGAACATTTTGTGTTTGGAATGGTATCACGGGGCATCCCTGAAAAAGGCTGGCAAACGGCAATAGAAGCATTTATCAAAATGCAGCAACCACACACACACCTGGTGTTAGTGGGACAAAGCGATTACATCGACGGTTTAAAAGTTAAATACACAGCACATCAAAACATTCATTTCACCGGACACTCTGATAAACCATTGGATTGGATACAAATAATGAATACAGGCTTATTGCCTACGACCTATATGTCCGAAAGTCTCCCTACAGTAGTTATAGAATATCTATGCTGTGGGATACCGGTAATTGCATCTGACGCAGGTGAAATAGCGAATATGATTCAACTAAACGGCAAACAGGCTGGCATCATTGTACCAATTAAAAACAGCAGCGTTTCTGTTGATGAATTGAGCAGTGCCATGAAATTACTAGCCACAAACACTTCTGAATATAATACCTATAAAGCGAATGCCAACTATTGCTATACGCAATTTGACATGAATAAGTGTATCGATGCCTATTGTGCAGTATACAGTATTGCAATTGACAACCTAAAACCAAAACCATAAGCCATGAGATTTGCAATAAGAGACGACGATACTAACTTCTATACTACACCGCAAGAACTGGAAAATTGTTATGGTGATATATGGGAAGAATTTGCTCCAACACTCAGCCTGATATCTAAAGTGAAGGGCAATTGGCTGTATTGGGTGCACCAGATATACAAAGACAAACATAAAACCGACTGGCAGGCGTGGAAAGACGATAACGCATCTCATCCAATTGAAGACAATAAGGAGCTGGTTAACTTTTTGAAAGAGAAAGTAAAGGAAGGTAAATTAGACATTGCCTACCATGCCAAATTTCACCGCAATGAAGACCCTACCCCACCAACCGAAAGAAGCAATAATTATGTTCGCGGGGCTGAGTACTATACTAACAGGAATGTAACCAACGAGATAAAGCAGGAGGTTGCTTTTTTAAGTCATTTATTCAATTACCAAATAAGCGTTTTTACTCCACCGCAGAATATGCTGTCTATGAAAGGATATCATGCTGTAATAGACGCGGGGTTGAACATTTGTGGCGGAGGCATTAGCTTTTTCAAAAAAGCGCGCGACATGAAAGGCATTTCAAATATCGCGAAGCAACTAACATTTAAAGTTTTACACAAGGATGCAGACTATCCTTTTGTATTACACTTTAGCGATCATAACGAGATTGCGTACCATTATCCTTTGCAACCTACCACCCGCCTTGATTCGCTTATCTATGACTTTGACATGGTAAGGCGTTACGATGGTGATTTTGTACTATCCACACACTATGCAGAATTTGAATATCCCATGGTGTATGATGAAAAAATAAAAATGAAACATATACTCAGGGATTTCCTTGATTATATTTCTAAATACCAGAACGTAAACAAAATGTCTTTATCGCAAATGTTGAAGAATTGATACAAACAGGCGCAAACATATCAACCTCTAAAATCAACTGGAATATCATCAACTGGATGCGTGGACTTGCAGCTATATATGTTGTAATAAACCATTCACGCTCGGCCCTGTTTACTGATGCGATGAGATATGCTGCGCATGTGCACCCTAAAGCCGACTGGAGCTACTGGGAATGGTTCAACATACTTATGATGCAGCATACCGACCTGGGATCAGAATTCGTGATCTTATTCTTTGTTCTCTCCGGTTTTTCCATTGCTCACAGCCTTAATAAGAATACAGATACTAAAGCTTTCTTCATCAGGCGTGCTATCAGGTTATATCCACCTTATGTACTAGGCATTGTGTGGGCATTGGTAGTATTTCTCATCATCAAAGAAGATGCTGCTTCTATTTTTTACCGTCAAACAGAGGGCTACAAACCACTTTATATTGAGTTTTATAAGTTTGAAAATATAAAGACACTTCTTTACAATCTTTTCTACATACCAAAGGACAATTACCTCACTCCTCAATACTGGTCGCTACCATTTGAAGTATTATTTTACCTGATTGCGCCGTGGGTTGTCAAAAAACTTCGCATTTACGGTTTGTTGACCATCGGTATATACATATTTGCCTGGTGGTGGCGTGGATACGTCTATTTCGACGATCAAAAAGACCCAATTATACCTCAATACATTATTGACTATAACGTTTACTTTTTTGTCGGGGTAATATTTTATACTTATCGTGACTACTTCATCAGCAAATTCAAGCTCAAGCCTATTTACAGCCTTGCATTATTAGCTGTCATTTTCGAACTTCTGGTAATTATCAAGTCATATCTTTTTCACCAGGACTCTAACCGGATAACCGGTATCGGTATGATCCTGTTTAGTTTTGTGATCCTTTTTTCCGGTTTGAAATACGACATCAGGATAAAACCTTTGGAGAACATCGGGGTATTTAGCTATACCTTGTACGTTACCCACGTAGCATCATTATTTCTTGTAAAATTGGTATTTTACAAACTAGGGTTGAATTTTTACAATATTTATCTCATTTATGGATGGTATTTTGGCATCGCAGCGTCGCTACTACTGGCAGCAACTCTGTATTATGTTGCCGAATACCCCGCAATCAGGCAACTGGACAGAATGAGAGAAAAAACCTATAGAACTGCATGACCAAAGACAAAAAAATATTAGTCGTCTCTTTTCAATCTCTTACCGCCAACAGCGGTGGAGGTATGGCAAGACTTGGCTATTACCTATCTGCAGAACTGCATAAGCGTCATTTACTAAAAGAGTTCATCGTCTATTCAAAAGGGAAATACATTACCGATTTCCCATCTTCACCGGTATCTTTCTGGTCAAGATATTTTTTGTTTGTACTAAACAGACTGGATAAATATCTTCATTTCGCCCCATATAAATTCAGGTATTGGCAAGAAAAGATCTTTGATTGGTTTTGCGCAAAAAAAATCACCAGGGATGTGGATCAGCTTTTTGTTACACAACCCTATCTGAAACGTACCTTTAAAAAAGCAAAGAAATTAGGCATCCCAATATTTTTCATACCTGCCAATCCGGAGGAGAACTATATAAAAAAACTGGTACTCGAAGAGCGAAGAGAATTAGAAATAGATCATGAAGAGGATGCTTACACTTATGACAAACGTCTTAGTTACTTCAATCAGTCGATACAATATGTAGATAAAGTTATTGGCACCTACCCCACCGTTTACGAAACATACAAAAATTCGAGTTTTGGCGGTGAGGTCGTTAAGATGATCGGACATCTGAAACCTGATTTCAAGCCGGTGAAGATCGAGCATAAAGAGCCTGCAAAGAAAACCTTTATGGTTGGTTACCTCGCCCATACTGTAGTACTGAAAGGCCTGCAATATCTTATGGCAGCATGGGATATGATCAATGCCGAGTATCCTGACCTGGATATTAGATTGTGTATCGCCGGCAAAATAGACGATTCTATGCACGAGTATATCGTAAAGCATCACCTGCACACAAAAAAAATGCAATTACTCGGCCGCTTACCTGATGTTCAGAGTTTTTTAAACGGATTACATCTCTTCGTAGTACCGAGCCTTACCGAAGGTGGTCCGTATACAGCACTGGAAGCGGCACACTATGCGGTACCTGTTGTGATAACTGAAAATTGCGGTTCTGCAGAACTATTGTCCAGAAACAATCCGGGCTGTAAGATTGTTCCTATAAAAGATGCAGTGAGCATCAAAAACGAAATCTTGTGGGCATATAACCATAAAGAATCAGCAGCGGAAATGGGAATGAATGCTAAAAAGAACCTGGATAATTATAGCATGGAAGAGCTTATCAAAGACATAGCTAACTACCTTGAACGCCAGCTGGAACAAACTCAACGCCATTTACCTAACCCGACCGACAACAAACACATAACACGATCGGCAATATTATAAACGAAGCCAAACAAATACAAACGAAACATAAATGTGTGCTAAAAAAATACAGGTAATCTCTTTCCAATCGCTATCAGCAAACAGCGGTGCAGGAATGGCGCGCCTGGGGTATTTTTTATCGAGGGAGCTAAATAAAAGAGGATTACTTAAAAACTTTATTGTTCATTCTAAAGGCAAATTTGAAACGCCATTCAAGTCGCTCCCGGTATCAGCGTTCAGCCGGTATTATCTTTTTATATTGAACAGTATTATAAAGTTTCTTCCCATCCCCAACCATAAGTTTCGCCTACTGCAAGAACAACTATATGACTGGTTTTGCTATTTCCGCATTCAAAAAGACACCGGTATCATTTTCACCACCAATGCCTATTTAAAGCGCACATTCAGGAAGGCGAAAAAACTGGGTATATTCATTGTATTGATGCCGGGAACTCCCGAAGAAAATTATATCTACGACCTTGTACTTGAAGAAAACCAAAAGCTGGGCATCACAACTGTAGATTCGTATACTTATAAAAAAAGACTCCATTATTTCAACCAATCGATAAAGCATGTGGATGAAGTAATAGGATCTATGCCTACTGTATATTCCAGTTATTCCCACTCAAAAGCGTTTAACGGCAACGTAGTAAGAATACTGGGACATATGAGCCCGGACTTCCCACCCAACAACGGCAAAACGAAGATAGTAAACGGCGGTGAAGTATTTACCGTAGGCTTTTTGGCATATACTGTGATATTGAAGGGCCTGCACTATCTTGTAGATGCATGGCAAGAGATCATGAACGATGATAACCCTCCGAACATCAAACTCCGGATTGGGGGAAGCGTTGACCAGCCAATCATGAATTACATAAACAGCCACTTTGCCCCGTTGAAGAACGTAGAGCTTGCCGGCCCTGTAAGCGATGTTTCCAATTTTATGCAAGGCCTTGATCTATTTGTAGTACCGAGCCTTATAGACGGAGGGCCTGCTACAGCTCTTGAAGCAGCACACAACAGCGTGCCGGTAATCATCACAGACAACTGTGGATCGGCGGAATTGCTGTCGCGTGGCAAAGGCGGTTGCCATGTGGTATCCATAAAAGATGCGAAAGCAATAAAAAGAGAGATATTATGGGCCTATAACAATCGCACAGCAGCAGCCGATCTTGGTAAAACAGGAAAAGAAAACCTGGACAATTATGATATGGACGCCTATATATCTCAAGTAGCGGATCACCTGGAACAAAAAATAAAAAATGCATGAAAAATGTTCTGCTAATAGGCTCGGAACTGGGCAAAGGAGGAGCAGAACGATCTATATCCCTGCTAAGCTATTACCTGGAAGAACTGGGTTATAATGTAACACTCTGTATCCTGTCAGGAACCGGCAGAGAACGGTTTTACAGAACCTGCAAAAAAGTTGTTTTTACAGATCCCCCCGCATATACCGGTATTATTGGAAAGGTAAAGGCATGGCGATACAGGCTAAATTTTATCAAAAAGCTAAAACGCGAAAATAATATTGATGTCTCCATCAGTTTCCTTGAAGGGCCTGATTATGTAAATGTATTGACCAAAGGGAAAGAAAAAGTGGTACTGAGTATTCGCGGCTCAAAAATGCACGATAAAGTAATTTCGGGGATGATGGGTACGGTACGTAAAAAAGCATTGATACCACAACTTTATAGAAAAGCAGATGAAATTGTTTGTGTAACCAATGCGCTGGGCGATGAATTATCTGAACATTTTGGCATACCTATCACCAAGCTGACAACCATATATAATTTTTATGAACCAGCCGAAATAAACAGGCTGGCAAATGAAACATTAACAGCTGAAGAGCAGCAAATCTTTTCGCGCCAGGTTATAATTACGTCGGGCCGGTTGCATGTTGCGAAAGAACAGGATAAACTCATAAGAATACTGAACCTTGTTAAGCAAACCACTAACACCAGATTGATGATATTGGGCGATGGTGAGCTGAAGCAAAGTTTTATAGATTTGTGCACAAGTCTTGACCTTGTTTGTTGCGACTGGCAGGAAGGATATAAAGATGCAGATGTGTATTTAATGGGGTTTCAGCAAAATGCTTTTAAGTTTTACAAACATAGTAGTCTATTTGCTTTATCATCCTCCTGGGAGGGTTTCCCGAATGTACTGGCGGAAGCACTGATCTGTAAAATACCGGTTGTAAGCACAGACTGCCCTACGGGACCAAGAGAAATATTAAATGTGCCGGGCCTGGGTAAAGAGCCTGTAGTTACCTGCATCAGGACTGAGGTTGGCTCACTACTACCCATGCTAAATATTATAAATGAAGAGCGGTTTGCCATGTGGGCCAAAGAGATCAACTACTGGCTGGCATCTCCAAAACCTGCAACAGAAGAATTTGAAAAGCTAACAGATAGATTCACGCTGGAAGCTATGCTAAAGGAATGGCAAAGAGTTATTGAAAACTAAAGCTGACTTTGAACATATTGATAATAGATAATTCTACAGCCTTTACAGGAGCATTCAAATGCGCTTTGAATGAGGCAGAACTATTGTCTGATAAACATCGCTTTGTATTTGTATTAAATAAGACAAGCACACTCGTACCCATGTTGCAAGAAAGGGGCATTACGGTGTATACGCTCCCTATGAAAGAAATTAACAGATCAATTGCAACACTGATACAATACCCCTTTGCACTTATTTCAAATACCATCAGGCTTAGAAACATTATCAGAAACGAGGGTATAGATATTGTACAGGTAAATGATTTTTACAACCTGCTTGGTGCCTGCAGCAGAATTTTTCAATCGAATATCAAACTACTTACCTATGTACGTTTTGTACCTTCATCTATACCCGCAGCTTTAAGAAACTTTTGGATAGCGATAGCTCAACGGTACTCCTATAAAGTGATTGCGGTATCTGATACCGTATTAAAACAATTACCAACAAGAGAGAGCACGATCCGTATATATGATCCTATAAACTTTAGCGAGCGCATCAACGCACCGACCATTAGCGGCGGAAACGAGATAAGAATATTATACCTGGCCAATTATATACACGGGAAGGGACAGGATTATGCGCTGGATGCATTCATCCACGCGTATGCTCAGAATAAGAACTTAAGATTGTTATTTGCGGGTGGTGATATGGGCTTAGAGAAAAACAAACAGTTCCGGCAAATGCTTGAAGAAAGAGTACATCTTGAAGGATTAGCAGGCGTTGTAAGTTTTCAAGGCTTTACTGCAGAGATTGAAAAGGTCATCAAGGATGCAGATATCGTTTTAAACTTTTCTGATTCGGAATCCTTTTCAATGACCTGCCTGGAAGCTTCTTATTATGGTACACCCGTAATAGCAACACGCTGCGGAGGCCCTGAAGAAATCATAGTGCATGATAAAACTGGATTGCTTGTTCCCCGAAAGAATATAGAAGCTATGACGGAGGCTATTTTAAAGCTTGCAAATAACACTGAACTGAGAAAAAGCTACGGATCTGCCGCCAGGCATTATGTGCAGGAAAAATTCAGTGTGCAAACGTTCATCCGGAATTTCGAAAACATCTTAAAAGCCGTGGACAATGCCCAATAAAAAAGTATTGTTCATCGTACCGTACCCTGTGCGCGTAGCGCCATCGCAACGGTTTCGTGTCGAGCTATATGAACCATACATGCAGGAAGCCGGGATTGAGTATAAAATTGCACCATTCATGGATGCAAAAACATGGCGCATTTTATATACAAAAGGCTCTGTGCTGCAAAAATCTGCAGGCATATTAGGTGGATTCTTTAAGCGGATTAAGACTGCTGTATTTGATGTCCCGAAGTATAATTACATTTTTATACATCGGGAAGCTTCTCCTGTGGGGCCACCCATCTTCGAATGGATCATAGCTAAGATTTGGCGTAAGAAAATCATCTACGATTATGATGATGCCATCTGGTTACCGAATGACAGTACTACTGTAGCCAATAAATTCGCCGGCATTTTCAAGGCTACATGGAAAGTAAAATACATCTGCAAATGGTCATACAAAGTTGTTGGCGGCAATGATTACCTGTGCAATTATGCAAGGCAATACAACAATGGTGTAGTACGCATACCCACCTGTGTAGATATGCAGCGGGGACACAATGCAAAAAAAGATCACGATGAGCATAAAGTAGTAGTGGGATGGACGGGTAGCCATACTACTATGTTCTACCTGGATATAATCAAAGATGTCCTTAAAGAGCTTCAGCAGGAGGTGGATTTTACCTTCCTGGTTATCAGTAACAAAAAGCCTGAACTGGATCTGAAAGATTGGCTGTTCATCAAATGGACTGAAGCAACAGAAGTGGAAGACCTTTTAAAAATGGACATTGGTGTAATGCCAATGCTGGAAAACAAATGGAGCGAAGGCAAATGTGGTTTTAAGCTGATCCAATATTTATCACTTGGGATTCCCGGTGTAGCAAGCCCCGCCGGCGTCAATAAGATCATTATTGAACATGGTGTCAATGGCTATCTCTGCAGCAATACGGAGGATTGGAAATGCTATTTAAAAAAGCTGATACAGGATACCCAACTAAGAAAACAAATGGGCAAGGAAGGCTACAATAAAATGCTTGCAGAATATAGTATTCAATCTCAGAAGGAGCAGTTTCTTAACTTGTTCTCCTAATTATAACTTGAGCGATAAGATATTCTTTTGAACCGGAAAGTGCCGATAATAAATAAGCATTAACGCAAGCGCATAGAAAGGAAGACACGGAATACGATAGCGAGATAGCGTACCGAAGTTACCGGAAGATACACCGATTGCAAATCCGAAAATGATAGCGAAAATCAGGCAGAACTGTATGGTAGGGTCGCTTGTGATGGTGCGCCAGGTACGGCGTGGCCCAATGGTTATCAATATCTTGATGGTAACCCATAGAAACATGGTAGCTTCCAGAGCGCTCAACAATTGCATCACTTTTTTAGTTTCCCATAAATAGGGCCTGAACAGACTTACATTTACAGCAGCCGGAAATTTCTTGAGCATACCACCGATAGAAGGATCCATTTCTCCCAGGCTATAGGCAGAACCTTCATCACCCGAGCGTTCGGCAATAAATGAACTCGTTCTATAAGACGTGGTAGCCACGTTTTCCAGCGAATATTTGTCAAGAGACGAAGCAAACTTTTGAGAGAAAACCAGGAAGCCAATAAAGGAACCGGCGATCACTAAGACCTTCAGCATAAAACGGCCAAAAGCATTGCGAATACGGTGTGAATAGGTGAACAATATCCACAAAACTAGTGCAGGCACGAAAGCCAGCAAGATATAAACCTTGATAGAAGCTACCAGGTAAAAAGCCAATATTGTCATGATGATGGTACCTATCCTGAAATCGCGATTAATAAGCAACCTGAAAGCACCATAGGTAAGCCAGCCCAGGCCGAACATACAGATGGTATCTTTAAAGATGCCCGAGCCCCACATGATAGTACTGGGAATATACAGTACGCTGATAGCAACCTGCTTGGTGTAGTACGGATACTTTGTTGCGAACGTGCGAAACAATGCCCAAATACCTGTAAATGCCAGCGCACCCAATAACACTGCAGTAGGCAGGTAAGTAGTAAAAGTAAACAACCCAAGAAATGCTACGATGCAGGCTACTACATATTCTGTAGAAGACTGGTACCACTCCATTTTGGAGATATATTCTGAGTAGCGTCCATCGTACCATTCGGGGATGTGGAATATCAGGTTAAACCATTTTCCAAACGACTCGCCCATCGAACTATTAATGATGTCTGCATGGTGGAAATAAAGCATTGTATCACCACCACCATAATAATACTGGTAAATGAGCCCAATAAATATGGCACCTAGTATCTTTAATGTAAGGCCCGGAATAAAATATGGGCGCCATCTATGGCCCGGGGGGTATTGGCTATCGCGTATCTTAAAAGCAATAAGGTAAATGATAACGATATAGAAAGGGAGTAGTAAGAAGTCGAGGAATGTTATAACTTGCATTTAAATTTAAGATTTCAGTAAAAACATCTGATCATTCATCTCCATCTAACTTTTCATGTGCGGCATCACCGGATATTACGCTTTTAAAACGAACGCAGCCAGCAACCTTACAAAAATAACACAATCAACAGAAAAACTAGTCTTGCGTGGGCCGGATCACGGAGATGTTTTTTCAGACAGCAAAGTTGCCCTTGGGCACCGCAGGTTATCTATTATAGATACTTCTACAGGTGCATGCCAACCGATGACCGATGTAACCGGAAACTACATATTGATCTTTAATGGAGAAATTTTCAATTATAAACAGCTATCTGAGCAATACCTCAACAAAACCTGGGAACGCATCAACGGACCTAAAACCAGCTCTGATACCGAAGTATTACTGTACCTGCTGATAGAATACGGTGTCGATTCCATTGAATGGCTGGAGGGTTTCTTTGCTTTCTCATTTTATAACAAGAGTACAGGGCAGATGATATTGGCGAGGGACAGGTTCGGCAAAAAACCGCTGCTCTACTATGCCACAGAAGACTGCCTGGCATTTTCTTCTGAAATGAAAGCCTTGCTTGAGTGGAATATCCCCAAAGAAATCAACTACAATACGCTTCATCAATATTTTCAGCTTAATTATATACCTCAGCCCCAAAGCATACTAAAAGGTGTATTGAAGCTGATGCCGGCACATTATATGATATGTGGCCCAGAGGGTATTGAAACGTATAAAGCCTATTATGAAATAAAGATCCATAAAGAGGGATATGATAAATACACTTATGAGGAAGCGCAAAAGCAACTAATTGAAAAAATGGACTGGGCCGTGCAAGAGCGCCTTATTTCTGATGTACCACTAGGCGCTTTCCTTAGCGGGGGTATAGATTCTTCCGTAATTGTAGCACTGGCGAGCAGGCATACGAAACAGTTGAATACATTCTCCATCGGTTATAAAGACAACCCCTTCTTTGACGAAACCAAATATGCACAGGCTGTAGCTAAGAAATATAATACTTCGCATACCGTATTCTCGTTATCTACAAACGATTTCCTGGAGCATGTATATGATGTGCTGGACTACCTGGATGAGCCTTTTGCAGACTCTTCTGCACTGGCACTGTATATACTTAGCCACCATACGCGCAAACATGTAACAGTAGCTTTGAGCGGCGATGGTGGTGATGAAGTATTTTCAGGATATAACAAGCATGCTGCGGAGCGCAAGGTTCGCCAGCGTTCGTTGACAAACAGTATAGTAAGTTCGCTATTGCCAGTGTGGGAAATGATGCCTCGCAGCCGTAACAGCAAAATCACAGATCTCTTCCGCCAATTGCATCGCTTTGCGGAAGGCAGTAAACTATCCATCAGGGAAAGGTATTGGAGATGGGCCTCTATTAATACAGAGCAACAAGTTGACAACTTACTCAGCGATAAATCAATTTCTAAAATTGACAGGCAGGCGCTGAACCACGAAAAGCACGTGCTGCTGAAAGATCTGAATACAGACGATTTCAATGAGGTATTACTTACCGATATGAAGCTGGTATTGCCCGGCGACATGCTGGTAAAGGTGGATATGATGAGTATGGCAAATAGCATAGAAGTGCGCAGCCCTTTCCTGGATCATAAAGTAGTTGATTTCGCATTTTCCCTGCCGGAGGCTTATAAGATAGATGGCAGCATGAAAAAACGCATAGTACAGGATGCATTCCGCAGCATGCTGCCGGAAGAAATATATAACCGACCCAAACATGGCTTTAATGTGCCGCTGCAAGATTGGTTTAAAAATGAGCTCAGCAGCCTGATATTTGACGATCTGTTAAAAAGGGAGTTCCTGGAAGAACAAGGCATTTTTAAGCCTGAAATAGGCACGATACTAAAGAACAAATTACATTCGTCCAATCCCGGAGAAAGCGTAGCTACCATTTGGGCATTGATTGTGTTCCAATATTGGTATAAGAAGTACTTTATTTAGCTGTCCAGGTTCCATACATGTTATTTAGCAGTTAATGATACTGCCAAAGGGGCTATCTCCTTTACTTTGTGGACATATAGGCATAACTTTGAAGCGAATAAATCGTTACTATACCACTGCAGTCATCATGCCCCAGGGCTGCACCAGAAGAAACAAAGATGCCAAGGGTTTTAAGAATACTCAACAGACTGATCATAGGCGGCCCTGCCATTAACGCTACTTACCTCACCCGGTACATGGCTCCTGATTTTGAAACCATGCTTGTTATTGGCGGAAAGGACGATCATGAGCAGGATGCAGACCATCTAAGCATGGACTTGGGCATTACCCCTGTAGAAGTGAGGGAAATGAAACGCGACATCAGCCCCATTGATGACGGCATTGCCTATCGAAAGATAAAAAGGCTGATAGAAAAATTTCGACCGGATATAGTTCACACCCACGCAGCCAAATCGGGGCTTGTTGGTCGACTGGCTGCAGATGCCTGTAAGGTGCCGGTAATCGTGCATACTTTTCATGGCCATGTATTCCATAGTTATTTCAGCAAGTGGAAGAGTAACGCTTTTATACAGATAGAACGATACCTTGCGAACCGCTCCACAGGCATTATAGCCATTAGCGAGAAACAAAAGCAGGAACTGACCCAGGTATATAAGATATGTGAAGAAGATAAGATGAAGATCATCCCACTGGGCTTGGATCTGGATAAATTCCGGCTACACCAGGAAATAAAAAGAGCTGAATTCAGAAGCAAATATTTTCTTCAGGATAATGACATTGCCATCGGTATTATTGGCCGTATAGTACCGGTTAAGAATCACAGTATGTTTGTAGCGGCGGCTAAGAAGGTGATGGAACAGACTGATGCCAACGTAAAATTTATTATTGTTGGCGATGGTGACATGCGCCAGCAAATGGAAGCAGAATTTAAAGAAGCTGGCATTGATTATGCTTATTACCCCGAGCAGAAACGGGAGGCAACTGCAATTTGCACGTCCTGGCTTACGGACATGGATGTTGTTTTAGCAGGGCTTGATATTGTTGCTCTAACATCTCACAACGAAGGCACACCTGTATCCCTGATAGAAGCTCAGGCTGCAGGACGCCCGGTAGTATCTACCAATGTGGGCGGTGTAGGAGACGTGGTGATTGATAATCAGTGTGGCTACATCACGGAACCTGATAATGCAACTATTTTTGCAGAAGCATTGTTACAACTTATAAGCAATCCCCAACAAAGAACTCTATTTGGAACACGAGGACAGAATTTTGTGCAGGGAAAATTCTCTTATCAAAGACTGGTGCATGACATAAGCGATTATTACTGCTCGCTTATGGATAAAAAAGGAGTGCCTTACCGACTTGCATCAGGTAAGGCATCTATGTTAGTTAAATAGCTTATTGATAAACCTCTTTGAAAAAGGCTACTGTTTGCTGTAACCCATTCAGGAAACGCTTCGTAGGCTGATAGCCTAATAGCTTGCTTGCCTTGGAAATATCTGCCAAAGAATTGCGGATATCACCGGCACGCTCTTCACGATAAGTAGGCTGATGGTCTTTACCCAGCATTTCACGTATTGATTCGTACAGAAAATTAACAGAGAAATTTTCCCCTACCGCTACATTGTATGCCTGTCCGAAAGCATCCGTGTTGTCTGTAAGCATGCCGCGTATATTTGCCTGTACAGCGTTATCTACATAAGTAAAATCCCGGGTTTGTTCGCCATCGCCATTTATATACACGGGCGTTTGACTTAGTATGCCACTTACGAATAGAGGTATTACAGCAGCATAAGGACCATTAGGGTCTTGCCTAGGGCCGAATACATTAAAGTAACGAAGCCCAACTACTTTCATTCCGTACAGTTTTGCAAATACATCTGCATACAGTTCATTCGTCTTCTTGGTAACTGCATACGGAGACAACGGATTACCTACCCTATCTTCTGTCTTAGGCAGGTTAGGTTCATCGCCATAAACGGAAGAAGAGGAAGCATATACAAAACTCTTTACCCCGGCATCTTTTGCCGCAGTTATCATATTCAGGAAGCCGCTTACATTCACCTCGTTACTGGTAACCGGGTCTTTAACCGAACGGGGCACGGAGCCCAAGGCCGCCTGGTGCGATACATAATCGACCCCTTCGCAGGCTTTTTTACAGGTTTCGAAATCACGAATATCTCCTTCTATAAATTCGAAATTGGGATAGCCGGTGAAGAGATCGATGTTCTCTCTTAAACCGGTGAGAAAGTTATCGAGCACGCGAACCTTACCAGCCCCATTTTTGAGCAGGTACTCGGTAATGTGAGAGCCTATAAATCCTGCACCGCCTGTTACCAGGAATGTATTTTGGGAAATATCTTTTGTATGAAAACCAGACATAAAACAGCAATTAATGTATCAGGCAGCAAACTTAGGCCAAATGAGAAAGAAAACGCATGTACTGTGAGGCCAATAACAGTTTGTTTACAAAAAGAAATGCCCGCGGTAATACCCGCGGGCACTTAAATCATTAAGGCATATGTTATGCTTTCTTTTCAGCAGCTTTTGTGCCGTTGATGGCAACCTTAGCAGGGCGCTTTTTACCAAAGCTACCTATAGCTATCTTGCCGCGTTTTGTGCGTTTATCGCCTCTACCCATAATTAAGAATTTAGATTGCAAAAATAAAAAAAAGCAAGAAACTTACGCTCCCTGCTTTTTTGAATCATTTCGCAGACAAATTATTTGCTTTTGCCGCTAGCGATTTTAGCTGAGAATTCTTTACCAGCTTTGAATTTCGGAACTTTGCGCGCTTTGATCTTGATCACTTCGCCAGTTTGAGGGTTGCGGCCATTGCGGGCAGAACGCTCAGATACTGAGAATGTACCAAAACCAACCAATGTAACGCGATCGCCTTTTTTCAGAGCTGCGACAACTGCATTTGTGAAAGAATCCAATGCGTCATTAGCTTGTGTTTTAGTAACACCGGCGTCTTTAGCAACCTTGTCGATCAATTCTGCTTTGTTCATTGTAGTGTGTTTAGTTGTGAGATAATTAATTTCTTGTGGATAAACAAATATACTCACCTTTAGAACACTTCCAAATATCCCTTAAAAAAATTAATCGCCTAAAACCCTTACCAGCAGCCCTTTTACGGATTTTATCCACATTAATTGCCGCTAATGGGGATAGCGCCGCATTAAAAAAGCCTTACCCGGAGCGGATTGCGTCATATTGGCAAGAATTTTGCTTTGTTGAAATCCCCGAAAACAGGGCGTTTTAGGATATTCATCATAGGTTTATTACTCAATTTCCATTATAGTACGAAAGGCGATAAACTTATTACCAAACCGGGCAAAACCCTTATCCCTCATCCCCTGCGCATGATCTGAAATATACCTGTTATAGTCATCTATACTGTTACAGAAATACTGTGCAACATAAGTACGGCCTTCCAGCTCATCCTGCTCCAGCAGCCTGCATAGCCTGCTATCAGTAAATAAACCTGTAGCCATCAGGTCGGGCATGTGGTCTTTTTTCATCCAGCTTACCCATTCATCAGCTATATCACTTTCCACCTTTACTGTTACATTATATATTATCATAGCATTATTATAATAAAAAAACGTATTATTGAATAGACATTACCACTTCTTCTCAATAGTATCGAGGATGGTTAGATAACTGGCATAGCGATCAATTGTAATTAAACCATTATTAACCGCATCTTTAACCGCACAGCCAGGCTCGTTTACATGAAGGCAATTATTGAATTTACAACCGGACATAACCCTTCTCATTTCAGGAAAATACTGAGCCAGCTCTTCCTTTTCAAAATCTATCAGGCCAAATTCCTTTACACCCGGTGTATCTATGATACTGCCACCGCCCGGCAGATCAAACATCTCTGCAAATGTGGTGGTATGCTGGCCTTTACCGCTATACCCGGAAATCTCCTGGGTTACCAATTCCTTGCCGGGGATCAGTAAATTAATAAGCGTGCTTTTACCTACGCCGGAGTGACCGCTAAATAAAGTAGTGATATTATGTAGCCGTGCCATTAATGGCTCTATTGTTTCAGGTAGCAGTGTGCTTATAGCATATACTTCATAGCCTGCATTCCGGTACATATCCTGCCAGTGTGCAAGCTGATCCTGATCTTCGGCCTTGAGCACATCTATTTTGTTTATAACAACAATAGCAGGTATATGATATGCTTCCGCCGTAATGAGAAAGCGATCTATGAAGCCATTGGATGTACGCGGCTCCCGAATGGTAGCCATTACCATCGCAGCATCCAAATTTGAAGCAACAATATGCTTCTGATGCCGGTTGTGCGGAGAAACCCGGACGATATAATTATGGCGGTCTGTTATTGCAGAAATGGTCCCTGTATTAGTAGCTTCATCTTCTACCTCGAACGTCACTTTATCACCTACTGCTATGGGGTTAGTAGAAGATATATCCTTATCGACCTTAAATCGGCCTTTGATGCGCAGATTCCATAGCTGGCCTGCCTGATCTTTAGCAATATACCAGCTACCTGTAGATTTATATATCAGTCCTTCCAGTTCTTTGGCCATGATGCTGCTTTCGTTTTATTCATATCTCAGGGCTTCTATAGGATCGAGCCTGGATGCTTTTATGGCAGGATAGATACCTGAAATGATACCCACTATAGCACAGAGGCTTACACCAACTGTGATCCATAGCCAGGGCACAATAAATGGAGTATGAAATATCAACCCGAATAAGTTACCCACCAGCATACCCATTATCACCCCTACAATGCCTCCGAACAGGCTGATCATAATAGCCTCTGTAAGAAACTGCTGCTTGATGGTGGAAGATTTAGCTCCCAAAGCTTTACTTACACCTATCTCCCTGGTCCGCTCAGCTACAGATACCAGCATTATATTCATAAGGCCTACAACAGAGCCTAGAAGCGTTACAATACCTATAACCAGCGCAGCCCAGCTTATATACTTGATGCTATCCAGTACCATTTCGGCAAGGCTGTCGTTCTGTTCTATTTCGAAATCATTGCTGACACCAACAGGAACCTTTCTTACCACACGGAACAAACCTTCAGCTTCCTGGGCCGCAATATCCTTTTGGTGTATGTTATTTACCATTACGTTGAGCACATACCGCTCGTTGTTTCCGTAAACCATCCGGCCATTGTTAAGGGGAATCTGCACCAGGTTGTCGCTATTCATGATCATGCTGCCACCCTTGGCTTCAGACACACCCACTACAACATATTTACGCTCCCCTACAGACACCATTTTACCTATAGAAGATTTGTATTTCTGCTTAAAAAGCTTCTGCGCTACCGCGTTACCGAGGATGCACACATAGGAGCCATACTGCTGCTCGTAGGCAGAAAAATTACGCCCGGCTTCCAGCTTTGTATCTGATATCTTCAGGTAGCTATCATCTACCCCCATTACGCTGATATTGGGATTTGTTTTCTCCGATCCATATTCTACAATAGCTGTACCCGTACCCGACATGGAAATGCCCACGATGCTGCCGGGAAACCGGTAGCGTTCTTTAAAAGCTTTAGCCTCGTCGTACTTAATATTCTTCCCTTCATTGATATTGATACTAACCCCATGCCCCCGGCGCTTCTTTTTGATCATATCGCTGGTGATCTGGAAGGTATTGGAGCCCATGCTGCTGAAATTGGTATATACACTCGCCTTCATTACCTCAATAGCGGTAAGGATGCCAACGAGGGCCATAATACCCAAGCCAATGATAGTAACCGTTAACGCTGTACGGAGTTTATTAACCCGTATAGCGCGGAGGGCCAATGACAGATTGAAGATAAGCTGCAACATGCAGCGCCAAAGTTAATAGGAATAAACCTTAGGCTAAAATAAAAAACCGCCGGTATCCCGGCGGTTTTAAAGACATATAAACAGTAAAGATTATCCTTGTAAAGCCGCAGCACCACTTACGATCTCGGTAAGCTCGGTAGTAATAGCGGCCTGGCGTGCACGGTTGTAAGATATCTTCAGGTTACGCAGCATTTCATTAGCATTTTCACTAGCCTTATCCATAGCTGTCATACGGGCACCATGCTCAGATGCATTTGCGTCCAGAACAGCTTTGTAAACCTGCGTATTCAGGATCTTAGGCATTAGTTCCAGCAGTAATGTTTCTTTAGATGGCTCGTAGATAAAATCGGAGTTCTTTTTGCTTTCGTTACCTTCTACCTTAGGGATTGGCAGGTATGGCTCTGCAACAAACATTTGGGTAGCAGCATTTTTGAACTGGCTGTAAATAATCTCAACCTTATCAACTTCTTTATTCAAAAATGCTTTCTGTGCATAAACAGCAGCATTCTTCACATTATCGAACGTCAGTTCAGAGAAGATAGTCCAGAAATCATCTACTACTTTATAGTTATTGCGTACAAAATACTCGTATCCTTTTTTACCTATTGGCAGGATGGTTACATTGCCTTTAGCAAACTGGGTAGCATATTTTTCAGCAATCAATGCGCGGGTGGCCTTGATAACATTTGAATTGTAAGCGCCGCACAGGCCGCGATCGCTGGTAATAGGTATCAGCAACACCCTTTCTACAGCACGTTCATCAGCAAGAGGCATTTCCATATCGCCGGAGGCACTGCTGGCAATATTGCTGAGCATTTCCTGCAGTTTTTGCGCATAAGGGCGCATTTGCAAAATAGCATCCTGCGCACGGCGCAACTTAGCAGCACTCACCATTTTCATGGCTTTTGTGATCTGCTGAGTAGAAGTTACCGACTTGATCCTGTTCCTTACTTCCTTAAGCTGTCCCGACATATATTAAATATATATTGAAATTCAATGTTAAACTGGGCGCAAAAGTACGCTATAAACTGACAATCTCAAAAAGAAACTGTCACAAAATTGGGTGTTTTATGCACACGCATTAGATAATTACCAAACATATCAATGCTAAAACTAGCGGAGGATGGTTTTAACCGTAACCTCTACATCCTTTGAGCGAATTTTAGTGAAGAAAATACCTTTCTGTAAATAAGAAAAATCGAAATTCCTAGCATTTTCACCTTTCTCAACAAGCCATTTTTTTGATGCTACTAAAGCTCCGGTGACACTGTAGATGTTAACAGTAAGTTCTTGCGCAGACGTAGCCATATAATCTATTATAAAACGGCCATCCGAGGGATTGGGGAATAAGGTGCATCCTGGTAGCGTATGCGTCTGATCGTGGATGCTGCTTGTTTCAAATGATCTCTTCACCGCGCCATAAGCGTTTATTTTGCCCCAACCCCACTTATTATCGGGCTGAGGTAGCGGATGAGTAAAATTGTCGGTTATAGCAGTTTGCCTGATAATATCTTTTACTCCACCGGGATCAAGAGAATTATTGGCCTCCAGCATCATCGCGACAATACCAGCTACAGCAGGAGAAGACATAGATGTGCCACTTAACATGCCGAAAGGATAATCCCGGCCTGTCCTTGGGTTTGTGAACTTATTGATCACATACTGATATTCTGAACCGGTTGACATGACGGTAGTGTCATAGGAGCTTAGCGCAGAGCCAACAGTTAGGCCAGGGCCCGTTATATATGGCATCGTTCTGCCATCAGCGCTTGGCCCCCTGCTGGTAAATGGCGCCAGCCCTCCCCTGGTTGCGTATGAATTATAATTTATACTACCTCCGCTAATATTAACGAAATTTGTTTTAGATGCGTATGCACCAACTGTGATCGCAGACTTCGTTACTGCAAGATCACTCATTGTCATGTCTGTATTACCCGAAATAGCCCAGCCTTGCCCATTATTATTGAAAGAGCCATAATAGCCGGAGGTATTATAAACATAACTTTGCCACATGTTAATAGTGCCGGAGGTACCTTTTATGGAAATACAAATTGCATCAGTGTCCGCTGCTTTGCTATAACAATCCAAAAACACACGGGGCTTGTCGTTGAACTCTGACGAAGAGGTAGTAAAGTCAACAAAACAGGTGTCTCCATTAGAGCCGATCAAATGTGTCTGATGAATGGCGTCGTCGAGGCAAAAAAAGGAAGTGCTATCTATTACTGTACCCTGGTTAAATAGCATTACCCTAACGCAAAATGTTTTAGCAGTATCCCCCCAAATATCTACCCAACTTCTTTTGCCGATAGGAGTTACCGGCAGGCTCAGAAACGTGTTAACGATTGTATCTGTAATTGTGAACTTCTTTTGAACGTGTATATTGTCCTGTCCGTTATTGCCTGCAGAGCAAACAAATATCTTCCCCTTACCGGTAAGATTATCAACTGCCTGGTTGAACAAAGAAGTACCATCGCGGGGGCCTAACGGGCTTCCCCAGCTAAGATTCACTACTGCCGGTTTACTTACAGATGCAGCATATTGATAAACGTAATTGATACCATCAACCATATCGCTTACACCAGTAGTTACCCATTGGCTTTGATCAGGAGTAATACCTACCAATACAATATCAGATTGATACGCCATGCCGCGAAAGCGCCTGTTGTCAGCGCTACTCCCATAACCTGAACCGGCTGCTATACCGGCGACGTGTGTACCATGTGTTTGTCCGTCATCAGTTCCTTTAGCCCACATAATCGTAGAATCAGTCATTTCATTACCATAAGAAAAACCGGAAGGTGGTGTTCCGGTTGTCTTTTCTTCCCATACTTTTTTGACTCTGTACTTGTTTCCCGAGGTATCAAATAATACCGGGTGTCCGTAATCGAAGCCCGCATCGACTATCCCCACTACTACATCTTTACCGGTGTAAGGCATCCATAATCCTACAGCGCCGTGCACCGAATCTGCATGTGTAGCCCGCCGTGCAGAATCTAACGAACGTATAGCAGGCTCATCCAATTGTATATAGTCAATACCTGTTAGTGTTGTAAACTTTCTCACCTGTGAAACAGGCACTTGCACCGTCCAGATATTACCGGCCTTAGTACCTATCTTAACACCCATATTCTTCATAGCTGTTTCTACCTTCGCATCCCGAACTTTTATCATCCCACTCATATATTGCTTCCCGCCTATAGTTTTATAAACATAACCAGGAACGTATCCGCCATCTCCATATCTCGCAGCTTTTTGGAGATACTGACGGGTCATTGGGGACAGTTTAGGTAGCTTCTGTTCCTGCGCATGAGCGTTTACAAACCACAGAATAGAGAAAAGCAGTATCAATATCTTTTTCATAGATGTAATATACAAAATGCTGATAAGTCAATTCACTTCAATAAAGATGCCATAAAAAAAGCCCCTTTAAATCAGGAGCTTTTTTATTATCAGATTAGGATTACTGTACGATCAATTTAACATTTTGCCTGGTGCCTGCCCCGTCATCAAAGGATAAAGAGTATACACCCTTTGCCCAACTATGTACATCTACCTGCACCAGGTTGTCGGCATTATAATAAGGAACTTCTCTTGTCTCTACGACCTTACCCAACATATCTGTAACTTTTATCTCCGCCGTTCCGCTTGCATTAGCGTAGAACTGTACGGTAACAGATTTGCTTGCAGGATTTGGATAAACATTCAGAGATGCCCCTACCACAGACCCTGTTGTTGCGATACCATTGCCTGAACCGTTGACTGACTCACAATCTGCGGGAGCAAATCCTAACTGCACAGAAGAACCAACTATACAAACTTTATCAAGAAGTATAGAAGTAATAGCAGGATAAGTAACTGTTCTTGTTGCACTGATATTGACCGTAGAACTTGTGCAAGAAGTAGATGAAGTACAATTAAAATCAAACGCATGTATCTCGCATGCAGATAAAGCATTGTCTAGTTTATCGAGAGGAAGCGTATACATTCCGTTACCGGGAAGGCCATCTGCGCGGAATTTCACCACCTGCCCGTTACGGCCATATCCAACTAACATTAGCGTCATATTATTAGAGCGGCCGGTATAACCTGTAATGGTTACAGTAAGTGTCTTTACTGTCGGCGTATCGGTAGGATCGCAGGCGCTAACAGAAGATGTTTGATCACCGATAGCTACATAAGCGCCGATAGTAACACTGTTCTGAGTTTCAGCAGTTGTAGTTGATGTTGTAGCCGTAATAGTATTAGCAGTCCTTTGTTTGCGGGTAACAAATGGTGTATAGTAATAGGACTGCGCTGCACAAGGAGACGGAGAAGTTACAGACAATGCTGCAGCTGTAGTATTGCTGATACTATTCGAATTAGTACTTGTCAGTATATCTGCAGAAGTTGCAGATGCAAATGCAGTTTGTGCAGCAGCATAGGTTGTAATAGCAGCCGGAGTTCTTAACCATGCCACTGTTTGGCAACTGGTAAGGTCAGTAGGCACGCTGGCAGTTAACGTAACTGTTGCCGGACCCTGATCGCAACATACCGGTTTTGTATAACCAGTAGCAGCAGCATTACCGGGCTGTGCATATTTATACACTGTTGCCGTAGCTGTACCTGTACAACTATTTGCATCTGTAATAGTTACCGTATAGCTACCGGGCGTTGTCAGACCTGAAAGGTTTTGTGTATTTCCACCGTTTGACCATGTGTATGAATATGGAGCAACGCCAAAGTTATCTGCATTCCAGGACAAGACTATAGAACCATCTGATGTACAAATTGGCGTAGTAGTAAGCTTAGCACTGATAACCGGGTTTAATACAGACGAGGTAGAAACCGTAGAGCGGATTACGTTACCGGGCAACGGACCGAAGCCATTAGCAAGGTTGATGCCACGGGCTACAAGATGACAATAGCTCATTACGGTACCTGTCCAACTTGATGAGGGCTGAGCATTATCGTAAGTTTTATAAGAACAACTCGAGCATGTGGTGCTGGGCTCTTGTGTGTAGCAGTTGTCGATAGAACCACATGTCCCTCCAGGGCCGGTCATCCATCCGCACCAGTGCGTATGACGAGATCCCAGGTTGTGACCGGTTTCATGCGTTAATACTTCCACGTCCCATGAAAAAGCAGGTATAGTACTATATGAGCCTTGAATTTCGCTATAAGCATAAGCATAAGATCTTATACCTATTACATCTACATAGGCAAGGCCTCCATTACCATGTCCATCTTTCGTAATAAAATGGGCGATATCACCATCAAAGTCGTCTCCCCTGCCATTCCAATACCCCTTGAAGATATCCAATCCTACAGTTGAGCTTGTGTTCGGATAAGCATCATCGGTTACCCATACATATAAAGACTTTAACTCAACAGAGATATTCTCATTAACATACATTGCCTGAAACTGATTGAATAAACCGGTCATATAGGTAACAGATGCAGTAAGAGAGCCTTTCGACTGATAAAACTGATAGTCGCATTCCCAATAAACCTGAACCTTATTACATAGATTTGCCGCTGTGATTTTCCCCTGCGCGTGTGAACCACCACCTATAGCAGGCGCGTCATCACGAGTGCCGCAAGGGCTGGCTGGACGATTTATCATATCCTGGTCATTGTAAAAAACGTAATTGCCGCTACCATCGTCTAACCTGCCGACAACAAAATTCCCTTCATCGTTGGCAAATAATATCATTACAGTACCATCTTCAAACACACTCATTGTTGCCAATGATTTTTTAACACCTACCAGGGCACCCTGGTAGTGCAATCCATCAGTAAAAGCAGTCTTAAAACGAAAGCCATTTTGAATGTATCCAAAATTTGCATTTGCTGATACAGGTTTACTGCGAAGCATTTCCAGCGTATATGATTTCCCCGTATTGTAGTCTGTAAAAGAAATAGCTACCGCATTAGGCTTTTGCCCATATAAATTTTCTACTGCCGCTTTGTCTACACTCAACAGATTCTCCTGCTTCAGCACGTTGTGCTTTTGCCCGGTTACCTGGTGAAAAAGAGATATTGCCTGGAAGGTAGTGCCTGCGTCATTTGCTTTCTGTATTTTCAGAAATAGGTTATCACCGTTTTGAGCGTTTGCGCTTGTATATACAGATACCGTCAGCAATAACACTAAAACTTTTAAGTAGTTTTTTATTGTCATATCACTCCAAATGTTTGTGTTTTCGCAATATAACATTTTATTAACTAATAGTAATAAATACAATAAGTAGTTAGCATAAAAAAAGGGCATTACGCCCTTTTTCAATATCGAATATTAATCTTTTAAACTTTATACCGTAAACTTGATACCCTGTGCCAGAGGCAATGTATTCCCCCAGTTAATGGTATTTGTTTGCCTGCGCATGTATGCCTTCCAGCTATCAGAACCGCTTTCACGGCCACCACCCGTTTCTTTTTCACCACCGAATGCACCACCTATCTCAGCGCCGCTGGTACCAATGTTTACATTCGCTATACCGCAGTCACTACCCATATGAGAAAGGTATTGTTCCGCCTCGCGCATATTCAGCGTCATAATAGCAGATGAAAGACCTTGAGGAACATCATTTTGCAAACGAATAGCCTCTTCCAGTTTGCTGTATTTCATGATGTATAATAACGGAGCGAAAGTTTCGTGCTGAACAATAGGCATATCATTGGAAACCTCATAGATGCATGGCTTCACATAGCAGCCACTTTCATAACCTTTGCCATCGAGCACGCCACCGGCAACAACCACTTTAGCACCTTGCTTTTTCAGTTCACTGATTGCATGGAGATAGTTATTCACTGCATCCTTATCTATCAATGGTCCTACATGGTTCTTTTCGTCCAGCGGATCACCGATGTTCAGTTGCTTATATGCAGCAACTAATTTCTTTTTGAAAGCATCATAAACCTTATCGTGAATAATAAGACGACGTGTGGTAGTACACCTTTGTCCGGCAGTGCCTACAGCACCAAACAGGCATGCACGCAATGCAATATCAAGGTCGGCATGTTCTGAAACAATGATAGCATTGTTACCACCCAACTCCAGCAACGCACGGCCCAACCTTGCGCCTACTGCAGCGCCCACAGCCTTACCCATGCGGGTGCTTCCCGTTGCCGACACCAGAGGTATGCGTGGGTCTGCACTCATCAGTTCACCTATTTCACGACCACCAACAACTAAACCGCATACACCTTCAGGTACTTTATTGGCCTTGAAGACCTCGGCAATAATATTCTGACATGCGATAGCGGTAAGCGGCGTTTTTTCAGATGATTTCCATACGCAGGTATCGCCACATACCCATGCTACAAAGCTATTCCAGCTCCAAACTGCCACCGGGAAATTAAATGCGCTGATGATGCCGACAACGCCCAACGGATGCCATTGCTCGTACATACGATGCATAGGACGCTCGCTGTGCATGGTAAGGCCATATAACTGGCGGGATAATCCTACCGCGAAATCAGCGATATCTATCATTTCCTGAACCTCGCCTAGGCCCTCCTGCAGGCTCTTACCCATCTCATAAGAAACCAGACGACCCAATGGTTCTTTATTCTTACGCAATGCCTCCCCTATCTGGCGAACCACTTCGCCACGTTTAGGTGCAGGCCACATTCTCCATTCTTCAAATGCTGCCTGGGCTTGTTTTACAACGTTATCGTAAGTTTTACCGCTTGATGCAGTCACGCTGGCTATCAGTTTGCCGTCAACGGGCGAATAGGAATCAATTTTCTCACCGCCGGCCTTCAGCCATTTAGTACCTGTGGCAGCACCCTCGTTCAGTTTATTGATACCTAGTATATCAAGGACCTTATTTATTTTCATATTTAATCTTTTCCTGTTTTTGCGAAGCAAAGGTAAGCAATGTAAATCTGCTTTATTTTTTTGGGAGATTTTAAAAGGGTGAAGCAAACTCTGTAAGCGACATAAACGAAAGATCTCTTTCTGAAATCACAGGATTTTCAATTCCCCAATCGTAACCAAAGCTATTGTACAAAATGCCGGTATCGGATTCTTTATTGTAGCCGGATGAAACCAGGTAATAGGTCATGGCGTTATCCGTCAACGCTTTGAAACCATGCGCAAAACCTTCCGGTATAAAATACGCTTTATGATTTTCAGCAGATAACTCCTGTGCATAGTATTGCCTGTAGGTAGGGGATCCCTTTCGCAGATCGATGATCACATCCAATATGGCACCATTAGGGCAATAAACGATCTTGCTGTGCTGATGCGGCGGCAGCTGAAAGTGCATGCCACGTATGACGTCTTTCTTAGAAAAGGAAAAATAGCTTTCCCTTAGTTGAAATGATATTCCGGCCTTTAGAAAAGCTTCTTCATTATATGGCTTAACAAAGCTGCCACGAACGTCGAAAAAAGCGGGCAGGGTTATTGTGAAAGCGCCTTTGAGCGGAGTTTCTTCGAACTGATACATGCTGCAAATAAAGGATAAAATGCCTGTGTACCCACAAAAAAGATTAAAGAAAATGGTAATTTTGCAGTTGGTAATTTTCAAATCACATGCAGCATTTCGAGGACATCAGGAAAAACATCATAGGCATTAACCATTATTTCGTTTCTCCATTTGGCAAAAAGAAGATATTGTATGCCGACTGGACAGCCAGCGGAAGAATGTATAAGCCTATTGAGGATTATATGATGGCCGAAGTATACCCTTATGTAGCCAATACGCATACGCGCACTACCTATACAGGTACGCATATGACGGAACTATACCAAAACAGCCTGAAGAAGATAAAAGAGCATGTAGGCGCCGGAACTGATGAGGCAATCATATCCAGCAATGCCGGGATGACAGGCGTAATCAATAAATTCCAACGCCTGCTGGGCCTGAAGCTGCACGAAAACTTTGCGGACAAAATAAGCATTCCGGAAATTGAGCGCCCGATCGTATTCATCACGCATATGGAACACCACTCTAACCATACAACGTGGCTGGAAACCATTTGCGATGTAGAAATCATCAGTCCGAACGACGCGGGTGAAGCAGACCTTGCATACTTTGAAACATTGGTGCAGCGCTATGCAAACAGAAAAACAAAAATAGCTTCCGTTACTGCCTGTTCCAACGTTACAGGAGTATATACACCATATAAAAAGATAGCCGCCATTATACACAAATATGGTGGCTATTGTTTTGTAGACTTTGCCTGTTCTGCACCCTATACAGAGATCAATATGAATCCGAAAGAAAAAGATGAATACCTGGATGCCATCTTTTTCTCTCCGCATAAATTTTTGGGTGGCCCGGGCAGCGCCGGCATCCTGGTATTTAAGAAAAAACTGTATCACAATGTAACCCCCGACCACCCCGGTGGCGGAACTGTTGTATGGACCAGCCCCTACGAAAAACACGTGTACAAAGCCGATATTGAGAGCCGCGAAGATGGCGGAACACCCGGCTTTATACAAACGATACGTGTGGCTAAAGCCATAGAACTGAAAGAAGAAATGGGTGTTGCCAACATTCAGCAACGGGAAGAGGAACTGCTGGAAAAGCTATGGGCGCGTGTAGAAAAACTGGAAGGCGTGAAAATACTGGAACCGGGAATACGGCACCGGCAGGCAATTTTATCTTTAGTATTTGACGATGTGCATTATCACATGGTAGTGAAGGCGCTGAATGATATGTTTGGCATACAAACACGTGGCGGATGTTCCTGTGCGGGTACTTATGGGCATCATTTGTACGGATTGGACCATGATACTTCTATTCACATAAAAGATGAGATTGTAGGTGGAAATCCGTTGGTACGTATAGGATGGGTAAGGGTATCCTTACACCCTACGATGCTGGATGCAGAGATAGACTATATAGCCGATGCTATTGAATTCATAGCTCGTAATAAGACACTGCTTAAAAAGCTGTATCAGTATGACAAGGTGAAAAAAGAATTTTACCTGGACGAAGAAGCCTTGCAACAGGAAACAATACCGGCATTTATCACCAATGCCTCCCTGGCAGAAGCATAATTAAGCCTCAAAATAATCGCTTATCTGCTGCATACATTTCTCATGTGCAGACAAGCTCTTATTAGCATACCAATCGGCCGTTATCTGTATAGCCTGCCTTGCGCTGAGCCGCGACGACCAACCAAGTGCCTGCAAAGCCTTCGTGCTATCCAGCAACAAAAGGTTTGCCTCGTGCAACGGACGATCAGGCGGCGTGATGCGATAATTACCCACACCAAAACGCTCCAGGAATATCTTCGTCAACTCTTCTACAGTGAGACGATCATTCACATCCGGGCCAAAGTTGTAGGCACCGCAGTATTTAACAGGATCAACGGACATGTTTGCCGCTAGTGTGAGATAACCGCTGAGTGGCTCCAGCACATGCTGCCATGGGCGGATAGATTGCGGATTGCGCAGTTCTACTGTTTCGCCAAACTCTAATGCCCTTACTATATCAGGGATGATACGATCATCAGAAAAATCACCACCGCCAATAACATTGCCTGCCCGCACAGACGCGACAGCTTTTTGATGCGTGGCATATGCCTCGGGTTGAAAGAAAGACCTGCAATAAGAAGCTACTACTATTTCTGCTGCTGCTTTACTTGCTGAATAAGGATCGTGCCCACCTAATTTATCATCTTCTTTAAATGGCAATCCACGTTCCGGGTTTTCATATACCTTATCGGTAGTTATCATCAGGGCAACACAAGGGTTCTTAAGGCTGCGTACCGCTTCCAGTACGTGTACTGTTCCCTGGGCGTTTACCATGAAGGTATCAGACGGAATATCATAGCTGCGCCTTACGAGTGACTGGGCAGCCAGATGAAATACAAAATGAGGCTCGAAGCGTACTATCTCGCCCTGCAACATATGCATATCGCGCAGATCGCCAATGACAGAACTATAGCACTGGCTATCGCCGTCTATAAGATTATAAAGATCGTTATCTTTTTCAGGAGCAAGTGCATAACCCTTTACATCGGCCCCCAGCCATTTCAATATCTGTATTAACCAGGCACCTTTAAAGCCGGTATGGCCGGTTACAAATACTCTTTTATTATTAAAGGCAGAACGTAATAAATCTGCAGTTACCACTTTTTCCATAAAGGTTCTGTTTGCCAAAGGTGTTCCAATTCTTCCTTATCCCTTAGGGTATCCATGCATTTCCAGAAATTGTGGTGCCTGTACGCTGCGATCTGCCGGTCTGACGCCAGCATATCCATTGGATAGCGCTCCCACATAATATCATCTGAATTTTCAGGTAGATATTTTACAATTTCCGGATCTACCACGAAGAAGCCCCCGTTGATCCATGTGCCGCTATCTTCCGGCTTTTCCTCAAAACTATCTATCAGCCCGCTGTCTTCCATTTTTATAACACCAAAGCGGCTGGTAGCCTGTATGGCTGTCATAGTGCAAATCTTACCGTGTTCTTTATGAAATTTCACCAGCTCATCCAGATTTACATTACACACACCATCTCCATAAGTTAGCATAAAGGTTTCGTTGCCTACGTATGGCAATACCCTTTTCAAGCGGCCGGCGGTCATAGTATCCAAACCGGTATCTATAAGTGATACTTTAAAAGGTTCAGAATTATTGTTGTGGACCTCCAGCGAATTTTGGGAAAGGTCCACAGTAATATCCGCATTGTGCAGGAAATAGTTAGCGAAATACTCTTTTATCATCCAGCCCTTATAGCCCAGGCAAATGATAAACTCTGTATGTCCATAGGCCGCGTATATCTTCATGATATGCCAAAGTATTGGCTTACCACCTATTTCTATCATTGGTTTGGGGCGCATGGACGACTCTTCTGAGATACGGGTACCACGGCCTCCTGCAAATATTACAACCTTCATTAGGACTTGTTATAAGGGACAAACAAAAATAATGGTATGAAACTAAAAAAAACTGTCAATATTGCGCTCGTACATAATATTGTGCATATTATTTCCTGTCATAGCTTTTCGGGATGTTGAAAGGAAAATCAAGCGGTTCGTCAAAATCCACTTTATTGAAATTCATATCAATATAATGCTCATCACCGCCATTATTGATCGTAATGACTCTTTGCATCGAAAACAGCTTATTATCTATGATTTCATAACCACCGTATTGCATCAGTCCCTGTGTACTATCATCAGCAGTACGCATCTGTAATGTTCGTATGCTGCTGTCGGCCTTGTTAAAACTTAATTGCTGTACCATTTGGTTATCCTGTACCTGCATAGTCCAGGTACCGCCAAAATCGCCTACATCAACGGGATCCCCACCCTGTTTGAGCACATTACCCATAATGAGGTTTTGCATAGTAGCGAAGTCTACAGAAACAGGAAGCAATTTATTTACATCCGCTATCTGCAGTTGACGTACCTCTTTTTGCAGATTGTTGATTAGTGAAATGCTATCAGGGGTTATCAAGACTCTTGCCACGGGTATGGTACCGCCAAGGGCAGTTACATTGATCCATATTATAGAGTCTTTTTTGATCCGAATGTGGGCGACGAACTCCTGCTTATCATTACCGGCAATATGGTGCATCTTGGCTTTACCACTAAAGGAAACAAATGGCACCTGGCGATCTGCGAGGTTAAGCAGCATAGCAGTCAGTGTCTTTTTTTGCTCAGAACCAACACCTCCGGATCCGGGCAACTCCTTTGTTACAGGTATAGTATCTACGCTATTCATACCATACCGTTCCTTTATGGCATATTTATCGATAGTAACATTTTTCCTGACAGGCTTTTTGCCCACCTGGCAGGATGCAAATACCAATAAAGATAATAGCACTGCCCCAAACCGCGCTACACTATGATTCATACAACTTTCTATCCTTTATTTTCTTATCGATTTCAATATTATCCGTGCCTTTCTCCTTCGCCTTTTTCCATGCTTCCACTGCCTTATCCACTTCATTCAATTTAAAATAAACATCCCCAAGATGTTCCCAAACCGTGCCATCAGCATGAATGCCATTAGCATCTATAGCTTTTTGTATGTACTCAAGCGCCTTATCATACTTTCCCTGTTTGTAGAGGATCCACCCGTAAGTGTCCAGAAATGTTGGCTCATTTTTCCTTATCTCCAGCGACTTCATGGACATTTTTTCTGCGTCATCCAGCCGCACACCTCTTACTGACAAATAATATGCATAATTATTTAACACAGTGGCATTTTCAGGATCCAATGCAAGGGCTTTATTATACGCTTCATCAGACTGGGGGTATTGTTTATCAAAATTATATGCATCCCCCAGCAGCGTGTACATCTGCGCCAATTGGCCTTTGTTATCTTCGGGCTGCATATCAATAGCCCTATTTATAGACTTTACGGCGTTTTTATAGTCGCCTTTATTCATTTTGCCTATTCCATTCAAATAATGAAGCATTGCCTGGTTGGGAAACAACCTCAATGCTTTTTCAGAATACTTTATAAGCGAGTCTGCATCCTGCTTATCTGTATAGCCCGATAGCAAATTCAGCCAAATACCATATTGAGATCCATCTACAGCCACTGATTTTTTATAATACTCTTGCGATGCAGTTGATTTGTTATTTACGGCAAGAGCTTGTGCGTAAGCCGCCAATGCATTGGCATTACCGGGATGTTGCATGGCTACCTCTTTGGCTATAGCTTCCAGGTCATCTCTTTTAGAAGTATCTCTAAAGTTATTTTGCCAGTAAGATGCCAAAAGCGATATCTGCATATCTGCATCGAGGCTACGGTTAGTAATTGCCTTTTTTACAAACAATTCGTATTTAACCGGATCGTTCTTCTTTTTATAATATTCTGCCAGGCTCAGCTGCACCGGTGCCTCGTCGCCAAACTGCTGTTCAATTTGCTTGTATAAGGCTTCCGCTTTCTCCGGCATTTTATTATTCTCATAAATCTCTGCCAGTGTTGCGTAATACCTGCCCTCTTTAGGATATAGAGCTATGAGCTTTAGCGTGGTCTTAACGGCACCATCTACATCATTCATCTTGAGGTAAAGATCTACCTGGTCATTCAGTATTTCCTCATCGGTTGAGTCTTTTTGAAGCAATTGGCCCAAAGCTTGCATTGCCTCTTTCGGCTTGTTCTTATACACATACATATGTGCCGCCTTCAGCAAAAATTCGCGATTATACTTCTGCGTTTTTGCCAGTTGCACATATATATCAGCCGCTTCGTCCTGCCTGTTGGCTAATACCAGTATTTCTGCATACTGACTTTTGTACCAGGGATTTGAGTCGTCTATAGAGATGGCCTTCTTAATATACTCTTCAGCCTTTTCAGGTCGGTTTTGTTTGAAGTTGAGCCGTGCCAATTCATAGAAAGCACCGGCAGCATCCGGTTTCTGCTGCACGACTTTCAACAGCAACTGTTCCGCTTCCTTATCATCGCCTTTCAATTTGGCACGTTCGGCATCATAAAATATCATATCCGTCTGCAAACCCGGTGCTGTAATAGCGGGAGCCTGCACAGTATCCTGTGCAACAGCTGGTACATTAAGATATAAACAACCTATCACCCAAAAGCCGGCGCTGATGAGCCAATGCCTCAATAAATTCATATTAGTGTAGAAAAATCGCCAAGGCTGATATCTCGCGGCTTTTCATTGTAATTTACGTTTTTACCTAATAACGAGTTCTCTATACGTGCATTTTTAACAATGCTGTGCGCCTGAACAATACTGTTATTAATACGAGCGTCCTTCACCTGCACGCCTTCCTCCAATGAAACAAACGGGCCTATCACCGAATTGCGGATCACCACATTTTCGCCAATAAAACAAGGCTCAATGATCACAGAATTCTCCATGATCGCTGTTTCAGATACCAATTGTTCACTATCGGCCTTAATGGATAATATTCTCTGGTTGGTGTAAATAGTAGCATCTTTATTGCCACAGTCCAGCCATTCAGACACCTGGTCGGTATAAAATTTCAGACCATTTTTCAGCATGTGATCCATAGCATCTGTGATCTGGTATTCGCCTTTCTGTTTAATATCCTCATCTATCAGGCGCTGTAATTCCTTGCGCAGGTTTTCACCATCTCTAAAATAATAAACACCAATAATGGCAAGGTCAGATACAAATTCCCTAGGTTTTTCCACAAAAGCTTCGATCTCGCCATCTTCTTTCAATTTCACCACGCCAAATGCCGTTGGGTCATCTACTTTTTGTGTCCATACTATAGCATCTTTATTAGTGTCTATACTAAAGGTTGCCTTGAATAAAGTATCCGCAAATGCAATAAACACATTTCCTTTCAGGCTATCTGCTGCACATAGGATGGCATGCGCCGTTCCCAATGGCTGCTCCTGGTAGCATATCTTGCCTTTTGCACCAAGGCTCTCTGCTACCTTACAAAGATGGTCCTCTACCTCTTTACCAAAAGATGGCCCGATGATAAAAGCTATCTCATCCACTTTTTCGTTACAGGTAGCGATGATATCTTCTACCAGTCGCTGAACAATTGGCTTACCTGCAATAGGGATCAAGGGCTTTGCTGTTGTCAATGTATGTGGGCGCATCCTTTTGCCCATACCTGCCATTGGGATAATAATATTCATTATTTTATTTTATATATTACAATAAAAATCTTCAAATATTAATGCGTGCCGGAATGGCCAAAGCCACCTATGCCGCGCGCTGTTTCATCCAGCGATTCTGACTGCTCCCAGCTAACCGTTTTGTATTCTGCAATGATCATCTGCGCAATACGTTCCCCATCTGTTAGCGTTTGCTCTTCTGCACTTAGGTTAATTACTGGGACCATTATTTCACCCCTGTAATCGCTGTCAATCGTACCCGGCGTATTTACCAAACTAATACCTCGTTTTATTGCCATTCCGCTGCGCGGCCTTATCTGAGCCTCATAGCCAACCGGTAAAGCAATGTATAAACCCGTAGGTATCAAGCGCCTTTCCAATGACTTTAAGGTAATCGGCTCGGGCAACCATGCTCTAATATCCATGCCAGCAGAACCAGTAGTCTGATATTCAGGTAAACCATGGGGCGACTTATTAACGATCTGCACTTTCAGCATAACGGGGGCAAAGGTAAGGTGTAGCATTAAACATTAAAACTCAGATACAATATGTTAAATTAACACAGATGTATTATTTTTAATACAATACATGATATAAAAAGCTGCAACTAATAACTAACTTTGCTTCCCTTTATAGAAGAAGGCAATAACGGAGAACGAGCAATGGCATTATTGGGCAACCTGATATCGAGATCATTAAGAGTTAGGAAACAGTTTAAACTGACGGTAGCGAGCCCTCTTGCATACCAGAGACACACTTTGCGCCAGCTATTGGAACGCGGGCAATACACCTCTTTTGGAAAACAATATGGCTTTGGTGAAATTCTCAGCACTGAAGTAGATTTCATCAAAGCGTTTAAAAAGAACGTACCCGTATTCACTTATAATAAAATGTATAAGGAGTGGTGGTACCGATGCCTTGACGGAGAAGAAAATGTAAGCTGGCCCGGTAAGGTTAAATACTTTGCCCTTAGCTCCGGAACATCAGAATCTGCAAGTAAGCATATACCGGTGACACAGGACATGCTGAGATCCACCAAAAAAGTGGGTTTTAAGCAGTTGTATACTATGACGGAGTTTAACATTCCACCGGTAGCCTTTCAAAAAGGAGTGCTGATGCTGGGAGGTACCACGTCTTTATTTGAAAAGGGTGGCTACTATGAAGGGGATATGAGCGGCATCAGTGCCAAGAACATGCCCCGCTGGCTGTCAAACCTGTTTTATAAACCGGGCCAAAAGATATCTAAACGGCCTAAGTGGGAAGATCGGATAAAGCTTATTATAAGAAAAGCCCCTCAATGGGATGTTGGTACTATCTGCGGCGTACCGGCATGGGTACAGATAGTGTTGGAAGAGGTTATTAAATATCATGGTGTCCGTAATATCCATGAAATATGGCCGAACCTGAGCATCTATATTCATGGTGGCGTTTCCTTTGAACCATACCGGGAAAGTTTCAAAAAATTGTTGGGCAGGCCTATAGAGTACATTGAAACCTATATGGCGTCAGAAGGGTCATTTGGTTTTAAAGCCCGCCCTGGGAATCACGGAATCAAACTGGTTTTGAATGCCGGTATATTTTATGAATTTGTACCATTTACTTCAGAAAATTTTGATGACGATGGGAACCCAAAACCAAACCCCGTTACATACCTGATAAATGAAGTAAAAGAAGACGTTGACTATGCCGTGATGCTGAGCACCTGCGCCGGCGCCTGGCGTTATATAATTGGTGACGTAATAAGATTTACAGATGCCAAAGAAGGAGAAATAGCCATTGTAGGGCGTACCAAACAGTTCCTAAGCCTCTGCGGAGAGCATATGTCTGTAGACAATATGAATAAGGCGGTTGATACTGTCTCCAAGAAATTAGGGTTTACCGTAAGAGAATTTGCAGTTGCCGGCTTTAAGTACGAAAATCTTTTTGCGCACCGCTGGTATGTTGGCTGTGATGATCCTGATATCGACCCTCAAAAAGTAAGGCAGATACTCGACGAAACGCTTTGTGAAATAAATGATGATTATGCTGTAGAGCGCACATCGGCCCTTAAAGAAGTGTTTGTAGAATTATTACCCAACGATACGTTTTACGAGTATATGCGCTTCATAGGCAAAGAAGGTGCGATGAATAAATTTCCCAGGGTATTAAAAAATGGTGCCCTGAAAAACTGGGAAGAATATCTTGCCCAGAAAGCGATATAGGTTCTGTGTAAACAAGCTCGTATATTACCCTTTTTTAAGAAGCGATGAAAAAAGTATCTTTTATTGTGCTGGCTATAGTTGCTATGGTTAGCGTTTATTTCTATGCCCGTTCGCAGGATGTATACGTCATCCCAGAGCCTGTAAAGGTTACCACCAATAAGTTTGTTTCCTTTAAGCTGAGCAATCCCATTGTTGTACACGTGGAATCGGCAGAGGCTCAGAGCGCGGCAAATTGCTTATCAGAAAGATTAACACCCGCGACAGGATACCTTGTAAAAACAGGTAACAAGCCCGGAGCTATAGAACTCAACATCAACAAAAAGCAAAATACAGAAATAGGCCGCGAAGGTTATACGCTTGATGTAACCTCTGATAAAGTGATTATTAATGCCAATACATCAGCGGGCCTGTTTTATGGTGTACAAACGCTATTACAATTACTGCCAAAGGAAATAGAAAGCCGTACCATACAGAATGGAGTGAGCTGGATAATACCTGGCGTGAGCATTGTAGATTATCCAAGATTTGCATGGAGAGGGATCATGCTGGACGTGAGCAGGCATTTCTTTTCTGTAGACGAGGTAAAGCATTACATCGACAACATATCCCGCTATAAGTACAATGTATTTCACTTGCACCTTACTGACGACCATGGCTGGAGAATAGAAATCAAGAGCCTGCCAAGACTGACTCAAATAGGTGGGTGCAGGGTAAAACGTACCGGTAAATTTGGTGACTATGAGTGGCCTAAAGACGGTGAACCGGCAACTGACTGCGGATACTATACACAGGAACAAATAAAGGATGTTATAGCCTATGCTGCAGCAAGGCATATACAAGTAATGCCCGAAATAGATGTGCCGGGACACAGTGCTGCCGCTATAGCAGCCTATCCTGATCTTTCCTGCACCAACAACCAAAAAGCATTTGTAAACCCGGGCAGCAAGGTTTCTGAATGGTATAAAGACGGAACATTTAAAATCTTTATAGACAATTCACTTGATCCTGCTAATGAACGGGTATATACATTTCTGGACACTGTATTTACAGAAGTGGCAAACCTCTTCCCGTTTGGCTATATACACATGGGTGGAGACGAATGCTACCATGGCTATTGGGAGAAAGATCCCGGATGCCAGAAGTTGATGAAAGAGCAGGGATTCAGGAACAGCGATGAGTTACAAAGCTATTTTGTTAAGAGAGTAGCTAATATCATAGAATCGAAAGGAAAGAAAGTAATAGGCTGGGACGAAATACTGCAAGGTGGGCTAGCACCTAATGCAGCTGTAATGAGCTGGAAAGGTATGGAAGGAGGTACGAAAGCAGCAAAGCTGGGCCACGAAGTAATAATGACTCCAAGCCAATACACCTATATAGACCTTCCACAGGGTGATATATCGGTGGAACCGGAATGCTTGACATGGGGTTCTGTTCGGCTGAAGAAAGCATATGAATTTGAGCCCATTCCCGATGGCGTTGACCCTAAATATATTTTAGGCGGACAAGCGAATCTGTGGGCTGAAAAAGTGTACGATATGCATCATGGTGAGTATATGACATACCCACGGGCATGGGCGTTATCTGATGTGTTTTGGAGCCCGAAAGACAAACGTGACTGGCCAGGGTTTGTTAGCCGTATGGAAAAGCAAATGCCGCGTGCAGATATTGCCGGCATTAACTATGCAAGAAGCGCATATGATGCTATTGTGCGTCCGTATAAAGAAAAAGGTAAACTTAAAGTAGAATTGAGCACTGAGATTGAAGGTGAAGCCATATACTATTCATTTGACAGCGGGGAGTATAAACAATATAAAGAGCCCATTGACATTCCCAATAACATTCAAAAACTAAGTGTATACACCACCTACGGTAAGGATAATAAAGGAAAAACCATCACATTACCCTTATCTACACTGCTGGCTCGAACAAAATAGCATTTGGATCATATATAATTAGCAAATACCTACCTTAGTGCAACTTAAAATAACATTATGAAAAAACTCTACATTACCCTTTTACTGGCCTCTTCTTCATTTGTATCATATTGCCAGTCTTATGACCCTTACTTATCGCAAATGTGCGATGATGCGGACAATATTTTTATTGGAACAGTAAAAGAAGTCACTTACAGGGCCAATGAAAAGAATATGCCCCTTTCAGTGGTCAGTTTTCGAAATATAGAAGCTGCACAAAACAAAAACGGCACTTTGGACCTGCAATATGCCGGCGGCGTATTAAACAACAAAACAATACGTGTAACACATACTCCTTCTTTAGAGCCTAATGTACGATACCTGGTATTCGCTCATGACAAAAATCGTGGGGAAATGAACCCATTACTGGGACACAAGGCCATGTATTGCATTGTGAAAGATGCTAATACCGCTAATGAATATTTACTGCTTGATGGCCATTTTGTTACAGGTATTGACGGCGACCGTATACAACTGAGCACAAGAAAAGCGCTTTCTATTGTTAATGGTAAAGCCATCATTGACGAGAGCCACAATCCGCATGAATTCATGCAATATGCAAAGGCTACTGATGGCAGGGAAGCAAAGCCGTTAGTCACCTATACAAAGGATGAAGAGCCCCTGACGCTTGATAAATTTAAAACCTTGTTAGCGTCTCAATATAGTTTAACATTCAAGGCACAACCATCAACTTTTACTTCGGTGCCAGCCAATGAAGGAATGCCGGGGCAAAAGACTACCGGCACCTTATCTGTAAATGGATTCCACTACCTGCCTATCGTTATGAGGCAGGTTCCTACATCATCCACCCCCTGGTACAGCCTTAATGCTGCTAGCATGACCAACTGGAATAACATTGTAAACATTTACCAATCTACAGCGGGCAATGGAACAGGCGGCGATGATGGTCTTAATGAATTTGGTGGCTTCCCAACCAGTGCTGATCTGCAAAACATGTACGGAAGTGGTTATGCCTGGTCGGCAGGAGCGATCGCTGTTACTATCTCAACTCCAGGTTCTTCAGCAGGCGAAATTTCAGAATCTGACGTATATGCAAACCCTGCTTATACTTATACAGACAATCCATGGGACCAGGTGAAGGGCACTGCCGTAGTATTCAAGGCTGCAATTTCACATGAGTTAGGCCATGTATGGGGATTTCAAATGGCCAATGAGTCTTACGACTACGGCGTACCTACAGTAATGCAGGGCTTAAGCTATGGCATTTATGAAAATGGCATTGGTGTACACGCTATTGATGCAGCATATGTTCGATTAGATTACAATAACCAAACAACTATACCCAACACAGTAGACGTGGGTGTAGAATCTTACTATGCGGTGGATGGAACCGGACTAAAACCGGCAACAACAGTAACTGCTGCAAAAGCCGGGGATAGCATTAGCATTAGCGGAATTACTGTGGAAAATATGTCAAACTCTGACCTGTCTAATGTAGTTGTACGCTTTTTCCTGTCAAAAGACTCTTTATACGATGCAGGCGACTACGCAATGTCTCCGGGTTTTGTTTGGCCCACATTTGTGAAAGAGGGGATGAGCGCATCAGCCAGTTACGAAGTAACGATACCCGGCAGCACACCGGCCGGACAGTATTATGTAGGTGCAATGGTAACATACAACACTTCAACATCTGACCCATTAACAGGAAACAATGTGGCATTTCTTCCATCAAAACTCCGGGTACTTTCGAATCCTAATACAGACGTTGTAAATGTAAATTCTGTATTTGCTGATATTGCAATCTCTAAATTGCCTTCCAAAGGTTCTTACAAAATGATACTAAATGGTATAACAGCCGGGAAAGCAAACCTGTATAATTCTGCAGGGCAGTTGGTCTCTACGCAAGAACTATCAGAAACAACAATTACATTATCGGCTTCAGATGACCTGTACCTGCTGGAAGTAGTTACCCCTAACGGCAAAAAAACATTTAAGCTGATTAACTATTAATAAGATAAAGATTAAAAAACAAGGGCTGCATATCGATATGCAGCCCTTGTTGTATCAGCTATCTTTTACCCACTCATAATGCGCCTGTGCTATTTTAATATCGCCGTAAGTATATTCTTCCGGCAATAGATCTTTTAATGGTTTCAGGACATTGGTGAACCCGGTTTGTTTGATAAGCGCTATAATAGTATCAAGTTTATTCTTAGCCAACAGCTTTGCTGCATTCAATTCGCCACTGGCTATAAATATAGAAAGATGTGCTTCTATGGTACCTTGCGATAAGTTTCTCTTTATAGCGATCTCTTCAACATTATATCCTTCATTAAATAATGCGAGCGTAGCCTTATGCGTGGCGCTGGCAACAGGTTTTTCAGTTCGCTCTGCGCGTTCCCGTTTCGGTGATTTAAGATGAATGCGTGATTCCAGGTTATTACCGGAAGCATAGCTCTGCAAAACTTTTAAGAAAGCCGGGCCGTATTTATTCACCTTATAATCTCCAAACCCCGAAATACGTCTTAACCCATCATGAGTGAGCGGCAGGTAAGTTGCCATGTCAATGAGGGTATTATCCCCAACAATAATATAGGCAGGTACATTTTCTGCTTCTGCTATTTCTCTTCTTATTTCTTTCAACTCTGTTAGCAGCTTAGGGTCGTGTTGCGGTGCAGCTTGTGCACTTACGCTTTCTTCTTTGGGCTTTCTTATTAATAAGACTACTTCCTGTAACCCTTTTAATATCTTGTTACTCGCGTCATTCAATTTCAATACGGAATAGGAGCTATCATCCACATCAACCAATCGTTGTTGCAGCATTTGTTTCACAATGCTCTGCCACTCTTCTTTCTTTAAATCTTTACCTACACCGTATGTCTTCAATTCTTTATGAGCGGGTACAATTTTACTGCTGCTAGACCCTCTGAGGAAATCAATAAGATAATCGGCACCATATTTCTGGCCGGTTCGTATCACCGCCGACAATATCTTTTGGGCTTCAATAGTAGCCGTCTTATGCTCCAGGTTACTGAGGCAGTAATCGCAACTGCCACAATATGCAGGGGCATCTTCCCCAAAATATTGCAGCATATATTGCCTGCGGCAGCCTTCATGCTCCGCAAACTCTTTCATCTGCCACAGTTTCTTTTTAAGGATTGCAGTCTGTGCATTATTGTTTTCAACCGTTACAAAACGCATCAGTTTATTGATGTCGCCTCGCGAATAATACAATATGGCATCACCGGGCAAGCCATCCCTACCCGCACGGCCTGTTTCCTGGTAATAGCCCTCCATATTTTTAGGTACGTCATAGTGCATTACAAAACGTACATTAGGCTTATCTATGCCCATACCAAAGGCTATCGTAGCAACTATTATTTTGGTATTATCCCGCAGGAACGATTCCTGTACCCTGCTCCGTTCATCATTGCTCATGCCGGCATGGTAGTGCGATGCACTATAGCCAGCTTCGCGCAATTTTTCTGCAATGCTTTCCGTATTGGCACGCGATAATGTATAGATGATACCACTATCATCCTTATGCCCCTGCAGGTATTGAGTTATTTGTTCAAAAACTTTCTGTTTGGGCTGTATATAATAATTGATGTTTGCCCTGTTAAAGCTGGATATGAATATCTCCGGATTTGATAATTGTAGCTTATCAACTATATCCCTTTGTGTTATTACATCTGCACTGGCAGTGAGCGCTATCACAGGCACCTGCGGGAACCTAGCCTTTAACGCAGCAAGCCCAAGATACTCAGGCCTGAAATCATGCCCCCATTGAGAGATACAGTGCGCCTCATCTATGGCAAACAAAGAGCATTGTACCGTAGCAAGGAAATTCATGAATTGCATGTTATTGCTCATCAAACGCTCCGGTGCTAAGTACAGCAGCTTTATTTCCTTGTTTCTTACTGCTGCAATGATAGTATTTTGTTCCTGCAGAGATAATGTAGAGTTGAGAAAGGCAGCCTTAATACCATTGGCATGTAACGCATCCACCTGGTCTTTCATTAATGCTATAAGCGGAGATATAACTACTGTAAGGCCATCTGATAGAACAGCAGGCACCTGGTAGCAGATAGATTTACCTCCTCCCGTCGGCATGATGGCCATTACATCTTTTCCCGAAAGAACCCTATTTATGATAGCCTCCTGGTTGAGGCGAAAAGAATCGTAACCGAAAAACTGTTTTAATACCTGGTGAATAGGGTATGCATTCATTCTACTATGTTTCTTTAATTATCCGTTCACATTCAGCCAACAGCTCTTGCTTATCTATAGGCACAACCCCTACATGCTCGCAAACCAGCCCTCCGGCAATATTAGAAACTGCAGCCATCACAGCAGCATTCTTAGTCAATGCATATACTATAGATGCGGTAGCTATGACCGTATCGCCTGCGCCTGACACATCCTTAATATCACGTACATGAGAAGGAATTATGGCTGAACTACCATTATTGAAGTAAACGCCTTTTTCAGAGAGCGTAATAAAAGTGACCTGGTGATTAAGTTCCGTTTTCAAGGCTATATGCACGCTGTTAAGACTCTCTGTATTAAGATCATCTAAATTTAAATCCAACCCTTCTCTTACTTCCTTGAGGTTGGGTTTGAATACGGTAACACCTTTATAGGCAAGGAAATTTTTATACTTAGGATCTACAGTTGTAATAATTCCGATCTCTCCGCAATGTGCTACAAGACGATGAATTACATTTTCTTTGAGAACACCCTTATTGTAGTCTTCAAAAATCACAACATCTGGTTTCTCGATCTGCAAAAACCGCATCACCATGTCGATGAAAGGATGCTCCTCTTCAATCAGTAAATCATCACACACCTCTTCATCTAAACGCACCACATGCTTATCCCCGGCTATAATGCGCATTTTGGTAGTAGTGGGACGATACTTGCTCTGCATAATTAAGGAAGTATTGATGCCCGCTTCTGCGGCCAGCTGCAACAGTTCCAATCCTTCTGTATCATTACCTATTACGCTCGCCAATGTTACTTTGGCACCAAGCGCTTTGCAATTGAGTGCAACATTAGCCGCTCCACCTAACCTTGCATCTTTATTTTTAACAGAAACCACGGGAACCGGCGCCTCCGGCGACATACGTTCTATTATTCCCCAACGATAGGTATCGAGCATCACATCACCAACCACTACTACGTGCAGATGCTGCATATCGTCGAACAGCCTTTCTATATCGTCCTTATTCATTTGCCCCGCGCTCTCTTTTTTGAAGATATAAATAGATAGGGATGCCTATAAGTACGATAACAAGACCTAACATTGTATAGCCCGGTTTAGAAACCAATAACACAACACAAATTACAGCAGCCATTAAAATGTATAATAATGGTATTACCGGATAGCCAAATGCTTTATAAGGCCTGGGAATATGAGGCTGTGTCTTTCTAAGCCTGAAAATGCCCCAGATGGTCAGTATATAAAAAAGCAAAACGGTGAAAATGATAAAATCAAGCAGATTACCATACTGACCACTTAAACATAATACCGACGCCCAGATACACTGCATCCACAATGCCTTAGCCGGCACCCCTTTGGCATTCAGCTTACCTGCAGATGGCAGAAACAAGCCATCCTTCGCCATGGTATAATACACCCGTGCACCTGAAAGTATCAATCCGTTGTTGCAGCCAAATGTAGATACCATAATGAGGCCGGCTATCAGCCCCGTACCTAATGCACCGAATATCTTTTGCGCCGCGGCAACGGCTACCCTGTCTGCAGGTGCATTGGCTATTTCTGTAACGCTCAATACGTTCAGGTACATAAAGTTCATAGACACATAAAGCAGTGTAACAACTACAGTACCTATAAAGAGGCTTAGCCCTATATTCCGTTCCGGCTTTTTTATCTCCCCGGCAATAAAGGTTACATTATTCCACGCATCGCTGGAAAACAAGGCCCCAACCATAGATACACAAATAGCAATAACCAAAGTGTTGGGCGACAGGCTTTCGTGCGTTATAGCGCCACCTTCTGTACCCAGCTTTTTTGCAAACCAGGCCATATCCCAGTTTGCATGTGCAATACCGACATCCTTTACCCAAATAAATCCAAAGATCACTAAAGCAGCAAGGGCCGCTATTTTGGCAAATGTGAATATGAATTGTATCCATTTACCTCCTTCTACCCCACGTGTATTGATATAAGTAAGCACCACAATCACTGCAATACCTAATAACTGCGCTGCGGAGATGTGGAAGCCTTCTGCCGTACCTAGTAAAATATTACTATCTCCGAGGGAAGGAATAAAATAACCCGTAAACTTTGCGAAGGCTACTCCTACAGCTGCAATGGTACCGGTTTGTATCACCGCGAAAAACGCCCAGCCATATAAAAACCCGAACATTTTGCCAAAGGCCTCCCGGAGATATACGTATTGCCCGCCCGCGTGCGGATACATTCCACTCAACTCACCATAGCTAAGCGCTGCTGATAATGTAATAAAGCCCGAAATAAGCCATACAACAATAAGCCAACCAGCGCTGCCTACATTGCGCGCAATATCAGCACTTACAATAAAGATACCGGAGCCAATCATGGAGCCAATGACCATCAATGTGCCATCGAGCAGGGTGAGTGACCTGTGAAATGAGTTGTTACTTTCCAAAAGCGAAGTTTTTCAGAAAAATACTATTTATTTTTCTTCTCGCCTTCGTTCACCACCGGATTACGCGTATTCATACCTTTCAGTACATCTTCCGTAATATCCAGCGATTTGTTAGCAAACATGATAGATCCACCTTTTGAATAAGACAGGATATAGTCAAATTTCTTATCCTTATTATATTCTGCAAGAAATGCATCCAGTTCTGCCTGGAGCTTTTTATTGAATTCATCCTGCTCTTTTACCAGCTGCACCTGTAAAGCATCTTTCCTTGTCCTGTAGCTTTCATCCATCTGCATCAGGCGCTTTTCGCCGGCGTCTTTTTCGGCTGGTGTCAGCGTACCGGCATTCATCTTGCGCTGCATGGCAATGTAATCGTTCTGTATTTGCTGTGCGCTCCTTTCCAGTTCTGCCATCATATCCGCCTGCCTTTTCTCAAACTTTTTCTTTTCAGCTTTCAGATACAGATAATTCGCTTCCAGCGAATCAATATTTACATATGCTATCTTACCGGTGCTATTGAAAGTTTCCACTGATGTTTTGGTGTTACTTTCTGTAGCTGTCTTTTTATCGTTTTTTGAAAAATGCATACCGAACAATACCAGTACACCTATTAAAGCAAGGGCGCTAAGCGCAGTTGAAAGGTTCTTCATGTAGAATAATTTAATTGAGACAGTGCGTGCAACAAAAGTAATACCTATATACTAAGATTATGCCCGTATACCATCCTAAATTTAATTTAAAAAAAAGGCTATCGTAATGAACACGATAGCCTTAAATATTTGATCTATGTATTTACTACTCAAGACGGAAGCTAACAGGTTGTGTGTAATATACCTTCACCGGCCTACCGTTTTGTTTACCGGGTTTCCATTTAGGCATAGAAGATATTACACGCATCGCTTCTTCTTCACATCCTCCACCCAGGCGCTTAGAACCAACGATTTTCACATCAGTGATACTACCGTCCTCATTTACGATGAACTGAACACTAACACGTCCTTCGATACCATTTTCCCTGGCAGCATCAGGATAGCGCATGTTTTTACCCAGGTACTCCATTACGTTGTAAGGAGGTTCCGGCATTTGTTCTACGTATTTGAAGACTTCAGGAGCAGGAGCCTGTACCACACCGGTACCCGGCTTATCAACCAAACCCGCATCGATACCATTTGGATCACCTGCCTGGGTTGATAACCCGGCTGTTACATCCTTAAGGTCTTTTTGTTCAGGTGGTTTCTCCTCTTCTTTCACCTCTTCATCCTTCTTGATAACAGGAGGGGTGAATTTTACCGTCGGCTTCACCGGTGGCGGTGGCGGCGGTGGAGGTGGTGGAGGTGGCTTATTCGGATCTATTGGCGGTGGTTCTGCTAAAGTCACTTCCTTCATCATAGCAACTTCCTTTTTCTCAGTGCTTTTTAACACACTTGCCAAAAGGGAGCCGCCCATGGCCAGCGCTACAACACCGAATACAATAAAGCCGGCATTGCGCATACGCTGCGGATATTTCTTACGCAACTCATACCCGCCGTATTTTTTATTACGGCCCTCGAACAAGATATCGAGGTAGTCGCTGTTGAGTATTTTATTTATATCCATTTTATCTGTTTCCTTTAAAAATTAGACGCAAATTCTGTGGTTTTCCATAAAAATTTATTGTGCGCCAACGTTGGCCTGTTCTGTAGCAGTGATAAAATCACGGTCTACCTGGCTAATGTCCACAATAGCATAAACCTTTACGTCATTAATGCTCATTTCATCCAGCATATTTACCAGGTCAGAGTAGGTACTATTCGTATCCGGTTTGATAAGGATAGCAGCCTGATCTTTGGGCTGAAGAACGCCTTGTGCTTTTAATGCTTCTACGTCTTTTAATTTAGCAATGATCGCATCCCTGATACCATCTTTTTGCTTGAAGTAAGTCACTTTAAGCTCAGGTGGCTTTGTAGGATCGTCACCTATACCCTGGTAATAATATATGCGATGGCTCTTGCTGAGCAAAACCGTCATACTTTGGCTGGCTTTCAGCTTGGTTTGTTCATCTTCCTTAATGTTCTCATCCTTGTAAGGCATGTTTATCTGCATTGTCTTTGGTTTAGACAGTGTAGTGGTAAACATAAAGAATGTGATCAAAAGGAAACCGAGATCCACCATTGGCGTAAGATCCACCCTGGTAGATTGCTTTTTACCTTTTTTGACCCCCGGGCCTTTCTTATGTCCCCCCTGCGAGGAGGTATCCATTTCAGCCATGGAAAAACTTTTATATAGTTAACTAAATTATTTGTCTCTATTGTACCTTATTACCGGTTGCATTCTGCTTCATAGTATAAGCAGCAGTTCCCGGAGGTACGCCTTTCAACCCTGTTATCAGGTTGAACTTGAAAATTTTCCATCCTTCCAGTGTGCTGATAACCTTCTTGATCTCAGGATAAGAAGCGTTACCATCTGCTTTGATACAGATACGCAGTTTGGGGTTGGTATTACGTGCTACCCTGATCCATGCAGCCAACTCATTGTTTTCGTTGGTTACAGAGGTATCTGCAGGTATGCCCGGTGTAGTATTGTTAACAGTCTTTTGCTGATCAGGATCCATATCCAGGTACGACTTCAATTGACTGAACGGCACACCCACTGAAGAACCGATAGCGAAAGACAATTTTTCCTGTTGTGTAAGGCCCAGTTTCTTATAATCATCGATGTTGTCGATAAGATCCTTACGCATATTCTTATTATCTATAGAGAAGAATATACGGCCCTTGGGATCTACTGTTATCAGCATGATATCAGCATCCGGCAGGGGAATCTCAGATATAGAAGAAGGCGTTGTTACCGTAACAGGCTCTTCCGGCTTAAATTTTGTTGCCAGCATGAAGAATGTCAGTAGCAGGAAAGCTACGTCGCACATGGCCGTCATATCGACGGTGGTGCTCTTCCGTGGCATCTTTACTTTAGGCATTGCTTATATTTTTCTTAACTGTTTAGTAATAAGATTCAAAACCGTAGATTTTCCACAAATCTTTTTCACAAAACCCAGAAGGCTTATTACCAATCTATTACTTATAGTTAGCAGCAAAACTTTGAGTCAGCGTGAAACCGCTTTCGTCAATACCGTAAGTGATACCGTCTATCAGTGTAGTGAAGAAGTTGTAGAACACGATAGCCAGGAATGAAGTACCGATACCTAACGCTGTGTTGATCAGGGCTTCAGAGATACCGGCCGCCAGTGAAGCAGCATCAGGAGCACCTGCAGTTGCCATCGCAGCGAATGAACGGATCATACCCAATACTGTACCAAACAGACCAAGAAGGGTAGCTACAGAAGCGATAGTAGAAAGGAACACCAGGTTCTTTTCCAGCATTGGCAGTTCCAGTGCAGTTGCTTCTTCGATCTCTTTTTGGATGCTCAGTACTTTCTGATCTGTTGCCAACTCGTGGTTGTTAGTCATTTCGCGATATTTTACCAGGCCGGCACGCATTACATTACCTACGCTACCTGCTTGCTTATCGCACTCTGCCAGTGCAGCATCCAGGTTTTTATTAGCCAGGTGATATTGAACTTTGCGAACGAACTCAGCAGGGTTTACTTTACCTTTTGCTTTGATGATTGTCAGCGCACGCTCAACGCAGAAGCTGATCAAAGTAAGCGTTGTACCCATCAGGATAGGTACCACCCAACCGCCTGAGTGCATCGTACCCATAAAATTGGCAGGAACATGCATTTCTGCATCTTTAAAATTGCTTGGAGAACCAAACCAGAAATTAAATACCAGCTCAGCTACCACTATACAAGCTACTACTATACCTAAATTAATGGCAAAATTGCTTGAATTTTTGGGCTTGCCTGCATGGCTTTGTGATTTTGAAGCGGCTGTTTTTACGTCTGCCATAATGCTGATTTTTATTAGTTTTTACGTTTTAATTTACCTTTAATGACAATATATACGTGAGGTGCAAAGATAGAAGTACGCTGTAAAAAAACAACTTGGCCTTTTACTTTTTCTCAGAAACTTAATACTACTTACAAACCCGTGACACACATAGCTTTCGTATGAAAATGTACTCTTATCTGACACGTATAAGGGCGGCAAGTTATTAATTTTTAATCCTAACCACCAATACCTCTTCAGGATTTTAACATTTGTTAATAAACGCGATTTTCTACATATGTATTATATCCGGGTTAACATGCTGACACTAACCAGACAATTATTTAGTTAATTGCTTATTTTGGCTGCATGCAAACCGATATTATCGCTAAAAAACGGCTTTACAGGGCCTGGTCTATGTACGATTGGGCAAATTCAGCCTACAATCTTGTTATTACATCTACTATATACCCCACCTATTATCTTGCGGTAACAACTACCGAAAAAAATGGTGCCACATCTGATATTGTCGACTTCTTTGGTATCAAAATAACAAACAGCGTTCTTTTCTCGTATTCCCTGGCTTTGGCCTACCTGCTCATAGCTATTTTATCTCCCATCCTGTCCTCCATAGCAGATTATAAAGGAAACAAAAAGTCTTTTATGAAACTATTCTGCTACATAGGTTCTCTTTCTTGCTGCGGGCTCTTCTTCTTCACAGGCGATCATGTAGAGCTTGGGGTAATTCTATCAGCAGTTGCTGCGGCTGCTTTTTATGGCAGCCTGGTATTTTATAATTCCTTTTTGCCAGAAATAGCACCCGAAGAAGACAGGGATAAACTAAGTGCGCAGGGCTTTGCCTATGGTTATATTGGCAGTGTGCTGTTGCAACTCATCTGCTTCGTATTTGTTTTAAACCCCGATACATTCGGCATTACGGTAGGGATGGCATCGCGTATCTCCTTCCTGCTGGTAGGTATCTGGTGGATAGGATGGGCGCAAATACCCTTTGCAAGGCTGCCAAAGGGCAGGCCCCTGGAGCAGCACCCGGAACATAATATCCTTAGCAACGGATTCCATGAGCTGCGAAAGGTATGGAAGCAGGTAAGGAGCCTGCCGGTACTGAGCATTTATCTCTTAGCCTTTTTCCTGTATAGCATGGGCGTACAAACGGTTATGGTGGCGGCTACAATTTTCGGAGACAAGGTTTTAAAGCTGAGCACGCCACAACTGATCACCACCATATTAATTATCCAGTTGGTAGCCATAGCAGGCGCATATATAATGTCGAAACTATCGGAGAAATTCGGTAACCTCACTGTATTAATATGGGTAGTATTCATTTGGGTAGGCGTTTGTATTGGCGCCTATTATACCACAACTGCCATGCAGTTTTACATCATTGCCACAGTGGTAGGTTTAATAATGGGTGGTATACAATCCCTTAGCCGTTCCACCTATTCAAAACTAATGCCCGAGACCAGGGACACTACCTCTTTCTTTAGTTTCTATGATGTAACCGAAAAGATTGCACTCGTAATAGGTATTTTCTCATTTGGGTATATTGATAGCCTTACCGGCAGCATGCGCAATTCTGTTTTGGCGCTCATCACCTTCTTTGCCGCGGGTATGATTGTTTTGTATCTTGCCATTGTAAAAGCGAGGAAAGAACATTTAAAGTCAACCGTTATTTAAAATGAGATTATTTACAGTAAATGCAGGGTATTTTAAGCTGGATGGTGGCGCTATGCATGGTGTTGTGCCTAAGAGTATGTGGAACAGGGCCAACCCCGCTGATGAAAACAATATGTGCAGCTGGGCAATGCGTTGTATGCTGATAGAGCATGGCAATTACAGAATACTGATAGACAATGGAATGGGTGACAAGCAGGATCCAAAATTCTTTAGCTTTTATTATCCTCATGGCGAAGACAGCCTGGAAAAATCGCTCGCTAAACATGGCTTTACCACGGATGACATTACTGATGCTTTCCTGACGCATCTTCACTTTGACCATTGTGGCGGCGCTATAAAAAAAGACGATGGCAAATTGGTACCCACTTTTGCAAAAGCAATTTACTGGAGTAATGAAGCACACTGGGAAAGTGCTTTGAACCCAAACGAACGTGAAAAAGCATCTTTCCTGAAAGAGAACATCGTGCCTATACAGGAAAGCGGGCAATTGCGCTTTATAGACACACCTGATGGCGACTACTGGATAGACGGCATACAGATCAAATATATGAAGGGTCATACAGATAATATGATGCTTCCCCTTATTGAATATAACGACCGGAAAGTACTTTTTTGCACGGATTTGCTGCCGAGTGTAGCACATATTTCCATGCCCTGGGTAATGGCTTACGATATGCGCCCACTGGATACACTGAATGAAAAACGGGCAATCCTGGAACAGGCAGCAGACGAGAATTGGGTGTTATTCTTTGAGCATGATCCTAAAGTAGAGTGCTGCACAGTGCATAACGATAACGGCAGGATAAAAGTGAAAGAAACCTTCGCGCTGCACGAGCTCTAATGTATTTTCCACAAAAAACTGAATAATATCCACTTATCTTGCAATAAGGTTGGTGCCATTCATATTTTACTGACAAAAACCTGTAGCTTGGGCTAAAATTCCCCAATTGTTTACTTATTAAAATTTCAACTATTATGGATACATCTAAAATGATCAAAGCGTACTGCCTGAAAACCAAGGAAAAAAACGTACCGATGCACGACGCCGTTATTACCAAAACCGCAAAGGGCGGCTATATGGCTGCCGGCCATGATGGCAAAGGCAACAAAATGGCTGCAATCATGAGCGAAGCTAAAGCGCTGCAGGCTATTAAAGACGGAGTTGCTAAACAAGGATTCTAATTGATTATTGCAATACAGTGAACGAAACCGGGCTATGCCCGGTTTTTTTGTTTTTGAGAAATAAGTTTCCCGCACAGCAATAATGGCAAAGTATATTTCTTTATACCCATCTACCTTTGTGCTGCAATGGTAAAGGAACTACTCACATACATCAGCCGGCACCTGGATGAGGACATAACGCTCGAAGCGCTCGCCAGGCACACAGGTTATTCGCCTTTCCATCTGCACCGGAAGATAAAGGATGAGCTGGGCGAACCCGTAGGTGATTTTATAAAAAAGCAAAGAATACAAACTGCAGCAGACCTGCTATCCCTTACCGACTTGCCTGCCGGAGAGATAAAATATCTTGTAGGATATAGCAATGACAGCAGCTTTTCCAAAGCGTTTAAAAGCGTAATGGAAATATCGCCCCGGCAATTCAGATCAGAGGGTAAGTTTCGTGGCAAATTATCCTCCCTTCCCGGAAGCTATCTGTCACTCAATTGTGAAGTCAGGAATCTGCATACACAGGAAGCCATCATATTCCCGAGCATTGGTGATTACTTTAGTAAATCTGTTTATAACGTCTGGAAGGATGTAAAAGAATTTATTGAGCACGAAAAACTGAATGAAGAAGATTTCGATTTTTACGCTGTGCTTCACGCCTGCCAAAACGTAACACCCGGCCCGGGGCGCTATGATGCCGCGATAGTGCCAAAGAAACCAAACAAATTAAACGCCAGTAAATTCTTCAGAACGTATTTACCCGGCGGAAAGTATGCCCGATATAAATTTTGCTGCAAAGTGGATCAATACCGTGAAAACACCCTTTTAATTAATAAGCACCTGGTTGAGGAAGCCTGCCTTAAACATAGCACAGGCGTATCGTACTTCAAATTCCAGGCGCTTCCAAACTATCAAAACCCGGACAATACTCTTATTGAATGGATGATACCCATTAAATAACAATTTTATTACAAACTTTGTCGGTTTTATTCTATTTAGGAAGAAATAGCCGGGATAATTTTGCATAAAAATCAAACACAATCATATCATGTCACAACCACGTTACAACGTATTCAACCAGATACATAAAGGGCTAAGGGCTCTTATGTACGACACTGCAAAGAATATCCAGCAAATGGATTTTGAACAACCTAACGCATCAGAGGTTATAGACCAGGTATTGCTGGTAGTAGATCTATTTGATGAACACGCACATCATGAAGATACCCACATCCTGCCAATGGTTGTAGCACACAATGCAGCCTTAGTAGATTCTTTTGAAAAAGACCACGAACTGGACCACAAACTTTCTGAAGACCTGCGCAGCCTATGTGCATCATGGAAAAATGCAACATCAGACATGGAGCGCATGAAAATCGGCCAGGGAATATTCTATGCTTTCAATGAGTTTATTGGGTTCAACCTGTATCATATGAACAGGGAAGAGCACGAATTACTGCTTACGCTTTGGCAACATTATACAGACGAGGAAATTCTTGCCGCTCAGCAGGCTATTATCCAAAGCATACCACCAGAAACCATGATGATAGAAAGCCGCTGGATGATGAGCACGCTTAACAACTTGGAAATAATAGGCTGGCTGGGCGCCATAAAGGCCAATGCTCCTGAAGAAATATTTATGGGCTATGTAAAACTGGCTGCGGAAACCTTAAGCGAAAAAAGGTGGAATACCATAGCTAATGCATTAAAAATAGAGCAGGTAGCAGCTTAAAATTGTCGGTTTTTTTCAATCATTAACAAAATATAGATATTACTTTTGCATCCTGATTGAAACGAAGAGCTTATTAACGAGAAGAAAATTTTATAAAACAAAACCTAAATGCTGTAACCATTTATAAGCCAAAGGGATGAAAATTTGCAGCATTAAAACAGACCATTAGAGCACTATAGAATTTTAGATGAATATTAGGCGCAAGGCAACAAAAATGTTTTCATTAAAAAGCTAAGTATTTATCAAAAGATAAACGATGAAGATCCATTACAGAGAATTCAAACCTTCTCTTGCACTACAACCGTACGTAGACAACTACTGGTTCCAGGTATTTGACGGAGCTGCCAATGAGGTATCTCCTATACAAACCTGCTTGCCACTGGGTATGTCGCAGATCATCATCCACGTAAACAGGCATGACTGTTTTGCCTTTTTTGATAATGAATGGAAAAGGCTTCCCGACGCATTTTTTGTGGGCATCTATAAAGATGCCGTAACCTGGAAGACATCCGGATATTCTGTATGCTTCGGTATTAACCTGAAGCCCGAAAGCCTGATGAAGCTATTTAAGATACCGGCATCTACCGTTTTCAATTCGTACACAGACATTAACAACTTTGTGAGTAAGAAGGTTGCTGTGTTGTCTGAGAAAATGTTCGACATAGAGTGCCCGGTATTGCTTACCAAGCTGGCTGAAGAGTTCCTTTTTACGCAGCTTAGAAACATGAAAGAGGAACGTAATTTTGTGGATGAAGCCACTAAAATGATCAGGCAAAGTAAGGGCAAAATATCTATTGAAGACCTTAGCCGGCACCTATACGTGAGCGAAAGAAAACTGCAAAGAGGCTTTAAAGACTACTTAGGCACCAGCCCTAAAACATATACACGGATCATCAGGTTTCGCAACGCTTATGAATATGTGCAACAGGCAAGACAAAAGGAAGCCATATCCTGGGTAGATGTTTCTTACCATCACGGGTATGCAGACCAGGCGCATCTGATACGCGATTTTAAAGAGTTTACAGGTACAATACCTACAAATGTAATACACAGCAAAGGCGGATTCTACCAGCTAAGCGAAGAACTGATTTACTAGATAGCAGACAGACATACCATTTACCGTTGACATGTTTTTATATGCCAATAGCCAATGTTATATGTTGTAAATAACAATTAAACATAAAATAGACATAAAAATGAAAAGAACAATGTACCTGGCGGCCCTTGGCATGTCAGTAGCTTTCGTAGCGTGCAAATCAACGCCTGAGAAACCAACAGCGGAGGTTTCTAAACAAGAAAAAATTAAAAGAGGTGAATACCTGGTAACGACCATCGGTTGCGGGGATTGTCATACTCCTAAAAAGATGACGCCGCAGGGGCCTGCGCCTGATATGGAAAGATACCTGTCCGGCTATAATGCGGACAATCCACTGGGTGAATATGATACAACTATTGCCAAAAGTGGACGATGGGTACTATTTGCAGGAGACCTGACGGCTGCTGCCGGCCCGTGGGGTGTGAGCTTTGCGGCTAACCTGACACCGGACGGAACCGGGATAGGCAACTGGAGCCTGGATAACTTCCGCCGCGCACTGAGAGAAGGCAAGTACAAGGGAATTGCCAGCTCACGTCCGTTACTGCCACCGATGCCATGGCAAAACTTTGCGCACCTTAACGATGAAGATATCGAGTCAATCTACGACTATCTACAATCTATTAAGCCAATCAAAAACCTGGTACCACAGGCGATACCACCTAAAATGTAATCCTTCAATTATTTTATAACGATCAACTAAACACAGAAATGAAAAAAATGATGACAGTGGCTGCTTTAGCAGTCGCAGTAACAAGCTTTGTGTCTTGTAAAAAGAAAGATAAAGATGCAGACCTTTCCGGCACTTACAATTCTGCCGAGGTAATGATGGGTAATGGTAAAGTGTACTCATGGGCGTCGCTCGATAAGAATGGCAATCCGACTGCGGTAGGCTTTACGCTCAATGATGCGGCACTTAACGGCTTGCCGGCAGCGGACACTGATAAAGGCCATACGCACGAGCATAGCTATGAAATGATATTACCCAGCCAGGCATCCAAAACACCATTCAACCACATAGTAATAGACTGGAACCCGGCAGGCCACGAACCTGCTCCTATTTATACTATCCCCCACTTCGATTTTCATCTATACATGATCTCTAAAGAAGAAAGGGCTAAAATACCTCCGTACGAAGTAGACAGTACAGGTTTCAAGAAATATCCGTCCGCCGACTACTTGCCTTCCAACTATATAAACCCCGGCGGCGGAGTTCCTGAAATGGGCAGCCACTGGATCGATATGAACACCCCCGAACTTCACGGAAATCCATTTACGCTGACGTTTATTTATGGCACTTATAACGGGCAGGTAAACTTCATTGAACCAATGATCACTTACAATTACCTGAAAAGCCTGACGGACTATAACCAAACAGTGCCAAGGCCTAATAAGGTTGCCAAATCCGGTTATTACCCCACCCGTTACAGGATCACCCATGCTAACGGCGCTTATACTGTTTCATTCGAAGGAATGGAATGGCGAGACGCAAGCTAAATTTACATTGTCGTATCAGAGGGGAGCTTTCCAGCTCCCCTTTATTTGCGTTATGACAAAATCATGACAATCCATTTCCTATATGTATAATAACATAAAAAAGCAGGCTTATACCTTTGCAACCATAAATACTTGAAAATGCGCGTAGTTTATCCATTACTCCTTCTACTTACAGTTAGTTTTAACGCAGAAGCACAAAAGCAGAAATACGAACACCAAAATCAATCGTCTACGATCACCTATCCGGAAGAAAAGCACTTCAGGAACGTGCAACAATTGACCTTTGGTGGGGACAATGCAGAGGCTTATTTCAGTTTTGATAGCAAGGCAATTGTTTTCCAGCGCACTAACCCGAAGGAAGGCCTTATGTGCGACCAGATATTTTATGGTAAACTGCCTAAGTCAAAAACAGATAAATTCAGTTATAAGCTGGTAAGTACAGGTAAGGGACGCACCACATGCGCTTACCTTACACCCAACGGTAAGCACGTTATATACGCATCTACACACAAAGCAGCAGACACTTGCCCGCCTGTGCCTGATAAAAAAGCATTGAAAAAATACGTTTGGCCGATCTATAGCAGCTTCGACATATTTGAAGCAGATCTGAATGGCAAGATCATAAAGCAATTGACGAATGTGGAGGGATATGATGCGGAAGCGACTATTTCTCCTAAAGGTGATAAGATCATATTCACCTCTACCCGCAATGGCGACCTGGACCTTTATACCATGAACCTTGATGGCACAAATGTAAAGCAGATCACACACGAGCTGGGTTATGATGGTGGCGCATGGTTCTCTCCGGATGGTAAGAAGATAGTATGGCGGGCCTCCCGTCCTAAAACAGAAGCGGATGTAAAAGAATATAAGGACTTACTGGCACAGGGCCTGGTTGCCCCTACCAGCATGGAAGTTTATGTTGCAGATGCCGATGGCAGTAATGTACAACAGGTTACTAATCTTGGAAAAGCTAACTGGGCGCCTAACTTCACCCCTGATGGCAAACACATCATTTTCGCGTCCAATCATGAATATGAAAGAGGATTCCCGTTCAATATTTACCTGGTAAACCTGGATGGTACAGGCTTAGAAAAAATATCCCACGATGGTGGCTTTGACGCATTCCCCATGTTCTCTCCGGACGGTAAAAAACTGATATTCTCCTCCAACAGGAACAATGGCGGCACCCACGATACAAACGTATTTATTGCAGACTGGGCAGAGTAATCACATTATAAAATAAGCTATAGGGTTTCGTTTCTGAAACCCTATTTCATTTTATACGATATTTTATAAATACTATCCTTATCAAGTATTCCGGATTAATTACGGTGCAAATTTGTTAATTTAGCACCCCGTATAATAACATTTACATGATTGACATAAAAGTGCCTACCGTAGGCGAATCTATCAGTGAAGTTACCCTTGTTAAATGGCTGAAAAAGGAAGGTGAATGGGTAAATCGTGACGAAGTTCTGTGCGAATTGGAATCGGAAAAAGCCACTTTTGAGCTGAATGCTGAGCAAGCCGGTGTGCTGCACATAGTTGCTGCCGAAGGCGCTACCCTTGCTATAGGTGAGCTGGCATGCAAAATTGACGAAACCGCACCTAAACCCGAAGGTGCACCTGCTCCTAAGGCAGAAGCTGCCCCGGCTCCCAAAAAAGAAGAGAAAAAAGCGGAAGCGCCAAAAGCAGAAGCAAAACCTGCCGTACCTGCTTCTGATGTGAAAGCAACACCTGTGGCTAATGCAATGATGGCAGACAAGCAGGTAAAACCTTCTGATATTAAAGGAACAGGCTCTCTTGGCCGTATCCTGAAACAGGATGTGCTGAATGCCCTGGCTAACCCCGGCCGTAAAGGTGAAGGCGCTTACAGCCGCGAGGAGAAACGCGAGAAGATGAGCAACCTGCGTAAGACAGTATCGCGCAGGCTGGTTGAAGCTAAGAATACTACTGCGATGCTTACCACTTTCAACGAAGTGGATATGACGCGCATTATGGAGATACGTAAAGAATTCAAAGACAAATTCAAAGAAGCTCACGGTGTGAACCTTGGTTTTATGTCTTTCTTTACCAAAGCATGCTGCTATGCCCTGCAGGAATGGCCGTCTGTAAATGCTTATATCGATGGTGAAGAGATCGTAAAACACGAATATTGCGATATCTCCATAGCGGTATCTGCACCCAAAGGGCTGGTAGTGCCGGTTATACGTAATGCAGAGAGCATGAGCATGGGCGAGATAGAAGCCAAAGTCATGGAGCTGGCCGGTAAAGCCCGTGACAACAAACTAAGCATGGAAGAAATGACAGGGGGAACGTTTACTATTACCAATGGTGGTGTATTTGGCTCGCTGATGTCTACACCTATCATCAATATACCGCAATCTGCCATACTTGGCATGCACAAGATACAGGAGCGCCCAATGGTAGTAAATGGTAAAATAGAGATCAGACCTATGATGTATGTGGCGCTGAGCTACGATCACCGTATCATCGACGGCCGCGAATCTGTTAGCTTCCTGGTAAGGGTAAAAGAGCTATTAGAAAATCCGGAATTACTATTGATCGGTCAAAGCCCGGTAAAAGCATTATTAGGACTCTAAACAATAGATAAGCTACGCTAAAAAGGAACCGTCAATTGGCGGTTCCTTTTTGCATGAATAACCTGCTGCTTCATTTCTTACATTTGCACATCGCATGCGTTATATCTGGCAACATATACAAACCATCATCCAGCAGTACGATGGCAGCCTGCCATTAACACATTTTCTCAAAACTTATTTTAAGAAATACCCTGTACTAGGCAGCCGGGACCGTAAAACCATCTCTGAGATGGCGTATTGCTGGTACCGATGCTCCAAGGCTATAAATGCGACGCTACCCTTCGAAACCAGGATGCATGCCTGCCTTTTCCTGTATAGCAATAATCAGAAACTGGTAGTACCGTTGCTTCCACCCGCACTCGTACAAAAAGAACTGTTGAGCGTGCAGGAAAAGCTAAACATACTGAATGCTTATATACGCAGCCTGGATATGGATGCTTTAAGCACTGCCAGGACAGTATTCCGTATGCAGGATATATTTCCTTATGACGTGGCTTTCTCTAAAGGCATAGAAAAGTATGACTGGTTGCAGAGTACTATGACGCAGCCCCGCTTGTTTATTAGGGTTAGAAAAAACAGGGAAAAGATCATCAGCGTACTGATAACGGCAGGACTAACCTTCGAATGGCTGAGTGATACCTGCCTTGCTTTACCAAACGGTTCCGCAATAGATAAAATACTCGATCCGGCAGATTATGTGGTACAAGACGCATCTTCCCAGGCGGTGAGTGACTACTTTACGCCACAGCCCGGCCAATCCTGGTGGGATTGCTGTTCGGGCGCAGGTGGAAAATCGCTCTACCTGGTAGATAAAGAACCCCATATTTCGCTTACTGTTTCCGACATAAGAGACAGCATTCTGTCGAACCTTAAAGACAGGTTTAAACTCTATGGACTTAAATTCCCTACTACCCTGCGGCTGGATTCATCAAATGAAACAGAACTAAAAAAAACACTCGGCAGTAAACAATTTGATAGCATCATTTGCGATGTGCCTTGTACCGGCTCCGGCACCTGGGCACGTACGCCGGAACAACTTTACTTTTTTAATCCACAAGAGCAATTGACAAAAATAACAGAACGCCAAAGGCAGATACTGCTCAATGCCAGCCAATATCTTGCACCCGGCGGCACACTCTACTACATTACGTGTTCTGTTTTCAAAGAGGAGAATGAACAGGTAGTGGAACACTTACTGCAACAGCACAGACAAATGCAATTGCAATTTATGCAACTGATAAATGGCATTCCTATCAGTGCAGACAGCTTGTTTATTGCAGTGCTTACACGAAGATCAACGATGTGATAACGCTATTGTGATATTCTTGGTTTCCGTTACCGCTTTCAGGTAATAGGTACCTGCAGGCAATTCTGGCAGATCTATTGTGGCGGTTTGTACACCTTTGTTTAACTGCAAGGCACTGGCGGCTACTTTACGCCCGGTGATATCAAAAACAGCGATGTCTGCTTTTTCATTTGTATCCATGTAGAAACCAACGGTGAGTTGCTTATCGAAAGGATTGGGATATGCCTTTAACCAATTATCAGTATTTAAATCTGCCGCTACATCCTTTATACCCATCAATTCAAATGCCTTACCGAAATCAGGAATACCGTACCCTAACTGTGCCCCGGGGTTAAGATACCTGTGCGCGCTTTGTGAGATAGCATTACGAAGTTTCCATGGAGTGGTATTGCTTGTTGCCTGCCAAAGGCAAGCTGCCCAGCCAGCCAGTTGCGGGGTAGCATAAGAAGTACCATTACCCGGCACTGGTGTACCCGAGGTTTGCATAATATATGCGCTACTACCCAGCAAGCAGACATCAGGCTTTATCTTGCCGGCAGAGTTAGGACCAAAGCCACTATCACCAGCGGGATCCCTGTATTTATCAACAGAACCTACCGTAATAGCACTATCGGCGTCGCCGGGCGTTAAGATATAATTCCAGGGATTCCCCCCTTCGTTGCCGGCGGAGATTACACATAATATCCCTTTGGCGGTTGCAAGATTTACCGCTCTTGCAGGTGCGGTGGTTTTGCCGTCGATATCGGCATACGTGAGAGTAGAGTAACCCGGCCCCTGGAAATTATTATACCCGAGGGATGAACTGATGATATCTGCACCTACGCTATCAGCCCTTTCTATCCCTGCTACCATATTATCCATTTCTGCAGGCTGGTCTATGCCTTCTACCTCTGTGCAGTATAATGCATATTCTGCCAGTGGCGCAGTACCCACGTATGTACCAGGAAGATAAGCTGCCATGGTTGACAGGCACCCCGTGCCATGGCCCGAGTTAGCATAAACATTTGTACCAGCATGCACCAGGTCATACGCATCTACTATCCTGCCGGATTGTACCAGGCTATCGAAACCAAGGCCTATATCCACACCTACGAAACCGGCATCTAAAACAGCAATCAGTTTACCTTGTCCTTTGAAACCACGATCGTGCAGGTAGTCTCCATGAACCATATCCGTCTGATCCCAGGCACTGCCATAATAATTGGAGGAACCCGTCACCTGTGCATTTTGGTTGATACCGCCATTGCTGGTTTTATTGTGCAGATACGGATCGTAATAACCGGTATACTCGATTGACTGGATATATGGTTTGCCCGAAAGCGTAAGTATTTTAGATGAGTCGGTCAGCAGGATCACTAAAAAATTCAACCATTTGGACTTAACGTGAAGTGTACCACCTGTAGTTGTAAGCACATCACTGACATAAACCGGCGACACCGGCCTGTCTGTACTATCAAGAGCTATGCCTTGCGCAGTACGCCTGTCGAGCGCACGTTGCGACAAAAAAGCAGGTGCACCGCTTAAAGGCGGTGCACCTGCTTTATCTTTAAAACTTATTTTAAAAACATACTGTGGGGCCTGAGCCTGTACACTACCTGATGTAGCTAAAAGCAACAATATCCATACACACCATATCTTACCCCTTCCATACATAAAACTTATGTACTAGTTGTGATCCACAGCACGCATGATAACACCAGAACCTTTCAGGCAACGTGTATCTGCATAATTTGGATCCATATTATTCACAAAGTTAGGATCATAAGTCCAGCGGTAGTACTCCCTGTACACCATACCAACACCCGGTGCAAAAACTTCCTTACTGTAAGCGCGGGAAGCAGTGTTGCGAGGCTGAGCATAAGGGTCGTTCACCGCTTCATCTACCGCAATTACGCTTACTGTATGCTGATATGTTACATCACCCGTTCCAAAGGGAAGATCTACATCAGTGTACCTATAAGTCCAGCCTTTGAAGAATGCTAAGTCGGCATCGGCAGTGTTGATGTAAGCATTACCTTCCCATGTGCGTCCTTCAGAAACAGGATAAACCATTTTTATAAAACGGGAATTACTGTGCGCTATTTCCAGTTCCTGGCCATTATTAGTAGCGTACAAAACAGCATCGTCGGTAGGTGTTTGCCAGTTATCTTCAGCATGTTTCCTGATGCTAACATCTATACGCATAGAGGGCCTGCCCATTCTATCGGTGAAAGTATCCGCAATAGTCCACCTCATTTGGTATAAACGGGTAACTTTTACGCAATTGGTATCGTCCCAAATACTCGAATCCACATCATATATTACATACCTACCTTTTTCCAACGGGAAATATGCCTGGTTAGCAGGCGTTTGCTTCACTTCATCTGCTTTCTTGCAGGATGAATAAACCAAAGTAAACACCACTGCCAGCAGTAAGAAAGGTAAAGTCTTTTTGTTCATAATCAGTATTAGCTGCGGTTATTAGCGTAAATATAACTAAAGAAATGAAAAGTTAATATTTTCTTACCGCTAATGCAAATAATGACAAATTAATATTTATACCAGTCTTAATCAATGAACCCATGCACTATAATCTTTATACCATCCGTATTATGAATTTAAATTAATATTATTAAATTTAAATGCGTGGCGGACGGGGTGATAGAGAATTATATCAAAATAAGATTATGAGAAGACACCTATTCTTTTGCACTTATCTAATTATTTACTGTGTTTTTGTTGCTTTCCCGCTAAAGATTTTTGCTAATGGTAATCATACACTTGGCCCATCGTACAGCAATACGGCAATTGGGTTAAATTATGTATCCGCATCGGGCAAGGCGGCCCTGCGTTATACGGCTACGCCCGGCACATTCCCCACTGTTCTTAACGTATCCGGCATACCGGCAGGGGCTACCATAGAAAAAGCCTTTCTTTATTCCATTGCAGGATATAATCCCACAGCGCCGACATCTGTTACCAATACGCTGGTTGACCCAACCGGTGCTACTACTAATTTTAACGTCTTACCGGAAATAGGGCTGGACGGACCTAAATGCTGGGGTGAAACCGGCAACGCTTGCTACAGGGCCGATGTTACTGCTGCTATTACCGGTAATGGTACCTATACGGCATCTAACACTATAGGTGGCGACCCCACAGACGGGTTTACACTCATTGTCATCTATAAAGAACCTAACGCAGGATATATCGGGTCGATATTTATTGATGATGGACTCGTGACCCAGTATAGCGGATTGTTTGGATATACAACGGCAATAAATGGTGTTACTGCGAACACTAAAAATGCCAAAGGCTTTGTCATTTTTTCGGATGTGCAGGATAATGTTGGCGGCACTACTGATGTTTATATCAACGGAAGTAAAAAATCCTGCAGCAGAAATTTCTGGAATTTTGAAGAAGTGCCTACTACCCTGGCAGATGCACAAACATCAGTATATGATAGCCTGGATATGGGAAGCGGTGACTGTATAGCGGTTGCATTATTCGGAACTTATTTTCAAAGGGCAGATACCAGCGTTATTATAAAGCAACCGTTTAATGATACGCTTTTATGCACAGGAGATACGATGCATATAGATTTTGATGTCACCTCTAAATTCAGGCCCGGGAATGTATTTACCTTTCGGCTTTCCAATATTTATGGCCACTTTCCGGGGCAGATCATTGGAAAGGTAAACACCGATACGGCGGGCTCATTTACCTGGGTGATACCTGATTCTATTCCCGCCGGTTCAAAATATCGAATAGATATAGTAGCCTCCAACCCGGCAAAAACATCTAAAGACAATGGCATTGACATTGTGATACGAAACAACGGGCCAAGAATCAAAGCTACGAATACGGCACCAGTATGCGAAGGTGAAGGCTTTAAATTAAAATCAACCAACAGCAACCCCGGTGCTAAGTTTGAGTGGAGTGGCCCGGATGGCTTTGTAGATACACTGCAAAATACCGAGCTGAAAACTTCGAGCCTTGCCAGTGCCGGTGTTTACACAGTAAAAGTAACCGTGCTTAATGGCTGTGTGCGAACGGACACCACCAATGTTGTGATTCATCCTTTACCGGCAGACTTACAAATTATTAGTAATAACCCGTTATGCCCGGTAGATACCCTAACGCTGCAAGCTTCTACCAGCTCTGCAGGTGTAACTTATCAATGGAGTGGACCTGATGGTTTTAAAGACACGATACCTAACCCGGTTATCAGGAACACCAGAAAGATTAATGCAGGAAAATACACTTTGAAAGCTACGCTCAATGGATGTACCAAGGCAATTGACTCCACCATCACCGTACGCGACCTGAACCTGGAACTGGGCGATAATACTGTTTTATGTAAGAACGAAACCATGCTGTTAAATCCGCAGGTACCTAACGCCAATTATGTTTGGCAAGACGGCAGCAGGGATACCAGTTTCAGGATCACTTCAAAAGGTGTTTATTCTGTTATCGTCACATCAGACCGATGCGTACTTGCAGATACCATTACCGTGGATTACGAGATATGTGAATGTATGCCGTTCGTTCCATCAGCCTTTACCCCTAATGCCGATGGGCTAAACGACAAGGTGGGAGTATATGTAGATTGTATACCAAAATCTATCAACTTCATGATACTTAACCGTTTTGGGCAAAAGGTGTTTACTACAGGTAACCCCCAGGAAAAATGGGATGGAACCTACAATGGTACGCCTGCTGACATAGGCACTTATTTTTACTTCCTGCAGATAGTGGGACCGCGAAATAAACATTTCGAATTCAAGGGGGATATAACCCTGATACGATGATAAAAAAGAAGGGCTACCGTTTGGTAGCCCTTCTGCTTAAATATGTTAATCGCGTTTAGAATTCTGCATTCTTTGGTGTACGCGGGAATGGTATTACATCGCGTATATTGGTCATACCGGTAACGAACAATACCAACCTCTCGAAACCAAGGCCAAAGCCGGAGTGCGGTGCGGAGCCAAAGCGGCGTGTATCCAGGAACCAGGACATTTCTTCCACCGGTACGTGCATTTCTTCCATGCGTTTTACCAGCAAATCATAACGCTCTTCCCTTTGCGATCCGCCTACTATCTCCCCAATGCCCGGCGCCAGTATATCCATAGCTGCCACAGTCTTACCATCATCGTTTTGCCTCATATAAAACGACTTGATATCTTTGGGATAATCTGTTACGATCACCGGTTTCTTAAAGTGTTTTTCTACCAGGTAGCGTTCGTGCTCGCTCTGCATATCTATACCCCATTTCACATCGTACTGGAATTTCTTCTTTTTGTAAGCAGGAGAATCCAGCAGTATGTCTATGGCTTGTGTATAAGTAATACGTTCAAACTTATTGTTCAGTACAAATTCCAGCTTTTCTATCAGCGGCATTTCGCTGCGCTCGTTCTGCGGCTTTTGTTTTTCTTCTTCCAGCAGGCGTTGTTGTAGGAATTCCAGGTCTTCGCGGCAGTTATCCAGCGCATACTTTATTACATACTGTATAAAGTCCTCGGCCAGGTCCATATTATCTTTCAGGTCAGCAAATGCTACTTCCGGTTCTATCATCCAGAACTCTGCCAGGTGACGGGCCGTATTACTGTTCTCTGCACGGAAGGTAGGCCCGAAAGTGTATATCTCACCAAATGCCATTGCGGCAAGCTCACCTTCCAGTTGCCCGCTTACAGTAAGGTTAGTACTGCGGCCAAAGAAATCTTCTTTATAATCTACAGCGCCATCTTCATTGCGTGGTGTACCATCAAAAGGTAAAGTAGTAACGCGGAACATTTCACCCGCACCCTCTGCATCACTCGCAGTGATAATAGGCGTGTGCATGTATACAAAACCACGATCGTTGTAGAATTTATGTATGGCATACGCCAGTGTGTGCCTTACGCGAAACACCGCGCCAAAAGTATTGGTACGGAAACGCAGATGCGCTATCTCACGCAGGTACTCCAGGCTGGGGCGGTTCTTCAGTTGCAGCGGATATTTTTCAGTATCACATTCTCCTAATACAGTAACATTATCTGCTTTTACTTCAACAGTTTGTCCTTTGCCCTGCGATGCTATCACCGTACCATCAATGTCCAGTGCAGCACCTGTTGTTATCTTTTTCAGCAGTTCGGGGTCAGTATCCAATCCTATCACCACCTGCACGTTAGCCATACAAGAGCCATCGTTCAGAGCTATAAACTGATTATTTCTGAAAGAGCGCACCCACCCTTTTACATTTACACTATAATCTACTTTTTCGCTCTTTAAAATGTCTTTGATCTTTGTACGTGCCATAAAAATCACCCCTACGGGTGCCAATTGTTTTATTATTTATTTATCGAAGAAATATTTTACTGCTACGATCATCAGGAATACTGCAAATATCTTTTTTACCAATGCAGTATCCAAACCCAATACCAGTTTGCTACCAAAATAGCTGCCTATAACGAAGGTAAGGCAAAGCAGCGCACCAATTTTAAAATCTACAAACCCCTGCTTATAATAGTTCATTACAGCCAGCACGCCGATTGGCGGCAACATCATTGCAAGTGAAGTACCCTGTGCCAGTTTCTGGCTCATGCCGAGTATCAGCACCAGCGATGGAACGATCACTACGCCACCACCTATACCTACCATACTGCTGAGCATCCCTGCGACCAGCCCTACCAGCAGCAGTATTATGATTGTTTGCGGAGTCATATTTCTCATTGGTTTTTGCAGATTATTTTGCCTGGCCCTGGTTTGCTACCATGTAGTTGCACATCTTGTACAACACCCGGGCCCCAACTATACCATCAATGCCATCCTGGCTATGCTCACCACTGGATACTTCATTCAGGTCGAAACCTATCAGTTCTCTACCGCTGGCATGTAGTTGTTTGAATAGATAGAAGATATGATCTACCTCAAAACCACCGGGTACCGGGGTACCGGTGTTAGGACATAGCTTCGGATCCAGCCCGTCTATATCAAAGCTGATGTATACTTTCTGTGGCAATGATGAGATAATATCCTGGCATATTTGTTTCCAGGTATTGCCTTCGAACTGCTGTTCTTTTATATCCTTATCAAAGAAAGTAGCAATACGGTCGGGGTTACTGCGAATGAGTTGCAGTTCTTCATCACAGTAATCACGAATACCTACCTGCACCAGTTTCTTCATTTGCGGCACTTCCTGCAGTACATTGTACATGATGGATGCGTGAGAGTAAGTAAACCCTTCGTATGCCTTGCGCAGATCGGCATGCGCATCTATTTGCAGAATGCCAAACTCACTATGCTTTAGGCCAAGCGCCTTTATATAGCCCAATGGCGTACTATGATCACCGCCTATCAGTCCTACTTTTTTACCTTCTTTTATCAGCCTCGATGTCATCTCATACACCCAGTTTATCATCATGCGGCTGCCATTGTTTACTTCCTGCTGTTTCTCTGATAGCTGTTCGTTCTCAGCAACATCACCGCCCTCTACCAGGTGAGAAATGATCAGCTCTGCGCACTGGCGAAGAAAATCACTCTTCTTACGAATGTTTTTATCAATAGGCAGCATATAGAAGCCTTTTTTCCATCCGTCCGTTACATCAGGATCATAGAGATCTATCTGCATAGATGCATCAAAAATATTTTCAGGCCCGCGGGATGTACCATTACGATAAGAAACGGTCACCTCCCAGGGTACACCCATTAATACCAGTTCTGCATCGTCCTCTTTAAAAGGAAGTCCAAAAATGTTGTTTGATTTGAGTCCGACAGAATTGGGGTCAAACTTCGATAGATCGGTCATTTTTCGTTTTAAGATTTTCGGACGGCAAAATTAGGACTAATATCTAATCTTACACCATGTTTAACCATTGTATAACATTTTGTATCATATAACTAAACCCGTTAATAATTAGCAACTTTTTATCTGTTTTCGAGCTAACTTTGCAAAACAACCGTAAGGTTCTTTTATTAAAGTATTATATAGAATGAAGCGTACGCATATAGTTTTGCTGGTTTTAGTGGCTGCTGCAGTGTGTGTGATCGTTAGTATGTTTGGCGATTTTAGTACTTATGAGACTTTTGCATCAGCAAAAAATGAAGCCGGTAAAGAATTTCATGTTATGGGCTACCTGGATAAAGTAAGGGGAGTTCAATACGATCCACAGGTTGATCCTAATCATTGTACTTTTTACGTAAAAGATAAGGCAGGCAATCAGAGTAAAGTGATATTCAATGGGGCAAAGCCTACGGATATAGAAAAATCTGAGCAGATAGTAATGACAGGATCCATGCAGAATGGAACGTTTCATTGCCGCCAGATACAAATGAAATGCCCGTCTAAATACAAGACCGACCAGGTAGCAATCGGTAACGCCGGCTAATATATTATTAATAACATAAGCGGCAATATGCCGCTTTTTGAATTATACGATACACATTGGACACACAATTCATAGGAGAGCACTTAGGACCGGGGAAACTCGGTCATTTTTTTGTTGTATTTACTTTCGTCACTGCGCTGTTTAGCTGTTTTAGCTACTGGCGTGCAGCCCAAACAGAGAATGATATTGCCGGAGGGAGCAATACCTGGCTGCGACTGGGGCGTAACGGCTTTGTGTTACACACTGCATCTATCGTAGGCATCTTTGGGGTGCTGTATTATATTATATCCAACCACCTGTTTGAATACCACTACGCATGGCGACATTCTGACCTGAGCCTGCCACCTAAATACCTGCTATCCTGTTTTTGGGAAGGGCAGGAAGGAAGCTTCCTCTTATGGACGATATGGGATGCTGTACTAGGTATGGTTGTAATATTCACCGCGAAGAAGCTGGAAAGCAGGGTTATGACCATCATAGCCATGGTGCAGATAGCGTTGGCAAGTATGTTGCTGGGGCTATACTTTGGGCAGGATGTAAAGATTGGCAGTATGCCCTTCATTCTGCTGCGCGATGTAATGTCTAACGCGCCGATATTCTCTCAGCCAAACTACATGAGCTTTATTAAGGATGGTAACGGGCTGAATGTATTGCTGCAAAACTACTGGATGGTAATACATCCTCCTGTGCTGTTTCTTGGCTTCGCTTCTACCATTGTTCCGTTTGCATATACCATTGCTGCATTGTGGAAGAGGGATTACCAGCAATGGGTAAGACCTGCATTGATATGGTCTCTGTTCTCCGGTGCGGTATTGGGTACCGGAATTATGATGGGTGGCGCATGGGCTTATGAATCGCTCAACTTTGGTGGCTACTGGGCGTGGGACCCGGTAGAGAATGCTTCTTTGGTGCCATGGCTTACATTAGTTGCAGGGCTGCATACCCTGATCGTATATAAATCTACAGGACGCTCGCTGATAATGACGGTGATACTATATATCATCACTTATTCATTAGTGTGGTATTCTACCTTCCTTACACGTACCGGCATATTAGGCGATACATCTGTACATGCCTTTACCGACGAGGGTAAATCGCTTACCTGGCACCTGGTGATCGTTATCGGCGTCCTGCTGATACTAAGCATCGGTATGCTGATGAAACGCTGGAAGGAATTGCCGCGGGTAAAAACAGAAGAATCTGTCAATAGCCGCGAGTTCTGGATATTCATAGGCTCGTTTGTATTATTACTTGCCGCGGTGCAGATCATCATCACTACTTCTATACCTGTGTGGGCACCTTTATACAAATCCATTACAGGCAAGGATATAGCACCACCTACCAACATAGTGCAACACTATAACAGCATACAGGTATGGGTGGCAAGCATCATCACACTACTTACAGCTACGGTACTTTATCTGCGCTTTAAAACAAGTGATAATAAAGTGGTGCTGAAACGCCTGGGCATTACCGGGGTAATAGCATTGGCCCTTGCATTGTTTATAGGTATTACACAGAAAATAACATCGCCACAATACATACTCATGCTATTTGGCTGCAGCTATACTGTTGTAGGCATGATCTACTATGCCATAACCGTACAGAAGGCCAAACTAAAGAAGCTGGGGGCATCTACATCGCACCTTGGTTTTGGCGTGCTGCTGCTTGGGGTACTGTTATCTTCTTACAATAAAGAGGTATTGTCTGTAAATACCGCCGGCTTCATGATGGACTTTGGCAAGAAAACCGATGCGGAGAATGCAAAGGAAAGTGCTGAGAACATTATATTCTACAAAAACATACCGGTAGCTATGGGCGATTACCTGGTTACCTACAAAGGCGATTCCCTCTCGGAAACAGATCCCCGTACATTCTATAAAGTACACTACGAACGCAGAGATAGCGCTAAGCATCAAATCAAGGAATCCTTCAACCTGTACCCGGATGCATTTGTGAACCCTAAGGGTATGCAAAGCGGACTAAGCGCCAACCCTGCATCCAAGCACTACCTTACAAAAGATATATTCACTTACGTATCTGCTGCCGTAGACCCTAAGAAAAGAGAAGATACTGCCCAGTTTAAAAGCAATATTGTTAAGGAAGGCGACACCATCTACACCAACAGCGGCTATATGATATTCCGCGGGCTGAACACGCAGGTAAACGATCCGCGCTATGCACAGCAGCCGGGCGATGTAGCCGTAAATGCCAACCTGGATCTTTATGACCTGGACGGATTGGTAACTACTTTGAAGCCTATCTACTTCATCCGCGACCAATATGCCTACCAGGTAACAGATACCGCAAAAAGCATGGATCTATATGTGCGCCTGGAAAATATTATTCCGGATACAAAATCTGTAGAGATAAAAGTAAAGCAGCCTGACCCTAAAGATGATTACATAGTAATGAAAGCCCTTATCTTCCCATACATCAACCTGGTATGGCTGGGTGTTATTATTATGGCGTTAGGATTTCTTTTAAGTATGACCAACCGGATAACCAAGAAAGAAAAAGCAAAATTTACAGGAGATTATCCGTTTACTAAATAACTAAAATCGAAAAGGCCGCTAATAAATAGCGGCCTTCTTTTTATTCCTTAACAATGAAACTATTTGGTAACAATCAGTTTCTTAGTATCTACTGTTGCACCGTCAACAACTAAGGAGTAGATGTAGTAACCTGATTTCAGGGTATTGGCATCCACTGTAACAGAACCTTTACCTGGCTCAGCTATGTCGAATTTCATGATCCTCTGACCGGCAACATTGTACACTGCTATAAAGGCACCCTTATCTATTTTGGCTATTTCATAGCGTATAGATGTTTGGTTATATGCAGGGTTTGGCTCGTTCTGATACAATACATTCTGTTCATTCGCAGCCATGTAGTAAAGCTCGCTTGCACCTGTAACACCTGCCTTACCTTGTCCGCCGCCGCCATTGCCACTGCTTTGGTTGCAACGATAAGGACATCCGATATAGTCATTTTCCAATACGCCTAATGGTGATGTAAGCGTACCTGCAATATTAAGTCCTACAGGATTTTGAGTAGCGCCGTATTCGTCATTGACTATGATATCCAGTGTATGCGTACCAACTCCTAGTGGCAAAGAAAAATTCACGTACCAATCTGCACCGGTGGCGTAGTTATATACAACCGGAGGGAAAGGCCCTTGATTCCAGCCTACTGATACACCGTCTACAAGTATATCCTGTACGTAATTATCGTCTAAGATATCGAAGTCAAACGTGATCTTATCCTGGCTGCATAGGCTGAATGTTCTGCGGAAAGTAAGCTCTGAACCTGTGGTAGTGGATATGCCCGGATTGGCATGTGGCTGATAATCTGATATCCATTGGCTAGGTCCGCTAGCTGTTGTACCCCATGTACCAACGGGATTGACTACTATTGCCTGTGCACCAATAGCAGGTGAACCGCCACCAATGAATGTTGGCGTTTTGTTGGAGATGCTCCATAAAGGATCTGAACTACCCGTTGCAACAGCAGATCCATTATACATTCCGCTATTAACTGTAAGCGTACCTGTAAGACAAGGGCTGCAACTGTATTTACATCCCATATAGTCGTTCTCCAGCGCACCTACCGGTGATGTAAGTGAACCGAAAACATCAAGGCCAACGGGGTTTTGCGATGCTCCATATTCATCATTAACAACGAATTCCAGCGTATGTAACCCTACACCAAGAGACCTGGAGAAAGTAACAATCCAGTCTTTGCCTGTGCTATAGTGGTCAACAGGTGACGTTACCGGAGGTTGACTAAAACCAGTAGGTACTCCGTCGACAAGGATGCCTGAAACATTGTTATCTGTCAGTATATCCAGGTTGAACTGAATAACGTCCTGGCGGCACATACTGAATGTTCTGCGGAAGGTGATTTCTGAACCTGTTGTAGTAGCTATTCCGGGAACGGCATGTGTTTGATAATCACTTAGCCATTGACCACCCCCGCCGGCAGTTACTCCCCACCCAACGGTTGAAGGATTAGTTACCACTATTGCATTATAACCAATTGGTGGTGCACCCCCACCCAGGAAAGGAGCTGTCTTATTAGAGATAGTCCACAAAGGATCAGGAGCACCCGGAGTTACAGGCGAACCATTGTACTCGCCTGAGTTGATGGTAAGATGGGTTGTGAGACAAGGAGGAGCGCTTGCTCTAGCATCGTTAAAAGAAAATGATAAGGCCGCAGCCGTAAGCATTACTGCCAGTGATTGTTTTGGTTTTAAAAACTTTTTCATAAAACTGTTTTGTGGTGAAATGGAATGAAATACATCTAAGGGTGTTCGGTGTTTTTTCTATTCATCGGCGATGTTGTTTAAGTTTTTAATGATGTACTGGTGTTTTCACATGCATGTTAATCAAAGCTATTTCACCAGTGTAGTTACCTGCAAATAATCTTCACAAACGATAACTATTCTTCACAAACGATAAAAAAAGAGGGTGTTTCCACGGTATTAAAACAAAAAAACCGTCCTGCTTCAAGCAGAACGGTTATCGTTTTTTTTATTTCAATTACTATCGCGCTACTCCCCAGGAGAAGCCGAAGCCGAGCATAAAGCCGCCCGGCGCCAGTATCTTCATCGCTTGTTGGCCGTCTGATGTAAGCTGAACATAAGGATTGCGTATACTGTAGTTATCTTCATCGAGCCTGATGGAGTAACCCAATGCGAGATAAATACGGTGTCCATTGTGTCCAAGATTCCAGAAGCGATAACCGGCGAGAAATACATTGGTTCTTGGATTGAGGTCTAATGCCACATCCTGGTCGCCGGCAGTGGTGGGTAGTGTAGTGGTGAAGTTGGTAAGGCCCGTATTGTAGGTAACACCGGTACCTAAAGCCCATCCTCTGTTGCATTCACCAAAGTAGAAGCGGCCTTCACCATAAGCTTTGTAGCCCCAAGAACTGAGGCCTACACCTGCACCAAGCGAAAAGTTTTGAGTAACAGGTACATCTACATTAAAGCCTATCAATCCTGATGGATTTTCTATACCGGTACTGATACCGATATATAGTTTAGGACAGGAATAATCGTTACGGACGTAACGGGCAGACGCCTTGTATTGTGTAGACAATAATGTTGCCAGCAATAGAGCATAGCGGGGTAGTTGATTCATATATGTTCAGGTTTTGGATAACTATATTTTATTGCAGATCGGCAAGCATTGCTCTTGCCTGTGTATTTTCGGGGTGGCGTTTCAGCAAATGCTGTAAGTATTTTTTTGCCTGTGCATCCTGGTGATTACCATGAAACCATACTGCAAGATTGATAAGGGTTTGTTCATTATCGGGATTTAATTGTTCTGCTTTTAAGAGGTAGTCGTAAGACATGGCACTATTGCCTTCCTGCATATAAATATAACCAAGATTGGTATTGGCAACAGGATATCGTGGATTTTCGTTCACAACAAAAGTAAACGTTTTCTTCGCTTCATTGACATTACCCAATGCCAGCAGGCAGGTACCATACTTATTTTGGAAGTCGAGCGAATATGGCCATATAGCTACAGCACGCTGATACCATGGCAATGCCTTATCTGCCTGCCCCAACTGGTAGTATGCTTCCCCTGCACGATAACAGGTCCATGCATCCTCTATTGCCTCCGGCTTTTGTTGCGCTGCGTATTCCACTACTTTATTATAATCGTTCAGTAAAAAGTAGGCACGTATATAATCGCGGTTTTGCTTCTTAGCAACCTCATCTGATTGCTGTTTGCCCAGGTAATACAATGCAGAATCTATCAGCCCCTTGTTTTGATTATAACGCTCATAAAACTCCATATACCCCCTGGCGGTGGTGATAGCATCAGGATGCTCACTGTTAAATGATTTCAAACCAAGGAATGCCGTGATCTTCTTTTCCAGCGTATCGTTTAATGGCCGCTTGCGTATATAGTGATCTGTAACAGCCACATGTGGTATATCTATGCTGCCGTTGTGTGGCATATGACAAGTGATACAGTCATTATTTTTTGTAGCGCGTACGGCAGCATCTTCAGAGCAATGCACCTGGTTAGCCCCACCATGGCAGCTACTGCAGGCATTCAGGTATTGTGTACGTGGTGTAAACTTTATACTTACGTGCGGATTATGGCAGGTGATACAACTCATCTTACCGGAGTTGATATAGCACTTGCTCTTCTTCATACGCTCTACATGCGATGCCATGATCATCTTATCCCTCGCACCTTCATACTCAGGCATAAATACCGTCATTACTTCAGAAAGCTTCATGCCGGGGTGGAAGTCGAAGAAGGTCTTGCCATCATTGAGTACAGAGATACCCTGCAGGTGGCAACGCTGGCAAATATTGTTCTGTAATTCTGTAGGCAACCTGCGTGGATTCACAATAGTATAATCCGGTTGTTTAGAAGTATCTACTGCCTTGCCCGATGATCTTGCTGCTACGTGCAGGCTGCCGGGCCCATGGCAACGTTCGCAATCAATACCTGTTTTTACGCTGATGTATTTATTCTCGCTATTAGGCACAAATTCAGGATAACCGTTATGACAACTCATACACTCCAGCTCTATCATCCTGCTGAAACGGCTGTTGGCTCCTTTTTCAAAACCCGGTGCAAGGTCCCATTTATGCTTTTGTGTATAGAAGGTAATAGGCGCCTGGTATAGATAACCGTTACTATTGTAAATGTGTGAGTTGGTATGCTGGCCTGAACCTACGATGTAATCTACACGCTGAATGAGTTTGTGTACTGTGTCTTTGCCCTCCAGGCGATACTCCATGATGTAGAAGGTATCATCCTGGAAATAAGGCTTGTAATACATGTCGAGGTCTTTATCATACACCAGTGCGTGTTGCGGAGAAAAATCCGCCGCAGACTTTTGCCTCGTAGCATGATCGAACGACTGGCCCATGCCTGTTTGTATAAATGTATTGTAGACCTCCTGGTGGCAGCCACGGCATGTTTGCATACCTACATAGTGAGCCGAGGTATCATATACGTTGCGCCAGGGAGAAGTAGGCTGATCACCGGCCTGCGGCTGGTCTTTAGGATTACCACAATAGAATGCAGGCAGGGTTACGGCTATCAGAGCCAGTGTTACCAACAAATACCTTACAATACGCGACGACATGCCTATCAAATATACAATAATGTCAACGTCTGCTTAATTGAATATCGCCAATGTATAATTGGATTTACCCCTCTGCACCAGCATATATTTATCGTTCAGGAGGTGTGCTCCAGTGAGCTTCTGGTCTATGCCTGCTACTTTTTCTTTGTTCACACTTACACCACCATTCTGCACCATTTTGCGTGCTTCTCCTTTTGATGGGAATATGCCACTCTCTGCCAGGAAGTTGAGTATATCCAAACCCTCGCCCTGCAGGCTGTCTTTCGTACCGGTAACCTGCGGTACACCGTCCATCACTTCCAGCAGTTGTTTTTCGTTCAGGGAGCGCAGCGCATCTACAGTGCTTTGTCCGAACAGTATCTCGGATGCTTTTTTAGCAAATGCCAGGTCTTCTTCGCTGTGTACCAGTATGGTTAGCTCATCTGCCAATGCTTTCTGCAGTTTGCGCAGGTGTGGTGCTTCCTGGTGTTCTGCTACCAATGTTGCTATCTCTTCTACACTGCGGAAAGAGAAATTATAGCTCATGCGTGCAGCATCATCATCGGGCAGCTTCAGCCAAAACTGGTAGAACTGGTATGGAGATGTTTTTTCAGGATCGAGCCACACATTGCCGCTTTCGCTTTTGCCAAACTTGCTGCCGTCGCTTTTGGTAATGAGTTTGCAGGTAAGGGCAAACGCATCGTTGCCCGATTTGCGACGTATCAGTTCTGTACCGGTAACAATATTACCCCACTGATCAGCCCCACCCATTTGCAGCTTTACGTTATGGTTCTTATTCAGGTGGAAGAAATCATAACCCTGTATCAGCTGGTAAGAGAACTCTGTAAAAGAAATACCTGTTTCCAGCCTTTTCTGTACAGAATCCTTAGCCATCATATAGTTTACGGTAATGTGCTTGCCCACATCACGGATAAAATCGAGGAAAGTGAAATCTTTGAACCAATCGTAGTTGTTAACCATCACTGCAGCATTGGGCTTGGCTGGATCAAAATCAAGGAATTTCTCCAGTTGTTTGCGCTGTGCATTCACATTATGCTGCAAAGTATCCATATCCAGCAGGTTGCGTTCTGCAGATTTGCCCGATGGATCGCCCACCATGCCCGTGGCACCACCTACCAGCGCATAAGGTTTATGGCCGGCACGTTGCAGGCGCATCAGCAGTGTAATAGGTAACAGGTTGCCGATATGCAGGCTGTCTGCCGTAGGGTCGAAGCCTATATAACCGGATGTCATTTCTTTTTCCAGTTGTTCTTCCGTTCCGGGGATCATATCCTGTACCAGGTTACGCGCTTGCAGGTCTTTTACGAGGCTCATACTTATTATTTATTGCGAGGGGGCAAAAATAAGCTTTCCGATAATAGCAGGCGGTTAGATTAAAGCCGGATTAAAAAACAGGGGATTCCCGGGTATTTACAACCCCATAATACAGGCATCTTCTGTATTAGCAGTAAATTACATTATATACCAAAAACATTAATAGAACAGGGAGGTTATATACCTTTTGTTTTTCGAAAATTGTTTTTATCTTTCGACTTGTATCTATTAACAAAACTTTTAGGCTTTGAAACGTTTTATACTATCATTAGCACTGCTGACGCCTTTTTTTGCCTATGCACAACCCCACCACGAGGTAGGCTTAACAGCCGGCGTGGCTAACTATTATGGCGATCTGCAGAATAAAATGTTCCCGAAGGAAGGATATAGACCGATGGCAGGCATCGTATATAAATATTTCTTCAATCCACATTTAGGTATCCGTTTCGGAGCGTCTTATGCCAGTGTTACGGCAGCAGACAGCCTTTCTGATGTAAAAGTGAAGCAAGACCGCAATCTGCGTTTTGCTACCAATATATTTGAGGTACATGGCGGTTTTGAACTGAACATCCTGCAAATAGAAAAAGACAGGTCTAAAATAACGCCTTATATATTTGCCGGCCTTTCTATATTCCACTTCAACCCTTATACAGATGGTTTGAATGGTGAAAAAGTATACCTGCGCCCGCTTTCTACAGAAGGACAAGGCATACCGGTATATCCTGACCGTAAGGAATACAAACTGACCAATATAGCATTCCCTGTGGGTGGCGGTATGAAGTTCCTGGTGGGTAAACAACTGTTCATCACTACAGAATTAGGTTTCCGCTACACGAATACAGACTACCTGGATGACGTGAGCAAATCTTATGTGAACCTGGATACACTGAGGGCTTACAAAGGCCAGCAGGCTGTAAACCTGGCTTACCGTGGCGATGAAAAGAACGATTGGTACTCTAAAATGCAGAATGAGACCAATAAACAATATCCAAATTATAAATATCAGCGCGGCGATAGCAAATCCAACGATTGGTACTGGTTTGGCAACGTGACCATTACCATCTACCTGGATGCATTTGGTAATGCAAAAAGGTACTGGCAAGCTGATTGTCCTGCGTTCCGTAGATAAAACAAACACTACACACCAAAAAGAATAAAGCCCTCGCGTCTGCGGGGGCTATTTATTTATATACTATCCTGTAGTCTTATTTTATCTTCTCTATCACTTCCTGCAGGGTGATCATCTGCTGCTCACCGGTAGTAAAGTTCTTCAGGCTCAGCATATTCTTTTCACGTTCTTCATCACCCGGTAATATTACATAGCTAATGCCCCGTTTATTGGCATACTTCATCTGCTTATCAAACTTGGCAGCATCGGGGTATATCTCTGCGGTAACTCCAGCATCGCGCAGCTGTTTTAATACATGCAGGGCATATTCTTCATTGGCACCACCAAAATTTACGATCATTACGCTGGAGCCTACAGATATATTTTGCGGGAACAGGTTCAGTTCTTCTATAACATCGTAGATCCTGTCGATACCGAAAGATACACCGACACCGGAAAGGCCCTTTAGCCCAAATAAGCCCGTAAGGTCATCATAACGGCCACCACCGCCTATACTGCCCATCTTTACGGCTTTACATACTACTTCTACAATTACACCGGTGTAATAATTAAGTCCGCGGGCAAGGCTGATATCTACGGTTAAGGCTGAGTTCCACGATGTATCCTGTAATTCTGCATGATAGGCAAGTGTTTTCCTAAGCTCTTCGATGCCTTGCAAACCCGATTGGCTTGGTGCCATGATGGTTTCCAGGGCTGATAGTTTAGCCTCATTATCTCCCGTTACGCTTATTACTTTCTGTATCTGGCTGATGCCTTCTTCGCTGATGCCACGTTGCTGCAGTTCTTTTACTACCCCATCCCAACCTATCTTATCCAGCTTATCCAGCGCTATGGTAATATCCATCATCAGCTCGGGTGTACCACACAATTCTGCGATACCTGCCAGCAGCTTACGACTGTTTATCTTGATCTCTATCTGCGGCAAGCCCAGTTTATGAAAAGCACTGCGATAGATGCACAACAATTCTGCCTCGTTGATGAGGGATGTACTACCTACCACATCAGCATCGCATTGCCAAAACTCGCGGTACCTGCCCTTCTGAGGCCTGTCTGCACGCCATACAGGCTGCATTTGGTAGCGGCGGAATGGGAATGCCAGGTCGTTCTGGTTCATCACCACGAAGCGGGCAAAGGGTATGGTAAGATCGTAGCGGAGGGCACGTTCGGTAACATTGGGAGAGGTGAATGGTTTTTCCAGCATCTTATCCCAGTCTGCCACCATTTTATCGCGGTCTGCTCCCTTCTTTTCGTGCAGGCCATTATTCAGTATTTTAAATATCAGCCTGTCGCCTTCCTCGCCATACTTACCGGTAAGAGTGGTAAGGTTTTCCATTGCGGGCGTTTCCAGCGGCTGAAAGCTGTATTGCTCAAAAATGCTGCGTAACGTGTCTAATATATATTGGCGCCTGCGTACTACCGCTGGTGCAAAATCCCTGGTTCCTTGTGGTATAGATGGTTTTGACATTGTGCTGTTAGTTCTTGTATTTTTCTATAATTACATCGCAGGTTTCATTGATCATACGATACACGGGCAGGTAGCCATCTTCATTGCCATACCAGGGATCGGGTACCGATGCATCAGAGCCGGGGTTCAGTTCGTTGAGGAACAATACCACCTTACTCATATCTGCCCTGCCGCCGCCTATGCTTTCTATCTCGCGGTACACGTCCTTTGCCATCGCATAGATGATATCAAACCTGTCGAAATCGGCTTTGGTAAACTTGCGTGCCACCTGCGAAGATATATCTAAACCATGTTGCCTGCATACCTGCTGCGAATGCCTGTGTGGCTGCTCGCCTATATGGTAAGATTCCGTTCCTGCAGAGTCTACTTCCCAGTCCAACCCATGCGCCAGTATCTTATGGCGCATCACACCTTCTGCTATCGGCGACCGGCATATATTGCCGAGGCATACCATTAATATTCGCATAATTATCCCGCAAAACTATTGATTTTACAGGCTTTTTCAAACCCCAGGGCGTTATATACGATTGTTAATCAATTTCTAACGAGTTGCAATTGAGTGGTTAAACGGGCTTTTTTGTTTGGCGAAGGCAGGTGCTTACCCCCATCTTTGTGTCATCAAAGCAAAAAACAAAAAAACACAAGCTTTAAAAAACAATCGAAACAAAACTTTAAAAATCAAAACAAAAACAAACAAAATGAAAAAGATCATCGCTATCGCAGCTATCCTGACATCAACTTACGCAGCTAACGCACAGGTTTCTTCTACAGCTACACAAACTGTAAACCTGAACCTGTCTGACGCTATCGAACTGACATTTACAGGTTCTGGTACTGCTACCGGTACTGCAGTTAACCTGGCTTTCAACACAGTAAATGACTACGCAAACGGTGTTACATCTGCTGCACAAGAACTGAAAGTACGTTCTAACAAAAACTTTACTGTAACAGTAAAATCAAGCTCTGCAAGCTTTAGCTACACAGGTTCTACTACACCGTCTCCTACAATGCCTGTAAGTGGTGTACTGGCTCTTAAAGTAACAGCAAACGGTACAAGCGGTACAGTAGCTACTCCGTTCTCTACTACAGCTTATGCGGGTTTAACAAGTGCTAACCAAAACCTGATATCTAACGGTAGCCGTGGTGGTAACCAAACATTCAGCGTAATGTACCAGGCAACACCGGGCTTCAGCTACCCTGCAGGTACTTATACTACTGATGTAGTGTACACTGCTACTCAGCTGTAAGACGTACGGTCTACGGAACAAATAACAAGCAACGTTTAAAACATAAGAAAGCTCTCTTTTATAAGAGGGCTTTTTTTATTCGTACTTAATGATGATGGCTTCGATAACGCCTACTGCATTAGCGCATTTATCTACCAGTGCACGCAGCATCTGGAAGTGTTCCATCCATTTGATGATAACAACAGGTTCTGTATGATCGGGGAAGAGGCCTGCAACGGCAGCATCTATTCGGCTATCGCAGGTAACGGTGATCCTGCGCAGCTCCAGGCAATGTGTCTTTAAAGACGTTAGCGTCCGCTTATCCTGCAAGCCTTTGATCGTTTGCAATAATATGGATGTAAAATGCTTGATCTCCCCTGCAACGTATTGAGAGGTAACACCTACCTGCTGCAATCCATAGCTCTTCATTTGCCTTACCACGCCATATTGCAGGTCTGCAATATCATCAAGGCCTGATGCCATAGCGTGTATATCTTCCCTATCGAAGGGAGTAATGAAATTCTTGCTGAGCTCTACGAACAGTTTATGGGTAAGCACATCGTTCTCTTCTTCCATCTTAGCCAGGCGATCTACCAATAACTCAAATGGATCTTCGGTAGTATGGCATAGGGTGGCGTGAAAGGTAATGCTCATCTCCTGCAATTTGTCGGCTACCTGGTCAAACAATCCATAGAACTTATGCCCGTCAGGACTAAAAAACTTCTGCAATAAGGCCATACAACTACAATTTGCTGCAAAGCTAAAACCCTCTGCTGCACTAGCTTATAGCAGGCTCAACACTTAACCTTAACTTAATGATTTGGTAACATTTCGGGATGTATGATAACCCTTATTTAAGACCATCTACCGCCTGGTATAATACTTCTTTTGTAGTGTAGCCAATATGGCGCCAAACAACCTTTCCCTGCTTATAAATAAATACGGTAGGTAATCCTGTTATTTGCAGTTCGGTAGCCAGTTGCTGGTTCTCATCGGTATTGATGCGTAGTACTTTTACTACATCTGCCTTATCTTTCTCCAGTGCATCTACAAACGGAGCCATATTGCGGCAGGGTACGCACCAGGGAGCAGAGAAATCTACCAGTGTTAGCTTATCGGCTGCCAGTTGCTGTCGATATCTTTCGATGCTCATCTCCATCAGCGCAGGGTCTTTTTCTACCTGTTTTTTATCGGCTATCCAGTCCTGCAATCCGCCTTTTAGCTCATATACTTCTTTGAAGCCTGCATGGCGCAAATTGTCAGCTGCGAGGGAAGATTTACTGCCATTATTATCATATACCAATGCTGGGCGGTCGTTGCCCAGTGCGGCTATTTGCTCGTCAAAGTCGCTACCTGTCCAGTCTATATGGATAGCCCCTTTGATATGCCCCTGTGCATACTCATCTTGCGTACTCACATCTATCAGCAATACCCGCTGCCATTGCATACAATGCTGAAAGGCCGACGGCTTTAGCAAATACTTGCCCGGTGCTGCCATTACAGGCATACCGGCAAACAATATTGCTGCTAACAAAAGAGAAGAGATCATGCACTTACGCATCTTTGCGGTCTTTGGGCAGATGCAAAGGTAGTGGTATTATGCGCTGTGCTGCGCCAGTATTTGCTTTAGCTGGTTGGCGGGTATCACGCCCGACTGGCGCCACTTTACCTGCCCGTTCTTAAACAGTATCAGCGTGGGTACGCCCGATATCTGGAACTGGCCCGATACTTCGGGGTTCTTGTCTACATCTACCTTTACAATGGTAAGGCTATCGCCCACAGATTTCTTCACTTCCTCCAGTATGGGGGCCATCATTTTGCAGGGGCCGCACCAGGTGGCTGTAAAATCTACCAGTACGGGCTTATCACTGTTTATTAATTCTGAGAATTTAGTTGCCATACTCTAAACAGCCACATATATCATGCCATGGCTTTTTTTCATGTTATTTTGGCTGAATATGAGCTAAAAACAGTTGCAGATTCTATTTATAGGTTGCTGCAAAGCCTTCGGTTTATATATTTGTTCTTTAATTCTGCAATAACTTTAAGATTGAACATGATCGAAGAACGGAACGATGTACTGCTGGCGGAGGATGACAATGATGATGTGATAGTTTTTGAGCTGGCAATGAAACAAGCAAATATACCCGCAGATATTAGGGTAGCCACAGACGGAGACAAGCTCTTTACAATGCTGAAACAACTGATACCGGACATCTTGTTCCTGGATATACACATGCCCTGCAAGGATGGTATATCTTGCATTATAGAGATACGCAGGAACAAAGATTATGACCATCTGCCGGTGATCATGTACACTTCTCATACCACAGACAAGTATATAGAAGACAGCTACCGCAATGGCGCTAATATGTACCTGATGAAGAGCAAGACCGTGCAGGAACTATCTGCCAACCTGAAAAGGATATTTTCGGTAGACTGGAAACGGAACATGTACTTTCCGCCAAAACAAAACTACGTATTAAGCTAAGCGAACAATAAACACATAACCAATCCATGCCTGCTGTATAACGGGCATGGATTTTTTATGATATAACACTACAACAGCCGCTATGCGAGCCATAAAATTACTAATACAACTCTGTACCGATTCGCTGAAGCATTTGCTGAAGAACGATCCCCTGCGTATGGCGGGCGCTACCGCATTCTTTACCACCTTTTCCTTGCCGCCGATACTGCTGCTGCTGGTGCAGGTGTTTAAATGGATAGTAGGCCCCGAGCTGATACGCCACCAGCTATTTGTAAAGCTATCTGCCACCTTTGGTGTAGAGACGGTAAGGCAACTGGTGGATGTGTTGCGTGCCATACGCCGTATTTCCGACAGACCATGGATAACTATAGGGGGCTTCATCTTCCTGCTGTTTGTTATCACTACCCTGTTCCGGGTATTTAAGAACTCCATCAACCAGCTATGGAAGATAAGGCATGCGGGTAAAGAAACCCTGGCACGCAGCCTTGGCAGCAGGCTGAAATCTCTTGGCGTACTAATGACGGCGGGCATCCTGTTTATCATAGCATTTGCCGCAGAAACCCTGCAAACGGTGGTAGGCGCTTATCTTACCAAATGGTCGCCACAGGTATCGGCACTCTTTACACTTGCTATAGGCAGGGCTATATCTACCGTGGTGGTGATGTGCTGGTTTGCCATAGTATTCCGCTACCTGCCCGATGGGCGGCCTACGTGGCGTGTATCGTGGGTAGGGGCATTGCTTACCAGCATACTCTTTGGCATCGGGCAATCTATTATGCACGCATTGCTCACCTACAGCAATATCAACAATATCTACGGTGCATCTGCATCTATGGTATTGCTGCTGCTGTTTGTGTTCTACACGGCATTGATACTATACTTCGGCGCTTGCTTTACCCGCCAGTGGGCTATATACAAGGGCACACCTATACAGCCCCTGCCCCATGCGGTCAGCTACAAGATAATGACGGTAGACACCGGTACGAATGAACCTGACTAGCGGCTACAGGCCATTGTAGTGTATGGGCTCTACCCCTACACGGTAATCGTGTGCTACAATAGTGTCTATAATGCTTTCCCTGTCCATTAGCTCATCCTTCTTTGGCAGGTTTACAGCAATAGTTATCTTCCAGCTGCTATCAGGTTGCAACTGCCCGGTGATGATGCCCGTAGTGATGAGCATCTGTGGTGTACCTTCTCCTCCCCAACCACCATGAGACTCGTACCAGGCATGTTGCGCGACGAGGTCTGTGCTGCTTAGCATAAAATGATCCCCTGCAATAGGTGCCTGGAAGGTGAGCGTGGAGGAATAGCTGCCATCTAAAACTTTCGGATCCTTATTAATCTTGTATTGAAACAGGATGTGGCTGCTATCTATCGCAACGCCATAATAAATACCGGCAGGGTTGGCAGCAATATTTTCTATACGCTGGTAGCGGTGGTACTCGGCATATTTATAGTATTCGTGCTGTGGAGTAGTGCTATGCTTTTTGCAGGATGCGAAAGCCAATACTGTGATCGATAGTAGTGCGAGGTATTTCATTTTACGAGAAATTTTTTGATATCAATACATTATGTTCAGGCGTGCGGTTATGGTGTCTGCAATGCCGGTAAGGCCCAGCATAGTATCCAGTTGATTCAGCTTTACATCAAAGCCTATTATCCATTCATCACGCAACCAGTTATCGCCTTTTATAAGCCTCCCCCATACCGTGCCCTGCTCTACCAGGGCATAGTGCAGCGACTTGTTATCTCCCGTACTGCCTGAATAAACTACACGATGCTCCTTTAGCTCCTTGCCCGAATAGCTGAAGCTGGTAAGCCCGCTATCTACCTGGAACATCAGCTCCACCGCATGGCCGGTAGTATCATAATGGCCATATCTAAAGGCCATGTGCGTGCTATCACTGTTTTCCATGTACCTTAATTTTTGCCAATAAGCATCGTAAGATGAATCAATATGCGAATTAGGCAGGAAGTAGCCGTAAGTGCTGTTTTCTTTCTTCGGCTGCACAGGGGGACGCGGCGTAACATGGGTATCTTCCTTCTTACGGCAGGATGCAGCCACAACCAGTACAAGCATCAAGAGGGAAAAGGTGTATTTCATATCTCTTTAAATTTAGGTAAATAGAAAAACGCTCCTTAATAGTAGACGATACTTTTGGGATAACCCTTGGCAATGCGGGCCGTTTTTTTCAATCACCTATTGCTAAACGTACGGTATCGTGTTGTTAGTATTTCCCACTTTTTACTTTTGAATTTTTACTTTTTAATTAACACCGCCATTGCGAGAAGCGATAGTGACAGAGGGATCTCCCGAAGTTGGCGATGGTGCTACATGATTGTACTGCTGTAACGCTACTCAGGAGATTTCTCGCTGCACTCGAAATGACGTGCTGTGGTGTTGCCTGCGCGAATGAGTTACCTGCCCGGCAGTAGGACTAGATTGCTTCGTACATATCTGCATCCGCAGATACTCCCTCGCAAGGACGGGTGGGGTTTGTTCCACTTTTGAATTTTGATTTTTTACTTTTTCACTTAACCCCCGTCATCCTATGTTTGCAAATAGA
>JAFDXL010000005.1 GCA_018267955.1 Bacteroidota bacterium
CTTATGCCCTTTTGTGCCATTGGCAGTAAACTGCAGGGGCTGCAGCAGGTGCCTATCACCCGATATCGTCATGCTGCTGGCAGGTGTAGCATCTTTTTTTCTACATGCGGTTGCAGCCATGCATAGCAATGCTATTACTGCGATATAAGAAATCTTCATAACGGGGTGTGTTTAGGTGTAGATATCTACAACGCTTATAGGTATATGTTTATTGTCAAGACTTTTTATAACTAATCTAATACCACCCTGAGAGTCGATAATAAGCATTAATATACTTCGTAAACAAAGCTGTAAGAATACGTCCCATCATCATAAGACAGCAAGTGGTTTTCTGCATCATAATGAAAATCATAATTGATATTGTGCGATATACCGTCCGCATCGGTATAGATCCATGCGGAGGCATTATTCAAAGATAAAGTCTGAGGGCTGGGTGTTATCAACCAAGAAAAATTACCCTGGTAAATAAAACCATAAATAGGCAGGCCTGGCACAAAAGACTGATAATTTTTACTTCTGTCGTATGTAATATTACTATACAAAGGAAATATAGTTGTTGAATCTTTATAAGTATCTGTTCTTACCTCTATCTTTTCTGCATCGCCCGAGGCATCATAAGTAATGAAGTATTTAAACACATGATAATTAGGCGAGGATCCGTCATCGACATGATAGTAATTGTTTATCTGTATAATATTATTGCCGTTGTTGCGAATGTATTCTATGTAGTTATGTATGCTCGGATCTGAATCGAGCGTGTAATTTATCAACATCAGCTGACCTGAACTGTTGTACGAAAATTTGCCGGAAAATTTATCAAATCCGATTGTATCCTCGATAGAATGGTCGCCTATGACATGAACCCAATGATCGCTAATGATTTGTTTTTGACTATTGTAGGTAAATGTTTCTATAAAACGCTCTGTAGTCGGATATTGAGGGGTAGAATCTACCAATGTTACAGATGACACATTCCCATCTGTATTATAAGTGTAATTGTACGTTGTAATTTTGTTCGTTCCGGCACGCGACATCTGCATGAGCCTATAGTGCTTGTTCGTGGTATTTTGTTGATTATTGTTAGCGTTGTTCGCTGCAACTTGAGGTTTGTCATTCTTTTTACAAGCAACAATAGACAGTAACAATAGCGAAATAAAGGGAAGTTTAGCTTTCATAATTAAGATTTTAGAATGAGGTAAATTTATATATTAAGGGAAGTATTTCAAAGCTCAATTACCAATCGCAGTTCACAATTAGCAACCAATAGTAAAATTCCCAATCCACAATTACCGCATTACTTCATCGTTTATAAGAAAATTCCATCGTTTATAAAGTAATTCGGGATTTTATCGTTCCGTTCCTGTTTTTTAGTAGCCGGAATTCTGTTCCTGCACTTATCCTGCCCTGTTGATACTGCTTATTGGCATAAGCACCACTTTTGCCCGGCCCCTTTTTCCTTTACGCACTACGATTAGAAGCTCCGGCAAAAAGCTATGTATTTGTCGGAGCTTTAAAATGATGCAGGCAGCAGATCAGCAGCCAGGTTGCTAATGAGCAATATGAAGGAATACATCATTAAAGATCAGTGCTTTAACGAAATACCGTTTTCATTGTACCAATAAAACGGTATTGGTAATGAATAGAAAATCATTATCTGGCCGTGAAAAAAATTGTGTGAATTATTAACGCTTAGCCCATCCTATTGCTTGTTTTTGTCGTCTAATTCAGGATAATACCTGTTTTTAAAAAACCACCCTTATGCGTTACCTGTTCCTTTTACTATCGCTGTGCTTTGCCACTACTGCCCATAGCCAGCACTACTATTCTTTTACAGACTATGATACCACGTCAGACGATCGTGGCAACCTGGATCCTTACTGGCTGCAACCTTTGGATAATGGCCGGATATTGTTTGTTGCGTACACCAAAGAATTTGGCACAGAACTTTGGACCAGTGACGGTACGCTTGCCGGTACGCATATGATCAAAGACATAGGCCCCGGTGCACTGGGTGGCCAAATAGGTAAACCGGTGCTCCTCAACCATATATACTATTTTGCCGCCAATGATACCGTACATGGCTTCGAGCTGTGGCGAACCGATGGCACTGCAACAGGTACTTATATGGTCAAAGACATAAGCCCTGGAAGAGAGCATTCTATGCCCAACTATATTGTTGTGTGTAATAATAAACTGTATTTCAGCGCCACAACACCGGCAACCGGCACCGAGCTATGGACGTCGGACGGAACTGCAGCGGGGACACATTTAGTAGTGGATGCTACACCCGGAGTTGCTACCACAGGTGTAATCAATCTCTTTAGTTGCAATGGCAAAGTTTATTTCGTGGGTTCTGATAATACTAATGGCAATGAACCCTGGGTATCAGATGGTACTGCTGCGGGTACACACATAGTAAAAGACATAAATCCGGGTATCTATAGCGGTATTATGAATGATCCCACAGAGTTCAACGGGAAAATGTTTTTTATCAGCAATACCAATAGTACGGATGTAGACATATATTATACTGACGGCACAGATACGGGTACGCATATATTAAAGGACTTTGTTCCCGGTAATCACACAGCATACCTGGGAGTGCAAAAAATATTAACGGTATATAATGGCAGGCTCTATTTTGCTGCCAACGATGGCCTGAAAGGGAATGAGCTATGGAGTACGGATGGTACGGATACAGGTACGCATATGGTAAAGGACATCAACCCGGGCATTGACCCATCTGACCCCATAAATCCATACTTCTATAAAGGTAAGCTCTACTTCTCTGCAAACGTTACCGGTACGGGCAGGGAGCTATGGATTACAGATGGCACTACCGCGGGCACGAAGATGTTCCTGGATATCAATCCTAAAGGTGGAAGCGACCCTGTTTACTGGACAGAGTTTGAAGGACTATTGTTCTTCTGCGCAACACATTTCAATACACGCAACCAGGTATATTATACCGATGGTACTGATACCGGTACACACATGACAAGGCCATCATCCTATGCTTTTAGCCCGGTGGCCGCCAATATCATAGGGTGTGCATCCGGTGGTAAGCTTTTTTATAATGCCGACTATAGGAACTTTGATGTTATAAAATCAGAATTATGGTCGCTGCAGGATAGTATTATTAAACCCAACAGTATCAGCACTGTTCAGCAGGCCGCGCCGGGCATCATATACCCAAACCCCAATAACGGGCATTTCATCATCAACACAGGTACGGATGATTTTACGGGTACAGTACGTATATATGATGTAACAGGTAAGCTGGTACAAACCAATAGCGTAAAAGGCAGGCAGGCAGCTATAATATTAAAAGCTCCGGCAAATGCTATGTATTTGCTGGAGCTGATAAACGATGCCGGTGGCAAAACGGTGAGTAGATTGCTGGTAGAGTAATGTTACTTCTTTGCCTGCGGCGCTAAGATGTCTGCAGCTACCACACCCAGTTGTTGCAAGAAGCCTAGCCTGTCTGTCTGCATCCAGGCATGGTGTATCTTACCATCGTGTATCTCGTAGATGGCAATGGCAGTATTGGTCATAGCTTTGCCTGTAGCTGCAAAATGCTGAAAAGGATTTTTGTTGGTACCCGTCCACTGCCAGCGCACTACCACTTTATCGCCCTCGGCTATCATGTCCTCTACATTCCAGTGCACATCAGGGAATGCGCTGATGACAGGTTGTGTAGCATTGAGGAATCCCTCGTAGCCACGTTCATTACGGATACCGGCGTAGTCATCGGCAATAATGTCTCTTAACGGCTCTGTGTTACGATTGTTCAGGCAGTCATACACTTTGGTTACGATCTCTTTGTTCTGTACTGTTGTATTCATGATCTTTTTGTTTTTTGCCTGCCCGTTACTGTAGATGCTTATAGCACAACACAATAGCAGGCAGCCTGTTTTTAGTAAATGATTCATTGTTATGAATTGATACAGCAAAGCTAGCTGTGCCCGCAGGCCCAGAATTGTAAAAAATCATTGAATTACCAGCGGCGCTCTGTGCTGAAATAAGCACGCGGAGCCAGCCCGGTGAACGAACGGAAATCGCGGGTGAAGTGCGACTGATCGTAATAGCCCGCATCATAGGCAAGAGATGTAAGAGAGCTGCCCGCTGTGTATTGATCTATGGCATGGCGCAGGCGTGTGGTATTGGCAAATTGCTTAGGTGTGCATCCTGCAATGCTGCGAAATTTTTTCTCCAGCACATCAGTACTCATAAATACACTTTTTGCCAGGGCATTTATGTTGATGATGCCCTTAGCTGCCTGTATGCTTGCGATGGTATGGTGTATGGCGGCATCCGTTTTTGCGTGTTTCAAATGTGCCAGCAGGAAGCGTTCTATAATGCTGATGCGTGCAATATTGCCGGTAGCCAGCGCCAGCTGCTCCTCTACATCGCGCACCTGCTGCGGGGCAAATACATCCTGCAGGGATATGCTTTGGCTATACAATTGATGCACCGGCATATTGCAAAAGGCGGCGGCGCCACCTTCGCGAAAGGTCACCAGTATTACTTCCGTATCACCCTCATACTGCACCAGGCTGGCCGTACGGCGCAGCCCGCTGATGATCGAAGCAGGCAGCGGTGTATCGGTACCATTCTTATAAGTAAGCGAACCCTTGTAGCGAAAGGCCATTACCAGGGATGTACCTGGCAGCAGGCGGTTGGTCATACCCTCGCCGCTATTCATTACCATATAACCCTTTATATAAGGGCTCAATGCCGCTGCCGGTTGGTATCGCTGCATCTGCATGATACAAAGTAAGGATAGTTTGATGGGTAGTGTAATAGTTATCGTTGATAGTATTATTACATCTACAGAGATTTAAATAATGATTTACTTTACGTGATATTATGTTGCAATTCGCTTTTGTAGACGATATCGATCTGTATGGCGCCACAGGTAAATACTGTGTCTTTTTAGATGCTATTGACTCAGAAGAATTACTACTACAGGAATACAACAGGCAATTGCAATTTCCATTCTTTGGTTTCAATTGGGATGCGCTAAACGATAGCCTGCGTTATTTGGATAATATTCCGCAGTATGATATTGTTCTGCTTCATAAAACACTACCACAACTGGCCGATCGCGATCTTTGGATTTACCTGGATATACTAAATGATACTATTACGTTTTGGGGGGATTTCCCCGATCATAACGTACAGGCAATATTCCGTACATCAGATCGGGACAGAATAATTGCAGTATTTAATGCATTTAACAAATGACCAAATTCACCTTATCTCTGTTGCTCGCACTATTGATATATGGTACGGCAAATGCCCAAGCAAATGCATTCGCTAAGATATACTTATGGCGATATGATAAAGCCCTGCTGCAAACAGAACCTTATGATCCTGCATACCTCCGTACACACCACGATGAGTGCATCTACATAACAGAAGGTATTCCTGCACAGAAATTACAAACCGCAATGGCACATATAGATTCTGCCCGCTACGATACAGTGGTGCAATATGCCAATAACTTTAGAGCCTGCAGGCTGGTGATAGACCTGCAGGGTGCTGATGGTGTTGTAACACAAAGCATCGCTATCAATGAGCGCGGACAGTTTGTTTTTATATCACCCGGCGGACAAATAAGGAATGGGAAAGTGTATCATGCAGATGTTGCTTTTATCTGCGCCATTAAAGAACTGGTACCATCTTTCGAAGATTATGATCCTAATTTTATAAACTGCAATATCAGCAACAGATAGCTCATCCCAATTCAACCAATCAACCAGTCAACCAATCAACTCTTCCTATACCACTATCAGAAATGAATAAAACGCATCCGCAACAGATGCCTTTACCTTTGCTGCTTACTTCAACAAACTACTATTATGCAAGCCGATTCTGTAAACAATGCAGCCACCAAACAGATCATTACCCAGGTATTGAACGCATGGACTGCGGAAAATAAAAAAGTAACCGATTTCTTCAGCAAGTATGCCGATGATGTTTATATGCAGGAAATAGCAGAAGGGCGTAACCGTGCCATCTACCTGCTGGGGCACCTGGTGGCCGTTAATGATGCCTTGCTGCCACTGATGGGCTTTGGCGAACGACTGTACCCCGAACTGGAACAACCCTTCCTGCGCAGCGCAGACAGGACTACTGAACATAGCTATACCGTAGCCGACCTGAAACAAAAATGGCAGGAAGTAAACGAACTGCTGAGCACGCATTTTGCAAAGCTCGAACCATCTGACTGGCTGGATAGGCACATGAGTGTATCACCCGAAGATTTTGCTAAAGAACCTCACCGCAACAGGCTGAACGTGATACTGGGACGTACCAATCACCAGGCATCGCACATGGGCCAGCTAAACCTGCTGCATAAACACGCACTGGCAGATTAAGAAAGACAAAGAGGGCGATTATATATAAACTAAAAGGACAGCTATGCATAGGGCTGTCCTTTTTCTATGTTAGCAGTTTCCAATTTTCAGTAGGCAGTTTCCGGTTGCAATTCCAATAACTAATTCGCAAATCACTAAATACTTGGCTGCGAAAAAAGCCAGCAATAACTTAATTTAGGATATGACTTTCAGGGCCATAATATTTATCCTCACCATTATTACATCGTTACACGCAAACGCCCAGTTATACCCTATAGTTTCGCTAGATGGAGGCAGACAACAAATTCGGCTACGCTATGAGTATGTGGAGCGCAATCTTAAAATATTTTACAAGAAAGATACTTTCACAATACATGAGGTAGACAACATAGAAAAGATATACTACTTGTCACCTCAAATATTAGCTATAGAATGCGGGAAACGTGCAGGTAGTGGCATGCATGTAAAGCTCACCCAATTGTTATGCATTAAAAACTACAGGCTGATACCAGCGCTTAATCAAATCACACAGGATATCCATTACAATTTCAATGACAAGACACAAAAGTCGTACATAGATTATTATTATGTAGCACGTCTGAAACTTGCCGGGAGCATCAAACAGCGCAATACACGTTTGTTATTCATTCAAAAACACAGGAAGGATTCGTTATTTTTTAACGATGCACTTGGATGCTTTTATAATGGTTATAAAAGCTTTGACACTATCCAGCCGGTTCTTATCAACGACTCAACTACTAAACATATATATTTCAAGGGAACGTTTCCTGCTACAAGAATCGACGACTTTGTAGAGATCTTTACCAACAATGGCTACTACTTTTGGATGGACAGTATATGGTATAGACGAAATGATTTTTTATAAAACCAGCCGGATAGATCAATAATAGCATTATCATATCCTGGCCCCTCATTTAGTGAGACTGCTTCATGCCTCGCAATGACAAAGAGAAATCCTAATTCCGAATAACTAAATCCTAATTGCCCTTATTAACCTATTACCGAATTAACTTATTGCCGCATTACCGCATTATCAAATTGCCGCATTACCGCATTATCAAATTGCCGCATTATCAAATATTACCCAATAGCAGAATTACCACCCTGCCAGGCCCCGGCATATTGCATAAAATAATGCTGATCGTACAGGCCTCTTTCATATTCATGTACGGTATCAGAATCCTGTGCCTGTCCCATCAGGTGCTTCATCTGTATGATGCTGGCAAATTTATGTGTGGTAGTGCCTATAAAACGGCTGAAGCGGCTTTCGAGCGATCGTGGCTTTATATGCAGCTGATCTGCAAGCTCCTTTACCTTTACATCGCCTTTGCGCTTGTGTATAATAGCCAGTGCCGTCATCAGCAGCAGATCAGGGGCTGCACGTTGCAGGCGCGCCAGCAAAAACTGCTCCGTCATCATAAAGCGTTCTTTATCTGTAGCTGCTTCAAACAATTGTTCTTCCAGCACCAGCAGTTCTGAACGTAACATAAAATCGCCGGGAGACATTCGTTGCCCCTGCAACGCATCTACCGGCTGATGAAACAGGGGCATAAAGCCTCCGTCGCGGAAATATACCAGTACAATGCCTGTCTGTCGGATGGTGTGTTGCGCAAGCGGACCATTATGCTGCCTGCCCTTATACTGAAAACCCAGTACCGAACCCGTACCGTGCAGTATAGTGTATGTTTCGTTTTGTGGTCCTTCTACAATTGCCAGCATCCTTATATAAGGTCGCAGCTCTTTAGATGGTATGTGCTTTTTGTACTTCAAAGGGATAATCAATTTGGAAATTTCAATTTACGTCATATAAAAGTAAAAAGCAAAGGGTAAATACACCTTTTTCAGCAAAATATGTATGCAATCATGTGTTTACACCAGCTTTATTTGTTCTACGGTACGCAGCACGGGATTCTTGTATTCTATAATATCCAGGTGGGTGATGTGGCCCTTGATTTCCCATTCGGTACCATTCCATTCATCCGTCAGTTGCTTTACCTCGCGTGCATCTGCCTTATCGGCAATGCTCATGTGCGGTATGTACGGGATATCCAGCCGCAGGTGAGGTGCCAATAAACCACTATACAAGCGATCGTGCAGTTTTTGTATGGCACTAAAACCTTCGTCAGGCACCAGCATGGCATCATACCAGCCGCTGACGGCATCAGGCACTACCATAGCTCTGCGGATTATAAAGTCGACTATGGCGGCACCTTGCAGTTGTCTTTTGGCTTCCGCAACAAAATCTTCCCGGCTTATATCATTTACTGCAAACACCAGGGTGAAGTGTGGCGCTATAACATGGTATAGCCTGTTGTGCAGCCTGCGGCAATCCTGTATGCGTTGCAGGTCAGCATCATTCAATTGTGGATAGGCTATTACATGTAGCGATAGCATATTGCAGCTCTTTACTGCAATATCGGCAAAAGTCCTCATTGCCGGTGAGGACTTCTCCTGTAAAGCTCAGCGTCATACCACCTGGTACACCTCCGCAAATTCTGTTGCAAAATCTAACAGCGTGGTTCCACCCTCCCGGTTATCGCTATCATAGCCTTTCAGCATCGTACCATTACGCAATGCAATGCCCACTTCTATGACATAGGTAGATGCCGCGTCTGCGCTCATGCCGTTTTGTAACAACGCCTGCAACAAGGCCTCATCCGGCAGCTGCATCCACTGCAAAGCTTCGCCAATGGCATTGCCAAGTGCTGCGGCTATTTCATTACCTGTGCGTATATCCCCTACTATATACTCCACATTATTGCCCTCAAAAGAACAGTTATTCAATGCATCAGCCGCTACACGCGCTATATCTGCCGGGTGTGAAAGAGCCATAGGTACATCACCGGCAAAATTATTACCCAGCACATGCTGTTGCCGGATGACAGGAATACTGCCGTAGAAGTTGGTATAGAACATACCGGGGCGCAGGTGCAATGTGTTTGTTCCGGGTATGCTATTCAGCTTGTTTTCTGCATAATGGTTTGCAGATGCAGGGCCTGCACCATGCGGGGCGTCTGCCCCAATACTACTTAGATGGACCACATAGCGGATGTTGTGATACTGTATGGCAGCGGCATAGGCATCTGCTACAGCCATTATATAGCCACGGGTATCATCAGCCATAAAATTAGGTGGTGTCATGGTGTACACCGCATCTGCACCGGCAAGCGCGTGTTTTAAAAATGCGGCATCTGTAACAGACCCTATCAAAGGCCTTGCACCCATTGCTGTTATTTCATCTGCCCGCTGTGCATTGCTGCTGATAACAGACACCTGGTGCCCTGCTGCAATAAGAGATGTGGAAAGTGGTTTGCTGATATTGCCAAGCGAACCTGTAATTGTAATGTTCATTGCTACTATATTTTTTGTTGCACAAAGGTAGTTTTGTACTTACTTTTGTACCAGTACTTACCCTAAAGTATGTATCTATATGGCAGCAATAAAAGAAAGCTCGGTAATACAGGAAAATAAAAAGAGTGCGTTTGAAGAATGCCCTGTAACCTATGTAATGGAGAAGATAGGCGGCTATTGGAAACCCATCATCCTCTTCCAGCTAATGGGTGGCCCCCAGCGCTATAGCGACCTGCGCCGGGCGGTACCGCAGATAACGGAGAAAGTATTGATACAGCAGCTAAAACAACTGGAGGCGGACGGGCTGATCCTCAGAAAAGCAAAGCCCGTAGTACCACCTTATGTTACCTATAGCCTTACCACATCGGGACAACGCCTGCACCCGGTACTGTACGCAATGGCCGTATGGGCTGTGCAGGATAGTAAGGAATATGCTACAACATTCCGCAGGAACCTGGCAAAGTTCCCGGAGCTGAAGTAAACAGGTAAACAGTGCTTATACCAACGCGCGCAACTGCTTGCCGCTGAAGGGATAGCCAAACAAAGGGGCAAATACACAGAAATCGAGTATACCGGCAGACAATGGCACCAGGCCAATGATAATAGGCCACCAGTTGATACCACCTGTATAATTATAACCCCATGATATCAGTGCCACCCCGGCAATGATGCGCACCAGGCGGCCCGAACTGCCTGCCATAAAACGGAAGAAACTTTTCATCGTTCTTATTTTTTTAGAAGATAAAGCTACTCTGCACCACAGGTTTGGGAAATGACCGTCATCAGCGCAAATACAGTTTGTGGTCAGCGATAAAAGGCTGTAACTTAACGTAACAATGCTGCAACACCGCATAGCAATACAAAGCGCTTAGGTTTATGATAGAAAAATTATTGCCACAGACGCATCATGCAACAGAGACCTTGTCGCGGTCTGTTTTAAAAACACTCAGTTACAGGGTAGTGATCCTTATCCTCGATTTCACATCCATTTACCTGTTCACAGGCAAGGTAAAGATCGCATTCGGTTTTATGCTGGTGAGCAATGTCTATACTACCATAGGCTACTTTGTACACGAGCGCATCTGGGACAGGATAAAATGGGGCAAGATCATTTACAGGAAGACTGCAGATCATTGAAACAGGCCATGCTCTTGCTTAGACGTACGTTCCTTCCATTCACCTCTATGCAGGGCGTCCAGCCGGCTGTCTATATCCTCTTCATCGTGCTGCACACGTGTTAGCAGCCTTTTATGGTTATCGTGCTGCAATTGCAGTTGATCTGTAAGCGCTTCTATAGATGATTTTACGCGGTTGATGTTATCCTCCGCATTGTGCAGGGATATCTGCAAACTGATGTTCCAGGCAATAAGGATGATCATGATGATGAATATGGGCACACGGTTTTTCATAAGGTTAAGTTTGTGCAGTAAAACAACGGAAATACCTGCAAAATTCATAGCTTAGGGTAATACAAAAACGATCATCTATGGATGCCCGCAAATACACTACGGTAGATGAATACATCGCTTCCTTTCCGCCCGATGTGCAGGCTTTACTCAACGAAATGCGCACCCTGGTAACGCAGGCTGCTCCCAAAGCTAAAGAAGTGATCAGCTACAATATGCCCGCCATAAAGCAAAACAGCGTGCTGGTGTACTATGCTGCTGCTAAAGAGCATATAGGCTTCTACCCTACTGCCTCGCCCATTATAGCATTTGCAGATGTGCTCGGCAAATACAAGACTTCCAAAGGTGCTATACAGTTTCCAATAGATAAGCCCATACCCAAAAAGCTGGTAAAGGATATCGTAAAATATCGCCTGGCAGAAGACGCAGAAAAAGCCGCACACAAAGCTGCTAAAAAGAAAACCAGATGAGCGACAACACGAGACGCTTCAGCAACCGGGTAGATGATTATGTACGCTACCGCCCGCATTATCCTAAGGACATTATCTCTTACCTGCAGGATAATTATCGCCTCACTACAGGCAAGCATATTGCAGATATAGGTGCAGGCACGGGTATCTCAGCGCAATTGTTTCTCGAGGCCGGTTATATGGTTACCGCGATAGAGCCCAACAAAGAGATGCGCGATAAGTGTATAGAACTGCTGGGGGTGTATAACAACTTCAAAGCTATAGATGGCACGGCAGAGCAAACCAACCTGCAGGATGCTGCCGTAGAGGCCATCGTATGCGGGCAGGCTTTTCACTGGTTCGATCGCGAACGTTGCAAACCTGAGTTTCAGCGGATACTTCGCGGCGATAGCCTGGTGATACTGATGTGGAACGAACGCAGCACACGCACACCGTTTGAGCACGAGTACGAGGCGCTGATACAAAAACATGCTATCAGCTACCGGCAGGTAAGCCATCGCAATATAGATCCGCACAGCATTGCAGATTTCTTTTCGCCCGCACCAATGCAGTGGCGGGCATTTCCTAATTACCAGGTATTTGATTTTGAAGGGTTGCTGGGCAGGCTGCTGTCATCGTCCTACATACCGGCAAGAGGCACGGATGGCTACGATGCCATGTACGACGACCTGCTGCACCTCTTTGACAAACACCAGCAAAGCGGCACCATCACCATCCACTACGAGGCAAGGGTGTACACGGCAAGGATGGGTTGATAGTTCCAGTAGCATTTGAACTTTATAACAAAGCAAATTGAACTTTATAACAAACACTACTCGTTTGATAGCACCGAGCTTTGCAGTGTAATTAAAAATTCAAACGAGATGATAAGTATCAACAGTATCTACATCAATGGTGCATTTACGGCACCGCATGGCACCGCCACCTTCGATCTCATTAGCCCTATAGACAATACCTTGCAGGGCACACTTACGCTGGGCGATGAAGAAGATGTGAACAGGGCAGTAGCAGCCGCCAAAGCCGCTTTTCAAACCTTCTCTAAAACTACGGTGGAACAACGTATCGGCTACCTGCAAAAAATGTATGACGCGGTAAGCAGGCGTGCAGATGAGCTTACCAATATTATGGTGCAGGAGTATGGCGGCAGCATTCGTTTTTGCCGTAACAGTACGCAAAATGCGCTCAATAGTATCCGTACCAATATTGAAGTATTGCAACAGTTTTCGTTTACCCGCCATGCAGGCAAGGCAATAGTACATTTGGAGCCGGTAGGCGTGGCAGGCATCATTACCCCCTGGAATGCCAGCAACAGTTTTATCTGTGCTAAACTATCTACTGCCATCGCGGCGGGCTGTACGGCTGTTATAAAACCCAGCGAACTAAGCGGCAGGCAAACACAATTGCTGCTCGAATGCCTGCACGAGGCAGGATTGCCCAATGGCGTATTCAATGTGGTGAATGGTTTGGGAAATGTTGTAGGCGCGGCCATTACAGCACATAAAGACATTGCTAAGATATCCTTCACAGGCTCTACGATCACCGGCAAAACAATAGCCCGGGGCGCGGTTGATACGATGAAGCGTATAACACTGGAGCTGGGTGGCAAATCTCCCAACATACTGCTGGAAGATGCGGACCTGGAAACTGCCATACCAATGGCCATACAGGCTGCTTATATGAATAGCGGACAGGCGTGCATAGCAGGCACACGCTTACTGGTACCTGCATCGCGCATAGAGGAGGTAAAACAACTCCTAAAGGAAAACATGGACATTGCCAGGGTGGGCAACCCTGCCGAAGAGGACACTTTAATAGGCCCTATGGTGAGCCAAAAACAGTACGAAAGGGTACAGCAATATATACAACTGGGCATAGAAGAAGGCGCTGAATTATGGATAGGTGGCCCCGGCAAACCCGAGCACCTGGAAGCAGGTAATTTTGTAAAGCCTACAGTATTTGTAAACGTAACCAATGATATGCGCATAGCACGCGAAGAGATATTTGGACCGGTACTTTCTGTGATCAGCTACAGCGACGAGGACGAAGCTATTGCAATAGCCAACGATACAGACTATGGGCTGCAGGCATACGTAAGCTCGGCCAGTGATGAGCACGCAAACCGGGTAGCCACACAGATACGCGCAGGAAGGGTATTGATAAACGGATTGAAACATGATCCTATGGCGCCTTTCGGCGGGTTTAAGCAATCGGGCATTGGCAGGGAATATGGCGCGTACGGACTGGAAGCTTACCTGGAACCTAAAGCGATCCTTAACTAAGCACCTTCATTTGTAACTTGCAGACGATATGAGCGTACAAGACCGTAGCCTGCCCGTACAGTTCTCCTGCTATTTTGCACGCAGCCGTGCAGGGGAGCAATTTATAGCCGAGCATACTATTGGCTATGTAGTATCGGGCAGTGTAGAGATGGCAGACGAGAACAATAAAGCGATGTTTAAAGCAGGAGATCTGTATTTCTGCCGTCGCAACAGGCTGAATAAATACACGAAGATACCTGGCACAGGTGGCGATTATCGTTCTGTCTCCATATACTTCAGCCAGGATGTGCTGCGCAACTTTGCCATAGAGTACGGATATAGCGCCGATACACAGGTAACATCGTCGGCATTTATGCCACTGGCAACACCATCTGTACTGGCCACGTATATGGAGTCGCTGCGGGCATACGAGCAAACACTGCACCAGGCGGGTACCGAACACCTGCTGGCCATCAAGCAGAAAGAAGCCTTGTTACTATTGCTGCAAATGCAGCCGGAGTTGAAAGATATATTGTTTGATCTCTCAGAACCGGGTAAGATAGACCTGGAGGGATTTATGAACCGAAACTATCATTTCAATGTGTCGCTGGATAGATTTGCCTACCTCACCGGGCGAAGCCTCTCTACCTTCAAGCGCGATTTTGAAAAACAGTTTCATCAAACGCCCAGCCGGTGGCTGTTACAAAAACGGCTTGCACAGGCATGGCACCTTATTAAGGAAGAGAAAAGATCACCATCAGATATCTACCTCGACCTGGGCTTTGAAGACCTCTCTCATTTTTCTTTCGTGTTCAAAAAACAATATGGTGTTGCCCCCACTATGGTATAGCACTTACATAAAAAAACTATTGCCGGCAGTTGTTTGGTACAAACTTGCCGGCAATAGCCTGTGCGTCAAAGAAACCGGAGGACGGGGGTAATTCCGGAGGACATGGTAAACGAAATTTCAAGTAGTAGCAGACACTTTCGTACTCCTCACCAGCCGTACATCATTGCATATTTGGCTTTGAGCTTCAGCTCTTCCAGATAGGGGGCTAGTTCTGCCGTGCGGGCAGGCTCTTCATCGCCACGTTCCAGATCAACCAATTTTTTGTAGATGATGGCCAGCATGGTTTCTAACTCTTTGAGTTGTTGTGGGTCCATGTGGTTGAAAGTTTGTACTAATATAATAAAAAGGCTGCAACTGGTAGGGGTGACAGTTCAATTTTAATGTATTACATCTGCCTCAACAAAGCATCCAGCTTCTCGTAGCCGTCATTTACGCCTGTTTCCATACCGCTTTGCATCATACCATCCCTGTCTGCCACAGAGCGGAATACAGAGTGTATGGTAACCTTTGTACGGTTGCCCGCCAATTCTTCAAATAAGGCAGTTTCCATAGCCACATGCCCGCGTTCAGGCAGCCCTTCAAATTCAAAAGTCTGTATCACACGTTCCGGTGCAGTGGCTTCGTGTATTGATCCGTGGAAGCCTGCTATCTCCTTGCCATCCTGTGAGCTCACCGTATAGCGATAAGAACCACCGGGGCGGGGATCAAATTTTTCGAACTTTACTACACGGTCTGCCGGCCCCATCCATTGTGCCAGCATATCGGCGTCCGTATGTGCCTTATACACCATATCGCGGGGCGCATCAAATTCGCGTACGATGTACACCTCCTGCTTGCCGGGCTCGGCAATAATGCTTGTCTGGTTTTTTGTACTCATGTTCAGGTAGATTGAATTGGTGAAGAATTGTATGTACTATTTCTTATTGTTTTTCATTTTACCAAGCAGTTTATCCAGGCGGTCATGCTTCTCCTGCCAGCTGCGGCGGTATTGCTCCACCCAGTCGGCCACCTCTTCCAGTTGGGCCAGCCTGGCTTCGCAATAGCGTTCCCGCCCCTGTTGGGTTATCTCTATCAGCCCGCACTCTACCAGTATCTTTATATGCTGCGATATGGCAGGCCGGCTCACATCAAAGTTCTGTGCGATGCTGTTAAGGTTCATTGGCTGTGCGGATACCAGGTTAATAATATCCCTGCGTGTAGGATCGGCAATTGCCTGGAAAACATCTCTGCGTATGGCGTGCATAATATGTAAGTGTTTACTTACGCAAATGTATATGTAAGTACTTACTTACGCAAATTTATTTTTTAAGGAGATTCCTGGAGTTTAAAAGATGGGGATGTGGGGAGGGAAGCTTTCGCCCTTTTTTATTGGTACAATTACTAGTAAATAAATAAACCTGTCTTTCTTATAAAGTGTAACGTCCATCGGTACCGGCGTCTTAGAATATAAAATATAATCGCTGGCAGTATTATTATCCAATTTTATGGTAACGCTGCTACTCCAGCCGCGATAATTAATTATTGAGTCACCAATTTTTACTTGTTTTATATTTTCCGAGTTAGAATTAATGCTTAATTGCGATGCGATAATTTGTGCGTTGCCTGTTTTGTAATAATACTCAAAGAGGCTCCTGTCAATTTCATAATATACGGTATTAAAATCTTTTTCCAGATTTGCGATGCGATACCTGATATCATTTTCAAACGAAAACTGTGCACCTGTCAATAGTTTCGTCATTACTACATCGTATTTATTATCTAATTCAAAGACTATTGTAGGCGGTTGCTTGTCTGATATAAATGATAGGTAATTATTAATATGGGGAGCGATACTATCTGCAAATATTTTGTCGTATTCTGAGATACGTTTACCAGAAACATCCAGGTAATTATTGGATGTAAAATGTCTCACTTTTATTATAATAATTGAAATTATAAGCAGACCCAGTAAACTCCAGATTAGTATTCTATAATTTTTCTTCATCAATAGGACAAGAATAATGCAAATACGTTGCAAATGCCAGCCCACTCTATAGCTTACTAAAAAAAGATTGATTATATTAAAGGGAATAACACCTCCCATCTATGCAAAAACTATTAGCTATCCTGGCGTGCACTGTTTTATTACTGTTTACCGCACAAGCTGCACCCGATACGCTAACCCTCGCTGAAAAGAAGTCGCTTGCAGCAGCGTTTGAGCAATCTCCAATTGCCGATTACCAGCGTTTTTTTCATTGGTCGAAACTACACGACACCGCAAAAGCGAGTGAATACCTGCTCAAAACAAACCCGTATCTGTTGATGTGGGAATGGGCAGATGCTACCAATGCAGATAGTATGCTGCGCACAGAATCACTAACAGAGAACGCACGTAAAACATTTGCTGCGGCATATGCCAAAGAACGCAACGGTAAGAGATCAGCGTCTTACACCAGCTTTTACAATATGACGGTAGAAGACCAAGCGGTGAGGAACAGTATGGATAAGTGTGCCGATACCACCAGTTGCCGCCTCCTGGCACGACGTATGCGTGTTACCGATAGCATACATGCAGCTTATCTATATAGCTATGTGCAGCAAAACGGCTGGCCTACGCTTGAAAATGGTTCTATGCCTGCTATGCTGCTGGCGATACACGATCATGCACACCATACATTCTACAAACCATATATACAGGCTGCTGTGCTAAAAGGGCAGGCTGACCTAAGCGGCTTAATGCTCATCAATATGTTCATTAAAAACAACACTTCTGATGGCGCACTTGAAAAAGCACTGGCAACAGGCAATGTGATCAAATACAATATCAGCGAAATGCTTACAGACAGGATGCCGGCAGCCCTTGGCAGGATACAGAAAAAGGTGAAAGAATTATGTGGTACGCGTTACAGGCGCCAGTATATATTTTATACCCCTCGTAAAATAGAATCTGATGATTGGTGTACAAAGCAACAGCACACCGCTAATTGTATTATAGTACAATTTCAAAAAGAACTGCAACCTGCATGTAAAATCAGCTTCCGTGACGAAGAAGTATGGGATGTGCGGCACGAGCCCTCAGAGAAGAGAGCACTATACCTGGTATTCTATGGGTTTGGCAAGGAGATATATAGCAGCTATTAGTTTCACTCTTTCAGACACCTGCAAAGCGGGATAGCAGCGGCAGCACCCATTTACATCAGCAACACCATAGTGTAGCAAATGCACTAGGGCGTATTGCGGCGAATATACCCACTATAAATACCTTGCATATGCAGCGTGTCTGCAAAACCCTGCAGGGCAGGCTTATTAATATTTAACCTGTAAAAGACGGCCTTAAAGCTACCACTAATCATATGGGTAGTGCTATCATAGCTGCTAACGGTTACATAGTTGTCATAGGAGCTATCTACCCTGTATATATTCGCGGTTGCCTGATCCGATACAGTAAACGTGGCCATGCAAGTATCCTGTAATGTAGCGTTGCCGGCGGGTTGGTAATAATAATCAGGGTAAATCTTTTGTTTACCTATGGTAGGGGCTATTCTATTAATAACAAATTGCTGTGCCTCAAATCCATTAATGAAATATGTAGCTTGCATGTCTACAAGCCTGCCATCGTTGTGGTTAAATACTTCTACTGTTTGATGAGCCCAGGTATTGCCATTGATATCTCCGGTTAATGAGCCAGTATTAAATTGCATGGCTGCATCAAGAGGTGTAGGTTCTTTAATATGTTGCTTTTTGCAAGATACACAGCATAAGATAGCTACAGGTAATAAGTAAATAAGACGCATAGGATAGTTTTTCGTAAAAATATAATCCTGCCAAAAGCTATACCGTTATAGGAATATCAATTCTGAAACATTTAACATCTTTTGCTGACACCCTGCATTACGATCTTTACGTCTTTATTGTTTTTGTTGCATACAACCTGTCGCGCAGGTAAAATGCAAGTCTTACCAGCAGTATCAATGCCGGCACTTCTACCAGCGGGCCTATCACTCCTACAAATGCTTCGCCCGAATTGATACCAAATACACCTATAGCTACTGCTATTGCCAGCTCAAAATTGTTACCTGCAGCCGTAAACGCAATAGATGCATTGCGGGAATAATCTGCACCCAATGCTTTGCCGGTAAAGAAGCTCACCAGGAACATAATAGCAAAATATATAACCAGCGGAATGGCTATGCGCACCACATCAAAAGGTATATTTACGATCAGCTGCCCTTTGAGGCTAAACATCACTACAATAGTAAATAGCAGGGCTATTAATGTAATGGGAGATACCATGGGCACAAACTGCTCACGAAACCATTGCTCACCTTTAATGGCTATAAGGCCATACCGGCTGATGATACCTGCGGCAAATGGTATTCCCAGGTAGATACCTACGCTGCGGGCTATTTCGCCAATAGTTACATTCACTTCCATTCCGCTCATACCAAACAACGGCGGCAATACGGTGATAAAAACATAGGCATATACACTGTACAGCAATATCTGGAAGACACTGTTCAGCGCTACCAGCCCCGCAGCGTATTCCCTGTTGCCATCGGCCAGCTCGTTCCATACGATCACCATAGCAATACAGCGCGCAAGCCCTATAAGTATCAGGCCGGTCATATAATGCGGGTACCCATGCAGAAAAATGATCGCTAAAGCAAACATCAGTATCGGTCCTACTATCCAGTTAAGAAACAGGGATGCACCCAGCACTTTGGTATTTTTAAATACTTCCTTCATGTTCTCGTACTTCACCTTTGCCAGCGGCGGGTACATCATCAATATCAGCCCGATGGCTAATGGTATATTGGTAGTACCTGATGAGAAAGAATTGATGAACGAGGAAGAAGAAGGTATAAAATACCCTATGGATACACCTGATGCCATAGCAAGGAATATCCACAGGGTAAGGTATCTGTCAAGAAAGGAGAGCTTTTTACGCTCTGCTGCAGGTGTGCAATTGTTAGAGGACATTGTATTTACTTAGTTTCTTATTAAGCCTGTTTAGCAACATCCTGCACCAGGTGTGCAGCAATTGGGTTTGCGGGCAAATACCGTAATACTATAGATGCCTGTACCACTGTTTTTAAATGTGGTGATCTCCTCCGCACTCAGGTAACCACTCAGTATATCATCCGGTATCGTTATCTTCTTTTCTTTCTGTATGGTGATGGATTCAAAGCCTGCATCTTTGATAAAGCCCATGTATTCGTTCTTTTGTATGGCACCGCTTACGCAGCCTGCATACATCTCGGCAGCTTGTTGCAGGTTGGCTGGCAATATACCATCCAGTACTATATCAGAGATACTGAAGTGCCCACCCGATTTCAGTACACGAAATATTTCGCTGATAACATTCTTTTTATTAGGTACCAGGTTCAGCACACAATTGCTTACTACTACATCGGCAACGCCGCCGCCAACAGGCATTTGTTCTATATCTCCCTGCCTAAACTCTACATTGTTATAGCCCAGCTTATCTGCATTGATGCGCGCTTTGCTGATCATCGCCTCGGTAAAGTCTATACCTATTACCTTGCCTGTTTCACCGGTAAGCGAGCGTGCTATAAAACAATCGTTACCTGCACCACTGCCCAGGTCTATCACGGTATCGCCGGGCTTTATTTGCGCAAACTCTGTCGGCAGGCCGCAGCCCAATCCCAGGTCGGCATCGGGGTTATATCCTTCCAGTTGGGTATAGTCTTCGCTCATGATGTTGTATACCTCTGTGCTGCAGCCACCTGCACCGCAGCAGGATGATGCATTGGTTTCTTTGTCCTGCAAGGCTATCTCACTATACTTCTGCCTTACCAGCTCCTTCAGTTCTTGTTCGTTTTGCATTTGTCTGATATTTTTTGGTGATTAATTCGCATTCCAGAAAGCAGGGTCGCCCGCTTCTTTAATAAAGCGCTCCACCGATGCTTTTATCTCATCCCTTATCGGGCGTATCTGTTGTAATTTTTCTTCTTCTGTTCCTGTAAACTGTGATGGGTCGTTAAAGTACCAGGCGATGCGTATGCTTTTGCCGGGGAATACCGGGCATTTCTCTGCGCTGGCTTCATCGCATACGGTAACTACAGCATCATAGGTTTTGCCATGCTCTATCAATGTGGCAGCTTCTTTTGTCTGGTGCATACTGATGTCTATGCCTGTTTCCATCATAGCCTTTACTACAAGCGGATTCAATACGCCTTTTTCTATACCTGCGCTTTCAGCTACAAAATGGCCGTGGCCCAGCGCGTTCAGGAAACCTTCTGCCATCTGGCTGCGGGCAGAGTTGTGGATGCAAACAAATAATACTCTTTTCATAAGGTTGTTATTAACAGCATTTATTATTTAGATCTATTTCTGTGAAGAATCCTGCCAGCATCTGCCTGTATTCTGTCCATACCTTGGGGCTGATGCAATAACATACACTCGTACCTTCTACCGTGCCTTGTATCAGCCCTGCGTTCTTTAATTCCTTCAGGTGTTGGGATATCGTTGGCTGTGCCAGTCCCAGTGCATCCACCAGGCTGCCACATACGCAGGCATTGGTTTTGAGCAGGTATTGCAGTATAGCAATACGGGCCGGGTGTGCAATGGCTTTTGCCATATTTGCCAGCTCATTTTGCTTTTTGGTAAACAGGTCTGTCTTGGTCGCACCCATCTATTCATCTATTTATTGCAATATTACGATTAATGGAAAACAAACCAAATTAAATTTTATTTGTGTGTCTAATTTTCCTAAACCTTGCTTGTTAGATATGGCAACCTTGCCAGGTAAATGACCACACCAATAGCAATAATACCGGTAGTGATGAAAGTAGCCGCAGGGCCAAAGCCGTACCACAACAGCCCGGCAATACTGCTGGCCAGTAAGGCGCAGATACTTTGAAAAGCTGCAAACGTGCCTATAGCAGTTGCTACCTGTGCTTTGCTAACCATATTACTGATCCATGCCTTGGAGATACCTTCTGTAGCAGCAGCATACAGGCCGTAGGTAAAGAAGAGCACAAAATAATAATAACGGCTACCCGGTATGGCCATACCAAAATAAGTGAGCGCAAACAACACGAGGCCTATCAACAGCATACGTTTAAGCCCTACCCTGTCTGCTATAATGCCAATAGGAAAGGCCGCGAGTGCATATACCAGGTTGTAAAAGATATACACCAGTATCACCGACTGGTCGTTCAGCCCGGCACTCTTTGCGCGCAGCAGCAGGAACACATCTGAACTATTAAACAAAGTAAACACCAACAATCCGCCCGCCAGCTTCCGGTAAATGGCGGGGCTTTGCTTCCAGTAACCGAGGAAGGCAAAAAAAGATACACGTTCACGCTGTATAGGTTTATTGCTTTTATCTTTTATCAGTGTGGTGCAGATAACGGCAAGCACACCCGGTGCAAAAGCGATCAGGAACAACGTTTTGTACTGCTGCGGATGGTATTGCAGGTATAGCAATGCCGCCAAAGGCCCCAGTACCGCCCCTACTGTATCCATAGAACGATGGAAGCCAAATATCTTTCCCTTGTTTTGAGGTGTGCTTTCGTCAGACAGTATCGCATCTCTCGCGGCAGTACGTACACCCTTACCGAGGCGATCTATAGTGCGCACGCCAAATATCCATAGCGGCGCAGTAAACAATGCCATCAGCGGTTTGGATATTGCACTGAGTGCATAACCCATCTGCACAAAGGGCACGCGCCTGCCGCTATTGTCGCTCCAGTTACCAAAATATCCTTTACTGAATCCCGCAGTTGCTTCCGCTAATCCTTCCAGCATACCTATCAATACTACGGAGAAGCCAATGCTTTGCAGGTATATCGGCATAATGGGATACAGCATTTCGCTGGCCGTATCGGTAAACAGGCTCACTAACGACAGTATCCATATTGTGCGGGTAATAACTTTCATCGCCCGATGAAGTTACTTTGTTTTCACAGCTTTCAGGTAACCATTATATTTGGGGATATGATCCAGTGGCTCAAAGATCAATTCCCTCAAATAGCGAAGCACTATGCAACTTATGCCGCCAATTTTCGTCGCAAAGAAATACCGGCCAAAACTATATTGCTACGCGAGGGCGAGGTAGCCCGCAAACTGTTTTTTATAGAACAGGGTTGTATGCGTATCTGGTTCAACGACGATGGGCGTGATATTACCATGCAGTTTTTCTTCGAAGGAAGTTGCGTGGCATCATACGAAAGCCTGCGCACCGGGCAGCCTGGTTTATATACACTAGAAACTCTGGAGCCCTGCATCGTACACGAGATCGACAAGGACGACTTCGACCGGATGGAAAAAGAAATACCTGCCATACGCGACGAGATGGAGAGCTTTATTTACAGGCGTTGGTTTTACTACCAAAAGCTTTTCCTTTCGCGCATCAGGGATACACCACAGCAACGCTATAAAATCCTCGGGGCAGATCATCCGCATATTATTGACCGTGTGCCACAGCATTATATCGCATCTTACCTCGGCATTACATCTGTATCGCTTAGCCGCATCAAGAATAAGGTGTAAAAACTTCCCGCGCATTAACAATTGTTATTGGGGTGGAATTTCATCGTAATGAAATTTGCATTTCAAATAACTGTAAGAAGATGAAAGCAGCAGTATTGCACCAACTGGGCACCGCACCCCGCTACGAAGATTTTCCCGACCCCAAACCTGCAAACGACGACGAACTACTGTTAACCATAAAAGCGGCCAGCATCAAAAACCTGGACCGTGCCCGTGCCAGCGGACAGCATTATGCCAGCCATACCAACCTGCCGGAAGTAGTAGGCATGGATGGTGTAGGGGTGTTGCAGGATGGCACACAGGTATATGCTATTGGCAACACAGGCATGATAGCGGAAAAGGCGCTTACAGGCATAAACAGGTATATACCCATACCCAACGGTATAGCTGATGCCACCGCGGCAGCATTACCTAATGCGGTATTGGGCAGTGCTGTAGCACTACACTATAAAGCACAGCTACAACCCGGGCAGACGATCCTTATAAACGGGGCTACCGGTGTTACCGGAAAAGTAGCAATACAGATAGCCAAACATTATGGCGCAGCACATATCATCGCCACAGGCCGCAACGCGGAGCAACTGGCAAAACTGCCGGCATTGGGTGCAGATGAGGTCATATCACTGAAACAGGACGATAAAGACCTGATGGCGCAACTAAAAGCGGTGAACGAAAAATATCCTATTGATGTGGTGCTGGACTATACATGGGGCAAACCCATAGAGCTGATCCTACAATCGCTAAAAGGTGGAGGCATGCATCATGTAAGCCGCAAAGTGCGCATCGTAACAGTTGGCAGTATGGCTGGTGAAGAGATCAGCTTATCATCAGGTACCTTGCGCAGCTCTGCCATAGAGATATTGGGATCAGGCATTGGCAGCATCCTGCCCGAAGAAATGCACGGATACCGTGTAAGTATTTTGCCTGAAATGTTTCGGCTGGCAGCAGATGACAAACTGCATATAGATACCGACACTATACTGCTGAAAGACGTAGAGCAGGCTTGGCTTACGCATAACAACCCCGGCAGCAGGCTGGTGGTGATGATGGGGTAGCCGTTAGTTGATTGGTTGATTAGTTAGTTAGTAGGACTACATGATAGTAAGTTAATAGAGCAATAGGGCGATAAGCTAATAATTATTAATAAGCATGACCTTATTAACCCATTTACCCTATTAACTTATTATCCCAATCAACCATTCAACCAATCAGCTAAAACCCCTTATCTTCATAAGGATGAAAGCATTCCTTTGTTTTGCGCTTTCTCTGTTTGTAAGCGTACAATTACATGCCCAGGCTCATTATGCCTTTAAAAGTTATGATATAAGCAAGGGTATAGCATCATCGCAGCCCGATAGGTTTACCCCCTTTGGCAAGCAAATGGTGTTTTCGGCCATTACACCGGCAACAGGCCGCGAACCCTGGATAAGCGATGGTACAGGAGCAGGCACCTACATGCTTCGGGATATAGCTACCGGCGATCATAGCGGTAACCCCACGGGGTTCACAGTGCTGGGCAACAAACTATACTTCGCAGCAACAGACTCTGCAAGTGAGGCGCTATGGGTAAGCGATGGTACAAAAGCAGGCACGCATATAGTACAGCGTATTATTCCATTTAGCTCCATCTTTACCGATGAAACACAAATTGTAACCGTTCATAACAAACTATTATTACGTGGTCAGGATGCCACCGGCGATGTAGAATTATGGGTAAGCGATGGTACAGATACAGGTACGCATCTGCTCAAAAACATCAACCCACTTGGCAGCAGCTATCCGCTAAATATGTTTGCCTATAATGGCAACGCTTACTTTACAGTAGACGACGGTGTGTACGGCAACTGTATATGGGTATCAGATGGCACACCGCAGGGCACACATATATTACTGCCCGGCAACCCTGCCGCAACGCCTTCGTTTTTCAAACACTGCCCGCCTGTAGTATGCAATGGTAAAATGTACTTTGTAGCTAATGATAATGCGCACGGAACCGAACTATGGATCACCGATGGCACTGAAGCAGGCACGCATATCATCCGCGACTGCCCGGGCTGCGACGGTGCAGAAATCCGTCCCCCTGCCGTTATGAATGGTAAGGTATATTTTGCTGGTAATACCCAAACCAGTACCGGCAACCTATGGGTAACGGATGGCACTGCCGATGGCACATTGCTTGTTTACAGCCCCAACCCTACAGGCCATAGCGATATTGCTGAAATCGCAGTGCTGAACAATAAGCTATACTTTAACGCCTACGAAGAAACGTATGGTAACGAAATGTGGACAAGCGATGGCAGCCCATCTGGCACTCACTTATTCAAAGACATGAACCCCGGCGAGCAAAGCGCCTATCCTGCTCAATACTATGTTTTTGGCAACAAGTTGCTGTTTACAGCGGTTTCAGAAGGCAGGAAATCTTTTTACTATACAGATGGAGAAACGATAGGTGAGCTAAAACCGGCCAATGCACCTAAGGTAGTACCACATGATCTTAATGGTGCTGTCGCTAACGGCATCTTTTACTTCGTTGCAGATTATGCGGATGGCGCAGGTTACGATCTATGGTCTGTAAAAGAGGTAACGGAGAGGGAATAATAACATTTTTTCTTAATTTAAATCTACAAACCTCATTCCTATGCGCTACAACCTTTCACTATTATTTTTACTTTTTTGTATTACGACATCTGCCCAGACTTTTAAAAGATACGACCTGATAAACGGTAGCAATAGCTCCTTCCCGTTTGACTACATGGTATTAGGTGACAGAATGATATTCTTTGCGAGCGATACTCCCGGAGGCGAGGCTTTGTGGGTAACGGATGGCAGAGACAGTACCACGTTGATACTTAAACCGCTGAATCACATAAATTACGCCCAGGAATTTGATTTACCATTCGCCGCAACAATAGGGGATAAAGCATTTTTCCTTGCATCAGAAGATAGGGCAAATATGGAGCTTTGGGTTTCTGACGGCAGTTACAATGGCACCAACAGAATAAAAAAAATAGACAATAGCTCATATATCTCCAGTGCAGCAAATAACATCATTCTATGCAATAGCAAATTACTTTTCCTTGTAGGTAATGACAATTCACAAACAGAACTATGGGTTTCTGACCAAACAGAATCGGGCACAAAACTACTAAAGACCTTTAATGCAAATCCCTCTACAATATCTCAAATAAATCTTTTAAACCGCAAAGCCTATTTTCGTTTGAGAGATAGCAGTAGCTGGCAATTGTGGAGTACCGACGGCAGTACGGGAGGTACACAGTTAATATATAGGCAAAACTTGCCCATTAATTTTCAACAAGGCATACCCCCATTGCTGACACCTGTAAATAACGAGTTGTTCTTTACAGGTATTGACAGCGCACATGGCACTGAGCTCTGGGTTACAAACGGAACTACCTTCGGTACACATATCGTAAAAGACCTTAACCCCGGCCCTTCATCCGGAATGGTATTATTTCATTTTCCATTCAATGGGAAAGCCCTTTTTGTTGGCTACGACGGTAATAATTCAGGCCTATACAGCAGCGATGGCACCCAAACCGGTACCGGGTTAATATCAGTTATAGTCCCGGCACCTTACTGGCCTCCTGTACTGTGCAATGGACGTTTGTATTATTACGGCTATAATGGCCAGCATCAATCCCTGGCTGTTACAGATGGTACCACAGCAGGAACATACCTGCTCAAAGACCGAAACGGTAACTTTTTGCCCCAGGGAACGGTAGCTACCTACAATAATCGTGTGTACCTGGAAACTGACTTTAGCATGTCTGCGATCGCTCACGGGCTTTATCAAAGCGATGGAACGGACACAGGTACCTACCTTATTTTACCGGGCAAGATGCTTGCATCACAAACTGTAACGACAAATTATGGCTTTTGCCAATTCAAAGGTTCTCTTTGGTTAGGTGGCATTTTTGATAATACGGGGATGGAACTATGGAGAATCACTACAACACCTGCCACATCAATAAGTTCTGTCGATCAAAATTATAGTTTCTCCATTTACCCCAATCCCAATCATGGCAATTTTACAATAAAAACGGATATCCACACAGGCATAGTTACAGTCTATGATATTACAGGACGCATTATCCTGAGCGCAGATGTAAAAGGAAACATTACCGACCTGCAATTACCTGCCGGAGCTAAAGGTATTTACTTTATAAAGCTGCAAAGCGGTGATGCTATAAGTACAAATAAGATATTGGTGGAGTGACAATAACCCGTAGCTTTAAGCTGCAAAAAACCGTTTACTATGCGATCTGTTTTTACCCTGCTGACACTTCTGATATCTCTATCCGCTAACGCTCAGTCTTTTAGCCGTTTTGATCTAAACCCGGGCACTAAAGATTCCGGGCCTGCGCTTTTCACAGTTGCAGGCGACAAAATGTATTTTGTAACAAGTGCACCCGTCGACAGTACAAGTATCCTGTGGCATCGCTATTTATGGGTAACGGACGGTCACGATACAGGTACTCACAAAATACAGGATGTAGTACATGCCATTCCACCGGGAGATATATACGCCTTCAATCCCAGGACGCTTCAAGTACTTAACAACAAATTGTTTTTTGTATGGCAGGATTCACAGCAGCATATGCAATTATGGACAACCGATGGCACAGATACAGGATCGCACCATGTTATTACCCTCCGGCAGATCATGCCCATATCTACTTATAAAAGCAGCTACATTTTCCTTGGGAGGGATAGTGACCTGATACAATCTGTGTGGATTACTGATGGAACATCCGCAGGAACACGCATTATCAAACGTGGAAACAAATATTGGAACGCCAACCCTACTTCCGCATGCAATTATAAGGACAAGATCTTCTGGCTGATGAACGATAGTACTTACATTGCCCAAATGTGGTATACAGATGGAACAGATACCGGCACACATATTATTTACAAAGGCAACCTGAATACACTTAGCACTGCCAATCAGTATATTAATGTAATTGACAGCCAGATATTATACTCTGCATCTGACACGACTCATGGCATGGAACTATGGACGTGCGACGGTACGGACTCCGGAACACATATGCTTGTTGAGATCAATCCCGGCCCGAAAAACCAGGGAGCTTTTACTTATTCAACCTTAACATTCAATGGCAAACTATATTTCGGTGGAATGTATGGCAATGCAACGGGACTTTATTGCAGCGACGGAACGGCAACAGGAACCCGGATTATAAAACCAATGAATTCGGTTTTTTACGGTGTTGTACCCGCAATTTTTAATAACAAATTCTTCTTCCTTGCAGAAGATAGCCGCAGATGGGCCTGTATGTATGTATCTGACGGAACTACAGCAGGTACAAAAATATTTACCGATAGTGCAGGTAAAGAGATAAGGGGAACGCCTATAGCTTACAACAATAAACTATACATACAATCCTATTTCGATACAGCCGCCGTTGGACTATACCAAAGCGATGGTTCATCTGCAAACACCTATGTGATACATGCGGCATTTCCAAGGCCTGTGAATTACAGCACATTCGGATACTATTATACTATATACAAAAATGTCTTATGGCTGGAAGGCCAGTATGACAGTACCGGGTTAGAGTTATGGCACCTTGGTGATATTGATACCCCTACAACCATCAGATCATTAGAGTATCAGAATATTGCCTGCTCCATTTACCCCAACCCCAATCATGGCAATTTTACAATAAACACGGATAATGAAGCTTTTTTTGGTGTGGCGAGTGTTTATGACCTTACGGGGCGTTTGGTTATGGCCAAAACCGTAAAGGGAGCAGTCACTGTGCTGCAACTACCTGCATATGCCAAAGGCATCTATCTGGTGAAGCTGCAGAGCGGTGACGCTGTAAGTACAAAGAAGATATTGGTACAGTGATAATAACTGCGGGTTAAAGCTGATTGCTGTATGCAAAAACAGTGATAACTTAGGCATATAAGAGCTATTCCGTATGCTTAAATACCTGCTTTTCATACTGCTATTAGTGCGTATAAGTGTATCTGCTCAACCGGTAACACTTACGTGTTTCGATCTCTTGTCGGGATCACTTAGCTCCGTACCGCAATACATGGCATCCTGCAATGGTAAGATGTTGTTTACCTGCGAAGCCGATTCCGCTTCCGGACGGGAATTATGGATAAGTGACGGAACACTGCCGGGCACACACTTGCTAAAAGATATACGCAAGGGCGCAAATAGCAGCTGGCCATCTTGCATTACGGGCGCTAACGACAAAGTATTTTTCATCGCGGTTGAAAAAAACTATAACTCACAGCTTTGGGTAAGCGATGGCACTGAAGCCGGCACTCGTCGCCTCACCAATATAGATACCAACAATATCAATGGTGGTGTTTATCCGCCGCTGGCCGTTCTGGGCAGCAGGGCATTTTTATGGGGCTCAGACAGCACACACAGGCAGGCTCTTTGGGTAAGTAATGGAACGGTGGCAGGTACACAGTTGGTCTTGTCGCTCAACAATGCAGATAATGCTGCTGTTACAGACTTTATAGCCTACAAGGGAAAAATGTGTTTTATGGCCCGGTACCCAACAGGCTATACGGAGCTTTGGTCAACCGATGGCACCGCTGCAGGTAGCACCAGGATAGATACACTACATACGACCTCCCTTGTTTACCAGCACCTGGTTAGCTGCAACAATCTATTGTTTTTTATGGGCCAGGATAATGCGCATGGCCTCGAAGCATGGGTATCTGATGGCACTGCTGCCGGCACACATATGATCACAGACCTCAACCCCGGCCCCGCGCAGGGATATTTGGGCTCTACCTTCTACGCGTACAATGGCCGCACCTACTTCTTTGGCGACAATGGCCAGCAAAAAGGTTTGTATGCCACCGACGGCACTGCTGCTGGTACACAATTTATAACAACCTCCGCCGGCGCATTGGGCTGGGATTATACAACCGTCTATAAAGACAAGCTCTACTTTATTGGCGATAGTGCAGCTATGTGCGTAACCAACGGCACAAAAGAAGGCACTTATCCGTTAAGAGATTCTGCAGGCTATCTACTGCATCCTTATTTGTTGCACGAATATAAAGGCAATCTATACATACTTACTGCTGAAGGATGGCGCCATGGCCTTTATAGAACATCCGGTAACGATACAGTGAAAACATTAAAACAAGGATTGGTAGTAAGCCCATGGCTATACTATGTAAAGCAGTTTTATGAGTATGATGATGCGCTTTGGATAAACGATTGGCTGGATAGCAGTGGTGCGGAGTTGTGGCGTATATACGACACCACCACTATTATAAAAAAACCTACGCCGCCCTTTGCCATCTACCCCAACCCCAATCATGGCAGCTTCACCATCAGCACAGCCGATAGCAATTTTATTGGCCGTATACATATCTGCGATGTGGCCGGCAGGGAAGTGTATTACAACAATCATGTGTCCGGTGCCATTATCAATGTAACGATACCAGGTGCTGCTGCAGGTGTGTACTTCCTCACAATGCAGGATATCTCTGATCCCAAAACCAGCAGAACTATTAGCAGCTATAAGATAGTGGTGTGGTAGTTACGATAAAAAATTACAGGTTCATGACCTGCAATAACGGGGGATGGATTGGTAACCGGTCATTTTTTGTATTTTTATCTTACCCGGTTAAAACTATCCTATGCGTACACACTTAATGCTTATAGCGTTATTATTGTCTCATTTTATTGCCCCCGCACAGTCAATCACTAAATATGATCTTAATCCGGGAAGTGCCAGTTCTGTGCCAGCCAATTTTCTGGTAGCCGGAAATAAAATGTTCTTTACCACACTGAACTATGATACTACAGTCCTATGGGTTACAGATGGCAGCGCCAACGGAATGCGGAAAATAAAACAGACAAAACTGAGGCAATACTCCTATGCATTCGATAACCTGGTAGCACTTAATGGGAAAGTTTTCTTTCTGGCAACAGATACTTCTTCTTCGGTCTTTAATCAGCTATGGGTTTCAGATGGTACGGACACAGGCACCTATATGATAAAAGAGATAACGAACAATAGCAGAACCACCGGTATCGTTAGTACCATGACAGCATATAAGGGCCGGTTAATTTTCCCCGCGACAGACAATTCCGGCCCTGCACTTTGGAGCTCTGACGGTACAGAGGCGGGCACCGGGATAATCTATACCAATCCGGGATCCAACTGGTTTCCCGGAAGTGATTTCTGCTTTTTCCAGGGAAAGGAGTACTTCATCGTTCAAGATCAATTTGACAAAGGCAGTCTTTGGTATACCGATGGCACTAAAGCCGGTACGCAAACCCTTAATATTCCGAGCTTGGGCAAGTACATACCGGCAAACGGGTCAATGATTGCTACACGGGATAAGATATTTTTCCCTATGAGCGATAGTTTGCACGGGAATGAGCTTTGGGTTTCTGACGGCACAGTCAGTGGTACGCACCTGGTGAAAGACATCGCGCCCGGTATTGCAGATAGCAAACCCTTATTACAGCCATCGCCATTAAGTAATAAAGTTTTCTTTACCGCTTCCAACAAGCCAAATTACATCAACGCATTCTGTACAGACGGTACTGATACAGGCACACATCTTTTTTGGCATGATTTAATATACAATCCCCGTTCATGGAATGCCGTTTTTAAAGGTCATTATTACTTTAACAGCACTTATTTAGATAGCCTGCTTGTTACCGATGGTACACAGCCGGGCACAGAACCATTGAAGGACAACGATGGAAATTACGTGCCGCAGGGTGTAGTTGCCCCATACAATAACGCACTCTATATAATACAAAATTCCGCTCCCGGCATCAGCGGACGTGTTTACAAAACAGACGGCACCCAAGAAGGTACTTATTTAATAAAACAAGGTACCCCCGGAAGCTATTTACTCACGTGGAAACATGCATCCATTGAATTCAATGGATCTCTATGGATATCTGCAACCCTGGATAGCGATGGGCAGGAGCTTTGGCGGATAACTGACACTACAACCATTATACTGCAACCTATCCAACCCTTTGCCATCTACCCCAACCCCAACCATGGCAGCTTCACCATCAGCACAGCCGACAGTAATTTTATCGGGCGCATACACATCTGCGATGTGGCAGGCAGGGAAGTGTATTACAACAATCATGTTTCCGGTGCTACTATCCATGTAACGATACCCGGCGCTGCTGCAGGTGTGTACTTCCTCACGATGCAGGATATCTCTGATCCCAAAACCAGCAGAACTATTAGCAGCTATAAGATAGTGGTGTGGTGATACCAATATCAATATATTCAGTAAATTGTAACAGATGGCTATCCGTAGAATTATATGGTTATTGCTCTTCTGCTTTCTTTGGGTACATACGGAAGCCAATACTTTTTTTCGCAGCGTAGACATCACAACCCGGGGTAGTGGTAACCCCTTGCGTTTTTTTATTTTTAAAAACAGGCTGTATTTTACCGCCACGGACAGCGTACATGGATATGAGTTATGGAGCAGTGATGGTACACCATCCGGCACAAAAATGTTTGCCGATCTCACTCCTGGCATCAGCAACTCTGTTTTAGACAACTACATTATATACCACAACAAACTTTACTTCCAAAATATAGTAAGTTACGATAGTTTGCAAATATGGTGCACAGACGGTACAACATGGGGCACCCAATTGATCAAGACCGTCTATGCTGTCCCTGCTGCCAATCCTTATCATCCTTCCACTGCATTTACACTCTGCAACGACAAGTTGTTCTTTGCTGCCGACAGTGGCCAGGCAGGATCAGAATTATGGATTAGCGATGGCACAACGGCAGGCACATATATGCTGAAGGATATAAACCCAACTGGTACCGGCATATCCGGATCGTCTTACCCCGAGCAGATCACAGCTTACAATGGCAATATATATTTTACAGCAAATGACGCCATACACGGCGTAGAAATGTGGGAAAGCGATGGCACTACCGCAGGCACACAGTTACTACGCGATATTAATCCCGGGCCATTCCATTCAAACCCACGCGGATTTACAGTATTTATAAATAAGATGTGGTTCTTTGCCAATGACAGCACTCACGGCAGCGAATTATGGACCAGCAATGGCACTACCACAGGCACTTACCTGTTTCTCGACATCAATCCCGGTAGTGCCAGCAGCGGCTTTAGCAAGCCATTTGAGCAAAACAACATCTTGGTCTTTACCGCTAACGATGGCATTACCGGTACAGAATTATGGATTACAGATGGGACACAGGGTAAAACAATTCCTGTTGCAGATATCAACCGGGGCAGCAATGGTTCCAATCCACATTATTTTAGTGTATGCGGCAAACGCCTCTATTTTGTCGCTAATGACGGCATACATGGTACAGAACCTTGGGTAACAGACTTTGCAGCTAATGGCACGCATATACTTCGCGATATTGCCCCCGGCAGTGATGGATCTTATCCATCAGTTGCAACACCTTATGCAGGTCAATTCTATTTTGAGGCAGATGCCCATGCTGGTGATGCACAACTATACGAATCTGACGGAACAGAAACCGGCACGAATATGCTGCAACCTGCCAACGCTTATAACAATGCACTAGTGGCGGTATATCAACCAGCCATGCTTCCCATTCTGAATGGTGCTTTGTACTTCCCTGCTTATTACAACGATATAGGTAATGAACTCTGGTCATTGACCAACTATCTAGCGCAGGGCGTTACCAGCCTGTCAGGCAAGGATATGAACATCTACCCCAACCCCAATCACGGCAGCTTTACTATTAATACCGGCAACGCAGATTTTACAGGGCGCATACACATCTGCGATGTTGCAGGCAGGGAGGTATATTATAACAACAGCGTATCGGGGATGGAAATCAATGTGCAATTACCATCTGCAGCCGCAGGCTTGTATTTCTTAAAGATTTGCAGCAATACAGGCATCAGCACTTATAAGATAGTGGTGCGGTAATAAAAAAAGGGCCCCGCAATGAGCGGGGCCTGCAAATGACTGATATGATTAGATTAGATAACTCTTACGTTAACTGCATTTAAACCCTTCGGACCATTTTGTACTTCGTATGTAACTGTGCTGTTTTCGAAGATCTCATCTATAAGACCTGAAACGTGCACAAATACATCCTGACCACCTGTTGAAGGTGTAATGAAACCAAAACCTTTAGTTTCATTGAAAAATTTTACTTTGCCTTCTTGCATAAAAAATTGAAATAAATTAATAAAGTGCAAATATAACGAGAATATTTGAATATTTGACATTTTTCTTCAAGGCTGCAAATAATATCCCCTTACCTCTTCACCACAAACCGCTTCTGCGCTACAGCATCATCTGTCTTGTACCGCAGTATATAAGTGCCATCAGGCAGGTTAATGGGTATATGATCTGTGGTAAGCGGAGCATCGTATAGCTGTCTGCCCAGTGCATCATAGATGCTTACCTGTGGGATATGCGTAGCTATCTTTTTACTCTTTATATACAGATAGTCGGTGCACGGGTTGGGGTAGATGCTGATGAAATTATCGTCTTTCAATGGTTGCACATAGCCTTCCGAGTAATAATCAAGTACTATATTATCTATCATCCACCCATCCTGGTGACTGTCTATACTATCAGATATAAAAGTAAATCGATAAAAAACAGAATCTGGGTGGTGATGTCGAGGCGCCCAATAACACCATACAGATCGCCACCCATTAGTAGAAGTATCAATACTTGGTGTATCATTTAGATCAAAAACATAGTCTCCTGACTTAATGAGATCGGTCCATGTTTTACCGGTATCTGCAGAATATTCAATGATAGCCTTGTCCCCACTATCCTTTTGTAATTGAAATGAGAAGGTGATTAATGGTACGCTTCCATATGCCCACAAAGCAAGCGGCCACTCCTGTTTAAGAATGAAGACCGAAGTATCATTTACCGGATAGGTATTAACGGTATCTATAACCAAGGCATTTGGGTAAGTCCTGGCTGAATCAAAAACCGCTTTTTGCGGCCTGCCTATTTGCCATATGTTATGCTTGTAGTTTATGGTATCTATAAACAAATGTCCTCTTATTGTATCATGCGGGTGTTCGAATGTACAATCCCAGACATCACCGATTTGCCCATAACCTCTAACAATAGAAAACAGGCATAGAAAGAGTAGTATAGTTTTTTGCATAGAATATGAATTTTAGGTACCCTAAAGTTACATGCATTATTTTTCATATTCATTGGCTTCTGTAACATTTATTCCGCAACTCCATGCAGGGGCTATATAATTTTGCAAAAACATTACCTCTTATGTTTGATGCAAAAGCACATTGGGAGCAGATATACAATACCAAAGCTATTACCGACTTTAGCTGGTATCAGCAGGTACCGGAAACCTCTCTTGGCTTCATCCGCGAGTTCAGCGTACCATTAGATGCAAAGATCATTGACGTTGGCGGTGGTGATGGCTATTTTGTAGATCACCTGCTGGCGCTGGGCTATACCAATATCACCGTGCTGGATATTTCCGAGGCAGCGATCCATCGTGCGCAGCAAAGGCTGGGCGACAAGGCAAAACATGTGCATTGGATAGTAGCAGATGCGGCAACATTTGTACCGCAGGAACAATACGACTTTTGGCACGACAGGGCAGCATTTCACTTCCTTACCGGCGAGGCAGATATAAAACACTATGTAACCACCATCAAAAAAGGGCTACGTAAAAATGGCATCCTGGTAATTGGCACGTTCTCTGAGCAAGGCCCTAAAAAATGTAGCGGCATAGAAATAAAGCAGTATTCAGAACAGAGCCTGTCAGAAAAACTACAGGCATATTTCCAAAAGATCAGGTGTATTACTACAGACCACACCACCCCATCCAAGGCGATTCAGAATTTTATCTTCTGCAGTTTCCGCCCTGCAGCATGACAATAATCATTCTCTAAAATGTCTGTCGTCAATGCGTGGGGCACATCGCCATATTAGCTTTGCTATATGGACGTGTACAGGGTAACATTCGATAATAACAGGGCGGTATCGGCGACTAAGACAGATGTGGCTAAGCATGGAGATATAGCGCTATACCCCAATGATATGGTAAACTGGTATGCTGTGGAATGCGAATCGGAACAGATGGCCATTATAGTGGCTCAGAGTGTAGTGAACGAGATGTGGCGGCAGTTACACTTCAATGCGCCGCTACCCGGCGGGCAATCCTGACAAACATAATATTTTTTGTGCAGTGGCTAAACGAACTTTACTGTATGGCGTGAATTAGTAAGAAATGTGTTTCGTTTATCATCCCCTTTCTTTTCGTGGAAAGGGGATATTTTTTGCAAAAAAGAAAGGCAGCCCGAAGCTGCCCTATCCGTGGTTGCAACAAAAAATGCGTTTACCCTATAAAACTATCTGTTTCAGCGAAATATGCAAGGATTTATGGAAGAATATTAACCTGAGGGCTAAATTTCTTTTTATCGCAACAATATTAAACCCGGCGACAGTTAACTGTAACACTGGCATGAACTTTTAAAACCATATATCTCAACTATTAACTGATGAGCCTCACAACCCGGAAAACAAGCACAAAAAAACAGGCTCCGCCTAAAAAGAAAACTGCTGCCCAAAAAGCACCCGCAAGCAGGGGCAAGCTAGCACACTTATTGCAGCATGCTACGAAACAAAAATTCTATACCTCTATCAGCGAACCTATGCTGGCTACGCTGGTAGATAAGCCGGTGGAAAGTACCGAATGGGTTTATGAAATAAAATGGGATGGTTACCGCGCCGTCGCTTTTAAGAATGGCAATACGCTGGAACTAAAATCCCGGAACGATAAATCATTCAACGAAAAATATTACCCCATCTATGACGCACTGAAACAACTAAACCTCGACGCAATACTGGATGGTGAGATAGTGGTAGTAGATGACAATGGACAGGCCAATTTTGGAGCATTGCAGAATTGGCGCAGCGAAGCAGATGGCACACTGCTCTATTATATCTTCGATATCCTGTGGCTGGATGGCTATGACCTGAAGGAATTGCCTCTTACCGAAAGAAAAGCCATATTGGAAACCATCGTAAAGCCAACGGGCATCATTAAATTAAGCCAGGCATTCGAAACATCGGGTGCAGAAATGCTGGAGGCAGCAAAACAAATGGGACTGGAAGGTGTGATGGCCAAACGCAAAGACAGCACTTACCAGGTAGGCAACCGCACGCGCGACTGGCTGAAGATAAAAGCCAGCAAACGGCAGGAAGTGATCATTGGCGGATATACGCGAAACGAAGACAGCAGTAAGCCATTCAGCTCGCTTTTGGTAGGGGTGATGCAGGGAGGCAGGCTGCACTACATCGGCAAAATAGGTACCGGCTTCAACAGCAAGCTGCAAAAAGAAATGCTGGAACAGTTCAAGCCGTTAGTCATCAACAAGCCACCATTTGCAGAAGTGCCCGATGTGAATAAGCCCAGCAGGTTCCGCCCTAATCCACCCAAAGCAACCGCTACCTGGTTAAAGCCCAAACTTATCTGTGAAGTAAGCTATGCAGAGATAACAAGTGATGGTGTAATGAGGCATCCATCATTTGAAGGCATGCGAAACGATAAAACTGTTAAGGATGTAAAGCTGGAGAAAGAAATTGCTGCGGAAGATATTGTTACTCCCCAAAAATCGGCAGCTAAAAAAAGCATCGCTATAGATAAACCCGGCAAGGGTGAAAGGAAAACCCTGCTGAATCCATCTGAAGAAACACAGGTACGCATCATTAACGGGCACGAGCTGAAGTTTACCAACCTTAGCAAAATATTCTGGCCGGTGATAAAAGGCACTAAGCGCGATATGATCAATTACTATTACCAGGTAGCGCCTATAATACTACCTTATCTTAAAGACAGGCCCATGTCGCTCAATCGTTATCCCAATGGAATTAATGGAAAAAGTTTTTATCAGAAAGACATGACAGGCAAAGCGCCCGATTGGATAGAGACCTATCTATACCACAGCAGCGCTGATGATCGCGACCGCAATTACCTGGTGTGCAAAAAAGAAGCAGATCTTTTGTTTATGGCCAACCTGGGCTCTATAGAGATGAACCCCTGGAACAGCAAAGAGCAGTCAGAAGACTACCCCGACTGGTGCGTGATAGACCTGGACCCTGATAAGAATACATTTGAGCAGGTGATAGAATGTGCACAGGTAACACACCAGGTACTGGAAGCTTTGGGCGTGCCTTCCTATTGCAAAACATCGGGCTCTACAGGCCTGCATGTATATATACCATTAGGCGCTAAGTATGGCTATGAAACGTCTAAAGAATTTGGGCGTGCCATCGCTACCATCGTGCATAAACAACTACCCAAATACACCAGCATCGAAAGGCTGACGAATAACCGCAATGGGAAGATGTATATCGACTTTCTGCAAAACCGCCCGCAGGCTACGCTGGCAGCGCCCTACTCTGTAAGGCCAAAGCCCGGGGCTACCGTTTCTATGCCCTTGTATTGGGATGAAGTAAAAAAGGGCCTGAAGATTTCCGACTTCAACATATACAATGCTATAGCCCGCATCAGGGAAATGGGCGATATCTTCAAACCAGTTATTGGCAAAGGCGTAAACCTGGAGAAAGTGATCAGAAAGTTGGATGATTTCTAAGTCTCTCAGATCAGCGTCCACACATTAGTGCCTTTGAACTGCACCTCTGCTTTTATCGATTCTATTATTTCTTTCTCGTCAGCCTTGTCTTCGGTTAACGTAAACCGTTCAGACAAAAACTTTATAATAGCAAATAATACTATTTTCATATAATTTTTGTAATAAAAAAAATTCGCTGTAAAAGGTTAATGCAAGAAGTAGCTACCTATAATGCCTAACTGACTGACGTTCAGTATAGAAAGCCCCGCATTTTGCAGCAACCTTCATTTTTTGTAAATTTGGCCACCTGCAGCGGACAAAAACCTTATAACAGATCACCGGTTTTCTTTGTTTTACAATACTCCGCTATTCTTATTAAATGCAGGCAATAGCCATCGCACACCGCGAGGCATGATTTTTTTATTTTTTATTAAAAAACCGCGCCACAACCATGCTTCAAAAATTATTTATTATATCTAACCGTTTGCCCTTAACAATAGAGCATCAAAATGGCTCTTATGAATGCAGGCAATCTTCAGGCGGTTTGGTATCGGCTATAACCTCTTATCTCCACACATCCGGCGGACATGATTTTTCTGAAACCATATGGGCGGGTGTGCCGGGCTGCAGCGAAAAAATATGGCAGTCTGCTATTAGCAGTACACAACAGGGTGACTATACTTATTTACCCGTTTTCCTGCAACGAAAAGATTATGAGCAATACTATAGCGGATTTAGTAATTCTGTGGTATGGCCTTTATTTCACTATTTCCCTACTTATGTAGATTATAACGCCGCATACTTTGATGCATATATAAGGGCAAATGAACATTTTGCCGATGTGCTGTCTGCCCAACTGACGGCCAACGATGTAGTATGGATACATGATTACCACTTGCTGCCGCTCGCCGGGATGCTCCGGAAACGTATACCTGGCCTCACCATCGGTTTCTTCCTGCATATACCATTTCCATCTTATGAGCTCTTCAGGGTAATGCCCAAACCCTGGCAGCAAGCAATACTTACGGGTATGCTAGGTGCCGATCTTGTAGGCTTTCATACTGTAGACTATGCAGCACATTTTCTTAATTGCGCAGAACGTGTGCTCAAGTTGCAGCATGATGGACAAATGATATCCTGGGATAACAGGCAGGTACGTGCAGATGCATTCCCTATCAGTATAGATTTTGAGCAATTCAATAATGCTTATAGCGAAGAAAGGGTAGCCGCTATGCGCGATCAATACCTGGAGGTAAAAGGAGATAAAAAAATGCTCTTCTCGGTTGACAGGCTCGATTATACCAAAGGGCTATCTAACAGGTTACGTGGCTATGAACAGTTTTTACAGGTCAATCCTGATTATATAGGTAAGGTGATCTTTGTGCTGGTGGTCGTTCCATCGCGCGATTCCATCACTAAGTATGCAGAACGTAAGAAGATGATAGATGAGTTTATTGGCAGCTTCAATAGCCGCATGGGCAATATCAGCTGGCAGCCTGTACTATACAAATATGGGCATCTATCTTTTGAAGAACTAATGGGCCTGTACACCGCCTGTGATGTGGCGCTCATCACCCCGCTACGTGATGGCATGAACCTCGTCTCCAAGGAATTTGTTGCCAGCCGTAAAGATCAGCAGGGGGTATTAATACTAAGCGAAATGGCAGGCGCATCCAAAGAACTTACAGAGGCGCTGCTCATCAACCCCAACGATACGAATGAAATTGCCGATATGATAAAAATGGGGTTTGAGATGGAACCAAAGGAACAGCAGGTACGCATTGCCGCTATGCAAGACCGTATCAGCACCTATAATGTAAACACATGGGCGGCAGATTTCTTTGATCAACTATATCATGTAAAAAGTCAGCAATTGGCATTCGAAATAAAATTTCTCGACAACGCATCACGCATACAATTGCTGGATGCCTACGGAACATCTGCTAAGCGGTTACTCCTGCTTGATTATGATGGAACGCTCACACCTTTCGCCAAACTCCCTTCCCTGGCAGTACCGGGCAGGGAGGTACTGGATGCACTGCAGCAGCTATGCACCAACCCTGCCAATGATGTATATATTGTTAGCGGCAGGGATGCCAATACGCTCGAAGAATGGCTGGGAGCATTGCACGTAGGATTAGTAGCAGAGCATGGTGCTGCTATAAAGCACCCCGATGGCCTTTGGGAAAAAACTATTATTGCCGAGCATGTTACCTGGCGCCCGCAGATAGAAGCAATTATGCAAAGCTATGTGAGCAAATGCCCCAACAGCTTTATAGAGCAAAAAGAACACTCGCTGGCATGGCACTATCGCAATGCGGATAAAGTATTGGGCTCCCTACGCGCACGCGAGCTATACGAGCTGCTGATGGCACAAACAGAAGGCCTGTCGTTGAATGTGCTCAACGGCAATAAGGTAATAGAAGTACGTATGAAAGGCATCAATAAGGGCATGGCCGCAGAACGCCTGCTCTTGCACGATCATTACGATTTTATACTTTCTATCGGTGATGATCTTACCGACGAGGATATGTTTAAGCGATTAGCCGCCGTAGATGGTGCATACACTATTAAAGTAGGCAACGAGGCATCCTTTGCAAAATACAATCTGCACACACCGCAAATGGTGCTATCACTGTTGCAAACTATTGGCCACTACGCTACCCGCATGACGGGAGTATAATAAGGTCATTGCTTCATCCTCTTATCATAGGTATCCTGTATCTTTTGCAGGGCAGCATCATAGCCTGCACGGTCTATAAATACATCAGGATTGTAGCGGTCGCCGTCTTTATGCTTTTTATGTAGATCTACCTGGCTGGCGTGGCTCGCAAGCCAGATATCAAACTGAAGATGCTTCATGGCATCCAATGTATAGCCGTAATCTTTACCTATATTAGGATAGGTAGCCATGGATGGCAAAGTGTATTCGTCAAGTATGCTGGGCATATTTGCTACCAGCACACGATAGCTGCGATGCTCGTCTGTTACATCAAATAGAAAACTGCTGGCACCTTTGGTATGGCCCGGATGATGCAGCATTACTATGTTCATACCACCCAGCTTTATGGTATCACCATCATACAGCAACACATCGGGAGTTACAGGTGTGTAATGTGCACCATACTTACCATACTCAAAATCAGACAAACCACCATCCGCAATTACTGCGGCATCCTGCGCATTCACCATTAGCTTAGCATGTGTCATTTGTTTCACCTTTGCAATATCGGCTGCATGATCGTAATGGGCGTGCGTTAGCAACAAAACTTTTATATCAGAGAATTTAAACCCCAAATGCTGCACATGCCGCTTTATCATATCGGCAGATCCATAGGCACCGGTGTTAATGAGTATATGTCCCTCGGGAGTGGTAATAAGATAACTGGCAAGATCGTACGAGCCCACATAATACAGGTTCCCCGCAATGCGAAATGGCTTCATATCCTGTGTCCATTCTTTATTAAGAATAGGAAAATGACGTATCGTCTGTGCGTCCATGCCGCCTGCAGCAAACAGGCAGGATGCCAATAGTATGGTATGCAATTTCATAACCGTAAAATGTAACTGCAAAATCAGCAATCTATACTTCAAAAACAAGAGGACTGCTACACCTATTGGAAAGATACCCTAAATAATCTCCCCCAATTTTACACTCTATCGACCAAACCCGGCTTTTTTTAGACAAAACCTGCATCCTCCTTTCTGTCGATAGTATGCGTGTTTTGGTCTAATTACCATTTACCCTTACCGGGCATCTATGTTTCTTTGTCCTACAAGCTCAGCCAAATGAAAAAGATCCTCATTTTAGTTATCGGCCTTTTAGCCTCTATTCAATCGCAGGCGCAAACTGTAGAAAAGAAAATAGACAGCGTGCTCGATTATTATGCACAAACTTTCAACTTCAACGGTGCAGCCTACGTGGTGCAAAAAGGCAAAGTGCTATTGCATCGCGGTTATGGCTATAAAGACAGGTATAAAAATATTATGAACGATGGCAATGGCGTCTATATGATAGGATCCATTACCAAACAGTTTACTGCTGAGGAGATACTGATGCTGGCCACCCAAAACAAACTATCCCTGCAGGATAAAGTAACCAAATACTTTCCCGACTATCCTGATGGTGATAAGATCACACTAGAAAATCTGCTGACACATACTTCAGGCATTTACAACTATACGGAAGATACGTTCTGGCACAATCACCCGACAGAGCATGTAACGCACGAGCAAATGCTGGGCTTCTTTAAAAACAAACAACTAGCGTTTGATCCCGGCAGTAAATTCGAATACAGCAACAGCAACTACATACTGCTGAGCTATATCATTGAGCAGGTAACAGGTAAAGATTATTACACCGTCATCCGCGAAAACATTATCCAACCATTGGGCATGACACATACAGGCTTTGATTACGCGGCTCTCAAAGACAAAAACAAAGTAACAGGCTACAACTGCATTTTGCAGGATTCCTTCTATTCCTGCAAGATAGAGGACTCAACACAGAGTAGCGGCGCAGGCGCTATGTACAGCACGGTAGAAGACATGTACAAGTGGCATCGTGCATTGCAGGAGTATCGTTTTGTAAGCAAGGAGTGGCAGGAGAAAGCTTACACGCCATATAAAGACAGGTATGGTTATGGCTGGTTCATAACAAAAGACCTGGAAGGCAAACGAGCCATAGGCCATTCCGGCGGTATCAACGGCTTCTACACTTATGAACTGCGTCTACCCGAAGAAGATGTATTCATTATGCTGATGAAAAATGTACAATACCTGGGGGCCGACAATAACGAAATAGCAAAGGACATTGTAAAATGCCTGTACAAACCGGGCTATGCAGTACCGGCGCCCCGCACTACAATATCCCTGGGCAAAGATGTGCTAAAGCAATATGCAGGCGAATACTGGTTTGATTCTACTATGTCCATAAAATTTACGGTAGATGGTAACCATCTTCGCTCGTATATAGAAGGACAAGGTGAGGATCAGATACTACCTATGAGCCCAAACAAATTCTTCACCAAATCTGTAGATGCACAATTTGAGTTTGTAAAGAACGATAAGGGCAACTTCGATATGTATCTCTACCAGCACGGACAAAAGATGCAAGCCATCAGGCACGATTAAATATATAACAGCCCCTATGCGAACCTGCAGCCTCACAAGGGCTGCTTTTTTGTTTGTTAAAATCACTATTTTCACAGCACATCACTATATATGAACCGCTTTATCCTGCTATTACTATTAGTATTATTTACTGCATCATCTAGCGCACAAAAGAAAAAAGACGATCACGTCCTTGTTTGTGAAGAGAATGTACCCGTACCTGTAGGTGCGAAGTATATAGGGAAGATACGAGTGATGAATGAATTTACTGAAACCCAGATCAGCCAGAATTTGATGATGAAAAATGCTATGGAAAAGGTCCTAAGAAGAGGTGGGAATGTTTTAAAAGTCACCAGATATGAAATACCCGGCATCAATGGCAAAAAGGAATTTCGCATTTGGGGAGATGTATATAAGGTAGATGATGCAGACAAAGCAGCAGCTTTATTACCTAAAGTGCCTGATAGTATTAGTCTACGCTTATTAAGTGACACCTCGAAATATGCACTGTTATTTATTTACGAACCTATACTGACTGGTACCCCGAATTGTAACTTGTATTTAAATGGCAAATCAATTTACGACCCATCTATTCGTTATTTCGATACCGTTAAAGTATATAAAGAAGGTCATCACATATTATCAACCTGCGCATCTGCTGATACACTTAATATAAAATTTGGCAAAGCATACTTTATATGCTATTGGCCTGTATATTCGATTGTAAGAATTGTTCGCAACCCATATAAAGGTTACAAAGAGTTCAAATGTATTGCAGATAAAGTAGGACCAATAAAGGGCAAACGAAAACCCTGGCCAAAGCAGTACGAAGATTACTAGAATCCCACTCCAATAAGCAGGGACAGTGTACGATGCCTTCCGTCAAATTTATCCTTCGCTACCGGATATCCGGTATTGTAGTAGGTCACATCTAAACTATTAGCCCCACTAGGTATTATATACTGCTGACGATATTGCACACCCAGCTTTACAGACTTGATAGTTTTATTACCACGCCATACACCTGCGGCAAGCGTTACACTATTTAACAGTTCGCCAATAGGTAATTGTCCCGCACTGTTACCGAATCCGCCTTTTGCAACTGTTTGGTAATAGCCTCGATAATTGCTAGGATATTCATAAATATTCCTGTAGGCATCGGTAGCCCTCATAGGCATATGCAGGGTTTGCCCTACCCGTAGCTCTGGCCAAAACTTCTTTGTAACCTTGAAACGCCAGCCTAATTCTATGTTCACATCACCATAGGGTATAGTACTGCGTAGTTTGTAATCTTTGGGTTTATTAACAAAGCTAAAACCTGTTATCACAGGTGGTGCAGTAAATAAGTCTATAGCATATCGCTCATACCCTACTTCCAATCCTCCGGCAGCAATAAGCCCAAACTTTGTATAAAGCGAGTAACGGGTACCAATTGACTGTATCCAGCTATTCTTCACTGTGGTGAACTTATAAGGAGTAATGGAGCTATAAGTGGCATCTTTTTTATTCAACAGTATCCCTTGCCTGGTGTATACATCAAATTGCCCTTTGGCGTTTGCCATAGCAGGCATAGCTATACATAGTGCTGCAATAATCGTATTCTTCAATCTATAGGTTTTAGTGCCGCGAAGATAAGCCCATATAACTAAAGAGCTTCCATCTCAACCTATTTATTTTACATCCTCTCGTTTCATTTTCACACAAAGCAGCATTTCCAAATCAATATCAGTTATCACACACCCACAAACATATCAACAACGGGCTATGTTGTTGCTCCACTTTCCCACTCTACGTTTTTCAAAACCCCTTTTGTAAAACATAATCTTTTGGCAGCGACTGTAGCACGTGGTAGCTTTGCTGTATAAACAACCTATCACACATGGCTATAGATATTAGTCCGCTGCTAACGGACCATAACGCCCGGCCATACCACCTGTCTGTTGTTGCAGACATCTACTCCGGGCAAGACGAAGACACCTATTATTCTGATGCGCTCAGTACCACAAGGGAAACAGCTAAAACCTCTATCCATACAGATGTGGATGATGCAGCTGCGGATGTGAATATTATTGCTGCCATCGCAGCTATCAATAGTATTATTGATGCGGCACATGCAGCAGGTAGCTTCGACGAAACGGTAGGTAGCGATCTGAAGACCGACATCGCTGCCGCAATCAATGCAAACATCAGCTTTGATGCAACCGCATTAAAAACAGCTACAGATACTGCGGTGAACGGGATCCCTGTAACAATTAATAAATCAGATGTACTGAACCGGGTAAAGGTAGAGCTGGATGACTACATATCATCAGACACTACCAACTTCCCGTATGTTGATGTATGGTGCCAGGGTGCGGGCAGGTACGAGAAGTACCGCGATGCGGGCGCAGACCCCGGCGACACTTCGCTAAAACATTGCGATGTGTGCGATGGCTTTGGCCGCAAGCCTACACAGGGAGAGATCATTGTTATTAAACCTGCCACCACTATCTATCCTCAGTAACATGAAGATCAATTACATCATCAAGAGTTCAGAACAAAAATACAGCAAGTTGTTTGCAGAGCAGGCGTATAAGCTATGCCTGCTGGGCATGGACGATACTGCACTAGCCGGTGTTTTCGACATCTCGGAAGATGTATTGCAGCAGTGGAAACAGGAACATAAAGAATTTGCAGCAGGTATACATAAAGGGCGGGCGCTGGCGGATGCAGAGGTGGCTTTGGCACTCTACAAAAGAGCGGTGGGATATGAAGCGCCGGATGTGGATATACGATTGGTGGCCGGCGAAGTGAAGCAGACACCTTGCATCAAATATTACCCGCCCGATACCTCTGCCATTAACTTATGGCTTAAATACAGGCAACCCGATTACTGGGCCGATAAAAAACGTAGTACCACCACCACGCTCGACGACCTGGGCAATATATCAGAGGCAGAGATAGATGCACGCATCGAAGCACTTACCCAATTACTATGAAGCTTGAAGAAAAGAAAGACTTGCTGCGCTTACTGTTACAGAAGCGTTGTGCAGCAGCACGCAATCACCTCGGGGTATTCACACAGTTTACTATGCCCTCGTTCTCGCCCACTTGGTTTCACCGGTCGTACTACGAGGTATTGAACCGTTTTGCGCAGGGGCAGATACGCAAGCTGATGATCTTTGTACCGCCGCAACATGGCAAATCAGAAGGGGCTACACGCAGGCTGCCTGCCTACCTGCTGGGTATCAACCCCGATCATAAAATAGCTATCGTTAGCTATTCTGCAGCCAAGGCGCGCAAGTTCAATCGCGAGATACAGCATATACTGGATGATGCTCCCTACGCACAGTTGTTTCCGAATGTGAGGCTATCCAACGGAGCAGACGGCTATGCCCGCACAATGGACGAGATAGAAGCAGTGGGTTATAACGGTGGCATCAAAACAGTAGGTGTAGGTGGTGCACTTACGGGCGAGCCTGTAGATATACTCATCATGGACGATCTCTATAAAGATGCCAAAACAGCCTGGAGCGAGCTGATGCGCGATAGCATAGAACATTGGTACAATGCAGTTGCCGAAACGCGCCTGCATAATAACAGCCGCCAGCTTATAGTATTCACCCGCTGGCACGAGAAAGACCTTGCTGGATATCTCCTGCAAAAAGAGGCCGACTGGGAAGTATTCACCTACCCGGCTATAAAAGTGGGCAAGCCCAATGCTTATGATCCGCGCAATGAAGGCGAGGCTCTGTGGCCCGAACGGCATAGCGCCGCTAAGATGGAAGCTATCCGTCAGCGCGATCCCTGGGTATTTGGCAACCTCTACCAGCAGGATCCAAAAGTAAAAGAAGGATTGCTATACAAAACCTTCAAAACCTACAAACTATTACCTACAGATGCCGTCACCATCAAAGCGGTGGTAGATACGGCAGATACCGGAAGCGATTATTTATGCAGCATAGTGTATGCCACATCGCCACAGGGATATTATATACTCGACATCATCTACACGCAGGATGGTATGGACACTACCGAGCAGCAGGTGGCGGCACAGCTCTGCAAATACCAGGTGCAGCAGGCACGTATAGAAAGCAATAACGGTGGCCGTGGCTTTGCCCGCAATACAGAACGCATTTGCCGCACCATGGGCAATACACGCACTGTATTCCAATGGTATCACCAGCGCGATAATAAAGAGGTGCGCATCTTCACCCGTGCTGCCGAGGTACAGAATATGATCCATTATCCCGATGGATGGGATGCATTATACCCGCAGTTTTACGCAGCCGTAAAAGGCTATATGGCACAGGGGCGCAACCGGCACGATGATGCTGCCGATGCACTCACCATGATACTTGAAGCAGAAACCAAAAAAACTTATAACATTCATTACACCTAAACATTATGATACTATCACTACAAGACATAGAGCAGATCTTAAAGAACAGGCCCAACAAAACATTGGTAGATGCCGCGCAGGCCTACAGCCGCAAGCTCACCATGCACATCACGGGTGCGGGGCTCGATACCTATATACAGAAGCTCGATTATTTTGAAAAAAAGGAGTTGTATGATATCCGCCTCCGGTACACACGCAGCAATAAAGATTTCTTCAGCCGCCTGCATCGCCCTATAGATAAAATATTTACAGCCAATGGGGGCAGCAGCTACTACAATATGCCCGATGGTGCACGCCGCGCCTTCCTCCAGTTGCTGGGCGATGTAGAATGGGGGCATAGCCTGCGCAGTTGGGTAAAGACCTTCTGGCAGCCTGCACTACACTACGATCCTATGGGGCTTATTATGATGGAGGTAGATGCTAAGGGCGATACCTACCCTACCTACAAAAGCAGTAACAGCATTTACGATTACCAGCTTACCGGCCGCAGGCCCGAGTACGTAGTGTTATGCACCGATATAAAAACAGGTGACACCAATAGAGCAGATGGCAAGCCGCGCAAGATATATCGCGTAGTAGATGATGCGATGGACTACCTGGTAGAGTGGAATGGCAACACAGCTGTTATCATACAAGAGCACAGCTTCACCAACTATTATGGCAAGCTTGCAGCATGGGTATTGTCAGACAGGTTTGATCCCCAGCGCGGGTATTATATCTCCCCCGATGATGCAGTAATAGAACTGGCAGATCAGTACCTGCGCGAGGGCGGCATCCTCAATGTATTCAAAAATCATTTCGGCTTTCCGCAGCGCTGGCGTTATATGGGCGATTGCGATAAATGCAAGGGAACTACACAGATCAATGGTGAAGCCTGCGATGCCTGCAATGGCAGCGGCAGGAAACATAAGTACGATGTATCGCAGGATATCAACCTGCCGATACCATCCAAAGAAGATCCTTTGCTGGTACCACCTGCGGGCAATATAGAAGCTTCCGTTACTTCCTGGGATAAGATGGATGGCTCGCTGGATGCACTCTTTAATATGGCCTACTATACCAAATGGGGCGTGGACTATGCCATACAAACTTCCGGCCCGGATATAAAGACAGCTACGCAATCGCTCATGGATGAGCAGCCAAAGATCGAGGCACTATACGCTTATAGCAGCGCAGCCGAGCAAACGGAAAAAATGATAGCAGACCACATGGGCAGCTTCTACTTCGGCAGCAGTTATGGTGGTGCAGATATCAATTATGGTAAACGCTTTATGCTCGAAAGCCCTGATAAGATCATGGATAGCCTGGTGGCACTGGTACGCGATGAAGCTCCGTACGAGATAGTCCGCGAAAAGATGGAAGCCTACTACCACACCCTGTACCAGGGAGATAGTGTAAAGCTGAACACCGCCTTGAAGCTGATAGATGTAGAGCCCCTGCCCTTCTGCCCGTTGAGTCGCGCTAAGGAATTATTGAATCCTATGGACTATGCGCGTAAGCTGTACTACAACGACTGGCGTGGCCTCAAAACCACCCGCGACATGCTGATGAAAAGCACCGTAGAAGCCCTGCGCGCATCACTCACCACATATACATTGCAACGCATCAGCGACCCTACTGTAACAATAACCACGCAACCAATAACCACAATAATATGACAAAACGTAAAGAAGCAGGCCAAAACCTGAAACAGTATGAATACTGGAAAGTGCGCCCCGAATATGAGAACGGCGACACACCTGAATGGCGCAAGATAGAAGAACTCATCGCTATCGTATCCCTGGAGCCACGCCATGCAGATGCACTCAACGAACATTCGCACAATACAGGCTTCCGTTATTTCCCCGTATCCTGATAACATTTAAAAAACCACAAGTACACCATGTTAAGCATACAAGCACAAAAACAATTATTACAGATCGTAGGACTGCCTGCAGACGAGATAGAACAACTGCTGGCCGCAGAAGACCCGCAGGATATTACCCTGCCCGATGGCATCCGCGTATATGATGCAGAGGGCTATGCAGCGCTCGAAGCGCAGCTCAAAGCCAATGGCAAAACAGGCTACATCAACGCAGGTAAGGAAATAGCCATTAAGAACCTGAAGGAGAAGCTGGGTATAGAATATGATGGCAAGGATGCAGATGTATTCCTGCAAAAGGCAAAGGAAAAGATATTGGCAGATGCAGGCGATGCAGAACAACTGGCAACCCTACGCCAGCAGTTGCAGGACTATGAAGCACAACTGCAAACACTCAGCACAGAAAAGCAATCTCTTGTGCGCGATACAGAATGGCTGAAGAAATTCCCCGCAGGGCGCAGCGCCGGCATGAGCGATGAGGACAGGCTCCTGCTATTAAAAACACGCCTTACCCAGCAGCAGGACGATGGCGGCAACACCACCTACCTGTATAAAGGCAAGCCACTGGCAGATGAAGAAGGCAGCTATGATATAGCCCGCACCCTGCAGCATGTATTTACAGAAGAGCGCTGGCTGGGCGATAGCTACCCCATGCAGCACCGCCCCGGGCGTGGCACACACAGCAGCCGGGGCAGCGGCTACCGCCCCATGACCCTCACCGAAGCCGAAACCCAATGGGAACGCACGGGCCGCAAAGCTGAGGGTTATGAATTCCAGGCGCATGTAGTAAGCCTCAAAAAAGAAAACCCGGATTTTGATCTGAATAAATAACGGTCTGCCCCTTTCCAGGGATGGAGTCTTTCATAGATCAAAGCCTACCCGCAAGGGTGGGCTTTTTGTTATTCAGACATTTCCCACAATAAATGAAAAAATCAAAAAATCAAAAAAATTAAATCCACAGCACTTTCGGGGGTTTTACCCACACTTTATCCCCAGCTGTCAATTACTTTATATACTGTTTGCATTTTTGTTTTCAGTATTTCGTAACGTTGTATTATGAAAGAAGCAACTGCTAAACAGATTGCATTATTGGAAGAACAGCTTGAAGAAGTTGAGCTGCAGGTATTGGAAGCCACGCGAAGGCTAAAAGAGCTAAAGAGGCAATTAGCAATACTTAGGAAGAGTAGCTTTGACTGGGCTGAAATATCGTTAAAATGCTTAGCTCAATTTGACGAACCACTTTCAACTACAGAGATACTGGATATGTTTATTTATTTGAAAAACGAGGAAATAAGCTCAATTAAAAGAAGAGAGTATATAATGGCACTCTCTTTAAGGTTGAATAGAATGGTTCAGGCAGGCAGACTTTTTAAACATAATCATGATGGAATTAAAGGAAATTTTTATGGGCTAAAAGAATGGCAAGAGGGTGAGATACTGAAACCTCTTTACGCATCGCGGCTCAAAGAAAAAGTTGACAGCATAAAGCCTCGAAACGAAGATAATTTCTTAACTAAAAAAAGAACTAGATCGAAAGTAGTATTACAAAAATAAAAAGGATACAGCTTGACAGAGCTGCATCCTTTTGAAAACCTTAATGTTTTTGTCCTCCAAGACTCAACAATATTAAATGCTGGGCTATTCGACCCTAAGCATTATGGGGGTTTTCTTTGCCTACAAAGTTACTAACTATAACTTAAATGGCAATACTGTTCGGAGATCGGGTGCCGAATATTAAACACCGGCTGTAAAATGATATGTTATGACCGGACATACTGGTGAAACATGCCAGGTAAGTGGAGTATACAAATGCTCTATGCACCCGTCAAATACTATACCACTGGCTAAGGGTAATAAGTTTCCTCCATGCCCGATGGGTAGTGGTCATGGTGCTACTTGGATTCTTATTCAACGCGCTTAACCGCTGAATTAAGGGTGACTGAAATTCAGTCACCCATTTTCAAACGCAATTTGATTTATTAATTGAAAACATTTATTAAAATGAGCAATAACCGTTCAAGAAATAACGACGGAGAATTCCGTAAAAAAAGAGGTGATACTAAAGTTCAAAATCTTAAAGAAACTTATCCAGAATTTAACGGAATAAATGGCAACACCCATCTTAAAACCTTAAAAGAAAAATTCAACACCGATTCATTAGATGGTGTATTAAAGAATCTAAAACAAAATAGAAATTAACAATGGGTGCTGATTAATTCAGCACCCTTAACCATTTGTACTATAACAATGATAACAACAGAATTAAAAGATCAAATACTAAATGAAATAGTAGACAATTCAACTGACATGTTTGTCACCTTTAATATAAATGAACTAGCGGCCAAGTACAATGTTGGAAGCAAAACTGTCGATGCCATGCTTCATGAATATGAAAATCGACAATTCATGGATGTTGATAGAATGCTAGGTGGTCGTGTATATTGTAATTTAACTATTCGAGTATATGATTTCATTAAAAACGGTGGATATAATTTTGAAGACACTATTGCATCCATCCAACTTGAAAAACTAAAGTTAGAAATACAATCACTTGAAGGAAGCATACCTAATGCTAAATACACTCTTCTAATGACAACTATCGGAGCGATAGCGACTGCTTTAACACTCTTTAAAAAGTAGATAAGCTAAGTTGACGCTACATCAACCTTAGTTCTCCCAGTTGGCGCAAGCATGCAGTCAGACTTTTGCATAGCGTGCTTGTGCCTTATTTTATTTCCCCAAGTTGGCGCAAGCATGCAGCCAAGCATTTGTGAGCAGCGTGCTTGCGCTTTACAACATATCGTCTATCTAGAACACCCTGTGCTTGTTGCTGATCTTATCTAGATAATCTGAAATTTTCAGATTCTTATATTCGTAGTATACACCTTTGTATTTATATACCCTCGCCTGAAGAAAATATATTGTGTCTATATTATGTAAAGCGTGAAGATAAACCACCATATAAGCGTGGTCATGCTTAGGAATATAACTCAGTTTAGATACTTCTGTTGATTTTAATAGTTCAAGTATATGTCTTTTACGCGATTGGTCTTTAACAATTGTGGTATCAATTTGTAGCCCACTGGTGTAAAACATATTACAGGATACATCGTCAAAGTCTTCCAGACTGCCTGTTTCGTTGTTATGAATTTCAATAAAATCGATGTTGGCTAATTTATAATTAGCAAAAAACAGCAATAGCGAAATCAGCAAAACTTTCATTACCTGAAGATAACATTTTCAAAATACCGGGCACACAATTCATTCGCGTTCTTTAATTGAGTTTGGATCGACTATTTCGTTTCTCGCAGTGACTCTAACTAAACGTAAAACACTACAATTCGTTAAAGTCTATGCTGCCTTTGCTACCAAGCTTCTTGTCGTTTGGTCCTCATTTGCAACGAGGATATCCCCGCCCAGCGTTTCCAACGCCCGAAAGCACAGTATCAGGTTTCATCAATACTATTCCGCCAAACTAAATTTTATCATCACGGTAGTTAATACCGGTACGGGCAAATAATGTTGTCGGCCCGGTTGCCAGTGCGGCATCAGTTTCACAATGCGTAGTGCTTCTTCGTCGCAGCCATCACCAATGCCTTTCAACACCTTACAGTCTGTTATACTGCCATCTTCGTTGATCACAACCTGCACAGTTACGGTTCCCTGTATGCCTTTTGCTTTTGCTGCCTGTGGGTACTGCAGGTTGTCCTGTATATATTTATTAAAGTCAAAACCCGGTACAGGCATGTGTTCTACAAATGTATAGGGCGTTGCTGCAAAATGGACTTTATACGCCGTACCGGATTCACCTGCCTTAGGCAGCACAAAGCTTACCGGTATATACCCATTTGATGCCAGTGGCTTGCCTTCCTGTAGTTTGGCATGCCAGCGCGGCATACCGGCAACAAGCTTTACCGCCACATCGCCGCAGGTCTTCATAATGCCGGCAACATCGCATACGCCATTGCTATCTGCCGCTATGGTCATATGCACATTATTATTTACCACATGGCAATTGCTGATGGCACCCGTACTGTCAATGGTAAAGTTCACCATAACACTTCCCTCGGCCCGGCAATCTTTTGCAATAGCAGGATAATTGAAATGGGCAGAGAAATAGGAATAGAGATCATAACCGGGTTGTGCATCTTCTGTTTGTGCAATGGTATGCATGGCGGGCAGCAGCAGGCAGGTGATGAGTATGCGTTTCATTGCAATAAATATTTGATGCAATTTACATTATATAGATTGCCTGTCGCATTTCGTGGTTGGTATTAGAATTCTCAACAAAAAAGGCCGCTCTTTAAAAAAAGCGGCCATGTGCTATACCATATATTACGACCCCAAAACTTTTATAGGGTGTTCCTAACCAAACAGCTTCTTAACGATATCTCATGTATTTACCCACGCCATTGCATGAGGGTACATTTTTACCAATAAAGGAACAGGAAAGCAGGAGCGGAGTAGCGGTCGGCTTCATGATGCAGGAGGTTTGTATTGTAAAGTTATATGTAAATAATCCTTAAAATTGTTTTCCCGTGTTTTTCACAGCATTAAATCTTCGTAACTTTAAGTAACGATTAATAAAACACACCGCATGAAAGCCCTTCTCTCCATCACAGCATTATTATTGCTGCATTTTGCAGTATCTGCATCGCCCACCTGGGAGCTTAAAAAAAATCAGGACAGCATAAAAGTATATACCGCCAATGCCGATAACAGCAACGTAAAATCGGTACGGGTAGAATGCATCATCAACGCAACACCATCGCAGCTTGCTGCGCTGTTGCTGGATGCCAAAGCGCATGAGCAATGGGTGTATAGCACCAAAAGTTCTTATGCTATACGTAGTACAGGGCCTGGCAGGCAGCTATACTATTCAGAGATATCTATGCCCTGGCCGCTGGCCAATCGCGAGGTAGTTGTAAATTTCTCTGTATCGCAACACCCGGCCACCAAAGTGCTCACTGTAAAAGCAATCGCTATAGATGGCGAACTGCAACCGAAAAAAGATAAAGTGCGCGTAGTAAGGTCTAATGTCACCTGGACGGTAACGCCACTTGCGCCCAACAGGCTAAAGATAGACTACATTGCAGATGCCGATCCCGGTGGGTCTATACCTGCATGGATCACCAATATGTTCCTTACCAAGGGCCCTTATGAAACCTTCAGGCAACTACGGCAGGAAGTAGCAAAGCCCGCATACAAAAATGCCCGCTTCGATTTTATTACAGATTAGAGCCTTCTTTCTTAAACCATAAAGCCAGTGCCAGCATTGAGCCTGCCGCGGTGATGAGCCAGGGCGCACCCAAAAATAAAAGCGGGATGGAAAACTGCGGGTAGAAATACACTACCGATATCACCGGCACCATAATGCCATGTGCTATGAAGAAAAAACGTACCTGTTTACCCCGGCCAAGGTTGGTCAATGCACCTGCTGCAAACAAAGTAGCAACCCCCATAAAAATATAAGCCATCGCATCCAGTGTCCAGAAGAGCGAATGTGGCGTTACTGCCAGTGTATCATTAATATTCCCTTTCACTGATGCAGGTATCACCGTTGCCAGTTGCTCTACATACATCAGGCTTGCACTTATAGTGTACAGCACGGCAAAGAGCAATCCTGCATGGCTCCATATCTTCCGCTCACCGGGCGTATGATAGTGGAGTGCCAGCATTGCCAGCATAAAGAATGGCGCAATGCACAAAGAGGTTGCATATATAAGTGTTGCATCGTACGGATAGCTGATCAGCTTTGCCACTTGCGCTATTTGCACTAATCCATAGGCTACAATAGCTGCAAAAGAGATCATCGCATTATAATATCCAAAGCGGGCGATGGTTTTCATACGGGTGGTTTTATAGGGTAAAGGGAGCAAAAGAAAGCATCATACACATTGATGGCCGTTAGCCTATCACATGATATTAATCATCATATAGCAGATTTCACCCGGATACATAAGCCTGATTTTTATATTTTTGCAGACTTTTAAAAAATTATGAGCCATACTTTAAGTAATCAGCAACTGATTGAGATCGCCAATGAATTTGGCACGCCGGTATATATATACCATGCAGAAAAGATAGCAGAACAGTACAATAAGCTGAAGGATGCGTTCAAGAACCATCCTACGCGTTTCTTCTATGCATGCAAGGCCCTCACAAACATCAATGTGCTGAAGTACCTGAAGAGCCTGGGCGCATCTATAGATTGTGTGAGCATCAACGAGGTAAACCTGGCACTCAAAGCCGGCTTCGAACCTTCTGATATACTCTTTACGCCCAACTGTGTAGATCTGAACGAGATCATTGAAGGGCAAAAGCTGGGCGTTAATATCAATATAGATAACATCAGCATTCTGGAGCAGTTTGGCAACAAGTTTGGCAGCAGCTACCCGGTTTGTATCCGCATCAACCCGCATATAGAGGCAGGTGGCAATTATAAAATATCTACCGGCCATATAGATAGCAAGTTTGGTATCTCGGTACACCAGATGCGCCATATAGAGCGTATCGTTAAAACCACCAAACTGCATGTAAAAGGCCTGCATATGCACACGGGCAGTGAGATCAAGGATGCAGATGTATTCCTGCAGGGGCTGGAGGTAATGTTTAATATTGCCCGCCACTTCGAGCAGTTAGAGTTCATAGATATGGGCTCGGGCTTTAAAGTGCCTTATAAAGATGGCGATAAAGAAACTGATGTAGCTAAGCTGGGCGAAAAACTTACCAATGCCCTCAAAGAATTTGAGGCAGAGTACAACCGCACGCTGGAAGTTTGGTTTGAACCCGGTAAATACCTGGTAAGCGAATGTGGTTACTTCGTGGTAAAGGCCAATGTCATCAAGCAAACCCCTGCTACTGTATTTGTTGGTGTCAACTCAGGCTTCAATCACCTGATACGTCCTATGTTCTACGATGCCTATCACCGCATTGCCAATATCAGCAACCCGTCGGGCGCAGAGCGCATCTATACTATTGTAGGTAACATCTGCGAAACAGACACCTTTGCCTGGGACCGTGTACTGAACGAGGTACGCGAGGGCGATTACCTGGTATTCTATAATGCAGGCGCTTATGGTTTCGAGATGAGCAGCAATTTCAACTCCCGCCTGAAGCCTGCAGAAGTAATGGTAAAGGATGGACAACCGTTCCTCATCCGCAAGCGCGATGTGTTTGAAGACCTCCTCCGCAACCAGGTAGAAGTTTTGTAGGCAGGTTAACACTGTAATAAGTTAATTAGGTAATAGGAAAATTCACTCTACTCTTCCCCTCTTCAGAGGGTGTAGGGGGTGTGTCTTATACAAAACAAAAAGTCCGCTTCGCTCTTCCCCTCTTCAGAAGGGCGTAGGGTGTGTCTTATACAAAACAAAAAGTCCGCTTCGCTCTTCCCCTCTTCAGAGGGGCGTAGGGGTGTGTCCTAATTATAACAACAAGACATCCATTCGCTCTTCCTCTCTTCAGAGGGGTGTAGGGGTGTGTCTAATTACAATTCAGTTATCTGTATTAAATTACATAATGCGTCGCATCATCCCATATAATCCCAAACTGAAAGCTTTGGCACGCCAACTAAGAAACAATAGCACTAAAAGCGAAATACTGCTTTGGAAACAATTGAGCGGCAAACAAATGTTAGGTTATGATTTTCATCGCCAAAAACCTGTTGACAACTACATTCTCGACTTCTTTTGCCACGAGCTAATGCTAGGCATTGAGCTGGACGGATATACGCATACTTTCGAGGAAGTGGTAATTGCTGATGGCAAAAAAGAAGAAATATTGAAACAATTCGGGATCACAATTCTTCGGTTCAACGATAGTGAGGTGATCAATGATATGCCGAATGTCCTTCGGGTTATTGAAATATACATCGAAAATATAAAACACACCCCTATCCCCTCTCAAGAGGGGACATGATTTAATATACTTTCAGTAATATAATTTATCATTTGCCCCATCACCTGTAATTTTGCAGCGTGAAATGGATCATATCGTTGGTAGTAGTGGTAGCAGCCGTGTACTTTTTTGTGCAGGCACAGGTTCCTGCGCATGATGCGCATACCATAGCCCAGATGCAGCAAAATCCATACAACAGGCAGGCTATTAAAAAAGCCCTGACACTGGTACACACAGGCGATATTGTGGTGCGTACCGGCAACGATATGACCAGCTATATGTTTTGCCGTGCCAACAGGCGCGATCATACCTACTCGCATTGTGGTATTGTCTCCATAGAGAATGGCTATCCTTTCGTATATCATAGTATAGGTGGCGAGGACAATCCCGATGAGGTTTTGCGCCGCGATTCACTTGATTTCTGGCTCTCCCCCGCCCATAACACGGGCTTTGGCATACGCCGTACTTTGTTCAATGCCGCACAAATAGACACCATGTTGCAGGTGGCACAATCTTACTACCGTCAGCATAAGAAGTTCGACCTTGATTTTGATATCAATAACGACGATAAATTGTATTGTGCGGAATTGCTTTACCGGGCTGTGAACCGCGCTGCGGCAGACAGTAATTATATTCGCCCCACCCGCTCGGCAGGCTACACCTACGTTGCGGTAGATAATATCACCGCCGCGCCGGGCTCGTGGGTTTGGCAGATAACATATAAGTAATACCTTTGCCGCGAATTTGAATTGACAATTAAGAAATTATGAAGAAAATATTTTTAGGGCTCGCCGCCATCCTCACTTTTACGCTGGTAAGCTGTTCGTCTAACAGCCCTAAAGGCGTAGCTCAAAAATTCCTGGAGCACTTTTGGCATATGGAATATAAAGACGCTAAAGAGTACTCTACAGACGTTACCAAAGATATGCTCGATATGCTGGAACAGGTATCCACCACCATGCCTGATTCTGCCAAGCAAAACGCCAAAAAGATAAAAGTGGATATTAAAGATGTAAAGGAAAATGGCGATAAAGCCGTAGTGTCTTTTACCACTTCAGAAATGCCGGAAGAAAAACAGTTGAACATGGTGAAACAAAACGGCAAATGGCTGGTAAACCTCACCAAAAATGACAACCTGGGCGATGAACCTGATAATACTGCAGCACCTGAGGCAGATAGTACAGCACCAGACCCCAATGTAGGCCGCAACGAAGCTGATGCTGCCGCAGAAGGCGATACGGTAAAGAACAAATAAGGTATCGACACTGAATAATATGAAAGCCTCGCAAACGCGGGGCTTTTCTTTTGCAGTAAGCGGAGAGATTTCTATCGATGACTGTTGCATTACTCACTTCATCGTTTGAGGCATTATCTGCCAAACAAAAATGCCGGGATAGTCCCGGCGTTTTGTACAAACTTATATAACAACATTTAAAACTTCATGCTATAGGCAGATTGCCTCAACTCTTTCCCCTATCACATGATCATAAATCAAAGCTACACTGGCAACAATGGCTTTGCAAGCGCTTACCATCGCTTTAAGAAAGCTATAACAGCGTTTTATAATATCTATAACACTGCTTTAAGAAAGTTATAACATACACCGGGCTATATGCTAACGATTTCTTAAAACATTCGTTGCATTTCGGCATTGGCAGGCTTTTTGGACTTCTTTGTAAAAAGCGAATTGTATGAAATCGATGATCATAATTGGCCTGCTGGCGGTGCTTGGTTTATCGTCCTGTGCTGTGTATGTACCAGGTCCTCCAAGGCCCCGGTATCATTATTATCACGGGTATTATCATCACCCGCATTATTATGGCCACTACAGGCATTGGTAATTAGTTAATTAGGTTTGGATTATAGAATGGTTGAGCCCGTGATTTCTCACGGGCTTTTTTAATATACTCTTATCGCTAACTTTATCCAAACAACCATTATGTCAGCATACACGTACAACCAGCACATGGATATCAAGTTTGGTCACCTGCAACTGATAGATGTCCCGGAAATTGTATCAGCCTGTACCGAGCCCTGGTTCAACCAGACACTAACACAGGTAAATGATTCTGTGATACGCCTGGGTATTGTGCAGGGCGAGTATCACTGGCATAATCACCCTGATGATGATGAATTCTTTTTTGTGCTTTCCGGCCGTTTGTTCATAGACCTTGAAGATCGCACCATTGAACTCGGCCCGATGCAGGGCACTACAATTACCAAAGGTGTAATGCACCGCCCACGCGCGTTAGAAAAAACAGTAATGCTAATGGCCGAAACCAGCACTATAGATCCTATTGGCGATACCAGTAAGTAATTACATTCGCTTCATCAGCGTTGGATAGAACCTCAAGTACACTTCGCCACCCATTGGTGCATTACCATATAGGCTGCGTAGTTTTACATCAGGTATATATAGTGTAGCCTGTGTACCTGCGGCAACACGTAGCGCTCCTACATGCAGCAGATCATAGGCTATCCCAAGGGTAGCTGCGTTTACAGAATAATTTCTATCATAGTAATAAAACGCCATAGACTTCAAGTCCAGCTCTTCAGGAGATTTTTGTACCCATTCGTAACGGGTATAAATATCAAACCTTTTCAGTGCAAGAGACGCTTCAAGCAGTACAGCATTTTCTCCCTGCTCAGTTCCTGTTTTATTCAGTCCCCACAAAGCTGTAGCGTTAAGCAGTTTATTATCACTGAAGCTATAGCTATAAACAACAGAAGCAGTAGTTCGGTTCACATCTTCTTTAGGATGTAATTCCTCCGGGCTTTTTACCCAGCCATGAGACACCTGCAATGCCCAGTGCGCATTGGGGTTAAAAGATAGACGTCCGCTCCATGAGTCGAACTTTGGCATATCAAAATTATACCTGTTCTCATCCGGCTCTCTCCCTGTAAAAGAAGATCCTTCTACTTTAAACTTACCATACCGGAAGCCTACCGTTGCTACTCCAAAGGTGATGTGTGTACCATCATTCCAATGATGGCTGATGGGTGCATCAGGATTGGTGAGTGCAGACGGCCGGTGCATAAAGGCTACAGACCCTAATGCCGGCTCCCCGGGGTAACCCAGATAGGCAAATACGTCTGCCTTTTTACTAAGCGCATAAGAATAGCTTATGGATAATTCAGAAAACAGATCGTGCGGGTGTTGCCTGTCAACTAATGGCTGCCCATTCCATGACTCCCCCGTCTGAAACAACAAAGGATATCCGCTACCACCAGCTATCAGCGCATCAAGGGAAAACATAGTACTAAAATGAAACAAACCCTTCTTACCTACTTTTCTTTGCCCCATCAGCATCAGCCAGTTAGGCGCATCCACTTTATTATCCCCCCTTCCACCATTATTGAATATATCCTGGCTATTATATCGTACATACAAATTACCATGCAGCATAAACATCCATTTACCGGAGTGCAGCATGTTACCATACATGGGCGAGTTATCAGGGAGCCAGCCGGTACCCGATCCATTTCTAGTCATCGGCAGGTTCAAAGAGTATGCATGGCTCATGCTGCTCCTATCATGCATAGGCATATCCATCCCGTGCGCCATGGTATCGTCCATTTTCATGCCTTTCATATCATGCTGAGCAAATGCCGTCTGTAATCGCAGCAATACAAACGCCAAAAAGATGCATCTTTTCATACTTCGAAGTTCTTTTAGTATGGGCAACAATATCATACCAGTCAGCTTAAAATTATTCGGTTTGGTGATCGTTTAGTATTTTAGTTCACTATTACTATCCTCCCCAATCATGCAGAAACTGTTACTGACCATATTAGTTTTAATAAGCACGCTCTTCCATTCCCATGCTCAAAAAACGGACAGTACATATAGTAAGCTTAAAGATACTGCAGCGCTGGATGAATTCGTGATCGTAAACAAGGTAGCAATTAAGGTTACCAAAGACACAGTCAGCTACACCGTAGATTCATTTAACCGTAATGCGCAGGCTACCACAGAAGATGTTCTAAAACGGCTGCCAGGCGTGGATGTTGCCAGTGACGGGACTATTACAGTACAGGGTAAAACCGTTGCCAAACTATACATCAATGGTAAGGAATACACCGCTCAAGACCTTCGTACCATTACCCAGAATATGCCTGCCGAGGTATTGGAAAAGATACAATTTGCCGATTACCAGGACGAGGATGCTCAGTTTACAGGCATTAAGCCCAATACGGATAAGAAGATCATCAACTTGCAATTCAAGAAAAAGTATAAAGGCACCATACTCAGCCGCCTTTCCGCGGGGTATGGCACCAACAACAGGTACCAGGCAGGTTTGTTTACCAATTACATCACTGATACCGTTCGCATCACTGCAATAGGTTATGCAGGCAATACCGGCGTAAACGATGCGAATAGCCAGGGCAATGACAACACACGCGCCGGCAGCAGGCCGCAAAATGGCATCAATAACAGGCAGGGCGGCAACCTCAACTTCTCTTACGAGCCCGGCAAGCGCTTCCGGCTGAATGGCACTTATGATGTAAGCAATAGCATGAATGATCTTACACAAACCATATTCCGCACTACTTATTTACCAGGGGATAGCCAGCAATTGCGTACACAGGGTACAACACAAACAGCCAATACCATGCAGCACCACCTTTCCCTGCGAAGCTATTACGAGGTAAACGACCGTAACATCCTGCAGTTAGATGGAGGCATCGGGTATCAGGCTGCAACAACGCATAGCAATACTACAGATGCTATAGCTTACCAGTATGTGGACAACACCAGTTTTCGCAGAACGGCAGACAACCATACTGACAATAAAAGACCTTCCTATAACCTTTCTGCCATTTACAGGCGTCGTTTCCAAAAACCGAAACGTACACTTATGCTAACCGGTAACGTTAATTATGGCAATGGCAGAGGTAGTGGTACGAACAATAATATAAATGAATATTTTGCTCCAGGCTATGACAATAGCACCAGTTTTATTTCTTCTGATGATATTAATAACCTCTCAGCTACCGGTTCGCTGCGTTATACAGAGCCTTTAGGCAAAAGACATTTATTATCCTTCAGCTATTCTTACAATTATACAAAGGGCAACAGTACCAAAGAAGTGTTTGCAGATACCGGTAACGTTCTGGTAAAAGATACGATACAAAGCAGATCGTACAACAATCGTAATATAGATCAGCCCCTGAGCCTTACTTATCAGTATAGCGCCGAAAAGCTTACGGCTAATGCTACTTTTATGGCTAAGCCATACTATCGCTACAGCGGGCAAAATACATCAGTGGGCACAGTAGAGCAAAGTGGCATCAATTATGCGCCGGGATTATCACTAAGGTATGATCTTGGTACAGGCAAATCTTTATCCTTTGGGTACAGTGGCAGTATTACCGCTCCGGATATATCCCAGCTACAGCCCATACCTGATTATACAGATAGCCTGAACATCCGCATCGGGAATCCTTCTCTTAGACCGGAAGTAACGCACAATGCCAGCCTGTCGCTCAACTATACTGATCCTAAAAAGCAACGTGTGGCCTGGGTACAGGTAAACGGCGGTAAGACAGATAACAAGATCATCAGTAAAACAGATATTACTGCTACCAAAAGGATCAGTTCTTATGCCAATGAGAACGGAACATATCACATGGGTGCCTCCGCCAATTACGCGGCACCATTCCTGGTAAAAAAGATGAAGCTTATCACGGGCATCAATGGTAACTACAATAATAATATCTCTTACACCAATGGCACGTTACTGAATGTAGGTAGCTATTACATACAGCCTTCTGTAAGACTGCTATATATCTCTGATGCCTACGAAGGCGATCTGAACGCCAGCTACCGAACGAGCATAGTAGATAACCCTGCTGCTATATCTAATACTTTACAAACCTATAGTGTAGTGCAAACCGGCGCAATTGCTTTACCATTTAAAACCAAACTGGTTTATTACGTCAGCTATATGTATAATATAGGATTGGCTTCAGATCTACAAAGAGATTTCTTACTCGTCAACGCTTCTTTTGACAAGAATTTTGATCACCCAAGAGGATTCTCTATCAGGTTACAGGCTTTCGACATTTTCAATAACTATCCTACAGTCACACGCACCGTTGGTGATAATTATTTTGAGGATCGGGGGGTAAACCGAGTCGGCAGCTATTACATGTTATCGTTGGTGTATAAATTTACGAAAGGCAAAACAAGGTAATTTACTATGGCTATCACCAAACTTATCTATAAAGCTGTCATTACGGTAATAGTCTTTGGTTATATAAATACTGCTACTGCACAAGATTACTTCCAATATCACAGAAATATTATAAAAGCAGAAGAGCAGGCTTTTGTTACACAGGATTATCACAAGGCATTAAAGACATACAGCGAAACCTTTCGTCAATACGATTTCGTCTTCCTTCGCGATTGTATTATAGCAATGGAACTGGCACTTTATATTAATGATGAAAAAGCATTTATCGCATTTACAACAAAGGCTTTCCAGAATGGATTTGTACCTCGTTACTTAAACTATAAAGACCTTACCTACATCAGGAAACACTCAATTTACAATAAATACAAAGGAAAGCTCGATACTTTATACGCTGCCAACAGAGATCATTACCTCAAACGAATAGATACAACATCATTAAAAAAAATGATGGAATTGTTTTGCGTTGATCAGGCTGAAAAGAATAATCTACCTCACGAATCGCAAAGGACATACTCCCTAAGGTATAAGCCTTTAGTAACCAAAACAATGGCAGACTTACAAAAGTTAATCGCTGCAAAAGGATGGCCTTCCGATAAATTGATCGGCATCAACCAAAATGATATTATGCACCAGCTTGGTTTTAAAAATATGGACGCGCTGGATTATTATAACAGGTATAAAGATGATCCTGAACATTTGGTTAGTAAGGGGCAATACGATTTTGATGAATACATACTCGCATCATCTCTAATCCTACCCATCATCGTCCACTATTCTAATGAAACAGTTGGCATCCATAATAAAAGAAGAAACCTGCAGTATCCGGACGAATACTATTTGGCACAGATCAAAGCAGGCAATATGCATCCGCAGGATTTTGCGTTGCTAAATGATTGGCCTTTTGATGTCACCGGCCTGACACCGGTAAAAGGCGACAGGTATTTTGACATTGGCTATAAGCCCCCGGAAATACTCGAATGCAAGCCCGCCGCAATACCAAACAAAGAAATAAATGGATACCGGGCTACGTTCTGCATAGCACCTATTGAAATTACCAGGGCAAAATTGCTTTTCCTTACTATGAATAAGATGAGTGGTGCCGGTGGATGGAGTGGATGCAGGCTTTAAAAAACGGTGACTCTTACCTGCTACGCTCATACACTTCGTTCCACACCATACCTTTCTGATACCTGTGCACCAGTTTATAATGCGGATCTTTACTGTATTGTTTGCTGGAGTCTACCGCGCGCATACTTTCCACATTATCCAGTATCACCACCTGAGTACTATCCATTATCCCCCATAGCAGTTTATTGAACGGCCTGTTATTACTTCTAAAACCCGAGCCCGGATCTTCCAGGTGAAGCTTCTGCAGATTCTCAAAAACAGTCGTCCACTTGTCGTAATAATTAGCGTCTTCTGCAAATTTCACTTCATCCTGCTGCACATCCATAGCATCATAGGCGGTCATGTTCACATCAGCAATATGATCTACCCTATGTGGGGTTATAACCTGCAGCGCAATAATGAACAGCAAACCCGGAATAAAGAAATACTTATTCAGGCTGAGCAGGCTGCGCGTATATACAATACCGGCAACAAACAACATAGGTACCAGGGCAATAATCAGATACCGTACTATAAAGAAATTCGTTGCAGTAAAAATGCTGAAGGCAATCACAACACATATGCTCAGCAACAGAAACTTCCGGTACTCCTCTCTGATATCCATTATTTTGTAAGCCCACTGATATACAGCAGTGACCATAATGGCGATCCATCCCCAAAACAATATATAATCATTCAGCACAAATGGATTAATGCATAATGCCGTAATGAAGAATGCCAATATAGCAATAGTGATCGCAAACCACTTTCGCCTTTCTTTAATGGCCACTATAAACGAGCATATACCTGTCGCCGCATAGAATGCTTTACGTAGGTCATCACGAAATAATACCCTGTTGCAGTCTTTAATTTTATCAAAAAACTCATTCCATGATAGCTGTATAGCTTCTGTATGCAGCGGAAACATATACCAGCCACACCTTTGCTTTTGTATTATGAAAAATACCCCAACAGCCAGTGCAGGCAAGATCAATGACCCCAGCTTATATATTTTCTCTTTTACACTTACTTGTTTTTGGAACAAGGATATTAATGCATCAATACCCAATACAATGCCAACTACCATTCCGCTTTCTTTGGTAAAGCACAACAGCGTTACAAACAGAGTAGTTAATAAATACCTGCGTTGCGTATAGAAGTAGACGCTTAAAAAAGCGAGCATTGCCAGTAATACTTCAGGCATCACAAAACTGGCTTGCACAAAAAATACTTGCTGAAAGCCTATCAACACAGTGGTTATTACGGCGGCCTTAACACCTCCTATCTTCTTAGCTGCTTCATACACGCCTATAAGCAGCAGGCAGGCTATCAGCAATATTACCGAGTGCATCGCCATATGCGACGGCCCAAACACCCTCATCCAGGAGCTTATAATAAAATGCAGCAATAGCGGGTGCCCCCTCGATAGCTCGCTGTCAATTACACCTGGCAGCAGGCTGGGGCCACGTCCATACATCTGGTTGATGGCGCTGGCGTAAGGCCAGCTCTCATCCCATATAAATGGATAAGACAGGTGTGGAAACTTTAATACAATAAATACCAGCAATATTGCCAGCAGCGGCAGCCTTTGCTTTAGTGCTTCATTAGCGGTGGTTGTAGACAAGGGTCACTAATTGTTTAGCGGCAAGATACCCAAAACAAATAAGGAGGCAAAAGCCTCCTTATCTCTTCATATCCTGTTATGGTTTTACTCTTATCGCTCAACCGTGAATTTGCTGCGTTGCAGCACATTCCCTTTAGTATCAGTTACTGTATAAAAGTACATTCCCGGCATATATCCGGTTATGTCCACAGGTGTATTTCCTTTAATGGTTGCGCTACCCACTTCCTGGCCACTGATATTGCAGGCCTGCCAATGTAGCTCCATATTATCCGGCCCTTGCACATAGAAGGTATTATGTGCAGGATTAGGATAGCAACTTACTTTAATATTGTTTTCTACTGTGGTTACAGCCACGGGAAACAAGGTATAAGATACATCATCCACGTACAGCACGCTGCTATCTACAGGCTGCGATCCGCTGCTGGCAAATATTACCTGTATCGCATCCGGCTTAGAGTTCGGATCGTCATAGGTAAGTGGTACAGATATCAACGTGTAACCGGGTAAGGCACTAAAGGCAGCAAACCCCATGCCTAAAGATGAATCTGTACCATCAGATGCGCCGCCGGTAATGATAGCATTAGCTACAATATTGGCACTGTCATCTCCCATCGGGCTATATTTTACCCATGCGTTTATATAATTCACACGACCTGCCAGTGGCGTACCACCGGATAATGTAAATGTTCGATTCGCGATGTCTACATTTATTGTCGCATTAGTTAGCACTCCGGGTACAGAGCCAAAAGGGCCTTGCGTCACAGTTATTACTTTTGCTGCATAGCTACCGCCATGTGCATCTGTGGTTTTGAACAATTGTTTTTCGTATCCGAATGTTACTGCAATAGAATCGGGGCAGTTCCATCCCTGGGGTGCTTCCATAGATTTTGGAGGGAACCCGGCACTATAACTGCGCCACGTTTCCATATCGCCATAAAGGCTCTGCGCCTGTACCTGCACACCGGCAAAAGCTGCTATCAGTAGGGTAAAAATTCTTTTCATAGAATACATTTAAGCAAATGTAATTATTTACTTAATTCAGCGACTCCAGTGTTTTATTGATAGCCTCAAAATTGGGCACTTCACCTGCATTTTCCAGTACTTCCGCATATCGTACTATACCTTCTTTGTCTATTACAAACGCAGAACGTTTAGACACACCCTTCATATCGTTAGAGAATGTTTCATAAATGGTGTCATAAGCTGTGGATACTTCCTTATTAAAATCACTCAGCAGCGGAAAGTTCAGCTTTTGCTCCTCTTTGAATTTGCCATTGGTATAGAGGGAATCTACAGAAATACCATAAACCTGGGCATTTGTATTATTATAAAAAGAAATATTATCCCTTACGCCGCACAGCTCTGCCGTACATACGCTGGTAAATGCCAGGGGGTAAAAAAGCAAAACCACATTCTTACCCTTTTGCTCACTAAGGGTTACTTTGTTCTTTTCTGTGTCCCTAAGTGTGAAATCTGGTGCTTGTTGTCCAATTTGTATAGCCATAATGTTCCGTTTTTTTGGCAAATGTAGCCGTTTTGAATTGTTCAAATGTTAAACCGCCGGATAGCCTCTATTGTTCAATGACAGTCCGCATACTACTTAAACTGACAGAAAAACAAAGAACATATAAAAAAATTTCTTTCTTTCTGAAATTTTGACGCAACTTACATCGCTTTCAGGCCTTGGCATAAAACATGATTGGGAGATAGTACCCACTCGGGTAAACATTACATATTTAGTTTAAAATCAAAAAACAATAATACAACTATGGCTAACGTAAACATTACCCCACTTCATGACAGGGTGATCGTTAAACCTGCTGCGGCAGAAGAGAAGACAGCTGGCGGCATCATCATCCCTGACACTGCAAAAGAAAAACCACAACGCGGCACTGTAGTAGCTGCTGGTCCTGGTAAAAAGGACGAGCCAATAACGGTAAAAACAGGCGATACTGTATTGTACAGCAAATATGCAGGTACAGAGATCTCGCTGGAAGGTAGCGATTACCTGATCATGCGCGAAACAGATATCCTGGCTATCATCTAATGCCGGTTCCCGGTATTTCCGGGGAGATTATTAATGTTTTACATTATCAAAAAACTTAAACTCCGAAGGAGCAACAAAATTTAAAAATTATGGCAAAACAACTTTTCTTCAATAACGAATCACGCAATAAAATGAAGCGTGGTGTAGATACACTGGCTGATGCCGTGAAAGTAACCCTGGGCCCTAAAGGCCGCAACGTGGTGATCGAAAAGAAATTCGGTGCACCTGCAATCACTAAAGATGGTGTTTCTGTGGCTAAAGAAATAGAACTGGAAGACGCTATCGAAAACATGGGCGCGCAAATGGTAAAAGAAGTAGCTTCTAAAACTGCTGATGTAGCAGGTGATGGTACTACTACTGCTACCGTACTGGCACAGTCTATCGTTAGCGAAGGCCTGAAAAACGTAGCTGCAGGAGCTAACCCAATGGATCTGAAACGTGGTATCGACAAAGCAGTTACTGCTGTGGTTGCTAACCTGAAAACGCAGAAACAAGACGTTGGTAACGACAACAAGAAGATCGAACAGGTTGCTACTATCTCTGCAAACAACGATAACGAGATCGGTAAACTGATAGCCCAGGCTATGGAAAAAGTAGGTAACGAAGGCGTTATCACTGTAGAAGAAGCAAAAGGTACAGAAACAACGGTAGACGTTGTAGAAGGTATGCAGTTCGACCGTGGTTACCTGAGTGCTTACTTCGTAACAAACACAGAAAAAATGCAGGCTGAACTGCAAAACCCATACATCCTGGTGTATGACAAAAAGATCAGCACGCTGAAAGATATACTGCCAATACTGGAAAGCGTGGTACAAAGCGGTCGTCCGCTATTAATCATCGCTGAAGATGTAGATGGCGAAGCGCTGAGCACACTGGTAGTAAACAAACTGCGTGGTTCTCTGAAGATCGCTGCTGTAAAAGCTCCGGGCTTTGGCGACCGTCGTAAAGAAATGCTGCAGGATATCGCTGCCCTTACAGGTGCTACCGTTATCAGCGAAGAACAAGGTTACAAACTGGAGAATGCTTCTATGGCTTACCTTGGCCAGGCCGAAAGCATTACCATCGATAAAGACAACACGACTGTTGTAGGTGGTAAAGGTGAAAAAGAACACATACAAGGCCGCATCAACCAGATCAAATCTCAGATAGAAACTACTACCAGCGATTACGATCGCGAAAAACTGCAGGAACGCCTTGCTAAACTGAGCGGCGGTGTTGCGGTACTGTATGTAGGTGCTTCTACAGAGGTAGAAATGAAAGAAAAGAAAGACCGTGTTGACGATGCGCTGCACGCTACACGCGCTGCGGTAGAAGAAGGTATCGTACCGGGTGGTGGTGTTGCTTACATCCGCGCTATCGAAGCACTGGATGCTGTTAAAGGCGACAACAACGACGAAGTTACCGGTATCAAAATAGTACGCCGTGCGCTGGAAGAACCACTGCGCCAGATCGTTGCTAACGCAGGTATCGAAGGCTCTATCGTAGTACAGAAAGTACGTGAAGGTAAAGCTGACTTTGGATTCAACGCTCGTACAGAAGTGTATGAAAACATGTTTGCTGCGGGTGTTATCGACCCAACTAAAGTAAGCCGCGTAGCGCTTGAAAACGCAGCTTCTATCGCCAGCATGTTGCTGACTACAGAATGTGTGATCGCTGACAAACCTGAACCAAAACAAGCCGCTATGCCACAAGGCATGCCGGGTGGTATGGACATGGGATACTAATTTAGTTGACCGGTTGATTCGTTGATCGGTTAATGAAGAATACAAAAGCCTGCTTCGGAAACGAGGCAGGCTTTTAGTTTATAGGCGACTGTACTGACCACAAATACCCTCCTGCCTGACGAACATCATATTAACAAAATGCGCATGGCAATAGTTTTAGGATAGTAACCTAATACTACTCGTCATGGCACATACAATACAGCTAAATACAAAACCACCGGTTGAAATCCACCAGGCACATTGGCAACGGATCATCCTGCTGATCGTATTGGCCTATGAAGGTTTAGGCTGTCTATTAGGAGGAATGCTGTTGGTAATTGCATCTGACGGCAGGTTGATGGACATGCCTGTCGACCTGATGCATGGTGCATTTCCCGATTTCATAGTACCGGGCATTATTCTCTTTGCTTTAGGCATCCTCAATGCTATCGCATTCATAGCTGTGTTGCGGAAAAATTCGGCAGACTGGCTACTAGCCGCTATGGCCATGGGTGGATTGCTGATCTGGTTCTGGGTAGAGATCGCTATACTATCAGAGCTTCATTGGCTGCACGCTATGTGGGGCATACCTGTTGTGTTGGGCGCCATGATGGTCATCCCGATGATCCCAATAAAAGCCTGGCAACAGACTTTGTTGATATCAGGTATCCTGGCATCCCTGTTATATGCTGCTATCAATGTTATTGTAGCCATGCAATGGCCGGTATATAATGTTGCATCTCAAACCGTGAGCGAATTATCGGCCATAAATGCTCCTACACGCATGCTCTGGATCGTGCTATGCACACCATACACTTTACTCATGATGGCCTTTTCATGGGGTGTAGTGAAGGCCGCGCACAGTAATCGCCGCCTGCGCGTTACCGGTGTTTTGCTGCTTGCCTATAGTGCCTTAGGTATCTTCTGGCCGTTTGCACCCATGCATCTCCGCGAAGTACTAGCCGCAGGCGGATCAACTTTTTCAGACACCATACATCTTACGCTCGGCGCGGTCACAGAGGTTATCTATTTCATAGCCTTAGGCTTTGCTGCTGCAGCTTTGGGCAAACAATTTCGTATCTACTCCATTGCTACCCTTGTTGTACTATGCATCTTTGGTGCACTCACTTTTATAGATGCACCCAATGTGTCTAAAAACCTGCCCACACCGTTTATAGGCATTTGGGAACGCATCAATATCGGGGTTTTCCTGCTTTGGGTGATTGTGCTGGCTGTTATCCTCCTCCGGAAAAAGCACTTAGCTGAAGAGGCGCAGCATATTCTGTAACGCCTCTTTAAAACCGGTAACCAATATGTACCGTAGCAAAGTAGCCTATATTCCCTTCCTTGTATCCCGTAAGTTTCACCTCGTCATATACATGGTTGTAGCTGATCCCTGCCCATGGTGTTATATACAGTCCCGATAAGAAATTGCTCTTATTAGGAAACAGGAAAAACCGGTAACCTGCATGCACCCCTAAAGACAGGTTATGCCCTACATCTGTTTGCATTGTATTCTTGTCCTTTACATCATTTGCAGCATAGCCGGCATCCAATCCCGCATACAGGCCACGTATGCCGGTAACCATATAATTTACCTTCAATCCAAAACCTCTTGTCATAGTGGTAAAATCTTTGTTGCCGGTAATGCTGCCCGGTTGCTCAATACCAAATACCCCAAGGTCAAATCGCAGGCGCTTATGTGCATAGATGCCATGCAGCGAATATCCTTTTAGCGCATAGGCTATAGGGTCTACTTCTACCTCTATTGTTTTACAGGCCTCAAATGTTTTGTTCTGTGCCATTGCCTGCTGGCTTATCAATACCAGCACCATTAATAGTTGTTTCATTTTTATTGTTGTTTTTATTTTATTCATAAAAGTGGCTGCACCGCAGGGTACGCCTGTAGTTCAATTAACCTTTCAATACTTGTTTAAAGGGAAATCAGTTTAGCCTTGCTCAGCCAGTTGCTTGAGCGCATTATTCATGCGGATGAAATTATTACGGGTATCTGCTCCTATCTTCTTAAATATCTGTGCACTCAATATGCCGGTAAATACTTCGCCATGTTTCAGGTTCACCTGTCCGGGCGAAACTTCTTCTATTTCAAAATAGTGCCTGCCATCAAACAACCCTTTTATAAAAAGGCTGCCCAGCCATTCTAATTTATTTGGAGCGTCGGCCACCAGTATCCTTGGTTTAAATACAAAAGCTTTGCCCTTATTCATCATGGTATTCCTCAGGCGGGTTCCTGCTATGGCTGCTCCTTCTACGTTTACCATAAAAGGGTTCCATGCGGGGAAATGCCTGAAATCTGTAAGCAATTTCCAAACACGCTCTTTATTGGCATTAATGATGATCTCTGTGCGAATACTTCTGCTCATATCTTTTGTTGTATGATGCAAAAGTAGAGCGGCTACCTGCCTCATTCCATTAACAATTGTAAAGAAAATGCAGAGCCATAATTTTCTTATTCAGACATACGCTTGCGTATCCTGCTCATAGATACGGGTGTGATGCCAAGGTAAGATGCTATGATATGATGCGGTACACGCAGCAGCAGATCGCCATGCTGCGCTACAAACTTCTTATATCGCTCTTCAGGGCTGTCAAGTATAAAAGAGGATAGTATCATTTGCCCGTTGATGAATCTTTGCTCTGCTACCTTGCGTCCCAATACCTGCATCTTCGGAATAGCCTCGTACAGTTCTTCCAATGCTTTAGCGGTGATCACCAGCAACTCACAATCCTCTAATGTTTCCAGGGTTTGTATACTGGGTGTTTGCCTTAGCAGGCTGTCGTAGCTGCTGGCAAAAAGATGTTCTTTAAAAATGAACCCGGTGATCTCCTCGCCATCTTTTGTATAGTACAGCCTTACCAATCCTTTGTTGATGAAATACAGTTCCCGCGCTATTTTGCCCTCTTCCGTCAGCTTAAACTTTTTAGGTACCTGCCTGAAGGTAAATGCCCCTTCTATAATTGCTTTCTCTTTTTCTGTAAAGCTTACTATCTGTTCTGTATACTTATAAAAACCTTCGAACATCGCGTATCAATTGCCTACTAAAGTTAATCTTACATGTGCATTTCTTGCATTTCACCCAAAATTTCACCCTCTACATAACTTATTGATTATCAGTAATAATAGTCCACAATACTTTAATTTTTGTACATTTTACTTATAAAAAAGTAAAGTTTACTTGTATTTTAGGAAAGTTTGCTTTTATCTTTGTACCAGCAAATCAACCAATACTAAAACGTAAAACACATAAAATTATGAAAGGCTTCAACTCACTGGCTTCACACAATAACAAGATCGCAGGTCTTGTTATCTTATCCATCGGCCTGTTGGTAACCATCGCCGAAAAGCTGCACCCTTTTACTGTGGTCGCTAAATGGAATGCTGATACGCACCTGGCTGCTTGTATCTGGATCATTGTCTTCGGCATGTACATGACTGCTTTCAGCCGCGAAAAATTTGAGGACGAACGCGTAAAGAAAATTCGCGCCCGCGCCTTGCAAACTACCATGATGTTACTTACCGGTACTACGCTTGCATTTTCTCTTACTGTCATCACACAAAACCTTGGAGATCTCGACGTGATGATACTATTGATGATGCCTGCTATATACCTGGCACTCTACCTGGCTATGTTTCATATCGGACTTTACTTTGACGAAATGTGGGATTATGATGAAAAACCTATTGGCATCATAGAAAATTTCAAAAAGAATAAAAAACCTATCATCATCTTCCAGCTTATATCTTTGGCGATCATTTTTCTTATTTATCTACTGCTTTCGTAATTACCAATGAAGAATACCATTAAAGTAGAACGGGCAAAGCTGAATATATCTCAGACAGAGCTTGCAGAACAGGTAAAGGTGTCGAAGCAGACCATTCACTCTATCGAAACAGCAAGGTTTGTTCCCTCCACCGCATTGGCACTAAAGATTGCGCGCTTCTTTAAGGTCAGGGTAGAGGACATCTTCGAGCTCGAAGACACCGATTAATTACCGGCAACATTTATTAGCAACCATGTAAATGCTCCTGTACAGAGTATATAGCCCAAACTATGCCCGTTCGGCAACCCGGCCACTAAAAAACTAAAGGATCTTAAACCAATTACATCATCTCTAAAAAACTAAAAACAATGAAAAACTTCATCATCATCGCTGTCATCAGCATTCTCAGCACCACAGCAAAAGCTGCCGTAGCAGTTACAGGCAATCCTCTTTGCAATATCTATGCTACAGCACAAAATGTCGTAGTGAGCAATCCGCAGAACCAGCCCCTGGAAATCACTATCACCAAAAGATCTGGTACCATAGTTTCTAAAATGAAAGTTACCGGCCGCGAAAAACAGATCCCTATCAAAGACCTCAATGTAGGCAAGTATAATGTTGTTGTGAAAAACCCCGGCCAGCAACAGCAAACATTCAGATTGGATGTATTGTAAGAACAAATAACCCCGCCAATGCGGGGTTATTCTTTAATATTATTGTGGTTCGCCCACACCTATATTCACCAGGCTTTGCAAGCCTTTTTCCAGGTGGCAATCCCAGCCCACTCGGCAGTTCTCATAACACTCTGCTTGTGGCGTAAGCCCTTCATGGGTAAAATCGATACGGGTACCTTCTGCAACAGGGTTAATATCAAATATCACCCTTGTTCCGTTCCATTCTGTTTTGTTGTTTTTTAGCCATGGTAGGTAGCAGTCCGTTACCAGCCATACTATACGTTTTCCAGGTATGGCTTCTGTTATCCTGAATGTTACAAAGGTGGTACTGAAGTGTACGGTAAACACATCATTAAGCTGTTCCGTGTTGCCTTCCAGGTTCTTAGCCCACCAGCCTTTTACCTCGCATATTCTTTCAAAAGCTTCCGCAGGTGTACCATTTACAAGGATACTCTTGTGATAATGTTCTTGTTTCATGCTGTTATTTTTTATGGTTTGCAGATCGTTCGTTCATAATATCTTTCAACACATGTAGTTTGCTATGCCAGAATTTGTCAAAATAATTGATCCATTCCTGCAGCTCCTTAAAGCCATCCTGTTTTAGTTTGCAATAGCGTTCCCTGCCTACATCCTCTATATGAATAAAACCGGCAGTGTTCAATATCTTAATGTGCTTGGACACCGCAGGCCTGCTCATTTCAAACTTGTCGGCAATACTGTTAATGCTCATACTGTCTTTGGTAAGCATTTTCAGTATCTCTCGTCGGCTGGGGTCTGCTATCACCTGGAATACATCTAGTGACGGTACCATCTTATACAGTTTTTAAAAGCCCTGCTATCTCGTTCATATTTTTCAACCAGCCCATATCCATCAGTGATATGATAGAAGGATTGGTCAGTTCGGTAAAGCCGCTATGACGCAGTTGCAATTCAGTACCGCCATCTTTAGGTACCAGCGTAAATGTAACGAGTGAATCCATGGTCATGGTTCCATCACCCGGGCCACCTTTCCATGTATAGCTTAGCTTCTCGTTGGGTATTACTTCTTTCACCTCGCAATATATTTTACCATCAAAACCAAAGTCGGGCATTGCGCGTGTATTAAACATAAATTGATGTCCTACAACAGGTTTAAAATCGCTTTTCATCAGCCATTGCTCCATTAGTGCTGCATCGGTCAGATATTCCCATACGGCCTCCGGCTGATGTTCATAAAATACGGTATGCGTTATTTCGTTTTTCATAATCATGTAACTTTTGAGTCACACAAATATAAAGCGTAACTTTTGAGTTACACAAATTTTTCTTTGTGTTTTTTATAAATTGCTGAAACAGGTGCGTTCCTGCATTTGGTATATTTGGTAAGAGTGGGGGGAGGATAGAAAAGAGAAACTGAGTTGGAGATTACGCCGAGCGTGGATTATAACCAGTGAGATTTTCTAGCTCGTTATCTTTAATGTAGCGTTAATTATCCGGCGCGAGGCTTGTTGGTGAAAGGAACACCAACACGGGCGAAGGGGGTTACCGAGAAAATTATTCAAGGTACACAAGGTGACAAAAAAAGACTTCTGATTTATCAACCGTATGCGAATAATGTCTAAAGAAACTTTTATTTTTTTTATTTTTTTTGTTTTTGCTGCTCCGTCATGGGCCCAAAAACAGAATTACAACTGTGTGATTCTTGACAGTATAATTAACAAAATTCAATTACGTAAGGCTCAGAATGATTTTCTCCTACCATTATTTAGATCTGGAGATGTAAAAACTGATGGGTATAGAATTTATAGAACTACCCAGGATAAAATAAAGAGTAGAAGAATCGACAGCTTACTTAGCAAAGTTGACACAATAGAAAGAGAATGGTTTCTCAACGACACTCTTTTTTCTTTAGACACGTTTAATATTATTATTGACACATTTGGCTTTTTTGATAATACGTGTAATGTGTATAATGGTTGTCATTACTTAGTTGTTAACGATTACGGAATAATAAAACAATTAAAAAAAACATGTAATGCAATAGTGGTTGAATATGTAGGTTATAACGGCAGAGGAGGGTTGGTGATAGCAATGAGAAATACCAAAAGTGAATTTGTGATTATATTTATTGTTGAAAAAGGGTCAATATTATATCCTAGGATTTCAATACTTGGCAGGTATTTGTTTGATCCGATAGAAGGTATAATTATAGAGTGACTCTTTCTATTCCGCCTGTGTTGGTGAGAAGGAACAACAACACGAGCGAAGAGTTTTTAAAGAAGCCTTGAGATCACCAGATCTTGAGGCTTTTTTGTTTTGGGGAGGGAATGTGGTAAATTAATTGAGTGGATCGCAAAACACGAGATTTGCTACGGATGCGGTATAATGGAACACTATGCCAAGCGGGAGAAGTCGGAAAGCATAGAAGTTGATATTATTTCTAAAAAAGTGGACTACAAAATATGAAGCATGAAAAATATCTGATCCTCATTAGTCTGTTAGCCATATTCTTTATAGATCTGTTAGGCATTGCTCATGGAAATTGGAAGATAAGATAACCGCTCGGCGTAGTCTCTGACTACGCTGTAAAAGGAAGCAAATCTCCTGATTTGCGTTGTAGCTATTCAAACCAACAGTTGGCGCAAGTATGCCGCATGGGTAATTGTATAGCGTACTTGTGCCAGCTTAGCACTGTGCAACGTATCGAGTCTACGCCTAGGACAGTATTGATTGCGATTTGCTATGGTAGTATCAAAGCTGTAAAGACAACAAATACCTGGATAATACTTATTTCCCTATTTTTGATATTATGCACACAGCCATCAAAAGTATCGCGGTCTTCTGCGGATCTTCAGAAGGTTATAACGAAACATACAGGAACACAGCTTACGATCTTGGCGCCGTACTGGCATCCCGTAGCATTTCCCTTATTTACGGTGGGGGCAAAATAGGCCTTATGGGTGCAGTTGCCGAGGGCGTATTACAAAATGGCGGTTCTGTTACCGGCGTCATTCCCAGTTTTCTGCAAACCAAAGAAATAGCCCATGAGGGCATTACCCAGCTGATACTTACAGAAAACATGCATGAGCGCAAGCTGAAAATGCATGAGCTGAGCGATGGGGTCATTACCCTACCCGGCGGCTGGGGTACTATGGATGAGTTGTTTGAGATACTTACCTGGGGCCAATTGGGCCTGCACAAAAAACCGGTGGGCCTGCTCAACATCAATGGATATTTCGATAGCCTGAAGGTGCTGATGAACAACATGGTGCAGGAGGGATTCCTGAACGAATGCACGCACGATATTTTGTTAGTCAGCGAGGATATAGATGAGCTGCTGGATATGATGATGAACTACGAAGCACCGCCGGTAGAAAAGATGCTGAACAAGGCGCGCACCTGATCGCCGCTTTAGTAATGCGGGCTTTATTTACTACATTCATCCTGCAATTATCAACCAGTAACATTCACAACCATTTTTATGGCGCTTAGCAGAATATGGTCTGCCTTTATCGTTATTGCAGTATTGGTTGCCGGGTACCTGTGTTTTGTTTCCGGCGATAAGGCCATTTTCAACCGCATGGTTACCGGCAAGGCCGATGACCCAATCGATACGGTATATTACCAACCCTATGGCAATGCGCAATCTGCCGGATTTACGCCTGATGGCTTTAATAAATACATTACTCCATACGGTTATGCACCGGCAGATAGTCTGCATCCGGCTACTGTAATTATTACAGATAATAAAGCTATTGCCGGTAATACCTCCTTACCTGTTTATACTTATTCCTCTATACAATGGCACCTTACCCACCGTGCCGATGGTATTATTGAAACCTGCAAAAGCGCAGTAACCATCTGTATTGGTTTAATAGGAATCATGGCGCTGTTCATGGGCTTTATGAGCATTGCAGAAAAAGCAGGCGGGGTACAATTCCTTTCGCGCATCATTGGCCCTTTTTTCTCACGTATATTTCCCAGTGTCCCCAAAGGGCATCCTGCTTTCGGGCATATGATGATGAATTTTTCGGCTAACCTGCTAAACCTCGATAACGCTGCCACACCATTTGGCATCAAAACCATGCAAAGCTTGCAAGAGCTGAATAAAGACAAAGAAACGGCCAGCGATGCACAGATCATGTTCCTATGCCTCCATGCATCGGGGCTTACATTGGTACCCGTCACCATTATAGCCTGGCGTTCTGCCCTCAAGGCTGCCAGCCCTACAGATATTTTCGTCCCCTGCATGATAGCTACTTTTGTGGCTACAATAGCAGCTTTGAGTATAGTAGCACTCCGCCAGCGCATCAATCTACTGCAGCCGGTCATACTGGCGTGGGTTGGTGGTTTATCGGTTATTATCGCCGGTTTGGCGGTTTACCTCCGCTCGCTCGATGCTGCTTCCATGCAATCCTTCTCAGGCCTGCTGAGCAACGGGCTGATATTGCTCATCTTCCTGCTCATTGTTTTGGGTGGTATTTATAAAAAGATCGACATATTCGATGCTTTTGTAGAGGGTGCAAAAGGCGGTTTCGAGGTGGCAGTAAAGATCATCCCTTACCTCGTAGGCATCCTGGTAGCAGTTAGCATGCTGCGCACCAGCGGGGCTTTTGATGTGGTTATTACAGGTATTAAATCCATATTTTCGGTATTAGGTACAGATACCCGTTTTGTAGATGGGTTGCCTACAGCGCTCATAAAACCTTTGAGCGGCAGTGGTGCGCGTGGTATGATGATTGATACGATGAAAACTTTGGGCCCTGATTCGTTCGCCGGCAGGCTGTCCTGTGTTTTGCAGGGCTCGTCTGATACTACTTTTTATGTGGTAGCAGTTTATTATGGCGCGGTAGCCATTAAAAATACGCGCTATTCTATCAGCACCATGCTGCTGGCCGATCTGGCGGGCATTATTACTTCTATTGCTATTTGTTATTTATTTTTTGCCTAATATTTAACTCATTGTTACAGGTCCCCCTTGGGACGATGACCAAAATTCATTATATTGTGTTAAGTTGCCCATTACATTTTTATTTCGCGATACCACTGACGGGGTTGTTGCGCTAATATATACGTGTGCTATATCGAAAAAGTCCGTATTGTATTACAGGTAACATAAACCCTTTATATGGTGTCTGTAATTGTGGGCTTTAACCATAAACTGGATGAAACAAAACATACTCCTGGTAGAAGATGAAAAAAAGATAGCTGATGCCTTACAATCAGGGCTGATGGAAGAACATTTCGATGTAGATGTTGCTTACAACGGGCTCGAAGGCAAAAAACTCTATCTCAGCAACGATTATGATCTCATCATTCTCGATATCAATATGCCTTTTATTAATGGTTATGAGCTATGTCGTATCATTCGCGAGCGGGATAGTCGCATACCCATCATTATGCTTACCGCATTAAACCTTACCGACAATAAGGTACAAGGCTTTGACATGGGTGCCGATGACTACATAGTAAAGCCATTTGAATTCCGGGAACTGCTGGCGCGTATAAAGGCTATGCTTCGCCGTGCCGATGCGCAGACGGAAAATGCGGAAGAGGAAAAGATTCTTTCTATTGCGGATCTGGAAGTAAACCTGGATAATAAAGAAGTAAAACGCAGCAACCAGAAAATAACCCTTACAGCCAAAGAATTTCAATTATTGGAATACCTGCTGAAGAATAAAGGCAAAGTGGTTTCCCGCGCCGATATTGCAAAAGATGTTTGGGATATCGATTTTGATACCCAAACCAATGTTATAGATGTTTATGTAAATTTCCTGCGCAAGAAGCTGGATAAAGATTTTAGCCCTAAACTGATACATACACAGGTAGGTATGGGCTATATATTAAAAACAGAGGAAGACTGATGAAGATCAAGAGCAGGATAACGCTTGGTTATGCCGCGATAGCAACTATTCTTATTTTAGGTATATGTGTTGCAATCTATGAATTTACCATGCGCGACAGGGTACAGCAGTTCGAGCATAGATTACTGGTGAAAGCAGTAAGCGTATCACAGGCGCTGAGAACCAGGGGTATTACAGATGAAATGATGAATTCCCTGAATCGCAATTCTGCCAGCTCTTTACAAGACAAAAGCATACTTGTGCTGGATGCGGATGGCAAACAGCGTTATATGTTCGATGATGAGCCTACACAACCGCTGCACATCAATTCCCCGGAGATCGTGAAGCTGGCTGCCGCTCACAATATTTCTTACATCTCTCCGGATATTCGTTCTGCCGTAGTATATAAAGACAATTCTTCCATAAAGCCGCATATTATCATCGTTGCTGCCCTTGATAAAGATCGCATCCTGTGGATGTCGCAGTTGCGAACTATTCTTATTCTAAGCTTTATCGGTTTTGTAGTAATATTCCTTATTGCAGGTTATTTCCTGGCGCAAAATGTGGTAAGCTCTATCAGTGCGCTCACAAACAAGCTCACACAGATATCATCTGAAGCTTTTTCCGCACGCCTTACTGTAGGTAAAGAAAAAGATGAATTGCAGGAGTTAGCGGTAACTATCAACAACCTGCTCGACAGGCTCCAGTCTTCTTTCGATACGCAACGTCGTTTTATATCCAATGCATCGCACGAACTTACAACGCCACTCGCCGCTATCAGCAGCCAGTTGGATGTGGCTTTACAAAAAGACCGTACGAAGGAAGAATACAAAAAAGTATTCCTCTCTGTAAAAGATGATGTGAAGCGATTAGTGCTTCTTCTTCGCAGCATTCTCGAAATAGCAAAGGCAAGTGGATCTGTGGGTGGTATTGATCTGTCCAAAGTGCGTATTGATGAGTTGCTGATGCGTATCCCTGTCGAAATGAAAAAGATAAGCCAGCTATACGATGTAAAGCTGAACTTTGAAGACTTCCCCGAAAACGATGGCTACTACATTCTATATGGTAACGAAGCGCTTTTATACAGTGCGTTGCGTAATATCATTCACAATGCCTGTAAATTCTCTAAAGACAAATGCGCATATGTCTCACTCACCTATACTTACCAGAATATTGTAGTAGAGGTGAAGGACAATGGCCCCGGCATCAGCCCCGAAGAGCTGCAAAACCTCTTCCAGCCGTTTTTCCGCGGCCATAAGTACGAAAATACAATGATGATACACGGTACCGGCCTTGGCCTGGCGCTGGCACACCGCATTATTGAGCTGCATAAAGGCGATATATATGTAGAATCGGTTGTAGGTGAAGGCAGCACATTTAGTGTGTTCCTGCCGGTAGATAGTACTAAGACCTATAAAAAAACCAAAGACAGCCTAACGCAATAGTTTTGTTAGAATTACTGCTGTAAAGAAGGCTTTTACCCAAATTACCGTATTTTCACACCCGCATAACAAAACCATTTTTTTTGTGAAAGCCATTATACCGGTAGCTGGCGCAGGTACCAAACTCAGGCCGCTTACTTATACGCAACCAAAGGCGTTGATACCTATCGCCGGTAAAACTATCCTTAGCGTTATCATTGATCAGTTGCTGGATGCAGGTGTTACAGAATTTGTATTTGTAATAGGCTATCTCGGCGAAAAAATACAACGCTACATTGCAAAGACCTATCCGGGCCTCAACTGCACTATGGTCAACCAGGCAGACCGCCGCGGGATAGGACACGCGATATGGCTTACCAAGGATGCTATACAAAATGATGAGGTCATCATTGTACTGGGCGATACTGTCTGCGATTATAATGTCAAGGATTTCATCAGCAACAGTATATCACAGATAGGCGTAAAGAAGGTAGATGATCCCCGCAGCTTCGGCGTGGTAGAACTGGACACCAAAGACCTGGTACTGAAAGCAGTAGAAAAACCACTCATACCAAAATCAAACATGGCAATGGTGGGTGTTTATTATATCAAGGAAACGGCAGATCTTTTCAATGCACTGGAGAAGAACATTGCAGGCCACCTCGATGAACAGGGCGAATATCACCTGACCAATGCATTGGAATATATGATAGAACATGGCACGCAATTCCATGCCTATCGTGTAAATAACTGGTTCGACTGTGGCAAGAAGGAAACTTTATTATCGACTAATGCTATCCTGCTAAAGCAGATGAGCGATGAAAAAGGAGAACATCAGCCTTATCATTACGATACCAGCGTTATCATACCCCCGGTAAGTATTGCAGAAGGATGCAGGATTCATAATTCTATCGTTGGGCCTAATGTTACCATCGGTGAATTCACTACGATCAATTCATCCATTATCAAAGACACGATCATTGGCTCTTATGCAGAGTTGGAGGAAGTAGTGCTGCACTCGTCTATAATAGGCAGCGATGCCTTCGTCAGAGGATTAAGTCAAAGTCTTAATATTGGTGACAATACAGAGATAGACCTGGGATAGAATAACTTAAAAACATTGGATTAGCTGCCAATCAGTTCATACTGATCCTGGCAGCTTCTTTTTTCATAGCTTGTTCCCAGCGCCATGCAGTATCCATCATCTGGTCCAGGTTATATTTTATATCCCAATCCAGCAATGCGCGTGCTTTGGCATTATTGGCATATACTTCTACAACATCACCCGGCCTTCTATCTCCAATTATATAGTTCAGTTTTTCGCCGGATACTTTTTCAAATGCCTTGATCAACTCCAATACGGTAACTCCATTACCGGTACCAAGGTTAAAAACATCGCAGTTGGTAGTATTTTCACCCGCCAGTGTGTATTGCAGTGCTTTGGTATGCGCGTTAGCAATATCCATTACATGTATATAATCCCGCACACAAGATCCGTCTCGCGTTGGGTAGTCTGTACCAAACACGGTCATCTCGGCGCGTTTACCAATGGCTGTTTGTGTTATTACAGGCACCAGGTTCTCCGGCTTTTCCTGCAGCTCGCCTATCAATACCGTCGGGTGCGCACCTACAGGGTTGAAGTATCTCAGCAATGTTACATTGAAATCAGGGTTCTGCTTTGCAAGGTCTCGACATATAGCCTCACCTATCTGCTTGGTACGTGCGTATGGCGATTCAGGTTCTGCCAACGGCGCTGTCTCTTCTACCGGCAATGTGGTGGTATTACCATATACAGAGCAGGAGGAGGAGAATACAAAATTATTGACCTTATAATTCGCAGCACATTGCAATACGTTTACAAGGGAGTCAATATTGTTACGGTAATAATTCAAAGGAGATTGTACAGATTCCGGTACAGACTTGTAAGCTGCAAAATGTATAATACCGGCAATGTCGGGGTTTTCTATAAAGATAGTTTCTGTATCATCGGCGTCGCATAGGTTCACTTTATAGTTCTTCACCGGCTTCCCTACTATCTTTTCAATGCCCTGCAGCATACGCAGCGATCCTCTTGAAAGATCATCTACAGATATTACTTCAAATCCATTTGCTATAAGGTCTACTATTGTGTGCCCGCCTATATACCCACATCCTCCTGTAACCAATATTTTTTTCATTGCCGGTGTTTATTGCTGCAAATATACCTTATCTATTTCACCTGCTGCATGTCCACCAGCTTTTTATATAGGCCATTACTGCTTATCAGTTGCGCGTGTGTGCCGCGTTCTGCTATATTGCCTTTGTCCAGCACTATGATCTCATCTGCATGTTGCACGGTAGACAGGCGGTGCGCAATAACAATGCAGGTCCTATTTTTCATCAGGCTGTTGATGGCATCCTGCACCATACGTTCGCTTTCTGTATCTAAGGATGAGGTAGCTTCATCCAGTATCAATATCGGCGGATTCTTCAACACAGCTCTCGCAATGGTAACACGCTGACGTTCACCACCACTCAGCTTCATACCCCTGTCGCCTACGTTAGTTTGATACCCTTCCGGCTTTTGAGCAATGAAGTTATGTGCATGTGCTATGTGCGCAGCTTCTTCTACCTGTTCCTGGCTGGCGCCACCTGTGCCAAGTGTAATGTTGTTGTAGATAGTATCATTAAACAAAATAGGATCCTGGCTTACTACGCCTATCAGCTTACGCAGGTCATAGAGCTTAACATCTTTTACATTTACGCCATCTACCAGTATCTCCCCTGCCGTTACATCATGGAAGCGCGGTACAAGGTCCACCAATGTAGACTTACCCGCACCTGACGCACCTACAAGTGCTATGGTTTTGCCCTTCGGTATGGTGATGTTGATGTTATTAAGTATCTTCTTATCGCCATAAGCAAACTGCACGTTCTTCAGTTCTATAGCACGTTCAAAAGAGTCTATTGGCAATGCATCGGGGCGCTCTGTAATATTATTATCAGCGTTCAGCAGGTGCTCTATCCTATCCAGGGCGGCGGCGCCTTTCTGTACATTGTTCAATGCGGTAGAAAGATTCTTCAGCGGGTTAATGATCATGTAGAATAACGCTATATAAGTAATAAAGAAGGGGCCTGTAAGAGCAGACTTACCTGAGAAGATAAGCATACCGCCATACCATAATATCATACACACAACGAGTACACCTAATGTTTCAGACATTGGTGAGCCAAGTTCTTTGCGGCGTGATATCTGGTTGCGTATCCTGAAGAGATTGTTATTAAGCTCCCTGAACTTTAAATGCTGATGACGTTCTGCATTGAATGCCTTTACTACGCGCATACCAGCAATGGTCTCATCAATAACACCAAGCATAGTGCCCAATCTCTCCTGTGCAAGGTTCGATGGCTTTTTCAGTGATTTACCTATCCTGCCTATTACAATGCCAGCTATGGGCAGGAACAGCACCATGAATATAGTAAGTTGCGGACTGATGACCACCATAGAGCCAAGCACAAAAAGAATTGTCAGAGGTTCGCGGATGAATGACTCTAATACATTCATAATAGATACTTCTATCTCATTAATGTCATTGGTCATACGTGATACCAGATCAGACTTACGTTCTTCTGTAAAGAATCCTATTGGTAGCGAAAGCACTTTGGTAAACATATCATCCCGCAGGCGGCGCAATACTGCATAGCGTATCGGGTTAAGAATATTCAGGGAAAGGTAGATAAACAGGTTCTTCAGTACGGTGCATATCACCACCAGTACTACCATGTAAGTAAGTGCTGTAAGCTTATCATATTTCATCACCAGGCCGGTAACGAACCTCGTGATATACCCTACTATTCCGTTGCTGTTTGGCGAGCCTCCTGCATCAAATAAAACTTGTAATACCGGGGCAAGTGTAGCAAATGAAACAAGCCCAAATACCACGCCCAGCAACGTAGTAAGAAAAAACAGACCTACCTGCGCCTTAAAATCCTTTATGTACCTGAACAGTTTTAGTGCCTGCTTCATTCTTTATTCTATAGTGTAAGAAACACTCCCGTCTTTCTCGTCTTTTAATGTAATGCCGGCCTCTGTAAGTTTATTGCGTATCTGGTCAGATGTTGCAAAGTCCTTACGTGTACGGGCGTCTTTTCTTATATCTATCAGTAGCGATAATACCTTATCTAGTTTATCGCCCTGCTCCTGTGCTAATGGCTGCAACCCGAGAATGTCTTCCATGTATGATTTGAAGGTCTGCGATAGCAAAGTAAAAGTGTCAGCAGATATTGCGTTAAGTTTTATCTGCCCGCCTTTCATACCATTGATCACAGGCACCAGTTCAAACAAGTTGGCAACAACACGCGCGGTGTTGAAGTCATCATTCATAAACTCATCGCACTCCCTGCACCAATCTGTTACTTTCTTATCTAATGCTTTATCCTGCGCTTCTGTATTACCTGGATGGTTTAATTTCTTCAGCACTTCATATCCTTCCCACAGCCTGCGCAGTGCACGTTCTGATGCCTGCAATGCCTCGTTAGAGAAATCAAGCGTACTGCGGTAGTGTGTTTGCAGTATATAGAAGCGCACTACCATTGGGTGATAAGGCTGCTCCAGCATAGGGTGGTTACCGCTAAACAATTCTGTAAGCTTTATTACATTGTTATAGCTCTTACCCATCTTCTTGCCGTTGATGGTGATCATATTGTTATGCATCCAGTAACGTACAGGTGCATGGCCATGCGCTATAGTCGATTGCGCTATTTCACTTTCGTGGTGCGGAAACTGAAGGTCCATACCACCACCATGTATATCAAACACCTGCCCCAGGTATTTGCTGCTCATGGCAGAGCATTCTATATGCCATCCCGGGAAGCCTTCACCCCAGGGGCTTGTCCAGCGCATGATGTGTTCCGGCGGTGCATTCTTCCAAAGTGCGAAGTCTGCCTTATTTCTTTTTTCTTCCTGGCCGTCTAATTCTCGCGTAGTTTCCAGCTGGTCATCCAACACCCTGCCCGATAATTTACCATAGGGAAAATGCTCTGCATATTTCTTTACATCAAAATAGACCGATCCATTCACCTCGTAGGCATATCCTTTCTCAATGATATCCTGTATCATATTGATCTGCTCTATCACATGGCCCGTTGCTGTAGGCTCTATACTTGGGTCAAGCGTATTAAACAACCTCATACCCCAGTGAAACAGGTTAGTATATTTATGCACCAGTTCCATTGGCTCCAGTCTCTCCAGCAATGCTTTGGTTGCTACTTTATCTTCTGCTTCACGGCCTTCTTCCTCAAAGTGCCCTGCATCGGTAATATTCCGCACATAGCGAACTTTATAACCCAGGTATTGCAGGTAACGGTTTACCACGTCAAATGTTATATACGGCCGTGCATGGCCCAGGTGCGATTCTCCTGATACAGTAGGCCCGCACACATACAAACCCACATAACCGGGCACTAATGGTTCAAACTTCTCTTTTTCCCGTGTGTACGAATTATATATATATAGGTCTGACATATTGTAAAATGAATGACAAAAATAATGTTTAGTTACCAGCCTTGGGGAGAATTTCAAAATTCACGATCAGCGGGTTATGGTCAGAAAGGGGTGTATAATTACATTCAAATCCCACAGGCTTCAATATAGACGGGTCATAGAACATATGATCTATCCGCAGGGTGGGCGATATCTCGTTATAGGTACGTCCCAGCCCTTTGCCTTTTTCCAGGAAGGCATCTTTCAGGTTCCCGCGAATGGTAGTATAGGTATAGGAAGCCGGCAGATCATTAAAATCGCCACATATCACTACAGGATAAGGGCTTTGCGCAATGATGCCCGCTGCTTTATCGGCCTCTGCCGCCCGCATAGCATACGCATGGTTAAATTTCCATATAAATGTGCGCGACTTTGCCTTATCAGCCTGCAGGCTCGAGTTATTCTTTTTTACTTCTTCTATATATGCTTTGTCCTGGTCGCTGAGCCCGAAAGAACTTAGATGCAGGAAAAACATACGCAGCATACGTCCATCCGGCAGTTCTACATCACCTTGTAATAAATAAGTAATGGCAGAGAGCTTATACGCTACATAATTACGGAATGGATATTTGCAGAATACCGCCGTGCCTAAAAATATAGTAGTGCCCAGGGTATTATCATATCTGAAACGGAAATCCTTGTAATTACCCGCCTTAATGATCTGCCTGGCATAAGGCTTCATCATATCTGTCTTCGGGCAGCTATATTCGGGCAGGCTCATGATATCCGCATTTTCCTCCGCCAGGAAATCAAGTATCCTTTTATCAAAGGCTTTATCATGTGGCTTTTTAAATATACCCATGCCATGGGCATTCCAGCTCATGATCTTCACACGGCCCGGCAGCCGCGCCATATCATTCTTGCCAAAGTTGAATGCAAAAACCGTAAATACCAACTTGTAACATATCCCTAGCGCCAGCAAGGATAACAGGAAGCGTAATTTCTTACGTGTAAATAACCAAAAGACTACAAAAAACAGGTTTGCTAAAATGGCAAACGGAATAGTAAGCCCGAACAAGGCAATATTACGTACGTCTGTCGGGCTTGTATAAGGTACAAATGCACAGATACCAAGCCATACAATCGTTCCTATGTTCAGGATGAGGAAAGTATGCCCTAATAATCTGCTAAAGAAACCTGGATGATCGTGTTTCAATGGTTTTTGTTTAGGTATCTTTTTCTTTGCTGGCTTTCAGCAATGTTTCCTTTTCCTCTTTGGTAAGCGACTCGTATCCCTTCTGGTTGATCTTATCTAATATCTCGTCTATCTTCCGGGCATTCGCATCGCGCTCTGTCATATTATGCAGCACCCTGTTGCGTTTCACATTGTTTTTGCTTCTCAACGCCTCTTCATTAGGGGTTGCCATATCTTCCAGTTTATCAAACATCCGGTACACCCACATACCCGGCTGGTAGCCATTTTTCAATAGCGTTATATATAAGAACCCTGTCAGGGCACCACCTCCCAGCATAAACAGGAAGGGCATACTTAATCCCCTGCTCACGAACATGAGGACAAGAAAGATCACATATAATACTACTATCGGTATACTGAATTCTGACGCCAGGTAAAAGCGGTATTTCGGTGACAGCGTGAACGCTGCCGTAGCTACGCCCACTATTGCTGCCTGCGCACCTATGACGTACCCTGAAGTATCAGCGCCCGGTATCAGTTGCGATAGCTCATAGAATAACCCACCCACTATCATACTATATACAAACAGGGGAATGATCTGTTTATAGCTGATCAGTGTTTGTATGATGGTACCGAATGCATATAGCCATACCATGTTGCTGAATAGCTCCCAGAAACCGCTGTGCGTCCATCCATAAGTGAATATCACCCAAAACTTAGAGGCGTAGTCATGTACTTCCTGCAGCGCCAGGTTCGGCACAAAATGAATGTTGAAATAGGATTGATCCATACCTGCCACCAGCAATACTACGCGTATAAAATGGTAGATGATAAATCCTGTTGCCGATGCTACAATAAGCTGCAATACCGCATTTTCGCTATAGCCGGGTATATAAGATAGTGGAGACCTTTTGTCTGATGTTCTCATTTGTTCTGTCTGTTTAATAGATTCCGCGCTTGCTGTTTCGTTTCCAAATGAGCAATAAAATATAAGCTACCAGCATACCGCCTATATGGGCAAAGTGTGCTACGTTATCGCCTGCAGAGTTCCTGATCCCTGAAAACAGTTCAAACACTGCGTAGGCTGCCACTATATATTTTGCCTTAATCGGCACCAGGAAGTATAGGTATAACAATGTATTGGGGAACATATAACCAAATGCAAACAGCACGCCAAACACAGCACCGGATGCACCTACCGTTGCCTCATCAAACACACCGGGAAAATATACGCCCTGGTAGTTAAAGCCTGTCAGGTAATGATTAATTGCCGCTATGGATTCATTAGCGAGGTTTTGTGAGGGATTATTGTTCCATACGTTCTTTATGTCTATCAGTTGCATAAACAGCGGGTTAGAAGGATCTGCACGTACCTGCTGTTGCAAAAACAAGTTGTAATGGTCAAGTGTCGGGCTTTGCTGAAAAACGTGGAATGCATTTTCTATGGTATGAAACTCATATCCTACCACGCCCATGTGCATCACAGCCGCACCTAAACCACATATTATATAAAACGTAAGAAATTTCTTAGGGCCCCACACATTCTCCAGCCAGCTGCCAAACATAAACAAGGCAAACATGTTAGAGAAAAGGTGCATGATGGTCAGGTTCACATCATTATAACTGCCATGCATAAACATATGCGTGAAATACTGCCAGAAGTGTGCATAATGCGACTTCCAGTAGTGCAGGCCAAAATAGTCTGCCATATCAATGCCAAACTTTCCTACTACATACTGCGCCAGCGCCACTATGGTATTAATAATGATCAGATTTTTTACTACGGGTGGAAGTGTTTGTGCTCCGGGCCTGAATGATGCCATTTTCTAATTGTTACGCTTGTTTTACCTAAAATCAATTATCACGCCTTATTCCGTCGTTCTGTCAAAATTACACGTTCTGTACTTTTATGCACGCACTTTAGTAATGTTAATATTATATCATTATGTTATAAATGAGATTCTTTTGTATGCAACAACTGCAACACCCCTTCCTGTTGCAATATTTTATACCCTATCCTGTCATTAGATATACCATTTCTCAATTCGTAGGTAAAGTGGAAATGCTCCTGCTCCATTTCTGTAACAAAGTATTTGAAGATGATGGAAGGATCTGTACTAAAATGCTGCGCCACCTCATACAGGTGGGTCGATAATATCATCAGGTGGTGTGGATGGTTTTGCAGCCCCTCTATCACCGCACGGGTGCATTCATAAGCGTCGTGCACATTCGTGCCTTTAAACAGTTCATCCATCAGCACCAGGTGCGGGCCATGTTGCAGCAGTTGTTCCGCAGTTAGTTTCATCCGCTTTACTTCTGCAAAAAAGTAACTTTCGCCCTGCATAATATTATCTTCAACATGCATATTGGTGATAATACCATGCAGGAAGCTGATCTTCAAAGAGTCGGCCGGTACCCCGCAACCGAGGTGTGCCAGCAAAGCCGCTACCCCCAGCGATCGCATAAAAGTGGTCTTGCCCGACATGTTGGCTCCTGTAAGCAGCAAAAAGTTTTTGCCTGCTTCCAGTTCTATATCATAAGAAACGGGAGCCTTTAATAATGGGTGATGCACCTGCTTTGCCACAAACATCGCCGGGTTCGACGGCGTTAACTGCGGAAAGGTCCAGTTGTGCGCTACCGTTGCCAATGCCAGGGAGCGCCACGCGTCTAGTTGTGCATATGCATGTAGCAATCTTTGTATGGGGTGTTTCATTTCCCTGCGCACTTTATAGTTTAGCGCAGCCAGTTCTTTATAAGGTGTGTTTTTGTTGGTCGCTGCTACATCCTCCGTAAGGCGATGTCTCAACTCGTCCTGCATCAGCTCCAGCTGCGATCTCAGTAATGCCGGCAGCTTATCTTCTTCCAGCAAACGCACCAGTTGCAAACATCCTTTCAGAAAATCAGCAATATGCGATATGGAAAATTGCGTAAAGAAATATTCGTTCCGGTTAAAAAGCTTTTGAAATGCCGGGCCAAACATGGTGCTGAAACTACCCGGTGGCGAGCCGGCCGTGTCTGCCGATTCAAAGAATTTCTCCAGCATCACCAGCGTGCCGTTAGAAATGATGTCCGGCCAGAAATCTTCACGTCCAGCAATATATTTCACCACATCCTGCATCTGTTGCAGTGTTTCCTGTGTAGCCGGCGGCTGTGTTATGTGCTTACGCAGCATATCCCGCCCAGCCTGTGTAGTGGTCCTGTCGAGCAGGGCAAATATGCTGCCTGTTTCCTCGCCACCAAATACAGACAGGTCTTTTAATGTGGTCTTGTCATTCAGCATTACCTGTTATATAGTATCCTTTTACCTCTCACAGTATCATCTATCTTACCGTTCTCATAAGCAACGTGTCCGTTTACCAGGGTATATTTAATCGATGAGGGAAAGCTATGCCCTTCAAAAGGCGACCACCCGCATTTATACAGGATATTTTCTTTGGTCATGGTTGTTGGCTTATTCATATCCACTAATACAAGATCAGCGTAATACCCTTCGCGTACATAGCCGCGCTCTGCTACCTGGAAGCATATTGCAGGCGTATGGCTCATCTTCTCCACTACTTTTTCTATGCTTATCTTTCCTTCCTTCACATATTGCAGCATCAGTAGCAGGGAATGCTGTACCAGCGGTACACCTGCAGGTGCCTGCTGGTAAGGTTGTTGCTTTTCTTCCCAGGTATGCGGTGCATGATCTGTTGCTATGATATCCAGCCTGTCATCCAGCAGTCCTTCCCAAAGCGCAGCTTTATTTTCCGGTGCTTTGATGGCGGGGTTACATTTTATCAGGTTACCCAGCTTTGCATAATCTTCTGATGTAAAGTGCAGGTGATGTACGCATACTTCAGATGTAATACGTTTCTCTTCCAGCGGCAGCATATTGGTAAACAATTGCAGCTCCTTCGCGGTAGATATATGCAGTATATGCAGGCGGGTGTTATATTTCTTCGCCAATTGTATTGCTGAAAAGGAACTTTCGAAGCATGCTTCCACATCACGGATAATAGGATGGAAAGATGCATCATTCGCATCAGGATATTTTTCCTTATTGGCTTTTATAATTCTTTCGTCTTCGCAATGTGTGGCTATGAGCAGTTCCGATTCTGAGAATATCTTATTCAGCGTCACGTAATTATCTACCAGCATATTACCGGTACTGCTGCCCATAAATATCTTTAGCCCTGCTATCTTATCCTTACGGTCGTTTGTCCGCAGCGCTTCTTCGGCATTATCATTGGCCACACCCATAAAGAAGGAGTAGTTGGCAATAGATGTATTAGCTGCTATTGTGTATTTATCTTCCAGTAGCTGGTGGGTTAGCGCCGGTGGGTTGGTATTCGGCATCTCCATAAAAGAGGTAGTACCACCTGCTACCGCAGCCGCTGCTTCGGTACCTATAGTTGCTTTATGTGTAAGCCCCGGCTCACGAAAATGCACCTGGTCGTCTATCACGCCGGGCAGCAGGTATAGCCCTTCTGCATTTATCTCCCTGGCATTTCCTTTAGGCTGCAAATTATTGCCTATCTGTTCTATACGCTCACCAACTATATATACGTCCTTTACTTCCTGTTTGCCTTCGTTTACTATTGTTGCATTCTTTATTAAAACGGCCGCCATATATTAACTAACTGAATTATAAATCTATTTTTGCAGCAAGTTAGCGCATAAGCTTATAGAAAACGTTATCATGTACAAAAAAGCAGCCTTCGCATTCACCGTAGTTTCATCCTTGTTTTTATCTGCATCCGCACAAACCACTTACCTGCAACTTAACCAGGAAGATTATCATTTGCTCGACAGGTTAGAGACGCGCAGCGGTGCGCTTTCAGATGATCTTTTCCTCACCGTAAAACCGGTAGCGCGCAAAAGTGCGGTTAGCTTTTTGCAGGAACAGCGCAAGGATGCACGTATTACAGAGCTCAGCGGAGTGGATAGGTACGATATTGCACACGCTATTTCTGTAAGTGGCGAATGGGCATTGGAAGAAAATGGCGCTATCGACTCAAAAAAACCAATACTCAAGACTTTTTATAAAAAGCAACCGGATTTTATATACGTAAATACTGATAATTTCTTCCTGTCGGTAAATCCTATTATCACAGCGCAAGGTATGTACGAAAAAGATGCTCCGGATAGTAAGCTGTTCAGCAGCAGCCGCGGTGCAGAAATGCGTGGGCTAATAGCTAAGAAAGTGGGTTTCTACACTATGTTTACCGACAACCAGGAACAGATGCCTAGCTATGGTGCAAACTGGGTAGATAGTTTTGGCGCAGTACCAAATGTAGATTTCTTTACGCGTCATGGTAACACATTTGATTACCTGCGCGCAACAGGATATATAGATTTCGCCGCCATTAAAGATCACATAAATGTGACCTTTGGGTACGACAGGCATTTCCTCGGCGATGGTATGACCAGCCTCTTTCTCAGCGACTTTTCTGCAGGGGCTGCATTCCTCCGCCTGAATACAAAGATCTGGAAGCTTAATTATCAGAACCTATATATGGAGCTCACCCCGCAATTCGTCCGTGGTTCCGACAGGTTGCTGCCGCATAAATATGCCACCATGCACCACCTCAGTGCCAACATTACTCGCTGGCTGAATGTTGGTTTGTTCGAAGGGGTGATATTCGACCGCCGCGATCGTTACGAATTCAGCTACCTGATACCTTTAATATTATACAGGCAAACGGAACGTTCTTTGGGTAGCCCCGATAACGTAGTCCTCGGTTTCAATTTCAAAGCCCTGGCAGCACGTCATTTGCAGTTTTATGGTCAATTACTGCTGGATGAATTTACCTCTAAAGAATTATTTGCAGGTACTGGATACTGGGCTAATAAATTCGGCATTCAGCTTGGCGGCAAATACTTTGATGCCTTTACAGTTAAGAACCTTGACCTGCAGGGTGAATTGAACATCGTACGCCCGTACACATATACACACTATGACAGTACGGCCAATTACACACATTACAATCAACCTCTTGCCAACCCCTTGGGCGCAGGTTTTGCTCAATTAATAGGGGATATCAAATACCAGCCTTTCAACAAACTATATATTGATGTCAAGGGCATGTATTACCAGCAGGGTGTAGACACGGCCGATATGAACTTCGGTAGCAATATCTTTAAGGATTATGACACGCGCGCTATGAGTTATGGCGTAAAACTGATCAACGGCGAAAAAGTACAATGCGCTTCACTGGGTGTAAATTTTGCGTACGAACTGAAGGAAAATCTCTTCATTGACCTTGGCGGTTCTTACCGCAAATACGCTTATGTCGATGGCAAATATCCATCTCAAAACAGCACCTTATTATACCTCGGTTTCCGGCTGAATTTTGCACGGAGGGATTACAATTTTTATTAAAGATCTGCCATAATATTTATGAAAAGGCCGCATTAAAAGAATGCGGCCTTTTCGTTTATGACCCTGACCCGTTCTTAAAGATCTATATATGCTAATTATAAGTATTTAACACTTGTTTTTAAAACACTCTCTAATCCTTTTACATAAATAAATTACCCATATTTCTGATAGTTAAAAATCGAATGTGATTTATAACTTATAGATAAAAAAATAAATTAAAATAATGTATTATAGGACAAGATTTTCATAGTAAATTTATGCCAGCCTGAAAAAGGCCTTTTTTCCATTTTGCAAAGTTTATGTTTATGAAAAGAAACTCTATTTTACTACTGCTTATGGTAGTGCTGATGTCGGTCAGGGCCGGTGCTCAGATCACAACCTACTCGCGCACCGTGTTAACAGGCCAGGCCTACAACTCTATCTCCAGCGGAACCGTTGTTTCCGATGCTGATTTTACGACCACACCCGGAGATGATGATGACGGTGCTTTTACATTGACACTTCCGTTCACATTTACCTATAATGGTACGGGATACACTACGGTCACTTTTTGCACCAACGGCTGGATTGCTTTTAACGACCAAACCAGTGTTATAGCTACAAACAATGGTAATGTATCATCTGACTTATTCACAAGCAGTGACCCAAAGCTGGTGCTCGCACCTTGGTTTGGTGATATGAATGCCAACTTTGATAATTCCTCACCAGGTATCATGCAATACGGCAGTATAGGTACTGATATTTATGCATTTGAGTGGTACCAGGCATCTGGTGATGGCGCAAATGAATCATCCACTAACCTGGTGTCTTTCATGGTTAAGCTATACGGGCCAAGTTCTTCTAACCCGGGCAGAATAGAGTTTTGCTATGGCGCTGCTACGGACCCAGGTAACATTGTTTTGGGCAATCGTAATGGCGATTGGACCATCGGTATTAAAGATGCTACCGGCGGATCCAGGCACTTTATAAACGCACTGGATAATTCATTTACTTCTACAGCTACTGTAACAGCGTTCCCCGATAGCGGTACTGTTTACCAGTTCAATCCGCCACCGGCCTGTACCGGCACACCTACTCCGGGTGCACTGGCAACTACCAATGCTGTAGTTTGTTCCTCTGACAACTTCACCCTATCTATGGCTAATGTTATCATGGAAGGTGATCTTACCTATCAGTGGGAAAAAAATACAGGTAGCGGCTGGTCTGCTATCTCATCTAATGGTACTAATGAAACATATACCGGTACGCAGTCAGCTTCAGCCTGGTACAGGCTGGCCGTTACCTGCGGTAACAGCAGCGCTACCGGCTATTCCGATTCTATATACGTGTCGCATGTTAGCAGTTGCTATTGCCACCCTACCACAACAAATGGCTGCCAATATGGCGACCGTCTTAATGAGGTAAAATTAAATACGCTTGATAATATATCAGACTGCAGCGCTAATAATCAGAGTACAGACTACGGTGCAACCGCAGGTATTACAACACTCGGCCTGGGCCGTACTTATACAATGACAACAAACGTTGGAGACGGTGGTACCGAATATGTTTCTGCCTGGATAGATTTTGATCATAGCGGCACTTTTGATGCCAGTGAATATTTCTTTATTGGCAGTGGCGACGATAGTGGTCCTATCTCATCAGACATTACCATACCTACATCCGCAAGCCTTGGATATACCAAAATGCGCGTACGCGTACGCTGGGATAACGAACCAACAGATGCATGCTCTAACCGTTACAGCTATGGAGAAACCGAGGATTATGATGTAAACATCGCTTGTCTTGCTCCCCTGGCCGATCCATTGGCGGCTAATACTTATGTATGCCCAGGCGACGCGGCAGTTTTCACTGCTAAAGGCATTGGCGCAGGCATTACCTACAAATGGCAGGAAAGCCAGGATGGCGGCACTACATGGAATATGCTTGCCGATGCCGGCGACTATAGCGGTACGTCTACCAACGAGCTGACAGTGTCTAACGCAACTTCTACTTACAACAATTATCAATACCGTGCTATTGTTTATTCTTCCTGCAACCCCGATAGTGCATTTACCGCTCCGTCTGTTCTAAACATCAATGCAACACCGGTAATAGGCACAGACCCTGTCGATGTTGCTGTATGTGCTACGGACAATGCCAGCTTCACAGCAGCTGCAACCGGTGGCATCATCACTTATCAATGGCAGGAAAGCCAGGATGGTGGCATCACATGGGCAGATTTGAGCGATGACGCTACTTATAATGGTGTCACAACAGGTCAATTGGATATCACAGGTACTACAGATGCCATGAACGGTTACAAATACCGTGTTGTGGCAGACAATAGCTGTTTTACTGCTAACTCAGCAACCGCTACGCTTACGGTAAATCCGCTTCCTAAGATCACCGCGGACCCTGTAACAACTACTATCTGTCCAAACGCAAGTACATCGTTCACGGCTGCTGCTTCAGGGCTCGGCCTTTCTTACCGGTGGCAGGTAGATGACGGTAGTGGCTGGGTAAATCTTTCTAACAATACTACATATAGCAATGTAACCACTAATACGCTCACAATCACCAACGCACCATATACATTTAGTGGTTATAAATATCGTGTGATAGCTACCAGCAGCGTTTGCTCGCCACCGGCAGCATCTGCACCTGCTACAATGTATGTTACAAACGACATCAATGTTACGCTGCAGCCCGGTAACACAAGTGTTTGTGCTAATACGTCAGCTACCTTCTCTACCAATGCGGTAAGTACCAACGTTACCTATCAATGGCAGGAAAGTACAGACCAGGGTGTTACATGGACGGATCTTTCAAATACAGGCGTGTATTCAGGTGTTACTACAGGTACACTTTCCATTAGTGCAGCACCTCTGTCTATGAATGGATATTGGTATCGTTGTACTATTACCAGTGCTTGTAACACAACACACAGCATTGCTGCGGTTCTCGGCGTTTGGGATTATCCTGCTATTACAGGCAACCCATCTGATGTAACTCTTTGCGATGGCCAGGTAACCACATCAAAAGCTACGTTTGCTATTACTGCAACCGGAAGTAATCTTATTTATCAATGGGAAGAAAGTACAGATAATGGTAGTACATGGACGGCTCTGAGCACTAGCAGCATGTATGTTGGTGTTAATACCAACCTACTGTGGATCTGGAATCCTATCCCATCACAAAATGGTAATCTATACCACTGCGTAGTAAGCGGATCTTGCTCACCTACAGTAACTTCTACTGACGCTAAGATGACCGTAAATACAAGGCCGGCAATCACTGCTCAGCCTGCAGATCAGTATATCTGTGCCGGTGACGATGCTACCTTTACATTCACTGCAGTAGGTACCGGTATATCTTATCAATGGCAAATCTTTAACGGATCAGCATTTACAAACCTGAGCAATAATGCTACGTTTAGTGGCGTAACAACCAATACGCTTACGGTTACCGGTGCTACAACCAGCAACAATAATGACAGGTATCGTTGCGTAGTTAGCGGTATTTGCAGCCCGGATGTTTATACAACTACAGTACGCCACTTTATTTCTACACCTCCGACAATTACAGGTCAGCCAGTGAATGTAAACGGATGCGAAACGGGTACAGCTACCTTCTATGTCAATGCCGGCGCCATTACTCCATCAGGCTCTCCTAATTACCAATGGGAAGAAAGTGTTGACAATGGTGTAACATGGCATACACTCAGTAATGGTCCAGGTTATACCGGCGCTAATGCATCTGCTTTAAATGTGCAGAATGTAAATCCTACGATGGATAATAACTTATACCGTTGCGAGGTAAGTACTACTTGTGGTGCGCCGATTATGTCTAATCCCGGTAAACTCACTGTAATATTCTTGCCAAGGGTTGGCTTACAGCCTGTTAATCAAACTATATGCCCGGGTACAAGGATCAACTTTGCAATCACAGGAACCGGTACGCATATCAATTATCAATGGCAGGTTGATGATGGTTCAGGCTACGTAGATATATCTTCTTCTGACCCTGCATATATAGGTAATCATAGCCCGACCCTGATCTTACCTTCACCAGTTACAACTATGGACAATAATAAATACCGTTGCGTTATAACAGGTGATTGCACCCCGCCTGCTATATCCCGCCCTGCTCTGTTGAAAGTACACAATCCGGTTACAATCGTTTCTCAAACAATTAAGGATACCGTTTGCGAAAACAATGATAAACGTATAGGTGTATATGCAAGGGGAAATTCACTGATCTATCAGTGGCAGGTACAAACATCTCCGGGTGTTTATAGTAATCTGGCCAATATTCCTCCATATTCCGGTGCAAATACAGATACATTGCGTATTTCTTCAGCTCCGGCTTCTATTTCAGATAACCTGTATCGTTGTATGATTACAGAAAATATCCTCTGCAATCTTAAATTCTATAGCAACGACATACCGGTACATGTGGATTCCGCACCTGTAACTAGTCCGGCTACTATCAAGGTTGGTTTCTTCAGTTCGGTTACGTTTAAAGTACCAAATGTTGGTACCAGCTTCCAATGGCAGGAAAATGCAAACAATACCGGCTTTACAGATATCACAGATGTTAACCGGTTCGATGGTATCAATACCTATGAACTTACCATTAAAAATGTAGGATTTGATATGACAGGCAACCAATACAGATGTGTTGTTGACGGCATCTGTCTTGCACCTATGGCAAGTGTACCTGGTACTTTGATTGTTGATCCGGCTTTAAGTGTTAACAAAGTTACTTCTGCTTCAGACCTTTCTATGAAAGTGTATCCTAACCCACTGTCAGGTACACAGCTGAACATTAGCTTTAACAAAGCGCTTAAAGGCATTACCAACGTTCGTGTACTGGACAAGTTAGGCAACCTTGTTTACCAGGGCACGCTTACTCCGGGCCAGGCAAATAATGCTTCAATAGAACTTGAGGCAATTGCAGCCGGTGTATATATGCTACAGGTAACGAATGATAACGATCATTTCAACCAAACGGTAAGCTTTACCAAGCAATAGTTTTAAATCAATAATGATTAAAGACGCAGCATACGCTGCGTCTTTTTTTTGCCTCACCTTATCCATTTTCAGGAGCAACTATTTTAATAATGAGTTGCTCTTTTTATTCCCACATTAAAATCTTTCCATTCATAATTATTCTTTAATCTATATCAAAATGATAACCTGTAAGGGAGTCAATTCTTTGAAATCCTTTACTGCACTTATATATTAATATATAATTAATTCATTAATAATATCATATAATAGATTATAATATATTCCTGAAAATTAAAATTTCATTAGAAATATATACCTCATAATTTAATGTTAAACTAAATGTTAAATTTATTAGACTCCCTAATAACTATTTGGGTTATCTCTATTGGTAATATAAAGTGAATGTTATGAAAAAAAGTTCTATTCTATTCCTACTGCTCGCCATGCTTATGGCCATGCGATCAAACGCGCAATTGGTAACACTTAGCGAATCCTTTGATGGTACAACATTTGTTCCTTCCGGTTGGACTGACCTGCTGACATCTGGTTCCTGCCCGTGGACACGCGTTACATCCGGAAACGTTGGTTATCCCTCCGTCTCAGTAAGCCCCCACTCAGGTGCCGGTATGGCGTACTTTAATTCTTACAACTACAGCAGCGGCGTCCGCTCTATGGTAACACCGGCATTCTCATTAAGTAACAGGGGCTCTAACTCTGCTTCTGTTACCTTCTGGATGTTTAGAGATGGCGGTTACAGCTCCTGGTTAGATAAGGTAGATGTCTATATTAATACCAGCGGCTCGGTGTCGTCTGCTACATTGTTAGGCACTATCTACAGATCCAGCAGCCAATCTCCATCCGTATCATCCAATGGCTGGTATCAATACACATTCAGCATACCATCATCATTTTCCGGCAGTACCAATTATCTTTTCTTCCAGGGTACGAGCGATTATGGTAATAGCATTTTTGTTGATGATATATCTTATACCACTTATCCCAGTGTCTGCACAGGTACACCAACTCCCGGCAATACAATTACCTCAAATGGCCTTGTATGCTCTACTTCATTAAATTTTACACTCTCTGCACAAAACAGCACACCGGGTACCGGAATATCATATCAATGGCAAACATCATCAAACGGCACTACATGGAGTAATGTTTCTTCAGGCGGAACATCTGCCACTTATACTACCACGCAATCTGCAAGCACATACTATAGGGTAGCTGTTACCTGCAGCAATTCGGGCAATACAGGATACTCCAATCCTACACGGGTTATTTCCACTTCCAGTTGTTACTGTACCACTTCTAATGGTAGCGGTTGTAGTTATGGAGACAGGATAGATAATGTAACCATCAGTACTTTAAATAACAGTAGCGGTTGTAATTCCAATTCGGGTAGTCATATAGATTATGGTGGATCCGCGGGCATCCCTACGCTTGGCCTCGGTTTTACGTACCCATTATCGGTTACCGGTGGTGATGGGGGCTCGGAATATGTTGCTGCCTGGATAGATTATGACCAAAGCGGCACGTTCGATGCCAGTGAATATATTTCAGTTGGTAATTACACCAGCTACTATGGCGATGTAACAGTTACAAACAATGTAACAATTCCATCAACCGCAACGCAGGGATATACTAAAATGCGCGTACGTATCCGTTACGGCAGTTCTATCGGCAGCTCAGATGCCTGTACTTCCTTTGGTTATGGCGAAACAGAAGACTACGATGTAAACATTGCTTGTGTTACCCCGACGCCAACTGCATTACCTGCAACTACAAGCGTCTGCTCCGGAAACAATGCTACGTTTACAAGCACCGCAACGGGCTTAGGCGTTACCTACCAATGGCAGGTAAGTACCAATGGCGGTAGTACATGGACTAATATAACAAACGGCGGTAACTATAGCGGTGCCACTACAAGCACACTTACTGTTTCAAATGTTACTTCTGCTATCAGTGGTAATCAATATCGCCAGGTAGCTTCTACTACTTGTTCCGGCAACACAGGTGCCAGTAACGCGTCCACATTAATATTAAATACAAATCCGGTAGTTAATACACAGCCATCTTCTACAACTACCTGCGCTAACTCATCTGCAAGCTTCACTACCGCTATGACCGGTGGTACCATCACATACCAATGGCAGGTAAGCACCAATGGAGGTAGTACGTGGACTAACATTAGCAATAGCTCACCATATAGTGGCGCTACTTCCGCAACCTTAAATATCTCAAGCGCACCAATAGGGTATAACAATTACCAATATAGGGCTGTAGGTAGCAACGGCTGCTTCAATACTAACAGTAATGCCGCAACACTGACGGTCAACCCATTACCGGCAATTACTTCCAACCCAACAAGTACTACTATATGTCCAAATAGCAACGCAACTTTTACCGGCGCTGCGTCTGGGCTTAGCCTGTCATACCAATGGCAGATCAGTACCAACAGTGGCTCTACCTGGACAAATCTCACAAATAACGCTACATATAGTGGTGCTACAACAACCACGCTTGCAATTACCAGTGCAACAACCGCACTCCATGGTTCTATGTACCGTATGATAGCAACAAGTAGTGTGTGTGCACCGCCAGCTACCACTACAGCTGCTACACTGAACGTAGGGAACGGCATCCTGATCACACAGCAGCCTGTTTACCAATATATTTGCGACGGCAGCAATGCCACTTACAGCGCTGCAGGCCAAAGCACCAACCTGGCATTCCAGTGGCAGGAAAGCCGCGATAGCGGTGTTACCTGGACTAATCTTAGCAATATAGGCGTTTACAGCGGCGTTACCACAGGAACTCTATCCCTTACAGGAGCACGAGTTGCAATGAATAACTATCGCTATCGCTGTGCACTATCAAGCGCTTGCGCATCGGCTGTATATACATTGCCGGCAGCGTTATATGTAGCAACTTTGCCTGCTATTACCTCAAGCCCTTCAAGCACTACTATATGCGATAATCAGGCAGCTCATTTCGTTGTAAGTGCAACAGGGTATTCGCTAACCTACCAATGGCAGGTAAACAATGGTTCGGGTTATACCAATATCTCAAACGGTGTTATGTATGCAAATGCTACAACCAATACACTCACCGTACGAGGTACTAATTCGGGAATGAGCGGATATACATACCGTTGTGTAGTCAGCGGCTACTGTACCCCTTCTGTAACGTCATCAGCGGCCACACTGACTATTAATACTACTCCTGTTATTAATGTACAGCCTGCTAACAATTTCATATGTCCCGGCAGCAATGCTACCTTTACTATAAATGCATTAGCTACAGGCATATCTTACCAATGGCAGGTAAATACAGGGGCTGGTTTTACCAACCTAAGCAACAACAGTACCTACAGTGGTGCAACCTCAGCAACACTCACGGTTACTACACCAACCACTTCGATGAACAGTTATAGGTATCGCTGTATTGTCAGCGGCATTTGTTCACCTTCTGTTACTTCTGACATCGCATATCACTTTGTTTCTACGCCGCCAACGATATCAGTTCAGCCTGCAGATAAGCAAACTTGCAACAATACAAATACTTCCTTCTACATTGGTGCAGGTGCCATTACGCCAACAGGCTTTGTAAACTATCAATGGCAGCTCAGCCCTGACAATGGCAACTCATGGATTTCACTCGCCAATTCTGGTCCTTATAGTGGTGTAACAACTGATAATCTTAAAATTGCCAGTCCGGACATGACCTTCAATGGCAACCTTTACAGATGCATTGTAAGTACCACTTGTAGTCCTTCCGCTACCTCCAATGCAGCAAGCCTTACTATACTTATGCCGCCGGCAATAGGCGCGCAGCCGGCAAATGTTACTATTTGCCCCGGTAGCCGTGCAATATTTGCAGTTGGTGCAAATGGCAGCAACCTCAATTATAAGTGGCAGGTAAATAATGGTTCTGGCTTTGTAGACATCTCAGGCTCTGACCCTCTGTATGTAGGTAATACAAGCCCTCAACTTATAATTCCACGTACGTCTGTGCCTATGGATGGAAACCTGTATCGTTGTATAGTAAGCGGTAGCTGCACACCTGCTTTGACATCAAGCGCAGCAGCTTTGAAGGTGCATAATCCAGTTACAATAGTATCTCAAACTATCGAAGACACAGCTTGCGAAACCAATGAGAAAAAACTGGGTGTGCTGGCAAAGGGTAACGCGTTACTGTATCAATGGCAGGTACAAACATCACCCGGAATATTTAAGGATCTTGTAAACATTCCTCCTTACTCAGGTGCAAATACAGACTCTCTGCGTATTACGGAAACTCCTGCTTCATTAAGCGGTAATATATATCGCTGTATGATCACTGAGAATATTCTTTGTAATCTCAAATTCTATACAAACGATATTCCATTGTATGTAAATGCAGCGCCACAAAGTACACCTGCGCAGGTTATCACTCCATTCTTCAGCCCGGTAACATTTAAAGTACCTAATGTTGGCACCAGCTTCCAGTGGCAAGAGAATGTAAATAACAGTGGGTTTGCAGACATTACTGATACTATTCGTTTCCAGGGTGTTAACACCGCGTCACTAACAATCCTCAATGCTGGCTTCGATATGAGCGGAAATCAGTACCGTTGCGTTGTTGATGGTGTTTGTAAAAATGCGGTAGCCAGTTCTGTATCTAAACTCATAGTAGATGCTACACTTGGTGTTAATACAGTAAGTAAATCATCCGACATATCCATGAAGGTTTATCCTAACCCTCTTGCAGGTGCCCAGTTGAATATCAGTTTCAACAAAACACTTCCTGGCACAACACATGCCAGGGTGCTCGATAAATTAGGTAACCTCGTGTACCAGGGCACTATAACGCCGGGCCAGTCAAACATTGCATCAATAGAATTGGATGCACTGGCAGCAGGTGTTTATATGCTGCAGGTAACTAATGAAGACAGTCACTTCAACCAGGCTATAAGCTTCACGAAGCAATAATTACAATAGAGCTAACAAAAGGCGCGGTGTTTACCGCGCCTTTTTTATGCCTGCTATACATTCGATAATTAATAGCATCATCATACATAAAGAAAAATCCCTGGTTAAAATATCAACCAGGGATTTTTTAATAGTTTACTTATTAACCCTAACTTATTTTAAATACCTTCTCTATCACGTCAAATATCCGGCTCATATCTTCTTCGCTCATATTGGATCCCGATGGCAGGCATAGCCCGTTCTCGAACAACTTATCAGAAGTGCGATTGCCATAATAAGGTGCGTCCTCAAATATTGGCTGCAGATGCATTGGCTTCCACAATGGTCTTGATTCAATATTTTCAGCATCGAGAGCCAGCCTTAGGGTTTCTCTTGTTACGCCACCTGTTTGCGCCGGGTCAATCAATACTGTACTCAGCCACCTGTTGCTGTAATAGCCTGTCGGTTCATCTACAAAATTAACGCCGGCAATACCTTTCATCTTTTCATAATACTGTTCGTAAACATTCCTCCGCTTTGCTATTCTGTCTTTCAGCACCTCCATTTGCCCACGCCCGATACCTGCGCAGATATTGCTCATGCGGTAATTATATCCTACATGGGAATGCTGATAATGCGGTGCGGCATCCCTTGCCTGTGTTGCAAGGAAAGTTGCTTTAGCTGTAACTTCTTTATCATGTGCCACCAGCGCGCCACCACCCGAGGTAGTAATGATCTTATTACCATTGAAAGATAAAATACCAATGCTGCCAAACGTGCCACACATCTTACCATTTACCGACGACCCCAATGCTTCCGCGGCGTCTTCAATCACAGGTATCTCGTATCGCTTAGCTATCTCCATGATCTCGCTGATGCGCGCCGGCATACCATAAAGATGTACGGGGATAATAGCTTTGGGCTTCCTCCCTTTCGCTATCCTGTCTTTTATCGCTGCTTCCAATGTATCGGGGCACATATTCCAGGTATGTGTTTCGCTATCAACAAATACCGGCGTGGCAGATAAATATTTTATTGGATTAGCAGATGCAGAGAAGGTCATGCTCTGGCATATCACCTCATCTCCCGGTTCCACACCTGCTATTACTAGTGCTAGATGCAAAGCCGCGGTGCCGGAGCTAAGCGCTGCTGCATGTATATTATCGTCTAAAAAAGTAGCTATATCCTTCTCAAACCCATCAACATTTGGGCCCAAAGGAGCTACCCAATTGGTATCAAAGGCTTCGTGCACATAGTCTAATTCTGTGCCGCCCATATGTGGTGATGATAACCAGATCTTTGGCTTCATGAGTTTTGTTTAGTTTGATTGACTGATGATCCTGCCGGGATTGCCTACTACCTTGGCACCATCAGGCACATCATTTATGATAACACTTCCCGCTCCTATCACACACCATTTCCCTATTTTTTTCCCGGGTATCACCACGGTTCCCGCTCCTATATGCGTGCCTTCTCCTACACTCACATCACCACACAGTGCCACGTTCGGAGAAATATGTACGTAGTCACCGATCACGCAATCATGATCTATAGAAGCATTTGTGTTGATGATACAGTGCTGACCTATTATAGTATCCGGGTTTACCGAAACACCTGCCATTACCACAGTACCACGGTCTATGCTCGCACTCTTACTAATGGTTGCACCGGGATGTACCACAGAGTAAAACAAAGTATCGGGCGATAGCTTCTCTGCTATTTTTTTACGTGTAGCATTATCGCCAATAGAAACGATCAGCGGTATATCTTCGTACTCGGTTGCCTGAGGTAAGGTTATTTCATAACCGCTCAAATGATCTTTGGGGTTATCATCCCATACCATTATTTCCCTGATACCATTCAGTTCCAGGATATCAACAATTACCTTACCGTGTCCGCTTGCTCCGTATATGATCATACTAAATCCTGTTTTGGTGTGCCTTTAAATTTTTCCATGGTTGTAGCATCATTTTGATTGACTCCCTTCGCAGCAAATACTTTCCCTATGGTCATAAAAACGATCTTTAGATCCAGTGCAAAACTAAGATGATTCACATAGTAAACATCATATTCAAATTTATCTTCCCAGGATATGGAGTTACGGCCATTTACCTGAGCCCATCCCGTGATGCCGGGCTTCACGTGATGCCTGGTACGTTGTCTCTCATTATATAGTGGCAGGTACTCCGCCAGCAAGGGCCTTGGCCCTATAAGGCTCATATCTCCCTTCAGCACATTTATCAATTGCAGCAGCTCGTCCAGTGATGCTTTACGCACTATCCTGCCAACTGCTGTAAGCCTTTCGCTATCAGGCAGCAGGTTACCATGCTCATCTTTCTTATCATTCATGGTCTTGAACTTCAATATGCGAAAGATCCTTCCTTTGTATCCCGGCCTCGGTTGCACAAAAAATGGTTTGCCGTCATTGGCAATAAAAAGCAGTATCGTCGTCAGTAAAATAACAGGGGATAATATCACCAGCACCACAAGCGATATGATCTTGTCGGCCAATGGTTTTGTGATGTCCCTGTATAGCTGCATTATGCCATTGCCTTATTTACTACTTGCGCAATAAAATCTATCATCCGCCCGTATACCACTTTAGCATCACCTAACTGCACTGTCAGCGCAAGGGCATTGCTTCTATATTGTTGCAGTAATTCTTTACTATCCATGAACCCTGCAATATTCTTTGCCAGGCCGGCAGCATCACCACTTTTATTATTGAAGCCCACTCTATTGGTTACGATAATGTCTGCCATCTCACTATGCAGCGAATTCATGATTGGCAGCCCAGCTGCGAGATAGTCAAACAATTTATAGGTGACTGATTGTGTAGCGCCCGGTACATGTTGCGTAAGGCCTATGTCTGACAGGTATAGTTCGCGATACATCCCTTCGTGATCCAGCCAGCCCAGGTATTGTACATTAGGTAATTGCTTCTGTTTCTCTTTCACCAATTCCTCCTGCGGCCCTTTACCTGCTATTACAAATTTTGTTTTACCTGGATATTCCTTTTCCAGTATCTCAGCTGCATTCAATATCGTGGGGATGTCATAAGAGCTTGCAAGGGAACCTGCATAGATGATCCTTAGTATAGACTCATCCTTTTTATGTGTACTACTCAGCTTTTCAAACGCCTGTTTTATTTCTTCATAAGGTACTGCCGGGTAAAAACACCCTGCCGGCTTATTCGTCTTAAAATATTGCTGTGCCCATTTTATGTAATCGTTCGATATCGCAGTTACCGCTGCACAATCGCGCATGATCTGTTTTACTTTACCATAAAATGGCGACAAAGCTGTTTTTGCCAAGCCTTTCACGGAAGGAGGGAATGCTTTGATAAAAACATCCGGCCAGGGATCTATTATGTCTACGATCACAGGCACACCATGTTTCTTTCCCCATTCAGTTATCTTTTGTACAGTGCTTAGTGGTGGCAGGCTTATTAAAATAGCATCCGGCTTATCTTTTCTCTCCTCTATCTCCTGCAATAATTTCTTTGCAAGGTCCAGGTGCGCCATCATGCGCTCAGCAGAGATATTTTTTTGGTAGGGTTTGGAATGTATATACACTACTTCATATCGGTCTGGCGTCACTGTATGATACGAATTAGATTCATATCGCTGCGATTTAGAGAAGTGATTGAAGGTGGTAGTGAAGAATACAATATTATGCCCTGCACGAATACCGGCATTTGCAATGCCCATAAAGCGCATCGGGCGCACCTTATCTACAGGTGTGGGTTCAAAAGCAGATATCAGCCAGATGTTCATCAACAATTATCGTTCTACTACACAGTTCTCCAGCACCAGCATATCCATGCGGGTACGCAGGAAGCAATCCAACGCTTCTGCCGGTGTATTTACGATAGGTTCATTTTCGTTGAAGGATGTATTCAGTAATATGGGCACTCCTGTTTTCTGCCTGAAGGCATCTATCAGTCCATAATATCTTGGAGACACTTCTTTATCTACACTTTGCAACCTGCCAGTTCCATCTACGTGCGTTACAGCAGGTATCTCTTTATATTTTTCCTTTTTTATCGGGAACACCTTTTCCATGAACGGTACATTCTCTGTACGTTCAAAATATTCTGGTACATATTCTTTAAGTATAGATGGCGCAAATGGCCTGAAGCTTTCACGACGTTTGATCTTTGCATTCAGCAGATCTTTCGCATCGGTCCTGCGCGGATCGGCTAGTATAGAACGTCCTCCCAATGCACGCGGCCCAAATTCTGCTCTTCCCTGGAACCAGCCTATCACACCTGCGTTCACCAACTTATCCGAAACATAATCATACAATTCAGCATCAGCTAAACGCTTGTAGCTTATGTTCCTGCTCTTCAAAAATTCTTCGATCTGTTCGTTGCTGAATTTGCTGCCGGTATAGGCCGAGTAGATAGGCTTGGCACGAGGCATATCCAGCGTTTGATTATATACATAATACGCAGCGCCCATAGAGATGCCCGCATCATGCCCTGCTGATGGTATATACAGTTCTTCAAACCCTGAGTTAGCCAGTATCTTACCATTGGCAACTGAATTCTGCGCTACGCCACCCGCAACGCATAGATTCTTTAATCCTGTACGCTTTTGCAGGTGATTAACAATATGGAATATTAGCTCCTCTGTAAATCGCTGTACCGAAGCTGCTATATCTTTATGATACTGTGTCAGCTCATCCTCTTTTTTTCTGGCCGGTCCGAATTGCTCTTCCATATAGGATGTAAAAAGTGTCCCCACTACCGGTATATGATCATCGCCATAGGTTACCACTACATCCTTGGCCGACTTGAAATATTTAGGATTCCAGTCGAACAGGCCATTGTCGGTAAACTTAATTACATCTCTTAGTTTATCTACGTATTTAGGTTCGCCGTACGGCGCAAGCCCCATTACTTTGTATTCATCACCATAATGGGGAAAGCCAAGGAACTGCGTAAACGAAGTATAGAAGGTACCAACAGAAACAGGGAAATCTACTGAGTCTATTACCTCAATTTTATTTCCTTTACCACGGCCTATCATAGTGGTAGTAAAATCACCTGATCCATCTATAGATAGTAATGCAGCCTCATCAAACGGACTGGCAAAAAATGCGGAGGCAAGATGGCTTCTATGATGCTCTACCTGGTGTATCTTAGGTTTGATCTTATCGGCATCAACGCCAGACATGCGAGAAAATTCCTGCTCCAGCGATGCCACTTTTTTGTTGTTGCTCAACCTGTTTAATACAGTCTTTACGCCGCCCTGCGGGTTCTTCAGCAGGTACAGCATTTTCTTATCCAGCTTAGCCTTAGGGTCTCTTCCTATTGCTATATGGTCAACCTGGTCAAGGGTAATGCCTAATTCATCCAAACAAAACTGTATAGCTTTTTCAGGGAAACCTGCCCAGTGCTTCACACGAGTGAATCTCTCTTCTTCTGATGCGGCTATTAACACACCATCTTTTAATATAGCCGCACTTGAGTCGGCATGGTATGCATTAATACCTAAGATTATCATTTGAATTTTATTTTATGGTTTGTGTGGGTACCGCCTGAGCAGTACCAAACATATTTTCGTATCCCTTTCTGATGGCAGGGACGTCTACTTTATTGAGAGCATATTCATAAGCCTGCATGGTCCAATGCTCATAAGTGTCATTATCAAAAGCAGTGAATACATCTATACTTTTAACAAGTTCATCTGTATTCTCTATGCTTACATTATAGCCTGCCTTATTCTTCACCAAATCATTCCAGGGCGTAAAATTACTGGTAATAACAGGCATGCCCGCTGATAGTGCCTCAAAAATAGAATGACCGAAATTCTCGCTCTTGCTCGGTTGAACCATCACATGATAATGACTCAGCGTTTCTTTTACCTTTTCCGGTTCTAAAGAACCTTTATAATTAACTTGCACATTTGATGGCAGGCTAGCCATCAATGCTTTACACTCCTCCCAATATGCTTCATCTTTCACGGGGCCGTAAATATCATATACAATGTTGCCCTTGCTCTGCATGAGGGCCTCTATCACCAGTTTAATATTTTTCATGGGGCTTATAAGGGCTATACTCAACAGCTTGAGCTTACCCATCAATTTTTCAAGAGGCTCATAGTAACCTATTACTTTCGGGAAATTAGGAACCACCCATATCTTTACATTATCGCCAAACTGGTTCCTGATAAATTGCGCTTCTTCCTCCGTCGTTGCATGAAAATCTGCTAAACGATGCCAGGAACGCAATTTGAAAAGAGAGAAAAACAATTTCTTTTTAAAACTCTTCTGGCTCAAAGCACCTGCATGTAGCATACCTCTTACCGAAAGGATTTTCTTCGCATTAGTTTTAGCCAATAATGGTGCGATAGAAAAATAACGAGAGAAAATGCCATTAATAAAAACCACATCAGGCTGTATCTCGTCCAGAAGCCTCTGCAGAATATTTTGCCGGCATTCCTCTGGGGATGCATAATATACCAGCGTGCTTTCATTGTATTGTTGCCAGCTTCCATGTCTTACATTCAGCACTGTACCATCCATGTCCCTGTCACTGCAATACACATAAAAGCTTACCTCACCAGTGGCAAAGTTCTTTACCATATTATCCAGCGATTGGATAGGCCCCCCGGCTTTGTAGGCCGGTAAAAAATACTCGTATGTTACAAATACCTTTATCAGGCTTTAATATATTTATTCAGACGGGGGAATATAAGCCAGTTACCCAGCAATAATACAACCACATAGTTCCTTATAGACCCGAGGTAGAATATGATATCCGACTCAAAGGTACCAAGGCTCATAAACACTGCGATAAACAGGCAATAGGTAAATATCAAATTGTATCGCTTATTATTCATGATATAAGATGCCGCTTTACCTATACCAAAGGCAATGATTAAAAGAGGAATTATCATGCCCCACAGGCCGAAATCAATATAAAAATCACAAAAATAGCCCATTGATATGGAGGTACCATGTGCAGCATCCGTAAATGTTTTACCTGTGTAATAAGATGCTTTTGTAGATGGATCAAGAATGCCTTTATTATCGGAAAATGTTCTTGGCATTAATAGAAAAGTCAATGCACTGGAAGTGTTCTTACCCTCGTCGAAGGGTATTACAGAGGGCACACGCGAGTAAACAGAAGAATACTGTTGCATATACTGCATACGGTGCAGCAATATCTCTCCACCTTCAGAAAAGGCATTTGCATCATAGGCCTCGGCCTGGTCTGCTACATAGTTCAGTGCATCAGATGTGCTTACTGATATCTCTTGCTGCCGGCTACCTTGGTTCAGATAATTTCTATAATCATTCTTGATACTCGACCAAAAGACCATCAATACAACGACGAAGACAACAAATGGCAACAAACGGACAATAGCTTTAGTCTTGATATTTGGGAAAACCGTAAGATATGCGATAAGGATGTAGACAAATATTTCTTTAAAGCTTGAGAAGTAAGATACAAAGCTCAATATAAATTCTGCTATAAAAATGAAAATGATAAGATTGCGGTATTGCGTTTTTCGCAGAAAAACAATAAACAGCAACATGATCAAAAACAACTTCTTAATTACCGCAAATGATTGTATTAACTGACTAACGGAGGATATAGAACGGGTTGCAGATATTAATATCGGAAAAAACAGGGAAGTAATCACATAGGCTGTTAATACCTTTTTTACATCCAGTTCCATCACAGCGGCACGCAGATCATCCAGCCCAGGTACTTTTTTCATCTTAAATACAAAAGAAGCAAGCCCTGCCATTAATACCAATTGTATTAATGTGAACATTACAAGAAACTCAGAATCAATACTTTCGTATAAAGAATCTAACGGTTGGTGTAAAAAATCGGCATACCATATTGCACCAAATATTTGCAAAAACTGGTAAGCAAAAAGATATGGCAGCATTGGTGGTATTCTCGGGGTCCACAGTAAGGCAACTATGGTAGCAAGGGCTAGTCCTGCTATTATAGAAACATAAGCATACTGAGAAATAAACGCATATAATGAGAAAATTACGATTATTGAGACTATTGCATTATTGGGTCTTTTCTCTGCCATTCTTAATTCTTAATTCTTAACTCTAATGCTGATAGAATTTCACTCTTAAAAGCCTTCTCACTAAAAAGATTTTGTACTCTTTTCCTGCCGTTCTGCCCCATCTCTATTAAAGTTTGCCGATCATACAATTTATATATCCTATCCGCAATACCGGCCGGGTCTTCCTTAGCAACTACAAAACCGGTCCTCCCATCTTCTACGATCTCACTTAATGCGCCGGCATCTGTTACAATGGTTGCGCAATAATACATACCCGATTCTGCTGCTACCAATCCAAAGGACTCATTTTTTCTGCTAGGTACAACTACAACATCAAGGTTTTCATAAACCTGCCCCTTGTCCTCCACATATCCGTTCCAGTTCACCAGTTCACCTAATCCACTTGCAGATATTTTGTTTTTCAAAATTTCAATATAATCCTTATCACCGGTACCGGTGATAGATAAGACGAAATCCATCTTTCCCTTCAATAAGATAAGGGCATCTATAAGATCTTCATGTCCTTTGGTTTTCAGCACCTGGCCTATAATGCCTATTCTTAACACATCACCTGGCATATATGCCTTTTTTACCCCGTCAACCCCCTTTGTGCTGTTGTATACAACTCTGACCATCGTTTCCGGGACACTACAAGCCAATAAATCTTTCTTAATAAATTCAGAAACTGCGATAAATTTATTTGTCTTTGGTAACACTTTCTGAATAAATCCCTTACCTCTTTTTACATACGCATGTTCCTCATGCACATGCAGCACTACAGATTTCTTTCTGAGAAATGGCCATAACAATATTACGTTACGATAAGAGTCTGTGTAAATAATATCCGGTTTATACTCTCTTATTATTTTCATATAAGACAACCATGCACCGGGTATATGTATTAGGGTATCCAGTGTCCATAACGGCTTGGTTATATATATCCACCCCAGCTTAATGATCTTATATGCAATATTTCTGTGTTCCAATTCCTTTTTAAACGCCCCATCGTTCCACCCACTGATGAGCGTCAGCAAATCGGCGCTCGTATTCAATGCTTCTAGTGCCTGCAAGCCCACTACTTCTTTACCGTATATATAGTTTCCTGCAATTACAGCCAATATCCTGGGTTGGTTACGCTTTTCCAGAAGGTATTATTTTAAGTAGGGTAAGGATATTATTACAAATATGCTCAAAAGAAAAATCAGCAATAATCTGTTTTGACCGCGCTCCGGCTTTTCTCAGTCCATCCTCAGATGCTGTTACTTTCCTGATGTAATCTACAGCGCCCATAGTATCCCCCGGCGATATGATAGTACCATTATCTTTTATGAGGTCGATAGACCCCCCGCATTTTGTTGTAGCTATTACAGCCCTTCCACTGGCCATTGCTTCATTAATGCCCAAGCCCCATGTTTCGGGTCCGTTAGAAGGCAGGATGAATACATCTCCAAGACGATAAACTACAGGCATCCTGTTCTGATTCTGAAACCCCAGGAACAGTATCCTTTCATCTCCTTTGGCTTGTTCTTTAAGTATGGCTTCTGTTTCTCCATTTCCTACAATCACAAATCTGTACCTGTCGTCCGAGAGTATGTCCGCCATTTGCAATAGCAATTGCACATTTTTACTCGGCTCCAGTTTTCCTGCATACAATATCACCACTTTATCCTTTCCTATTCCCAGTTCTTGTCGCCATCTTGCAGCTTCTGTGTCATAATTATCTCCTTCACCTGCAAATCTCTTATTATCTATTGCATGTGGTACATACCAAAGTTCATTTTCTTTAATGCCATGCGCCAGGAAGTATTGTTTATTGTTCTCACCAACATACATGGCATAATCCACAAAAGAATAGATATATTTCAGTACAGGCGTCCTCAACAACTTTTTTATACCGGCACGCTCTTCAAGCAAGGTAGAGTCACCTCTAAATAATACAGGTATCTTCCCTTTAAAATATCGCATGCAAGCCAGGTGGCTTTTAAAGGGCCATCCTATCACCAGCACACAGTCTGCTTTCCATTCCTTTATTTCACTGATAAGGGTGGGGTTATATATCCCTTTAAAATGATGGGAGCCCGGGTCGACACTTACATTTTTTACAAACTTATAGTCATATCCATCCAGCAATGGTATATCCCAACTGATAACCTTACCGAAACCCGGATCATATTTTTCATTCGTTTGCGATTGTTCCCATGTATAAAATACACGTAGGGTCACTTCACCGCTTTCTGCCAATAACCTGAACCAGGGAGCATTGTATTGTATCGGGTGTGTTGTAACTATGGCCAGTCGTCTTCCCATTATTCCATTGCTTTGTTCAGCAACTGCGCCAGTTGCCTGGTCACAGCTTTTGCACTATAAGCGTCAAACTCATTTTGTTGCACCTGCGCAGGCGTAAATTCTGCGGCAAATATTTTGTATTGCTGATACAGCTTCACAAAATCCGTTTCAAGCGCTTTCACGTTTTCAGGATCCAGCAGGTAGGCAAGCCCCGCGTTTGTCCGCTTCAGCACCTGGGCTGCAGTAGATGCTTTATGCAAGACTGCCATGACAGGCTTTCCGGCCAATACGCCCTGGTACACTTTAGATGGGGTATAATGTGGTTCGGTGCTGCCAAGTATAAACACTCCGTCTGCGGCATCCAGGTGTACTAAAACATCCAGGTAAGGTATACGCTTAGGATATTCAAATACTATTGTCTGCCACAATCCATACTTTTCTGCATACGGCTTAATGTTAAACCCATTAGGATCGTCCGGTGTTTTACCGGTTCCTATAAAATGAAATTCAACATCTGCGAAGGCTTCCTGATTTTGCTGAATGGATTTAAAAATCGCCTCCAGCGGTTCGTATGCTTTGGGCAACATGGCACCGGCATACACCATCTGCCTCTTACCATTTTTCATGAACAGGTATGGCTTTAAATCCAGTTCTTTCAGCTTTTCATGGTCTTCGCGTTCACCCCCGTATGGCATAGCGCCAAACACGCAGGTTGCTTCCAGTACAGGTGTACGTTCCAGCACCCCTTTATAATAGCCCTCAGCCACACCGGTGATCAGGGATGCATTCCTTATAGCTATTGGCTCCAGGAAACTTGCAAGTGATTCACTTAGCCGATGCCTGAGCGACTTATCCCTGTTAGGGAAGGGATGCACCCACGGGTCTATATAATCAATGCCATATTTTACTCCTGTAGCTACATGCAGCCACCTGCCCAATAGTGCGGCGTAAAAGGATGGTATCGGTATGTAAACGAAATCTATTTTTTCTTCTTGTATCAGGGATTTAGCCCTTCTATACAATTGCCTGAAAGCTCTTAAACCAATATCACCGATCAATCTCGGCCCCTTCACTTTCATCGCTTTTACCTTTTCTATACGCAGATCCTTAGGGAGCAATTGCTCCAGGTTGCGATCCAGTTGCTCTTCATAAAAGTCTTCGTGTACAGTCAGAACAATAGGCTGCCAGCCAAACTCGGGAAGATGTTGCGCAAACAACCTGGACCGGTGTACTGCTGCAAGATTAGATGGCGGAAAGTGTGGTGATATGATAAGTATCTTCTTCAAAATGTATTGGGCTAATTATTGATGCTTTTGGCTAAATATTGTAAGAACACTTTTTGCTCTTGTTCCCAATTCAATTTGGCAGCTGCGAGCTGGTACGCTGCAAGACGCATACTTTGCAAACTTCGCTGGTCAGCGTATAAAAGTCTTAATTGCCTTGCCAGTTCAGCGCCATTTCCTTTAGAATACAAAAATCCGACATCGGGATAAGTATTCATAAATAACGATTGCGCCTGCGTATCTGAAGCTGCAATTGCATTTCCGGCAAGCAGATAGGTTAATATTTTATTAGAAAGCGCAATATCATTATTGATAGAAAAAGCAGGCTCCAACGCGAGGCCTATATGATGTTGAGAAACTGTTTCAAATAATTCCTTTTCGCCACATGGCAATTTATAATGGATGGCATGCTTAGCATTAATCAAAAGTTTTTGAAGACCTGCTTTTACATCGTCCGTAGCATTACCTATTAGTGTTAGTGTTACGGGGAATTCTGAAATACCATTCATTGCTTCTATAGCATCCTGTATCCCCCTATCCATGCCCAAATGCTGAGAAAACCAAATCATCTTCAATGGTGCACCATTATCTATTCCCAGGTCCTGAAAAACAGGCTGCATACTAACCGGGAAAACATTATTCACAACAAAAGCAGGCTTATCCGTTACGATATCATTGATAACCCGCTGAAGTATCAGCGGAGATGCAGCAGAAATATAGCTGGCTTTCCGCAATGCACTATTCACAAGTGTATGTTGCGTTTCATCAATCACATGCCCTTGTTCACCAGCATGATAATCTTCAATATCTACAGCGTAAGGAATATTATGAGTTGTTGCATAATTACTTACAGCCCATAGCGTACCGGGATTATGAGCTATTATAAAATCATAATTCGGCTCTAACCTGCTCATAGCTTTGTGCAAAAGATAGCTTCTTCTGTCCAGGCTATATGCTTTTAGCCTATCTGCTGATCTAAAAAATTTCAACAAAAGACCGGAAAGTTTACTAGCAATGGCAGATGTGACCCATGGGAAATATGGATGACGTGTAGCACTTATTTTTATCCATCTGACAGTTCGCAACTCTTCTTCTAGTTGCAGCTCATTTTCATTACTCCAGTTATTGAATGTAAATTTAATAACTGTAACATCGGAGCCTGCATCTATCAACGAACGTATTTCTTTTAAACTCCGTGGATTGGCAGACAGATTAACACTCGTAACAATTAATATCTTCTTTCCTTTCAACATTATTTGGATGCTGCAGTCAAAGCCGCTTCGATCTTATTTACCAGGATGGGATATGTTTGTTGCCGGGCATAAGCTATGCGTTGCTTCTGGCGCTCCGGAGCGTTATATGTAGTGATGTTTGTTATAACCTTATTAAACAATACCGGCAGTTCATCATTATCATTTCTGCTTTGTATCATTTCTATTAATCCGGGCAGTTCTTTATAAGTAGTTACATTGTTCGAAACCACTACTTTCCCTGTCCCAAGGTATTCCATTATCTTATGATAGTTAGTCCCTTTGCTTTGATCTCTATTTACATCGTAGCATATAAGGAAACCATCCATGTTCTTTATTTCTTCTGCTAATTGTTTAGGAGGCACAGCACCATGCAAAACCACATTCTCATTTTGTTCAAGGTCACTTATAAATTGCATAGCACTAGTATCCGCGCCACCCACCAGGTTCGAATTTGTCTTGCCAACAGACCCCCAAAAGTGAAATTGAACATCTTTATGGTTAGCAATGATATTTAGCAATGTTGCCCTGTCAATATCAGGCCTCAGGAAGTTGCCGGATAATCCTATACTGATAACATCATTAGTGCTGTTAACCGGTTGTTCAGCAAGAAACATTTCAGACACACCGTGATTCAAAAAAACCAGCGGAACATTAAGCGACTGGAACTTATCCAATATTTCATTCGTTACCGAAAAGATCATGTCTGCACCTTTCGCTGCTTTCACAGCCACCTTTTCTTCCAGCTCATCAACCGGCATATATAACTTTACACAACTATCGGGGAAGGCACTAAGCGGTATGGTATTGGACAAGTCAAAAGACCATACAATATCTATCGGGCCTGTATGTTTCAGGATATTAGTTATATGACTCTTCAGTAAAAGATCGTATAAAAATCTGGCTCTGAATTTTAACACATAGGGAAATGGCAACCTGTGCTCAACATTGAACAAGTTATCATGTCCCAGCGAACTTATTTTTATTTCACCGGGCTTTAATTTATTCCGCTGATCGGGCCCTGGTAAATAAAATACTTTATTACCCCTGCGCGCCAGTTCCAGCGCATAGTGGTTCTTGGATATAAACATCTCGCCCCAATCCTGTTGCGATATGATCAGAATGGATTTATTTCTTAACTCCAAACTTATAATTTGTAAAATGCTGCTATGGTTTCAGCCACGTATGCTATCTGTTCTTCGGTCAGCTCAGGATACATGGGCAGCGATAATATAGTATCCTGGTAAGCGGCTGCTACCGGAAAATCTTCGGATGTATAACCTAAATGGGAATATGCTTTTAATAATGGCAGTATTACCGGGTAGTGCAATGCTGTTTCAATGCCATGTTCTTTCAGGTATGCCATTAGCTCGTCGCGTCGCTCTGCCCTTATCATATATACATGATAGGTGTGCTTGCTCTCCGGCCGTACTGCTGGCAAGATGACCTCTTTAATATCGCCCAGGTATTTGGCATATAATGCAGCATTAGCTATGCGCTGCTCAGTCCATTGCAGTATATGAGGAAGCTTTGCCGACAACACTGCCGCCTGCAAGCCATCCATACGGCTGTTAATGCCTTCTATCTCATGTTTATGCTTTACCAACGATCCATGATTGGCATACATACGGCATTTATTGGCCAGTACATCATCATTGGTGATGATACAGCCTGCATCTCCGTATGCACCAAGGTTCTTACCGGGATAAAAACTAAAACTACCGGCAATACCTGTTAACCCTGCACGTATTCCTTTATACTCACTAAAGTGCGACTGTGCACAATCTTCTATTAAATAAATACCTTTTGCCTTACAAAGTTTTTCTATGGCTTCTATATTAGCCATCTGCCCCTGCAGGTGCACTAATATGATAGCTTTAGTACGCGGTGTTATTGCTTGCTCCAGCAAGCTTTCATCCATACTGTAATAGTCAGGATGAATATCCACAAATACTGGTTGAGCACCGGCTTGTGTGATAGTCTCGGAGCTCGATATCCAGCTGTTTGCAACTGTTATTACTTCGTCACCGGCTCCGATGCCCAGCATCTTCATTAATATATACAAGCTATCAGTACCATTGGCACAAGCGATCACATGTTTCACCCCGTATAGTTCGGCAAACTGCTGCTCGAAGGCCTTTACATATTTACCACCTATAAAAGCTGTATGCTCTACTACATCCTGTATTGCTTTATCAATTGCAGGCTTTATATCCTGGTATTGTTTCTTCAGATCTACAAAAGGAACGTTCATTCTTCTTAAAGGCTTTTTATTTTCCTGGCCGGGTTACCTGCATATACGCCCGGTTCTGTAATATCTTTTGTTACTACGGCTCCCGCACCTATCACCACATGGTCGCATATTTTTACAGGTAGGATAGTAGCGTTTGATCCTATAGACACATGATTGCCAATATGGGTTTCTTTCCATAAACTTTTATCTCCCCTTGCCGGCCCACCTTTTGCAAACAAGTCGTTTATGAACATAACACCGTGCCCAATGAAACAATCATCGCCAATGCACACCAGCTCACATATAAAGCTGTGCGACTGCACCTTGGTGCGTTTACCGATCACTACATCTTTCTGTATCTCAGTAAACGGACCAATAAAACAATCATCGTCAATGCGGCAGCCGTATATATTTACAGGCTCTACCACTTTTACATTTTCTCCAAAATGTACGTCAACGATCTTGCAGGATAATATCTTAGGCTCGCCCATTATTTAATATTCTTTGCAGCAGAATATATCTTATCAATGATCTCCACAGTCTTCAATCCTTCAAACGCGCTGGTAGATATGCTGGCATTGTTGGTTAGCACGTCTATCAGGTTTTCGTACACCTTGTCGTGGTTAGACATCGATCCCTGGTAGTTGCCATAGTTATTGGCTTTATTACCTTCAGGCAGGTTATCTATCTTATAGTTTTCAATGTTCTGGTATTCCAGTTCGTTCAAATACTGGCCACCGATCTTCACTGTACCCTTCTCTGCAAATATGGTAAGTGACCCTTCCATATTTTTCTCATAGCTGTTCACAGTATAATTTACCGTACCAATTGCTCCATTGTAAAAAGACAATATAGCAACACCTGTATCTTCAAATTCTATAGTATCCTGGTGTGCATAGTTACCGGTAAAAGCCTCCACACTTTTTACATCACCTATCATCCAGTACAGTAAGTCTATAAAATGCGAGAACTGGGTGTACAGCGTACCTCCATCTAAATCCTTTGTGCCCTTCCACGAATTTTCGTAATAATCTTTATTCCTGTTCCAGAAGCAACTTAACTGTACGCTGTATATCTTGCCAAAACGGCCTTCGTCAATTGCCTGCTTTACAGCAGCTACCGGCGGGTTAAAACGATTTTGCTTAATTGCAAACAGTCTTTTGTTTACCTGCTCTGCCATCTTTATCATCTCACCGCAATCATACACACTGGTAGCCATCGGCTTTTCGCACAGTACGTGGAATCCTGCCTTCAAAGACTGGATAGAATGTGTTGCATGCAGGCCGTTGGGCGAGCATATAGATACTACATCTACATCCTTTGCATTTTTCAAAAGGTCCGCAATATTGTAAAATGCCCGGGCATTGTATTTTTCAGCAAGTGCATCAGCCTTTTCTTTTACAATATCACAAACAGCCACAAGTGTTCCCTGTTTGTTTATATGCTCGGCATGTCGTTGCGCAATACGGCCACAGCCTACTATTGCAAAACGAACGTTGCTTTTATTCATTTTATACAATTATTTTTTTACCGGTAGGAAAGCTTATCAATACTCCCATACCTTTTTTTTGAAAAACAAACATGCTGCCTGCAGCCACAGCAGAGGCGCCTGCTTTTGCAGCTTTTTCCAGGTCATCGAAACTTCCGGCACCGCCGCACGCAATTACCGGAACAGAAACTTTATGCGATACCTCACTGATCACATCCAAAGCATAACCACTCCAGGTACCATCCCGCTCTATACTGTTGATCATTATTTCTCCGGCACCAGCTTGTTCCAGTCTTATTGCCCACTCGGCCGGCGTGTACCCGGTCTTTTTCTTGCCTGATTGTGCATACACTTTATTTCTGCCCAACAGATCTTTCTTAATATCTACGCTACCAACAACAGCCTGCGAGCCATATACAGCAGCGATCTTATCTATCAAAGAAATATCATCGAATAAAGCTGAGTTAAGTACCACTTTCTCATATCCGCAATCAAACACTTTCTTTGCTATATCCCAGCTTTTAATGCCACCTCCGTAAGCCATCGGCATAAATGCTTCTCCTGCTATTTCAGAGATCTTATTATAATCGGGCTCCCTGCCTTCTGCAGAAGCCAGGTAATCGAGCAACAATAACTCATCCGCTTCTTTCTCATTAAATATCTTTACTGCATTTATAGGATCGCCTACATACACCGGATTTTTAAAATTCACTGTTTTGTACAAACCTGAATTGTGCAGCAGTAAAGTGGGAATAATGCGGATCTTAGCCATTATTTAGCAGGGAAAATAGTACGGTATATTTTCTTTATGGGTTTCAATAAAGGATAACGCTTATCTATCGGCATCTCGTAATCAAAATCATAATGGCTGCGAGGAGGCGTATCCATTATAGCCTTGAATTGCTGTTCTGTAAGGCCTAACTTCTTTAATACAAAATCATAATCCTGCCTGAACTGCTCCGGATCATACATTGGCCTTGCCAGCTCCTCCAACGCTTCCGCTTTAGTTATCTGTCCACCAAATATCAGGTCGCTCAGGTGTGCTTTACGTTTATCTATTTTAAATTTTTCAGGTAAAATATATCCCTGGTAAAATCGTGTCCAGATACTTTCGTAGTGTTTACCTCCATAATCGCGCCAACCCAATTTTTCCTGTATCAGACTTTTTACTTCTTTCTTGTTGTAAGGAAGGTTATTCAGAACTGATATCGAATGCACCCCCTTCACCTGCTGATAATAACGTTTTACCTTAGCATCCATAAAAGGAAAAGTTTTCAGAGGAACTTTTCCGTAGGCTTTGTGTATCGCCTGTATATTCACATGATCGCTCTTAGGATGTATCCATGTTTTGGGCAGTGTATTCTCCGTCTGCACATTGGTACCGCTGAGGATGTACTTGATATTATTTTGCCCTGCGAGCCTGTACAAAGTAGCAAAGATCGCATGGTCAGTAATAGCTTCAATATCTACTACTGATGCTTTAAGATATGCAATCTGCAGATCTTTAAATTCCTCCCAGTTGATCACATAGGTAGACAGATCGAAACCCAATTTGCTAACTATATTCTCAATATTCTTTACTGCCAGTTCGCTATTCCATCCGTTATCAAAATGTATAGCAAGTGGCCTCAGGCCCAGGCGATGAGCGGTATAGGCTACATAAGTGCTATCCACACCACCACTCAAGCCCATGATGCAATCATATTGCTTACCCTTGCCTTCTTCTTTTATTTTTGCGGCCAGATCCTGCAATATCCGTTCTCCTTCTGCATCTTCATGCACGTTTTCTGCATAGGCTTTTTTAAACTCGTAATAGTAGTTGCAGATGCCTTTATCATCGAAGCTGATATCAGGATCAGCAATATTATCCATTACGGAAATACTGCACTGACGATATGAATTACTTTTTGCCTCCATTATTCCTAGCCTTATCAGGCGAATTTTTTCAGATACTTTCTTTTGTACTTCTCAAAATCAGATGCCCTGATATAACCATTATACTCGTGCTCATTGCGATAACGCACAAACTTTTCCTTTATAGACGGGTTATCGCTATAATCGGCTATCATTTCTGCGGGGTTTCCCCCTATCACACAATATCCTCTAGGGAAACTCTTGGTAACTACAGAACCTGACGCAACTGTGGTAAAATCACCTAATACAACACCTGCATTAATGATCGATCCCATACCTATCCTGCAATATTTCCCTATTCTAACTTCACTTTCAATATGCTTCCTGATGTCAAGCATAAAATGGTTAGAACTTATAATGCCAACATTTGGTGCAATCTGTGTATAATCATCAATAAATATCTTACCTACTGCTTGTATATAGCAACCAGGCGATATACCAGGTGCAGCGTCTATGCCTACATATATATTATTCGGGAAACGTACTGTTGATGTAAAGTGTACCGGCCAGTAACAATGCTTGTTATGTCCCAACACCTTTTGCCTGTACCAGGTTTTAAATTCTACCGGGCTTTCATTGTCTTTTGTATAATAAATAGGTTTTAAAAAGGGTATTATACGACAGATAGAGTAAAATGCATCCTCGAAGACAAACTTATATACCCGCGCGTATATCTTTTTTACAACGTTCATATCTACGCTCTGGAGCTAATAACAGTTGCCAGGTCTCCTATATTTTGCGCATTCAGAATATCATCAAGTTCAAACTTCATATTAAAAGTCTTTTCCAGTTCGTCTATTAAAAACAAATTGCTGATAGAATCCCATCCATCTACATCTTTCGCCGCAGTAGCTTCTGTCACGGTAAGTGATTCGTCTCTGAAAACACGTTTACAAACTTTATTGATTTCCTGTAATACAATATTCTTATCCATTGTGGTCAATTAAAATTATAAAATAAAATAAGGCTATTATATGCCTGATATCCAAGCGAGGTATATAAAGGCATACCCACTTGTGTGGCATGCAAACAAACACACCTGTAGCCTGCATTATAAACGAGCTTTTCAGCTTCTGACATCATTATTTTTCCAAAGCCCTTCTTTTGTTGTTCCTGTTCTGTAGCAACCATATAAATCCCAGCTTCATCACCGCAATACACCATTAGAGTTGACACAGGTGTATCTTTTGTTTTGCCAAGCAACAATTTAAATTTCCCTTCTTTTACGGCATCTAAAAGAACATCTTTCGGAAGTAGTTGTCCTTTAAACAGTACTTTACTTGCAACAGATATCCACTGTTCTATTGATTCAATAGTATCACACAAACAAACATCCAGATTAGCAAGCTCTCCCCCAAATTGCTTTTCTGTCAGTTGTTTACTCATATTATACCACCTGGTAACCGGCATAAATCTTAATTCTTTTAAGATCGAAAGCTCGTGATCTGATATACTGTCCTTAAGAATCAATGTTTTGCAAGTACTTCTGCTAAGCGTCTTCTTCAGCTGTACCAGGTTTGCAGTAGAAAGCTCTCCTTGCTGATTATATACCATAGAAGGCCATTCATTCCCTTCACTGGTAATAATATTAAATGGTCCATCATTTACTATGCTTATCTGCTGGTATCGACCGAGATAAGTATATAACGCAAAGAGATTTTCCACAATAACATTGTTATCCATACCTACCTAAACCAATGCTTTCAAAGCTATTCTGTCTATCTTGTTGCTATTATTAATTGGAAATGTCTGCAGGCTTTTTATTGTATGCGGTAGCATATAGTAAGGCAACTCATTTTTTAATGTGTTTTGAACCATTTCCACATCTTCGCAATTTTCAAGAAACAAGCATATTTTATCTATTCCGTCCTTATCTCTATAAAGGGTTGCTATATTGTTAATGGCATATAGTTTTCTAACCGTAGCTTCAATCTCCCCAAGTTCTATCCTATGTCCATTTACCTTTACCTGATAATCCATCCGACCGCAATAGTACAGGTCTCCCGTTTTATCTTTATAACACAGATCGCCGGTTTTATAAAATAATTCGCCATTAATCTTAATAAAGCTTTCTTCGTTCTTCTGCGGATTATTAATATAACCTGCGGTTATTTGCTTGCCTGTCACGCAAAGTTGGCCTTTTGCACCATCAGTAATTACTGAATTCTCTTCATCTATTATTATGGCCTCTACTTCCAGCAATGGTTTTCCAATTGCCATCATCTCGTTATAAGATTTAGGAGCGGAGGTATCAAACTTATATCCGGTACACCAAATTGTTGCTTCTGTCGGGCCGTATAAATTATATATATCAGCATTAGGAATACACTGTTTCCATTTCAGTATATCTGCTGTATTTGATGCCTCCGCCGTTAAAATGCAATGTTTAACCGCTGGCAGCTGAATTCTATCAAAATACGGCTTCAGATAGGTAATAATTGAAGGCACAAGGCAAGCAATACTAATTTGTTTATCTTTTAATATTTTAAGAACATTTATGTATTTAATACCTTCGGATGGTACGGTATATATACTGGCGCCGTGTAACAAAGGCATTAAAAAACAGGCAACAGATACGTCAAAGGTAAATTCAAACATCTGCAAGCATTTGTCTGCCTTTGACATATCAAGTTCCAGCGCTTCAAATGATGCTACAAATGCACTTAAATTTTTGTAGCTGATAGGCACGCCCTTGGGTACACCTGTACTCCCTGATGTAAATAAAATATACATAAGGGTATTATCACTTAGATGTTGAATTTTGATATCAAAATTGGCATCTGCGTTATCAACATCTTTAAGATTTAATACTATCCTTTCACCCAATTCTACTACACTGCTTTCTGTACAATTTATTAATACTTCTACATCAGCATTATTTAATATATTCTTATTTCTCTCTGCCGGAAGCTGAATATTGATGGGTACATAAGCCTGGCCACTAAACCAGCAGGCAAGTATAGCAGCATAGGTATATATGTTATTAGAAGTGGCTATACCAATTGTATTCGATACGGGCTGCGTTTCATATATGAGTGTAGCAATTTTCCGCACAATAGTGTATAGCTCGGAATAGGTGTAATAAGTATTATCAATATAAAAAGCTGTCTGCTCCCTATTATTTTTTAAGGAATCATGCAACCTGAAGATCAAACCGGGGTTACTCATTTAATGCTTTTTCCTGCCAGGACGTATTCAGGATTTTTTGTCGCTTTATACAATTTATACGCGATTTTAAAATGCGTTCTTCTATTCGTTCAAGCCTCACTTATCTTTTCGCCTGACTATTTTTAATATGATTCTTTAACAACAGTATGTGTTCCTTTACAATATCATATTTCAATCGTAACGAATAAAAAATGATTTGCTTAACAAGAACTGTTTTAGCAGCAGAGAGTATTTCGACAATTTCCTGTTTTTCCAAAGGACAATCAGGAGAAAGCAGGTATTTAAATTTTACATCCGAATAAGTAACTGCAAATTTCTTGCGGCTGTTAATTTCTTGCTCATTATGTTCTCGATACCACACAATACCATCCGGCATTAACAAAACCGGATGCTTTTGCGCAAGTTTATGCCACATATCAAAGTCTCCCACCATTCTAATTTCAGAGAAACCGCCGATTTGATCAAAAATATCTTTCCTTATGATAGAAGATAAAGGCGCTTTATGAAATAGGCCCGGCCCTCTGTAATTATATTCATAAGCCTCTTTGGGCGATAACAATAGTGGAAATGGTTGTCTTATATCTTGTATCAAAGAACATAAACCCCATCCCGCTTCGGGATACGCTTCCATCATTGACACTAAGACTTGTAAACCGTGTGGGTATATATAATCGTCAGAATCAATATACTTCAAGTATTTACCATTTGCCAGTGATGCTGCTTTATTTCTGTTAGGGTAATCTCCAAGATTCTTTTCATTGATAAAAACCTTCACCCTTTTATCTTTAGCAGCATAGTCTTTAGCAATCTCTAGAGTTTTATCAGTAGAACCGTCATCAACAATGATTAACTCAAAGTTTACATAGGTAGATGCAAGAACACTTTCTATAGCATTCGCGATATACTTTTCTCTACAATAAGATGTCATTAATACACTAACAAGAGGTGCGGACGAAATCATGCCGGTTGGTTATTTTTTTTGCCTGATACTTCTTATCCATTTAACAATAGGATTGGGCAACCATTTTTTATCCAGCCTATCATACGGGCTTCGCACTTCAGCATTCATATCCTTTCCACTTATCTGCGAGGCCATGACTGACTGCCATTGATTATATAGTTGTTCTTCGCCCAAGGATCTTCGTGCTGTTTCTAAAGCTCTTTCAGAAATATTTGTCAACAAATCCCTATCCTTATCTAAAGAAACTATGGCATTTACATAGCCTTCGACATTTTCAGTTTTTATTCTAAAACCGGTTTTACCATTGGCCAGAATATTTTCAGATATCGTTGGCAAATCAGACATTATAGGCACGAGGCCTGCTTTCATACACTCGAGCAATACCAAGGGTGTTCCTTCTGCTGCTGATGGCAATATTAGCACATCATTGTCATCGTACAAATATTGCATTTGATCATTAATTACAATCTCGTGATGAGTTACATTCTTACCACCCAACCATTTGCTATATATATCAGTGATAGTTGCCGCTACTATAGTCCACTTTATTTGATGACCTATCTTTCTTAATTGCTCATCTATTAGTGGCAGCAAATGAAACCCCTTCTCTTCCGTCATTCGGCCTATGAATAACACCTTTAAAACGTCCTCCGCTCCTTTCGTTTTCATAGCAAAATCTCTTGTCATCGGTGCTATATAATTAATATCAGTCACACGATTTGGCAATCTTCGAGAAAGACCTTCCTTGATACTTTCCGACACACAAACAAACTTATCTATGCGTGCGGCACTATCCATTGCAAGCTCATAATAATATTCATAATCCCCGTGTAATATCGATATTACCTGCTGTGGAAAGCGCACAGCCCTCACTAACTGATGATCGATATAATCATTGAGGATGATTGTATCGGGGGCGAATTCCTTAATTAATCTTTCCAGTTGCTGAAACAAGTGAGACCTGTTATCAGCGTCTTTATGATAGACTATAAGATGGTTTATATCACGCAGCGCAGACTCACTGATCCCCTGCCGCTGGTTCCTGTGCGTAAGTATCATGAGGGCTTCATTCCCACTATGCACCAGCTTATGATATATGTTGGAACAATTAACGAAACAACCACCGATAACATCCGGTAGTATAAAACATACCTTACTCATCGTCTAAACGGTAAAATACATTTCACCAAAAATATAATTCGGTATTTCATATCAAGCTCCTTCATAAACACGCTATCAGATACTGCATTTTTTATAGAAGCAATCTTATGTGGTATATATACCCTGTAATATCTTGCAGCCACCCGCAGGAATATGTTGTTTATATATTTGGATAGCCTGGCCTTGTCTATAATGTTAGGACTATCCCGTTGTATGGCTGTTACGATCTCTTTTAGCCTATTGTATTCTTTAGCGGAAAGTGGCAGCTTGTTGAAAAGCTTGCAATAAATGCTTTCGTCGTTGCTATCCTTCAGAAGACCTGGCAAAACAGCATGCATATATTCTACCCTTATCAAATCTGCATTAGTTGTTTGTTTATGCTTGTTGAGCTCCGTAGCCTGGGCATGATGTATCCGGTAGTTTACAAGCACTTCTGGAACGTTCGCAAACTTCAACCCGTTAATTGCAGCTTCAGTCCAGAACTTATAATCTTCTGCATAAGCAATAAAACGATCATCATATCTAAGTGCTGCTTTTTTAACATCTGCTGCTCTGAACATTGCCGTGGAGTTTGCAAGCACGTTTTCTCCCAGGAATTGTACTTTAATATCTTCATCCTTTTCAGGATAGCATTCAATTCTTCCATCATCCATTCGTCGAAACCAGCTACCCACAATGGACACTTCAGGATGTTGTTTAAAATAGTTAATTTGTTTTTCAAAGCGATTGGGCTCAGCTACATCATCCGAATCCATCTTAGCTATATATACACCTGATGTAAGATCAAGGCCTTTATTATTTGTCGCTATTTTCTCAAGATTCCGTTCGTTTTCAATGTATTTTATTCTCTTGTCATTAAATGATAATACTATTTCTCTTGTATTATCAGTAGAACCATCATTGATAACAATCAACTCAAAATGAGGATAAGTCTGAGCCAGTATGCTTTGTATGGTCTCTGCAATAAATTTGCCGGCGTTATAAGCGGGCATTAATACAGAAATAAGCGGTTGCATTGTTAAGTCCTTAATATAAAATCCAGCCAGCAGGTATTCGCTGATGAATATCTTTATTTAGCTCCGCCGTTGCAAACCAGTTTTGGGGGGCTATCACTACCTTGTCGCGGTTATTATTTAACCAGGCAGCCCACCAGCTAAAACTGCTATTGGCAATAATATTATGATGGCACATGCTCATCAAGTGCATGTCTTGCCAGCTATCATCTCCTTCATTTCCCTGTACAACTTCCATATTATCAAACATTGGCAAAAATTTTGCTCTTGCCCAGTCAACATCGTCACTAAATACGAAAAAATATGGATCACTAATTCTGTCTTTCAGATATCCGACTGCCTTTTTGTAATATTCTATATCACAAACTCCATGATACGCATTCGTTACAGTAGAAGAAACATAGTCGCCCCTTCGCAAATGTATGGAGACTGATGTCCCTTTCGATTTTATTTTCGCAGCGATGTCTTCAGATTTTCTATTGAGTTCTTTTTTAAACTGAAAGTCTGCATTGATAATGTCCGAGAAGTCTTTGAAAAAAGATTCACTTTGCCAATATCCATCCAAATAAATATCTTTTTTCCCTTTCAGTATATTACTATCATTACCTTCCCGATAATGTATTGGCACGTTCATTCCTAACTTCCGTTTCAGCCGATACCAATAAGACCTATTGTGAAATTTTGATAAATCAGACTCTTCAGCAACTATATATTTTAAGTTGAATAGGTCCAGTTCAAATTCTCTGGGTGTGATATTTTTTTCGAAAGGCTGGCTATAAAAACTAAGGTCTAAACACAAGTTTGTTTTTAATTTTTCTGCATACGCCCTACCAATCGCATATTGAAACATTTGATTACCTAACCCACCTTGGATCTTGGAGATGATCATTTAAAAATATTTCTTAAGCTTAAGAAACGGCTTTTCTATTATCTCATATGATAACCAAGATATCAGTAACACACAAGTAATATTTTTTAAAAGCATAAATGGTCCGAAGTAATGTTTTGCCATGTTGATAACAACATTAGGGACAATTGGTCCTAACCAGGTTGTTAAGAAATGACTATTTATTACCGTCGGCATTAACGAATGATAGAGATAAATACCATAACTAATTTTACCAATAAATATCAAAATTCTATTATTAAGCAGAAAGTTACGATTTAGCTTTTCAGTATCTCTATTGATATATATGTACGCAATCATCCACATAGAAACTATGGAACCGCTGGTTCTAAAGTTAATATATCCCCATTCTGGAAAGTATAAATCAAATACCATTACGCAAAGCATTGGAATAACTATGATGGATAACAAACGGTACAATTTGATTAGATGTTCGGATTTTTCGACCGCGTACCATGCTAACAAAGCTCCTAAACCAAAAGAATCAAAGCAACAAAACGTCAATATGTTACCAAATCTACCATCCATAAAAAACCACATACTAACAATGCCTATAAATATAAAACACCAAATAAGTTGCGGCAGATATTTCTTATTTATTAACAGGATCAGCCACGGCCATATTAAATAAAATTGCTCCTCGACTGCCAAAGACCATACTTGCGGAAGTAGCACATCCCAGGTCTTTAAATTATATATGTAAAAATTAGTAGTATATGTAAAATAATACAGAAAAGAAGAATTATATGGATCTAAGTTACTTCTGAATATATAAAGCACTAATAGAAGTAGATAATAGATAGGAAATATTCTAAGTGCTCTACGAGCGTAGAAATTTTTGAATGCCATAGCTTTTTTCAACCCAATTTCCTCAGCTTGATTTCTGGTATTCAAAAGTATTGAAGAAATTAAAAAACCACTTAACACAAAGAAAATATGAACTCCAAATCCACCTATTGAATCTTTTGTAACTCTTTGGATAATATTAGTCTTAGGCAACCAATGCGCCATTAATACAAAAATAATTGCTATGGCTCTAAGGGTATCGAGTTGTTTTATGTATTTCATCCCGTTTTGTAGTGCTTAGTCTAATTAAAAATGGTCACAATAGTCTTGTAACACATCAATAAAAAGCCAATCTAGAATATCGTTACCTCCGTAGCGTTAATGATTGAACCTGTATGTTCCGTTTTATAAATTTGAGGATCTAAGGTAACCTCTGATGCCGAAGATATATTTAAGTTACAGCAATTCTCTAAATACTGGATACTATTGGCACGAGTTGATAATCCAATATTTAATGAAAATGTTCCCGTTGATAAGAAAATTTTATTATAAATAAATTCGGCAGTATAAATTCCTGCTTTGATGTCAGAAGGGCTACTCCAAACTGTCCATAATGGCATTTCTTGAGATGTTACAATACCAGAAGCAATCCTAAATTCAGGAAAATCTTTTAATAATTTAAATTGCACTACTAGTTTCCAAGGCATTCCGACAGGAATTTCGTCAATATTTTGTCCATTAAGAGTCTTAATATCTACACGTTTAATAAAACCCAATAAATGAGTATTATTTTCTTCGTTCTCAAATACAACACTGCTTTGAAATGTTTTATTGTTTAAGTATGCACCGATAACTCCCTGCGTATCTCTATGCATTAGTAAGGAACCTTCTTTAAGATAAAGGCAAGTATTACACAACTTCTGAATCATATGCATATTATGACTCACAAACAACACCGTTCTACCTTGTCCTTTACTCACTTCTCCCATCTTACCAAGACATTTTTTCTGAAACTCTGCATCACCAACAGCCAGTACTTCGTCTACTATTAATATCTCTGATATCAGATGCGCTGCAACAGCAAATGCAAGGCGCACATACATACCGCTGCTATATCTTTTTACAGGTGTATCTATATACCGCTCGATACCACTAAAATCAATGATCTCATCCAGCCGCCGATCTATCTCTTTCTTCCGCATACCAAGAATAGTACCGTTCAGGTATATATTCTCGCGACCTGTCAGCTCAGGGTGAAACCCTGTTCCAACCTCCAGCAAACTGGCTATACGCCCCTTCACATAAATATTACCTTTGGTCGGAGAGGTCACACGGCTCAGAATCTTTAATAAGGTACTTTTACCGGCACCGTTTCTGCCTATTACGCCGACAGCATCGCCTTGCTGTATGTCAAAGCTTATATCTTTCAGGCTGTATACAATATTGCTTTCTCCTTTTTTTGTACGGTCATTGCTTTCTCCCAGTCTTAAAAAGGGATCTTCCTTACCTCTTAATAATGCCCACCAACGTTCAATATCACGCGATAATGTACCCGTCCCTATCTCACCCAGGTGATATACTTTACTTAAGTCTTCTACCTTTATTGCTGTTGACATAACGCTATACTGTATCTACGAAGGTCTTTTCTACTTTATTAAAAATTATGATACCCATTGTTAGTATTGCTAGCACTATAACAACTGTATAAATAAACGTACCCATCGTTAAGTCTCCCTTTCCTAATAACCCCAGTCGCATCCCTTCTACAATAGGCGACATCGGATTTAGCAGGGCTATCTTCTTATATTTTGCCGGAAAAGAGCTTAAAGGATAGATAATCGGTGTTATATACATGTACAACTGTACACCAAAGCTTACCAGGAAGCTTAGGTCACGGTATTTCGTTGTCATTGCAGAGATAATCATTCCGGCACCTAAGCCTAAAGCTGCCATTAATACGATCATTACCGGGTACAATAATAAATACCAGGTAAAGTTTGGATGATAACCTCTAAATAAAATATAATAGGCTATCATTATGATGAGCAGTATAAACTGTACCCCAAACCTTACAAGGTTACTGATCACGATACTAAAAGGCATGATCAACCTGGGAAAGTACACTTTGCCAAATATTTGCGCGTTATCCTTAAATACGGTGGATGTCTTATTGATGCAATCTGCAAAATAGTTCCATGCCACAATATTGGTCATATAGAATAATGGCTGCGGCAACCCATCAGTACTAAAGCCTGCCAGGTTCCCAAATACCAATACAAATATGATGGTTGTAAATATTGGCTGGATGAAAAACCATATAGGACCAAATATGGTTTGCTTGTAAAAGGATACAAAATCCCGCTTCACTAAAAGCCAGACAAGATCTCTATAATGCCACAATTCTTCGAGGTTTAGCTCAAAGATGTTACCCCTGGGTTTTATTATTAAACTCCAGTCTTTTTCGTCAGAATGCATTTATGCACTTACATTTTTTGATTCAAGAAAAGTTTCTTTATACACCCGTCTTATCCCTTCTTCCAATGATATAGATGCTTTCCATCCCGCTTCCTGCAGTTTGCTAACATCCATTAGCTTCCTTGGTGTCCCATCCGGCTTTGTTGCATCCCAAGCTATTGCTCCTTCATATCCAACAATACCTTTTATCAAGTTCGCAAGCTCACCTATACTTATATCATTACCCACGCCTATATTCACAAACCCAGCCTCATTATAACGCTGCATTAGAAAGTAGCAGGCATCAGCCAGATCATCCGCATGTAAAAACTCACGCAATGGCTTGCCCGACCCCCATAACATTACTTCCGAAATATTATGCTCTTTCGCCTCATGAAATTTACGGATCATCGCCGGCAATACATGCGATGTATTCAGATCATAATTATCGTTGGGGCCATACAAATTGGTTGGCATTACAGAAATAAAATTGCAGCCATACTGATAACGATAAGCATCGCACATTTTAATGCCAGCTATTTTGGCAATCGCGTAGGGTTCATTTGTTGGTTCCAGCAACCCGGTTAAAAGATATTCTTCTTTCAATGGTTGTGGCGCCATTTTAGGATATATACAGGAGGAACCCAGGAATAAAAGCTTCTTCACCCCATTTCTATATGCCTGGTGAATTACATTATTCTGTATCATCAGGTTGTCATATAAAAAATCAGCTTTGTATTTATCATTTGCAAGAATGCCGCCCACCTTTGCAGCAGCCAGGAATACATATTCCGGTTTATATACCTCAAAAAAATTAGCAGTTTCCTGCTGATTTCTCAGATCCAGTTCCTTAGAGGTTTTGCAAATAATATTGCTATACCCTTCAGCCTGCAATTTTCTTAGTATGGCGCTACCTACCATTCCTTTATGCCCTGCTACATATATGCTGCTATCCCTTTCCATTATTCTTTTGTTGGTATAAAATTATAGCCAGCTTCCTGCAGCATTTTCTCCTTTCTAAATATATTCAGGTCTGATGCTACCATTTCCTTTACAAGTTCCTGCAAGGTATACTTAGGCTCCCATCCAAGTTCATTTCTTGCTTTGCTTGCATCGCCTATCAATAATTCCACTTCAGTAGGTCTGAAGTATGCAGGATCTATACACACTACTATTTGTCCTGCCGATACATGTTCCGTCGCTGATGATTTCACTATCCCCACTTCCTCAATTCCTTCGCCTTTAAATTCCAGCTCTATGCCCACTTCTTCAAAAGCCATCTTTACAAAATCTCTTACATACGTTGTGATACCCGTAGCTATCACAAAATCATCTGCTTTATCATGTTGCAATATCCGCCACATGGCGTCTACATAGTCTTTGGCATGTCCCCAGTCGCGCTGTGCGTTTAGGTTACCTATGTATAGCTTTTCCTGCAGACCAAGAGCTATTTGTGCAGCTGCACGGGTTATCTTCCGGGTAACAAATGTTTCACCTCTCAGCGGACTTTCATGGTTAAACAATATCCCGTTCGAAGCAAAAATATTATAGGCTTCCCTATAGTTTACGGTTATCCAATAAGCATACAACTTTGCTACTGCATACGGTGATCTTGGATAAAACGGTGTTTTTTCGCTTTGCGGCACTTCCTGCACCAATCCATATAGTTCTGATGTAGATGCCTGGTATATTTTTGTCTTATTGGTAAGATTTAGCAAGCGTATGGCCTCCAATAATCTCAGCGTACCTATTCCGTCCGCATTGGCAGTATATTCCGGCGTTGCAAAGCTCACGTGCACATGGCTCATAGCGCCCAGGTTATATATTTCATCTGGCTGCACTTCCTGCACTATGCGTATCAGGTTAGTACTATCATTCAGGTCGCCATAGTGTAGTATAAAATTCCTATGAGATATATGTGGATCTTCATACAAATGGTCGATCCTGCTGGTATTAAAAAGTGAACTTCTCCTTTTGATGCCATGCACTTCGTAACCTTTCTTTAATAACAGTTCGCTCAGGTAAGCGCCGTCCTGCCCTGTTACACCTGTTATCAATGCTTTCTTAGACATAATCAATTATTTATCACTGTCGTTAACAGTGTTCTTAGTCTTTGTTGGTATACTTCAAAACCAAAGTTTGCCATTACATCATTTTGCATTTGCCGGGCGTTTAAAGACGACCATGGCTCCGCACTTAAATATGTGTCAATACTTGTTGCAATATCTTCCACATTTTCAGGATCCACTAGTTTTCCCAGCTCACCGTTTTTCAATGCATCCACACTGCCATCTTTATTTCCTGCTATTACCCTGCGCCCGCAAACCATCGCCTCTATAAATACAATTCCAAACCCCTCACCTTTGCTGGGCATAATATAAACGTCCGCAAGCTGATAGTGGGCAACGATCTCATCGTCTGCAACAAATCCTGTTAATATCACTTTATTAGTTAATCCATATTCTTTTAGTAGCAGGTCTATTCGCTCTTTTTCTATCGCATCATATTTACCCGCTATTACATATTTGAGCTCAGGATATTTTGCAATCAACCCCTTCATTGCTTTGATTACATTATCATATCCTTTATACTGCTCATTCGATGATAGCCTGCATAGTGTAAACAACACCTTATCACTTTCTTTCAATCCATATCGCCGCATCAGTTCCCCACTCTTACCAAATGTATTCGGCAACGGAAAATATGGGTCTATTGTATTATGAAACAAAGCAGTTTTTCTTTCATCAACGCCTTGTACTTCTACCAGTTTTCTTCTCGTGTACTCACTCACCGCAAATATTTTATCTGCCTTAGCAAGAAGCATCTTTTGTATTGATGATGCAGCGACCCACACCTCTATACCATGTGTTATGAGCACAAGCTTTTTCCGCGGCCATATTGTTTTAGCCACTACGCCTACTATTGCCAGGTTAATGTGTCCGAGTACAATAACGTCGTGCTTCATACTTCGACGGATTCCCGATAAAACAAATTTTATCCGGGATCTCCCAAAGCCTTTATATTTTTCCTGGGGATAGTACCGCTCATCTGTAGTAGTATCGTAAAGAGATGATGCCTGGCTTATCAAAGTACCTTCAGCCTCTATTTTATTTAATGCTTTCAAAAAGCAGCGATTAAATTTTTCTAAACCACCCATCTGCGAAAATGCAGTAAGGTTTAGAAATAATACTTTGGGGCAATTAGCTTTATCAGGCATTTGCAATTAGGTATGTCCAATACCTGCTCCAGTTAAGCTTACCAGCTTGGTATTTATCCGTCATCTTTTTATTGGCAATATGAAAGCTGGATGTTTCCTTACCATTCATCCATGCCTGGAAGGGAAACACAAATCCTTGCTTCTTCCTATCCCATATTTCACGCGGCAGTATGTCTGCATAAGCATCTACCAATAAAGACTTAGGCCTGCCGTTAAACTTTATGTCTTCCGAAATGTGATTCGCCAGTTGCACCAGTTCTACGTCAAGGAATGGCACCCGTACTTCTATACTATGCCACATGCTCATCATATCTGTGTCTTTCAGCAACTGCCCCTGCATATACAGGCTGCGCTCAAGGTAAGATGTCTGATTTTCATAGCACAATTCATTTACAAACCCCGGTACACATATTTCTTTCAATTTATCACTCACTTCTTTACTACTCGTTCCCAGTACTTGTGCCGTTTCTATCGTGCTAAAATATCCCCTGTTAAACAGATAATTGCCAACGGCATCCTTTCTTGAAAGGAACGATATTTTTTTATACTTATCCTGGGGTAAATATTCTGTGGCATTTAATAATGCGGCAGGTATGTTTTTTAGTTTATTGACCATACCGCCTCTCGAAAAAGAAGCATACCCTCCAAACAACTCATCTGCACCTAAACCTGATAGTACAGCCTTCAAACCATATTCCTTTGCAAACTTGCAGATAAAATAGGTATTAACACCGTCAGATGTGGGCTGATCCATTGCGTTAAGTATATCCGGCATTGCCTCCAGGTACAACTCCTTGGTTAGTCTGAAGGCTTTATGATCCGAATTTACTTTTTGAGCTATAATATTCTGATAAGCTTCTTCTGAGTAAGTAGCATCATCAAACACTATAGAAAGTGTATGAAGCTTTGAAGTGCCCACTTTATCTGCTATTAAAGTAAGCAGGCTACTGTCTATACCTCCGCTCAAAAAAAGACCTATCGGCGCGTCAGATATCAGGTGTCTTTTTACGGCATCATCAAGCGTTGTCCTTACTTTATTTAACGCTTCATCACGGTTATGGATAGTAATGCTATAATCGTCTTGCCAATATGTCTCTTTCTTACTTGCAAGTGTGTGTACATTTACCACCATACATTTACCTCGTTCCAGGGGTTGCACCCCTTCCAGTGTAGTAACGGGCTCCGGCAGAAAACCGTAAGTAAGAAAGTATATTTTCCAGTCTTTACGCTCAGGCCATTTCTTTAAAGCCTTAAAGGCACGCACTTCTGATGCAAAGTATAGCGAGTCTCCTGTTATTGAATAGTATAATGGCTTAATGCCCGATGGATCTCGCGCTAATACTATTTCTCCTTTTTGCAGATCATACAATGCCAGTGCAAACATTCCCTTCAATTTCGGGAAACATCGTACACCCCATTTAGTATAGGCCGCCAGTATCACCTCGGTATCAGAATGAGTATGAAAAGAATAGAAATCTTTTAACTCATCTCTTAACTCCCGAAAATTATATATCTCGCCATTGAAAGCTATTATCAATTTCCCATCATTACTCTGCATGGGCTGATTGCCGTTCTCACTCAGATCTATGATGGATAATCGCCTATGCCCTAATGCCAGCCTTACCGCATCATCTGTATAAATGCCGGCATGATCTGGGCCACCGTGCGCCATACTATCGCGCATTTCTGCAATAGTATGCGCTAAGTTTATGTTCTGTTTATCTATAATGCCGGCAATACGACACATACTATTTAGGGAGCTTTGTTCATGGCTTCGCCATCGTCAGTCACATGCATTAGTATTCTTCGCAGGTGATCTAAGTAAAAATCTTATAAAAGCCTGTTCGCTTTTACAAACAGGCAAATATTGGGTTTAAAGTTTGCTGTTAATCTGGCTCTTATCTTTTGCCGGGCAACCAGCTAAGAATGCTGGTAATGATCTTTTTAAATCCTCTTGGTTTCTCTTCCTTCTCATCAAAATACCCACCGCTATATTTACCATAGCCATAACCGCCATAGCCATAGCCATAACCGTAGCCATAGCCCGATTCATAACCATAGCCATAGCCATAAGCAAATCCTCTTTTGTGCACTACATCGTTTATCAGGAAGCTGAGACGTTGCATTTTACCGTTCTCTTCTATCTCGTTGGCTATTTGCAATTGCTGCTTAAATGTATAACCCTGCCTGATCACATATAGGGTTGTACTTGCAAATCGATTCAGCAACAAGGCATCCGTCACAAGTCCTACCGGTGCGGTATCAATAAATATATAATCGAAGTTTTGCTTCAGGTGATCAAACAATTCATCTACCCTTGGCAACATGATCAGCTCTGCAGGATTTGGTGGTATTGGCCCCGATGGTATAACGAATAAATTATCCTCTACGCCCGAAGGTTGTATGATATCCGACATCTCTGCCTGGCCCACTGCATAGGTTGATAATCCTATTTCATTATTCAGGCCCAGGTGCTTGGATATCTTTGGCTTACGCAGGTCTAACTCCATGAGCACTACTCTCTTGCCGGATATTGCAAATGTACTTGCCAGGTTTATGGCAATAAAGGATTTACCCTCGCCACTCATGCTCGATGTCAGCATCACCACTTTATCACTCTTATCCGGCAGCATAAACTGCACATTGGTTCTCAATGCCCTAAACTGCTCTGATAATACAGAATGGCTATTGCTTTTTACCGCTACCGCAACTTCTGAATCGTTGTGTCCGATATCGCCCAATATAGGGATGTTGGAATTGCTGATAATATCACTCTTGGCAATGATGCGCGTATTCAACATCCTCCTTGCCAGGAAGCCCAGCATCGGTATAAGCAAACCAAGAAGTATAGCTGTGTTTTTTACACGGCTCACATTTGGCTGCACGGCGCCTGTATTCTCTGCGTTATTGATTACCGTTACATTTGATACTGTGGCCGATTTCGCAACCTGCGTTTCTTCACTTTTTTTCAGCAAGTACAGGAATAATTCTTCACGTATATGTTGTTGCCTCGAGAATTCCAGGAATTTCATCTCGGTTCTCGGCACATCTCTTATCTCTGCATCTATACTACCGCTACGCCTTCTCAGTTCGTTTATTACCACCTGTAAACTTCGCTTGGTTGCTTCCAGGCTCAGTTGCATATCGGTACGCAAAGACTCCAGTTGCTTGTCCACTGTCTTCACATTGGGGTTTGCTTCCGTGCTATAGGTAAGCATCTTGTAGCGCTCAGACTGCAACATGTTGTATTTGTCAATAATCTTACCAATCGCGCCTCCATCATCTACCAGCAGCCCGGAAGGAACAGTCTTTTGCTTGTTCTTAGAATCTGTAAGATATTTTTCGAGCTCCTGTATTACTTGCAGTTGCACTTCCTTATCGGTAAGCTCCTTTTGTGTTGTTGTCGTATTTTCAAGTAATGCCTGTGATTGATCTTTTACATCTGCTGTGATCTTGTTAGTCTCCTTGAATTTTGCAAACCCTGATTCGACTGTCGTAAGCGCTTTATTTACATCTTTAAGGCGCTCGTTAATAAATTCAAGCGTTTTAGTTGCAATCTCATTACGATCATCAATATTCTTCTCGGCATATACACGCACCAGTGTGTCCACTATATTGATACCTCTTTCCGGTATATCATCCTTAATAGATATATTAATATAACTAGACATTTTATCCGGGCGGACAATATCCAGTTTAGCTGCATAGCCTCCGGCAATGTTCATCGCAGGGGATACGGAAAAACTATATTTAACGCCTTCCTTAAGAGGCAGTTCTCCTGTTCTGATAATAGTAACTTTCCCAAGTGGCAGTTCGATGGGATAACCTAATTTACCCTTCCAGTTATTCTTTTCAGATGCATTTATGGTATACGTATCATTAGGCCCAAAAACTATCTTATAACTATACTTATCCTGGATATTGTTAAGCAAAGAGTCAGGCATCAATACCTTGAAAGGAGTTTGTCCGTAAAACTGGGTAGTTTTTACATTGCCATACTCAAAATACTGCAGGTTAAGTTTCAGCCTGGTCACCACTTTCGCCATCAGTGGTTTGCTTTTCATAATGCGGATCAGGTTGCCTATTTCATTCCCATTACGCTGGGTCAGCCCCAGGCCTTCTAATATTTGTTCGTCACCTTTTGCCCCTGTCCTGCTGTCATTTAACAATACTTCGCTGCTGATCTTGTACACCGGCGTTGCATACCTCAGGTAAATATTGGCACACACAACGGCAACGATGATACTAACCAAAAACCATGGCCAGGTAGCTAGCATTGTCGTGATGACCCAACGCAAATTCAAAATTCCACCTTCAGAATCTCCTTTGCCTTTATTAGAAAAGCTGCTTTCCATCTATAGTATTTATATTTAACAGGTCAGTTCTCTCCTCGCTGCTTAAACGATAACAAAAATTATAATATTATACTGTTATACAATATTATATGGGTGGCGAAATTAGTCTAAAAATACTACATGGCACAACCTTTCACTTCAGTTAAAAAATATTTCATACTGCCTGTAACAAAGTATAAATAGCTTATTTATTTTATTTATTTATTTTTCTATTTACTGACAGGTTGCTATATATGTCAGAACCTGCCAAATTTGCAAACGGAGGCTTTTTAAATTACTTTTGGCGAAAATTCTCTTAATGTCATTGATGCACAGAAAACTAACGGGTCCGGTGCTTGCTGTTGTGGCTATTATCTATGCTACAACACTGCTAACTTCCTGCGCCTCGTATAAAAAATCTATATATTTTCAGGATATCCCCGATTCGTTACAGGCTCCTGTTACTATTCCGGTTGCTGCGTATGAGCCTCCCAAAATAAAGCCCAACGACATTTTAAGCATATCTGTACAAACAATAGAAGATAAGGATATTGCTAAGGCCAGCGCTCCTACTGCATCATCGGCGCAAGGCAACGGTGCTGCGGTAACAGGGTATAAAGTGGATGAGAATGGAGACGTAGATGTACCTATGGTGGGCACTGTGCACCTCGCCGGCATGACGACTTCTGAGGCAAAGGAAGCCGTACGGGCCAAGGCTAAGCACAATTTCGTGGATCCAGTAGTAAACGTAACATTCGCTAATCACTTTATTGATGTGATTGGTGAAGTTTCCAGGACCGGCCGTATCCCGTTACCGGATGAAAAAGTCAGTATAATCGACGCTATCAGCATGGCAGGCGATTTAGGTATACAGGGTAAAAGATACAATGTATTGCTCATGCGCGACGAAGGCGACAAAAAGGTTTGTACCAGGTTCAACCTAAACTCTTCCAAATTATTTCAGTCTCCATATTACTATGTCAAGAGTGGCGATATAATATATGTAGAACCTAATAAAGCCAAATCCCGCAATGGAGAAACAGATTACTCAAGAGATCGCTATTTAGGCTATATCGCATCATTTGTATCTGTAGGGTTGGCTTTGTATAACATACTCTACACCCAGTCAAGGGTCAAATAAAAAGCATCACAATTAGTATAAAATAATAAGGGCGACCGTGAGGTCGCCCTTATTATTTAGTAGTAGTGCCACTATCGCATAAACAGACAGCGTATCAGGCAATTTGCTGCTAAGCCAGGCAAAAAGCAACATCACTTATCCTTCATCTATGCTACATACACACAAAAATATACGGCCTGCAATCGCAGGCCGTATATGATATAAATTCAGAAACGTACTACTTGTTATATTTCTTATTCTCGTAATAGCGCAGCTTTTCTTTATTGTAGGTACCGTATGCACTAGCAGGCACCCTGTGAAATACATAGCGCAGGCCAAATGTACATGGGAAAGCCATGATATTATACTTCAGCTTAGGGCCACCCGGTACTTGCGGGGCATCGGCATTCCTGTAATCAAGTGTATAGGCCCTGAATGAACCTTCCAGGTAGATGCCTATCTGTGATGTAATGTTGGCAGCGTATCCCAATTGTGCACCGTAAGCTATACCGCGGCCACCATCCGGTGCTTTATAAGATTCGTTAGACTCATATTTATGCGAATTGTTGCGGGCTGCAGCAAAACCAACTGCTATACCTACATACGCATAGCTGCCTCCAAAATCAAAGCGCTTATTTACCACACCGCATACATTCACCAGGTATTTTGCATACACCAGCTTTTTATCATCGCCACCCACAGAGTCTATCCTCAATGAGCCATTATAAAAACCACCATATTTTTTTGATGATTTAGAGGACAATTCATGCATTTGACCTTCAACGCCCAACTGCCAGTTATTTTTAGTGGTATATAACAATCTCAGGTTGGCAGAATAGTTCATTAAAGATTGGTCTCCTTTGTACACCATATTATCAGTAGGCTGCGTATTCACGCTAAAGCCTCCGCCAATGCCACCCTCAAACTCCTGGGCCTGGCTCCTGATACCTATTAATACAAAGAATAATAGCAATTTTTTCATACAGCTGGTTTTTCCTGTTGCGATCCTAAATATATTATTTCTAACGCAAAATCTAAAGCAAGCGTTAAATTAATCAAATTTCTGGTTTGCAATAGCGTTTTTAACGGCATTTTTTTAAACGTGGTCAATGGTACACGCCAATCTTGCAACATGCTTGCTATCATTTTCCGTAAGTAGCAATATGTAAAAGCCCCGCTCTTTCGAGCGGGGCTTTTCTTATGGGTAGATCAATTTTAAGCTTGTACAGGTTTTTTCATAATAGCATATACTTCCACTGCAAAACCTATCAATATCAGCAATGGGGCAAACGTAATGCGCCTGGCGCTGAATATTTCGTCATAGTTAAACTGATGCGGGTCAGGGCTTTTGCCACCGCCCATCATCATAAAGCCGATCAGGATCAATACTACACCGCCAATCATCCACATATAATTACTCTTATCAAACAGGAAAGTCTGGTTGCCTTTAGGAGTAAGGTCTTTTGCGGGCTTTTGTCTTGTTGTTGTTGCCATAATGGAGCAATATTAAGAATTACGTTTAATATTATGATTAATAAAGATCATCTACATGCATCTTCAGGTATTTCACTACAGAGCGATGCGTGCTTAATACAGATATCAGTATGCCCACCACTATCATGCCTGCCATCAACACTACCAGCCATATCGGCTCATGCAGCATTTTCAGCTCCGGAAACTGACTTTCGGCAAACGATATCACTATCCACAAACCAACAACGGATATTACCCCGCTCAACAGCCCGTTAACGATTGCACGCCGGTCAAAGGGGCGGGAAATAAACCACCTTGTTGCACCTACCATCTGCATGGTCTTTATCAGGAAGCGGTTGCTGAACATTGCCAGGCGCACCGTATTATCTATCAGGATGATCACAACGATAAACAATAAAGCCGAAACAACACCCAGTATCAAACCTATTTTACGGAAGTTGTTATTAATGTTGGCAACTACCGTTGTAGGGTAGGCAACATCACGTACTATGTTACTCTGCATAACAAAGGTCCTGATCTTTTCCAGGCTGTCTTTATTTACATATTCCGAATTCAGGTTTACTACTATAGAAGCGTACAACGGGTTGAAGTCCAGCAGTTCGGTAAAATCCTCACCGCCTTCTGCAACAAATTTTTTAGCCGCGTCCTCTTTCGTTATGATCTCTGTGTGCTTAACAAAGGGCTGATGGTCCAGCACCTGCTTCATGCGCTGGATGTTTTCATCGCGGGTATTATCATGCAATATCACCTCTACCTGTACATCTTCCTTAAACACACGGCTTAGCCCGCGGCCATTGATCACCAGCCAGCCCAGTGTACCCAGCAGGAATAGCACAAGGGAGATACCAATGATAGCGTATAAATATGATGGTTTTGCTTTTTTACCGGTCGACATGCTCTTACTTATCTCCCAAAAATAGAAAAATAAGGTAGAAAAGGGGTAGCGAATGCGGCTTTTGCCATGTATTTAACAATTTTGATTACGAAAGGCTAATTTTTGCCCTGCACGATAATTGACTATTTTAGCCGCGTTAACCACTACATATGCAGGATCTAAGTCATTTTTTTGAATCACCACATTTTATTGAAAAACAGGAATCTAACACATACGAGCCATTGCAGCTGGGCGCTAAGATACAATATGCTGTCGATGGCAATTTTGACTGGGAAGATGCAGATATCGTGATCATTGGTTGTGGCGAACAACGAGGCACATCGCGCGGAGCCAGGTACAGTAATGCACCGGATGCTATCCGCGAAGAATTATATAAAATGTATAGCTGGCATCCTGCAGTAAAAATTGTAGATGCCGGTAATATCCGCGAAGGTGCTAATATATATGATACAAAAGCGGCACTCAGGACGGTATTGCACGAACTGCAGGAGGCCGGTAAAACTGCCATTGTGCTCGGTGGCTCGCACGACCTTACCATGCAGCAGTATGAGGCATTTAAAAAGTCAAAGAAGCTGGTGCAGGTTACTGTAGCTGATATGCTCATAGACCTGGAAGAAACAGAAGAAACCACAGATAAAAGCTTCCTGATGGAAATGCTTACGGAGCAGCCCAATTTCATCCGTCATTTTAATCATATAGGCTTCCAGAGCTACTATGTAAACCCAAGGATGCTCGAAACTTTGGACAAGCTTCGTTTCGACTGTTACAGGCTGGGGCGTGTACGTGAGCATTTTGAAGATGTAGAACCTGTTTTGCGAAACAGTGATCTGTTCAGCTTTGATATGACAGCCATTAAATACTCAGATGCACCTATCAATAAGAATGGCTCCCCAAACGGATTTACCGGTGATGAAGCCTGCATCCTTACCCGATACGCAGGTATGGGTACGCATCTGCAATCCTTCGGCATTTATGGATATACGCCAGAGGCAGATGAACAAGGCATGACCGCTAAGCTTGCATCCCAGATGATCTGGTATTTTATAGACGGTTATCATATCCGCAAAACAGAAGCAGAGCTTACAGATCATGAAGAGTTTATTTCTTTCCATGTAACGTTTACAGAAATAGATACTATCTTCCTGAAGAGCAAGCGTACCAACCGCTGGTGGATGCGTTTGCCGGATAATACACATGTACCTTGCAGCTACAACGACTACCTGCTGGCCAGCAGCGGCGAAATACCGGAACGCTGGCTGCGCGAACAGGAACGCCTGGTGTAAGCAATTGAACCGAATATTGTATTTTTGCAATACGAACCATCTCCGTACAAAAGAGATGGTTTTTTTATCTGAATAATGATCGAGAATAAAAATATCATTGGCGCCGAAGAAAAGGCCGTGCTGGTAGGGGTTGTACATAAACAACAAACAGAAACGCAGACGAACGAATACCTGGCCGAGCTGGCATTTCTTGCAGAAACTGCCGGTGCTACCACTGTGAAAACGTTTATCCAGAAAATGGACCGCCCGGATAGCAAAACCTTTGTGGGAAAGGGTAAGCTGGAAGAGATACGCGATTATGTACGCGCAAAGGGTGTGCAGCTGGCAATATTCGATGATGAGCTAACAGGTTCGCAAATAGGTAATATTGCTGATGTACTGGGCATTAAGACCATAGACAGGAGCGACCTGATACTGGATATATTTGCCCGCCGTGCCAAGACCGCACAGGCAAAAGTACAGGTAGAGCTGGCGCAATATCAATACATTCTCCCCCGCCTGCGTGGTATGTGGAAGCACCTGGAACGCCAGGGCGGTGGTATCGGCTCACGCGGGCCGGGTGAAACGGAGATAGAAACCGACCGTCGTATTGTTAAGGATAAGATCGCCTTATTGCGCCGCAGGCTTGCAGAAATTGACAAGCAGGCTGCTACACAACGCAAGGAACGTGGTGAATATATACGTGTAGCATTAGTGGGCTATACCAATGTGGGTAAGAGCACCATCATGCGCATCCTCAGTAAGTCGGATGTATTTGCTGAGAATAAGCTTTTTGCCACGCTGGATACTACAACACGTAAGATCGTTTATGAGCAGACGCCTTTCCTGCTTAGTGATACAGTTGGGTTCATCCGTAAGCTGCCTCACCACCTGGTAGAAAGCTTTAAAAGCACACTGGACGAGGTGCGTGAGGCTGATTGCCTGCTGCATGTGGTAGATATATCTCACCCCGCATACGAAGACCAGATGGGCGTTGTAAACAAAACACTACAGGAGATAGGAGCTTTCGACAAACCTATACTAACGGTGTTCAACAAGATGGACCTATACGAAAAACACGTGTTTGATGAGTGGCTGGATGAAGAAGTAAAGCAAGACCTGCTGAGGCAACTCAAACAAAAATGGCAGCACGAAACAAATAATAACTGCGTATTTATATCTGCAACGGAAATGCGCAATATAGATGAGTTGCGCCAGACCATACTGGATAAAGTGAAGGGATTGTACCAGGTTCGCTACCCCTACCTAACTAAATTTTACTAAAATATAAGTCATTGTGATTCGCCGGGAGGATTGTCATCAAATGCTCCCGGCGAATTAATTTATCATTAAGAGCAGCTGAAAATTGCTGTAAAGCCTCACATATAGTTAATTGCTATTCCTTTTTGCGAAAATGTTTCTTAACTTTCTGTAAATCGTTCCACCCTTAAGCGTGCTATATGAAGCAAACGACTCGAGAGCTACTGGTTACAACCAAGGTTGCCAACAACTGGCAGGACAACTTTGAGGAACAAGTAGAACATTTGATCAGTATCATCAGCCAGATAGACAACGAAGCAAACGTTGTATCCGCGTCAGAGACACTTGATGTGTATCATACGGCTAATAAGAAACCACGTAAAGCACGCCGGAAGAAGACTGTAGCAGATGCCCGCCCTTTCGAGTTCCTTGTTTTTCGCAATTAATTCTTAGTCCAGCGCCCTGTTCAGGAAGTCAACCAATGGCTTCATTTGTGTGTACACTTTTTCTATTTGCTTCACACTATCTTTTGCCAGCACATCCTTATCGGCAATCGGCATACTAACAATAAAGCTTTTCATTTTCAAAAATTCTATTGCGGGATTATCAGCGGTATAACCCTGCGGCAGTGTCTTTAATTGTTCGCCTTCCCATTTTGTAAACTGCTTTTTAAACGCGGGCTTGCCAATGATGCTTTTAAACTCGTCAAAATTATAGTCTATCTCCTGCCTCAGCTTTTTCAATATCGGCGCGTCAGGCATCCACATACCGCCGGCAAGAAAACTTTTCCCGGGCTCTATATGCATATAATACCCTGCATCAGGAGCCTTGCGGCCCGCCCTGCTGAAGTATGCCCCGAAATGCGATTTATAGGGCGTCTTATCTTTAGAAAAGCGAACATCCCTGAATATTCTAAAGATGGCGTCTTTAGATTTATGATCGGCAAGTGCAGGCTCCAGTTTGGTAAGCGCAGTCTTTACCGTTTCTACAAAATTTTCGAAATCGCCTTTTGCAGCTTCGTATTTCTTCCGGTTCTCATCAAACCATGCTTTGTTATTATTCTTTTCAAGGTTGGTAAGAAAATCAATGGTTGCCTTTTGCAGCATGTGGTGGATGTTAATATTGTTTAAAAAAAATACCCGGGTACTAATTTAAAGCATATACCGTTTAGCTTTGATAACTGCCTATTAAATAACATATACAAGGGCAAATTGGTAGGGCAGTTTTAGTTACCTTTGAGCCTGATTTATATTAATATATTTATATACACGTATAGCAGATAATGACGAGACTGGCGATATTAGGCTCAACGGGGTCCATTGGTACGCAGGCACTGGATGTAGTAGCGGCGCACCCCAGCCTGTTTGAAGTAGAAGTATTAAGTGCACACAGCAACGACACATTACTGGCAGAGCAGGCAAGAAAATTTATGCCTAATGCCGTTATCATAACGGATGAATCTAAGTATGCAAGCCTAAAGAATGCTTTGGCCGACCTTCCCATAAAAGTATTTGTAGGCACTGATGCACTCAATGATGTGGTAAAATGGGAATCTGTAGATACGGTGCTGGCGGCAATCGTTGGTATTGCCGGCTTACCTTCTACCCTATCAGCAGTGCAGGCAGGCAAAAGGGTAGCCCTGGCCAATAAAGAAACACTGGTAGTAGCCGGCGACCTGGTAATGCGCACCGCGCAGGAAAGCGGCGCTGTGATCATACCGGTAGATAGCGAACACTCTGCTATATTTCAATGCCTGGTAGGCGAAGACCCGGAGAAGGTAGAGAAAGTGATCCTGACAGCATCAGGAGGGCCGTTCCTTGGCCGCAAGCCTAATTACCTGGTAAATGTAAAGGCCAGCCATGCACTGCAGCATCCTAACTGGACGATGGGTGCCAAAATAACTATCGATAGCGCCACCCTGATGAACAAGGGGCTGGAGATGATAGAAGCGAAATGGTTATTCGGCCTGAAGAATGAACAGATCGAGGTGGTAGTACATCCGCAATCTATCATCCATTCTATGGTGCAGTTTGTAGATGGCTCACTGAAGGCTCAGATGGGCCTGCCCGATATGAAGCTGCCTATACAATACGCCATCGCCTACCCGCAAAGAATAGACAATAGCTACAAAAGGGTTGATTTCAGAGATTTTCAGAAACTTACCTTTGAGCAGCCCGATTATAAAACATTCCGCAACCTGGCGCTGGCAAAAGAAGCCATGTTCAGGGGAGGTAACATACCCTGTGTTATGAATGCCGCCAACGAACTGGTGGTACACAGTTTCCTGCAAAACAAGATCAGCTTTATAGAGATGAGCGATGCCATTGAGATCGTAATGTCTAAGGTATCCTATATAGAGTATCCTACGCTGGAAGATTATAATAATTCTGACCATGAGGCACGCATTTATGCCGCCGAGCTGGTAAAACACAGCCAACTATCACACTAAATATTATTTTTGCCACGTTTATGATCTTGAATACCATATTTTTAATGTCAGGGGGCCTTACGCAGGCGCTTCAATTACTGGCTGCGCTATCCTTCCTGATACTATTGCACGAGTTCGGGCATTTCTTTTTCGCGCGTTTGTTTAAAACAAGGGTAGAAAAGTTTTACCTGTTTTTCGATTTCCTGTTTCCCTTTCCGGGCCTGCTCAATTTTTCATTGCTGAAGAAGAAGAAGGGTGATACGGAATATGGCCTTGGCTGGTTTCCGCTGGGCGGCTATGTAAAAATAGCCGGTATGGTAGATGAGAGCATGGATAAGGAAGCTATGAAACTACCACCACAGCCCTGGGAATATCGTTCTAAAAAAGCATGGCAGCGTTTATTCATTATGCTGGGCGGTATCATCATGAACGTGTTGGTGGCCATGGGCATCTACGCAGTGATATTTGGTGTATGGGGAGAGCAATACCTGCCTGCGCAAAATGCTACATACGGTATAGCGGTAGATAGCCTTGCCGAAAGTATAGGCCTGAAAAACGGCGATAAGATCATTGCCATACAAGGCAAACCGGTAGAGCGGTTTGAAAGAATACCTTCTGAGATATTGTACAGGCAGGCGCAAAACATAACGGTGGAGCGCAGGAAAGAAGATAATACTACGGAGCAGGTGAGCGTACCTGTACCACAGGGCACTATCCGCAATATGCTGAAGTCTTCAGGCAAAGCTTTCATCCAGCCTCGTATTCCTTTTGTTATCGACCAGGTGACATCCAAGAGCGAGGCAGAGAAGATGGGTATGAAGCCCAACGATAGCATCATAGCTGTAAACGGGCAGCCTGTTATATTTTTCGACGAATTTGAGAAAGCTAAAAAAGCGAATATAGGCAAGCCGGTAACTATCACTGTTGTAAGAAATGGCCAGGCTGTAACATTGAATGGAAAAGTTCCGGATAATAAAATAATAGGTGTAACCGCCAAAGCAGCCGATGCTTTTTTGAAAACCGCCGAGATAGAATATGGCCCAATTGCCGCCGTGGGTAAAGGTTTCACGTACACCTTTGAGCAGGTAGGCAATTACTGGAATCAATTGCGCATGATCTTTACATCAAAAGAAATTAAAGCTTCTGAAAGCGTTGGTGGTATCGTAAGCTTTGGCAAAATGTTCTCGCCTGTTTTCGATTGGCTTAAGTTCCTGGAGCTTACGGCTTTCGTATCTATCATCCTGGCGGTAATGAACCTGCTGCCCATACCGGGCCTTGACGGTGGCTATGTGATATTCCTGGTATACGAAATGATATCCGGCAGAAAGGTAAGCGAGAAAGTAATGGAACGTGCTACCAGCGTAGGCCTGGTGCTGCTACTTGGCCTGATGCTTTATGCTAATGGACTCGATATTTTCCGTCTGTTTAAGTAATAGATGGCATTATCTGAATCATATGAACCGGCTAATTCCTACCCATGTTTTTTAATTCTTTTGAGTTTGCTGTATTTCTACCAATAGTATTTGCTTTATACTGGCTTAATACCAAAGTTAAATACCAAAATATACTCATATTTATTGCCAGCTACATTTTTTATGGCTGGTGGGACTGGCGTTTTGTCGGACTATTAATGCTATCGACACTTATTGATTACGGCTCAGGCTTTCTGGTAGCAGGTGATGGAAAATATCGAAAAACATTCTTGTGGGTAAGTCTCGCAAACAACCTGCTCGTTCTCGGCATTTTTAAATACTATAACTTTTTTTCTGCTGAACTTAGTCATTTGCTGAATGCTATAGGCTTTCATATACATCCTTATATACTTAACATTGTCCTTCCGGTAGGCATATCGTTTTACACATTTCATGGAATGAGTTATGTAATCGACATCTATCGTAAAAATATCAACCCGGAGAAAAGCTTTATAGATTATGCGATGTTCGTTAGCTTCTTTCCATTGCTTGTCGCTGGTCCGATTGAACGGGCAGCACATTTATTGCCGCAAATAAAACAACAGCGAAAATTTAACTATAAGCAAGGCGTAGAAGGTTTGCGTTTAATACTTTACGGACTGATTAAGAAAGTTGTTATCGCAGATACATTATCACCAATTGTAGATGATATTTTCGGCAATTATAATAACTATTCAGGATCTACCTTAATATTAGGTGCTGTATATTTCGCATTCCAGATATATGGCGATTTCAGCGGCTATTCCGATATAGCTATCGGAACCGCTAAGCTTTTCGGGTTTGAACTATTATCCAATTTCAAATTCCCTTACTTCTCTCGCGATATTGCGGAGTTTTGGAGGCGCTGGCATATCTCGCTTTCTTCATGGTTTAGAGACTATGTATATATACCGCTTGGTGGCTCCCGTCGTGGCAAGGCTATTGCCGTTAGAAATACAATGATCATCTTCCTCATAAGTGGCTTCTGGCACGGCGCAAAATGGAATTTTATAGTTTGGGGTGGTATACATGCATTGGGCTTTCTGCCGATACTGCTGCTTGGTCATAACAGGAAAAACGTAAACACAGTTGTAGCCGAAAATAAAGGGATACCCGGTGCCAAAGACATTATGCAAATGGTTTTTACTTTTTTGTTTGTAACACTTGCATGGATATTTTTTAGAGCAACTGATATTACAACTGCGATAGGATATATTTCAGCGATGAAGACACATCTATTCACAATGCCACTAATGAAATCCTTTCTTTTTGTTTATATTTTACCTTTTCTTATTGTAGATTGGAATTTTAGAAGGGATGAACGTGTCTTACCAATGCCTTCAAACAAATTATTGAGGTATTCTATTTACATCGTTTCTATATTCCTGATTTTGGATCATTGTAACAGTAACGCAAGCTTTATTTACTTCCAATTCTAGCCATGAAATTGTTTTTAAAAAAAGTATTTACGTTTTTACTCAGCCTGTTTCTAATAGCATTAATTATTCAGCTAGGTATATCAGCATACATTAAAAATAAAAACATTGCAGATCACGACACCTGGCACCAAATAAAAAACCAGTACAATGATGTAATCTTTTTGGGTAGTTCCAGGTGCTATTCTCAATTCGATCCGGATTATTTTTTTGAAAAAAGTCATCTTAAAGCTCTTAATCTGGGCATAGATGGCCATTCAGAATTATCTGCCCACAGGTTACGTTTAAATTATTACCTGGCTTACAATACACCACCCAAATTTGTAATCCTGAACTTTGATCCTTTTATCTCTCCGGATGCTGATTATAGAAAGCAAAAGTCTATGTATAATAAAGACTGTTTTGCCAGATACGCCTTTTTAGCTTCCGGCCCTAATAGGTGGATAGCAGACTACTACAATTTTTCGCCTATTGAAAGATATGTACCGCTATATGCATTGCTTAAATACAGAAAACTGCTTAATTGCTTCTTATCTGCGAAAACAACATATCAGCCATTCGATAAGCATAATGAAGACTGGGATACTACTAAATACCCGGTAAATAAATCCGAAGTTTTAAACTTCTATGTATTGACCAAATACTATAACGACGTAAAACTAAGCTTGCAGCGCATTAAAAGCATATGCGATCAACATAATATTAAGTTGATATGCGTTCAAACTCCCGTATATAAAGATATTTATGTAGCGCGCGAGTTCAACAACAGCAAAAAAATATGCCAGGAGTTAACCATACCATTTTTCGATTGTAATTCCGACCCTTTGACGGCAGATCCTCTTAACTTTTATAATGCCAATCATATGAATGTCAGGGGTGGCCACAAAATGCTCGACCTCCTCTTTTCCGACTCTGCTTTTGTTGCATGCTTACATTCAAAATGATAGCAACATCTTAAATATACTTTGCCTGTTTATAACGATACTCATATCACATTATAAAACAAAAGGACGCTTCAGGCGTCCTTTTGTTTTATAAATGGTAGATCTCTTTAGCCGCTTTAAAGGTATTGCAGTGGGCGGTAACAATATGTTTCACGTCCGGGGAGTAGCCTCCACCCATAGCTACTGCAACCGGCAGGCCTCTTTTATAACATTCACTGAATACAAACTCGTCACGCGTTCTGCAATCAGCAAGGCTTAGTTTCAGTTTGCCAAATTTGTCTGTATCTAATACATCTACACCGGAGAGGTAGCAAACAAAATCCGGGCGGAAACTGTCCAATATGGCAACGAGGTTTTCACTCAAAACAGATAAGTAAGCCGGCCCGTCCGTACCGTCTGCCAGGCCTATATCTGTATTGCTTGTTTCTTTGCGGAAGGGGTAATTGTGCTGGCCATGCATACTAAAAGTGTACACCCGGGCTTCATCTTTAAATATAGACGCCGTACCATTACCTTGGTGTACGTCCAGGTCAACAATGAGTATTTTCCTGCAGATGTTGTTGTGAAGAAGATAATTGGCTGCTATAGCAAAATCATTCAGCAGGCAAAAGCCTTCGCCCTTGTCTGCAAAGGCATGATGCGTGCCCCCCGCAACGTTCAGCGCAACGCCATACTGCATAGCATACAAAGCACAGTCAATCGTTCCCTGCATAATAGTAATTTCCCTGTCTACCAGGGTTTGAGAGAGCGGGAAGCCAATAGCCCGCATTTCTTTATCGGTAAGCTGCAGATTCCTCATCCGGTGCCAGTAACCGGCATCATGCGTGAGCAGGATAACCTCTTCCGGCGCGGGGTTGGGGGCAAACAAATTTGCCTCTGTGATCACCCCTTCATACAGCAACTGGCCGGGGATCAGCTCGTATTTGAGCATCGGGAAGCGGTGCCCTTCGGGCAGGGGATGCGCGTATATGGGATGGTAAGCAATGCGGAGCATAGATAATCTGTGCCCTAATTTAACAATATTAAGAACCGATTGTTTTGTAACTTTACAACAGCTCTTTGAAAGAAAACTTTTTCTGCAAATGCTTTGGGGCCGACCGGTTTTGACAGCATAGGGCAGGGTAAGTAAGCATGTCGTGCGTTGTGTAATTAGCACGTAAATCTGAATACCCAAATTTTGAATGGCGAATCTAACTTTGCCATGGCTGCCTAATTATTAATTAGACAACCATTTTGGCCGCCGAGGGCTTTGACCTGTTGACGCTCCGGCCGCCTAACTCAAACTTCAATAGGATAGTACATACAGGCTGCGATGTGTGTATGAAATTAAAGCAGATAGGAAGGATGTAGGTTTGTCCTGGTCCGGCACACTTCCGAAGATAAATCCCGGAATACACATGTAGAAAGCTTATCGGGCATATGTTTGGACGCGGGTTCGAATCCCGCCGGTTCCACTGAAACACAATCAAACGAAATGAAAAAGCCTTGAAATCCTTGATTTTAGGGCTTTTTTTGTTTTTGGCTACCTTCAAAACTTTCATTATTTCTCATTCTTTTGGTGAGTAATTCGGTGAGTAAAATATTTTCAAAAATTTAATCACCAGAAAACGTATAACTCGTTGACTATTAACATGTTTAGTCAGTAAACATCTTGTCTGAGCTGAGCTACAAAGTGAACTTTGTAACCGTAAAAATGAGTTAGTATGTTAGAGCAAACGTTGGGTATTTTATTTTACCAAAAGAAACCAAAACACTACACCACTGGCAATGTACCACTGTACATGCGTATCACTGTCAATGGACAGCGTATAGAAATCGCCACTAAGCAATCATGTAATCCAGCACGTTGGAACTCACAGAGCCAGAGAGAAAAAGGCACAAATGAGGCAACACGTAGCCTGAACACCTATTTAGATACATTGGAAAGGCAGGTGCATGAAGCGAGGCGCAAACTAATTGAAGCGCAAAAGTCTATTACCGCAGAAAGCCTCAAAAATATATTGACTGGACAGGAGGACAAGCCGTATATGCTGCTTGACGTATTTGCCGAGCATAATCGTAAAATGTCAGCACTGGCAGGCCGTGAGTATGCGCCTGCAACCGTTACACGATATGATACCACTTTGGAGCATGTGCGCTCATTTCTGAAAAAGCAGTATAATGTTTCCGATATTGACATTAAGAGCCTCAACTACTCCTTTGCCTCTGATTTTGAGTTTTATCTGAAAAGTGAAAGGAAGTGTAACCATAATTCAGCTATCAAGTATGTGGGCAATCTTCGCAAGATTGTAAACAACTGTGTCAAAAGCGGATGGCTACAGAGAGACCCGTTTTTTGGCTACAAGATGGCGAAAAAGGAAGTGATAAGGGAGTTTCTCACACAAGCCGAGATAGACAGTTTACAGGGCAAAGAATTTGCCATAGAGCGGTTGGTCCAGGTGCGGGATTTATTTCTTTTTAGCTGCTATACCGGGCTTGCGTTCCTGGACGTTTTTAATTTAACGCCTGCAAACATCGGTACGGGTGTGGATGGCAAGGACTGGATTTTTACTAGCAGGCAGAAAACAGAAACCCCATCAAGAATACCGCTTTTACCACCAGCACAGGCAATAATAGCACGTTATAAAGAGCATCCGAAATGTGTAAATGAAGAAAAGCTATTACCTATGCTTAGTAATCAGAAGTTGAATGCATATTTAAAGGAGATTGCTGATTTATGCGGTATCAAAAAAACCTTAACCTTTCACATTGCCCGTCATACGTTCGCTACTACTGTGACCCTAAGTAATGGTGTACCCATTGAAACTGTAAGTAAGATGCTGGGGCATAGAAGTATCAGAATTACTCAGCATTACGCCAAGATTATAGATAAGAAAGTAAGTGAGGACATGCTGCTATTACAAGAAAAAATGCAATCTCATTTATCTAACTAGAGCGGAGACCTACGCCGAATTGATTTTTAAGTAATGGAGCTACTGCGCTGTTATCTGGTTAGAAATTTCAAGCGATCCGTCCTCCTACTGCCAACAAACACATTTTTTCCTTAATAAGCTTAATCATATCGTTGGTTGTTTTAAGGGCATCTATTTCAGCTCTCGTAATAACTATTACAGTACGTTTTTGCGCAAGATGAATGGCTAAAGTATAATGTGCCGCAGTTAAATCAGCCTGATCTCCCGTAATACCCATGTTCGCAATTAGAATGCCGAAATCCTGTCCTCGCGATTGCAGCTTTTGACAAAACCACGCAACTTCAACACTTGATACCGGCTTAGACCAATTTTTACATTCAATTAATAAGATGTTTGGCAAAAAATGCAATCCACGTATGGGTTTATCATTCCAAACTGCAACGTCGATTTCCTCATTATTAAAGGCATTCATCTGATTCCTGAGAGCTATACTTATACCTGGAATAGTTTGAAACAAATAACAAGCAAGATCTTCAAAAGCGGCTCCTTTTATTTGATTTGTTGCGCCATTATCACAATTATGAAAGTGGCCTGCAAGTATTTTCTGCGAATAATTGGCCATATCAAAAATTGTGAACTTTATAATTCCTGATAGTTTTAATAGCGGTTGCAAAACCTCCTTTTTCTAGTGTTTTTACCAATTCAGGAATGGCAATAAACAATAGATACGGGGTCGCCGGCAAATCTTTTTCTTCGATTTGTCTTAGTTCATCGTAAAAAATTATTGCTGCATTTGCTGGGTTACTACTTATGAGAGTATTAAGCTGTGCAATTAAATTTTTTAGATTGGTAGGATTTATTTCTTTTTTAACTTCTATGACAATGGGGTTGCCGAGCACTTGAGCAAGCTCATCACTCCAAATTGAGAAGTCAGGGTATCTTTGTTTCCCTTCTCTATCCGATGCTGGTCTTTTAGCTGTATCAATAGCATAGGCATTTAAAACATCCTCAATGAAACGCTCTAATTCAATTCCAGACTTATCAACGATTGAGTTGTATCGCTTTTCGATATCAAAATATTTCTTGTCAGGTACAGCTTCACTACCACCATAAAAAACGTTTGATTTCACAAATGTTCGGCGAACACTCTTTTTTGACTCAAGATTTTTTAGAAAAAGTTCAAAGCTGAATTTAATCTTTTCTACCTCATCAGGTTTTGCATGGACATAGGGTGTGTCTAACAAAAATGTATTTTCATTTCCACCCGAAAGAATAGAGAAAATAGGCTTGTTAAAAGCTACTGCTAGACCGGCTTCAAATGCAATATTCGGGTTGTCTTCAGAATAAATAAACAAGACAAAATCACAGTTTTTAACTGCACCCTTTATCGCGCCTTGTAAAGAATCGCCGATTTGCACATCACTGAAGGCTTCTATATTGTAGTCGCTTAAAAGCTTACGAACGCCCGATATGTTATCACCAAATCTATATGATAAAAATGCTTTCATTGAAATTGATTAAGATTTACATTGGATGCAGAGGGCATCAATAATCTCATTATTTATTTCTTATCAATATCGAAGGGTTAAGAGAACCATAAAAAGTCGCTTCACTAGATTGTTGTAAAATGTGAACATGTCATAAGCTATTATAGTTAGTCATTGTCAAGAGATTGCCTGTTATTTACACACTCATTATATCTATAAATCCAATTTGCGATTACACTGTTAAATATTTTCAATGTAATTTCTGTTTCTATAGGAATATTAGGCAGATGCTTACTAATAACAAAGAATACGCCATTGGTTTCATCGTCATTGCAAGCTAATGGTATCGGACTACAAATAAGTGAGAACTTGTTTGTGCCCACGTTATAGTCATGCTTAATAAAAGATGTATTATTCAGGCTGTGGCGTATACCGGTTTGTATTTCTAGCTCTTCATTTCGAACATTTGCCTGTTCTAATAAGTTCTTTGGGATTAGACCGGCCTTAAATAGCTTGTCTTCAATGATAATAATGCCATTGTCCCAACTGTTATGGGCTGCCATTGAACGATATTCTGCTATGTAAACGCCGATAGTAAATTGGGTGTTAATAGTATCAAGAATAAAGTCTACATTATCTACGACTGGTTGAATTAAACTGTGAACTCCATCCCGTATTCCTGCATCACATAAGTGCGTATCATCACCATAATTTAAAGCACAAGTTTGTCCATTTAGTTTTTTAATTACCTCAACTAAAAAATCAGATATAGTTTTTTGACGTTCAGCATCTTTTTTTAATACGCTCAATTCACGCTCTGCCTTCAGTTCATTAGTTATGGAACCTGGGAACGTTTTGTTATAAAGCGTTTTTGCAAACAATAATAATAAATACGCTATGCCAAAAAACAACAATAGAATTAGGCAAATGTTGTTTATAGCTTTGTTATCAGTATTTATGTTATTGGAAACAATACCAATACTTATAACTAATACTGCTTCGATAATCGCAGTAGTTACTAAAGCTTTTTTTATGAGAGAAATATATCTTTCAAGCCTTTGAATTGCATCATTAAATGCCATTGTTACAATATATCAGAAGCAAAACGAATATACAAATTTGGTATTCCTTTTAAAATTAGGGTTATTTACATTAAATTGTTTTATATTCAACGCTAACCTACTCCATAAAAATGATTTTGAAGAAAATATCATTAACCAATTTTAGAGGTGTCAATGGCACTGTGGATGCAAATGTTAACAAGTTTACTTGTGTTGTTGGACAGAATGACGCTGGTAAATCTACAATACTCAGGGCGCTAGACGCATTTATCAATGACAGTGGATTAAGTAGGGCAGATTATAATGTATATGCTCAAAACAATCGAATTGAGATTGAACTTTTTTTTGACTCCCAAAGTGGCTCACACACATTAGGAGAAGAAATTGCCACAACCATAGAAAATGAAGAATTGACTAATTCTGACGGCCTTCTGCAACTCAAGAAAGTTTGGAGTATTACCGAAACAAATGTAGGTAAGCCAAAGATGTATATCATGCGTAAGAAATACCAGGGAAACAATGATTTTGTTTTCAAGACCGAAGCCCAACTAATAACGCAGTGTAATGCTAATAATATTCAAACCACAAAGGGGAACGGAGACGAGTTTAATAACGTCGAGAAAAGGGAAAAACTACGTGAATGGAATTCAACAAATAATATTCAATTTAGTTACGAATATGAAGAATTAGTCTCTACCGGTACTTCTAAACAAAAGATTATGGGAGATGCCATAAAAAAAATACTTCCTAAATTCCAATACTTCAAAGCTGATACCTCGTTATCTGATACAGACACGACTATTCAAAATTTCTTTAAGGAAATGGCATTTGATTTAATTGAAACAGAAATAGATACTGTCAATATTGAAGATACTATTAGAGATAGATTAGGTTTAGTGTTAGGTAAAATAACAGACAAGATCAACCATGTCGTAAAATCGGATGAAAGAGTACAACCTAAAATCGATTTCGATTGGAGTAAGCTGATTAAGACATCATTTGTTAGTAGTGAATCTGGAAATGATTTACCGTTAAGCTCTAGAGGAGACGGCTTTAGAAGGATTACGATGATGGCATATTTTGAACATTTGGCGGAAACACAAAGAGTAACAGATGCCCAACAGATAATATTTGGGTTTGAAGAACCTGAAACTTTTTTGCATCCATCCGCACAGGACAACTTATATGATAAACTTCATTCCCTATCAGACAACGGTTATCAAGTAATTGTATCAACCCATTCTAGCACAATAGTCGGTAATACGATCCCCGATAACTTGATTCACGTTTCAAAGCACAATAATAACTACACAATTTCACAGGGTAATATTGACTACAAAGGCATTGCACTAGATTTAGGCATAAAGCCAGACACATTATTTACGCCTTTATTTTCGACTTCGAGACTTTTGTTTTTGGTTGAGGGTATAAGTGATGTTCATGCAATGGCACATAATGCTGAAATTTATAAAGCTAATGGACTCATACCTCATACTTTTGACGATTTGCAAATAGCCGTTATTCCAATAGGAAGCTGCGGAGCAGTTAAACATTGGGTGAATCTTGATTTATTTACAAAACTTGAAAAACCCTACCATATCTTTTTGGACAGTGATAAATCCAATGCCGCTGATACTTCAAAGAATGAAATTGATTTGATTGGGTACGGTTTACAATTGGGTACGGAATTTACAATTTCGAAGAAAAGATTGCTCGAAAACTACATGCATCCAACAGCCTTAGCAAGAATAGTTCCAGGGGTAACTGTAACATTTGGTGATTTTGACCATGCTAAAGACATTTGCACTCAATACCCCGATAGCGGCCTTAGAGCTGCTTTAGGGGGGAAACACGTTGCTGAGAGACATTATCAAAAGTTAACTTTCGATGAACTTAGGTTAACATGGTTTGATGGAGTAAATGATGAATTTATTGAATTATATAATATAATAGTAGCTAAGCTAAATTAGAAAGCGGTACAAATACTTGATTGCTTTAATCGCTATTTGTCAATTAAGCTGTTGAATATTTCACCGATAACATTTTCATCATCGTCACCTTTGTTTTCATCAGAAGCGCCTCGTCGATCATCAATATAGCCTTCTGCTTGTACTTCTAGATAATTACTATAATCCTGTTCCTTTTTCTCTAAGATTGATACTTGTTTTTCGAAAGACAAATCATATTCTTCTTCAAGACTAACTATTTTTTCTCTTAAAGATTCACTGTCAGAGTCCTCAACGCTTTTTACTTCATCATTAATCACTTTCTCCAAAGTCTTTCTGAAGTTTTCGCCGCTTATAGTGTCATTGTAGGTAGTAGCAAAAATATTCTTAAAATCTTTGAAGATTTCAAAATTGTAGACCCACGGTAGTTGCTTGATAAATGAATCGATTATTTGTTCTTCGTTGTAGGTAAGCTTAGTCTTGTCAAGTTCAATAAGTAAGTTTAAGTAAGCTCTTTGTTCAGAATATGAAGTTGTGTTTATGTAAATTCTTTTCTGAAATTCTGCATAAACAAATTCCTTAGCACCACTATTCATTTCGGCAAATTCCGAATATATTTTATAGAGAAATGAGTAAATAAAGTGGCTATCGGAATACCAAAAGAAGTTATTGCTTTTTGAGTATCTAAAACGTGATACCGTTGTCTTTCTTAATGAATTGATTTGCTGTTGAATTCTGTGTATAGCAATATCAACTAAGTCGCTTGAAATCACAACCTTTCTACGGTTACTGTATGTATCAGAGGTATCTGTAGTGAATACGCTAAAAAATTGATTACTGTGTATTGCTCCTTCAATAATACACTTTATCAAATCCTTTTTATCTTTTAGGTAATTGACAAGAAAGTCCTGTATAGAAGGATTTTGATAGTCAACCGCAATTTTATTGTAGGTGTCTTTTTGTGTCTTTATGAAAGTATTTTCTAACTCCCTTACAGCTCTATTAAAATTTATCGAATCGAAACTAATGAAGAACTTATAGCTGTTAATTGTCAAAAATTCTTTCAATGCTTGTTCCCAATCCTCTATTAAGACTGGTGTTCCCATGCTCAGTAAGACGATCAATGCATATTGAGAAAATTTATCTAGAGAATTTTCAAAAGCATATAACCAGACGCTTTCGGGGTTGTCAAAATAAGATGTAAATGCCTCTGCGAATTGTTCTGGTGAACAATGTTCCCATATTTTTCTATTTATTACAGTTTCTATAATCCTCGGGCTATAGTTTGCATGGTGAACTAACTGTAGGTAATTCTTGTTATCAACAAGATTTTCTAAATGAGCAATCGGTACCTCTGCGAAGAATAGGTGATTATAAATTATTTGCGCTTTAATAATGTTGGTATAGGTAGAAAGGTCTAAAACACATTTCGCTATCTCAATATTATTTATATTAAATGCCTCAAAAGCTATTTTTGCCTGATTTAAGATGTATTCTCTTGTGGCTAGAATTAGTACTTTGTCTGGTGATTTCTTTATTTTCTCAATAAACTTTACAATTTTATTGTCGTCATTGGGGGCTTTTTTTCCTTCAAAAAAATTTTTGCCTAAAAAATCATCGAAAAAGAATACCTGTTTTTTACCATCATCGAAATACTCATAGCCGTCGTCAATCGATTGGCTTAGAAACACGAACTCATCAAACTCCTCAGACAACAAGTATAAAATTAACATTCTCGCAAGAGTTGTTTTTCCTATGCCCGGTATTCCAGATATTATTACGTAGCGATGCTCTTTTAGTATTCTCAAAGCCTCATAAAAACTGTCATTTGGAACATAGAGCTTTACTTGTTCTCTAATCTCTTCAAGTTCAAATGCAGATTGGTTGTATATTTTGCTATGAAGTACCTTTTCTAAAATATTAGTACTAGAGAGCCAAAGTTTGTAGTATTTACGTTCAATATCATTATATAAACCGAGTAAGTTGTTAAGGTCATCTTTGCCAATGATGCCTTCAGTATTTTTTATATAGGGGGAAAACAAGGTTTTTATTTCCTCTTTGTTATTGGGGGTTAAACCAACAGATGTTGTAAGAATATACTTGTCTGGTGATAGCTTTTTTACTTTGGCAACTTCTACTTTGAGATGATTATATAATGAGTTGTAGTCTTTATAACGTTTTGCTTGAATAATTATCTTTTTAGCCTTGTTTTTACTATATCTTAAATCAATGCCTCCGTCTCTACCTGTTGTGAAGCTCTCAATGAATATTGATAGTTTTTTTTGAAGTAAGTCCCTCGAAATATTTTCGAATTCATGGGGAGAAAGGATGAGGAAGTTATAATCTAACATTTAGCTCGTTTATTAGGCATAAATATATCATAATTTATATGTTTAAGCTATGATAGTGAGGCATACATTCAAATCAATATAATTAAGCCCCCAGAAAAATAAGGGGCTTCGAGGATCACACATGCAGCATACAGCCCATTCCCCAAAGTCACGGTTATTGGTAGCACACATCTACCGCTAACGTGTTACTCGCCGATGGCTATCTGTACCAAGCATACTTGTTGCCGACTTTTTATTTTTGTATACAATATGCCCTAGTGGGGGCTTTCCACAATCGAAACATTCCTTTCATTGCAGCATCGATTGTAGCTTGTAGCTCTTGACCAGCTTTTATACATGTATAGCGGTGCTGCATTAGATTGTTTGTACCAATATTGATGGAATCCTAGGTATTCATCCTAATACTGGTCGGTGTGAGGAAATTTTTAAATGAAATTTTTTTTACAAAATTCAAATAGAAAATAATTATGAATAAAACAAGCGTTTTTTTCACGTTTCCTAGTAAAAAACGGTGACTTAAATTTGATCTATTGCGTATGCGGTACCGTAAAATATTACTATGAAAATTCTACATACTGCCGATTGGCATATTGGTCAACTCTTCTATGAGTACGACCGCACGTACGAACATCAACAATTCTTGAATTGGCTGTTGAAAACTCTCATCAATGAGCATATAGATATTCTATTGATCAGTGGCGATGTATTCGATCTATCTAATCCGTCTGCGGCATCAATCAAAATGTTTTATTCCTTCTTAAACCAAGCCGTAAAGGCAAATGCTGATCTACAAATAATTATCACGGCAGGTAACCATGATTCTCCAACACGGTTGGAGTCTCCCAAACCACTATTGCAATCATCCAATATTCATATTATTGGCTTGATAGAAAAAGACGAAAATGGTATCGTTGATTACAGTAAAATCACGATACCGTTAAGGGGTAACGATGGTATTATAAAAGCATGGTGCATCGCTGCCCCTTTTCTAAGGATGGGAGATTATCCCGTAATCACAAATTGTGACAGTCCATATTCAGAAGGTGTCGCAGCGTTTTATAAGGGAGCTTTTGAATATGTAAATTCCAAAAGGCAAGTTGGTCAAGCCATAATCGTAATGGGGCATTTACACACCCAACAGGCGGAAGTCAGCGATATAGACAAAATGGAGCGATTGATTATGGGTGGTGTAGAATGCATTTCAGCATCAACATTCCACGAAAGCATAGATTATGTCGCGTTAGGACATATCCATAAAGCACAACGAATTGGCGGTAAAGAACACATCCGTTATTGCGGAAGCCCCTTACCCATGTCTTTCTCAGAAACTTATTATAAGCATCAGGTGATCGTATTTGATTTAATAGATGAGAAAATAGAACGCCTTAAAGCAATTGAGATTCCTGTTGCTGTCCGTCTAATACAGGTGCCAACGATTCATAGCTCATTGGTAGAAGTTCTGGCTTCATTGCAACAGTTGAAACCATGGGAAAGAGACTACGATACAGCTCCATACTTGGAAGTAAGGGTAATAGTGGATGGTCCTGAACCTGGGATTCGACATAAAGTGGAAACAGCACTTGCTGATAAAAATGTACGATTGGCGAAAATCGATGTACGCTACAAAACTGTGTCAACATATCCGGAAAAAAATACAGCGGCAGATCTAACGCAGCTCAATGATCTAAAACCACTAGATGTATTACATAAAGTGTATCAAAGTAAATATAACACCTCAATTCCCGAGGATCTGGTAAAACTGTTTCAGCAGGTAGCCCAAGAAGTAAGCGAAATAGAAACATAACGATGAAAATACTAGCCATTCGAATTAAAAATCTTGCTTCTCTCGAAGGAAATACAGAAATAGATTTCTGCAGCGAACCTCTTTGTTCCGCCGGGATATTTGCCATTACAGGTCCTACCGGTGCGGGCAAATCTACTATCCTGGATGCCCTTTGCCTGGCTTTATATAGCAAAACACCCAGATACCTACAGGCTAAGGAATCTGGCATCGAAATAACCGACGTGCATGGAAACGCCATCAGCCAGGGAGATGTGCGGGGTATACTAAGAGATGGCACCGGCGAAGGATTTGCAGAAGTAGACTTTGCAGGTGTTGACGGGCAACGCTACAGGGTTACATGGCGAGTGCGAAGAGCAAGAGATAAGGCTAATGGAAGCCTGCAGCAATATTCCATTACTTTAAAAAACATTGACACCAACACAGATATTCCTGGCAGAAAGAATGAAATGCTAGAAGAAATAGAACGGCTGGTGGGATTGAATTTTGAACAGTTTACCCGATCCGTATTACTTGCTCAAGGGGATTTTACAGCTTTTCTCAAAGCCGCGAAAGACGAAAAATCTGCCCTTTTGGAAAAGCTTACGGGAACCCGTATTTATTCTGAAATATCTAAGCAGATATTTGTCAATTACAGTAAAGAAAAAAGAGAGTTGGAAGATCTAAACCTGCAACGGGAAGGCATTCCCGCACTGACATCAGAAGAAGTTGAAGATCTGAAGCACCAAAAAGAAACACTTGAACAAAACATAACCTTACAAGAAAAAGAAGCGGAAGCGTTAACCAAAGAAATTGCATGGCATACCCAGCTTGCGGTGTTACAAACTAGCGTCAATGCCGCACATGCAACGCATGCACAGGCTATCGAAGCAAAACACAATGCAGTAGGCCGTGAGCAACAATTAAAGCAGGTGGAACAAATACAGCCTACCCGGACCTGGGTAGATGGACAACAGGCGGCTGAAAAGCAACTGGCCGAAAAAACAGCATCACTGCAAAATTTACAGACAACGCTGAATAGTCTGCAACAACAGCAGGAAGCATTGGATAAGCAATTGCAGGCCGCAAATGAAACAGCGGTGGCCGTTATACAGAAACAGGAAGCAGCGGTACCGCACCTGGAGGAAGCAAAGGCATTGGATGTACAGATCAAAGAAAAAGCAGAACGGGTAATTCTGGCGGCAATAGAAGTAAATACCGCAGAAGTTAATCATCAGCAATTGCAGCAGCAGCTACAGGCACAGCAACAGCAATCTCAACAGTTACTCACGTCTATTTCGCAATTACAGCAATGGAAACAAGACAATAGTGCACGACAACCCATTGCTGAAAATCACAGCCTCATCAGCGTAAAGCTCGAGGATGCAGGGACGTTGCTGTATGCTTCACAAGCGTTATTACCTCAACTGGAACATACACAAACCTTAATAGCCGAAGTGAAACAGGTAAAAACTGGTCTGGAAACAACATCCGCAGCTATTGCCCAACAATTACAGGTAGAAAAGGGAAAACATACGGCAGCTTCGGAGGCTTTAGTGGTTATACCCATTGCATCTGTAGAAAAAGAAAAGGCGTCTACCGACTCACGCATAGAAGATATGATTTTAGCGGAAGCGCACTGGAAAATATTATTCCACGGCCAGACAGACCTCGATATCCTAAAACAAAAACTCGTCGACAATAAAAACGAATCAAACGATAAATTGCAAGCACTGGCACAGGTATCAGCACAGTTGGTAATTACCTCTGCAGAGCGGAATACATCGCTCCGCATGTTGGATAAAGCACGCCTTGCCGCTGCTGAAAACATGGAATCTCTGCGATCACAATTAATTCCGGAAGACCCCTGCCCCGTTTGTGGCAGCACAGCGCATCCGTATGTTACGGAACATCCTCAATTGCATCATGTGTTAGGGAAACTGGAAGCGGCACATCAACAAAATGACAAAGCTTATACCGTCTGCCTGCAAACAGAGAGTAGTCTGCAGGAAACGATCAAAAGGTTAAACGAAGAGATCGCCCTACAGGAGCAGGAAACAGCTGCCAAAGGAACAGCACTCGCAGCGCTTCAAAAAACATGGGAAGGCTTTTCTATCTACCCTCATACTGCTGAAATACCAAATGAGCAAAAAGCAGCATGGCTAGCACAGCAATTACAGGATGCGAAGGCACAACAAAAAAACCTGCAACAGCAAATACAGTTGTATGCCGCCCAAAAGCAGGAGCTGGATACACTGCAAAACAGCATAAATGACCTGGAACGCCGGCAGAATGAAAACAGCAATACCGTAAAAGATACAGACCGGAGCTTGCAATCATTGCAGGAACAAGAGGCGCAATACCATAAAGAACAGCAAAGCAACAATCATGCACTTGCCGCAATAGAACAAAGCCTGTCTGCTTACTTTACTACACCTGATTGGTTCACTCATTGGGAAAAGGACCCTTCGATATTCCTGCAACGCATTAGTGACTTCGCAGAACAATGGAAAGCCACTATTCAAAAGTTGGAAGACGATTCCCGGCAGCATGGCATATTGACTGCAACACTCGAAGCAACAAAAGGACAGCTACAAAACGCTTCAGGGGATGTGCAAAAAAAGCAAGCCACACTTACCACTGTAACACAACAACAAGAAACCCTTATCCAAAAACGAAAAGCCATCTTTAACGGCGAAGCTACCGCAACCATAGAGCAAGGTTTAAAGCAGGCTGTAATAGCAGCACAGCAGGTGGTGGAAAAAATTAAGTCTGTACGTGAACTGTTACAAACAAATCTTACCCGTACAGGCACACAAAAAGAGCAGGGCGAAAAAGATATACTGTTTTTACAGCAACACGCCGAAACCTTTGCTCAAAAGATCCAGGGATGGCTAACCGCGTTCAATAGCCGCAATGCATCGACATTAGACGAAGAGCGTTTATTGCAATTACTGGCGTACGATGCCAACTGGATAGAAACAGAACGCGCCGCATTGAGGGCGATAGATGATGCCATTACACAAGCGCAATCCGTATTGCAGGAACGCAGCGCACAACTACATCAACATGAACAGCAACGAATTTCTGAACGAAGTGCAGAAGCATTAACCGAGTTACTGAACACAGTAAAAGCAGGCCTGCAACAGCAGGTACAGCGAAAAAATGAGATCGGTTTCCAGCTACAGCAGGATCTTGCCAATAAGCAAAAAATCGGCGACCTGCTGGGAATCATTAAAGCCAAAGAGATTGTTACAGAAAATTGGGCGAAACTTAATGATGTCATTGGTTCCGCAGATGGCAAAAAGTTCCGGCTCATGGCACAGGAATATACCCTCGACGTATTGCTCAGCTATGCCAATGTACACCTGGGCATGCTCAGCAACCGCTACCAGCTACAGCGCATACCAAATACGCTGGGCCTGCAGGTGATAGATCACGACATGGGCGATGAAGTGCGCACGGTGCATTCCCTCTCGGGGGGCGAATCATTTCTGGCATCGCTGGCACTGGCATTGGGGCTGGCCTCACTATCGAGCAGCCGCATGCAAGTAGAATCTTTGTTTATCGACGAAGGCTTTGGATCGCTTGACCCTGTTACTTTAAATATCGCCACGGATGCGTTGGAACGCTTGCACAACCAGGGACGTAAAGTGGGTGTAATATCGCATGTGCAGGAAATGACGGAGCGGATACCGGTACAGATTAAAGTGAGTAAACAAAATAGCGGGAGGAGTATAGTGGAAATAATTTGACAACTAAAATCTTATTATGCGGATATCTACATTAAAAATAAAAGGCTATAAATCCTTTGGGCCAGAAGAAGTGACAATACCCTTGCACGATAAACTTGCTTCATTCATTGGACTAAATAGCGCAGGTAAAACAACGGCACTCGAAACGCTTAAAAAACTGTTCGGATCATCGCTGGCAGAACGGGAAATCTATCGACAAGATTTCCATATCGGGAAAGACGAGAATCCTGATGAGATTACGGATCGTGAACTTTCAATAGAAGCCAGAATTGACTTTTCAGAAGAAGAGCAGGAAGCAGTTCCTCACTTCTTTTCGGAAATGGTGGTTGATGAAGAAGGAGGGGAACCTTATCTGCGTGTAAGGTTGGAGGCAACGTGGCATAAATCGGAGATTACGCCACAGGGGGAAATTGATGTTAAAACCTATTTTATTAAAGTGGCTGATCGAGAAACGGAGGAACCCGACAGCAAGAAAATCTTTCCGAATCATTTTAGAAACCTTATCCAAGTATTGTATGTGCCAGCCATACGAAGACCGGCAGAGCAATTAAAATACGCTTCCGGCAGTATTTTATATCGTGTTCTTAGAAAGATAAAATGGAACGATTCCTTTAAAGAAGAGTTCGATAAAAAAATTGATGAAATAAATGACGAGTTTAAAAAATTACCTGAGTTTGGAACTGTCCAGACCTCCATTACCGAATTCTGGCAAAAATTTCATAAAGACGAACGTTACAAAGATACCTTACTTGGATTTGGTGGAAGTGATTTTGATACTATACTCAAAAAGCTGGAAATATCTTTTAGCCCAACCGGTACGCATAAATCATTTGGTATTGATGAGTTGGGAGAAGGATACCGATCCTTGTTTTACCTAACCTTGGTATGTGCTCTTTTAGACATAGAAGAAAAATTAGCTGCGACAGAGGAGGATGAAACCATCGGGATAACACGTCCTCTTCTTACAATATTAGCAATTGAAGAACCGGAAAATCATATTGCGCCACAGTTGTTGGGAAGGGTCATAAAAATTCTCAAAACAATAGCGGAAAAGGAAAATTCCCAGGTATTGCTATCATCACATACACCAGCGATAGTAAAACGATTGGATCCTGAATGGATTCTTCATTTTAGAATTACAGAAGAATATGAAACAGAAGTTAATCAAATACTTCTTCCTGAAAAGGCGGATGAAGCATACAAGTATGTGAAAGAGGCTGTTCACAACTATCCTGAAATATATTTTGCACGGTTAGTAGTTATAGGCGAAGGCGATAGCGAAGAAGTTATCTTCAATAGATTAATGAGCGTATTGAAAACAGATTTTGATGATAACATCATCACATTTGCTCCATTAGGCCATCGGTTTGTAAATCATATTTGGAAATTGCTTGAAGAGTTGCACATACCACATATCACTTTGCTTGATCTAGATATAGAAAGAGAAGGTGGTGGGTGGGGAAGAGTAAAGTATGCATTACGGCAACTGATTAAAATTGATGTTTGCAAAAAGGAGCTATTAGAAATAAAGGAAGGAACGTTTTTATCAGATGAAGAACTGGAAAAGATGCATACTTGGAGCCTGATAGAGAAAAATACAATTACAAATTTGAATAACTGGGTCAACATGCTGAAGAAGTACAAGATTTTTTACTCCAATCCTTTGGATCTTGATTTTTTAATGCTTACTCATTATACTGAGTTTTATAAAAAAGCTATACCTAAAGGTGGGGGGCCAAGAATTCCAGATAAAACAAAAGAAGCGACAGAGTTTGATGAAAAAGTAAAAAGCGCTATTCAGGCAACTTTAAAATCTGAAAAAGCAACGGGCGACACTTATACTACCGCAGAAAAGGAATTAATGATTTGGTATAACTACCACTTTCTAGGAAGAGGAAAACCCACAACACATATCGAGGTATTGTCTTCAATGAGTGATAAAGAGATTAAAGAAAATCTCCCGCTTGTATTTACTGAGATTTTTAATTCAATTTCTTCAATCTTAAATCCTCGAGTGGTAGATGAAGAAGGTTAAACCAGAAATATGGAAACCAGCCGATTATATGGTTCTTGAGCCGAATGCTCTACATATTGCTACACATTCAGAAAATAACTTGGTGGTTGCAGGACCGGGCGCGGGCAAAACGGAGTTATTAGCGCAAAAGGCTTCTTATCTTCTGCAAACCAATACATGTTCTTTCCCTTTTAAGATTTTGGCCATAAGTTTTAAAAGAGATGCTGCGTGTAATTTAAAAGAGCGGGTGCGCCAACGTTGCGGCGATGAATTGTCTAGAAGATTTGATTCATTAACGTTTGATTCATTTGCCAAACAGTTATTGGATAGGTTTAAGCAGGCCTTACCGAAGGAATATAAAATTAGCAGTGAATACGATGTAGTACTTAGCGATCAGGCTATTCTTGAATATTATAGAACGGAGGATATAAACTATTTCAACACCACTAATCGGGACTCTGTATTGAGCTTGCACTCGATGCAATTGCCCCATACCAACACTAATATATGGGAAACCATCAGGAAAAAAGTATGGATAAAAATGCTAGCCGCCTCACCATCAAAGTTATCCTTCAAGATGATTATGCGTCTGGCTGAATATATTATCAATACCAATCCCAGGATCAAACAATATTTACAACAAACTTATCAATATGTGTTCTTAGACGAATTTCAAGATACTACTGCCATTCAATATGATTTTTTTAAAAGTTGCTTCTTAGGCAGTAATAGCTTTTATACTGCTGTTGGCGATGATAAACAGCGTATCATGTTATGGGCAGGCGCGCAGGATACCATATTTGAAGATTTTATTGCTGATACTGGTGCAACTAGAGTTCCACTTACAATGAACTTTCGTTGTGCACCAAAATTAGTTGCGCTTTTAAATCACCTTACAGAGCATTTGCTCGGAAAAACCGATTTTGCAACACCTTCTCCCATGTGGGATCCAGAGCAAGGAGAGTGTGCTGTATGGGTGTTTGAGAATCCCAATGATGAAATGCAACTATTGTTCCAAGAAGTATATAAATGGGTAACGATTGATGGCATAAATCCACGAGAAATTTGCATACTTGTAAAACAACAATTATCCAGATATGCTGGAAATCTGATAAAATATTTTAATCAAAACGGTATAAAAACCCGAGATGAGAATAAGTTTCAGAGCATGCTTACTGAAGAGATTTCTGTCTTCATAATTAATATCTTGTATGCAATATTTGACAACAAAAATAATATTGCCAAGCAGGGTGCTTTTGATTTTTTGAGCAACTTGCATACGGAGTTAGAAGATCATCAACTACTGAAACTGGAAAGTGTATTATCAAAATTTATTAAGAAAATCAGGCTGGCTTATCGCGCCTCTCCATTAACAGAGGATAATATAAAAGCAATTATTGTTGAGATAATTGCTTTAGCAGACAGGAATCGTATAAAGGCCAGTTTTCCTGGGTATAAAAATTCGGCAGTCCTGGACGCCCATATTAAAGAGGTGCAGGATGAATTAATCAGCAATTATACCTCTTTGAAGAATATTGTTGCTGCGCTGGATATGCTAATAGGAAAAAATACCATACCGGTAATGACCATTCATAAGAGCAAGGGGCTCGAATATCATACGGTAATATTTATCGGTTTAGAAGACGGAGCGTTTTGGACTTTTCAGCGCCAGCCAGATGAAGATAAATGTGCCTTCTTTGTTGCTCTTTCAAGAGCAAAGGAAAGGGTAATCTTTACTTTCAGTAAACAACGTGAAGGAAGGTTTGGCATAGAACGACAGACTATAACAAATATTAAAGTGCTTCTTGAAGAACTGCAAAAGTCTGGGATTGTAACTATGACAGAACCGAAACCATAACCTAAAAGTCTTGTACGAAATATGAAAATTGATGAAATTGGAAATATCAATTCTTTACATGACTTCTATTTATTTTTAGAAGAATACGTTCTTTTTCTTGAGAAAGATCATGATATAGTGGAATCTCTATTGAAATACAAAAACAAAATAGATTCAGAAAAAGAAAAGCAACAGCTTCAATGGGAAATAGAAGTTTTTCTGTTCTCATTTATTGGTGGAAAGATTTTTTCTTTCTCTACAAGTAATGGAACAAGTATTGGTGAGGTAATGGAATACCCGCAGTTGGACCAATATCAAAGTGAAGCACTTGAATTCATAAAACGACGGGCAAAGGATTCAACGGCAGCTTTACTTAAAGCCAGATACTATCATGTCTTATGGAAAAGCCCTTTAAAGAACAAAAATTTCGCTGAAAATGCCATTGAGAATTACATTACCGCAATTGTTCAATGTGTTAACTTAATTGATAGAGAAGATAATTACTCTCATTTAATTGGTAAGTTGTACGAAAACCTTGTAGCAATAACCCAAGAGGCAAAAGTTTCAAATGAGCATGCAAAAGGAATGGCCGCATCCCTTTTATCTGATCAACGACTTTCTTTTTGGGCCAAACATGGAATTGTGGACGACATGTTGAAATATTCCAAGATTTTCAAAGCAAATGACTTTGAGAATGTACTTCCGATTTTTGAGCAAAGGATTAAAGGTATAGAGGCAAAGTCTGACGATTTCATGTTGGTGAATTATCACCTACCTACAGCAATCAAGGTAGCCCAAAAACTGAGAAGTGATATCAAGAAATGGCATAATGAAATTGGCCTCGCATACATTCGGATGGCAAATAAGGAAATAGATGAAGGTAGAAACTGGATTAAATTAGATAATTACAGGAATGCAATTAATGCTTTTCGACTTGCTGGAAACTCTTCAGAAAAGGAGGCCACGGAACAATTATATTTTGAGTTAAAACCCAAAGTTCGCCTGGAAGAATTTCGTGTTGATTTTGATGAAGAAACAGTCAAAAAGCTCCAAGAATTTCAAGAGGAACTAAGAACAAAAGCACAGAATTTACTGAAGGAAGAACCGGATTATATTTATTCTTTAATTGCAAAAGGAACGTTCTTTCCTAAATATAATGATGTTCTTGATGCCGCAAGGAACAAAAAAGCCACTTTCCTTGATTTTGTAACCACTTTACATTTTGACGGTAATAAAAATATTTCCAAACATTCCGAAGACACAGAAGAACGTCGTGAAATATTAGAGATCTATGGAAACCGGATTAAAGAAACGTTACTCCCATTTCTTCATTACGTAATTGTTTTAGGGACCAAATCTGGACATTTGACAAGTAAAAATTTTATACTTTTCCTAATTCACCACTCCTGGATTGGCAAGCCTCATGTCAGAATTGATTTAAATGGTAATCCTGAGCAAACAAACTGGATATTTCAAATTGCCCCTGCTATATCAGAATTCTTTAATCAAGTATTGGCATGGGGAGAAAGCAAATATTACAACCCAAATTTCATACTATGCACTGATAGCCTGACATTAAAAATAGAAGGATTATTTAGAAATTTTAGTGAAAGGTTAAACATATCAACAAGCAAAGGGAAAAGAAATGGGGTTCAGGAAGTAATGGCTCATGATGTTATCAATAATGAAATTATAAGGAAATATTTTGATGACAGCGATAGGCTGCTTTTCGATTATGTTTTCTCGAACGAAGGAGGATTAAACTTGAGAAACAATATTGCACATTGCTTTTATAACGAAAACGAATATCATCCAGATAAGATGCTTTTGTTGCTTGCGGTATTACTTAGGTTAGGAAAATATAATATAAAAAACAAATAACAAATAGAGTTTTAATTAAATTATGAAGGCCCCTAACCTCTTCGACTTCAACTATAATCTTGACCTACCTGGTCAGGAGGATTTCCCATTGAATCTAAGAGAACAAGCAAGAGCAGTACGTGATATACTGTTGAAGGATATAAAGAATTCAGAAGACTTTTTAATTCTTACAGGATTTACATCGCTATCTAATCTGATTGATGTTTTTGGTGCAACAGATTATACAAAATTACAGCAACTTCGTATCGTTATCGGGTTTGATCCCGATGAGCGGGTTAGTAAGCGGTTACCTCATTACTCGCTTCCTACGGAGATCAAGAACTATTGGGTAAAGCAAAACGTAAGCATTCGGTTATGCGGTCCCATCTTAAATATTATAGAAAAAATCAACGACGGTATCTATCATTTTAAAGCAAAAGATAGATTACATGCAAAGATCTATGTAGGTGATCAGACCGCAATTCTCGGATCATCTAACTTCAGTAAATCTGGCACTATACATCAAACAGAGGCGAACATTAGGGTTGAATTGCTATCGTCCGCAATAGAGAAAAGTCAGTATAATGACATCAAACGCATTGCAGAATATTACTATGGCATTGCACAGGATTATAACAAAGACCTAATAGAATTATTTAGTAAACTTTTAAAAGATGCTACCTGGGAGGAAGCATTAGCAAGAGCTATAGCGGAAATATTAGAAAGCAAATGGATGCAGGACTATCCTGTTTTATATCAGGCGCTGATCACTCACAACCTTTGGCCTTCACAAAAGATAGGCATTGCTCGGGCAATGAAAATAATACAGGATCAGGGACGAGTGCTGGTCGCAGATCCTACAGGAAGCGGGAAGACAAAATTTGCTACTGCCCTTGCCTATACATTATTCCATTGGCTATGGGAAAACGGAAGGAAAGACCGCTCGAACGCTTTAATTATCTGCCCTAAGCAGGTGACGGATAATTGGGAAAGAGAACAGGAGCATTTTACCCTTTATAATAAAATTGAATCTATGGGGAGGTTAAGTCTCGGCTCGGACAAAAGTCAACGTGTACTGCAGAAAGCAATTCAAAATTCCGATATACTGGTAATAGACGAAGCGCACAACTATTTGCATCCTCTGTCGAAACGAAGCAAGGCCATTATTCCCAAAGGCTCCAGTCATGTAATTCTTTCTACTGCTACCCCTATCAATAAAAAAGTAGATGACTTGCTGCGATTAATTGAGCTGTTAGATATTGACAATTTAAGCGATGATGATCTAAATACTTATCTCGAACTGAGGAAAAACAGGAAGAAAGGCATAGACAAAAATCATCTCGAAAAATTAAAGCGGTATGTAAACCAGTTTATTGTTCGGCGTACGAAAAAGGAATTGAATCGAATGATTGATCGGGAGCCTGAGCATTATAAAAACAGATTAGGGCATACTTGTAAGTACCCGAAAACAAACTCCAATGTATATAGTACTGGGGAAACAGAGGAAGATAAAAGTATAGCCCAACAGATTTTGTCCCTAACGTTAGAGTTAAGGGGTATTCATTATTTACAGGTTCTGAAAATGCCAGATTATCTGCATACAGAGGAAGATCAGAACATGTACATCAAACAAAGGTTTACATCAGCTACTGCTTTGGCCGCCTACATGGTTCGAGTTAAACTACGATCATCTCACTGCGCGCTTTTTGAGTATCTCTATGGTACGGATGCCGCGAATCAGAAATTCAATCTTCGTTCTACTAAAAATCCATCTGGCGACATTTTAGGTAAAATCAGGAAATGTAGTTCAAGTCTTCCTAAAAAGCATGTTGCGGATTCGTTATTGAGTCAGGAACAGCAATGGTTATATGACGAAGTCTTATATAAATCCGCTTGTGATCATGAGATACACCTTTATCAAAAAATAGGTGCATTAGCCGAGCAACTAAGCGGAAAACGTGAGCAAAGCAAGGCCAACACGCTCGTTGATAATACTAAAACTCATAGAAAAATACTCGCGTTTGATGCTACTGTTATAACCTTGGACTACTTGTATAAACTCATTCACGAGAAACATCCGGATATTAAAACAATTGTTGCAGCAGGACATAACACCCGAGATAGAAACGAGGTTATGCAGCTTTTTGCCTTGGGTAACCAGACAGAGGAAAAACTTATTGCCCTGTGTTCTGATGCCATGTCTGAAGGAATTAATCTCCAAGACGCCAGTTGCCTGTTACTGTTAGATATGCCCAGCGTTTTACGAATAGTCGAACAACGGATTGGCCGTTTGGAACGAATGGATTGCGAGCATAAGGAAATCACGGTTTTGTGGCCCGATGATTCAGATGCGTTTTCTTTAAACGGAGATAAGCGCATGATAGATACGTTGCTATTAACTGAAGATTTAATTGGTAATAACGTATCTATCCCTCAATCTATTTATGAAAAGTATTTAAAAGCTAATCTTAACACGCACAATGTCATTCGTGCTTATAATGAATATGCGGAGGAAGAACATGAATGGGAAGGTGTACGTGATAGCACTCAGGACCTGTACAGTTTGATTGAGGGAGAAAATTCATTAATTGATCACAAAACTTATGATTTATATAAAGACGTTGATGCGACCGTTAAAACAGCTGTTAGTTTTGTCGAAGCTGATAAGAATTGGGGCTTTTTTGCTTTTAGAGGTAGCACGACTAAGAGCCCTAAATGGTTGTTTATTGATGAAAACAATAAGGGGTATACAGATTTCTCGGAGATAACAGAGAAATTGAAACATTATTTAGCTAAAAAAGAAATTATCCAACGTAGGTGGAAAGACGTTGATACAGCCTCTACTGTAAAACAGATCATTCATAAACTCCGGAGGCAAGAAAAGGCTTTATTACCATGGAAGAAAAGAAGGGCACTGGAACAAGGAGAAAGAATATTGAAGCATTATACGACAACATTTAAATCAAAGAGCGATAAATTAAATGCTGAAAGGCTTCTCACGTTATTCAATCCTGAATCCGATGATGACAATTATGTTGATTTAGATCAGTTTGCTGATCTCTGGCTTGATATTCTTATCCCCGAACTGGATAAACTCAAAGCTCCTAAAACAAAGAAACGTAAAATATACACTTTGAAAGACCTAACTCATAAAAATGTAAAACTTAGCAGTGATCATCTGGTTTGGTTGCTTGAAAATTGCCAGTATTCGAATACGCTAGATGAAATGATTTCGGCCTGTATAATTGGGATTGCAAAGTAAGCGAATCTCTATCTTTTTTATCATAGTCAAGTTATATCCTTCTTCATAAGAACATCATTTAACTTTTAATTATCAACGTAAAATTCCTATTCCTTCACCTCATTATCCTTCTCTTTACCATTAAACCCAAACCTGTAATTATCCTTATCATCACATACCCGTGCCAGCCTTGTCTCCGGCACCCAGCTGGTTATATAAATATATGGCGATAATGCCTCTGTCGCGCCATTCAGCTTCGCACTGCCTATCGCTGAGCTCAGGCGCAGTTCCATAATAGTATTACCACCTGCCTTTACCGCGTTCTTGTTAATAGGTATCAATGCTACCTGAGGGCCGCTGCCTGCTACTGCCATCCATGGCACCGCATCTTCATAAGCCTCGCCATTGCTGTCTGTGTACTGCCTTACACGCCACTGCGCACTCGTCATCGGGTTCAGGTTCAGCGTAAAGCCAAACTCCTGCTGCGCCTGGTTCGTATCCGCATGTATCTGCATAAACGCCGTCATTCCCGTTGGCTCATTGTCTCGTCGGCAAAGCTTGCAGCGCTGATTTCTCAAACAATAAGCCCCGCATTATCACGGGGCTCTCTATTTGTCACTATAACAAAAATCAGCTATCCTTTTCAGCAAGAGCTTCATGCACTCACCAACACCATCTATACACTACCCCTTTGATACACTATCATAAATTATTGATACGGTCCTGAATTCAAACCAAAATTTCCAGTTATTAAACTTACGATTATAAGAAAAGAAACTATGGAAATCACTAAAATCAATAAACCCTTACTGACCAATTGTCTCTCCTTACTAATTAATAATGCAATTGATATCAACTCTATTAACGGAAATAGAATTCTATTAACTGCTGTAAATATGTTTAGTACATTGATAACTTTCCAATAACTATCTGCATTTGTTACAGCGCTATTAGGATCAAAATTAAAAATGCGGTATACTAAGATTCTTCTAAACAAAACATAGAACACAACATATAGAGCGAAAATCGCTATTATCCAATAATACTTTTTTGCAATTAGTTTCATAATCTACTATTTATCTGAACACTTACCAGGCAGCGGCACGTCCTTTTCAGTTACCTTATATCCCATCATAGTCATACCATAAACCCATCTATCTTTAACGCTCAAGATACTACTTCCTGAAAACGGTGCTCCTTTGCCGAAAAAGTAGGTTGAAAAATAATTTTGTCTTAAAGAATTTTCCAAAATTGTAAGAGAGCCATTCGATAACCTCCAATAAGAAGGGTCTATAATTTGTTGCTCTTTCAAAAGCATTTGAGCATCCCATCGGTATGCTGCATTCCCCGTCAATGGTGCACCCTGATACAAGCTTTGTAATGGCTTCCAGATGTCATCCAAAATTAATTTATTGCCTGCTCTTACCCAGTCTTGTATTTCCGGATTAGATAAACCGTCAGATGTGGATGTATATATGTATGGAATACTTAAAAGACTACCTGATGTTCCTTCAATAAACTCTAATTTATCAACCGCTTGCGCAGCTCCTCCGGCCCACCTAGTTTGAAATCCCCTATCATCTGTTGCATCCTGAAACCAAGTATAAAACGCTTTCCGCTGTTCCAAATTAGTGTACTCGCTACTACCACCACTCTGTGTGATATTGTATTCATTGGCAGCAGCAAACCTATTATTTCTACCTGTTGAATTTTTATTCCAGCTTTTTCTATCACTTCTTAACCAATCACCAGCTCCTCTGTCTTTTTCCCATGTCTTACCCTTATTCTGTCTTTCAAATTGAGCTATACTTCTATACTCCTTATCCCCATAAGGGTCTGACATCATAAGAGGGTTATTTCCATCAACGGAGTAGTTAGATGAAGAAACATTAGGCTTTGGATCTAAATTCCATCTTCTACCCAAACGACTATCCATTTCCCAATACGTCGCGGTTAAGTGATTTCCAATACCCGCTATCTCATTTACTTTTTCCTGAGTGTTATACCCAAAGCGGTAGTTATCCTTATCATCACATACACGTGCCAGCCTTGTCTCCGGTACCCAACTGGTTATATAAATATAAGGTAATAATGCCTCTGTGGTGTTACTCAGCTTCGCACTGCCTATCGCAGAGCTCAGGCGTAGTTCCATAATGGTATTACCACCTGCCTTTACCGCGTTCTTGTTAATAGGTATCCATGCTACCTGAGGGCCGCTGCCTGCTACCGCCATCCATGGCACCGCATCTTCATACGCCTCCCCATTGCTGTCTGTGTACTGCCTTACGCGCCACTGCGCACTCGTCATCGGGTTCAGGTTCAGCGTAAAGCCAAACTCCTGCTGCGCCTGGTTCGTATCCGCATGTATCTGCATAAACGCCGTCATTCCCGATGGCTCATTGTCCTGGTCTATAATATAACGCGGCTGCCCCGTCTCTGTAGTATCTAGCGTCAGCACTGTGCCGTTCGCATGCATGCTCAGCGGGTTGTAGTAATACACCGCTATCGTCTCGTCGGCAAAGCTTGCAGCCTTGGGCAGTTTACCCACAGTTGGAGTACCTGTTGCGCCCCAGCGGTACTGTTCTACTGCCAGGGGCCTCGTCTTCCACCTGTCAACACGGGTGATCTGTGGTACCAGCACCGTTGCGCTAACAGTTACGCATTTGCCCGATGTATCGCTTATGTAGCGTCCCGGCATCAGCATACCAAACGGATAGTAATCATTGGCCAGTGATATATCGCTGCGGTAGCCCGTCAGTGCATTGCGCTGATCCAGTGTCGGCGTTACGCGGTCCAGTATCGTTGCCTGCACATTGCCCAGGTGGTTAGGCAGCTCGTAATGGCGGTTGCCCAGTATATGGCTGGTAACGCCCATATTCGCGCTGCTCATAGTGCCCGTATTCAGCGTGGTGGTATAGGTAGCAGGGTTAAACAGGTCGTTGCCATACAGGCTATACCATGGCTTGCTTATGCTCAGGTTATCTACCTCGCTGCTGCTGCCGCCATTCTGCCCCGCACCATAGCTGTAGTGGTATTGGCTCGGCAGGTATTTTTGCATACCCAGCCTGCTGCTGCCGTAGATATGGTGCTCGGCAAGGTACAGGTCCTGGTTTTGCAGCACTTCGCTGTATCTGTACCATGGGTATAGCTGCGCAATAGCGGTGTTGCCATCCCTGGTTACTGCGATAATGGAATTCAGCAGGGTGTTGGTTTGCCCGCTGGTATTGGCCATGCCTATCACCGCGCTAAACTGCGTTTGCATGATCTGCGCCAGCGACAGCACATCCGGCGCCGGCACTGCTGTTAATGCCGATGCCAGTACGCTGTTGCCAACAAACGGCGCCGCGGCAGAGTCTGCACTTACCCCGGGCTGCGAGTAACGCCAGCTTATATAATCGTTCGCGTCTTGTTTCAGTTGGTCCAGCACAAACTCTGAGTTCGGTATCTCCATTACAAAGTTAGGGTCTGTATTGGTACTGCTGTATGCATGCAGCAACACATCCTTTATATCCGGCAGTATGGATGCGTTCTCTGCCGTCAGCGATTGTGCCATGTTATTGGTGATCATCAGCTTCTGGTTCACATCCATATTCTTATAGGCCATCAGCATAGACGGGTCATCCGGGAAGTTCTGCTTCTGCTCGGGGCTCGCAGGGATGCTCATCACCACATTGTTATACAACATATCGCTGGTTGCCTTCAGGGTGGTAAAGATATCGGTCTGCAATCCGTCCTGGTTCTGAGACAGCATCACCGGCTGCAAGTAGGCCGATAGCTTCGGCTGGGGCACCATACCTTCAGCAGGGTCCAGCGCATGCCTGGTTATATCCGGCATAGATTTCACAAGGTCAAGCCCCGATGCAGGTGGCAGCGTCGTCACCAGGTTTTGCAGCAGCATAGGGTCTGCCGCGTAGGTGGATAGTTGTGGCATCGCCATCATCAGGCTTGCAAAGCTGCCTGTTGGTGCCTGCACATGTGCATTGTATATCTGGGTTGCCAGTTCATAGCCAAGTCCGCCTTGTTGCAGGCTGCCATCGCCGGGGTTCATTATCAAAGGATAATTGGCAAATACCCATGGCCATCCAAGCTTTTGCACATCATAGTCGCGCTTATCTTCGTATACTGCCAGCATGTTGCCGGTAGCATCCCGCACATAGATCGTTTTATCTCTGGATACTTTATTACTTGCCGGGTACGTCACCAGTTCCTTCGTCTGGCGGTTGCCCATCGCGTCATAGGTAAAGCATAGCTTGGAGCCGTCGAGCCTGGTTACAGAGCTTACCTTGCCCTTGCTGTTCCAGTCTATATTGGTAAGCCCGGTTACCAGGTCTTTGGTAAGGTTGCCCGTAGCATCATATAGGTACTGGTCTGTTGTCGGCACGGGGTTGTAGGGTGGTATATCTATTTTGTACGCGGTGGCAGCGGCATTATCTGTTAGCCCGCGTAGCCTGTTGGTATTTGCAGTGTAGCGGTAGGTAAAGCTATCCATTCGCTGTTGCGGTATGGCAGTACCGCCGTTCATCGCGGCGCTCACCGTGCCCCCCTGGCGGTTCAGTGCCAGCAGGTTACCATCTTTATCATAGGTGTAGTTAGATGCATAGTCCGGTACATCTGTTTTCGTTAATACAGATGTGCTGTAATTATAATTATAATTACTGTAGTCTGCATGGTCTATACGTTGCAGCGGATCATAAAAATACTTGCTGTAAATGCTACCAAACGGCGCCAGCGATGTAGCTATGGCAGCTATATTGCCATTATAGAGCGCCTTTGGCGTAGCAGGCAGTTCCCTGAAGATGTTAGAATCTTTAATGGCTTTATAGTCGCCGGGGAAGTAGTCTATACGCTGAGAGAACACATCCTGCGGCATTACCATATTTGTACCGCCGTCTTTACCCATATCGGCCTGTGGCGCATTCTGCACACCGTTAATAGCTTTCAGCCAGCCGTTGATGGTATAGGCATAGTCTATACCCTGCACGCGTTGTTCGCCTACCTCTGTACGTGCAAGCGGCCCATGATCATAGTAATTATAATGCCCGTCCCTATCCCATACTATGCCGTTGCCGCTGGTATATACATCCGTAATGCGGTTATCGCTGTCGTATTTATATTTCTGGTAAAACTGGTCTGCCGATCCCCTGTTATAGCTTAGCAATATCACTTTACCGCTATACAGGTCATACTCATAATCTACCCGTTTAAATCGGAATGAATTCATCGTAACCAATCGCATATCATGTATCAGGGTTTTTACATTGCCCGATACATCGTAAGAATAGTGCATCGCATTGGTATAGGTAGTGTCCTTGCTGGCATCTACATTTCCGCCAACAGCATCAAAATACTTGGTACAAGACACACGGTTCTTCAAATTTTCCTGTGGTGGTTGTTTGGTAAATGCGCCTGTCAGTTTGTAAGATGCCGTGTCATACATCGTTACAGTCACTTCTTTGCGGTAAGACTTTTTTATATCGCTAACAAATTGATGATATTGGACAGTATCAACAAAATAATTTTCGGTCCATACTGTTCCTCTGTACACAACGCCGGTCTCCACTACCCTCGACAAGTTATCGTAAAGGAAGTAGGTATATTCATTATTCGGCTTCTGTTTATCATTTTGCGATAGCATCACCCTGCCCATCAGGTCATACCTCGATGTGGTAACACCGCCATCCGGTGTATTTGCGTAGATCACTTTGTTCTGCGCATTATAACGGTATATCGTAGGCTTGGTATGAGCAGGCACCTTAGGGCTGGTCAGTTCATTATTGTTGCGGAAATCATTGATCGTATCGTTATGCAGGCCACTCACATCCAGCTCTGCAACTCCGGCAGGAGGAACAGTCTTCACCAGGTTGCCTGCCATATCGTAGTAATACAGCGTTATACCATTCTTTATATCAAAACCTTCGATAGTAAAATATTCTTTTACATTTTTAATGATATCCTGGCGGAAGGCCTCCACTATTGGCTGACGGGCAGAATCTTTGTATCGATCATGCCTGATCCTGGCCGATATATAAATATCATTCAGCTTACTGGTCTCACAGTTCGAGAACTTCGAAGAAGCTGTTTCGTACTGGCTTAGGGAAGTAAGGAATGCAGATGGTATGGTATAGTTTTTACCCAGGTTCAGGTTGGTATAAGCCATGCAGTGTAGGGTATCTTTCTTTGTTCCCTGTTGTCCTATTAACGTCAGGTTCAGGTAAGTGACAGAATCCTTGTCAAACCCTCTTCTAACATCGGTAAGTGCATATGCATTTCTCGGCAGCGGCAGGTAATCCGGCAGCTTAACAAATACGTTTACCATCTGGTTGTCTGCCTTAAAGTGGTTGATCCAGAAAACAGTTGAGTCCGCGCATTTAAAACCACGTGTTTCCGATCCTGTTGCCACGAGGTTATTTACCGGCGATGCTTTTCCCGTATTCCTGAATAGATATTGAGGGAAGGTATAGCCGTTAAATGCAAACAGCATATTTACCAGGTAGGTATAATTCGGGTTTGCTCCATTATGGTCTATATACAAGGTATTCAGGTAATAAGGCGTCATTCCGTTGCGATAAGAGAAGTACGAGTTGGAGAAACTATATCCTCCACTGGCTGCACTTAATGTCTGGAACTGCTCTGCTTTCGAGCCCTTTACTATAGCATTATGATCACTAACCGGCAACGTCAGCATATAATTTCTCCAGGCTGTCATCTGCCAGTCGTAGTATTGCGGGCTTACAGATGACTCCGCATGACTGAACATAGTGGTCATAGGAGCCGTACTGCCTACATACTTATAGATATCATCTACATAGTGGTTATAGTCGTAATTACTGGTGATGCTACGCATCATATAGATCAGCTTACCAGACGCCGTGATGGTGCTGCAGCCCGGTATGAAGTAGTATATATTTACCGCTTCGCTATCTATGGTAGCAGCAGGGAAGGCAGTATGCAGCAAACCGGTGCCCATAGGGTTAAAGTTGCTGGATAGCATCATAGCCACCGTATCCCTGTTTAGATAAGGTAGGTACGTAAGTACACTACCCGATGGCAGCCTCGATTGAACAGCCAGCTTAACATCTTTAATGGATTTGCCATTTGCTTCACTAGCATTCAGTAGCATATAATTATAGCCACCCGATTGATAACCCTGTACATCTGTAATACCTACTGTATCTATAACACGCAGCGTATTCAGATAAGCATCCATATTGGCAACAGTACTGCCTGACGGGAACCTTATTTTGAAATGCGCAATATTCTTTTTAATAACCATCGAATCAGAAACCGCGCATGTTTGCAGTGCTGTACTAAAATTATTAAAATCAAAGTTTACATTATTGCGATAGTTAAACATGTTCGTAAAGAACGTCTCAAAATATGGATGGCCTACTTTTATATTCAACGCCTCAGCGGTGGTAATAACATCTTTTGCAAGCGGAATAAACTCGCGACAGGATACCCCGTTCAGGTAATCCAGGCGATCTTTCTCCATCATATTGTAGTCACTGTTTTCATTAAACGCGCTAAGGAAATAGGTAAAGTCTCGATTAACACCATTCCTATCACCCTTGAAATTCAACATTGTAGTATTCCTGTTGGCAAAACTACCAGACACCTTACTGAATCCATAAACATTATAGAGGGATGTTGTTTTAAAATTGCTGGTATGTGAGATAAGGTTCGTACCAAAATCGCTATGGAGTGCATTGGTATCGTTTTTTGTCGGGTACAGATAATAAGACTGCTCGGGCCCTGTTTTACCGATGGCAAATTTGAGCTTTACAGCATTAGCGTAAGCCAGCGTAGTTTTTGTAATATCCACTTTAACTGTCGTAGTACAATTCGTAGGTGTCAGCGTAGCGCCTAATGCCTTTGCTATATTCTGTTGAAATGGATGCGCGTCGCATAGCGACATAGAAACACTCATAGTGCTTAGCGATCCTGAAATAAAGTCAAGTATCTGGTTAGTATCAAAGAATGTCGCTAAATCCTGGTAATAAAGAGGGCTATATTGCAGTAGTCCCAGTTCCACGTAATCAGCAGATGCCCTTGTTATTTTCTTTAGATCAACAATACCTGCATTACAGAGATCATTGGTAGCAATACCAACACTTGTCATAATGCTGGTAAGGCTATCATATGTTAATGTTGTGATACTATGGCCATGCAAACAAAACCTGTTTCGAATAGTATCTTTCAACTCATCGATCTTTGCCTGCGTCACATTACACGTAGCTAGTGTATTTCCAATATAATCTACCAATTCCCGGCAAGAAACAGAATCTCCACTTTTCAGGTTATTTACGTCATTTGCTGTAATGCTGTCGGGTGTGCTCAAAAATGTGCCAAATGACTTGGTTACTGGTGTTCCCGTTCTTGTAGTAACAGAATCTATTCCGTTTGCCAGCATAGTATTGTCATCCAGGCCTGATTCAGAGGTATCACGGCTTAAATCATGCAACCTCAAATTTCCGCACGGTCCACATCCTCCGTCTAATAAACGCATTTTTTCTGCTAATCTTGCTTCACGATTAGAGACGTATAAATCTATCAGGTTTCTGAAATATTCTTCTTTCAAGTTATCCGGATAAGTAGCGATATCGGCAGCAGTCATACCGCTATTAATATCATTACACACAGATTCAATCATCGGCATCTCACTACCGCAAACGGTTTTCTGAAACGCTTCATCATCTATATTATTACTGTCACCGGCAGTTTTAGAAAGTTCATTGTAAGAAAGAAATGGATAGGTATATAACGGATCATTATTTACCAGGTCGGCCAGGTATGCTACCCCGGTAGATGTATATGCGGATACCGAGTTCATAGAGCTCAGAACTTTGGCATATGGGTTATTCAAAAGGCCACATAGTTTCAGCTTACAATAGTCAGGATGGAGAGGTAATAATGCTGCGCCAACAGAATCATTAAATATCTCGATCAGTTTTTGAGGATTGGTTTGTTTCAGATTATACGTCTTGCCACCAACCACTACATTGTCTTGGATACTATCGGCCTGGTATAAATATCTATCTTGCCCCTGTGCATAGCTGAATATAGAATTGGTTGTACCTGATAAGAACTGATTACCGGTGGTGGCATTGTATTGGCCATACTTAGCACGCGGATACATCTCCTTTATCATAGACAGCCTCAAATTGCCGCAAGGGTCATTAACACTTGTACACGGGAATTGAGCTTTTAGAAATTCTTCTTTCAGGAATTGGTCGAAACTTTTATAACATCCCCCTGTAGTTTCCAGGTATTGATCTACAGATGCATTCAGATCATCCAGTTCAATGTAGGAAAGCTTATTCCAAAGATGATTCCCTTTAAACAGATAAGCAGCACTGTCTTTAGCAAATGACAGATTGGTCAGGGTGGTAACACCTACGCCGCCTAATGCTCCATCCTGCTGTAGTTTAATATTACCGCAGTTATCAACCACTTCATAGAAATAATGGATCTTAGGCATAAGGCCTACCGAAATCGTAGAGCATGGCTTAAAAGGAACATACTCTATCTTGTATTGAAATGTATAATTAGTCTGCGACTCTACGAAATAGGATCCGTTATTCCACCAGAAATCTCCCATTCGGTTATTAGGCACAGGAAGTAAATTAGACTTGAAAGTTTTATTCACCGGGGAGTTACGAACACTTAATGCCAGGGTAGTAGCATCTGGTGTTCCTATCAGGCCGGATGCCACCATTTTACCTTCGTTATCTGTGATACTGAACATATCCTGGTTATGGGCATCTGTAGTGATCATTTTCCTATAGTAGTTGGCCCGGCCTATATCTTGTCCAAAATATCTGTTAAGCTCTGCCTGTAATGGAGATCCATAGAGATATTGTGTTTGCCTGTCGTTACCTAACTGTAATGTAGATCCGGCTTGTCCTTCAAACAAAACCTTCTCACTATTTTCTGCGGCAAATATTTTCCTAACAACCGGGTAGTTTTCAGCGTCAGGTATGTATGCATTTTTCCCGGTAGTATCTATATTGTTCCTCGAATAATATTGATTACTTACAGCATTAGAAGCCAACGGAGGAATAGGTATTTCCCGCGGCGGACAGAGAGTTGTATCAGGTAACCCATCGTACGATAGCTTATCATATTCTGTCGCACTTGCAGGATGCATAAAATACGGCAGATATGAGAAATTGGGCGTATTGTTAACCGGTATAGGCAAACTATTTATCACAGCCCTTCCCTGGTAGTCATATAAGCTTTGTGCGATGATCGTTTGAGTGGGTTTTGAATTAAAACGTGTTTGCACCTGCTTAGGTTTCAGCAACCCATCATAGTAGGTCATCACCTCCTTATATTTACCATCCTCTACAAAATTCATCTTCAGGTCCCAGTTATAACCATCATGTGCAGAATTAGCTATTGTAATTGCAGAACCACTACTCCATGCACCATAAGATCGCGATAACAAATCTGTTAAACTGGGTCTAACCATGCGTACACGATAGCTGAGCGTACCTTCTTTTCTTGCAACAGGTATGTTAAAACTGTTATTATTGGTAAAAATGCGGGTTGCATTATTCCTAAAATCGGCAGGTGGCCCGCCCGGCACTGTATAGGTCCACTCCACTTCATAACCTGCGGGTTTTACATTTCCGCTCCATTGCAGGTGCACGATACCCTTAGAACTAATACTGTCTATCGCCGAAAGACCACTCATGGCTAACGAACTATATGTAGAAAATTCTTGAACGAATATATCCCCGTAGACATACACAAAGGATGGAACCGTTGACGCCGCGGAAGGTGAAAGTGTAGTAAGGGTGAGACTAGAACCAGAACCGGTTACTTCAACAACATCTTTCACAACGATCTTCAGCTTATGATAGGCACCTGTTATTTGGAAAGCCCTGTCGTTTATTAGTTGCAGCGAGTCCCTATCATAACTAACAGACAGAGTATCATCTGTGATAATTGATTTATATGTTGGGGATGTCGGATCATCAATGCCGTAAACATCGTATTGTATCAGGTAAGTGAATTTTTGCCGTTGCCCAACATTCGGTGATTGAACATTTACTTTAAGACTTACCAAGCTAATAAGACTTTTAATTGTGAATCCAGACCCTGTGGTCGGCCCTGTCATCGAACCGTAATGTCCCTGTTGCACATAGAATATATCATCCCCGGGTGTTGATACAATACTTTGCAGTGACAAGGAATCTACATACCGATCTGATGAAAAATCAAATGTTTGGCCGGAGGTACGCGCATGGAATAGCAAGAGCGTCAATGCCGTGGCACAAAATGCAACTACGTATTTCCTTAAGAATATTGTGGTAATGCTATTGATTGTTTTCATAGCAGAGAAAATTTATAATTAGAGTACTTTTTTAGTTTCACAGTCCATCCATCCCATTCTAAAAAATCGGATAACCTGGACGGTATATCGGGTATATTATTGTAAGCAAACTTGTCGTATATAGTTGTTAGTATTCTATACCTGGTGTTTCCATCAAGATCTTTAGCGTATGCCTCTTTATTAGTATATTCATAGTACACCACCTTAGAATCTTTATTAAACCTGATCTTCATACTCATCAACATCGCGTCTCTTAAATTCTTCGGCACTATGGATATTTCTTCCAGTTCACCTTTAGAATCCCAGGTAACATTGCAATCCTTCATTACGTACTTATTGAATGCTTCTCTGTCATTACGCTCAAAATTGGAATCTAATAAGGACTCGAGTTCTACATTCTGCTTCAGCTTAACCTCTTTTTCCAGCACTTGCCTGATACTATCAGAAATGTTAAACGTAACCGTCTTTAGTTCGTGATTAACGATCAGTTCTCCCTGGGAGGCCTCAACATGCTCTACAAGCCGCGACTTATAAAAAGTAGATCCATTTTTATAAATAAGTTTTGATGTATCGCGCACATTTTTGCCACCGCTTTTATAACTGACCCCGACAATGGCTTCACATGAATAAGGTGCCGTTCCATGAAACATAGAGGTGAGCTCCAAAAACTTGGCATAGGTAGCACCTGTACTGTGCTGGGCCGTAACGCTTTTACAAACCGCAAGGGTAACTACCATTATCAATAATTTCTTACGCATATTATTTCACAATGGTGTTTTTCACATTTTCAGTGATGGTTATAATTCCTTTCTCTGTTTCTTTCTTCAGACGAACAAGTTGATTCCTATTATTGTATTCATAGTAAGTCGCATAATTATTCTCGTCCAAAATCGCCATTAGATAAGTTCTGAAAGGATGATATACGTATGTCTTAACATTTGCCCCGCTAGGATACACTCTCAGATCGTCATAGTTCTGGCCACCCGGGAAAGTCAATGTCACTGTACTGGCATCATTGACCGTCACTGTAAGGCGATACAAAGTCCATCCATCTATACTATTAGAAACTCTATCCAGCGCCCTTGTAGTGCCGACCGGCGATGTAATAGAAGGAGCGCTCGAGCCTTTTACCCAAACCTCATAAGTATATTTATTGTTAGTAAAATTATCCAGGTTAAAGTCAAATAACTTAGGATAGTAGGCCTTGGTAGTTGATGCATACTTTTTAGGGGTCATGTTAACCGTCATTGACGAGCTATTTACCGCAATAGAATACAATCCGCTATGCGCCTGTGTATTATCCAGCGAAAATGAACCGGAAATATTTCCACCACCACCCTGTGAAGTATTAAACACATCATAACCAGAGGCAACAGTGCCAGATCTCGACATACTATTTTGAAATGGGGAGAATAAAAAGTCGGTTATACCATTATATAACTTTATCTGCCGCATATCTTCGAATGTTTCGGCCCAGGTCTGGCCAAATTTGCCGTTGGCTGTTACATACATAACTTTCTGAGTTGTAGGCGATGTAAAAATGGAACTGTTTATTCCCAAAGCATTCATATCTCCCACCGGCCCTACGGATGGAATCGAAGTTGTTACAGTATCTGCCGTGAACCACACGGCATTAGTATAGCTAGCATTAGCAACGGTCAAATAACTGCTGGCGGTGTAATTATTGAACAACGCCTTTAAAGGCACAAAACCCTGTGAACTATCATACCTGTTAGGCAGCCAGTAATACCAGTTTGGCAGGTAGCCATTACCTCTTTGCAAATGCGTAGTTGAATTTGGCTCCTTACGATCACCGTGAAGTGCATAGGTAGCGTTTACATATGGTTGATTGATTAACCCGGTAGAGACCGGATTATAAACTGATGCATTTAAATCTCCATTAGGAATTGAATAAGCACTTTCATAACGGGTAGCAGCAGCATTGATTGTCGGTTTTAAGAAACTTGGCACCCTGCAACCTGTACCGTATGGGGAAGTTGCGACAGAGTCTGTCACAACGAACGGATCTTTCAATGTCTGATAATTACCGGCAGAGATAGTCAGCATATTCTTCCTTCCAGACCGATATTTAAATACAGACTGAACGCTCAGCCAACTATAGTTCAACGGATCTCCGGCAGTAAATCCACTAACCTTATAAGGCGTTACATTCACCTTGTATGTGGCTCCGGTAGTCAAAGCATTACCATACCTCATAGCTAAAGGATCCGGATCCGAGGAGTGATTCTTAAGAACCAAAACGTCCATTACATACAGTCTATACCACTGCGGCGTAGGGTTAGTACTGGCAGTAGCATATACAAATAATTCATCTCCCTGGTGGAATAGATCCTCTGAGGTGGTGAATGAAGAATGTAGCAGCGTGCTACCTTTTAAATACTCATAATTTGCACTAGACGGTGTAGTTGTAAAATTAAGAGTGCCACTAAGTATGCCTTCAATTCCTGTGCCTGTTCCTAGAAATGGATACTCCATATAGGAAGGCTCAAAATTTGTTTTAGTCCAGTAAGCGGGTATATTGGTAGAATATATATCATCTCCGTACTTGTCTTTTACTACCTGCACAACAGCAGAACCGGTCACCGGATCATAGTATTTATTTTCTACAATTTTCTCAGCGCCTTCATCATACGTCCGGACGCTTTTTAATATACCATACCTATTAATAATCTTAGTAGTTGTGGTTGATTTAAAATAGTCGAGGTGTTTATGAGTACTTTCAGTCCATGTAAATTTTGGAACTACATATGGCGGAATACATATTTTCACACCTCCACCTCTTTGTGACCTTATTCGTGTTTCATTTGACACTACTTCACGGCTATCAGAGCAAACGTCTATATCTACACCAAGTGTTTTGCTATGCACCTTGATATTTGCTCTCGGAAACGGGCCTGTACCTTGTTGTGATTGATTGCTCTCTATATCCTGGTAATTACATAGTTCAGGAGGTCCTGAACTCTCATGCTGTAGAACGTTTACGTCATTCGAAAGCCTGTTCCCGTTACATTGATAAAAGTACTCTGTGGAACTTACTAGCTCTTGCTTACCATTTTTTGGCAGCAGACGATAACTATACGTAGCCTTAGGCTTGCCATGCATGTCATTCGTTTCGATTACGAAGCTTTGCTTTACATCATAGCTATTACTGGAAGACGAAAGTGTATTGGATACCCCGATAAAGCTTAATAGTATATCTCGTATTCCCGGATTAGGATAATCTTTATCTTGTACCTCCTCTACCGTCTTGGGCCCGAAGCTGGAGAAGAATGGGAAATCCTTCGCGGTATAGAATGTTTGTACCAGTTTTGATTGAGCCGACCTGGCGTATCCTTTATGTATACTTTCAATAGTGACCATACTGTATCCCACGGAGCCTGTAGGATAAAAAGATTCACCTACTGGATCCTCCTTTAGCATTTCCACAGGATCATACGGAGGATAATTGGATGGATTACTACTTAGCCTATAAGAAGATCCTGAACGTTTTGGATTTTCTTCGCCTCCCAGTAAAGGCTCGTACGATGCAACTCCTGAAGATAGGCCATTGTTATCCTTGTAAGAATAAGTGTAACCTATGAGTGAAGAAGATTCGCCGCTGGTTGCGTTCCAATCATCATCAAATGTCAATTTTGATACCCTTGAGCCACCACCAATTTTAGGCTTCGTCATTGCTATCTTTACATAGCTTTTATTTTTTATAAAATTGTGTCCCGCCTGGTAGTCCTTCATCAATTCTTTAATAGAGTTCCTACCCAAAACGGCATCGGCTACTTGTTTGGCTGCTTTCTTTAACCTCGCTAGCTGATTAGCGTTTTGACCACTGGACTGTTCATTTTCCTGGAAGTAAAGCTGATCAGTGGCAAATGCTCTTGCCATATTAATAGCCGCATTTGTCATAGGACTTGGCGTCACATTTGTCCCTTTTAGACTGACATTCTTAACCTTAATATATATATACCCTGCATCGTTAGGACAATTTCCTATGCTTTCTACCTCCGCATATCCTTTAACCTGGTCGAAAGTAGAAAACGCGTTTCCGCCAATATTGATATTGAACGAGAAATACATCAGGTCAGATCCATTCAATAAGAAGCTTCTGTAGTCTCCTGTTAAACCATCCGGCTTTTTAACGTATATATATGAATTAGAGTTCAGTCCATGATCGTATAGGCCAAATACATCGGTAGCAGTCAGGTTTGGCGAATTGCCCACACCTTCAACCTGGGTCAATGCCATTGCTCTTTTATCCTGCACATAAGAATAGTCGTCCGCTTCATAGTCGATATTTATCTTGCCACCCGATGGAAGACCAATGGAATTCAAATGAAACGCGCTGGCATTCTTATCTTTATCAGCTCTGTTTTCCTGGTCTATGTATGGAAATTCACATAATGGAATGCTGCGATTGTTAGGGCAGTAGTTACCCCAGCCATCTTTATCTCCAAGATTGTATGCTGGGTTGAAACTTTCATAACCAAAATCATATGTTTCGGCAAATTGTATGGGCTCATCACCGTGTCTTACCCGTAGTTTCACCAAACGCAATTTCCCACTGCTATCCGCAGTTGTATCACTCGAGTTTGGCATAAATTGTGACGCCTTATAATCATAATCGAAATAGATGGTCTTCAGTGGCACAGCATTAGCCTGGTTTATATAGCGGTCATGTTTGTAGAAATACTTTACAGAATCTAACCTTTGCATTTTGGCGTAGGTAGACTTGGCTGTATTATACGGAGCTACGGCATTAGGATGATTATTCCTCATTACTTCACTTTTCGTATCTCTGCCATCTTTCCTATCACTTAAGTAAAACTCAACAACATAATTCTTTGATTCTATGGAATGCGCATACCATAGCTGCTTGGAACCAGCAACATAGGATGCCATATTGTCAAACTTTGTAAGCTTAACGCCTTCATTTAACAATGCAAGATTTGAATCCTTATCTGAAAATGGAACTCTCCAGCGATAATCATCTTCCGCTTTTGTATAGTTAAATTTGATAAAAGTTCCCAGGTCATCGTCTGAAAACCCGTTGTTGGTGACATCTACATAGTCAGGCGAATACACTCCATTCAACAAATAAGATGTAGCATATCCGGGCGTTACTGTCGATTTATATAGATCATCTCTTTTTTCACCGAGATAATTATACTCATCTTCATGAACAAATTTCATCACGCCTTCCCTTTGGCGATAATTACTTGTATTAAAACCACTGACGCGAAACGCTACTTCAGTCTTAACATTATTATTTACAGGTGTAGCATACACATATGTCTGGCCGGATGCATTTGTATTTATTACTGCACCTATTTTAGATGCTTCAGCCCTGTTGATCTGGGTTTTTGTGCTAAGGTTAGCAGGGAATGAGTTCTTAGCATAACTCACCAATGTTTTCGGTATAACCGTTTGGGGTAAGTTATTAATATCATCATTGGTATACACTGCAAGTGGCTCGGCTGTTACTTGCCTTTTCTTATCCGTATTCCCTCTAACCTGGTCAGCAGTGTTAAACGCGTAATCTCCGTATCCGCCAACTTGGTTAATGTAATCATCATCTGCCATAGAAGATGAGCCGCAAGCTTTAAAAAACAGGTTTCTGTCCTTCCCATTCGATTTACGATAAGGGATCACATCATCGGCACATCCCCCACTTGCAACAAACCCTTCCGTAGACGTTTTAATATTATCATATCTCAGTGTCACGCCTATCCAGCACGTTAAAGACATATGGGCCTTTATAGTCACCTGGTTCGTTTTATTATGCATGTCTGAGTTCTTAAATTCAATCCTGGGATCTCTCACCACACCAAAATCATTTCTATCAGCCCTAAACGTGTTGCTGGCATCATGGGCTGTAGAACTAAACACGTCGAATGTTTTCATAGCGGGCGGAAGAAATGGCACCGCCTTATTAATGCCGGCATCATTATCGCGCGTAAAATCTAACATATCAGACGCCGTAGCATTTTCCGCATACATATAGCCATATCCCTTGTGTACAGAGCTATTGCCATATGTAGTAGTGGCAGTATTGTTACTGACTGTAATGCCCAATCCAAGATCTAAACCAAGGTTTTCTATTAACCCTAGTGTAACGCCAAGATCTAACTTAAATGCCTTACCATTTGCTGTGTAGATATAAGGACTGGTTATCTGCGGTACTGAATTACTGACACTGTTAATGAAGCTTTTCTGAACCTCGTACGTAATGTTATTTAAGTTAAAACTACCAACCACATTGGGCTGTTCCCAACCACTAATGGTGTTAAAGGTCCTGTTTACAGATCTGCCTAACCCTACTGAAAAATAGTCCCCTGCAGAAAGTCCTGCATTGAACCCTGCATATACCGTCACGGAGCCGCCGGTACTTGAATTTGCAGCCAGTGTTACACCTGCACTCGCGGTTGCGCTAAACGGCCCGGCATTAACGCCGGCATACACACCACCACCTACAGATAAACCCACCGATTTGCCGATATAATTATCATCATCTTTTGTGAAACCCAGGCTTGACTGGACACCTGCGCTTACACCGACACCGTCAGTTATACCAGCCTGCACTCCAAAACTCGGCTCCAGGCTCACACCAATGCTGTTAACTTCCCTGGTCTTAATATTTTGATAACTCTTTATCTCTTCGCCGTTCATATCATCAGGCAATCCACGTACCATTCGATTTAATGTTCCGACGTTTACATTCCATCCATATCCAACCCATGAAGCTTCTTCTTCAATGTTTGATGTTGGTCTGTAAACCAGGTTCAATGGATATCCATCTACTTCAAGAAGAGGTATGTTATAACTAAAGTCACCGCTAAAGGGATCAACTAAAGAAGTAGTTGCCAGCGGCGTAAATCCCTGGAACTCGGGTTGTGAAGGGCCTGATGTTAAGGCTAAAGACCTCAGGGGTATTACCAATTCACTAAACATCACAACAAATAATGTCGCTGATATTTTTCTTTTGTGCCTGGCAATAGATTTAAAAGCACTCGCTTTCATATGACTTCGTTTATTGTTATTTAAAGCAAATTTTTCCCAAACCGATTAGTTTATCGACATACCAATATTCTGTGGCATTACTTGCTTGCATTAATTTGTCGTACGTTTTGTTATCTATCTGGAACTTATATACTAACCTTTCACTGGTACTCAGCCCATTTGATGGCTCAAAGACATATCCTATCGGGTATACATATTCATCTTTGCATTTGATATACAAGTTTTGCTCACACCCAAAAGACAAGTACTTATATTTTGTTTCATAGTCTGCAACATCATCTGACAACGAATAGAGCAACGACTTACCCGCCTTAACATTTGATATGTATAGAGTTGCTTTCAGATAATGTTTATCAACCGCGACAGCCTGCTTTTTATTTTGATCTTCGACGTTAAGAACAAACTTCCAGTGATTGATTTGCTGTGTACTATTCAACTCATCAAATCGATTGTTACCGGAATGCTTATTCACACAACTCAATAGAAACAATGAAGTAAAAATGCCTAGGGCGAAAAGGCTTTTAATTTTTACCATGATATCGTTGGTTTACGTACTTGATTAGCTCATCAGTGATATTATATTTTTCGTCGGCATACAACATGGTTCCTGTTCCATTGGCTCCGTATATAAAACTGTAGCCCTTTTCCTTACCAAAGTCATTTATGTAAGGGTTCAATCTTTTCCAGATCATAGATTCAATCTCCTTATTCTTTTCTTCTGTTTTTTTGTACAAGGCGGCATATAACTCGTTCCTGATATTTTCATAGTTAGCTGGGTTTTTAATCTTTTCGGAGATGATAATACTATCTACCATCGTTTTCTCTTTATTCATATCTCGTTTTGCTTCATCAGAATATTCTTTTTGAAGTTCAAACTCGTTTACCAGCTTATATAGATCCACGTATGCTGTCTTTTTGCTTTCACAAGAAGATAAAATGACTGTGGCTGAAATGATTACTAACGTTCTACTTAACAAAGTCCGGATTAACATATTTAAAATTGATTTTTGAATTGTTTTGACCTGCTTTTACATTTTTATATTCTATCTCGATGAAAAATTCATCTCCGTGCTTAAAATTGTAATCAGTTAGGTCTATCGTTTTGAAATTAACGCCATGGCTTATCGGCCATAGAGTTTCAGCTTTTTTTAGTTCATTACCATTTTTAATGAATTTGATCTTGAGTTCGTTCTGCAAAAAATCATTTTCACTAAATTTTATCTTCACTGTTCCCACTGCATAATATTTGTTGCTACCAGATTCATTGATATCGATATAGGAACTTTCCTTCGGTAATGATTTATAAACACTGTCTTCTACAATCATAAACTTCCAAGGCTGTGCACCACCTAATAAAATACCTTTGTAATATGCATCAACTGTCCAGGCATATGGCTGCCAGGCAATCAATGGCTTTGCATAAACGGGGTAAACTATTGAGTTGGGAACGATGTTGTTCTCTGAATAGATCGGATTATTTCTTGCTATAGCATTTTCAGTATTCTGTCCTTCTTTGATTTCTGCAACCCTGATACGGTAGGTCAATTCATTCAGAAATGGATAGGTTGCAACCCACGAAAGCATAGGGTTATACTCATAAATCTTAGCACCGTTTTCCGGGTCAACAAGAGTAATCGAAAAGAGATCTTTCGATTGCTTGAAAACGCAATCGTCAACTTTGCTACCAACAGGTTGCTCTGAATAAGCCGGGTCAAATGTCAATGTAACGCAATACTTATAGGTACCTTCCGGCAATACCTTGTAGTCCATAAATAATTCGCGGAGAGCGGATGATGAGAACGTCCATTCCGGGGTTACAGTGTTCGCGTTGTACTGGTTTAAGCCAGGCTTAACAACATCCTTAAATTTGAATTTGATGGAATGCCCCGAGTTCTTAAAAACGATATTCCCTTCGATGACGCAACGCATATCTTTTGCTTCCATCGACTGAACCTGGAAATTCCACATATTATCCGGCGTAATGTCCAGATCTTCCAACATCGCTGTATTCACAATAATATTCTGCGCCGATGATGTTTGTACCATCATAAAGAGCGATAGTGCTAGGGTGGCCAAAAGCAAAGCCGTCCTGGGTGGTGTTCTCATAATATCATTTTTTATCAAATCATTTATTCTTTCTCTTTCATTTTAAACCGGAATTCCCAATTCATATTCAGCATGCATGAATAGATTGTTTTCCATGCCTGCACTTCACTCACCCTATAGGTATTATACCGGAAGTTGCTTCTGATGGATAACGGAACTTTTTTAAATCGATACCCTCCCCCAAGGTTAAAAGCATACCTGGACAACAGGCCTCTCGATTCTCCGACATCCTGGCCAACATTTACATTCCACTGTTTGTTTATAACATATGATGCTGCCAGGGTTAGAAAATTCGTTTTGCCATTTAGCACAGAAATACCACTTGCATCAACATGCGTCTGCCCGGCATTCATCATGTAGCTGGCTTTAGCTTTGGTATAAATAGCATTGAATTGTATTACATTATTTGCAGAACGCATGGTGTCTACTAAAGAAGTGTTCTTATTGTATATTGCTGTAAATCTTAACACATATTCTTTCTTCTTTATTTGGTAGGTCAGCTTGCCAAGCCATACTTCTCCCAACAACGGCCTCTGCGGTATATTTAATGTATCAGAATAAGACCTGACTGTTGTAAATGGTTTATAGGATAAACTCGCAGACGGATATCTTTTGGAAGTGGTCTTAATATTAAAGCCCCACTTTGAATTGGCGCTCTGTGATGCAAAATTCTGCTGCAGTAAATGATTATATTCTACACCTAATGAAAGAAAATTATTAAAAAACTGACCTTCAGCACCGGCAACATACTTTTGGGTTCCGGCCATATTTACAGGTAATGTATTATTCTCAAATTGCCTGCCTATATGCTCATATCCGGTTCGAACATCTATATACGTTTTCGGAATCGTTCCTTCTATAGCAACATTATAAGCCATCCTGTTATTTATTGGCACTTCTGCTTTTTTATAATCATCAAAATTCCTGAATGACGATGCCGCTTCACCCTCAACCCTCATGTGCTTGTTAATGGCGGCATTATACAATACAGAAACGATATGAATCGGATCTTGAAAAGATGGCATATATGAATTGACTCCATCAAAAAACTGGTTTTCATTAACTGTTCTTTTGCTGGGTGTATAACCGTAGTACACGATAGTGGCCGTTTGCATATTTGCCGGCTTAAACGTAGCCCTCCCTGAATAAGTAGTATATTTATCAACCTGGCCATCCCTATCAACATATTCTACCCGCCCATAAGTAAGCCCTCCGCTAAAAAGATTCAGATCATAATCAGCATCCACGCCTTTGATCATTTGTCCGTTAAGTGTGTATGAAGAAACTTGCTTCGAGAAAATGCCTATATCAAAACTGTTTAGTCCGCTTACAAAAGATTTGTATTTATCATCAGGCAAAAAACCTTTGGCAGACTTGGCCAGTTGCTTGTATGATTTTCCATCTACATTTTCGTCTGTTACTTTCTTAAGATTGTCATATGCAATTACAGAATCGAAATAGTTATTGTTATTGCACTGACGCAAAAGCGTGCTATAGTATTCTACTTTCTTTTCCAGTTGCTGCAGGCGCCTGTATTTACGCATCGCGCTGTTATATTTTTCAACCGCCTCTTTAGGAGCTGTAGCATTATTAGTTACACCATTCAGCTTGCCCTTGGTATCCGACAATTCCGAACTACTTTTTTGATATGGTTTAGCCAATTCTTTTAATAAGCCTGCGGTGTCTACACCAAATTTTGCCTTGTCTGTAATACCTGTTTCTGACGATATTTCAGTCCATAGCTTATCTTTCTCGCTTTGCAGGCTATTCAGGTATGTTCCATATATCTTTCCCATACCATTACTTTTAGAAACAGCCTCACCATATTTGCTTTTATAACCTCCAATAAGCTTTAAAAGCTCAGATTTAGCTTTTTCTGAATCATAATGTAGATTCAGATAACTAGCTTTAGCTATACGGTTTTGATCCTGTGATGTGTAATAACCATTAACCGATACCGGGATGCCCATAACGGGAATTTCAAGCTTACCTGCAACTTCATAGTAATTGTTATCTGATTTTGAATACTCCTCCTGCCCGGTTGATGCATTACCGCTAATGGAGATGTTACCTTTAGCTTCACCTTTATTATCATTACGATACAAGTCCTTCATTTGAGAAAATACAGGTGTGCTGCTTCCCAGCCTTGTATCTACCCCTGAGGCCATATTATTGCTAAGCAGGGCTTTCTTTTTCTCAATATTATCTGCTACCGGCTCGTTCATATTTATCTCGTAATACCCAACGAAACGAGGTCCATAATGAACATCACAATAGGTTTTATCATTCATCTGCCGGTAACTCGTGCTGAACCCTTTCTTCCCAAGAGTTTTATCTAATCTTTTTGAAACTTTCTGTATTGTTCCCGATACGTTGCTGTATCGCACATGATTTTCTCCGGCTCCAAATAACCGCCCCAAAAAAGTACCCTGTTCAGGCGGGGCATACATCTCGTCCATTTTTTTACTGATGTCAGAGCGTGTATTTAAAAGGCTGTCGACAATCTGGATAAAATCCATCTTAAAAACACTGTCATTAATTTGAGCAGTGATATATAGGTTGTACCTGCCACAAGGAAGACTGCCGTTTTTTAAGATTATTTCTTCGTACAAAGGGTTAAAGAATGAGCTATTTTCAACAGTGTTGAGTTGAATGCCGGAATAGAAAACCTGTTTTTTTTGAGACAAAGGCTTTGGCACAGTAACGGCGAACACCTTAATACTGTCAATTCCACCGGTAACATCGAAGCATTGAATTGTTAATTTTTTTACCGCATTTCCATCATTCTTAATAAATACATCCTGAAAAATCCTGTTCTGTTTATGATAAACCCTGCCAACAGATAATTGCCGCGTTTGCGCGCTTGCAATCGTATAAAAAAATAAAGTTAACAGAACCAGAAAAACGGTTCCTTTAACACCTAAAACATTATTAATCAATATTTTAATTGATCGGTTCACGGTTGGTTTATTAGTCGGTTATGTAGGGCACAACGAAAATGTAAAATTGAGTTATGTAGAATAAAGCTAAATTGCTAAAAACAAAAAAACCTCAGTGAAAACACTGAATTTTCTAAATATTAGATAAGATTTGCATAATATTAATGCATTTTTAATCAACATTTTATAATTATGTAACTGGTGGAAACACTAATTTTTAGTATTTAGCAATGATTAACATCTTAGTAATCAATTGCAGATTGAAGATTTATCAATTTTCTAATAGCCAATTCAGTTCAAATGTTAAAACTTCCATTCTCTTTCATTAGGCTTTAATATATTTTTGTGAAACTTATCATCACCTACTATTATGAAATTGCAAGATAAAATTCGCATCGCCATCGCCGATGACCATGAAATCCTGCGTACCGGGCTAATTCGAATATTTGAAACTGAAGCGATGTTTGAAATAGACATCGAGGCTATGGACGGAGTGGAATTAGTTGATAAAATATCAAAAGCATCTACGAAACCTGACATATGCATTCTGGATATAAGAATGCCTAAAATGAATGGCTATGAAGCTTTAAAAACAATAAAACAATCCTGGCCTGATATAAAAGTTATCATACTTACAATATCACATACTGAGTATACTATTCTCAAAACTCTGAATGACGGAGCAAGCGCCTGCCTGCCAAAAGACATAAATACTATAGAACTAATAGAAGCAGTTAAGCATGTTTATAAGAATGGCATTTATCTTACTGATTTTGATGCCAGACTCCTTTCATCGTCAATATTGGAAAAGAAAAAAAAGATTAAATTATCCAGGAATGAAATTACATATCTAAACTTTGCATGCACCTCCCTCACTCATAAAGAAATTGCAAAAGAGATGGGCGTAAGTGACAGAACAATTGATAGTTACCGCGATGCCTTGTGTGACAAACTCGACTTAAAAAACAGAATTGAACTTGCGGTATTCGCAATTGAAAGTGGCATCAGACAGGTCGCAGGTTTAAAATACTGATTTTCGCACTTCAAATAAAATTTCGCAAGAAACCGATCGATTGGGGCTAATAATTTGCCGTTAATACATTCATTCTAAAAATCAAAAATGTACCCAAAAAGTTGAAACCTCTTGGGCATAGTATAATATTGTACTCTTATAATTATTAACAATAGCTATTTACTGCCGTTAAAGGCGCACGTCTGCTGATCGCCAGAACCAATTTCTACCGCAATTAGAATAATAGAAAGTGAATTTCCATTTAGATTCCCGTTGCCCTCTACTGAATAGTAATTTCCGGCCCCGTCATCAATAGTTTGTTTTGAAAATGCTAGGGAATTACCACTCACAGATGCATGCATGCCGCGCGATAATCCGGAAACCTTTAGATCAACTGTAGTATTTGATGTTGCTGATAGTATATACGCTGCGCTCCCGTCACAGTCCGTACCAATGTAGGTACCTACAAACTTGTCTGATATTTTGCGTTCACAAGAATTTCCTTCATAGCCGGTAGGGCATTTACAAAGTCCATTAGAACAGGTGCCCCCATGCTGACATTTTACATTAGCGCAGGCATCTTTTTGACAGCTGAATAGAAATGTGGTAAAAACTGCAATGCAGGAAATGGTCGCTAAAAAGATTAGCTTTTTCATTTTGGTCGATTTTGGAGAATCCGGGCCTCTCCGGATCATTATAAAAAAGCGACGTGAGGCACATCTTACCAGCCTCCAACGTCCGACCAAGAACGCATACGCCTAATAAGCAGCCCCACGTCTGAACGTGGCTGCATCTCATACTGGCGTATATGGCTGCTTACTGCTTAGTTGAATTGGTCGGTTCTGGAGGCAGAAAAGAACGCAGCTTAATATCTTGTTGCTAAAATACAAACTCCCCTCATTAAAACAGGAAAGAATTGAATAAAAAGCTATAATACCGGATTATGCCGGAATATGCTTAAAAGGACAATTCGAGTAATTAGAATTTTAAATTAGTATCAAGATAACTTTTGATAAATTGGTATGGCGGATTCCGGAACATTCCAGTTTACGCTAAAAAAACATGAACATGCCAGAAAAGGAGACTGTCACTGAACAATTTAATGAATTATTGCAATTGAATAGTACTGATTTATTCATTGAATCATTGACTGAATTATTGGAAATAAAAACAATAATTGTTCGTATTCCTGAATCAGTATCTGCCGATGAGATCAATAGTCCAGGTAATAAATTGCCTGTTTCGGAACTTATTTTTAAAATAGCTCTGGATGAATTTTTTAATTATGGAGAACAGCTACTCCTAAGAGCAAAATCTCTGATTGATGAAGAGATAAATGACATGGAGAAATTGATAGATCAAAACAAATTTCTAGCACAACTAGAGAGAAAACTCAGGATTGTAATTGGGAAATTTAATTGGTCTAATCCAATTTCATTTTTGAGCAATGTTGGATTTACACCAATCAATAACAGAAACGACGAGTTAGTAGAATACAAATCATCATTAGAATTGGATTTTAGTGAAACTCACTATCGCCAAATTGAAAACGAGATACATTATAGATTGAATTTAATGCATCCTATTTATGATTACGTACGTGTAAAATTGAACGACTTTGAGTACGATGAAAAGAAAAAGGGTGCATTTAATTGGTATTCAGAAGGCAATATACCACTCGAACTTTCGGAAATTGGATTTGCAATAACCTGTATGCCACAATTTAATTCACTGGGAGTAAATGGTGAAAATGATTTTGTCAGAAAATTTCTGTCACTTTTTGGAGTTTCCGGTAATAGAGTTGCGCAACATAGGCATATGCTAGAAATAAGGAATGGAGAAAGCCAGTTTGCCCAATATTTTAATGAGGCCTTTAGAACGAGGCAGAAAATTGACAAGCTGTCCAATACGAAAAAAAAGTGAAATAAACCAGAACGTCCCAGATTCTGGCTACAAAATCATTCGGTTGAGAAATTGCATGAAAATAGAATCTTATGCGATTGATAAGACAGTGTATATACTGCAATACATTAATTCCAGCCGATAGAAAATCATCTGCTCACTATTGCAGTGATGCATGTTATTATGAAGCCAAGAAAGAGAGGTCGTCAAGACAATATTATTCCAAACAAGAGTTTATTAGCAGATTCAATAGAAACGAGCAAATACTAGCTACATTATTCTCAGTATACCAACAGGGCCAGGTCATAAGATATAATCTACTAGATCAATTGAAGTTTGACTGGGGGATTTCGGATGGGGAATTACAAGACAGCCAACTAAACGTTTGGAAGGCAATAGGAAAATACTGCTATTTATTAAATGCGGACAAAACGATCTCAATAGCATTATGCAACAATTCGAACCAGTAACAGAACAGGTTAGATTCCAACAATTTGGAAATTCTAACGATAAGGTTATAGCTATAGGCAAACATCAGTTTTTATTCATAGTTGTTGGTATGACCGCAATAATTATCACTTGGTATCATCTCATTAAGATAAAAAATGAGAATGATCAGGCCCAAATGTCAAAAGAGCAAAAAGTATTGTAAAGAACTAATGATAGTTTATGAATTTTGAAGATTTAGCAACAAAACAAGATCTATTTGAATTAAGGACTATTCTCCTTCAGGCATTGAAAGGCGAGTCAGCGAATGAAAGACGAGAGTGGTTAAGGACTAAAGAGGTGAAGAAAATGCTCCACCTTTCCGATGGTTCATTGGCAAATTTGCGTGTAAAGAAATTACTCAATCCTACAAAGATAGAGGGGGTGTATTATTACAAGCTTAGTGAGATAGAATCTTTATTGGAACGTAAATGATTTTGCAGACAAACGAACTAGCTGGCTTTTTCGTCAGGGTACAGGATGATCCTAATTTGTTGCCGACACATATTAGTCTCTATTTTGTTCTTGTCGGTGAGTGGATTAATAACGATTGTCAGCCGTTTAGTACTACACGTCGCCAGATGATGCGTTATGCGAAAATCCATTCGACGGCTACCTATACCCGATGTATCTATAATTTAGAAACCTGGGGGTACATTATTTATCTACCTAGCTATCATCCCGCTTTAGGTAGTCTTATTACTTTGGTTTAGATTAGAGCAATGACTCACTACTTTACGTTATAGCGTCGAAAAAAACTTTTGCTGTTGTGGGATAATTTGTAGTTTTATACCAAGTAGTTCTTTCGCAGACAAGTTAGTGAGTTATTCGGTGAGCAGCTAGAAAGGTAATCGCCATTTTGTTTGATAGTCAGCATTTTATCGGTCAGGTTCTGTACCCGCCGGTTCCACAAGAGTTTAAAAGCCTTGAGATCAAAAGATCTTGAGGCTTTGTTGTTTTAGGTAGTATTACTTGCTGGCTTTTTACAGCGTAGTCAGAGATTACGCCGAGCTGGAAGTCAGTTACTAAATTTTGATAAATAATGACGCAACAGCCACAATTAATACAATCACCTCAATTGTGATTAAAACTGCCCTATTTTTCTTAAAAACGTTCTGAATTATAAGGTCAACTATCAAAAGAAGTAATCCTAACCCACATAAGCCAATCATATTAACAACACCCCATCCTTCTTCATAAGAAAGCTTTTTGTAGTTAATTGCAGTGTAAATCAGACAGCCAATAATAAATAGCGTCGCAGGTACATTCAGTATTGAATATTTGAATTTCATTGCATCAAAAAATCATCTCCATAGTTTTAAGTAAAAAATAAATGATATCTCCCAAATGCATACTAACAACAAAATGATGGCAGCTGCGATTTTAGAGCTGCTATTAAACATTTCTCTGCCATACATTAGTATTCCCGCTAAGGCAATCAAGAGAGTAATTGCTCCGGTTATTCCGAAACCAAACAATATATATCCTAAAGAACTACCACCTTCACCATATATTTTTGCAAAGATCAGTGACATTAATATTCCTATAGCATTTAGACCATACAATAGCTTATACAATATTGAAGGTTTCTTCATTACTTAATTTTTTATTTGTTCAGAACTGTTTAGCTCACTCACAAGCTTAATACCAGCTTCCCTTTTTACCATCTCCCATGCAGTTCTTGAGTTAGATTACTATAAATTAAGGTAAACCGTTCGGCGTAGTCTCCGACTACGCTGTAAAAGGAAGCAAATCTCCTGATTTGCGTTGCAGCTATTCATGCCAATATGATAAAGTTAATCGCATTTCCACATCATTATACCGTGCTGATCATAGATCTGGTTGGCATTGCTCATGGGAATTGAAAGATAAGAATATTTGTTTCGCAAATCGCGAGATTTGCGACCTTTATGAGCGTAGTCGGAGACTACGCCCAGCTGGGATCAAAAGATCTTGAGGCTTTGTTGTTTTGAAGGGGAGAATGTGGTAAATTAAATGAATGAATCGTAAATCTCCCGATTTGCGATTCATCTTAGCTGAAACAAACATGCCCCAACAAAAAAGCCGCGGCAGTGCCACGGCTTCAATATCTAATATTATAAGATTACATTTTCCATTCATCAACGCCGGAGCTATCTTCAGCAGCTTCTGATACTACAGAATCAGAAACGATAGAACCTTCTTCATTCTCCTGGTCGTGGTTATATGCGTCAAAATCAAAATCAGGCATCAGGTCTGTCTTCACATAATTCACAGTCTCCGTCAACGCATTCAGGAATTTGTTGAAGTCTTCTTTGTATAAGAACATCTTATGCCTGTCATAACCGTTATCGTCAAAACGTTTTTTGCTTTCTGTGATGGTTATGAAATAATCGTTACCGCGTGTAGAGCGAACATCAAAAAAATAAGTCCTTCTCTTACCTGCTTTTATGCGTTTGCTAAACAGGCTTTCATTGTTACGGTTTTCTCCAAAATTCTTGTTCTCGTACGCCACAGTTCTGTGTGTTTTAGTGTATATTAGTTATTTGACGGTAGCAAATATATACAAGATATACAAGTAACCAAATTAAATAGGTTTAATTCCACGTCAATTTATCCCGATTCGGTGGATAGTTTTTCAGCCCTCAAATCCCCGAAATTCCTTTATTAGCCAGTCATTCAGATTCCTGACCGCAGGGCCTATCTGCCACTTACTCCTGTCCCTTGGTTCTATATAATTGGATATGGCCCGCACCTGCAAAAAGGGTATATTTTCAGCCAGGCATACATAGTGAAAGGCCGCGCCCTCCATGCTTTCCACATCACAATTGTAACTTTTCATAAGTCTTTCTATAGTGCGGGCATTGCCGCTTACCGTATTTATAGTCAGGCTTTTAACGGCGGTCAGCCCCGCGGTAGAAGGCCATGGCACAGTTGCCGCCTTTAGTTCGCGTCCATCAAAGGGGTGGCTGTTCTCCTTCAAAAAGCCCATGTCGAAGATATCAATATAGTCATCATGGTCTTCCGCCCCCAGGTCGCCCAGTTGCTCGCTTATTACCTGCACCACCGTCCCCAGGGTAATATCCCGGTTAAAACTACCTGCAATGCCTGCCTGTATGGCTATGTCATACTTTGCATTCGCCACCAGTTTGGTGATCTTATAGGCTGCCTGCATCATGCCCACACCTGTAATCCCTATCTGCAATTGATGCTGCCCTTTGATGTATAAAACGTCCCCTGTCTTTTGCCAGTTAGCGGTTATATATTCTATCAATGGGGCTATTTCCGCTTCTGTAGCGGCTATCAGCAGTACATTCATCCTGCAAATAACCAACATTTTGTCGAAACCATTATCTAAAGCTAATTTTGTATGATAATTCAATTACATGGTTTATCTGACAAGGGTGGAGCATTTTAATGCAGCCCACAGGCTACATAACGAGAACTGGACCGACGAACAAAATAAGGAAGTCTTTGGGAAATGCAATAATGTGAACTGGCATGGCCATAATTATGAGCTGCATGTAACCATCAAAGGCAATCCGCACCCCGAAACCGGCTTTATCTTCAATGCCAAAACACTGGGCGATCTGATCAAAGATGTGATCATAGAAAAGGTGGATCATAAAAACCTAAACCTGGATGTGGATTTTATGAAGGGTAAATTTACCAGTGCAGAGAACCTGGCGATATCCATCTGGAATGAGTTAAAGCCCCATATAGAAAAAAGCAGCGCACAACTACACCGTATAAAACTGCAGGAAACACCGCGGATATACGTAGAATACTTTGGATAGGCTGCATTTCTTTATTCCTAAATACTAACCAGTGGCATACAACAAACACGAGCATTACAACGAAGAGGTAACTGCAAAACTTATAGGTAACTACCGCTCTACCATAGAGGAACTGGGCGAAGATGCCGACCGCGAAGGACTTTTAAAGACACCGGAGCGCGTGGCTAAGGCAATGCAGTACCTTACCCAGGGCTACAGGATGGATGCCAAGGAGATACTAAACTCAGCCAAATTCCAGGAATCTTATAGCGAAATGGTGATCGTAAAGGACATAGAACTATACTCTATGTGCGAGCACCATATGCTGCCCTTCTTTGGTAAGGCACATATTGCCTACATACCCAATGGCTATATTACCGGCCTTAGCAAGCTGGCACGTGTGGTAGATTGTTTTGCCCGCAGGATGCAGGTACAGGAGCGTATGACGCACCAAATACTGGATGCCATCCAGGAAACACTGAACCCGCAAGGTGTGGCTGTGGTGATAGAAGCCAAACACCTGTGCATGATGATGCGCGGGGTACAAAAGCAAAACAGCGTAACCACCACATCGGCATTCAGTGGCCAGTTCGAGAAGAATGAGACCCGTTCTGAGTTCCTGAAGCTGATCACTGCAGACCTGTACTAAATCATAATTATAGCAGCTTAAAAACCATATCTTTATAGGTCTATGTGGGCCTATATTTTAGTGTTTATAGCTTCTTTCCTGGTGGATGCCATCCCGTTTGTGGGCCCGCCGGCATGGATCGTGATGGTAGCCATCCAGATGTACTTTGGGCTAAACGTATGGGTGGTCATATTCCTTGGGGTGATAGGCTCTGCATTTGGCAGATACTTCTACAGCTCCTATGTACCTTTGCTCAGCAACAAATTCATCAAGCCCGAAAAGAATGAAGATGTGCGTTTTATAGGCGATAAGCTGCGCAACAACGGCTGGAAGGTCCAGGCTTTTGTACTGTTATATACCTTGATGCCGCTTCCCTCTACCCCGTTATTTACCGCAGCCGGTATGGCACGGATACCGGCCATGAATGTGATACCGGCATTTTTCGTAGGCAAGTTTACGAGCGATGCACTGATGGTACATGCAGGCGATTATGTGGCCAAAAATGCAACAGCTGCTTTCGAAGGAATTGTTTCCTGGCAAAGTATATCTGCGATACTGCTGGGCATTATCCTGGTTCTTATCTTCCTGTTCATAGACTGGCGCACATTACTGCAGGACAAGAAATTCCGTATGCATTTTAATATCTGGAAGTAATTTCACGGCATGAACCGCATCGACCGTGTTACCGCCATCCTGATACAATTACAATCTAAAAAGGTTGTAAAAGCGCAGGAGATAGCCGACAGGTTTAATATCAGCCTCCGCACTGTTTACCGCGATATCAATACCCTGGAAGAAGCGGGCATACCTATTATTGGCGAGGCTGGTGTTGGCTACTCCATTATGGAGGGCTACCGGTTGCCACCGGTAATGTTCACCAAAGAAGAAGCAACCGCCTTTCTTACTGCAGAGAAATTCATAGAGCAGTTTACAGATGCCTCCACCAGTGCGCAGTACCAGTCTGCCATGTATAAGATAAAGGCAGTGCTGAGAGGTACCGAAAAGGACACGCTGGAAAACATGAATGACCGCATACAGGTGGTAAAGCCCTATATCCCGTTTAACAAGGGCAGCGTGGACAATGTATTGCAGATACTGATCCATGCCATATCTGATAAGCATGTATTGAAACTAAAATACCAGGCATGGGACACCAAACAGCCCACTGAGCGCCATATAGAGCCCATAGGGGTGTTCTTTGCCAGCGATTCCTGGCACGCCATTGCCTTTTGCAGGCTCCGTAACGACTACCGGGATTTCCGGGTGGACAGGATCAAAGGAATATCTACCACCGTTGAGCAATTTACAACCGAACACCCGTCGCTGAAGGAATACCTGGAAAAGGTGTACAAAGACCGTGAATTAACAACTGCAGTCATACGGATACACAAGGATGTAGCCAAGTACCTAGGACGCCAAAAACACAGCCATGGCTTTGTACTGGAGGTGGATGCGGGCGACTATATGGAGATGACTTTCTTATCCCAATCTATAGAAGGGCTGGCACGCTGGTACCTGATGTTTGCCGACTATTCAGAAATATTGCAGCCGCAATCCCTGAAGGACACCGTAAACGGGCTGATCAAAAAATATTTCTCCAACCTGGAAAAATAGTTGCACCCTGTTGACATAGGGCTGTCACTAGCCCATCGTTGCTTTGTGTCATCATCTTTAAAACAACCACAATTATGACACAGGTAGAAACATTCATCAAAGAAATGGAACAGGAAGCTGCAACTACACGCCGTATGCTGGAACGTGTACCAACTGATAAATTTGGCTGGCAGCCCCACCCTAAAAGCATGACCATCAAACAACTGGCAGGACATATTGCAGAACTGCCGGGCTGGGTAACACTGGCACTTACATCAGACGGGCTGGATTTTGCAAAGAACCACTACGTAGTGCCCGATGTAAACTCTACAGAAGACGTACTGAACTTCTTTGAAAAGACCTATGCCGATGGTATGGAACATTTAAGGAAAGCGACGGATGCAGACCTGGAACCCACCTGGACATTACGCAACGGCGAACAGGTGCTGAATGTAGCTACCAAAGGCGAAACCATACGTGTAGCGCTGAACCAAACCACCCACCACAGGGCGCAACTGGGCGTGTACCTGCGCCTGCTGAACGTCCCAATACCGGGCAGCTATGGCCCGAGTGCGGATGAAACCTGGGGCTAAGCCTTACATTAAAGCAAGTTGTTATTTCTCCAAAAGCAAATTCAACTTATCTTTGCCTTCCCCAACGAAGATGCAAGTCTTCTAAAATTTGGTTCGGGAGGTGGCGCAGCCCGGTAGCGCACTTGTATGGGGTGCAAGGGGTCGCAAGTTCGAATCTTGTTCTCCCGACAACCAATAAAAGCCCAACTGAAAAGTTGGGCTTTTTCTTTTCAACCCAATCAATTATTTATCTATTATTTCTATATCCATGGCAGGACTTTTGTGCTACTATGTTTATGAGAAAGGTAAGTGTAGTAGTAACGATCGTATCCCTGTTCGTGCTGTTCTATCAATTGTCGCCGTTTATAGGCGTAAGTGACGATGCCATACTGTTTATGTTTTCCATATCGCCTGTATTCGTGGTATATATGGCATACGTGATCCTGAAATATGGCAAACCTTCGGGCAAGACGTTTGATGAGCAGTTTTACGAGGATTATGATGTAAGAAGCTGATCGATTTAACCGACATCATAAGATCCGGCAATAAAGATTTGTCATTAATAAACAGGATCAAAAAGACACCCGGCAGAGCGGAAATTGCTAACTTTTGCTAACCTTTGTTAACTATATGCTGACCGGTTGCCAACCAGATGGCTAACTTTAGTTATCAATGTAAAATAATGTAAATAAATGCTTTAAGGGAATAATGTTAACTTTTGCTAACCTTTGTTAACCTAAATTCCTTGTTGTAATCTTTAGTTTGGGAAGAGATTGTTTTCATAGCAATAAATCAAAGAACTTTCAGTACAAATTTACGACTATTCTGTAATTAAAACCAAAACAGGATTAGCCGGTTGATGGCATACTCATCCATCATTCTACGCCATCTACCGACTAAAACCATTGCTTTATCGAAATATACTGGCTAACAAGGTTTTTCATTTTCTATCTTGGGCTTGCAAATTCGCCAGTTATGAATCATATCCGCCTTGCATTACAAAGGCATGCCAGTTATATAAAACGCTACCCTACAGCCATAGCTTTGGTACCTGCATTGGGCATGCATGGCTTTAACTTATGGGGATTACAGAATTTTTAGCCAACAAATAACCCTATACCGTTGCTTTGCCCGCAGTCATGCGGGTTAACTGCGCAAGGGAGTAGGCGCCTATGGCCATTACTAAGTCGCGAACGGCTACATCCAGGAAATGGCCGCCTGCCAAAAGCTGCAATGCTATACAAATAAGCCAGATCATCACAATATAGACGCCTATCAGCGGGCGAATAAATACTACAATGCCGGCTATGATCTCTATAACGCCTACTATCTTCATAAACGTGGGTCCATCAAAAGGTATCAGTTTATTATTGAGGTAATCTGCCCAATTGGTGAGGAGATTCGTAAATTTATCTAAACCTGCCACTATCGGCACAACGCCGTATGTAACCTTTAAGATGCTTTGAAGCTGTTTTACAGAAGCCATAATATAGTTTTTGAAGATTAGAGAAAGGCAACGGGAAAAGGTTACAAAATGAACCCTGAAAAATTTTTGTAACCTTTTTTGTGTTCCTACATCTAATAACTAATGACAACACATTTTACTGCGCTGCCAGGGCAAATACCTGATGAAGAGATCATCCGGGAAATACAGAACGGGGCAACGAGGCCTTTTGAGATCATCATCCGCCGATATAACCAAAAGCTGTACCGGGTAGGCATGTCGATACTGAACAACGATACTGAAGCAGAAGATGCCATGCAAAGCGCTTATATACATGCGTACGAACACCTGCACCAGTTTGAGAAACGTGCGGCCTTTGGCACATGGCTTACACGCATTATGATCAATGAATGCTATGCGATACGAAGGAAACAGCAAGCTGAAAAAGAAAAACTGCAATTATCCAATAATGATACCAGCATGAATACGCCAGCAAATGCATTGGTAAATAAGGAGCTGAAAGCGATACTGGAAAACGCGATAGCACGCCTGCCTGAAAAATACCGGATGGTCTTTGTGTTAAGAGAGATAGAGCATCTTTCTGTGAAAGAAACATCAGATATACTGAGCCTGGAACAATCGAATATCAAAGTGCGGCTCAACAGGGCAAAAACAATGCTCAAAGAAAACCTCAGCGGCTATATGAAAGATCATGTGTATGATTTTCATCTCAGCCGCTGCGATAGCATGGTAGATCGTGTAATGAGCCAGCTGATAGTAACGGGTGGTAACAACAGCCAGTAAACTATAACAAGTGGTGGTTTAATTTTTGTGTTACTCTACACAAAAGGATTATGAAGAATTTGATTTTAGTTTTCTGCCTGGCTGCGGCAACTATGGTTTCCTGTGGCCCACCAAGACATTTACCCCCGGGGCCTCCTCCACCACCGCCGGGTGCTCCTGTACCACCAACACCGCCAACACCACCGCCACCGCCGGGACGTTAATAAAAATACCCCTTGCAAAACAAGGGGTATTTTTATTTGTCGCAAAACACCTTTTTATAGCCGTGAACGACACCCGACTTTACTAGCTATACGACGTAGGTTTGTGCAGACAAACTATACATGATGAACAAAAATGAACTCATAGTACAGATGGAAGCAATTACCGAAGAGCTGCAGGAGATACTGGGGCGATTTACCGAAGAACAATTGAATACAATTACCACAGCCAGCGGGTGGACAGCCGGGCAAATAGCAGAACACATTGCTAAAAGCGCAGCCGGCGAGGTACTGTACGGCAATACCGCAACCACCAACAGGCCACCGGAAGAAAAGCTGCCGGCAATTCGTGAACTATTCCTGAACCATGACCTGAAGTTTAATGCTGCAGAAAGATTATTGCCGGGAGAGGGACCGTATAAAAAAGAACAAGTATCTGCCATAATCGATAATGCCTTCCGCGAGCTGAAGGGTGCAGCGTGGGCACTATACCTCGACGCCACCTGTACCGACAGGGAAGTTGGCATGTTTGGCCAGCTTACTCGCTACGAATGGATAGGCCTGATACTGGTGCATACACAAAGGCATATACAACAGCTAATGAATGTGTATGCTTTGCTAAATACCTAGACGCATATGACGACCTGGTGTAGTGATGTATTTCCTTATCTTGCAATTATGTCACCGAAAGAAGTTGTAATACAGTGGGTAGATGCATTTAACCGTGCAGATGCGGAAGCATTATCGAACCTGTATGCAGAAAATGCTATCAACCATCAAATGCCCAATGAGCCTATTGTTGGCAAAGCAGCTATCAAACAAATGTTTGCCGGAGAATTTGCTGCCGCACCTGAAATGCACTGCATACCGGTACAGATAATTGCAGAAGGCGACTGGGCGGTGCTGGAATGGAAAGACCCAAAGGACTTCAACGGCTGCGGATTCTTTGAAGTAAAAAATGGACTGATACAAACGCAACGCGGCTACTGGGATAAACTAAAATTCTTTAAGCTATACGATATACAACCTTCTGATAATGCTTTTTGACCCGGATAATGCAGTAAATAAACTTTGCGCAGAAGGCATGGAGATGGAGGGCAAGGGTGAACTTACCGCATCGCTGCAATTATTTACCAGGGCATGGGATCTTGCAGGTAATGATGCCGAAAAGTTTATAGCAGCACATTACCTTGCCCGCAGACAGGAAGATATTGCCGGCAAACTCTACTGGGATACTATTGCTTTGACACATGCACAAAAAGTAACCGACACCTCAGTCAAAGGTGCACTGCCATCACTACACCTGAATATAGGCAAGTGCTATGAAGACCTGGGCAAGTATGATCTTGCATCGGAACATTATACGCAGGCGCTTGCCTATGCAAATGAACTTGGGAATGACGGTTATGGAAGTATGATACGTAAGGGAATAAAGAAGGGAATAGAAAGAATAAAAGATGCTACTCTTTAGTGATCACAAAATACTTGCCTTTTGATTTGCCGAGCTTGCATTTTACTTTTTCGATAGCGATGGCTAGCTGCCCGTCTTCCTTTACAGGCTCGTAGGTTACCATTTCCTGCGCACCGCCGAATTCCTCATCTTCGTGGTTGAATTTGACTACAAAATGGCTGTAGCCATTGTCCAGGAGTTCCTGGCACATACTTGTTGAAAGTGTTTTCAGTTTCATGTTGGCTTTTTTGCGTGAACAATTCAATATGCCTTTAAAAAGCCTTGTCGGGGGCTGCTATGTGGCTACATAGCTGTGCGTGTTAACTACTTTACGCAAAGTAAAAAATCATCTGACGAATGAAATAAAATAAAGTACCCTTACCTCATGAAGGTACAAACAAAAAGGTGTCTTTCCTAATATTATTTAATAATTAAGCCTGTGTAAACACAGGCTTTTATTTTACTACTCTATGTATCAGATTGTTAGTTCTGGGCATACAATCTGTTATATTTATTTCGATAGTCGAGCGGGCTAAGGCCGGTGATGCGCTTGAATGTAGAACGGAAGGCTTTAGGATCTGTATAGCCAACATTGTACATCACTTCCGTAACATTATCGCGAGAAGATTCGAGGCTGGCTTTAGCGGCTTCTACCTTTACACGCTGCATATATTCCGTTACTGTGTTATCTGTAGCCTTCTTGAACCTGCGTTCGAAATTGCGCCTGCCTATTGCAAACATATTGGTAAGCTGATCTACCGTAATGCGCTCCTGGTAGTTCTTTTCGATGTATTCCTGCGCTTTGCGTATTGGTTCATCCTCATGATCTTTCTGGCCCTGGAATATCATAAAGGATGCCTGGCTATCGCGTTCTATTTCTATGGCAAACACCTTGGCGCACATAACGGCCATGTCGTGGCCTGCGTACTTCTCTACCAGGTGCAGTATCAGGTTGAGGTAAGAAAAAGCACCACCGCTTGAATACAAACCTTTCTCGAAGGTGATGATCTTTTCTGTAACCAAATCTACCTCGGGGAACATCTTACGGAATTCGTTGGCAGCTACCCAGTGTGTTGCACACTTCATACCATTGAGCAAACCCGTAGACGCCAGCAGGAATGCACCGAGGCAAAGGCTGGCCACTTCTGCACCGCCTTTGTATTGCTTAATGATCCACGGGATAAATTCATTATTCTCTTCTATTGCCTTTTGCAAGTCGCCATCAATAGCAGGTATGATGATGAGATTGGTTTTCTTCACCTCGCTCACCAGCTTATTGGCATTCACGGTAAAGAGGCCCCCGCTCACTTTTGTTTGCGGTTCAATACCCACCAGTTCTATCTTAAAAAGCGGTGCGCCACCTTTCATTTTCACAAACTGGTTTACCTGTGCAAACAATTGCCTGGAGCCTTCGAGGCTCGCCAGTATAGCGCCTTTGGGAATGAGAATTGAAATATGTACCATAATGTCAAATGTAAATAATGTGTTTGTCGCAACCAACCCCTTTTATTGCCGTAAACACCCCCTTTGTTTGCATCGGGGCGGTTATAGCTTTGTGTTAGAAATCTATAAGCGATGCATCAGCTACATATACAACAAGATATACAACTCATGTATGTACAGGCAACGTCCTTTCCGCAGGGAATTATGGATGCTTTCAATAAATTAAAAAATTTACTGCCGGATGCAGATAACCGAACCTACTATGGTATCTCTTACCCGGTAAACGGAAGCATTGTATATAAAGCGGCCACGGAAGAATTATCCGGTGAAGAAGCACAACAATATGGATGTGAACTGTTTATAGCCAGGGCAGGCAATTACATAGCTGAATTGCTGCATGACTGGAAGAAAGACGAAACCGCAATTGGCAAGACCTTTCAACTACTACTGGCGCACCCGGGGATAGACCTTAAAGGCGCCTGTATAGAAAAATATACAGACGATGATGTACTCTGCATGGTAAGGCTTGCAGACCTGGAAGATTGATAACCCTTTAAAAGACAAGACGATGGCTATAGTGAACCCCTATTTGAACTTTAATGGAAATACAGAAGAAGCATTTGACTTTTACAGATCGGTATTTGGCCACGACTATTGCAATATCATCCGTTATAAAGACCTGCCGGATGGCATACCTGACCCCTGCGGCGATAAGGAAAGCATTATGCATATATCGCTGCCGGTAAGCAAAGAGACCATCCTCATGGGCAGCGACCGGCCATCATCACTGGGGCCTGTACAAAACGGCAACAACTTCTTTATATCCATACAAGGAGAAAGCGAAGCAGAAACAAAAAGGATCTTCAGGGCGTTATCAGAAGGTGGCACTATCGTAACCCCGCTGGAACGCGCATTCTGGGGCGCTATTTTCGGAATGCTTACCGATAAGTTCGGCGTGCAATGGATGATCAATTATCAACAACATCTTTTTTAATCAATCATAAAACCAAAAACAATGACAACAGTAAATGCTTATGTAAACTACAACGGACGTTGCCAGGAAGCGATGAATTTTTACAAAGAGAACCTCGGCGGCGAGCTGAACATTATGCTTGTGGGCGATACCCCATTAAAAGAAATGTGCCCGCCCTCCATGGAAAACCAGGTAGCACATTCGATGCTTGTAAAAGGTAGCTTTGTACTCATGGGCACAGATATGACGCCACCAGAAGGGTATACAAAAGGAAATGACATTGCATTATCTGTTAACTGCAGCAGCGAAGAAGAGATCAACGATTTCTATAACAAACTATCTGCCGGCGGAAAGATCATAGACCCGATGAAACAACAATTCTGGGGTGCATTATTTGGTGTTGTCGCTGATAAATTTGGCATCGTGTGGATGCTTAACTTCGACAAAAACATGCAACAATAAAAATGAAGTTCAGAACCACCATAAAGCAAACAGGAAAGAACACCACCGGTATAGAAGTACCGGTGGCTATTGCAAAATAAATTGTCGCAAACTACCCTTTTATAGCCGTAGCAGTACCTCACAGACGCAAAATACCCGTAGTATCTTTGTAATAACAATTAAACAATTTAAAAACAAAATTTAAAAGTTATGAAAACAAAGAGAACGAAGGCGATCTACTGGATAGCAACCATCATCTTTGCGCTGTTAATAATTATGGATGGCATGGGCGGCGTTAGTCGTGCCGAAGCCGGGCAGGAAGTAATGAGGCATCTTGGCTACCCTATGTATGTGCTGACCATATTTGGTGTAGCCAAGCTGCTTGCTGCCGTAGCTATTTTGCAGGACAGGTTTATCACCATCAAAGAATGGGCGTATGCGGGGCTAGCGTTCAATTTCATCGGTGCATTTGCGTCCCGTGCTTTTGCAGGTGATGGAGGTATGCTGCTAATATTTCCGCTGATCATATTGGCGATCATGTTCCTTGTATACTATACATGGAAGCGCTACGAGCAGTATAAACCCGCAAACATATAAATCAGAAATAACCAAACAATAAAAACTAAATAAACATGAAAAAGACAAAGATCGCTTACTGGATCATCACCATTTTGTTTGCAGGGTTTATGCTGTTCTCCGCGATACCTGATGCATTAAATACAGCCGATGCGCAGGCATTTATGAATGGCAAGCTTGGCTATCCTAATTACATCAGTCCGTTCCTGGGCATAGCTAAGATATTGGGCGCTATAGCTATACTGATACCGGGTTTTCCACGCATTAAGGAATGGGCGTACGCAGGATTGATATTCGACTTGCTGGGCGCTACCTATTCCATCGTTTCAAGCGGAGATAATGGTAGCGGACTGGCTTTTATGACCGTTATCATTGCCGTTGGCTTTACCTCTTATGCTTTGTATCATAAAGTAAACAAACCGGTTTTATCATTAGCTGTTAAAGTATGATAGAAGTTTTTAAAACCAATGTTCGGGAAGCAGGTGCATCCATGCTACTGGTGCAGAAGCTTCTCGAACATTATCCCAAAGGCAGGATCAGCTTTGACCTGGACGACTGTGACCGCATCCTGAGGATCGAACAGAAAGATGTTTGCCCTCAAAAGGTGTCGGCAGTGCTGGCTGAGCTTGGCTACCTCTGCGAAGTGCTGGAGGATTAATGCTACACCCCAAACTATACTGCCAAGGGCCCTGCTGAATGCAGGGCTTTTTTATAGCATCATTGTTAGTATTAATAAACTCGGGTTAACGAATTGCCTAAATTTGCGCCATGAAACTGACGATAGGCTTTAGTCCCTGCCCGAACGATACTTTTATCTTCGATGCAATGGTGAACGGTAAGATAGATACAAAAGGCATTGAGTTTGATTATGTGATGGAAGATGTGGAAACGTTGAACCTTTGGGCGGAACAGGGCAAGCTGGATATTACCAAGCTCAGTTATAATGCCTTCCTGCACGTGATAGATAAGTATGCATTACTGCATAGCGGCAGTGCACTGGGCAAGGGCGTGGGGCCACTGCTGATAGCGAAACAACCATTAGACCTTGCAAATGCAGCGAATTATAAAATAGCGATACCAGGCATCAATACTACAGCTAATCTATTGCTGAGCCTTGCTTTGCCACAGGCAAAAAATAAAACAGAAGTACTGTTTAGCGAGATAGAGCAAGCTGTGCTGGACGGGCAGTTTGACGCAGGGCTGATCATTCACGAGAGCAGATTCACCTACCAACAAAAGGGACTGGTGAAACTGATAGACCTTGGCGACTGGTGGGAAAATGAAATGAAAGCAGCCATACCATTAGGCGGCATTGTTATTAAAAGAAGCTTTGATAAAGAACTGTGTGCAACTGTAGACAGCATCATCAAAGCAAGCCTGGAATATTCATGGAAACACTATCCAGAGCTACAGCCTTTCATTACAGAGAATGCGCAGGAAATGGAAGAAGCTGTGATGCGCAAGCATATAGAGCTGTATGTAAATGAATACTCTACCGACCTGGGGACGGAAGGGGAACACGCTATCAATACATTGTTTACACAAGCTACCAAAGCAGGAATGCTGCAGGGAAGCAATGCAGAGATGTCTATCTTCTACTGATTAACGATGCGGTAGATGCCAGGGAGATTTCTTCCTAGTCCGTCATAATCGAGGCCATAGCCAACTACGAATACATCCGGCATCTCAAAGCCGAGGTAATCTGCATGTACATCATATTTACGTGCTTCGGGCTTGGATAATAATGATGCAATCTTCAATGAAGCGGGATTCTGTTGCTGTAACTGCGGCAGAAAAGCATGCAGCGTAGTGCCTGTATCAATTATGTCTTCTACTATGATAACGTGCCTGCCGGCAATGCTTTCTTCCATGCCGATAGACGTTATTACATTACCGGTAGAAGTAGTGCCTTTGTAGGAAGCCAGTTTTATAAACGATATTTCCGCATTGACTGTTACGCTACGAAAAAGATCGGCAGCAAAAATAAAGGAGCCATTGAGTATGCCGAGGAATAAAGGATTGAGGCCTGCATAATCTTTATTGATCTGCGCGCCCAGCTCCAGTATTCTTTTATGAACGGTATTACTATCTATGAATGTTTCAAATAACTTTCCATTTACCTGTACCGTCATATATTGGTTATTGTTTCACTTTTAGTTTCTGGCCTACTTTGATGTCGTCAAAGTCAAGGCTGTTCCAATCCATCAGTTGCCTTAAGGTGATGCCGTTTCTTTTTGCAATGCTAAAACCCGTGTCGCCCTTCTTTACAGTATAATATTTAGCACCGGCGCCCGAAGCTACCACTGCTGTTTTTGTATCCGGTGCGGGAGCTGTAGTGGCAATCGGTTCTGTTTTGGGTGCTTCTGTCTCCGCAGTTGCAGCGGCCTTCTGTGCATTCTCATTAGCGTATACCACCCTGTCAAACTTCCTTTTCAGCCTGTCCAGTTCGTCCTTTGGTTCCTCTTCCATCACAGGTACATCTACCGGTTTTGCTTCTACGGCAACGGATGCATTGCTTACCTCTTTTGTATTGGCCAGTTTTATTTCTTCCATAGCAGGCACCGTAGCTAATTGCTTCGCAGGCGGTGTCATTGCTTCTGCAGGCGCGGTAACGGTAGCTACAGTTTTAGGTTCTTCTTTCAGGAACACAGGATCGGGCTGCGGCATATTTGCAGGCGCACTTGCTTCAGTCTTCACATCTGCAGCAGCAGGCGTTGCTACACTGGCATAACGTGGCTGCGCTTCCGCAGGGTATTCATTTTTTGATTCTTCAACAGTAGGATCAATTGTTTTCAGTTCTGTGCCGGCAGTAGTATTTGTTGTTGGTACCATTGCTGCATCGCTGTTTGCAGGTGTTGCTTCCTGCACTACCTCTGCTGCCGGTTCTTCTGCAACAGGTTCTTCTGTTTTTACAATTGCTTTTTCTTCCAGCCCGTCAGATGCCTTGAGGCGGCTATTTTTACTGGTCTGTACCGTTGGTACTGTCGCCACCTGTGTTGCCGGTACGGTTGCAACTGTAGGTACTGTTGCTAGCTCGTCAGGAGAAGAAGCACGAATAGCAGATTTGCGTGCACGGTTATCGTTAGCAGCTTTTGTGGTGACTACAGGTTTATCCTGTGCAGCAGTTTGCAGTTGCAACACTGCACCTGCTACAGGTTCTTCGCCTTGTTGCAGCTGGTTCAGCTCCATCAGGCTTTTTATCTGCATACCTTCCTGCTGCGCTATCATAAACAGACTTTCTCCATTCTGCACGGTATGTGTTGTATGAGTACCGCGCGTGTTTTTACGCTCCAGGTATAGGTACATATCGCACGGCAGCGGGCGTTCGTCGATCTCGTTTATATCCAGCAGTTTTGAGTAACGGATACCTGCATTATAAGCATAGCCCAGCGGCGTTTCGCCTTTGTGGCCGTAAATAGCACGCAGGCCGTTTACTTTTACTTCTTTACCATATTGCGGTTTTGCAGGAGTGGTTGCAACATTTCCTGCATCGGGTTGTACGGCAGACATAGCGGGAGTTGCTACCGGTTTTACAGGTACTGCGGCTGTAGTTGCAGGCACCATTGCCGGATCAGCAGAAGCTGTTAACACCGCATCCTGGTCGGGTACGATCTCTGCATTGTTCATAGCAGCATAAGTATATTCCTGCAGATGATAATCTTCAATCAGTTTGATGAGCACCTGTGCATACTTAGGATTGGTAGCATAGCCGCATTTCTTCAATCCCATAGCCCATGCGGGGTAATCGGTCACAGACAATTTAAACAGGCCTGCATAACGCGGAGATTTGGTCAGGTATTCCGTATGATCGTGATAAGAATCTTCGCAGCGGCCATATTTACGGAAACATTCATTCGGCGCATCATCCGTATGCGCAAATGTTTCACCTGTCCATTCCTTTTTGCATTTAATGCCAAAGTGATTATTGGCCTGTGTAGCCAGTTCACTGCAACCGGCCTGTGTTTCGTGTATGCCCTGTGCTAATGTTATAGCCGCGGGGATACCACTGCGTTTCTGCTCTTCTATTGCCAGGTACTTATATTTTTCTATATAAGCCTTCACTTTTGCATCATAGTCACCACCCGCCTGGGCAAATGAAGTATTTACAAAACTGAGTGCCAGCAAAGCACCTATCAACCACTTACGCATACCTATTGTTTTACTTTATCAGTTAGCAATTTTTCTTACAATCATAATGCCGTCTCTTACCGGCAATAATACATGCTCTACGCGTGTATCGTTTTTTATTTTTTCGTTAAACAAATGCATGGCCCTTCCATTCTTGCCCATCTGTTCTTCCGGCAATACCACATCCCCTTCAAACAACACATTATCGGCCAATATAAAACCACCTACCGGTACTTTGTCAAATACCATATCGTAGTACAAGTGATAGTTTTGTTTATCGGCATCAATGAACACCATGTCAAACATCTCATCCAGTGCGGGAATGATATCTGCTGCCTTTCCTATGTGCTGGGTTATTTTCTTCTCCAGTCCCGCTTCGCAAAAATAACGAAAACACATGTCTTGTAACTCCTCGTTAATATCTATTGTATGCAGATGGCCATCTTCCGCCAGCCCCTGCGCCAAACAAATTGCAGAATAACCGGTGTAAGTACCTATTTCCAATATTCTGCGGGGTTTAGCCATGTGGCTCATCATCTGTAAAACCCAGCCCTGGAGCTTGCCCGATAACATCACCGGCATTTCTACTTTCATATTGGTTTCGCGGTTCAGCGCTGCCAATGCGGGCATTTCTGCACTGGTATGATCTTCTGCATATTTATTAATAGCAGGTGGTATCAGTACTACAGTCATTAGAAATTGGGTTGAAGTTTATTGTGCGAATAGAATTCGTGCAGGTAGGCAACAACTTCTTCTGCAGTGTCAAATATTTTTATCATGTCCAGGTCGCCGGGGCTAATGTTGCCCTCTGCATCCTGCATAGTATCTTTCATCCATTTAAATAAGCCACTCCAATAATCAGAACCAATACATATCATCGGTGTTTGCGTGAATTTACGCGTCTGGATCAGCGTTGCTATCTCAAAGAATTCATCCATCGTACCCCATCCGCCCGGCATCATCACAAAACCCTGCGAATATTTAGCGAACATTACTTTGCGCACAAAGAAATAATCGAAGTATAAAGCATTGTCTTTATCGACATGGATATTGCCTGATTGCTCGAACGGCAGTGAGATACTCAACCCTACCGAGCGGCCACCAGCCATTTTAGCGCCTTTATTGCCTGCCTCCATAATGCCTGGCCCACCACCTGTAATGATACCAAAACCTTCCTCTGCAAGGCGTCGAGATATTTCTACTGCCAGTTCGTAATATTTATGTCCTTCTTTGGTACGCGCAGAACCGAAGATGGATATGCATGGGCCGATCTTTGCCAGGGTTTCAAAGCCCTGTACAAATTCTGCCATTATTTTAAATACCTGCCAGCTGCTGTGTGCACGGGTTTCGGTCCAGTCGCGCAGTTTTATCTTAGTATATTTTTCACTCATTATCAGATCTCTTTAAATTCCAGTTGCCTGTCGTTTCCGGAAAACAAAAGTAACAGCAAAAACGTCAAGGCAGCGTTAATGATAAGCAGTTCGGTACCAATACTGTAACCGCCCAGCCATTCCTTATCATATTGCTTTAAGATATAGCATATAATAGGCGCCGCCACACATATTACAGGTACACTGCGGTGGTTGACCTGTCTTTTTGTAAATATGCCGAATATAAACAGCGCCAGCAAAGGCCCGTATGTATAGCCTGCCACCACCAGCAGGGTTTGTATCAGCGAGCCATTATCTACCATGCGGAAGAAGAAAACGCAGGCAAGGAATATCAACGCAAATACATTGTGTACGGTAAGACGAATGCGGGAACGTTTCTTTTCATCCCAATCGGTACGGCGTTTCATACCCAGGATATCTATGCAGAAAGATGACGTTAACGCGGTAAGTGCCCCATCTGCACTTGGGAACAAAGCAGAAACGAGCCCGATGATAAAACAGATGGTAATAAAAAACGGTAAGCCACTCTTTACCGCAATTGTAGGGAAGAGGTCATCGCCCGCAACTGTGATACCATTGGCACCTGCATATAAGTATAATAAACCACCCAGCAGCAGGAATATGAAATTGGCAGCTACCATAATGAAGCAAAAGCTGATCATATTCTTCTTAGAATCTGCCAGGTTGCTAACACTGATGTTCTTTTGCATCATCTCCTGGTCGAGGCCGGTCATAGCGATGGTAATGAAAGCGCCCCCTAATATCTGCTTCAGGAAATAATTAGGCGCCAGCGCATCTGTACGCAACATTTTTGTATAGCCTTGCTCCTTCATTGCCTGCCAGGTAGATCCCAAACCAAGATGCATATCGTGCATGATATAACCAACGCACACCAGCAGCGACAGCAACATAAAGGTTGTTTGCAGTGTATCGGTCCAGACGATGGTCTTAACACCACCTTTGAAGGTGTACAATAGTATCAAGGCCAAAATAATGATGGCTGTTGCCTCGAAAGGAATGCCCATATCTTCCAGCACAAATTTTTCCAGCACTTTTATTACCAGGTACAGCCGCAGTGTAGCACCCAGCGTGCGGGAAAGGATGAAGAACAGGGCACCTGTTTTATAAGAAGTGACACCTAACCGCTTCTCCAGATAGGTATAAATAGAAGTGAGCTGCATTTTATAATAAATAGGCAGCAGGATGTAAGCGACAGCAAAATAACCCAGCCAATAACCTATCACCACCTGGAAATAATCGAACCCTGATTTACCAACTGTACCCGGCACGGAAATGAAAGTCATACCGGAAAGCGAGGTGCCTATCATACCAAAAGCTACCACCCACCACTTGCTGCTGCGATTGCCAATAAAAAAGGATTCGTTATTGGAATGTCGGGAGGTGTAAAATGCAATGCCCAGTAATAAACAGAAGTAGGCAAGTACAATAGATAATAATATGGCCGAGCTCATGGGCGTGAAAATAGGCCATTTTGGCCATTAGTTTAAGAAGCCCGATGTATCCCGAAGATGATATATATAATGCAAATTTCTATTACCTTCACTTTCGATACATATTATCATGTCTTATGAAGTACGTCCTCGCAATTTCCTTTGCTGCAATAGCCTCCCTAACCTACGCTAAAGATAAAGATGGGAACGCACCGGTGATCGTTACCAGCAAAGGGGATAAACTAACGCTGGAAACGGTTCACGAACGAGCTGTGCATATCAGCAATAAGCATACTTCTTCTACCTTAAAAGTTGGCGGACAAAGACCGGTAATGCTGAATGGCAAAGAAATCTATTTCTTTGAAGACCATCCCGACACCCGGTTTAATATGGAATCTTCTAAAGTATGGACCCGCGACTATACGAGGCTGAATGACCGCATGGATGAAGCCATAGCAGAAGAGAAAAAGCAACTGCCGGAGGGCTATTATGAATACAGGATAGAGCAAATGGTGGTAGACGAGCACGGAGCTATTGTTTATTACAAACCGCAAACACTTATACGTAAGGTGCTGAATGCAGATGATAAAATAGTACCGGCGGAAGTACCCGAAGCGCTATCAGGGATCATCGAAAAAAAGATACAACGGGTATTAGACACCTACAGGTACACTCCATTTATGCACCAGGGCAAAGCAACACCTTACCTTGGCAGTTACAGTTACCTCTTCAACATTGGCTATACACAACATGCACAGGTAGATCGCATAACCGAGAAGCTAAAAGAGCAAATAAAAAAGCAGCATAAATAATATGCTGCTTTTTTATTTGCTGAAATATTTTTTCTAAAATCCGGCCACTACGCCAAAACGGATAATGAGTGTGTTTTTGTAAGGGCTGTATTCCTTTTGTAATACATCGTACATACCCATGAGCAACAGCGATACCCTATCGGTAATAGGCTGGCGCAAACCGATACCTACCAATACCGAAGGCACATTACGATTTACCTTATCGGCCGCAAAGTTGAATCCTAAAACGGTGGATGCATCATATACAGGTGTATATTCTTTAGCAGTCATAAAGTTGTGTTCATACTCCACCTCAGCAAACAGGTTTTTGTAGAAGCGATAACGTGTCCACACACTTGGCGAATAGATATTAGCCACATAAGGTTTATAGATAACACCGCCATTGGCGTTATTAGGATCCTGGAACTGGAAATAATCTTTGATCCTGAGATATTCGTAACCAAGGCCGATACCTGCAGCAAAATTATCAGTAAAGCGGTAGCCTAATACAGGCGCAACGCTGATATCTGTAACCGTACCGAAAGCAAGGCCCATACCACCGCCGAAAATAATACGGCTGGCATCAAAGCCCTTTTGCCTGCTTTTGGGCTTTTCTGATGTTACAGGGCGGCCACTGCTGCTATATACTTCCTGCGCGTATGCCGACTGCAAGCCTATGCAGAGCAGTAACGCTGTTGTGATATACCTGAATTTCATAATTAAACGAAGTTATGATAAAAACGGCTTCATTCGCCGGATATTATGTCACGCTTAGGTATTTAGACGGCAAAGTAACGTTAAAGGTTTAGCCGGCGAAAATCTTGCCCGGGTTCAGGATATTCCGGGGATCAAAAACCTGCTTTATTTGCTTCATCAGCCCCAATTGTACCGGGTTGAATGCAATATCCATATATCCCTTCTGCACCAGGCCAATGCCATGCTCTCCGGAGATTGTTCCACCAAGGCGCACCACTTCTGTAAACAGCTGCCGTATGCCATGCGTCAGCTTGTTGTTCCAGTCCTCATCGCTCATATCTCCCTTCACTATGTTCACATGCAGGTTACCGTCACCCGCATGTCCGTAGCATACCGACTGGAAACCATATTTTTTGCCGAGGCTTTTAATAATACCGAGCAGTTCAGGCAGCTCCGCCCGCGGCACCACGGTATCTTCCTCTTTGTAGATAGAATTTGTCTTTACGGCCTCACCCACCTTTCGCCTGAGCGTCCAGAGCATTTGCTTTTGTTCGTGGCTGTCTGCGAACAGTATCTCGTCAATATCAAACTGCTGCACGATGTTGCCGATAGCATCCATATCCTTGTACAGCTCATCCGGATTATTACCATCCACTTCTATCAGCAAATGCGCCTGTATATCTTCCGGCAGGTCAATTCCTGTAGCCTTTGTATAACGCATGGACCATTCCAGGGCATCGCGCTCCATAAACTCGAGTGCAGAGGGGGTATAGCCCGTCAGGAAGATAGAATTGACCGCTTCGCAGGCCTGCACTGCATTCCTGAACGGCACCAGCATCAGCAGATCGTGCTTTACAGCAGGTATCAGCCTTAAGACTATTTTGGTGATAATGCCCAGTGTGCCTTCGCTGCCTACTACCAGCTGTGTAAGATTATAGCCCGTTGCGTTTTTCAACACATTGGCGCCGGTCCATATTATATTGCCATCCGGCAATACCATCTCCAGGTTCAGCACATAGTCTTTTACCACACCATACTTTACGGCACGCGGACCGCCTGAATTCTCTGACACATTGCCACCTATAAAGCAAGAACCTTTACTTGCCGGATCGGGCGGATAGAATAAGCCCTGCTGCTTTACATGTTCCTGCAGCTCCTGGGTAATAACGCCGGGTTCTACCGTTACCTGCAGGTTGCGTTTATCTACCTGTAATATCTTGTTGAAGCGCTTCATGTGCAGCACCACACCACCATACACAGGCAATGCACCACCGCTAAGGCCCGTACCTGCTCCACGCGGGGTAACGGTTATGTGATGCTCATTGCAATATGCCATGACCCTGCTGATAGCTTCTACTGTCAGCGGCTCTATAACCACTTCGGGCAGGTAGTGCAGGTCTTCTGTTTCGTCGGATGCGCAATTAGTAAGTGCATCTTCATCTGTATGCACAGCATGAATTCCGCCTATGGATTTGAAGTAGGCTATATCCTCAGCTGTAATTTTTTTATAGGACATGCCGCAAAGGTCTTATGATTCAGGGAAAATAAAAATGCCCTCCGTAAGGAAGGCATCTTATACAATAATCTAATGAATTATGATTTTTTAGTGGTAGAAGAAGACATGTTTTTGTCGTCTTTCTTAGCTGTTTCATCCTTCTTGCAGCAAGCTTTCTTTTCATCTTTCTTGCAGCATTCTTTCTTTTCACCTTTTTTGCAGCAAGCTTTTTCATCTTTCTTGCCATCGCAAGCGAAAGTAGCACCAGCAATCACCAGGGCACCGAGCAATAATGTGAGCTTTTTCATATTGGACTGTTTTTATATTTTTTACGAATATTGAAAGTACGAATTTAAGCGATACTACCCAAAACTGTGATGCCGCCCATCACCATATCGCCAATTTTAACATCTATTTGGGTACCCAGCGGGAAATAAATATCTACCCTCGAGCCAAAACGGATGAAACCGAACTCATCGTTCTGTTTTACAACCTCCCCTTCTTTAACATACCAGCAAATGCGCCTTGCCAATGCACCGGCTATCTGGCGGATGAGCAATTCTGAACGGCCATTGCTCAGCACAAGGGTGGTACGTTCGTTCTCGGTAGAAGACTTAGGATGCCATGCTACCAGGTATTTGCCCGGGTGATATTTAAAATATTTTACCAGCCCTGCTATTGGGTTGCGGTTTACGTGCACATTCAGCGGCGACATGAAGATAGATACCTGCAGGCGCTTATCTTTAAAATATTCAGGCTCAAAGGTTTCTTCAATAACTACCACCTTACCGTCTGCCGGGGCAATGGTCAGCTTGTCGTTATACGTAAAATCACGTGCGGGCAGGCGAAAGAACCAGATGATCCAGAACCATAAAAGGAAGCAGGCTACCTGTATTGGCCAGAACAACCAGGGAATATCTATTAAAAACTTATAACACAAAAACCATATAATAGCCCATAATACAGAAGCTATGAGGATGTATTTATAACCTTCGCGGTGTATTGACATCAGTAAAATTTTGGAATTGCAAATGTAATGGTTATTCCACTATTGGTACAAACAGCCAGATGTACGCCAGTACAAAAGGCGCGGATATCAACAAGGAATCAAAACGATCGAGCGCGCCACCATGGCCGGGCATCATAGCACCGGAATCTTTAACACCGGCAAGGCGTTTGAGTTTAGACTCGAACAAATCACCCGCCGTGCCTGCTATAGCAACTATGGCAGAGATCATCATCCAGTCTATCATCATAAAATTGGCCCTGTGCGCGTAATAGCCCCAAATGGCTCCGCCAGCTATGGTAAGTACCGCGCCACCTGCAGTACCTTCCCAGGTTTTTTTAGGAGATATGGCAGAGAACGGTGTTTTACCGATGAAAGAGCCTACGATATAAGCCATGGTATCGTTCATCCAGATCATCAGTATCAGCGCTATGGGCAGCGAAAAATCTATATGCCGCAGCATGGCCATGCTGAGCATGGGAAATAAAATATAACAGAGCCCGCCAATTGCATGTAATCCTGCCTGCCATGCAGTGCGTTTTGATAAAGTGGTTGCCAAAACGAGCAATGGTGCACATACAAGCGCTATACCCAATACTTTGCCTGGTAACAAAATGGCGGAAAAGAACAGGGCTAAAGCTATTGCCTGCGTTGCCCATGGCAACCACGCAGGCATATTCATATCGGAAGTAATAAGCTGCACCAGTTTAAAGTACTCACGAATACACAATACCTGTATCAGCGCCAGCAAGATGTATAATGCCCAATCGACCCACAGCAGGCCGGCCATCATAATGATGGAAAAAACGATAGCGCTGCCAAGGCGGGTGAAGAATGTAGGCCAGTTCATTGCCATATACCGCTACAATATAAAGGTTTTATCCAAAGGGGTTAGTTTCGCGCTCTGCCCGCTCCTGCGGCGTAAAGTCGTCTGCCCATGTGGGCGGCAATGGAGTGCGTGCCTTCCATAATAAGTACGTCGATGCAGCAAACAATACAGCGCCACCTGCTACCAAAGCGAGTGGAACAGAGTTTTGATCCATCATGCGCTCTACAGAGGTATTCTGTTGCGCTATATAAGCAAGAAATATCTGCAGGCCATTGTAAAAGAAATGCGCCAGCATACTTGCATACAGCGAGCCGGTGATGTAAAAGGTAAAGCATAGTAAGCCACCCGCCGCAAAGATGGATACATAATTAAACGGTGTAGCGTGTGCCAGCGCAAACAGTACCGAAACGAGGAAACCGGAAAAGAATATCCTGTGGTTTTTCTGGTAGAAGAAGCGGAATAATATACCCCGGAAGAATAACTCCTCGCCTATAGCCGGCAATAAGGCCATTACTATCAGCGCACGAAGAAATTCGCCAAAGGTCTTCATATCCAGGTAGGCCTTTTCTGCCTGTTCTATTCTATCCTGCGCTTCTTTAGCCCCTTTGCCCAGGTCTATTAAGTGCATTAAACTACCAAGCTCCAGGAATAAAGGCATCGCTCCCAGCCACATCAGGAGGATCAATATCCACTGGATGGGTTTACCCGGCTTTTGCAGGTGCAGGTAATACTTAACACTTGGATGGGCCTGGTTGGCATATACCAGCGGCGGCAGCAGAAAAACAGATATCGAAATAACCGCCTGCAATATGATAGAAGCATTTATCAAAGATTTACTGGCACCAGCGCCCACCGCTGCTGTTTGCGATACAGAGTACCCCATCAATTTAGGCCATAACATGGTGCATACCAATGTGGTAAAGGATGCAAACGTAAAAACCATGAGCCCGAAGAGGATAAGCTGCAGAAACCAGGGATACTCCCGCCAATAACGGTTGAACATTTTTATATAATTGCTCACAAAGGTAAAACAGGATTGGCGCAATAATTGCTAATTAATTATTTACCCGCCTGAGGATATATATAATAAAGAGGTGTAAAACCGAACAAACATTACCCTTTACTGTTATTAATAATATCACATAGCGGATTTTTAACTATTTTTGGAGGATATTTTCAATTCTTTTTCTGGTAGATGGAAGAAATAGCTGCAGGGCCTTTACTGAGCAATATCAATTATCCGGCAGACTTACGTAAGCTGAACAGGACCGACCTGCAACAGGTTTGTAATGAGTTGCGCCAGTTTATTATCGATTGCGTGAGTGTTCATGGCGGGCATTTTGGCGCCAGCCTTGGCGTGGTAGAGCTTACCGTAGCCCTACACTACGTAATGAATACACCGGACGATCAGCTGGTTTGGGATGTAGGCCACCAGGCTTATGGCCATAAGATACTTACCGGCAGACGCCAGGTATTTCATACCAATCGTAAATATGGCGGCCTTAGCGGCTTCCCTAAGCGAACAGAAAGTGAATATGATGCTTTTGGCGTAGGACACTCCTCTACTTCCATATCCGCAGCATTGGGTATGGCTATAGCATCGAAATATAAAGGTGAAACAGACCGCCAGCATATAGCAGTGATAGGCGATGGCGCTATGACCGCAGGACTTCCTTTTGAGGCACTGAACCATGCTGGCGTTAGTAACAGCAACCTGCTGGTGATCCTGAACGACAATAATATGTCTATAGACCCGAATGTGGGTGCGTTGAAGGAATATCTTACAGACATTACCACTTCTTATACCTATAATAAATTCAGGGATGATGTATGGAAACTGCTGGGCAAGTTGCCAGCGGCAGACTTCCAGAAGATAGGATCCAAGATAGAAGCCGGCCTTAAAGGCATGGTATCTAAATCGAGCAACCTGTTTGAGGCGCTGAACATGCGCTACTTCGGGCCGGTGGATGGCCATAACGTGCTGAAACTGGTAGAAACGCTCGACCACCTGAAACACATCCCCGGCCCTAAGCTGCTGCATATTAAAACAGTGAAAGGTAAAGGCTATGAACTGGCCGAGAAAGACCAGACCCTGTGGCACGCTCCGGGAACTTTCGACAAGATCACCGGGAAGATCAATAAAAAGATAACTACCGTTGCCGAACCTCCTAAATACCAGGATGTGTTTGGCCACACTATAATAGAACTGGCAGAAAAGAACCCGCTTATCATGGGTATCACTCCTGCTATGCCATCGGGCTGCTCCCTGAAATTTATGATGGAGAAAATGCCCGACCGCGCACTGGACGTGGGTATTGCCGAGCAACATGCCGTAACCTTGAGCGCAGGCCTTGCTACAAGGGGCATGAAGGTGTTCTGCAATATCTATAGCTCGTTCATGCAGCGCGCCTATGACATGGTGATACATGATGTGGCGATACAAAAGCTGCCTGTAATCTTCTGCCTGGACCGTGCCGGCCTTGTTGGCGACGACGGCCCTACGCACCACGGCTGCTATGATATACCTTTTATGCGCTGCATACCTAACATGGTGGTGGCTGCCCCGATGAACGAGGCAGAGCTGCGCAATATGATGTACACAGCACAACTGGAAGAGAATCAATTACCATTTGTAATACGCTACCCGCGCGGGCAAGGCGTGATGCCTGAATGGCGCACCCCTATGGTGCAACTGGAAATAGGCAAAGGGCGTAAGATAAAAGATGGTGAAGATGTGGCCATCCTGACGATAGGACACCCAGGCAATTTCGCAATGGTAGCCTGTGATGCATTAGCTAAGGAAGGGCTGAACCCTGCGCATTACGATATGCGCTTTGCAAAGCCACTGGATGAAGAACTGTTGCACGAAATAGCGCACAAATTCAATAAGATCATTACTGTGGAAGATGGTACTATAGTAGGTGGCTTCGGCAGCGCTGTACTGGAATTCATGGCAGAACATCATTATACCCCTGAAGTAAAAATGCTGGGCATACCTGACAGGTTAGTAGAGCATGGCAAACCAGAAGAACTGCACCGCGAATGTGGCTATGATGCTAAAGGAATTGCAGATGCAGTACGCGAGTTGGTGAGCGAGCAGAGTAAAGTGATGATATAACCTAACTGATAATATTGAAGCCACCGAAAGGTGGCTTTTATTTTTTATTTCTTCCCCACCCAGGTCTCTTTCCAATACTTGCCCCAGGCTTCGGGGGTGAGGGCGTCAGCCACATCAAAATCGCCGATCTTAGTACGTCGCAGTTCCTGCAGATAGCCACCACAGCCTAGTTCTGCACCAAAATCGTTGGCGAGGGAACGGATATAAGTACCTGTGCTACATGCCACACGGAAGTGCACCTCGGGCAATGCTATTTTAGTGATCTCAAATTCGGTTATCGTTACAGGGCGTGCTTCCAGTTTCACTTCTACGCCTGCACGTGCCAGGTCGTAAGAGCGTTCGCCATCTTTTTTAATAGCAGAGTGCACCGGTGGCACCTGCATAATATCGCCCGTAAACTTTTTTGCTGCCGCCATGATCTCTTGTTCCGTAATATGCTCAAAAGGTTTGGGATTTTCCGGCTGGCTCTCCAGGTCATAAGTAGGTGTGCTGGCACCCAGGTGGATGATACCCGTATATTCTTTAGGCAGCCTTTGGTATTCGCTTATTTTTTTCGTGAAATCACCGGTGCAGCATATCAGCAAACCTGTAGCGAGGGGATCGAGCGTGCCTGCATGGCCAATTTTAAGGCGTGCCATTATCTTTATCTTGTTGATCGCATCAAAGGAGGTCCATTTATATGGTTTGTCAATTAATATGACCCCGCCTTTTTTCAGTTCCTGTACACCCGGCAATTGTTGCATGGGCGCAAAGATAGTTGACTGGCTGATTTGTTGATTAGTTATCTCTTTGCCGGAACAATTATTATATAAGCATTATGTAATGAGTATATAAACAAGTATAATCATCAAGCAGTCAACAAATCAGCCAGTCAACTACTAAATTTGCATTATGTCATTTTTCAAGAGGGGAGGTAGTCCTTTCATTATTGCAGGGCCTTGCAGCGCGGAAAGCAGGGAACAGGTATTAGCTACAGCAGAAGCGGTTTCTGCGATGAACGTGCAGTTGTTTCGGGCAGGTATCTGGAAACCACGCACCCGCCCCGGCAGTTTTGAAGGATTAGGGGCTGAAGCACTGCCCTGGCTGCAGGAAGTAAAAGCAAAATATTTATTGCCGGTAGCTATAGAAGTAGCAGAGCCGGAGCATGTGGAACTGGCATTGAAGCATGGAATAGATGTATTGTGGATAGGCGCCCGTACCACGGTTAACCCCTTCCAGGTGCAGCATATAGCAGACGCGCTGAAAGGTGTGGAAATACCGGTGATGGTGAAGAACCCGGTAAACCCGGACGTAGACCTATGGCTGGGAGCAATAGAACGTATAGAACATGCCGGCATTAAAGAAATAGCAGCCATACACCGTGGTTTCAGCACTTACAACGCAGCATCTCCCTACCGCAATCAGCCCAACTGGCCCATACCGATAGAACTGAAAAGACGCAGGCCCGAATTGCCCATCATTTGCGATCCCAGCCATATTAGCGGCAAGCGTGCCTTAGTGGGCGATATTGCCCAAAAGGCTATGGATATGGGCTTTGACGGGCTGATCATAGAAACACATCCCGACCCGGACCATGCCATGAGCGATGCGGCGCAACAGGTAACGCCTGCCGCATTGAAGCAAATACTGGACGGCCTGGTACTCAGAAATATCAACAGCGGCAATGCGGATAGCGATGTAACCCTGGAATACCTGCGACAGCTAATGGATGGTATAGACGCTGAGATCATAGACCTGATAGCCCGCAGGATGGAACTGAGCGAGCGTATGGGCCTGGTAAAAAAAGAAGCCAATATGACTGCCTACCAGCCCGAACGCTGGCGGGAAATAGTAGATACACGCGGAACAAGGGCAGAAAAACTAAACTTATCGCGCGAGTTTATTCTGTCGATATATGAAAAAATACATGATGAAAGTATCCGTAAACAATTAGAGATACTGCAGTCTGTGATTAATGAAGTAAAAGGCTAATTTTACCGCACTTAAAAAATACAGGAAGCAATTGGCCCTAAAACAGCATAAGGACGAGCAGGTACGCTACGAACAGCAGGTAGATAATTCCAGGCAATACGTTTTACCATTTATAGAGCAGACAAAGCCTGTAGGTAAAGGTGTGAACGTAATGGAAATAGGAACCGGTGAAGGTGGTGTACTGGTACCATTTATGGAGAAAGGCGCTTTTTGTGTAGGTGTAGATCTAAATCCTCTTCGAATAGATGTAGCCAATTCATTTTTTGCCAACGAGATCGCCGAGGGTAAAATCGAATTCCTTTACAAGAATGTATATGATGACGATTTCCTGCAACGGTTCAAAGGCTTTTTTGATGTCATCATCTTAAAAGACGCTATAGAACACATACCTGAGCAAGAGAAATTCATTCCCTACCTACGCAATTTCCTGAAAGAAGGCGGGCAGATATTTTTTGGCTTCCCGCCGTGGTATATGCCTTTTGGCGGCCACCAGCAAATTGCAGATCATAAACTGGGCATGATGCCCTGGTATCATATCCTGCCGAAACCCTTGTATCGCGGTATGCTGAAGATGATAGGCGAAAATGAGGGTGTTATCAAAGAACTGATGGAGATATACGATACCCGCATCAGCATAGAACGTTTTGAACGCATTGTGCGCAACAGCGGTTATAAATTCCTGAATAAACAGCACTACCTCATCAACCCGATCTATAAATACAAATTTGGCTGGCAGCCCAGGAAACAATCAAAGCTGATCTCTGCCATACCATTCTTCCGCAATTTCGTTACCACTTGCGTGTACTATACTATAGGCTAGCGGTTCCATATTTCCCAGGAAGCCTCCGCCTGCAGTATCAGCATTTCATAGCCGTTTTTAACCGTGGCGCCGTATTGCTTTCCTTTAGCCAGGAATTTAGTTTCCTCGGGGTTGTAGATGAGGTCGTATAACAAATGTTTTCCGGTCATAGCTTCATACGGCAGATCAGGATAACTATCTACATGCGGGTACATACCCAAAGGTGTAGTATTAATGATGAGCGTATGCTCTTCTATTACTTCCGGCGTTATCTGCTCGTACGATATGGTATCGTAGGAAGCAATACGGGATACCTTCTGATAAGATATTCCCAGCTTCACCAACGCCTGCCTGACTGCGAGGGAAGATCCACCTGTACCGAGCACCAGCGCACGCACATGGTGCGCTTTTAATAATGGCTGCAGGCTTCTTTCAAAACCTATTACATCTGTGTTATACCCTGTTCGTTTACCATCGCGTATGTCAATACAGTTGACCGCACCTATCTCCTGCGCGTCTGTATGCAGCTCGTCGAGGTATTTAATAATGGATTGTTTGTGAGGTATGGTAACATTTAATCCAATAATGCCGGGATGGCTGTCTATAAAGGCAGGGAACATATCTATGGTTTCCAGCGGGTACGCATGGTATGCAGCATCTATACCCCCACGGGCAAATTTGTCTGCAAAATATGCCGGCGAAAAAGAATGCGTAAGCGGAAACCCTATGATGCCATATTCTTTGTGCATAAAGGGGAATAAAAAAGGGCATACTATACAGTATGCCCGGAAATATTATTGATTAGTACTTGCAAGGTTATTTTCTTTGCCCAGGTACAGATGCATGGTATCTCCACGCAATCCAACCCTCATGGCTTCCAGCGGTATTACCTCTGATGGGGCCAAATTACCCAGGTTTACGTTAGCGCCCAGCAGTTCCAGGAAGTATAGCTGCTGTGCTTTTTGCGGTGCTTCCCAGATGATCTTTTCGAAAGGTATCTGTGTCAGTATCTCCTGTACCAGGCCTTCGCGCACCTCGCCACTGCCACGATAGATACCTACGTTACCTGCTTCACGCGCCTCAGCTATCACATAAGTAGAGCCTGCTTCCAGCTCTGCCTTCATCAGCTCTATCCATTTGTATGGCGGCATAATGTGCGTCGCATCTTTAGACCCAACTTCAGACAGTACGGTAACATGTTTAGCCAGCTTTTCGATGTAGCCGCATTTTTCTACATGCGGTATGGTAATAGAACCATCAGACACCTCTACGTGCTTCAGGCCATATTCTTTTACAGTATTCAGATAGTCGTCAAATTGCCCGCGGATCAGGAAAGCTTCAAATAGAGTACCCCCGAAATACACAGGTATATCATGAGAAAGATATATATCTATTTTTTGCTTCAGATTATTAGTAACGTGTGCAGTGCCAAAACCAAGTTTTACAATATCAACATAAGGAGCAGCAACAGAAAGGAAGTTATTTACTTCGTCCAGCCCAAGGCCTTTGTCCATCACCATTGTAAGCCCGTAGTTACGAGGCTTTTGTGTACGCTCAGGTAAGTTCTTCAGGTTAAAATTCATCGTAACACTTTTTCAATTTATTGGCAACAAATGTACATCTTTCACGCCTGTATATACAAAATTGTATTTTTCACTTGTATATTAGCGGAATATTTCCATATCTATGAGACGTAATGTTCCGATGTTTGGCTTTGTATTGGGTGTATTGATGCCGGTAGTAGGCTTCTTTATTGTATACGCAATACTGTTTCATTCCTATACATTCGGAGACTTCACAGCATACCTGATGCGTACACACGAAAAAGCGGCTACCGTTATCAGCCTTGCTATATTGCTGAACGTACTGCCATTCATCTACTTTACCAACAAACGCCTGGATCTGTCTGCAAGAGGAGTACTTATAGCTACCATACTTTATGCAGTATTGATCATCCTGTTAAGGTTTGTATGGAACTAATATGCGCTACTACATTATAGCGGGCGAGGCCAGTGGCGATCTCCACGGCAGCAACCTTATCAAAGCATTGCATCGCAACGACAGCAACGCAGATGTACGATGCTGGGGCGGCGATAAGATGCAGGAAGCAGGCGCCACACTGGTAAAGCATTACCGCGACCTTGCCTTTATGGGCTTTGTAGAAGTGCTGACACATTTACGTACTATCTTCCGCAACATAGATCTCTGCAAGCAGGACATTACAGAATACAAGCCCGATGTGATCGTTTTCATTGACTATCCCGGCTTTAATATGCGCATTGCTGAATGGGCAAAGCAGCAGGGTTATAAAACGGTCTATTATATCTCTCCGCAAGTATGGGCATGGAAGGAGAATCGTGTTAAGAAAATTAAACGTGATGTAGATAAGATGCTGGTAATACTGCCCTTTGAAAAGCAGTTTTACAACAAATGGGCTTATGATGTAAGTTATGTAGGGCACCCATTGATACAAGTAGTGGAAGAAGAACAACGCAAACCTGTTATCCCTATCTCGTCTAAACCGATCATAGCATTATTACCCGGCAGCAGATCGCAGGAGATAAAGGTGAAACTGCCTGTAATGCTGACCATGGTATCGCGCTTCCCGGAATATCAGTTTGTTATTGCACAGGCACCTGCCCAGCCCGATAGCACTTATAGGGAACTAATAGGAAGCCAGGATGTGATGCTGGTAAAGAACCAGACCTACGACCTGCTAAGACAAGCAAAAGCGGCCCTGGTAACCAGCGGCACCGCAACGCTGGAAACCGCATTATTTGGTGTGCCGGAAGTTGTTTGTTATAAGGGCAATCCTATATCATATATGCTGGCAAAAAGGCTGGTGAAGATCAAATACATATCGCTGGTGAACCTGATCATGGACAAGCCTGTGGTGACAGAATTGATACAGGGAGATCTCAATGAAACCATGCTGCAAAAAGAGCTGGATAAGATACTGAACAATGCAGCGCATATTAAGCAGCTAAAAACTGATTACGAGCAGTTGTGGCACTTGCTGGGTGATAGTAATGCATCAGACAATGCCGCGAAGGCTATTATAGCCGTCGCACAAACAAAACCTTAACGTTTCCCGGAAATCCATATTGGCTAAAAAGGCGTAACTTTTAGTAAACAGCTAATCGTGAAAAACGCTTTTTATATAGCCTTGCTACTAGTAGCAACACATGGCTTTAGTTCGTGCGCACAAAATAAACACAAGATAAAACGCAATATTAGTGCCGCTGTATCTCATGCAGACACTTCGGGTGCTTATAATGCGCAGGCAACTTTTGCAGCGGGTTGCTTCTGGCATGAGGAGACTTTATTCGAAAGTATTAAGGGCGTAGGTGAAGTGGTATCTGGATATGCAGGTGGCGATTATGCTAATCCGTCTTATGAAGATGTGGGAACAGGCACAACCGGCCATGCAGAGACAGTGAATATTTATTACGATAGTACTAAGATATCCTTCCCGCAATTGGTGCAGGTATATTTTGACGCGATGGATAATCCTACACAGGTAAACGGCCAGGGGCCGGATCATGGCACGCAGTACAGGTCTATCATCTTTTATCGCAACCCGCAGGAAAAGAATATAGCCGAAGATTATATCGCAAAGCTAACCCGGTCGGGTAAATACAAGGATCCGATCGCCGTTGAGGTAAAACCTTTTACCAAATTCTGGCAGGCTGAAGATTATCATCAGAACTACATTGACCATAATCCTGATAACCCTTATGTAATGGATGTATCTATCCCGGATATTGTGCGATACCAGCAAGCGCATCCGGAGATGATCAAACCGGATCATTCGTTTGTCGAATAATTCTGGGATTATACCCTCGCACGCCATTCTACATCTGCCACACCATTGATATGGCTGATGTATCTTGCCAATACAAACAGGAAATCAGACAAGCGGTTGAGGTAACGCACTACCAGGTCGGGTATTACTTCTCCTTGTTCGTGCATGGCTACACAAATGCGTTCTGCCCTGCGGCATACACACCTTGCCACGTGGCAGGTAGAAGATGCAAGGTTACCTCCGGGAAGTATGAAAGAACGCATCTCCGGTAACACTTCATTCATCTCATCAATGCGCTGCTCCAGCCAGGCTACATCTTCATCGTGCACATCAGGCAGCTTCATTTTTACCTCTTTATCGGGGTTGGTAGCTAATACACTACCTATAGTGAATAAGCGGTCCTGTATCTCGCGCAGCCAACCGTTTATTTGTTCATTGGCAGCCATATCGTTCACCATACCGATGAATGAATTCAACTCATCAACAGTGCCATAACTTTCTATGCGGATGTGACTTTTGGCCACACGCACACCACCTATAAGGCTGGTGCTGCCCTTGTCTCCCGTTTTAGTATATATCTTAAATGCCATTGATCTTTTTTGATTTTTCTAATGTACTTCGGTAATAGTCTGCGCGTTTAATTTATCTGTCTCTACCACACCATCACGTACACGCACTATCCTTTTGGTAAAGTTTGCGATGTCTTCTTCGTGTGTTACCAGCACAACAGTATTGCCTTGCTCATGTATGGCGCTGAATAGCTCCATGATCTCTACCGATGTTTTGGTATCCAGGTTACCGGTAGGTTCATCCGCCAGTATCAGCGATGGGTTATTGACCAGCGCACGGGCAATCGCTACCCTCTGGCTTTGTCCACCCGATAATTCATTTGGTTTGTGATGCGCGCGATCTGAAAGGCCCACTTTGTCGAGCATAGCACGGGCGCGCTCTTCGCGATCCTGCTTGCCTACACCGGCATATATTAGCGGTAGCGCCACATTTTCCCATGCAGTGAGGCGCGGCAAGAGGTTGAACTGCTGAAACACAAATCCTATCTCCACGTTCCGCACATTGGCCAGTTCATCATCCTGCATACGGCTTACATCCTGCCCATTGAGTATATAAGTGCCGCTGGTAGGCGTATCCAGGCAACCGATAATATTCATCAGGGTGGATTTACCGGAACCCGAAGGCCCCATCAGGGCAACATATTCGTTTTCCTGTATCACCAGGTTGATACCTTTTAATACAGGCAATTCCTGTTTCCCGAGGTAATAGCTTTTACGAATGTCTTTGAGGCTTATAACATCTTTCATCTACAAAACAGCATTGGCTGTGCTATTTCAAAAATACAGATAATTTTACGCTTCGCTTTCTGCTGATATTTTATGGTGATATTTCCCAATTGCAAGATCAACCTTGGCCTGTACATTACTGAAAAACGGCCCGACGAGTATCATAACCTGGAAACCGTTTTTTACCCGGTAGCCATAAAAGATGTGCTGGAAATAGTGCCTGCAGATGAAAGTACCATACAATTGCATGGCAAAGCCATAGAAGGAGACCCGAAAAATAACCTTGTATGGAAGGCATGGGAACTATTGCATGGACTATACCCGGATAAGACAACCCCGGTGGCCATTCACCTGCTCAAAAATATACCTATGGGTGCAGGCATGGGTGGCGGCTCTGCAGACGGGGCATTTATGCTAAGGTTGATGAATGAATACTACCAGCTACGCTTATCAAACGAAGAGCTTGCGGCATTTGCACTGCAATTAGGTAGCGATTGCCCCTTCTTTATCTATAACAGTCCTCGATATGCCAAAGGGCGCGGTGAGCTGATGAGCCCTGTATCAATCGACCTGTCGGGTTATAGTTTGCAAATCATTTGCCCTTCTGTACATATATCAACCGCCGCTGCTTTTAAAATGATCCAACCGAAGCCTGCTTCTTTCGATTTAAAGAAATTGCCGGAATTACCCATAAATGAATGGTTTGAATATTTAAGCAATGATTTTGAGGAGCCTGTTTTTGCCCAACATCCCGGCCTAAAGGAAATAAAAGAGCAATTGTATGCCCAGGGAGCAATCTATGCATCCATGAGTGGCAGCGGCAGTACTATCTATGGGATATTTGAAAAAGGCAAAAAGGCGATAGTCCAATCAGAATTGCAAATGGAAGCACATTATCTTGAATAATGGAAATAAGAATAGCCGTTCCGGAATTCCGGAACGGCTATTGAATATGATTAAGTGAAGCTTATTTTACTTCAGCAACCAGCTTTTTGAAGCTTTCAGGCTCGTTCATAGCCAGGTCAGCCAGTACCTTACGGTTCAGGTCGATGCCTTTAGCAGCCAGTTTACCCATGAACTGAGAATAGCTGATACCTTCTTCGTGGCATGCTGCGTTGATACGCACGATCCATAAAGCACGGTAGTCGCGTTTTTTGTTCTTGCGGCCTACAAATTTATAGCCAAGACCTTTTTCTAATACGTTTTTGGCAACGGTATAGACGTTTTTACGTTTGCCGTAAAAACCTTTGGCTTGTTTCAGTATCTTTTTCCTTCTCGCGCGTGATGCAACCGCATTTACCGAACGTGGCATATCTTATAATGATTAATTCAGTTATTAATAATTTTTATTCTATCGCAGAGCCAGCATGCGTTTTACCAGGTTTTCATTTGCAGGGTGTACAAATGCAGCCTGGCGCAGGTGGCGTTTGCGCGTTTTTGATTTTTTAGTCAGCAGGTGGCTTTTAAAAGCTTTATACCTGCGAATTTTACCTGTGCCTGTTACTTTAAAAGTCTTTTTAGCACGACTGTGAGTCTTCACCTTTGGCATGATCTCAAATTTGGGATGGCAAAGGTATGCTTTTTTTAAAACCGAGCAAAATATTAATTAAACTTTTATTGACTACCGTTCTGATTGCTCTTAAAAAGCAAAGATACATAATGATAAAGCCGCACCATTTCATATAACCGGGCATTTGATTATTTTTATGGCGTATTATGGCCTTATTAAGATTCAGGGTGTACTGGGAAGATGACGACCTGGTATACAGGGATATAGAAATACGCCCGACTCAAACCTTACTGGAATTTCACAAAGCGATCATTTCGGCATACGAATTCGATGGCAAACACAGTGCGTCTTTCTTTGAAAGTAACGACAGATGGATACGTGGCAGGGAGTTCAATTCGGAAGTGCTGGTTAATAAGAAAGATGCACCCGCACTTTCTATGATGCGCACACCGATCAATGCCCTTGTGTCTGCCCCGGATCAGAAGTTCGTGTATGAATATGACCCGGTTAAGAAATGGACATTCCTGGTGGAGCTGATTGGCGTTAGCAAGGATGAAGATCCTAAACGTACCTATCCTTATGTATTCCGCAAAGAAGGAGTAGCACCTGCGCAATATGGTGTGAAGGGTGTAAACCTAGATAAACTGCTGGAAGTAGAAGAGAAGTATGACCTGGGGGCTGATGAAATGGCGGAAGGCTTCGGTAATGAAGGAGAAGGTGGTGAGAGTACGGAAGGTGGGGAAGAAAGCTTCGATTAATTGCAAGGAATAGTTATTTCGCACATAGGCTGCCGGCCAATAAATCATAACCATTGTCTCGTACCGTATACGTTATAGCAGGGCCTACAGCGGTAGGTAAAACGGCTATTGCCATAGCCCTTGCCCAAAAGCTGGGTACGGAGATCATATCGGCAGATAGCAGGCAATGCTATAAAGAAATGACCATTGGTACCGCCAAGCCATCTGCACAGGAACTAGCAATCGTTAAACACCATTTCATAGATGAATTCTCGGTGGTTAACCATATTACCGCCGCCAATTTTGAAAAGCTGGCGTTAGGCTATCTAGGGGAAATATTTCAGCATCATGATACGGCCGTTGTGTGCGGTGGTACTGGACTGTATATAAAGGCGCTTTGCGAGGGGCTTGATGAGATGCCCGAAGTAAATGAGGAAGTAGTAGCGGATGTGCAGGCGCAATACGAGGCGCAAGGACTCCCCTGGCTGCAGCAGGCGGTGCACGAAGAAGACCCCGAATTTTACCGTGTGGGTGAGATAGAAAACCCTGCAAGGCTATTAAGAGCACTAAGTTTTATCCGCTCTACCGGTGTAAGCATTACCAATTTTAAAACCGGTATAAGAAAAGCGAGGGATTTTAAGATCATTAAAATAGGATTGGAATTACCCCGCGAAGTACTTTATCAACGTATAGACCACCGTGTGGATGCTATGATAGCTGCCGGCCTGCTGGAGGAAGTAAAGGAACTTTACCCGCTGCGCAGGCTTAAAAACCTGCAGACGGTTGGCTATAGCGAGCTATTTCATTACATAGACCAGCAGATGTCGCTCAGCGAAGCGATAGATAAGATAAAACAGCATACCCGCAATTATGCCAAGCGGCAAATGACCTGGTTTAGAAAAGATAAAGAGATGCACTGGCTGCGTGCTGATGATACGGATGTTGTTGAAAAGATATTATCTGTTACCCCAGCCTGAAGCATTGATGCTAAAAAGCGTCAGCAGCCTTACCAGGTATAATAGTATTGTAAAACCCAGCCGAAAGATACCATAGGAGATAACTTTAAACACAGATTTATTGTTCCTCACAACCAGGAATAGAAAATAAATAGCAGCGTAGACATAAAAGTATGGTAAGTGAAACAAGGCAATAATAAATATAACCTGTAGCGGAACGCTTACAAAAAAAGATAGAACATCTAAGGCGGAGAATATACGTACCAGTGGCGACACATTCCGCAAAAAAACAGCGCGTACCTGGTAGATGATACTGGTTTTAAAAGCCCTCCGCATTTTCTTTAAATAAGGCTGCAGTTCAAATCTCTCGTGAATGATGATTGTGTCAGGCACCGTATAGCTTTTGCCGTTTTGCAGCGCCAGGTTGGTAAGGCTTTTATCGTTACCCGTCAATAGCTTCTTACCGAAGAATGTTTCCCGTTCAAAACTGGCCACATTGTTTTGCAGGAATTTATAATCACAAAACATAAAGGCACCGTTACATGTCAATGTAACACCAAACCTGCTTTCAAAAAGCCTTTTGTAATAATTGGTATGATAGCTGGTGCTTATAAACGTGTTCAGGTAATCATCCTTAAAATCCTTAATACTTATGCGCACTCCGAATATTAGTCCGTCTGCGTGTGAACCGATAAAGCGCAGGCATTTATAGATCACATTATCCTCGAAACAAATATCTGAATCTATAAACAGCACATAATCAACAGGCCTTAATGCACGGATGCCTTTTACCTGTGAGCCGCGCAACCTGAGGTTTTGTTCATTCCGTATCAAACGTATCCTATCCTTATATACAGCATCCAATACTATAGGTTCAGTGCTTGCATCATCTATTAAAAGTATCTCCTGTGGCTGAACTGTACTTTCAAAAATGCTTTTGAACAATGCATCCAGGTTTTCTTTTTTTTCGTTGTAAGAGCAGATCAGGATTGAAAAAGACGGCAGTTCACCAGTTTCTTCCTTTACAGCGGTTTGACTAAGCAGATAAACATTATAAATATAGGCTACCCTCAACGCCACAAAGGGCAGCATCAAAAACAGCACAGCATATTGTGTAACGGCACAATAGATCACTAAAGCTGAGGACAGGCAGGTGATCGTAACGTCGTAAATGAAGCGCTTACGTTGTATAGTAGTATTAAAAAATCCCTTTATCATTAACTGGAATGGCAGTAGTAGTCATTCAGGGTGGTAAAAATAATCAGGAATTTCCCGAATTATATACTTCAAGTACTTTTCCCGGAGCATCGTCCATAGTAATGATACCATGCTCCAATAATATAGCCCTGGTACAGAACTTTTTAAGGATATCTTCATGATGGCTAACCATCACTAATATCTTTTCAGGATCAGACTGTATCTGCTGAATACGTTCTGCAATTTTATCCTTAAAAAACACATCGCTCCCATAGAATACCTCGTCCAATATATAGATATCTGCAGGCAATAAAAGGGTGATGGAAAGGCTTAAGCGTGTACGGGTACCTGTAGAATAGAACTTTACCGGTGTATCAATATCTTTTATCTCGCTGAAATCGATTATAGCTTGCTCATATCTGGCAATATCTTTTTTAGAAGTTCCTAATGCCGCTGCATATAAGGTTATATATTCCCTGCCGGTAAGATCAGGTGTAGATATATTCCCTTGCCCGAATACCGGTATGATCTTACCTTTTACCGTTAGCGATCCTGAGCTTGGCTCTGATATACCACTTATGAGTTGCAGCAGCGTAGATTTTCCGGCTTTATTCCTGCCAACTATAGCTACATGCTCCCCTTTTTTTATTTCCAGGTCGATACCTTTTAATACATAATGGCTTAAGTCGGCCTTAGGCTTCTTTTTAAACCAACCGAAGACGGCATAACCCATGTTTCGAAGAAAATACTTGCCGATGTATTTCTTCTCTTTAGAGGTGTATTGTTTTGTGACGTCTTTTAGAACAATCATGTTATCAGATAAGGTCAGCAAGCTTTTTTTCGTTCCTTATAAATATCATTATACCTACAATAAACACGGCAATGGATATAGACATACCTTTCCCCAACATTATCCAGGGTATACTTTCCTTAAATAATATTCCGCGGCAGCTTTGTATTACCGGCACCATAGGGTTTAGCGTATAAATGCGCAGCCATTCTTTAGGTACTGCCATTACCTTATATACAACTGGCAGTGAGTAAAGGCCTAATGGCATTATAAAGCGCAACAGATGCTTAATATCCCTGTAGATAATACACGGGAACAGAAAGATCAGGCCCAGCCCCATAGAAAACAGGATGATCTGTACGATCAGTACCGGGAGGATGAAAATATGGTCGCTGATATGCTTACCGCTGATAAATGCAACGATAAAAAGGACGAGTAAACCCAATATGAACTCCATCAGCTTCAGCAAAACAGACGATATTGGGACGATCAGCCGCGGAAAGTTGGTTCGCTTAATGGTATTCGGCTCTTTGGTAAATACATCCAGAATATCAAGAAATACATCTTTGAAAAATACCCATGGCAACATTCCGCTATATATAAAAAGAAAATACTGGGAACGGGTATAACCTGTGTCAAAAGCCATTCCGAAAAATATAGTGTACACCAAGGTGGTAATCAGCGGGCTTAAGACAATCCACCCAACACCTATTGTTGAATGTTCATACTTAAGTTTTATCCATTTCTTGGACATTAACAGAAGCAGATCCCGAAACCGGAATACTTCTTTAAAATAGCCGGTAATGGAAATTTTCCTTGGATAAGTGATCATAAGCCGCTGACAAATCTATTGAAAATGCGCTAAGGTCAATAATATTAAAGTCTCTGATCATTTAACAATATTTTTTTACAATAAAAGGTACTATGCAATGCATAGTACTATAATTTTCCTATATTTGTATAGAAAAGATGCAGATATGAATATTGAGAACACAGAATCGCAGATGAAAAAGGGCTTGCTGGAATTTTGCATATTGGGCATCATCAAAAAGCAAAACGAAGCATACCCCAGTGATATATTGGAACAATTAAAAGAAGCTAAGCTCGTGGTACTGGAGGGAACATTATATCCCTTACTTACAAGGCTAAAAAATGCAGAGATACTAACCTATCGCTGGGAAGAATCCATGGCAGGGCCGCCGAGAAAATACTATACACTTACGCAACAGGGCGACGCAGCATATCAACAATTAAAAAAAAGCTGGGAAGACCTTAGCAATTCAGTAAATCATTTAACCACAACCATATAAAACATTTTTTTATGCAACGCATCATACAGATAAACATAGCCGGGCAGGTAATACCGATAGAGGAAGATGCCTACCAGATATTAAAGAATTACCTGACCACGCTGGAACGCCAGTTTATGAAGGAGCAGGGTGGCGATGAGATCATCATGGATATAGAAGACCGAATAGCCGAGTTATTTATTACACGCATGAACAGCGGCGCGCCTGCCATTGACAAGGCAGATGTGCAGAAAGTGATGGAGACACTGGGCGCCCCTAATGAGCTGAACGATGCTTCACGCAACACGGGCAGTTCTGCTAATTATAACACAGGCGGTTACGCGCCATATAATAGTGCACCATCGGCATACAGCCCGCAGTACGAAACACGCAGGCTGTACCGAAATACCAATGATAAGGTACTGGGTGGTGTGTGCAGCGGTGTGGCAGCCTATTTCGATATCGACCCGGTGATTGTTCGCCTGGTATTTGCCGGCCTGTTCCTCGCAGCGGGTATAGGCTTGCTTACTTATATACTGGCATGGATCATTATACCGGCGGCAAAGACACCTTATGAAATGCAGGCGATGACGGGAGGAGCACCAATGAATTTTCATACCATACAAAGAAATGTAACGGAAGAAATGCAGGACCTGAAACGCCGTGGCGAGCAAATGAGCCGCGACCTGCAGGATTTCTTTAGCAAAAAAAAGTAAAGCGCGGTTTTTTCTAAAACCGGATTATTACCCAAATGACAAGTGAAAGCCCGCATCTAAGTGCGGGCTTTCTTTTTATTATGCGGTTTGCAGCATCAGGCTGCAGCAGATCTTTTTCTGTAAAACGATAGTATCATAATGCCTACACCAATACCCATACTAATGCCGCGGGCAAAATCTGTCATAGGATAATAATGGTTGAAAATAGCGCTGCCTGAAATAATAAGCAAGCCTGCGGCCAGCAGCAAACTCTTTTTTCTCTTTGTCATGTATCAGGAATGTTTAATGAGGCGAATGATCATTACAATGAGGCCAATGAGGAATACGAACAGCGAAATGCGGTTCATCCCATGCATCATCTTGATGTTTACGTTCGTAGGATCGTTAGGATCTCTTTTACGTATATAAAAATATGTAAGTATCTGGCGCCACATGATCTCTAAAATTACCTGATTAAAGGTATCAACAAATTTGGATAAATAGCGTTAAGAAAAGTATATTTGCAGCCCATTGGGGGAATTAGCTCAGCTGGCTAGAGCGCTTGCATGGCATGCAAGAGGTCATCGGTTCGACTCCGTTATTCTCCACAGCTGCGGGGACATCATTCGAAAGAGTAGTGTCCCCGTTTGTATTTACGACTGAAGATGCCTTTTCAATTCTGCAGTGTGGCCGAAGATGTTGTTATTCTTGAGCTTCGACCCCGTTAGTTTTCTTGCAAATAAACCATTCCGTTTGGGAATACCAGATTTTGAATCTTCTGCTTCTCGGTATATTCTCTGAATCCAACAGGGGACGCGAGTTTTGAGACAAGGGAGCCATCAATAGTTAATAAACAGACAGGCTTAGAGAAATACTTATCTGTTTTTTGAACACAGCCGTAAAACATGAGCAATTAAAGCACAAATTACGGGGCAAACAAGAATCTTTTTTTCGAACAAAAGGGCAACTGATGAACTGAGCAAAATAAATCTATCCGCACCTCTGAAAGTCTGAAAACATTGCAATTCTTAATTCATGTAGTAAGTAGCAGTTAACCGAGGCTTATTAAATTAGTTTTTATACCTGTTCCGAAAATCTTCAGTGTACTAATCGCTCTGGTGATTGCCACGTACAGCAATGACCTTTCACTATGCAAATACTCCTCTTTTTCAAAAGTACTCATATCTTCCATTTTTTGAAAATATAAAGGAGAAGTTCGATTATTCACATCAGACATTATAACCGCTTTAAATTCCAGGCCTTTCAGCCCATGGAAAGTTGATAGGCATATACCAGAAGAGGCAGTTGAGGGTGCCGCACTATTATCAGAGTACGGAATTTTTGCCTTATGCAAGTTTGTTTTAATTTCCCTTATAGAATCCCTAGTCCTACACCCAATTGCAATATCAGCGTATTTAAGCCCGCTATCTTTTAATTCATTTATTAACTTGATGATTGTTTGAATTTCCTCGGTCTTAGTCTTAAAGACTTCATAGGTGGGCGTATCTCCATGGAATAAGGACAAGTAACCATTTAGCTTTTCCGCTTCACCATCAAAGTCATCATAATTGATGCCCTTAACTGCGCTTAATGCCAATCGTTTAATCTCTTCAGAAGTCCTATAATTTATACGTAGCTTCTTGCTTCGATTACCTCTGACTGCAATGCCTGCGGCGGTAAAATTAAGTTTGCGAGCATAAATCTTCTGAAAAGGATCTCCGACAAGAAATAGATCATTCTCCTTCTCTTCAACCAACGAACGCAGTAATCGAAGCTCGACATTTGATAAATCCTGAACCTCATCAGCAATCAAATACTTGAACGGCTTTTTAGTGAGAGTATTATTGTATTCGGATACAATGTTGAACAATTCAGACCGATCAACATACCCATGTTCCTTCTTTTTCTTATTGTATGTCTCAATCAAATTCCAAACCTCCATCTTCTGTTTTCGAGAAATTGGCTTACCTCTTCCTATGCGGCTTACTTTTAAATAGCCGTCTATGTTCTTAATATCGTTGAACAGCACAACATTTTGATATTCTGATGATAAGAAAGATGAATCGAATTCTGATAGGCTTTGCTCTAAAATTTCCTCCCAAAATTCTATACTGCTTTTCGTGTTATAGAAATCTAATACACGGATAGACTTATCAACCAACTTATCTTCGATAGCGATTTCCTTAGCGAGGGCATCAATATTGTTTATTACAACCTTGTTTTTGTCAATTGATAATTTGTTGGCTAATAAATTAAGATTTTGCGTAAGAGCATTTGTAAACGTTGTAAACGCTATCTTTCTTTTGTCATTAATATCTGGCAGGTTCGAAAGGAATTTTAGTCTATGAAGCGCAACAACAGTTTTGCCAGTGCCTGCACCGCCCGTAACTTTTACGGAACCCTTGAAGTTTGATTCAACAAGTTTTCGCTGCGAAGGATGGAGGAATATTTGCCATCTACTTAAGTCTCCGTTTATTATCTCCTCCATTAACTCGTCATCAACCTCAATAAAGCTACGTTTGTTATTAATACTCTTAATTTGGTCATCCTTGTTGTCCGACTTCAATTTCCCTTCCTTTATCTCCGCTATAAGTATCTCGATGTTAGCGCCTTCAGTCAGATAAAACAGGTTTTCAAATGCATCTGTGGGAAGATATTTTTCACAATCTCCAAGTTCATTTAAGTCTTTAATAGAGTGAACCAATGCGATAGAAGCCGTTGGTATACCTATCTCCAGTAGTTGATCATCTGAATATTTTGAGAACAGGCCCAATTTGTCCGCAGAAGACTGCATTTGATGCACGACTTGTACCTCTGGTGCTGTGAATATTTGAGCTGTTTGCGTATTGTCGTTCCAATAGAATACCTTGTCTTTCGCCCAGTCCATAGCCTCATCGTGGTTATCTACCCACAATAAGTAATAACTATTTCCAGTGTCTGGAACCTTAATAATAGCCCTATATTTGTCATCAATCCGTGCCGTCCTCAATTGCTGATCTTTAAACGTATTGATTGGTTCTAAATGAATAGACTCAGCCTTCGAATTGTCTCTGAATTTCCTTTGAAATTCAAGCACTTTCTTTTGAATAACCTTTGGCAATTCAAAAAGCTGCTCCATGCATTTATCGTGTATGTATAGCTTCATTATTATAAATCTTTAATATTGAAATCACCAATTGACCATTCTTTATAGCCTGCTTGCTCAAACAGAGTTTTGTCAGCTTCCGATAACGGCCCCATAAATATCTTTTTGTCTTCAAATCCAAGCATTGCCTCAGGATATTTACCATCAACTTCTATGAAGAAACCACCTTCGCTATTGAACGAAATATTATTGTCTATTAGATGTTTAATAATCTCGTGATACTCTTTATCAAAATACCTTAAGCAGTCGTTTTTCTCATCTGTACTATGTTGCTTCTCTTCCTCCAACGCATCTTCTACAAATTTGCAGGAGTTCTGCACCAAATTAAATATCTGCCAAAAGTTCTCCCATTGATGTTTGTCGATATTACCATTCGTTTCTCTCATAGAAAGCGAGGATTTCATATTCAGATCTGAAACCTGAATGGCAATCAGCATTGCACCGAAATCCCAGTCACCTGTGCACTCTGGGAATACATAAAACCTACCCTGCTTAGTATTTTTTGCCTGTGTTGTTGGTGCTAACTTTCCAGAAGGCTTCGAAAGAATTTTGTCAACAATATTTTCGTCTACTGAAGGCTTCCCGAATTCGGGTTGAAACAATGAAAGGAAAAGACCAATTTTATTTTGTGTCTTATTTCCCTGAAGCGGATTAGCAAGCGTCCAAATCAGGCGCTCAAATGAATTCTTGGCTTCCATTAATTCACTGCTATACGTTTCCCAATATGGAATCCGTTCATATTTCTGTTTAGTCTGCTTGTATTTATTCTTATCAAAGAAAAGCACATCACGTTGAGTGTCTTTATTACTAGAGCCATTTTCTTTATCTGCTAAGTCAAATCGCTCTATGTCTGCCCATGAAAGTGTCCACGATATTTTATCCCCAGCCTCTACGATGGCTAGTCTCTTTTGTAGATCATTATAGAACCTATTATTCTCTTGAGTGGCATGAAACGTATATCCATCCAAATAAACAGCAATGCCTTTGGAACTGGAAATAGCCGAAATATCGTCAATAGGCAAGCCACCCTTTTCGATTGCTGTCAGCGCAATATAAAAGTCGCTTCTCGTCTTGTATCTAACGCCTGCGAATGGCCCAAGGTCAAATTGTGGACGGATGATGTAGTAGAAGGCATAATCGCCATTGACAATTTTGCATTTATAATTCACAACGGAATTGTCTAGTGCATCCTCAAATCTAAATCCATCGCCTTCTCTATTTTTGCAGTAGTTTCTGAGGCTACGGATAAACCTTTCTTCAAGCTCGCTTTCTTCTATTTGCCCATTTTCTGATAGAGAGCCAAGACCAGTCGAATAATTTTCCCATGCACTGGATTTTTCAACAATCTTAGCGAAGAGCTTTTCAGCATGCTCTCTGCTTAGTTCATTCTGAATATACTGGTTCGAATAAGTGTAAATACAACGATAACAGCCATCATTGCCGTTAAATTGGCACGAGCACTCTTTAATCGCCTTGTAAGCCTTTGTAATTACTTCTGTAAACTCAACAGGATTGAAGAGCTTCTCCAAATAACCTGTACCCCCTGGAATATTATCGTGTATAACAAGGTACCGATCAAACTTGCCAGTCTTTGAGTTAAACTCCGAATAATTGATAAAACCTAAGTGCTGCGGATTACCCTTGTAGTACTTTTTTAGTCCAAGTTCAAGGCCAGCCTTGAACATATTTACCTGAGCCTCACTCTCCATGTCCTGCACAGGCAAAAGCACTTTTAATGCTTCCGTTTCTATTTCTTTAAACAAGTACACCTCTTCAAATACATTGTCTGCTCTTCCATCATATTCCTTGTCCTTATTTTTGCAGTACCCAAAGTGAAATTCTAAGTTGTTATTATGTGCTACTCGATGTGGAGTGGATGTGCTTTTACCGCAATACTTGCACGTTACAAAGCCGTGATAGGGTATATCCTCGTGTTGATTAATACTTATTTTATTAGCATCAACTGCGGATAATAACCCCAGATTTACATCTGTAATCCGAACGTTTTTTGCATACTCAATACCGAATGGGATATCCTTCATGCCCCAAGCACCCTGAAAAGAATTTCTGTCAAACTTAATATGCTTGGATATATTGTAACTATTAGTCTGTCGGTCGTCGCTGCTATCATCAAGGGTAGACTTCTCCCTTGTATTAACAGACTTCACTCCGCTAATTTTTACAAACGTGTGCTGGTTCTTAGCAGATGACCATGAGCTATCACCACATTTAGGGCAATGGCTCTCATTAGATACTGCACTATCGTCCAGATGATCGCAGTTAGAGCAAAAGCGTTTTTTGAGCAGCGTTTCTGGGTTCTTCCAGTCAAAAGTATTGAGACCCGATATGGCAAACTTAAATCCTTGGGAATAAAAGAAATTATCTGGTGCAAACTCCCTTATCGCAATACTGGATGACCGTACAATTTCAAACTGCCTGTCAGACGGCAGGCTGTCGCTTCCTTTTGCTTTATTTGATTTCACCCAGGCATTTAGCGTAACACCAGTTTCCGGGAAGGCATAATTTGGCAACAATCCAACGTTTGTAAAGTGTTCTAATATCGACCGTTTATCTATTAGCCTCTTCAAACCATACAGTGCCTTCTTTTCTCCTTCCAATGACTTTCTTTCCTCATCGGTTTCTGGCAATTTGTTGGCCTTAATAATATTGTCGATTTCCTTCCTCTTCTCGTGTATATTCGCGTATTCACCCTTCAACTTTACAAATACAGCCTTAATTCTCAAATAAAACCCTTCATTCACAAGGAATTCACGTAAGCTGTCTAGCGCCTTTATATCTTCAAGGTCTGGCTTGTAAAAATCAATGAACTTGTTTAACAACCGTTGTTCATGTGACTTAATAAAGGAGATAATCCTGTTAGCAAGAAAATCTTCCGATGACAGGTCCATATTAAGTAGGCGTAATGAAATTAGCCGCCCAGGAATGAAATGGCTCTTTGGGTCAGCGGTAGCCCAGTTATCTAGACAAAAAGCAAAGAAGTGCCGATACAATATGTCTTTTGCTTCAAGGTAGCAGCCAGGTGTTGCTATCTCACCCTCCATCATGTCTTTGGGCTCTTCGTAATAGAACAGATCATGCGCCTTGCTCTGAGCAAAATTCGTTATGAGGGCAGAGCCAGATGAACGACCTGCACGGCCAACACGTTGTAAGAAGTTTGAGGTAAGCGGTGGAATTGAATTATTGATTGCGGAATTCAGTGTTCCAATATCAATACCCATCTCCAATGTTGAGGTGGCAACGATTGTGTTCAGGGAATTAAAGTGAGGCCTTTCTTTGAAGTCTAGTTCCTTATTCTCCCTATCCTTTCTCTCAAGAATACCCGTATGCTCGGCTGCATATATCCTTGGTGAGCGGGTTCTATTATAAACCAACTGGTAATAATTCGGCTTTGATTTTGGAGCCAGTATGTATACACCCGACTTGCAGGTATAGTCTAGGCATTTTATACCGCTTGTTGTAGGATCAGAACCCGCCACGAACAATTCAGACCCACACTCGTTACAGACGCAATGCTGAACTTTATTTTCCACTACTAAAGTAGAGGGTATGATTGCGTAATTCTGATCATCTTCTTTACCTGCTTTGTTCATCAAACCAACATCGACAAGTACCTCAAATAGTTTTTTATAGAAATCGTTAACAATTGCATTGTGGGCCGTTGCCATTGGGAATGACTTCATAAAATAGCCTCGAAACCAGTTATTCGCATTTGTGAATGTGGTATCGAGAATACCCCTGCTGTGTGGTTCAGTTGTGATAAGCTTCGGCAACCTTGTTCTTGTACCGAAATACTTATTAAGAAAGTGCCTATTGTCCCGCATCCAGTTTAGGTCCCACAATTGCAGGCCAGATTGTCTGAACTTACTCAGATATTCATGGTCAATACCACCTCTTGTCCGTATCCTATGCAGAATACCATTGATAAATGGCAGGAAGTCAGCTTCGTTAATTGTAATGAGATTGTTTTGGCTCAACCAATCTTGAATTGCAGGGAATATAGACCTCAATTTTGCCGCATCGAATTTTACTGCAGATGCGCCAGACTTTTCGAGAGTACGGCCTATTGTTGCATTGAAACCAAATTCAGAAGTTATCTCCCATCTCATGCGCTCATCAAACTCACGTTTGAATGAATCAGTAAATTGGCTACCTATTCTATAATCCGTATTTATATCCACTCTGCTTTTGTAGTCAGCAGGGAAGAACCTGTAATAATACGCCTGCTCACTATTATCGCCGGTCTCATCAGAATTGTCTTTCCAATAATCAATAAAGGCATCTTGTAGTTGATCAATATTGGCAGATTTTGAAAGGCCATTAATTACTTTCTGGAGGGATGCACGGAAGGTGAAGCGATAGTTTCTGGCCTCCACAAATCCTGCCTGATGGGCAGCATCCTGCACACTATTTGTAAATGCCAATACCTTGCGATATTTCTCAGTCCTTGGGTCGAGGTCTGAGGAGAGCACTTGGCTAACTGTAATCGATGACAAGGTCGCTATCCTTGTGCCTATAATACTTACAGAGTTTTCCGAATTACATTCTGGGCAAACGTGCCTGATTTTTGTAGCAGTCAGTTTACGTACCGCATGTATTTTAAATGTGTCCTTACCTTCTTTGTCATTTAAACTAAGGTCAACTGGATGTATGAAATCATTGATAGTATTGGTCGGCTCGTACTCCTCTATATGCTTATGATTAGGCGTGTTTACGAAATAGACATTCTTATGGTTGCTGAAGAAATAGTCGTAAACCTGATTAGGCTCAAAGAAAAAGTGATTTTTGTTATCATCCTTAACTCCCAACCAACCACTGGCACCGCATTCCCTACAAAAGTAAGAAGGAAGTGCTTTGGGCGCATACTTGTCACCTACTTTGTCTTTCCAGGTAAAAAGAGGTTCAGGCCCTATTTGTCTTAAAACTCCGCTCAATTCCCGGATCCATAATTGAATTTGCAGATACAGGAAAGGGAACTTCTTACCTGTTCCCACTCTCGCTTCGCTTATTAAAGCAAGAATTGAATTTATTACTTCTTCTCGTGGGTTTATTTCGTTGATGTTATCCCATTCGGGAAGCCGCTTGAAATCAGGATTGATGTCAGCAAGCTCATTCAATAAATCACTAAGCAGCTTGACGTTCTTACTGGTGAGGGATATAATGTCCTTAACAATTTGCAAGCTTTTAAGTTCTTCCCCCAAAGCAACGGAATCCAGAGACTCTGGCAATTGCCACAAGCGTTTTTGGCGGTTGATGTAGCTATCGTATGTTTCATCTTCTTTTAGTCGGCTTTCTGTAAGCCCTATCCTCCTGGGGATATATTTATCTATTCGATCCTCGCTGATTGCGAAGAAATCTTCCACAGAGACCCTTTTCTCAGTAATTACTGACGTTTCATCAAACTGCTCGCCAAACACCTTTGTTGCATACTCTGTCAATAGTTTCTTTGAATCCTCGCCCGAACCAATAGTGGCGGAAGTTCCAACAGCGCATATCTGCCCTTTCGGGATATCCAATTTAAGTTTAAGCCTGCGTATGAGGTTGGCAACATCTGTGCCCTGCGCACCATCATAAGTATGCAGCTCATCTAATACCAGGAACTGCAACAGGGATGCATCTTCTAGATTATAGGTCCAAAGATTATGAAAATGGCTGCGCATCAAGGCGTAGTCCAGCATTTTAAAGTTCGTTAAAAGGATATCGGGAGGACTATCCACAATGCTATCCCTGTTTTCAATAACATGGTGTTCTGCCATGTCTTTGGGGAACTTCTTTTTGTCCTTGCCTTCTCCAATAAATAGACCCGCAGTTAACTTCCCTTTAAGCCTTGAATCATTCCAAATCGCTTCAGCCAAACGCTTGGCCTGATCGGTAGCCAAGGCATTCATAGGGTAGAGTATGATTACTTTGATACCGTTTTTATGCAGGTTTTTATAGCAGTAATCGAGTATCGGATACAGGAAGCACTCAGTTTTACCGGATGAGGTACCCGTGGTAATAAGCGTTGATTCCGGCTGACGGCCATTTTCTGTGCTTAATCTCTGAAATGCTTTCGATTGGTGGTCGTAAAGCGGGAAATCAGGCTTGATCTCCAGAGGAATAGGTTGATCTGCTTCTGCGGTAACAAAAGGCAATTTTAATGAAACATAAGGCCCTTTGAATATGCCATCCCCTTCCCTATTAATAAAATCGTAGAAAGCTTTATGCACGGCTTTATCTTTAAAGCTAAAAGTAGCCTTAAGGTATTCCAGTATGGAGTGTTTTACTTCATATGCCTGTTGGAGGGGGAGCATCTATTATTTTTTAGGGGAAACGGTTAGGTATACATCATAATCCCTGGGTGTAACAGTATATCTCTTGCAATTTTCAAAGGATTCACCTTCTCCGTATTTAAAGAAATCGTCCAAATGGTAAATGGTAGTGCCCGAGACCAGAGCAATTTCATAATCCTGACTATCAGTGATTCCAAGATTCTTTTCATCTCTTGAGATTACAAAGGAGCTACCATTATATGACTTAACTTCAAGTTTTTTCCATTTCTTTTCTGGGTTTAAATACTCTATATCATAATGCAACCCGTCTGCTCTATCTGGTGAATCTGAGTTACCTGATCTCCATTTAACATTTGCCTCACCATAAAGATCGCAAAATTTATCATATACAAGCTGCTCAGCCGTTTTCCCCGCCTGTTTCTTTTGAAAATCTGAAGCCTTAGTATGAGTCCACGGAGCTGTATTATGCCTGCCTCCCATCTTTCCTGTTACCGATGACTTAGTTGGAGTAGCTTTAACAATATGGATGTCCTCGGGGTTAATATCCTGAAGTCCTGGGTTAACAGCTTCTTGAGTCCCAGCCAGTGCTTTTAATCTGCTTTCAATTAATTCGGAGTGGCCAGGAAAGTACAGCAAACTAGCTGTTTTATCATCTGGAATATCAGCTAATGCAATACTATACTTTTCGAGCAAGGCCGAGTATTGACAAGCAATTTTGTTGCTCAGTTTAATTTTTGACGTAACATCTATATGGTATATTCGCTTGATTACACTCTGAATGCATGCTATATAATCAAAATCCATTGAATACTTATTTCGATTAATTTCCTCCAAGCAACCAGATAGTATTTCATTACGAAAGTTATATAGCTTATGTCTAAAAGTTTCCTGATTGGAAACAGATTTGCCTAGCAGAAAACTCCATAAATGATTCTTGAAATTTGTTTCTTGATTAGCAATTTCGACAATTGTCTGAGCTTTATGCCAAATCATAAGACCTGACGGCTTATGTTTTAACATAGCTTCAATACTGAGAGTGTATTTAGACCGCAAGTTGCTTAATAAATTAATGCTCTCGATTGAATTGAATTCCGCATAGTCAATTTTGGCATTGTTCTTTGGAAGACCAAATCCGATGTCATTGCCAAGAAACTCATTTAGTTCCTTTTCATTGTTTATCAGGCTAGGTAATGATTTCTTATTAACTAGCTCACTTATGTTATTCCAAAAGTTCCAAAGCTCATTATTTATACCAAGTAAAGTACGAGCTTCGTCTAAAATCTCTGAACCCAAATCAGTTGAAATTACATGCATGCTATCCGATAGATCATCTTTGAATAACTGTCTAAACTCAGTCTTTAGATCATTTATCTTAAATAAAATACACATAAGCTCAGCAAAGGAATCACAGAACTCAGGGGTATGCTTAAGGTCCTCAAGCGCACTATATTGACTTGCGCAAACAAGGAATCGATCGTTGCCTTCCACCAGAAATTCATTTATGTCTAAGTCGCATTTACTGCCCCCGTCTATAGAATATTTGACAGCTGAGACAAGAGATATTTTGCATTTCTTTATTAATGCTGCTGCTGTTTGTTTTTCATCCGTCTTGTTTAAAGGCTTAATTCTATGTGCAAGAATTAAGGGCTTGATTTTTGAGAACCAGTCTTGTAATTGATACGCATATCGGTGTTCGGCTGCTGAATACCTATCTATTTGGATGTTGATTTTTTTAAATGTTTTTACTCCTAAAACAGTCGCTATCTGTTCTTCGCCACCTCTCTTTGCGTAATCTAGAAGCCAATAGTTGGCGAGTATTCTCGAAGGCAACGTATTGTTATCACTATAGTATACCTCAGTGACAAGGCGATATTCTTTAACACCGTTCTTTACAGCTAGCAATTTATAGTTCGTGTTGTCGCTTGGGCGTATTGTTACATTATTCGTCTTAGAGTAATTTAAGACAAGTGAATATAGCTTGCGGGCATAATTTCCTTTGGGATCAAGTAAGTCACACTGCGACAACAGTTGCCAAACTTTTTCCTTGCTTAGTTCATTAAACGAAGTTGTAGCGCCTAAATACGGAAGGATATACCTGATCTCAGATTCTTTTATTTCATACCGCTTAAATATCGCGGCGGACGGATTTACCCAATATGTATTTATGAATGGCACCCCATAATCATCAATAATATAGTCCTTAAAGGTTTTAATTTCGATTAACTGATGTCGAATAAATGACGGCTTTTCTGCTATTGTATTATAGTTGTTGCCGTATTGATACTGCAATGTATCATGAGAAGCACTTGTAATTTGCTGTTTCAATGATGCGTCTTTACAAATAAGCAAAAGCAGCTTTTCAGGCGTAAGCTTGCCGACAACTTCAACCAGGGCTATCATCGTAATATTTAAATGATATCTGCTTACGAGGGCCGGCTTTGGCCTTTGAGAGAACACATATTCCAAGTAGGCATCTTTGGCCCACGATTCAACTGAGAAGGTTCTGGATGAGAGGCGGGATGTCTTATTCACCCCTAGCCAAATAAAAAATGATTCTAGGACACCCGGCTCTACATTTTTTACATTGAAAAAGTCGACATCTGCAATAAAATTGCTATTGCTGAATACCCCGTCGTAAACTTCCTGGGTTAGAATGCCAGAGGGGTAAGTATTATTTAAGAAGAGTTCGTTACTTTCCCTCACAACATGGTTTCGATCAACAAGCGGGCAGGTTGCAGTGAATGTTTCCTTTTTATCTCTCAACATCTGGTAATTAGCAAAGAGTGCCGCAACCATTTGTCTGATGCGTTCAGGATGAACCGAAACATCGGACCGTTTAAGGTGTTCCCTAGTACCGGTTATTATTCTCGTTATAACATTATTCGAATCGTATGGTTGAAGATTGACAATAGAGTTCAGCACTCTTTGTAGTTCTCTTGATTCTTGTTCTCCTCGCCTGAACTGCCCTCTTAATTTAGATACAAGCAAACTGTATAGCTCGGTATTAATAACTGCAATCAATACAAATCTGGGAATAGTCAATTTTGCATCATTCTTAAGTGGAGGTGTAAAGGCTGTTTTGTCTTTGTTAATGACTTTATTATCGTCGTCAATAAGTAACGAACACTTTGTCTGCGCATTCCTGATCGCAAAAACTGAATCTGTAAGCCAAACAATCAACTCCGCCCTATCTTTAATCGAAGCTATTTCTTTGCTTAAATTATCCAGCCTATTGACCAAAACCGCTAACTTATATCTTTGCGAATAAGTGATTTGCCCTTCCAGAGTTAGCGGGGGCGGCAATAACAGGTCGGCAAAATGCGTAGTGTAGTTATGATCAAATATCCATTTGCTAAAGCCGCTATTGTAATAGTGGATATCATTGAAACTACAATAAGCACCACCAACACAAGGATAAATAACGGCGGTTCTTCTTTCCTCTTCTAGCAATTTGTAAAACTTCTGAACTAATGCTGACTCCGGGATAGCGTCTACAGGCGTTAACAGTTTATATGATCGCCAGTCGACTTTTTCTTGGGCAAGTGAGGAAGCTACTTTCCTGAATAGAGCCGCGAGTTTACCAAAAATGAACTCGTTCTTTTCGGAGTCGTTAATATCCTTACGAGAGCTATTCAACTCAAAGGTGCCATGAACAAGACATGGCAGAGTGACCCTGACATTTGTAGGAAAGAAAGTAAACAATCTATTAAACGTGTCTGAAAGATCATTCTGATAAGCGATAGCAATTTGGTAGTGATCTTTTTCCTGCTTGTTGTTATCCTGGTATTCCTCTGGCAAAACACCCTCATCCTTCACTATGCTCCAGGTCTTGCTGCCAATTTTTATTTTTTCCCCGCCAGTCAGCTTTGTTCTTTCGTAGACTTCTTCCAGTCCATCTACTTCTATCCGTAAAGTATCAATATTATTCAGAAAAAGAAGTACCTCCTCGCATACTTGCTGAAGCTGTTCCTCTATCTTAGTTTCAAAACTGTTTTTGTAGCTAATGGAAACTGTTGTATTCCAATTTGCGTCTTGAAGCTCTTCGCGTACCTCTGGAATAGCAAGTGTTGCAAAAGGAATAGCCCGGTTATTAAGTCCTCGCTCAGTACGGATATTGGCCCTTTCATTTTCACTGAATATGGAATAAAATTCGGCTTTAGCAATTTTTTGAGAGAACGTGATCCTTGTGCCATTAGTAAGTATACGGACCTCATTTGCCCAGTTCAGCATGGATCGAAATCCAAGTCCTTTATTCCCTATATAGCTCCTTTTAATTTTGCTACTAAGGTCAGACATCATCAAAGATTTAACCCCTTTAAAAGTAAAAGACGATCCTTTATCAGATATGGATAACGTTCGCGCCTTCTTGTCTAGGCTGATGAGCGCTTCTTTAGACCCTGAGTCGTCAGCATTCTGTAGCATCTCCAGTATCTGGCGACCATTGTATTCCTTTGTTAATTCTACCTCCCGGTTATAGTCGGCAGTAAGGCGATCGGGATCGTCCTTATATTCTCGACGCCGGAGCGCGGAACGCTTTTCGATTTGGGCTATGAAATCTTTAGTTTTCATGAAATAGTGTTTATTTTTAAAATCGTAACAATCTTCTGAGAAAAAGTGCAATCGCTGTGCCCGAAATAGCGAAGCCAGATATCTGCAACAGAGCTACTGCTAGCCGGGCTCCTATTCCTTTGGGATAAATATCGCCGTAACCTACAGTGAGCATAGTAGTGTTATCGAAATACATAAAAGTGAAGAACTTCTCTACCCATCCGTTCGGGATCCCTTTGAACTCAAAAGGTAGCAGTGTGAAAAAAATTGCAAAGAATATGTTTACACCTAGGAATAGCCAAACCAATCTCCACGGCCTCTCGCCATAACCGGTCAGCTTGTCGAAACACCAATTTAGCTTGGGCCTGTCTTCTAAGCTTATGGTATAGTAGTCTTTTAACAGCTGATCATAGCCATCATACAAGCCGGCATTTCTGGCTACAACTATCTGCTCTAAACATTTCTTACGGTAGTAAGGTTTTAACTGAACCTTATAATCTTCTTTACTAGATTTATACATCGACTTAAGAACTTCAACATAATTTATATAAGTGATGGGCGATATGGATTTAAGTGTTTCAAAGTCAGTAACGTTACTTTCAAAGATCGATTGTAACCACTTGAATGTCCCGACTTGATTAGTAAGTTCCATTCCTGCTAGAAACTGGTTGTGCATTCTAAACCAATAGTTCAATTCAGCAATCTTATTGACGAATGGGTGATTACTTTTTAGTAGCTTATCGAAATAACGCTTAACAGCAGTTACCAAGGTGTCATCTATTTTTCTTTTGTCCTCATGAGAGAACTTTACCTCGACAGTAATAGATACCAAAGGGTATAAATCTAGCTCAATGAGCTTGTGTAAATGGCTTTCCCGAGCAACTATAAGCCTATTGCAGATATCCCACAATTCCAGGATCTCCTTTTTCTTAGTAGACAAGTCTTTAACCGCTTCTATCAGATATTGTATCTTGTCATTAAAATCTCTGTCCTCCGGAGACATTTCTGCTAAAATTCTTTCTACTAAAGGATCTCTACGCCTTTTTTGCAGATACTCTTCGAACGACAAACCCTCCAGCGTTTCATTATAAGATTCCCTGGACATTATAGTAAATGTTGGTGCTAGTGTTTTCTTTGTTTTCATATTGATCAGTGTGTGATTTTTTAATTTCTTCTATTTTTCCTTTACAAACACCTTCTCAAAATGCGCCCACGCCACTTTATAATCCTCAACTCTGTCGCACTTATCGAAAGGTGCGTGATAGGCTACTTTCTTTCCCTGGTACAATTCGCTTTTGGTGATAGTATGCTCGTAGGTTTCGCCAGCTTTCATGTTGTGTATTTGCTCCCAGTCTTTCCTATCTACACCTACACCTACAAGCCCTTTACTACAAGTAAATACTATATTACCTGTTGTATCATACCAGGTATCATCTTCGTTTTGCTGCAGTACGGGGAACTGCACATTGTAAATAAGTATAAGTTCATCGAGCGTTAGCCCCAGAGCCATGGCAGTTATTACATCTATTTCCACTAATGCTTGCCTACGTTCGTACCAGTTACGGAGGGGGGTACTCCATTGCCAGTCTTTTGATAAAGTACTAAATGCTTTTAATCGAACATCAGTCTTGCTCCATTGATCTGATTTGTAGGCATCTTGCCAGTTCTCGTTCCAAAGTGAAGTATAGTACAGATTTAGACAGTTTAACAAGAGCGTGCGACTGAATAATTCTGGTTTGTATTTTTCATCTATTCCTATAAGCAACATCTTTATTGAGCTCTCATAGAAATTACCCCTTCCAAGTGTCTTCACGTAAAAATCTAGTACAATTGAAGAACATAAAGCTGTAAGTTCAATTAATGGTTCTATTTTTCTTAAAAGCAACGAAATCACTCCACTGCTGTGAGACACCTTTGGGGCTATAATCGCGGGCTGTAAGGTTCTCTCACTAGCGACATTAAGCATTTTGCTAAAGCACAATTTGTATTGGTCAACCCATTTCTTATCTTCTTGTGACCAAAAAAATCTGTTTGAAAAGGCTTTCTTATCGATAATCGGCAAGAAGTTGGTCCTCGGTACAAAATCATCGCTTATTATGCAGAGATCAATTATTGAATAATCAGAACTTTGTTTACATACTTCATCTGGATTTTTATAAAATGGGTTACTAACAAAAAATTGAGGCCCACTTATGATGAGTTCATAGTCATCTTGGCTCGCCCATTTTGTTTCTCTTTTTATGTGACCTGCATTGATTGCATCGGTTTCCCTCCATCCATCCGTAATGAAAAAGGTTTGATTTTCAATCCTTCCATCAAACAAACTAAGTTTCTTTATTATTTCAAGAGTTTGTGTTGAATGAATACACACCAACTTGACGCTTTCCCAATCATCCGTATTTTCGAATGTTTTTGCCAAAACCCTGAGTTCAAGATCCGTAAAGTGAACAATTCTATCCCTATGGGGATGCAAATTCCAAACCATCTTATTGGTAACTGCATCCTTAACCTTTAAACCTCCAACCATACCTTGGTTGTCATGTACGAAACAACTATCTATCGTCACTGGATGGAATAAATTATTTATTGAGACAAAATCAACATGGTTGTGTCGTCTACCATAAATATTAACACTGTAATTTTGCTGGTCGTGAACTTCTGCAAATAGAAATAAAGCATTTTTAAACTCAAAATGGAATCTTAGTCGTCTGTATACCTCTTTTCGTAAAATCTCGCCTTTGGGATCTTCATAAATACCTTCAGGGTGAACAAGGCCAATATACCCCTGATTAGAAATTAAGGAGAATGTATTTTCAAGAATGCCCTTGTACAGGTTAGACGCTTGGGATTGTCCGTCTTGTAGCGGATAATTTTGCATTGCCCCTAAGAACGCTGACAACCCAGTAATCTCATTAACTTCGCCAAAATAGAGCTCTTTTATTTCGTCAAATTGAAGAAGCGAGGCATCACGCATTTTCTTTACTTCTGAGGCGGAGCTGCTCCGAATTACTATTTCAGGAAATTTTTCGGAAATTATGTTTTTCTCTTCGAATTCAATTTTTAGCCATGGCGGATTCCCCGCTATCAAATCAAATCCGCCCCGCTCCCAAAACACTTCGAGAAACTCTAATTGCGGATGAAAGAAGCAATATTTCGCGGCGAGTTTCTTTACCTGTTCCAGACGCTGGTTGTTATCAAACAGGTCTTTCCGCTCCGTGTAGTTAATAATAGTTTCCACCATCTCCTCCCCTGAGAAAACAGTTTCAGGATCGCTTACAAAACTTATCGAAGTTTGTACCGTTGTTTCAAACAGTTTTTGCTGCTCTGTTGATTGATGATGGATGTAATTCTTCTCTACATCCATTTGCAGTATCAGGGAGATATCCTGCCAATATTGGGTACGAGATGGCAATTCCTCAGCCAGCCTTACATCCCAAAACCAAAGGCTGCACCAATAGTCCATCACCATCTTTAGCTTAAAGTAAGGGGCACTATGGCGGTTGCGCTGGTCGGCCAGCTTTTCTTTCTCATCATAGCTGCGCAATCCCAATACCGTTTGCTCCGTGCTGCGGGTTGCTCCAAATATATTTTGCTTTGATGCTGTCTGCAGGTTTATTGTCCGCTGAAAGCGGTAGTATTCTGCCAGTAGTTCATCAATCTTCTTACTGATGGCTTTCAATTGCTCTACTTCTGCTTTGCGCAGAGGCTTACACCACTCCTTTTTGCACTCCGTTACTCTTTTGTTCTGTTCACCATATTCCTCTTTCAGCATTTTAATGCTTGCTGAGGGTACCATGTTCTTGTCTGGCAGCAAGAAGTGGTATATATCATCGGGCTTGCGGTTTGTTTTTAATTTATCAAATTTGGTATTGGGCGTGAACTCCAGTTGCCGTGGTGCCGTTTCCCACCATTCCTTTTTGGGTTGTTTGGCCAGTGGCTTCCCGTTTTTGTCGGTCTCTTCGGCTACATCTTTCGCTGCATACACCTTCAGCCAGGCCCCCACCACTGCATTGCCCATACAAATACGGTTGCTAAAGAATGGGGTCTCCATATCTTTATGTATCACATTCAGCCATAGGCTCAGCTTACCCAGCTCTATGGCTGTGGGGTTAAGGTCTACACCATACACATTGTTGGTAGCAATGTATGCCTTCACCTTTTGCAACTCCTCCTTATACTTGTCTGGCTCTATCTTCCATTCCTTCCTTCCGGCATCACGCAATTCCTTTTGGCAATAGCTTACATAAGCATCCGCCAACTGGTTAATCATTTCGTTATGAAAGGCGGCTGCCCCCATGGCAGGCTCCAATAGTTTCAGATCCAGCAGTTGTGCTGCTTTCAATTCACCCTTCTCCAGTTTTTCAAGAATAGGTTTCAGCGTGTACTTAACGGTACATTGGGTTAGTACCTCAGGCGTGTAGTAAGATGCTGATTTCTGCCTGTCTCGTCCGCTAAGACGGTAAACGAATAGCCCCTTCCTGATGATGCTATCGTGCCCTTTATCGTCTTTCAATATCTCCTTCTCTTCAAAATCATCCCTGCGGCTGCGGGGTACCAGGTAGGTGCCTTCTTCCGGCTTGCCGGCTTTATGCACTTCTATGTAGTCCTGCTCTGCATAAAAGCCACGGAAAGCAAGCAGGCTCTCGTACACACTACCCAATTGGTTGATGCCAAGGTTGGCGTATGAGATGCGTCCACGAGCTCTATTTCTTTGCTGTTTTGAAAGCGAAAGACGGCAAATAATGTCTTGCCACACCTTATTGCGAAATTTCACCTTGTGCAGGTGATGAAGCCGCTTATTGTCGAAAATTGGTGAATCTATATGCCGTACTCTAAAACTCTTGTTGTCTCCATTTTCCCGCTCTCTGTAGCCCGAGCTCAGCACATCAAAGAGCTTAGCAAGCGAATCATGGAAGAAGTAGCCATTCAGGCTATGCTCTGAATGCAGGGGCACTTGTTCCAGCTCCCTCAGCATTTCGAGGGAATACCCTTTATTGTATATTGGGTCGTTGCTGGGTAATATATCCAGATCCTCACGGCTCTCGGCATAGAAGATAAACAGCAGCCTGTAAATTATCCTCAGACAGTCATCCTTAATCTCCTGCTCAAACCTGTCGTCAGTCTCATCAAATATCTCCAGCAGCTTCTCTTTCTGGTAATAAAGGGCCTCGTTTGCCAATGCTTCTACCGCATGTATTATTCCTTCTTTCAGGTCCCTGGTTACCTCGTAGGCGCTTTTATGACTGTCTTCGTCCAGCTGATCCAACAGCACCATATTACTGTCTGGTGCAAGCGTCTCCTTGCCTGTCAGAAAATAGAAGAGTGCATAGTAATTAGCGTTTCTATTGGCAGTAGCTTCTGAAAAAAGTTCTTCCAGGTCAAACTCCAAATAACTTCCTCTGAACCACTTTTCCTGCTCGAGCAAGAAGAGAATATTCCCTGCCAGCAGCAAAATATATTTGGGACGCAGATGCGGCTCTAACAGGAATAACTCAGAGATAGCCTTGTTTATAACTACAGGTGATATCTTTAAGCCTTCAGGAGTTTTAAATACTCTTTTCCACTGGCTTTGGTGATAACGCTGCGGAGGATTAGCCTGCTCTTCGTCTTCAACATTATATCGCTGCTCAAATAATCCGTCTGGCTCCTGATCATCTTCGGCAATGAGGGCCTGCATCTCCATTATCATCAGGTGTGGCTGATCGCCACGGTACAGTGTTTGCCTGACAGGTATTACCTCCTGCTCGGTTAAATGGAACAGGTTGTCGTATTGTGTAAGTTCACCATCATAGCCCAATGCATTTAAAAGATGGGTATGAAACTGATGACTTTCAAATATCTTGTCCTTAGTCCTGAGCCTGCCTTCAATAAACTGCTGTTTAAACCTGAAATAGCGATCCTTTAATGGCGTTATTTTACTGTTTAATTTCTTAATGTTCTCAGCATCATAACCAGTCTTGGACAATACTTTCGCAGTGAAATCTTCATCAAAGTAGTTTGATGAAAAGTAGTCACCGATATTTTTTATAAACTTAATCATGTAATCACGAGTTATAGAACACTGCTAATATCTTCAGATACGGATCGCCATGCAGCGATGTCAAATCTTTATAATACTGGCTAGACGTGCTTAATATTGTTTCAATCTCTCGTTGTTTTGAATCCTTAATTCTTGCCCAGAAGTTACCGCCGCCTGACTTATCACCAAAATCCAATTCTAGCTGCTGCAATGCTGCTTTATGCCAGTTTTCAATCTTTGACTTGTACGCTCCTAGTTTTTCCTCCATCTTTTCTTCAAGCGTCTGTTGCTCTTCCTGCATATGATGCATCGCCCAATGCACTGCGTCAGTCAATATGCCCCGCAGACTAGCAACTTCTTCCTCTGAAATGCTCTCTGTGTACATTGTATCTGTCAATTTGAATTCTCTAATGAAATCGTGCAGCCCAAATGTCTTTCTTAGAACACTTCCATCCGATTTAAGACCTACCACTAAGAAATCAGCCAATACCGGCTGGCCCAGATTGTTTGATACCTGCCCCTGAAAGACAAACCAAGCGGTTGCAGCTGGGAATATTTTTGACTTTGCAACCAAGGCAACATCCTTGTCAATGCTTGCTTCCAGCTTTGTCATGTAATACCGAATTACTGGATGCAACTCATACAATACCTGAAATTCTGCCCATTCACCCTTTTTCTTTCTCGCTTCATCAATTGATCTCTGCACTAAATCCTTATCGAGCGACAATTTGTATAATCCGCCAATGGATGGCTTTGATTCAGATGGTAAATCGTACAATATCTGGTCTAGCTCCTTATGGTTTACTATTTCTACATAGTCACCCTTTACAGAAGCTTCGTTTTGAGCAAGCTGCCGTGATGTGCTTAACTGTTCGAATAATTCCTTGTAGAATCTTTTGTCATCAGAATAAATGGATAGAGGCTTTTCAAAAGGATCATCCGTTATCAGCACATCAGTTTTATCATTATCACCACCAAACAAAGTTGAGAAGTCGAAATCACCAGCCTCATCTTCATTTTTATCAAGGAAATTCTCGTCTTGTTTCAGAAATGCCCGCTCTACTAATTTCTCTTCTTTGCCTGCATCATACAGCTTCATCACAGAACCTGCATCTCCAAGTGTTTGGTAAACAACCTCTTCTTTTTGTGTTAGCCGCTCTACAATATGCAGATCGGTTTTCAATCCTTGCACATCAGAGTCGGCTATTAAGTAGTAAATACAGGGAGTGCACTTCTGACCGTACCTGTCAATCCGGCCATTGCGTTGTTCAAGTGTAATAAGAGACCATGGAATGTCATAGTTAAACATTCTATGGCAATAATAGTGCAGGTTTACGCCCTGAGATCCTGCATCAGAACTGAGGAGTATCTTAACTGTACTGTCCTCCTTGCCAAAATCATCAATAATATTTTGCTGCTCGGTATCACTCAACCCTCCATGGAAGAACTGAATAGCATCTTCAGACATTTTGAAATCAGCTGTCAGTTGCTGCTTTAAGTATTCGAGCGTATCAATCCTCTCGGCAAAAATCACGTATCGCTCATCATGCTTCTTACCAGACCATCCCAGGTCGATGAGTGCTGTTTTAAGCTTGGCATACTTCGTGTCAGATTTCGAACTGAGTATCTGTTCAAGCTTTGATTTAAGTGTATGGAGCACTTCAAGATTTTCTTCGTAGGAATTGCCCTCATTGGCTTTTACTGCCACCTTGTCAATTCTCCGTTTCACGCTCTTCAACGCAGCAATAGGCGATGACATAAATGCCTTGAAAATGCCTATCGAAAACAGAAAATCATCCTTTGGCTTTCCGTGCTTAACCGCATCAATAGCCTTAAACTTCAAATCCTGCTGATACTGCAAAAAGTTGATCTCTTCTTTGCTTAATGGAGCAGGTATTCTTATCACTTTTCGTTCTGAGAAGTTCTTTCTAACCTCTTCATCTACAATATCATTTTTGAACCTGCGAACATAATAAGGTTCCACATGGCTCTTGTCGTAGTCACCGCTTTTAGGTATTGCGGTCGGCTCAATCATGTTAATTAAATTGGCGAAATTCTCTTTTCGGCCGTTATGTGGAGTAGCGGATGTCAAAATTAAGGATTCACATTTTTTCGCCACAAACTGCGCAAGATCACCTTTCTGGCTTTTATCATTTGCCACAGTATGGCACTCATCTATAACAATCACATCCCATCGAGACTTCTCCAAATAGTGCCTGAATTTGGCGTTGTTCTTTAAAGTATCAATGGAGATGATGGTCTTATCATAAAACTCAAACGGGTTTTTATTGGCGGGCAGTTGCGATTTAATCTTAGCGATACCCTCAGAATCCAGACGAACCAGCGGAATAGCAAAACGGTTCCACAGTTCTTGCTGAAACTGTGCTAAGATAGATTTGGGAGCCAGCACCATAATGCGCTTTCCCTTGCCCCTTTTTATCATCTCGGTCAAGAATATCCCAACCTCGATTGTCTTACCCAAACCAACCCCGTCAGCTATGAGCAAACGGGGCCGAGGAAGTTGTAGGGCTTTAAGTGTAGGGGTAAGCTGGTAATCAGCAGCGTTAATTGCCGCCTTGTTAGCTATTGTAATCTTCTCGGAAAATATTGCTGAATTCCTGATTTGAGTTTCCAGGAAGAGCTTGGTCTTCCTATACCCGCTATCTGTGTCCTGAACAAGTTTTGTCAGATTGGGGTCTACCTGCCGAATATCGGTATCCAGCTTAGTGTCAAATGCAAATCTTTTCCCTTTAACCAGCTCGCTAATGCCTTCTGCCTCGATCAAAAAAGACCCGTCATAGTTAATATTCGAATTAGTTATTATAAAATCTTCTCCTCTTGTCGAAATTCGTTGTCCAATAGTTGGATTCATGGTCGTCTATGTCAGTCTTTATCAAATGTCTCAAAAGTAGCTTTTATCTAATGGAATTCAGAGGGCCAAATAATTAATGCGAATAAATTATATTTATATTCTGCGCTACGGCTACAAAATGAAAAATGACAGTGATTTCTGTTAATATTGAAGTACGGTCGAGGATTTAGAAAGTACTTATCTTAATGGTTTAGGATTTTTTTGCCCATTTGTCCAAAACAGTTCAAATAACTGCTCATTAGGTGGGCCAACATATCCAAAGTATTGTTCTTCTCTGGCAGCAATATTCTTCAATAACCTCTTCGAAGTTCAAATCGTCCACATAAAAGTTCGACATATTCCCACCTATCTCCACAGCTTTAAGTCGCCGAAAGGCGGCTTTTTTGTTTGATCAGGATTTTGCCGGGCTTTTATGCAAATCTGTTAAACGGCAGGGAATATCCAGATCTTCAGATAAATAATAAATAGAGCATACGCGATGGTATCCATCTGCAATTATTAGTTTTTCAGCTCTTACCAACAAAACAGGCGACAACTGCTCACCTTTCTTTACTTTCTGAATATTCTCTTTCACATGAATGTTATCTGCAGGCAGCAGCGGCAGCCCACTTGCACGAAGGATATCCTTGGCCTTTTTCACTATGGTTTTGCATTGCATCAACTTTTTAACAGTCAATTCAGATACCTTCTCGGGATATAAAAGCTCCAGGTAGTCCTGCGCGGCAGGATAGTTACCAGGCCGGGGGTCTTCAAGCCATATCTTTTTATTTTTTCCAGACTTTGCCATAGAATAGATTTTCTGTTCCTGAATTTACTAAAATGCAGAAACATGGGTAGTGCGGTTATACAAAATATAATACGACTTGCGCCCCAAACACCATTATAGGATAACCTTTTCAAACGCCTCCAGGTATCGTCGGATGTACTGCTCCATTTCCTTTCTCTTATACTGCATGATATATCTTGGGTGCTCCAGGAAGATAATCTCTTTGAAAAACTGATGCTTCTCATTAATACCTTCAAACACAATTTTATTCTTCCCGGTTCCCAGGCAATAGCAGGTGTCTGTATATCCTCCTATGTTGATGAGCGATTGTATATGATCTGCCATCGATGGCACCAAGCTATCTAACAATGGTTTGCTATCATAATAGTTGTAGTTCACCTCTTTACCATTGGGCTGCAGATAGGTAAGCCCCAGGGGGCAAATGGAATGGACAAAAAAAGATTTGTAAAAAGGAATTACCCCACCAAACGCGTCTATCATCTCATAAACAAAGATGGATGACAGTTCGGTAACCAACGGCTTGTTGTAAGGTATGCCACACTTCTCAACCAGCCTGTTAGGGTCGGTAAACGGCACACCGGTAAGCCCCGCACCAAATCGCCCGGGGTTAATGCCCAGGATCAGGTGACGCTTGTTTTTATCGTTATAGTATTTATTATAAAAGCGATCTGCTATTCCCAATACACCCTCTTCGTCCCTGAAAGGATTCATCACCCTTACATTGGGTATATCTATCCGCAGATCAAGGCGCCTGTTATAGCTATTAATTTTTTGTGCAAAACTGTTCAACATACTTCATCCTTACAGCTTCCACCGCAGCGACAGGTTGATGACACGACCATCTATTGGCGCCCACAATGGTTTGAATTGAGGGTTAGAAATGCTGCCTGTGTACAGCGATTCTACCCTGCTCATCCTGTAATCTAGTAAGTTCTCTGCATTTAGCACAATAGAAATATGCTCGCCAATATTGTATTGCAACATTGCAGCCATAAAAAAGTAGCCTGGGGTCATCGTCGCATCATAGCGGTATTGCGCCCCTACGTAAGAGCCTTCAATTCCGGCCCTGATTTTTTTGGAGAACTGCTTCGCAACAATACAGGCACCGCGGTTTTTAGGTGTGAGGGGGATAAAATTGTTAACAGGCAGGTATGTATAGCGGGCATCTGTAAATGTGTAGCCAAAATAAAGTTCCCACTCATCGATATCCAGCTTGGCATAAGTATCAAATCCCCTGCTTACAATTGGGCCGGTGGCGTTAGCCATTGTAACCATGCCATCTGTAGCCTGGTTGAATAAAATAGGCTGATAAATATCAGTAAGGAAAAAGGCCTGGTTGATGAATAAGGAAGTTTTACCCCATTTCTTTTTAAAGTTCACCTCGGCATTATACCCATACGAAATTTCCGGTTTGATGTCTGCAGGGATAGGTTCTAATTGCAACACACTGTAATCTATATTTTGAGGAACTAAAGGATTAGGTGTTTTGTATCCCATACCAAAGCCTCCTCTTACAGCCCATACTTCGCTGAAACGGTGGAATAAAGCTATTCTTGGTAGCACAAATAATCCATATCGGTTGTGCACATCAAAACGGATGCCTGTTTCAATAGTTGTCTTTTTTATATGCGCATCAAACTGGCCAAAAGCACCAACGGTGGTATTGTTGAATGACTGCAGATGTGCCGTATCGGGGAGGCTGGTTTTATAATTGTCCCCGGTAACATTCACCCCGCCAACAAAATCGTTTTTGCGAACGGGTACAAATACAGATGCCTCATTATAAAAGCTCAGCTGCCTGCCATTTACAGAATAAGTATTGGTTTGCACATCCCTGTTAAAATTACTAAGGTTGCCCTTTACGGTAAGCTTTACGCTATCAAAATACTGCTCTACAAAATATTCTTCCGTATGCCTTTGTGTCTGGTTGGCTTCAAAGTATTGATGAATATTATCCTGCTTGTTTTGCAGTACCTGCATGTCGCCACCTTTACGGTCGTCGAAAGATCCGTTATACCCTACAGAGATGATAGTATGCGTAGAAGGATAAAAGAAGATGCGCGGATGTACTACAAAGGTATTGAACTCAGGCACATCGCTCAGGCCATCTTTATTTACATCTACAGCCTGCTGATTGGTATAGCCGGCAAAAATATTGTAACCAATCTTATCGTTTCGCCTGGCAGCGTACACATTCACATTACCTTCTTTCAGCGATGTATAGTTAACCAGCGCGTCCAGCTCCTGTTTGAAGGCTGGGCGTTTAGATATCAGGTTGATGAGTCCACCAATGGCACCACCGCCGTATAAGGTACTGGCAGAACCTTTTATCAATTCTATCTGCTTCAGGTCAAGCGGTGGTATCGTCATGATACCAAAACCACCGGAAAAGCCATCATATAGGGGCATACCATCACGTAATATCTGTGTGTACTTACCACCCAGCCCTTGTATGCGTACGTTGCTGTTACCGGATGTTGCAGAAGACTGCTGCACCTGCACACCGCTTACATCTCCCAAAATGCTACCTATATTACCGGGCTTCACAGCAGCTTCTTCATTCATCTCTTCCAGCCCCAGTACCTCCACCTTAGAAGGGCTATTCTCTATAGACTCATTATTCCTGGTGGATGCGAGTACTGTTACTTCTTCCAGGTCATTATCAGTCGATTTTAAAAAGACAGACAATTCGCCTAAACCATTTGCCTGAACCGTAGTATCTATACCTTCGTACCCGGTAAATGATATATGCAATTTATTGGGCCCGGGCGGCAAAGTTACTGTGGCGACACCATTATCATCTGTACTACCCAGCCAGTTGTTATTACTGCTGATGATTACCAGTTCAAGGGGTGCATGTGTTTTTGCATCACTAACCTTTATTTTCAGCTTATCCTGCGCCTGGCTTGTAATTGCCGCGCATAACATTAAAATAGTGAGAATGAATTTCATTGATCTTCTATAAAAAGCTTTCGATTTCACATTGCAAACTAACAACGCAAAACTGAATAAATCAGGAAGGTTTACGGAACGTTACAACAAACACATGCATATCCTCTACAAATTTGTACCCTATAGTAAATCCTGCCATGTCGCATATTTGTTTTACTATAGTTAAGCCCAAACCTGTACCTTCTTCTTTGCCCATAGGGTCCCGATAAAATCGCTGAAATAAATGTTGCTTATCTATAGCTTGCAAAGAAGATGTATTGGCAATTTCCAATCGTTCGTTTGTTAGTTTAATAAAGATGCCACCCTCCTTTACGTTATATCTTATCGCGTTACTGAGCAAATTGCCTACCAGTATCTCTGCCAGGTGCTGGTGAAATAATATTTTGGTTTCCTGCAGGTTTGTATCAATGTTCAATGATCTTGTGTGTACCAGTTCCCTGTATTCATAAACCTTATCCCTGACAACCTTGCTCATTTCCACCTCTTCATCTAGCAGGAACTGCCTGTGTTCCACTTTAGTAAGCAACAATAAAGATTGATGCAGTTTCGACAGGCGGTTTACTGCCTTCTCTATATCTACAAGCGGCTGTGCATGTTGTTGCAACAAAGCTTCATCCTGTATCAGCATATCCAGCCGGTTGCGCATAATGGCAAGCGGCGTTTGTATCTCGTGCGCTGCATGGCCGGTAAACTCTTTCAATGATTGATAATCGTCCTGCGCACGCCGGGTCATCAGGGCAATACTGCGATTCAGCAGCGTAAACTCGTCGATCTCTGTTTCGGGGAATGCTATTTCCTGCTTTTGGGCGATGCTGTAATTCTGTATTTTGCTGATAGTATCATAAAAGGGTTGCCAAAGTTTGCCCAGCACTAGCCTGTTAATAACGTAAGAAACCAACAGTATCAAAGCTACCATGATGATCGTGACTACAATAATTGCCTGCTGTAAATCTTCTGTCTCTTCCAGCGACCTGCTTACTATCACCAAATAATTCTGTCCTGCTACATCTACATTGAACCTGATGCTCCTAAAGGCCTCTTTATGCTTTTTTTTGATCGTAACATTGCTATAGGTAGTCTTTTCTATTTTATCGGCCTGCGAATAACTGATGATCTGGTCTTTAGTATTGACGATCTCAGGCAACGATCCGTGAAGCCTATTAAAAGTGCGTATTTCTTCCTTTTCAGAAACCAGGCCGCTATCTACCTGCCGCACCAATATATAATTGAGCACCAGGTAAAATGTGCAACTGCCAATAACGAAAATAACGATAGTGGCAAGGATGTTTAAGCGGTTATATTTAGCAAATAGCTTCACTTCAGCGAGAATTTATAACCCATGCCATACACACTATGTATATAATCTCCTGCACCGGCCTGCACTAATTTCTTCCTCAGATTCTTTATATGCGCATACATGAAATCATAGTTATCTACCATGTCCATATGGTCGCCCCAGAGGTATTCGGCTATGGCGCTTTTTGATAGCACCCTGTTCTTGTTAATGATGAGGTACATGAGGAACTCATATTCGGTGCGGGTCAATGTAATTTCCGCATCATTCACCATCACCTTTTGCGATTGCGCATCTATGCTGATCTCTTCAAAGCTGATCATATCATTGCCAAGCGCGTTTTTACGGCGCACAATAGCGGCAATGCGTACATTGAGCTCTGCAAGGTGAAAGGGCTTTGTAAGATAATCATCAGCGCCAAGCTGCAGGCCGGTTATTTTATCATCCAATTCATTGCGCGCAGAAATAATAATAACGCCATCCAGCTTATTTAGCTTTCGCAACACTTGCAGCAAGGTAAGCCCGTTACCTCCGGGCAACATAATATCCAGCACAATACAATCATACTGGTGCTCCTCTATTTTATTAAGCGCATCGGGATAGTTATCTACAGATTCCACCAGGTATTTATGAGCGCTTAAATACTCTACCATACTCTTATTCAACGCAGGCTCGTCCTCTATGATAAGTACCTTCATAATGATCTTTATTTACCAACAACCAATACATGGAAAGTCCCCGGCACTATTACCGGGCGGCCATCCTTACCAATACCTGAAAAGTCGGCTGTAGAAAGGTACACCAAATGCGTCTTTTCATCAACTGTCAGCGTCTTAGCACCCTTTGCAGTAGGTACCTTGGCGATTACCTTATATGCGTCAGCAGACTGTTCTTTAATAATGGTCAGTGTACCGTCCTCGCCGTTAGAAGAATATATTTGCGACATTGCCGGGTCAAAACCAACACCATCGCAACCCTCACCTATGGGCAATTCCGTCACTACTTTCCCGGTCTTTGCATTCAACACTATCAGCAATTTATTGTCACACCCAGCAAATAATCGCTGTGTTTTTCTGTCAATAGCAAGCCCCGATGGCTCTTCGCCATGACCCAATGCGTACCTCCCTATCACAGAAAGGTTTTTCACATCCAGCACAGCTACTTCACTTTTATCTTCAATGTTAATATACAAATGGCCTGCATCATCCGAAACTGCGGTTTCTGGCTTACCTCCCAGGGAAACAGTCTTTACTACCTTATCTGTAACCGGATCTACAACTGACAGATCTTTACTTTCACCATTACATACAAACAGCATTTTAGACACGGACTCGTACATAATAGCATCAGGGTTCTCACCAACTTTCACCTGTCCCATAACTTCATTTGTATGAATATCAAAAACGCTTAGTGTATTGAGTTTACCGTTACTGGTATATCCTTTACCGGCTGAGGGAACAAACGCAATACCATGCACGCCGGTAGTGTTTTCGATAGCACCTTTCAACTCCCCTGTTTTTTTATCAACGATATTTACTTGCGTTGCATGAGAAACATACAGATCATTATTCACCGGTGACGAAGCAAGATAATCCCACTTGCCTTCTCCGCCCACTGCGATTTTCTTTACAATATGATAACCACCTTTTTGTGCGTAGCAAGAAGTGGTTGCTATCGATACACAGGAAGCAAAAAGAAATAGAAGCCTGGCATTTTTCATACAGTACAATTCGTGTTTTTTAAACTAGTGCAATTTGCAATGCAATTCTGAAATATTCCTGAACAATACTATTTGCCCAGAGGCAACAAGAGCAGCTTATGATAGCTTACATCACCATCCGTATTCACCTTTATGATCACTTGCTCTGTAATATCACCCAGTTCAGCTCTGCTAATATTGCAACTGCGGTTGCTTATATTTTTCTTCAATAGCATTTTACCATCCATACCTGTTACTTCTATGGATTCGATAATGGCATCGCTGCTTATAGAGAATTGACCTTTTGATGGATTTGGGAATATTTTAATGTTGTTTGTTTTTGCAGGCACATCAGCAATCGCCAATGGAAATATAGAACGCTTGTCTGTTACAAAAAGCGATGCGGGCACATAAGAAGATTCACAAGACAATAAAAGCTGGCTGGCTGTATCATAAGTAATACCTTCTGTTTGCCAGTCGTTTGTTGCATTGCCAATCTCTATCCTGCGCTTATTGCCAGAGAAAAACATATCCCCTTTGAAATCATCCAGGTAGTATATAAATGAATTCTTGTGCGAAGACAGGTAACCAATTAATACTACTTCATGCGTCTTGCTGTTATAATCAGCACCGGTTATCAATCCTTTTACATCGTAAGATGTATATGGGCTTACTATGTATGTTCCAGGGGTTTTGGGTAATTTATATACCCTTGTCTGCATATCACCTCTATCCTTAGTGAATATATAGAGCGAGTCTTTTATAGACATCACCGCCTCGCAATCAAAATTGTGTGTACTGCTTGGTGTAAAAACAGTTTGATCGGAGTAGGAGAAGTTAATCGCCTCTGCTGTTACAGAAACATTAGGCGAGGTGTTTGACAAAAACTGTGCTTTGCTGATCTTCAGAATTTTAAGATCGGTTCGGTCGCCGTCATTATTACCAAAATCACCAACATAGATATAACCGCTGTCTGCTGTGATATCTTCCCAATCGTTATTAGGGAAATTAGAAACGGCGATGGTCTGCACCAAACTTCCATTATTCTTATCTACCTTATAAATTTCAGGATGGCCACCATGATCATTGTGCGTAAATATATAGCCTTCTGTAAGCACTATACCAGATGATTCCGGCGCTTCGGGCAGCAGGTTGCCAATATTGGTTGTGGCCTCTGTAGAGGCAGGATATAAACAGGATCCATCGTTGGTGACTGCAGCGGCGTCATAATTGGTTGCCTGCGGGTCGGTGCAGCCGCTTTGGGCCTGAACATTTAATGCTGCGACAGACAGCACGAGGATACTATATAGAATGCGCATATTTTTTTGATTATTAGTTACCGGGAACAATAAGTTGCCGGATGGTAAAAAGAGATGGATCAGCAGGATCGATATGAATAACCACGGCATCCATATCTTCCTCGCCAAATACCTGCAAACGGGTAAAATTCAATAACGTAGATTTCTTTTCTTTATCGGCCAGAAATGGCTTGTCCACTAAAAATTTGTGAGAGTCTCCGTTCACCAGTAGTACAGGCTTAGCCCAGGCCTTGCTCAGCGACCACAACTGGGCCAGTATAGCATTAAAGCCATCAGATGCTTCTTCGGGCGTAAACATATCTGCATGCGTGAACAGTACAATACCGGCGCTATTAGCTTTCTGTGCCTCTCGAAAAGTCTCATCCAGCCAGAAAGAATCTGCTTTGCAACGTTCCTTAAACTCCACATTCCCGTTCGGGTCGGCCGGTAGTAAATTATTATTGGAGCCTACCAAATGCAGGGTAGCAAATATGATATTTTGATAGGCCCATCGCCGGTTCTCTACATAAGCCGCGTACAGTTGATTGGCCGATTGAGATTGGAGTTTCATCCTTTCCTTACCCAAACTTTTCGAATCCTTAAAAAACAAAGCACGCAAAAAAGCCAACCGTTCATTGCGATCAAATTTTTGAGCCGGCTTCTGGCAATCGGTCCATTCGTTGTCGCCGGGTGTATATATTAATGGCTTCTCACTCCGGTTAAAATAGTCGTAAACTTTTTGATAGACTTCATCCTTACAAGCAACCGAACTTGATTTAATATCACCGACAAAAACATTAAATACCTGGTTTTGTTTGTTCACATAATTCAGCAGATTTTCAAATCCCTGATAATCGGCCGGTATATTGTAGGGCATATCTCCAAATACCACCACATCAAAACCATGCCTCCTTCCGCTGGTTTTATTCATTGCCCAGGCAGATGCCGTATGGACAGCAAGCAGACAAGCAAAAAACAGATACACCGGGACCAGGTATTTCATCGGAACATATTAAAAAGGCCTGCGGCATACCGCAGGCCTTTAAACAAATAATAATTAGTGTTGGTTACCTGAACCGTTTGCAGGGTATGCACCCAGGTCAGCGCTTGGAGCTGTAACAGTTGCTTTAAATTCAGCACGGCTTACACCGGCAGAAGTAGCATCTATAGCTGAGAAACCGGTATAGCCCTTTCCTAATGCAGGAGAATTAGACGCAAGGTGGAAATCATAATTACCTACAAAATTGTACAATGTTAATGTACCTGTAACAGGCAGCGGGAAGTTTACAAACTGTGGATTGTTTTTACCAACCAATGCCGGTGCACTATAAACTTGTCCAAGTGCAAAGCTATTAGGATAGCCCGGATAGAAAGAAGAAGGACTAGGTATATCGTTAGGGCTTGGATGTGTAGCATGCGTAGGCGGATAGAACTGGTTTACGATAGAAAGGCTATCGCCATAGCTCCAGTTATAACCATAAAAACAATTATTGGTATCAGCAGCAGGATTTTCCAGGATACGAAGGCCTGTTCTGCAGTTTACAAATATGTTGTTATATGCCTTTCCTTTAGCACCTTCTTCAAAGTTTACGTTTGCACCCCTGTCAGGATCTACACTTCTCCAGCCACCTGTGATATAGGTATTGTTATACATGTTCACGTTTGTTTGTACAGAACCATAAGTGCCTTTGTTAGACGCTTTAGTACCCCCTTTAGCTGTACCAACAATCAGGTTATAGGCCATATCACCAACAGATGAGTTTTTTACATTGAAGCCGTCACCATCATTGTAAGCCAGCTTCTCAACGGTATTCCTCATAATGCTAAACATACCACCGTTCATCCGTACCGCATCTGTAGTAGAGCCATAAATCCATGAATCTTCCAGTATCAGGTAGCCTTTAGCATTTTGAAATTTGATCACAAACAGATCATCACCTGTTTTATAACCTGCTGGTGGGTTAGCTGCGCTTGCTGTACCGCCCGCGAAATCAAGATGCGTCCATTTGATATCTACAAGGTTTGCAGTTTTTTCGCATTGGATACCGGCCCACATTTTACCTGTTGGCATTAATCCCGGATCAGTATTAGGATCCTGCAATCCGCTCAGTTTGTATTTACCGGGGTTCCTGTCAGCGTCAATACCTGTGATCCAGTTTGGATGATCTTTAGTGCCTAAAGAGATGAAGGCACCCTTAACATACAATTGTGCTGCGGGATTCAAAGAAAGGAGCTTCACACCACTTTGCATCAACAGCGTATCCCCTTCGTTGACGGTAACCTGGTCGTAGAAATAATAGGTTTTACCGGCAACCATAGTACCTTTTACACTACCCTTTAGTGTGTCGCCGGTTATGGTCTGGCCCACTTGTACTTCGGGCTGAGAGATATTCGGGGTTTCATCTTTTGTCTTCTTACAAGAATAGACAGTTAACGAAACCAGCGCAAGCGCGATAAAATGGATACTTTTTTTCATTGTATTCTGTTTTTAATTGATTGATATTATTTAGTGAAATTGTAACGGATGCCCAGCAGGTAGTTTTGACCATAGTAGTCTTTTTGCACAGTAACCCTATCGTCCCTTGTTTGTATAGGAAGCGCGAACTTCCCGGTCTTGTAAATATTCGGCTGCATGATCTCTACCAGTACCGGTGTATTTAAAAGGTTATTAACCTTACAATAAACAGTGAAGTGTTTCCGCACTCTCTTTTCAAGCGAAAAGTCTAGCTGCGTAGTACTTCTTTGCCAATAGTCGAGGTCCCTGTATGGAGATACAAATGTTATCTTCCTGCCCGTGTATATACAAGCCAGTTGTGCATCCAATCCCATCTTTGGGTTTTTATAAAGCAGTGATGCATTGGCTATATGAGGCGACTGCCCTTGCAGCGGCCGTGTTTGTGTGGTTTGCTCTGCAACATAGGATGCATCGTAAAACAGCTTTGATGTAGTAATAGCGGAGTGAGTGTACGTATAGTTACCCGAAACTCCTATATGCCCCCAATATTTGGTAAATGCAAATTCAAATCCGTAATTGGTAGCCGTACCAAAGTTGGCAGGTTGCAGTGTAGCGCTGGATGTACCGTTAAATTGTATGGCTGTTTCAATTGGGTTATTAATCGTTTTGTAAAAAGCGCCTACTAATACCTGGTCCATAGCCTTAGGAAAATATTCATACCTGAAATCATAGCTGTTTGCAGTAGTATGTTTTAATTTCGGATTACCACTCAGGCTGAAGTTATCGTCCTGTATCAGGTAGGGTACATATTCAAAGAAGCCTGGGCGGTTGATGCTACTGAAATAAGATAACCTCAGGTTTTGTTTTCTATCGAGCTTATACTTTAAATGCACACTCGGCAACACATCTGTATAAGGCACGGTACCAATGGCGCCATAGGATATTTTGGGATCCTGCGCGGTATGCCATCCTTGCTCTGTATGTTCTACACGCACACCACCCAATATCGAAAGCTTATCGAACAGGATAATATTAGCCTGGGCGTAGTATGCGGTAATTTTTTCTGTAGCGGTATAAGTCAGCGGATTTACCGGGTTACCCTGTGCAGCGGTAGTACCGTTGAACTGGAATTTATCGGGGGATAATTGACCGTCAAATATTACAGGTTGCCCGGTAGAAGATGTTTTAGGGACAAGATCCCATTCATTATAATGGTTATCTCGCGTCTTGGACCTGTATAGCCCTCCTGCCGATATTATGATCTCCTGCCCGCCAATATGCTTTTTATAATTAAGGTTCAGGTACCCGGCTAGGTCCTGGTCTGAGTTACGGGTCCAGATTCGGTAAAATGGTATATTCAATACCGGGTCTGTAGAAACATGATTATGATTGATGTCAAAACCTACTACTTGTACGGTCTGGTACTCAGACCAATCAGGCATTGTTTGCTTCGCCAGTGAATAAACAGCAGACCAGTTAAGATCCAGGCCTTTTGTCAAAGTATGTTCTCCCTGAAGTGTTGAGTTGTAAATACTTTGGTTTTGCATTCTCGACCTGTACAATAAATAGGTATTACCCGTACCGGTACCACTTCTGCCAATAGACAGGCTGGTATCAATAGTTGTGCGGGTTTGTATCTCATCCATTTCCAGGAAGAGGTTATACAGGCTTATCTTATTCTTATCGTTAATAGCATAATCTATCTTAGAATGCAGTCCGTAACGTGTTTGCTGTGTATTATACTGCCTGATGTAGATATCGTCAAACGATGGCACATTCCCCGGTGCAGGCTGGTTATTAGGTTTCAGCCAGGTAGTATTCGATCCACGAAATAAATTGGAATAACTGCCTGCTATAATGATGCCAAGTTGCTTCCTCCTCAAAAACCTGTCGCCGATAGAAAAGCCCGCAAGCCCATTCAGCGGCAGACTTCTTTTTTTGTAATCAAAATTCTTATAGGTAAAATCATTAGGGGTAGCTACATAAGATTCTCCATGTATATCGGCAGGAGATTGATGATTAACTACGGTCCTGTCAAAATTCTGGTATCCACGGTCGGCCAGCAACTGGCTGAAACCACCGGCAACATTTGCATTGATGGTAAGATGGTCCGGGGCATTTTTCATTACCAGGTTCATGGCACCGCCTATTGCATCACCTTCCATGTTGGGCGTAGGTGCTTTGATCACTTCAAGCCTGTCGAGCAAGTCGGCAGGGAACATATCCATCGGCACATACCTGTATTTGTTATCGGGGCTAGGTATTTTAATACCATTCACCAGTGTATAGTTATAACGCTGGTCCATACCGCGGATGATGGCATAGCGCGCATCACCGGTAGCCGTTCTTTCCAATGACACTGCAGATACACGCTGCAGGATGCCGGCAGTAGTAACATCGGGCAACAGTTTTATTGTTCTGGCTGATAATACATTCAATATATTATCTGCATTCTTTTCAATTGCCCTTGCCTGCTTGTCCGATCCGTTTTCGTAAGTTCCAGTAACCATTACTTCGTTCAGCGATGTGGCTAGCGGCTTCAGCAAAAAGTTTACGGCAATGGCTTCCCCTGAATCGGCGATGTTGATCGTGCGTTCTTGTTTTTCATAACCCATGGCTTGTACATGCAACACATGCGCACCCGCTGCAAGGTGCCTGATACGATAACTGCCATCGAGGCCGGAAACATCTCCCGCTTTGTGATTAGACAAATAAATAGTCGCGCCAATGATCTCTTCTTTTGTTCTGGCGTCCAACACTTTACCGGTTACCTGTGCATGTGATGCGCTGCTGCATAACATCAATACAAACAATAAAAAGGTGCTGAGGCGGGTAAGCTTAAAAGGCTGTACAGATCTATTCATTTATAACCGGTTTTATCTTTCACAACAAAATGCACAGTAAGATTTATGCATCTTGTTTTAATTCCGGTTGCGAAATTCGCAGTTGAATTCTGAAGAGATTCTGAATACAGAGCCGTTTAACACAATGGTAAAAGCATGGTAACGTTGCGCAAATGAAAACTTAACACAACGGTAATTTATGAGGCTGTTGGGGGAGAATCATTAAAAAGGAGATAATAACGGAAGGAGTTAAAATAACCAGTTGATATAAAGGCCAAGCCCATCCCAGGTAGGATTTTCAATATCGCCCATACGCTGTCCGTTAGAGAAATGGCTGTAGTGGAATCCTACGCGCATTTTATTTTTATTCTTCACTGGCACTTCAATAGCGAAGCCAGCGTTAAACGTATAATTAACGGCATTTGCCGGATGCTCAGGAGTCATATAGATCACGCCTCCTTTTACTTCCGTTAAAAGATTGATTCCTTTTCCAAAACGGATGAGGCTATACCGGGCTACCGGCCTGATGCCAACACCGATACTACTATAATCACCATTCCAGAACTTGTAGATGTTTAATTCCCCGCCAACCTCAAAGCCTTTGCGCATATATACTACACCTCCACTGACAGTACTGAGATATGAGCGGTATTCATCTATCTCTTTATAAAAGCCTGTTTCGGCATAGGCATGAGCAGTGGTACGTGCATCCACCTTAAAGAATGAAGCACCCAAGATTATTACTGCTAGAAAAAGCCTGCTACAAAAGCACATTGTAGTTCTGGTTATGCCATTAATACCGAAAGTGAATCCTTCCGGGAATTCACCAATATAAATTTGGGCATATAACCGGCTTGACGCTATGATGGCGATCATTATTGGCAATGACATTAGTCAAAGCAGCGTATCTGCGAAAAATAACCCACCTGCATAACCATTAATTTGGGTACGCAAAATAAAAAGGAGTATCCATCAGATACCCCTGTCTATTATAAAGTGCCCAAAAAGTGATCAGGCCATTTCTTCCTCTTCTTCTTCAGTCTCTTCCATTTCTTCTTCCTGCTCGTCATCTGCAAGAGGGTTGATATCGCTTTCCGCTATATCAGTTAATAGCTGATCAGTATCTTCTTCTTCCCATAAAGTCTTCTCCAGTATAGATGCAGCTTCTTCGTTACCAAGAGTACGCGCTACCTGCACCAAACTTCCATAAGATGCTATTTCGTAATGTTCTACTTTTTGCGCGGCTATTATCAATGCCGCATCACGTGTCATAGTACCTTCCTTGGTCTCCTGTATCATACTGTTGGCTTCGTTTGTCAGGCCTTCCATGGCATCGCATTTCTTAGCCTCAGGTTCTACACCCAGCAGCTTAAAAACTTTCTCCAACCTGGAAACATGTTTTTGCGTGGCGAATTTATGATCTTCGAATGCTTCCTGCAGTTGAGCAGTAGTAGCTACTGTCTGCATGGTATTCAACTGTGTTACCAGGTGCTTCTCTGCCCATAGCATATCTTTGAGCATATCTACGAATAGTTTATAAAGCAGATTATCTTGTTCCTGTCCATCCATATTTGCTGGTGCTGTTTGCTTTTTTTGTGAAGATTTACTGGCTGTTGATTTTGCAGCTGTTTTCCTGGCTGCAGTAGCCGATTTTTTTGCTGGCATAGTAATAAATTGATGAATGATGAATAATAATACCGGCTCGTTAAAGCCGGTATTAATTGGTTCTATCTATTAGAGTCACCGCGGCCTCTGCCTCCACCATGTGATGCACGTCCGCCTTTTGCAGATATACGAGAGCGTTCTTCCCGGCTCATAGCGGCAAACCCACGGCGACTGCTACGCCCACCGTTTGAATTGCCACGACGATCATCATCATAATCATCGTCATTACTACGGCCACGGCCACCACCATGCGAAGCCATACCACCGCGATGGCCTGCTTCACGGGCTTCCCTTGAATCCCATTCATGTGCTGTGCCTCTTTCGTGCGCTGCACGTCCGCCCATGCTGGCTATACGGCGTACTTCTTCGCGATCCATAGATGCAAATCCACGGCCACCGCCATTGCCGCCACGACGGTCATCATCATCGTCATTATAAGACCTGCGGCCACGGCGATCATCATCCTCATTATAAGACCTACGATCACGACGATCATCGTCATCATCATATCCACGGCCTCCATGAGATGCCCTGCCGCCCATTGCAGCTATACGGCGTACTTCATCGCGGTCCATAGATGCAAATCCACGGCCACCGCCATTACCACCACGACGGTCATCATCATCGTCATCGTAAGACCGGCGGCCACGGCGATCATCATCATCATAATCCAAAGAACGTCCGCGACGATCATCGTCATCATCATATCCACGGCCTCCGTGAGATGCCCTGCCACCTTCTGCAGCTATACGGCGTACTTCATCGCGATCCATAGACGCGAATCCACGACCGCCTCTATTACCACCACGACGATCGTCATCATCATCGTCGTCGTTGTATGATCGACGGCCACGGCTGTTACTTTCATAATCATCGTACTCATCATCATAGTCAGAACGACCTCTATAATCGTCATCATAATCGTCGTTATAATCATCATAGCCCCTGCTTCTATAGCTTTCACGTGATGATTCCCTGTCTCTGTCCATGGATCCATAGCCACGGTTTCCTGATGTTCTTGGCATAACTGGTTTTATTTTTTATTGGTTAAGAATACTGTTACATTATTTCATCGGGAACAATCCTCATTTCTTTTGGATCATGTTGTTTGTGCTGTCACTTCCGTTATCCCGGTTGTTGTGATGTCTATTATGATTACTGTCACGGCTGCCGGAATCATGCATATGACTGGTACTTCTGTGTTTCGTTTGGTGCCTCTTCATTCGGTGTGTGGTATCAGTTTGCGAGAAGCCGTTGATACAAATGAGCAGCGCACATAAAGTGGCAGATAATAATTTCCTGATCATGGTAAATCGTTTCCTAAATTTCAACACTGTTGTGCCAGCCAATATTTACCCGAAAAAGCAGCTGAAATTTAGAAGCAAGTGTATTTCTTATTGCAACGATTTGAGGAATGTGCGTGAGCAGCACCTGAGGATGTTCCACAAAATCTCTAATGCAAAGTGTTGTGCCAGCCTGGCAAATTAATACCGGCAATTATGGATGCCGGTATTAAATTATTGTGTAGAAGTAAGGTCTACAGGTTGCAAGCCTTTAGTTGCAGGCCCGGTTAACAAGGAGCCGTCTATCGCATATCTGCCGCCATGGCAAGGGCAATCCCATGTTTTTTCGGCACTATTCCATGCTACTATACATTTGGCGTGGGGGCACACTGGATCCAATGCAAATACTTTTCCCTGGCCGTCTTTATAAATAGCTACTTTCTTACCATCCAGATCGGCCAATATAGCCTGGCCCGGGGCCAGCGATACCAATGAGCTGATCTCTTCGTATGAAAATCGTTTGCCGATAAACTGGCTTACCACATCTGCATTCTCTTTAACAAATGCTGCAAATCCTGCAATCGGCTTTATCCTGTTCGGATCAAATAGCTTTTCATACTCCGTTTCCCTGCCGTTGATAATATCTGTAATAATACGGCCCGACAAGGAGCCTAAAAGGATACCGTTGCCGTTAAAACCTGTAGCAGTAAAAATGGTATCATGCCCCGGCAGCCTGCCTACGTATGGCAGCCCGTCAGCCGGAACATAATATTGGGAAGACCATTTATAATCTATAGCTGCTACCGAAAAGTGTTCCCTTATATATGCTTCCAATTCTAACAGCGATGCTTCTGTATTGTCTTTATGGCCGGTTTTATGGTCAAAGCCACCTGCTACCAGATAGGTTTTACCGGCTATGTTTTGAGAGCGGAAATAATGGTAAGGTTCTTTCAGATCATAAATAAGTGCGTCAGGGTATTTACCGTCAGATAATGTAACAGCAGCGGCATAGCTTCTATACGGTGCGCATCTTAAATGCAGGATATTTATTCCCGGGGGTATATGTGTTGCGTACACCACAGCACGCGCGGTAATAGAACCGCGCCCGGTATCTGCAACATGATTACTGATACTGTCAATTGATTTTACAAGACAGTTGTCCAATATTATCCCACCATTATTCTCAAAAGCGTTTGCCAGCCCTACCAGGTATCTCGCAATATCCAGCTGTGCCTGCCGCTCTAGCCTGCATGCCTTCACAAAATCAAAAGCCAAAGGGATCTCGTTGGTATAAGAAATATCCACCCCGGCATCTAAAGCGGAGGACACAATTTTATCCAGTTCTTTTACCTCATCATCGTTTTGCGCAAATAAATAACCCGGTTTATACTCAAAATCACATGCAATATTATATTCCTTCACTAAATCCTGTATCAGTTGTATGGCTTCTTTGGTGGCACCCGCTACAAGATTTGCATCTTCTTTGCTGAATTTGGAAGCTATCTCGTAGTAAGGAGTATCGAGTATTGTATTAAGATGCGCAGTAGTACCACCAGATGTACCAAAACCTATTGACTTTGCTTCAGCAAGAACGCATCGCCTCCCGGACTGCTGTAACAACAAAGCCGTAGTTAAGCCTGTAATACCGCCACCTACTATAAGCACGTCATAAATTTCACCTTCCATTAGTACGGCCTGCCTTGGCTTAAATGCCGACAATTCTTCTTCCCAAATGCTTTTCAGATTTCCATCTCTCATATTTAACAGCTTTATCTCATCATCCTAAAAATCCTGCCACAAACATGGGCATGATTTATATAGTGTGTTAGCTGATATTGGATTAGTATATGAAACCTATAGAGATCATACAGAAAGAGATAGCTCCTGCATTGGACACTATCAAAGACTATTGCGTTGCCAATAAACTCACCCTATCGGTGGCTGAAAGCGTTACAGCAGGTGCTTTGCAGCTATTGTTGAGTACAGCTCCGCAGGCACAGCAATTCTTCCAGGGCGGCATTACCGCTTATAACCTGGGACAAAAAGCAACCCACCTGGCTATTGACCCTATTTATGCAGAAAACTGTAACTGTGTAGATGATGTAATATCTATTGAAATGGCGAAAAATGTATGCGGGTTGTTCAGGAGCCAGATAGGGATAGGCATAACCGGATATGCCACTAAAGTTCCTGAACTAGATATTGATGAGCTGTACGCCCATATAGCAATCGTGCACAATGGACGCCTGCTGCACAATAGTTGCTACAAGCCGGACACGGAAAAAATAAATGCCCAGTTTGAGTATGCCCAATACATCATCACCACATTGGCATCAGTATTGGGAAAGATATAATTACGAAAGAAACTTAAGCCAAAATAAAAAGCGCTGGTAGTTGCCAGCGCTCTCTTTTTATGGTTGAAATGAGATACTATCTCGATAACCTCTTTATTTTTTATTCAGCTGATCTTGAATCTCCTGCGCCATTTGCAAATGATGCTGCAGTACCGGTACTTTGTTAGCCGCCCAGCCTTTCAGGTCGGTATCATTCCCTTTATCAGCTTCTTTTTGAAACTCATCTATATCTTGCTTGTGGTCTTTTACCATCAGATCTATATATGCGTCATCAAAATCCTTACCGCTTTTGTTCCTCAAATCGTCTATTTTCTTTTGCATATCCGCATTAGGAACGTCGGGCAGTGTAATATTTTTAGATGCTGCTGTAGATTTCAATTCTTCATTTGCGGCGCTATGATCTTTTATCATAGACTGGCCAAAATCTTTTACAGCCTGTGAGGAAGCATTGACCTGTGCCAATTTGCCCAGTTCTACTTCCATCATTCCGCCAGACGCTGCTTCCATGGCAAAGTCGGCATCTCTTTTCACATCTGTAGAGTCGAACTTGTCGCTATTGGCCTCCTCTGCCATTTTATTGCTGCTGTTTTCAGAGTTGTTGCAGGAAAACAGGCCGGTGGTGATTGCAAGTGCGGTAACGGTAATTAAGTTTTGGATTTTCATAAACAGATATTTTGGATAAATAATTATTGTTACCCAAAACATTGTGCCAGAGGGTCTGCGATATGTAAATAGTGTTGTTAACCATGTGCCTGAAAGCTCTTTCAGGTATCCAGTAGATGATAATTATTTATAAGAGTCCGCAAACGGATTATTCAGGCTGGCTAAATTCCTTATTCGTTAAGAAGGTAGAATCCGTCAATGTTTTCAGGAAAGCGACCAACTGGGATTTCTCTTCCTCGGTCAATCTCAATCCATGTTCTTTTCCCGGTTTGGTCATTATAGGATCCAATGTAACTACCTTATGCACGCCGCTATTATAGAAGTTGACAACCTGCTCCAATGTTGTAAAACGTCCGTCGTGCATATAATGTTCCCGCAATGCTACATTACGCAGATTAGGTGTTTTAAATTTACCCAGGTCTTCAAGGTTCTTTGTTACGTTATAATAGCCCTTATCCATCTCTTTCACATACAAGCTGTCCAGGCCGGTATTATGAAAACTATTATCGGTTGTTGTCATTACCGTATGGCAATGAAAACAATCTCCTTTTTCTGTAAAGAATAAATTCATGCCGCTTTCTTCAGCAGGGGTCAGCGGTTGTTCGCCACGCATGTATCGGTCATATTTACTATCACCGGATATCATCGTCCGGGCAAATTGCGCTAATGCATAGCCTATCTCTTTGTAGGTAATATTATCTACCCCAAAGGCATTTTTGAACAGGGTTTTATACTTAGCAATATTGTTGATTTTGGCAAGGTCTGTAGCAAAAAACTCACGGGTCTCGAATTGCATTACCTCTTCCAACCCTCCTGTTTTAGACCCATCCCACATAAAGTTCTTATACCAGCCCATATTTACATGCGACAATACAGGCATTTGATTCACCATGCCCGGAACAGTGAATCCATAAGATTGCAAATGGCATGTAGCGCAGGCCCTGCCATCATTAGATAGATTCACATCGTAATAAAGCATCCTGCCCAGGTCAATGCGTTCTTTATATGGCTTGTTATCATCGGGGATAACCATATCGGGAAAATGCGCGGGGTACTTTATCTTATAAGGTGTAAGCGATACAGTCTCCTGGTTATTAACAGGGTATTGCGGATCTTTGCGCTTGCAGGAAGAAATGATATAGGCGGCAAACAGGCAAGTTACCTGGATCAAAATTATTAGTCGAAAGCTCATAGTTGAATGTTGACATTAGTTTGCGGTAAAAACATCCCATCCGTTTTCAGAAAGCTTTTTCATCAGTGTTGCATTACCCATACTATACACACCATCGGTTTCCAGGTTGTATGTATTAGGGTTACGGAACCATTCATTCATATTCATCGTCAGCTTTAACTGGCCCGTGCTGCCCGGCGCCACCTTCATTTTAAAACCGGCACCGGCAATGCTATAGTACCCGTTGCTGCCCAGGTGCATCGCAAACCCGCCAACACGATTCATACTATCCAGCCAGTGCCCTTCGAATTTCAGAAAATGATAACCACCACCCATAGCATCCGGCCATATCATATTCACATTATCCATAGTTGGCGGCAGGCTGTAAGATGCATTTCTTACAGGTAACAATCCTATGCAAAAAGAAACAGAATCGTATGGGCCTGATGGAACATTTGTGATATTAAAATTGCAGGATGCACTATTAGCAGCGCTTACATAAAAAATGCTATCTACAAAAAGCACATCATATCTGTTACGATAAAAATGGATATTGCTGATGTAATAGTTGATCCTGGTAATGCTGTACCTGTTACCGGCTGCGTTTTTATAAATGAGGCTATCCCATATCAATGGCTGGCCATCTACTACGTGATCTATATTTACTGCAATTGTTCCATTTTGCGGTTCTACACTATAAGTACTTTCGCGGCGGCAGCCCAGCGCCATCAGAAGGAGAAAAAATATGCTGCTAACACGGATCGCGGACATAACTATTTTTCTACCAATTTAGGATGTTCCTGACCCTGCAAACATGATATCCATTAGGTAGGAACATGATATACATCATATCTATAAATTAAAGACAAAATTGTCCTTAATATGACCACCGTCATATTTTGAACAAGGCATAGGTTCTAATTTCGGCGACGAATTGAACGGTATGTTTCTACGTATTTGGTTAACGCTTGTATCTGCTTTCGCGGCTTATACCACATACCTGTATTTTAATTGCGACAACAAGCATTTGTCTTCACCCAGCATTGAAATACAGCAAGGGCAAAACCTTTGGCAGGCCCAAAACTGCCAGGCTTGTCATCAATTATACGGCCTTGGCGGCTATATGGGTCCAGACCTTACCAACACTATAAGCACCCGGGGATCGAAATATGTGGAAACCTATATAAGATATGGCACCGGCAGAATGCCCAATCTTCACCTCGCCGATTCCGAGATCAAAAGTATCATAGCCTTTCTATCATGGGTAGATAGCAGCGGCAAATCGAAGGTACCCGCTAACAACGTACACTGGACTGGAACCTACATTATTAAATAGCGCATGAATACAACAATAAGATCATTGGTTGCATTTTCTCTCATCCTCCTGCTTACCACAGTAGTTGCCGGGGTTATTGCGTCATGGGCTTTTTTATATCCGGAAAATTTCAACACTGTTATACCGTTTCAGCAACTAAGGCCCATACATGTATCGGCAGCCTTGTTCTGGATCATCACGGGAGCTGTCAGCTGCCTGCTATATTATTCGCAGGAAATGAAAAAACTGCATCCCGCCGGTCAAAAGATGACTGCTACTTATGTGGCATTATGGATAAATACTATTCTTGTTATTTTCATCTTCTATAGCATCAAACAGTTTGGCGGCAGGGAATATTGGGAATTCCCTCCCTGGCTGAGTATTCCCATCCTCATAAGCTGGCTATTATTAATGGCGGGTTACTTTACCTACTGGGTGCGGATAAAAGAAAAAAAATCACTCTACTGGATCATGTGGGCAACAGGAATACTCTTCTTTTGTATCACCTTCATCGAGCAAAATCTTTGGCAGATCAACTGGTTCAGGCAATCTTATCTAAGAGAAGTAACCGTGCAATGGAAAGCAAACGGATCTATGGTAGGTGCATGGAACCAAATGATCTATGGCAGCTCTCTGTACCTGATGGCCAAAATAAGTGGCGATGAAACCATTGCGCAAAACCGTACTGTACGCTTTTTCTATTTTCTGAGCCTTACCAACCTAATGTTCAATTGGGGACATCATATCTATAATGTTCCTACAGCAGGGTGGGTAAGGCATGTATCTTATCTTATAAGCATGACGGAATGGCTCTTTTTCATTAGCATGATAAGAAGCTTTAAAAATAAGCTGGAAGAAACCAGGCGGCTAAAACACCTGCTCACTTACAGGTTTATCATCGCATCAGAGCTTTGGCTTTTTTTAAACCTCATCCTTGCGCTAATGATGAGCATCCCCGCCATCAACCGCTACACACATGGTACACATATTACTGTGGCACACGCAATGGGTACAACTATTGGCATCAATACTATGATATTGCTGGGCGCTATAGGGCACATGCTGAAAGTGGAGGAACTGGGTAAAAAACATCAACGCATCATCACCCGGGGATTTTATATTACCCAAGTCAGCCTGCTCGTGTTTTGGATATGCCTTGTAGTTGCAGGGATTGAAAAAGCATACAGAACAGAAATAATGCCGGCGGCCAGCTTCCAACAGATCATGATGCCCGTTATCACCGTGCTAAAAGTCTTTGCCCTATCAGGCATTGCCTTGCTAACCGGCATTAGTACCATTGCCATTGCATATTTATCATCATTAAAAAGAATAAGAATATTATGAAACCAATAAAAAGAACTGCAGAATTGGCTCCGCTATCGCGCGAGCACCACGATGGGCTACTGCTTTGCTGGAAAATACGGCAGGGCCTCAAAAAAGAGGTTACTACTGACAGAATCAACGCTTATCTTTTGTATTTTTTTGACAATCACTTAAAGCAACATTTTCGCGAAGAAGAAGATTATTTGTTGCCATATCTTGACAGTTCAGATCCTGTAAAATTTGAAGTATTAAGCCAGCATGATGAACTTGTAGGTACTGCCATCATGTTGCGCAACAGGGTGAATGAATCTTTACTGAATCAGTTTGCGGACTTACTTGAAAAGCATATCCGGTATGAGGAGAGGACAGCATTCCCTTATCTCGAGCAGCATCTTAACACCTCGGATTTATCTTCTATTGGCCAATTGCTAAATAAACCTAATTCATCTGCACTATCTAAATATGCAGATGAATTCTGGACCTAAAAAAATGATCTTTTCATTTTTCTACATGACCACCGTCATGATTTACCAAAACGCTATTATCTAATTTTACAAAAGCCCAATACTTTAAAATGAGTATGTTTTCAAAATCTTGTGAATATGGAATCCGCGCTGTCATTTACATAGTCTCGGCTAGTAAAAATGGTGAAAGGGTAGGCATAAGCGAGATATGCCAAAACATAGATGCTCCGGAGCACTTCACAGCGAAAATATTACAGATATTAACCCGCAACAGGATCGTCAGCTCTCAAAAAGGTGTGCATGGAGGATTTTATCTTGATGATTATCAAAAAGGGCTGGCCTTAATAGAAGTAGTAACCGCTATAGACGGCAAAACATTATTTACCGGCTGTGGCCTGGGCCTAAAGCAGTGCTCGGAAACCAATCCTTGTCCAATACATTCCAAGTTCAAATCTATCAGGAATGATATAAAAAAGATGCTGGAACAAACTACAATTGAAGAACTAGGCAATAGCATTAAAAAAGGAAAATCGGTATTGAAGACATTGAAGATCTAATTTTTTTGCCCAAATAAAAGACAAATTTATCCTTTATACATAAAGATTATGCGCTCAAAATACAAACAAACCTGGCTGACTATATCTTTAGTAAACCTGTCGCTGGTAGCGTTATTAGGGTTTCTGCTGCGGAGTAAAATACTATTCAGCATTCCATTCGTAAACTTTAAATACACGTTGCATGCCCACTCACATTTTGCATTTGGTGGCTGGGTATCATTGGCGCTTATCACCCTAATGATCAGTGAAATACTACCCAAAGCAGACGCAGGAAAGAAAATATATCAATGGCTGTTATACGCGTTTTTTCTGTCAGCCGCCGGTATGCTGGTCACTTTTCTCATACAAGGCTACGGGCCCTTCTCTATATTCTTCTCCACACTTTTCATCTTTGTTTCCTATGCCTTCGCAGGTGTATTCACAAAACATACAGCACGATCCCGCGCAAGCACACCGGTAAAAATACTAAGCATAGGCGCCGTGATATACCTGTCCATTTCTTCCGTAGGGCCTTTTACCCTGGCATATCTTCTTGCCTCCAAGTCAGATAATGTTGTCCTTTACAAAGATTCTATCTACACCTATCTGCATCTGCAATACAATGGCTTCTTTACGCTTGCAGTATTTGCCCTTCTTATAAATAGGATAGAAAACCTGCTGCCGAATAAAACTTTTAAAACCCTGCTAAACTTCTCCCGGATGCTTACACTCTCTGTAATACCATCCTTATTTCTTTGTTTTTTATGGCACTATCCCAATGCTTTTTTCATGGCTATAGCTTATACAGGAAGCATTACCATGCTATTATCATTAGTGTATTTTCTGAAAATAGCACGGGAAAGCACCCCGGCTTTGCAGCATACCAACGCCGTTGTTAAATACATCGGTGGACTTTCGCTCGCCGCATTTTGCCTTAAAATGTTCCTGCAATCCCTTACCGTCTTTCGCCCTGTAGGCGACCTGGTATTTAATAACAGGCCGGTGATCATCGGGTTCCTCCACCTGGTACTGTTAGGTTTCGTTACACTTTATATCCTAAGCCATTTGATACATTCAGGAATACTGAAGTACAATCAATACACAACATTTGCCATCATTACATTTTCGGGTGGCCTTATCCTAAACGAAGTAACATTGATGCTGCAGGGTGTAGGTATGATGGTTATGAAAAGCAGCGTGGCATTTCCCTGGCTACTGTGGATTGCTGCCATAGAATTGCTTACAGGAAGCATCCTTATAGTTGCAGCAAGGCTGATATCGATAAAAGTAAAACGGACAAAACAAATGGATCCCGCAACAGAATTATATCATTATCTATAAAAATAAAACATACAAATGGATACAAGTATCGTAATAGATGTAACCAAACTCGCACCCTGGCAAAAACATCCCGCTATTATCTATGCCTTTGATAACATGTCAGACGGCCAATCGTTCATTATTCAAAATGACCATGACCCAAGGCCGCTTTACCATCAGTTATTAGGCCTCAGAGGCAACACCTTTACCTGGGAATATATTAAAAGCGGGCCCGAAAGCTGGGAGGTGGCGATAAGTAAAAATGCACCCTCTGCACACGGCATTACTATTGGCGAAATCGTAAAGCAAGACATCCGTAAGGCAGAGGTATTTAAGCGCTTTGGTATTGATTTCTGCTGCGGTGGTAAAAGGCCATTAAGCGCTGTCTGTGCAGAAAAAGGGCTAAACGAAGCGGAAGTTCAGACTGCACTCAATAGCGTAGAAACAAATACACCAGTACATGATTTTAACAGCTGGGGCATATCTTTCTTAACCGACTACATTGTTAATCAGCACCATAACTACATACGTAATAACACCCCCTTGCTATTAGAGCTATCAGGAAAGGTGGCTATGAAGCATGGCGAAAGAAATCCTGAATTGGTAACCATTGCTGAAAAGACAAACGCACTTCTTGCTGAATTGGATGATCATTTGAAAAAAGAAGAAGCGATGCTCTTTCCTTATATCAAAAAACTGGAGCAATCTATCTGTACAGACACAGGCTTTAGCAGCATTGAGGAGACAATAGCCGCAATGGAGCAGGAACACGATGCTGCAGGTGCGCTTTTACACGATATCAGAACCTTATCTAACGGCTACCAGGCACCTGCTAATGCTTGTAACAGCCATAAGCTACTGATGTATAAACTCGGAGAATTTGAAAACGATCTGTTTCAGCACATCCATCTCGAAAACAATATATTGTTCCCTAAGGCTATCAGTTTAGAGAACAATATGTAAAGAATTGTTTTGCCGTTTAGTTTGATAATAAGATAGGGGAAGCTAAGCTTCCCCTTCTCTATAGATCCCTCTTCTTAAATATCTTCAAGGAAAGAAATAAAGGCACAATTACCCAAAACAACATGCAGACCACCGTATAAACGCTACCTGTTGCAGTGCCAAGGAATTTTTTAAACAGCGCGCCGGAGTAGCCCATCATCACGGCCACATCAAGCTGCAGCAGCATTAATATCCTTGCAAGGTCCACCGGGTTAAATGATATGATACCCAGTATGGGCTTATCTATAGGGTAATCACTGAAGGAATAGATAAAAATAATAAGCAGTCCATCGAACAACAGTGTAAAGAACAGCCCGGTAATAATAGCTGCGCCAATACCTTTTGTTTTATCCTTGAACAATACAAATACCAACAAAGCTATTGCCGAAAAACAAAGGGTGAGCAACAAGCCGCTTACCAATAAAATTACCGATGCAAAAACCGGCGCCAATATAGCCAACGGTATCCCTATGCCGATAGTATAAGCAATACATAATGTAGCCGCAAGGCCAATATACTCTGCCAGCAATACCTTATTTCTCTTTATAGGCTGCGAAAGCAGCAGTTCGATAAACTCTATGGAATTAAAAAAATAAATGGTGGCAAAAAGAATACTGATGATGGGCACAAACAACAGCGTTACATTCAGCAGGCTTAGCAATCCCTTTGACGAATTGCTGTCGATACTCAGTACACTAAAAGATAGCGCTGCCAGTATCAGCGCGTAGATGATCATGATCTTGTTCCTGACCAGGTCCAGCGTTACATATTTTATAATAGTTTTCATTGGTCTTATTTTATTTGCTGCATTAATACTGCCACAGCTTTATTCAGCCTGCTTTCTCCGGTAACGGTTTGTATCTCTTCAATCGTTTTATAGAAAACAATATTGCCATCCTGCAGGTACACCACATTGCTGGTGATTCCTTCCAGGTCGCTCAGTACATGAGATGTGATCAGGAATAATTTTCCTTTCTTTTTCTCAGCAATTATCTTTTCCTTCAGCAATTCACTCGATAAAGGATCCAGGCCGGCGGTAGGCTCATCAAGAATAAAAATATCGGGCGAGAATAAGAATGCCAAGCAGGCGCTCACTTTTTGCCTTGTTCCACCGGAAAGGCTGCGCATCGTTTTATCCTGCACTTTGTTTATTCCCAGTCCGTATATTAGGTCTTCGTCGTAAGTTTTCACATCGGCACGCACTTCTTTTATCATATTGATAACCTGTGCGATCGTCATATTATCAGGATAACGGCCTATTTGCGGCATATATCCTATTTGGGAGCGATACTCCCAGTTATTCTTAATAGGTTGCCCGTTTATTACGATCTCACCTTTTTCGGGAATCACTAATCCAAGTATAGATTTTATCAGCGTTGTTTTGCCTGATCCATTTGGGCCGAGCAACGATACCACGCTTCCTGTATTCAGCTCCAGGCTGATATTGTTTAGCGCTGTGAATTTGCCAAAGGTCTTTGTTAGTTCTTTTATTCTGATCATTGTAGATTCCAGCTTTTCATCATGGGCGCATCATCCTTCAACTGGTCAGGTGTAACGCTGGGTAATATTTTTTCCACCTGGTCCATTATATCTGTAATAAAACTGCGGTATAATATCATAGCAGCGGGTATTTTTTCCGTAACTACGGAATACATACTTACCGGGTAGTAAGGTACGTCGCCAATCCTATTCTTGTCAAGATCATAGCCATCATATTTATCCCAATAGTTTTGCTTGAATGTATTAAGCATCATGGTTCCATTGGTAGCCACATCAAAAGAGTTGGATTCAAAATTATTCCGCTCAAAATTATTATCACTGCAGCTGGCCTGCACACGCATGGCCCAGCCATTTTCTTTAAATTCATTATTCAGCACCTGTATGCGGCTGGTGCCCTCAAAATAGATACCTACCGTATTTTTAATAAAACGGTTGTGGATGATCTTGCTATCTGATATTTCCTTTAGCAGGATAGCATAGGCAGCGTCTCCCCAATTATGCACAAAGGTATTATCATACATCTCTACAAACTTAGAGAACATCACCGCTACACCCGCGCCATTGTCCATAAATACATTCTTCCGGTACGTGTCCCTGTGCGAAAACATAAAGTGCAGCCCGTAACGCACATTCTTGAAAGATCGGTTATTTGTGATGTGGGAATCTGTAACAAATTCAAAATAGATACCATCGCGATGGCCGGAGATTATGTTATTGCTGATTGTAAGATAAGCAGACTTCCATGCATGGACACCATTGCCGCTATTAAGCTCATCAACAGAATTTGATTGTATAATATTACCGTCAACAATATTGTTGTTGGCATTCTGCAGGTAAACCCCGTAGGTATTATTGTATAGCTTATTGTTACGTACCGTAACATGATTGGCGTTCAGCAATTTGATGGCCGCAATATCTGTAAGGCTGGATCGGCCCGTGTTTTGTAGCTGTAACCCAATTATTGTTACAGAATCGTGCTCTATGGTCAGCAACTGGTATTTATTCTGGCCATCTATCACCGGCCAGTTATTTCCTATTAAAACCAGTCTTTTATTGATTTGAATATCGTGTTCCTTATAGGTGCCTTTCTGCACAAGTAAGGTATCCCCGGGTATCGATCTGTCTATAGCCTGCTGCAGACTGCCGGGGTTATTAGCAAACACTTTAGAACTGCGCGCGTTTGCATTCATGCAAACAAATACAAACAACACTAAACAAATAACCTCTGCTCTTCTCATCTATTGAATATTACTCCAGCTCACCGGCTGGATGCCCAGGCTGTCTTTCAGCCTGTTAGCGGCTTGTATATCGTTAAACGCTGCCATGTTCCCATTCATCGGGCTGGCATAAAGCTCATTTTTAAGATATATTGCATTTGCCGCATTGATAAATTTATCCTTTTCACCATAATACTCCGCCACAAGAAATGTGGTACCCCCGGCGGGGATCTTATACTCCTCTGTATATTTCTTCATACACAGCACATCATCAAACTTATACACCCTTCCTTTAGCGGTAATGAACTCACATGCAAACCGCGGATCTACTATCGTCATCTTGCAATGCGCGCAGGCTTCCTTGCCATAATCAATAGGCTCGAAACCGGCTTTGCAGGCAGATAGCAACAGGATCGCAAACAAAAATATTTTATGCTTCAATTTTTGCAGTTTTTCTCCATTCAAAAATACTAACACTCACCAACAACACACCCGCAAGTATATAAAACCATCCTGCAATATGCGGTTGAGACAATACCTCGAAGTTCAGCATCTTTTTATATCCAAACAATGGCGGCTGGTATGCCATACCCGGCACCTGTATAGGGGCATGCGGATCCAGGTTGTGACCATAATCATATTCCCATTTGTAAAAATCATAAAAAGAAAATAAGCCTATCACTGCAAACATCGCTGTCCACAGGTAATACGCAACTTTTTTATTGGTTACAGCAACCACAATGCCAAGAATCATAAAAGTCATAATAGTTGCAGGCAGATAAACAAATTCCTTGAAATCCTGCTTATGTATGCTTTTCATGCCTATATAGTGGTTCAATCCATTCACTACATCTACATCGCCTTTTACATCATTGATCCAGATCGTCATCGTCAATCCCCCGGGATATTGCGGTGCCTTCAGATCTATTCTCCACATAGGGAACATCCATAGTGTAGCAAGAAAGACAATGACAATTACAGTACTAATCCGACCTAACTTAGTTAACTTTTCCATACCTAAAGAATTATAACAGCGTGCCGTTATGGCACGCTGTTTAAAGAGTTTTATTTTGCAGCACCTGAATCAGAAGCAGCTACGGAACTACCCGTACCGTATTTCAGCGGAACATTACTTCCTTTAGCAGATACACGCAGGTAACCTTGCATCTCCTGGTGCAGCGCAGAACAGAAGTCTGTGCAATAGAACGGGAACATACCTACTCTATCCGGCACAAATTTCAATGTGCATGTTTCGCCCGGCATTATCAGAAGTTCTGCAGTGTTTGCGCCTTTTACAGCAAATCCGTGCGGTACATCCCAATCCTGCTCCAGGTTGGTCACGTGGAAATATATTTCATCCCCGAGGAATACACCTTCTATATTATCCGGTGTAAGGTGAGACCTGATGGCGGTCATATACACATCTACCCTGTTACCATTGCGTACCACTTTGGTAGCTTTTTCGCCCATCGATACATAAGGGTTATGATTCTTATTGATGTCGTATATTTTAGCGATCTTATCTTTTATAACACTCGCGGGGATAGCCTGTGCATAGTGTGGCTCACCAATCGTAGGGAAGTCTAGCAACAGTTGCATTTTATCGCCGCTGATATCATAAAGCTGTGCAGCTTGCGGTAGCTCAGGTCCGGTTGGCAGATAGCGGTCTTTGGTGATCTTGTTGTAAGCGATCACATATTTACCCCATGGCTTTTTAGTATCTCCACCGGGTATGCACAAGTGCCCGATAGAATAGTAGGTTGGCACGCGGTCCAATACTTTCACATCTTTAATACTCCATTTCACGATCTCTGAAGACAGGAAGAAAGAAGTATAAGCATTGCCTTTACCATCAAACTCTGTATGCAATGGGCCTAAGCCTGGTTTTTGTACCTCTCCGTGCAGGGCTGCTTCATATTTCACAACGGGGATGCCATAGTAGTCACCTTCAAAATTCTTATCTGCTATCGCTTTGGTAAATTTAGTGAAGGAGAATACCGGTATCAATGCAGCCAGCTTACCGCTACCTACAATGTATTCACCGGATGGATCCACATCACAACCGTGCGGTGACTTAGGACATGGTATCATGTAGATCATATCCTTCAGCTCAGAAGGATCCAGCATAATAACTTCATCTTCCACTTTAGATGTGGCAGAATGTGTATCCTCATTCCATGTATTATGATAATACTTTGTTTTCATCTTCGTGCCCTTGCCCGATTTCACATATTCCTCTGCTTTTTTCCAGTTTACGGCAACAATAAAGTCTTTGTCTTTCTGAGAAGCATTTACTTCAAGAAGCGTATTAGCCTGTTCGGTATTATAAGTAGAGAAGAAGAACCAGCCACTGGATGGGCCTTTACCTGAATGGGACAGATCAAGACTCATACCCGGCAATGCGATCTGGAAGGCAATATGCATATTACCAGTTGTTTTGTCTACGCTGATAAACGAAGCAACACTTTTAAAATTTTGCTTAAAGCTGGTAATCGGAACGTCTTCATTTTTAATTGGAATACTGAAACGTGTACCTGCTACAACATACTCTGTATTCTCGGTAATAAAAGGCGAAGAGTGGTTGCCCGCACTATTAGGTATTTCCAGTATCTCAGCCGTTTTAAAGGTGGTTAAGTCCAGCCTTGCAACACGGGGCGTATTGTTGGCATTCGCAAAAAGCCAACGGCCATCCTGCTCGCCATTGGTTTGCGATATCTCCAGGTGGTGCTGATCATCCCATGGAACAAAACCAGCAGTGGTTGTTAGCATTGGCTTGGTTTCTTCGCTGTAGCCGTAGCCATTCTCAGGGTTAACGGAGAACACGGGAATAACTTTCAGCAACCGCCCCGAAGGAAGTCCGTAAACAGAAACCTGTCCGCTAAAGCCTCCGGAAACGAAATTGTAAAATTCGTCGTATTTACCCGGTGCTACATACACCTTTGATGCGGCGCCACCTTCTACTACAGCGTCAGTATTTTTCATTTTACATGACTCCGTCAGGCCCACCACACCAAGTGTACTAAATATTAACAGTAACTTTTTCATACTATTGTTTGGTTTGAATTATTTGATGGAATGCACTTTTAATTTTTACCGTCATTCTTCCTCATGAATTCCAATACACTTCTTGCCTCATCATCTTTTAGGTTTTGGTTAGGCATACGTACCATACACACTTCCATAAGCGCTTTGGCTTCTGCATCCTTATCCAGCATCTCGTCGGTATTGGTTACAAAATTCATGATCCATTCCGGGGCCCTGCGGTCTGTTACACCTTTCCAGCCCGGCCCTACCAGTTTTTCATCGGTAGTCTTATGGCAGGATGAGCACTTTACATCATAGATACTCTGGCCTGCCTTTACCATTTTCTCATCCAGCGGGTGGGTAAGCTCTACTGTTTTAAATTTACCTACACCTTTTGCTGCTGATGCGTCAGCAGCAGGCGCTTCAGTTGTTGCTGCTGGTTGTGGGTTAGGGGTTTCGTCCGTAACAGGCTTTTCATTATTGCCGCCACCGCAACTATACATTAATAGCATGCTTGCCGAGATCGCAACTGCAAGGAGATTTCTTTTGTTCATTTTTTTATTGATTTAACAGTGAAAGAAGTGAAATACGGAGCAAAAGTCTTTCAGATTATGTTCAAAAAGAATGACCGTCGTCAGTTAATAAGGATAAAAACATCTTTAATTGCTATGAACGTTGCTCATATAATTGATAATCAATCAAAACAGGAAATAAAGTCCTGCTTCAGATTTAAATGTATTATTTACCAGCCCCGTTGCATAGTCCTGGTACAAGGGCTGATACACCAATACCTGTGCCCCATACCTTTTATAAGACGCCTGTACACCACCTGATAAGTACACCCTGTTGCCACCGGTCATATCGTTTGCCCAGCGGAGACTGTAATTATCATAATCGGCAGATGCATATTCGTAGCGGCCACCTATCTGCGGTATCAGCCTTATCTGTTTCCACGCAAAGGTTTTAAAAGCCATTAAGCCGCATTGCACACGGTTACCAAACTTGTATTTTTCAGAGTTCGCCGTTGGCAATACACCGGATGCATCCAGGTTTAGGCCGAAGTCGTTGTATTGTACCGTGTAATTTGTATTTACAATAAAGTCGTAAGATCCTGTGCCCGGCTGCATATTGGGCAGGGTTTCTCCTGCGCTTATCGACTGTTTATCATACCTGCCAGTTGGCAGTTTTACGCCACCGCCCAGCAGCAGGGTATGCTGTACCTTTCTGCCATTGCAGTTGGCGCCGGTAACCCGGTAGTTGGCTAGTAAGGTAATATCGCCAATCCCACTGCTTATTGTTTTAGCATGGTCCTCAACCCTGTTATTGGTTATATAAGGTACAAATGCGTAGGCTTGTATTCTTTTAGAAATATTGTACCTCCCCCATAGCTGCAGGGTACGATAGGTCTCTTTAGATACCGATTCCATGCTTTCGCCCGGCTCCGCTTCGTGTGTACTTTCAAATGTGCGGTATTGGTATTGGATTCCGACGAAGTTATTAGCCATCTGCGGCAGGATGCCCAGGTATTGATTGCTGGCGGAGCAACCGCAAACATTGCAGGCGACCGAGACATTATGTATCGTTAATGACAGTAGGACTATGAGTAGCTTTTTCATAGTTCAAAGCTATCAAGGGCAATAAAGGATAAATATGTCTTTTGATAGCCTTTTAACTGATTGTGGTCATTTTTTTAATTCGCAATACTGTTGTAGGAGGAAGAGTAAATCAAAACATCAAACCTGCACTCATCAAGTCAAAGCCTCGTGGGTATAAATACCCACGAGACTTTTGCAGAATATTAACGGTTTACCGATAGTCGCTTTAGTTTTTGCTGAACTTAGTTTTTATGACAGTTCCATCATTGGCAACAGCTTCTACAATGTACATCCCCGGCGATAAAGACCGCACATCTATGCGGCTGCCTTTTGTTTCCATGAGCTTTTTGCCCCAGGCAGTATATATGGCAGCACACTGCAGGCCTTCGGATCTTATGTTGATATAATCTGATGTGGGATTAGGATAGACGTCAAAGCTTGCCATATGTTTCCCCGGATCGGTAATACCTACGGGATTCATCTCCATTCTCCACAATGCTGATGGGGACTGTCCTGTATTGTAAGAATTGTTGAACAGTATGTATTTACCAAATGGCACAATTGGAGAACCCATGAGCGTAATATCCTGCTGAAAAGCTAACTGGCCGGTTGCATTAGGCAGGTCATGCCTTACTGTATTGGCGACAGTACCATCCGTGCTCCATATATCTACATTCACAATGCTGCTATTCTTCCAGCGAACGGCTTTAAAGAACATACGGGTTCCAGCTACAGTCAACTGGCCCGGGCTTGTACTGGTTAAACTATTGTCCAGATCCATAAATATTTTAGTACCGGATGGAGTGCCATCGCTTTGCCATAGCTCCTGCCCGGTGGCAGCTGAATATGCTGAAAAATAGAGCCTTCCCCTAAAAGCCGTTAACCATGCCGGCTTCGGGCGATAGCTCAGGTAAGACCCTAAAGGGTCTGCCTCCCATATCTTCGTGGTACCTGCCTGTGTTCCGTCTGTTTCGTATATGCCTTCTGTACCTGATGGGATGGCACGCGCATAAAAATATAGTTTACCGTTCAGTTCTGCATAGTCCGACATATTGAACAAACTATCTTTCAGAAGAATGGTACCTGTGGCGGTGCCATCTGTTATCCATATTGCTGTATCAAACGGAACAGCAGCTGCGTTGAATAGCATTTTATTACCGAATGGAATAAGATTGGATGGATTACTACCCACGCCCAGGATAGTATTGAGATCTGCCAGTATTTGCGTGCCTGCTTCGGTACCGTCGGATATCCAAAGCTCATTGCCATGCGTATCGTCATCGGCCGGAAAGATCAGTTTACCGTTAATGGTAGATAATTCATAGGTGGTTGCGTTTACAGCATTAGTATAAGGTAGAGGATTAATGTCTTTAACTTTTTTTGTGCCTGCCCTGGTGCCATCGCTGCTATACAATTCAAATCCATTGTAGAAATTCTCTGTTGCGAAAAAATACAGTTTGCCATTCATCGCTATTAGCGCCTTCTTATCATAACTATGCTGGTCAGCCATCGCGTACAGCTCCAGGCTATCGCTTAAATCATTCACACGCCCGCCGCCCGAAAAATTGATTCCATCTGTATAGCACAGGAAATTATGCCATCCTGCAGAGCTGGTATTAGGCTGGTCGATGTAATAGACCTTATTGTTCATGACAACAGGATTGTGAATTTGAGCCGTAGATATTGCCAGGTCAACGGGTTTGGTGCCTGTGGTGGTAGCATCGGTGGTAATGATGCCGTTTCCTGACGGTATGCCAATGAAACACACCATCCTGTTATTATTGAACATTACCGATTCACGTATGGGGCTTGTATAGCCGAAATCAGGCCCGGTGGACAGGTCTGTTACAAATTCAGGTACTTGTGCGCAGCTGCCGGCAGCTGCGCAGGCAAAAACTAATGTAAAAAGTGATCTCATTTTAACGGATTTTTTGAAGCAGGCAAGATAGGCTATTAGCCTTAAGTTAATATCCTGCATTCGACGAAGGCTGAGATTCGTTCGATTAAAATACCGTATTCTATTTAGATGAAAAGTATCAGTGACATTTCCATATTAAACTTCCAACAAAAGATCTACGGTCGCACCATTTAGGAAATCGCGTGATGCGCTAACATTCTCTTTATTAATCGGATAATCGATTATAGGTTCAGCCATTAATTGATAAACCTTTTCTACTTTTTCATCAATATCCCAACTATCATCTAAGAACTCAAGTACATTGAATATATATTCAAGTTCTGCCGATGTTAATGCTCCCGAAAGGTAATCGTTTAGCATCCCAATAAAATTAACAGCAGTTAATCTATAAGCGCACTTATTATTAATATACACTTTTAGTACATCCTTTTCCAAAGCTTTTGACCGCTCTGTTTCTGCCACTTCTTCAGCAATAGTCTCCTTTAGTTCGTGCACAGAAACTTTCTCGTCAAAATAATCAGCTAATACTGTTATATCCATTATAAATAATTACTCAGTCATCATCTGATACATTCTACTTCCCGATACAGAACTTACTAAATATATAATCCAGCTTATCTTCTGTGGTTACCTCCCCGGTGATCTCACCCAGGTAAAACAGGCAGCGGCGTATATCCAGCGCTATCAGGTCGCTGGCTATATGATGGTCCAGGCCGGCTTTTATATCGGTCAATGATCGCAACACTTCCTGCAGCGATGCATAGTGGCGTGCATTGGTAATGATCGTACCTTCTGTATTGATCTCTCCTTCTACTACTATTTTGTATAATGCCTGCTTTAGTTGCTGCACATTGTCCTTATTCTTAGCCGATATATAAATAGCATCTTCCCGCTGTGGATGAGTGATGATATCTATCTTATTACCTACCAGCAGGTACTTGATATTTTCTTTTTTAAACAGCGCTACCTGCTCTTCTATCTCATCCGGTATTGTAGTATTTACATCATACAGGTACACTACTACATCCGCGCGCTTCATGGTATCCATGCTGCGCTGCACACCTATGCTTTCTATAATATCACTGGTATGTTCGCGTATGCCTGCAGTATCTATCAGGCGGAAAAGCACACCATTTATATTTAACGTTTCTTCTATCGTATCGCGCGTAGTACCTGCTATATCACTTACTATAGCTCGTTCTTCGTTCAGCAGGGCATTCAGCAAGGTGCTCTTTCCTGCATTGGGTTTACCTATAATAGCCACGCTCACGCCATTGCGTATCACATTCCCCAGCCTGAAGGAATCTGCAAGCCTTATGGCTGTACCGGTAAGATCATCCACCAAATGATACAATTGTGTACGGTCTGCAAACTCCACATCTTCCTGGCTAAAGTCTAATTCGAGTTCTATCAGTGCACTGAATTTGATCAGTTGCTCGCGCATGGCTTTCAGCTCTTCGCTAAATCCGCCACGCAGGTTGTGCATAGCGGCTTGCTGTGCCGCACCGCTCTGGCTGGCTATCAGGTCGGCCACCGCTTCGGCTTGCGCCAGGTCCAGCTTGCCATTCAGGAAGGCACGCTGGGTAAACTCTCCCGCCTTGGCCATATGCGCGCCATTAGCGATACACAGGTTGATGATCTGCTCCAGTATATATTGAGATCCGTGGCCGCTTATCTCTACCACATCTTCTCCTGTATAGCTCTTGGGGGCTTTGTACAGGCTTACCACTACCTCGTCCAGTATCTTTTCACCATCTATAATCTTACCAAAATGCAGCGTATGCGATGGCTGGTTAGCCAGTTTCTTTCCTTTAAAGATCTTGTCGGTTACTTCTATAGCCTTGCTGCCACTAAGCCTGATGACACCTATGGCCCCGATGCCGGGTGGCGTTGCCAGCGCTACGATCGTTTCGTTGATATTATACATTTCAAAGTCAAAAGTAAAAAGACGAAAGCTAAAAGCCTCATCAGATTATTCAATGCATCGTTATTACGCAAAAATCCTGCAAATTCGCACCATGCGTGCAGTTATACAAAGGGTTTCTACAGCAAGCGTTACCATTCATGGCGAAATGAAGAGCGCTATCAGTACCGGTTTTATGGTATTACTGGGCATAGAAACGGAAGACACCAAAGAGGATGCCGACTGGCTTTGTTCCAAGATCGCCCAGTTGCGCGTATTCTCAGATGAGAATGGCCTGATGAACAAAAGCCTGCAGGATGTAGATGGAGAAGTATTGGTGGTGAGCCAGTTTACCCTGCACGCATCGTATAAAAAAGGAAATCGCCCTTCTTTCATCAAGGCAGCGCGTCCCGAGCAGGCTATACCGTTATATGAATATTTTGTTAGCACACTCACTAGCCTCACCGGCAAACCAGTCGCCACCGGCACTTTTGGCGCAGACATGAAAGTAGCCCTGGTGAATGACGGCCCTGTTACCATTATTATGGACACAAAGAATAAAGAGTAAGTCTATCTTTGACAGATGATGTTTGATGATGCCTATTTTATGCGGGAGGCACTACGGCAGGCGAGGCTTGCCTATGATGCGGGAGAGATTCCTATTGGCGCCGTGGTGACATGGGATACCAAGATCATTTCGCGGGGGCACAACCAGGTAGAGCAACTGAATGATGCTACTGCGCACGCAGAGATGATAGCACTGACTGCGGCGTTCAACCAGTTGGGCAGTAAATATTTGCCGGAAGCTACGCTGTATGTTACCATAGAGCCATGCCTGATGTGTTGCGGTGCACTTTACTGGTCTAAGATCGGCCGCATTGTGTACGGAGCTTCTGATGCCAAGAACGGTTATCATCGCATTACGGGCGAAAACTGGCCTTTCCATCCCAAAACGCAACTGGCGCACGATGTACTGGCCGACGAATGTGCGCAACTGATGAAAGATTTTTTTGCCGCAAGAAGATGATCACATTATACGACTGGCACAAGGTAACAGCTCCATCTTTTGACGAATTGATCGATGGTAGATTGATCGAAGTATTTCTTGGGGAAAAGGCAATAGGACTTTTAAGAAAAGGAGATGCCGTTTATGCCTTTACTGCCAGGTGCCCGCATGCCAGTGGCAGGCTTTGCGATGGCTGGCTGGATATGCAGGGCCGTATTGTTTGTCCCGATCATAAATATCGTTTCGATCCTGCCAATGGCCGCAATACAAGCGGCGAAGGCTACAAACTAAAAACCTATCCTGTAGAAATAAGAGAAGGGTATATTTACGTAGGATTATGAATCAACAGCCAATCATTCCACCATATTTAAAACAAGGATCTGTTATCGGTATTACCTGCCCATCCAGCTATGTACCGCTGGAGAAAATTCAATACGCGGCAGGTGTGCTGGAATCAAAAGGATATAAAGTAATACTAGGTGATACCTGTGGTAAGCAACATAATTATTTCGGCGGCACGGACGGGGAGCGCCTCGCAGATTTGCAAGCCATGCTGGATGATAAGAATATTGATGCTGTTTTGATGGGACGAGGTGGTTATGGTATGAGTCGCATCATCGATCAGCTCGACTTCACCAGATTTCTGCAAAAACCTAAATGGATTTGCGGCTTTAGCGATATCGTTGTTTTGCTGAGCCATATACAATCGCAGTTTGGCATAGCGGTGTTGCACAGCCCTATGTGTAATGCTTATAAAGAGGAAACGATCAACAGTGTACACCTGCAAAGTTTCTTTGATGCTATTGCCGGCAATCCACTCAGCTATACCGCACCGCCGTCATCTTTCAATAGGGCCGGCAGTGCACAAGGAATATTAACCGGGGGCAACCTTGCCATCCTCGCTCATCTTACGGGTTCTATATCAGAAGTTGATACAGAAGGCAAAATACTTTTCATAGAAGATATTGGTGAGGTATTATATAATATAGACAGGTTGATGCTGAACCTGAAACGCGCAGGCAAGCTCGATCATCTTAAAGGCTTGATCGTTGGCGGGCTTACTGATATGCAGGATACAGAACGGCCTTTCGGACAAACGGTAGAACAGATCATTGCTGATAAAGTAAAGGAGTATGATTACCCTGTCTGCTTCAATTTCCCATGCGGTCACCAGGAGGTTAATTATACTCTGACATTGGGTTTAACGCATCAGTTTCTTGTAGATAGTAAAGGTGCAACCCTGACCTTTTCAAATATCTAAAATCTATAATTTTCGGTTACTAAAACCGCCATCATTATAAAATATTAATTTATATAATTTATTTTTTTATGAACATTTTATCAATAAATTATAGATATATTCATATATGTATATTTATTTAGATGAATTGAAAAACCTGTAAATCAATGGGTAACACTAATTATCTAATGTGTACAAAAATTAATATTTTAAAATTTAACACATGATAGCGGGAATTCTATTTTTTTCCTACCGTCCAAGATGCTACATTTGTATCAAGTTGTGAATTTAATGGGTTAGTAAGTAAGAGCCGCGGATTCTTCCGATGGCTCTTTTTCTTTTAAGTTATCTTTAGTTTCTCATGGCAAAAATCAAGTCAGCCTTTTTCTGTCAGCAATGTGGTTATGAATCTCCAAAGTGGACCGGCAAATGCCCTTCTTGTGGTGCATGGAATTCTTTTGTAGAAGAAGTGATACAACGCGACGATAAGAAAAATGTAACTGCGGGTTGGGAAGACGAAACCAAAGATCAATCCAAAGCACATAAACTGGAAGAACTGGTTATCACCAAAGAGATAAGACTCTCCACTCCTGATTCAGAACTCAATCGTGTATTGGGTGGCGGTATGGTACCTGGCTCTGTGATATTAATAGCAGGCGAACCAGGTATTGGTAAATCAACCTTATTTCTTCAATGCGCTTTGCAATGGAAGAACATCACAACATTATATATTTCCGGTGAAGAAAGTGCGCAACAGGTAAAGCTACGTGCCGATCGTGTAGGTACGAGCAACCCCAACCTGTATTTGCTTACTGCAACTAATACTAATACCCTCTTCCAGGAAGTAAAAAAAGTAAAACCACAACTACTGATCATAGATTCCATACAAACGCTGGAATCCCCTTATGTTGAAAGCCCGGCAGGTAGCGTATCGCAGGTGCGTGAGTGTGCAGCAGAATTGCAACGGTTTGCCAAAGCAACCAATATACCGGTATGTATCATTGGCCATATTACCAAAGATGGCTCTATAGCCGGCCCTAAGATACTGGAGCACATGGTAGATACCGTATTGCAGTTTGAAGGGGACCGCCATTATGCTTATCGCATACTACGCACTATAAAAAATCGTTTCGGTAGCACATCAGAACTGGGCATCTACGAAATGGTCACCAATGGTATGCGCCCGGTGAGCAATCCTTCCGAGATATTATTATCTCAACACGATGAACCACTCAGCGGCATTGCTATAGCCAGTACCATGGAAGGTGCACGTCCATTGATGATAGAAGTACAGGCGCTGGTAACACAGGCTGTATATGGCACACCACAGCGTACAGTGAGCGGGCTCGACCTCCGCAGGCTACAATTGCTTTTAGCAGTGTTAGAGAAACGTGGCGGTTTTCATTTCGGCACCCGCGATGTATTCGTGAACATAGCAGGTGGATTGAAAATAGAAGACCCGAGCATTGAGCTGGCAGTAGTATGCGCCTTGCTATCATCCTACGAAGACAAAGCATTACCTAATAATATCTGCCTTGTAGGAGAAATAGGTCTTTCTGGTGAGATACGTGCCGTCAACCGCATAGACCAGCGCATTGCAGAGGCAGATAAATTGGGTATGGATGTAATACTGATCCCTAAAGCCAATGCTAAGGGGCTGGATACAAAGAGTTATAAGATCGAGATCAAGACGGTGAATAAAGTAGAGGATGTTTACAGGATGTTTTTCTAAATGAGTTTCTCCGACAACATAAAAGATATGGCCCAGGGCCTCAGCCACCTGCTCTACCCGCGCCTGTGCGAGGGTTGCGGCAAGCCTTTACTGGCGGAGGAAGAAATACTATGCCTCAATTGCAATATCTATAACCTGCCCCGCACTGCTTACCATCATATACCGGACAATGAAACGGCCATGCGTTTTGCAGGCCGGGTACCAATAGTCAAGGCTACCTCATTTGCATACTTTACCGATGGCGGTTTGCTGCAACATCTGTTACACGAGCTTAAATACAATAACCGTAAAGACATTGGTGTGTTTCTGGGCAAATTATTTGCCTACGATCTTGCCCAGATCAACTGGCAACAGGGTATTGATATCATCATACCTGTGCCGCTGCATCCTCAAAAAGAAGCAGCAAGGGGGTATAACCAATCTGCTTTATTAGCGGACGGTATGTCCTTTGTATGGAATATCCCTGTGGCGGGTGATTTGCTTTACAGAACGCGCAATACAGATAGCCAAACCCAAAAAACCCGGGCAGAGCGTATAGAAAATATGGATGGAGCGTTCGCGGTTAAAAATGAAAACGCCCTGGTAAATAAACACGTACTGCTGGTAGACGATGTGCTCACTACCGGTGCAACGCTGGAATCCTGTGCCATGGCTATTTTAAAGGTGCCGGGTACCCATGTTAGCATCGCCACAATAGGAGTTGCCAATTAATTAATGCATCCCATTGCATTTATGCCCTTTTTAGGCTATCTTAATGCCAAATTTTGTAATATCAACATATTACATTTTACAGCAAAACATATAGTATGAAGAAACCACTATTATTGATCGGTTCCGTGCTGTTGTCATCTTCGATAGCATTCGGTGCCGCTTTTCAACTAAACCTGCAAGGTATCAGGCAATTGGCAATGGGGGGCACCGGTGCTGCTGTACCGTGGGATGCTTCCACCATATTTTACAACCCTGCAGGCCTTAGTGATCTGGGGCATGTGCAGGCTTATGCAAGCATACAGGCACTTACACCCCGCACCCGCTGGATAGCTACGCCAACAGGCGCGCCCGGCGATATGGCAGATGCAAACAACCGTACTTATACTCCGTTCAATGTTTACGTTGGCGGGCCAATAGCAGATAAGAGCCGCATTGGCCTCGGTGTTGCTGTATATACACCTTTCGGCACGGGCATCAAATGGGATGATAACTGGGCAGGGCGTTATTCTATCCAGGAAATACAATTACAAAGCATCTTCATACAACCTACCATTAGTTACAAGGTGAATGACATCATCTCTGTAGGTGGTGGTTTTGTTTTTGCAACAGGTAATATCGACTTGCGTAAAGCAGTACCGCTGCAAAGCCAGTCGGTTGCAGATGGCGCAGCTGAGCTTAAGGGCAATGCAAACGGTGTTGGCTATAACATAGGCTTGCATTTGAATGCAACAGACTGGCTGCAATTCGGTATCACTTACCGCTCCGGTGTTAACATGAAAGTTAATCGCGGATATGCGACATTTACCGTACCATCTTCGCTGTCTTCACAGTTCCCTTACACAGCTTTCAAATCAAACGTAAACCTGCCACGTGTAGTAACAGTTGGCTGGGGCTTCAAACCAACCCGCAACCTTACCATCCAGGCCGATGGTAATTTTGTAGGATGGAGCTCTTACGATAGCCTCCGTTTCGATTATGAAACAAATACTGCTTCGCTGCAGGATGTACATACACCACGCCGCTACAAAAACACCTTTGCTATTCGCCTGGGTGCTCACTACAAGATCAACGACCGTTTTGCTGTAATGGTGGGTGGCGCTTATGATCCTTCTCCGGTAAAAGATGGTTACCTGTCTCCTGAACTTCCTGATGCAAACCACTACACCGCTACCGGTGGTATCACCTTCAAACCAATGAGAAGGATGACTATCATGGGCGTGTTTGAATATGTATTTACAGACAAACGTACCGGTGTTGTACTGGCAGACAATTTCGGTGGTCAGTATCAAACCAAGATCATCAATCCGGGTATTGGCGTTTCTTTCGATTTTTAAAAGATCAAGCTAAAAAACTACAAGAAAAATGAAGAAGATATATATCATAGGTTTGATGGCCTGCACAATGGCGGCATGTAAAACCAATATAGAACCATCCAAACCGGATAAAGGTTCTGCAGATTTCACACGCTATGTAGCAGTCGGCAATTCACTCACTGCAGGTTTTGCAGATGGCAGCTTATATAAATCAGGACAGCAAAACTCCTATCCCAGTATTCTGGCCGGCCAGTTCAAACTGGTAGGCGGCGGCAACTTCAAGCAGCCTTTGCTTCCGGGCGATTTTGGTTATCCCGGCGCTAAACTTACGTTGCAGATGGTACAGGGCGCATGCGATGCCACACCATCATTGGCACCTGCCTATTTTAAGGGTGCGTTAGATACGGCCGGCAGCACTATGAGCATAGCCCAGGACGGCCCGTATAATAATATGGGTGTTCCGGGTATCCGCTGTATCGATTTCCTGTTCCGCGGATATGGCATGTTAAACCCTTATGCGCGCAGGTTTTATGTAGATCCTGCGGGTTCCCGCCCTGCTGATGAGGCCGGTGTTCTGCATCCTACTTTCTTTACAATGTGGATCGGTGCAAACGATGTACTTGGTTATGCAACAGCCGGCGGTAATGGTTCTTCTGACCCAACCGCAAAAATATCAGACCCTAATTTGTTTGCTGTAGCTTATGATACTACATTATCTATCATGAGGCGCAATGGCGCGCAAGGGGTGCTCATAAACATTCCTGATGTTACCGCTATACCATTCTTTACCACTATACCTGCCAACGGCCTTACGCTTACGCAAGACGATGCCTACAGGTTGAATGATGCTTACAACAATGTTCCGGGTATCCGCTTCCAGGCTGGTGCTAACTATTTCCTGATTGCCGATGCAAGCGCACCTGCTAAGTTCAGGCAAATTCAGCCGGGCGAATATATCTTATTGAGCCTGCCTATGGATTCAGTAAAATGTGCTGGCTGGGGTACTAAAAAACCGATCCCTGCAAACTATGTACTGACTGCAGACGAAGTAGCCAACATTCAAACTGCAACATCAACTTTTAACCAGATCATCAGCAGGCTTGCCCAAAGGGAAAACCTGGCAGTGGTGGATATGAACTCTTATTTACGAACATTGCAGTCAGGAATATTATTTAATGGTGTTGCTTTCAATACAACCTTTGTATCTGGCGGCGCATTTTCATTAGACGGTATACACCTCACACCACGTGGTTATGCCCTGGTGGCCAATCAGATCATCAATACCATCAATAACAGGTATAACGCTACCATACCTCAGGTTGATGTAAACAAATACAATGGTGTACTGTTCCCATAACAGGCACATACATTTCATAAAAAAATGCCCCGCATTGCGGGGCATTTTTTTATGCCTTTATTCTGCTTTCGACGGACGGTATATATTAGGATCGAAGGAGGTTACCACAGTGATGCGCTGCCGGTAACGGTATAGCGGATTTTGGTAGAATACAATGATGCGTTCATCCACATATACTTCTTCCAGTTTCGCAATATCAGCCAGCGATGCGGGCATACGCAGTGCGCCACATCTTACTACATCCAGTTCCTGCAGCTTTTTGCATTTCCCCAGCGATTCCGGGATAGTAACCAGTCGATTCTGCTGCAGATAAAAAAAATGCAGCTCGCTTAAGTCGCCTATATTTTCAGGCAAGGCTTCTATGTAGTTATTGCCTATATCCAGCAGCTGCAAAGATTTTAATTGCGTTATTTCCGGCGGCAATTTTTCAAGCCTGTTAGATCCTACACGCAAACTCACCAGTTTTTTAAGTTGGCCTATACTAGCGGGCAGGCTTACAATATCATTACCATTCAGGTACAGCACCGTGAGTGAAGGCAGATAACCAATAGAATCGGGCAATGTGGTAAGATCGTTATAGCTTACAGACAAATGTTCCAGTCTTTCCAGCTGATATATGCCATCCGGCAACGCTTTTATTTTATTGCGAAAAAGAACAAGCTTCTTTAGTTTATGGCATTTCAAAATGCTGGGTGGCAGGTATGCTATCCTGTTGTTACTAAAATTGATTTCTTCCAGGTTAGGAAACTGGTCCAGCACATCGGGTATGGTGTCCATAGCACGATAGGTCATGTGCAACACCCGCACAAACTCTTTATCTGCCAGTGCATCATCCCAATTCCTGTATACGCCGTCGGCCCTACCTATTATGGGAACAAGAAAAAGCAAAATGCATAACAGATTTTTCATGGTTCGTGGTTTTAAAACATCTATTCACCCTTTAGCTGTTCGTATTCTTTGCTGCTGATAACTTTGGCATGTGCCGGTATTGTAAAACTGGCGTTCTCCACAGGTCGTGCCTCTATCGACTGAAGGCTAAAATGTATGGTAAGCCCATCATCATTGGCATTGGTAAACTTCACAGGCAGTTCCCTCATATTTGGGAAGCGTTCAAAAATAGTCGTTGCCAATGTCCAGTCTTTCGTAAAGAAAATATCAACGCTGCTTTTATCACTATAAATTATTGTGCCTTCCTCAGCTTTCACGGAGGCTATATTCTGCGTCGCATTGTTCTTTGTTTTTAAAACAAATCCTTCATATTTTTTCCCCCGCTGCATCAGCTTATCCATATCCATTTCTATAGCTACGTCCTTATCTGCAATATGTTTTAATGAAAAGGCTGTTTTCGCATCATAGTTAATTACCAGCGTCGTCTGGAAGCCGTTTTCCAGCTTCAATTCCTTTTTTACTTTATTGCCTTTTAGCGTTATGGTATAAGTACCTGAATATTGCACTAACCCTTCCTGGTTTGCAGGTGGATCCATCACAATTTTATAAGTGATAAAGCCCTCCGTAAATAGCTTTTGCGCAGTTACTTTTGTGTTGTTTACACAAGCAAATAAGGAGAATAAAAAAACAGCTAAAATCCTAAACCGGGCCATGCTTACTAATATACGTTTTTAAAGTCTTTAACGTACTGTATAGCAATATACATGCCTGTTTACAGGCAGTCTATGACAAACAAATGACAATCAATTACTGCCGGGTGAATTTGCATGTGGCAGCTACTTTGCCTTGCGAATCGGTAAGCCTTATAAAGTATATTCCGGATGGTATGTTATCAATGTCCAGTTTTGCGCTGGTACCGCTGGTAACTTTAAATACCGATACCACCTTACCTATAAGGTTATATACCGCGATCATCCTTATATCCAGCTTGCTGTCGAATATTACATTCAGTTCGCTCCTCGCCGGGTTGGGATAAATAGTAACCAGGTCATTCCCAAAATTATCTTTCAGGGTATTATTAATATCCAGGGTGTTGGGGTCTGAGTCCCTGGATGAAGATGACTGGGCGAAGACATTATTTGTCAAGGCCAGGCATACAACACTAAAAAAAACGAGTAGTTTTCTCTTCATTCAGGATTATTTCTTATCGCAAAATACTTAATATTCTAAACATATCCTAATAAATACACATTAGTTTCGTGCCAAGCCTGTTAAAAATCTTGGGCAGGATTCCTGACAGTTTATTTTTTCCTACATTGCTATATTGAAATACATGTGAATGAAAAAAATCAGGAAATACAGTGGTTTTCTTACCGGTTTTGCTGTAGCTGCGATATTTATACTTTTTGTAAGAGCCAAAACCAGTGATTCCTACTTCGAAATATCAAAAAATCTGGATATATATGCAACTATATTTAAGGAGCTAAATACCTATTATGTAGATCCTATTGAACCGGGCAAAATGATGAAGACCAGTATAGATGCTATGCTGGATAACCTGGACCCTTATACCAATTACATTACGGAATCTGATATTGAGGAGTTTGAATTCCAGACCACCGGCAAATACGGCGGCATCGGTGCCAATATGCGCCTGAAAGATGGTGTGATATTCGTGGGAGAAGTATACGAAAACACGCCTGCCTACAAAGCAGGTTTGCACCCCGGTGACGAAGTAATATCCATAGACAACCAGGTAGTGAAAGGCAAGAACCTCGATGATATCAGTTTGTTGCTGAAAGGCGCTCCCGGTACACAGGTCAATATGAAAATCAAAGATGCCTACACCGGTATCGAATCCCAAAAGATCATTACTCGTGGTGAGATAGAGGTATCCAGTATCCCCTTTGCAGGCTTAATAGGACCAAACAAAGATGTAGCTTACGTAAGACTAACGCAATTTACTCCTGCTTGTGCTAAAGGGATTCGCGACGCGCTGGATAGCCTGAAGAAGGCTAAGCCGGATATGAAATCAGTGTTGCTCGACCTGAGGAATAACCCCGGCGGCTTGCTCAATGAAGCGGTGTCGATCTGCAATATATTTATAGATAGGGGACAAACAGTTGTGATGACGAAAGGTAAAGTGCCTGAGCTCTCCGAAGAGTTTAAAACTAAAGATCAGCCATGGGATACTCAAATACCGGTTGCCGTGTTGGTAAATCAATTCTCAGCTTCTGCATCCGAAGTTGTTTCCGGTACGCTGCAAGATCTTGACCGTGCAGTGATAATAGGTACACGCTCTTATGGCAAAGGACTGGTACAGGTAACACGCCCCCTTGGTTATAATGCGCGGCTGAAGCTGACTACTGCTAAATATTACACACCAAGCGGCAGGTGTATACAGGCGCTTGATTACAGTAACCGTAATGCCGATGGCAGCGTTGGTAAGATACCTGATTCATTGAAGAAAGAATTTAAGACTGCCTCCGGCAGAAGCGTATTCAGTGGCGGTGGTATAGAGCCCGATGTAAAAATAAAAGATGAGGAGATCAGCAAACTCGTGATCGCTTTATACAGCAAAAACTACTTTTTCGATTACACCACTCAATATGTAAAACAACATAAGACAATTGCGCCGGCAGCTACCTTCACGCTTACGGACAATGATTTTAACCAATTCGCAAAATGGCTGGAGAATAAGGATTACTCCTATAAAACAGAAACAGAAATAGGACTGGATTCATTAAAGCAAATAGCCATCCGCGAAAAATACTACGATGGTGCAAAAGCAGAGTTTACAGCGTTGCAGGCCAAGGTATCGCACGATAAAAAACAAGACCTGGTAAAACATAAAGAAGAGGTAACGCGCTTCCTCGAAAGTGAGATTTCTTCAAGGTATTATTACCTGCGTGGCCGCATCGAGAACAGCCTCAAAACGGATAATGATGTCAACAAAGCTTTAGCAATATTGGGGCAACCCGCACAATATAAAGCATTGCTTACCCCGCATAAATAAAAAGCGTCTGTTAAAAAGAAAAGAGGAGCAAATGCTCCTCTTTTCTTTTTTTAATCTATCAGGATATTCCCTGTCATTTCTTTTGGTATGGGCAGCCCCATATAATGCAATATCGTCGGTGCTATATCTCCCAGTTTGCCGGGCTTTATCGTTCCCTTATAGTCATTCGATATCAGGAACAATGGTACCGGGTTCAAAGTGTGCGCAGTGTTGGGCGTGCCATCTTCGTTGATCATGTAATCGGAGTTGCCATGATCCGCGGTTAAGAATATCGCATAACCTTTATCCAATGCCAAGGGCACTATCTGCGATACACAATTATCCACCGTCTCCGCCGCTTTAATGGCTGCTTCCCAAACACCTGTATGACCCACCATATCGGCATTCGCAAAGTTCAGGCACACAAAATCGGCAGACTGTGCCGCTATCTCGGGCAATATTGCTTCTGTAATACCATACGCGCTCATCTCAGGCTTCAGATCATAAGTGGCCACTTCCTTGGGCGATGGTATCATAATACGGCGCTCACCTTCAAATGTTAGTTCGCGACCGCCAGAGAAGAAGAAAGTAACGTGCGGATATTTTTCTGTTTCTGCAATGCGTATTTGCGTCTTGCCGCCGTTAGCCAATACTTCACCAATAGTATTGGTAAGATTATCGCTATGAAATATCACATCTACATCTTTGTAGGTTTTGTCGTATTCCGACATAGTTACGTAGTGTAGAGGCAATGGATGCATATCAAATTCAGGGAAAGCCTGCTGCGTTAATACGGTTGTGATCTCACGGCACCTGTCTGTGCGAAAGTTAAAGCACACAACAACATCTCCTTCCTGTATCAATGCCAATGGCTGATCGTTAGTACCGCAAACTATTGCCGGTTTAATAAACTCATCAGTAACACCCGCATCATAGGAATGCTGAATGGCAGCAAGCGGATCATGTGTTTTCTCACCAATGCCTTTAGTCAGGGCATCGTAAGCAAGTTTCACGCGTTCCCAGCGCTTATCCCTGTCCATCGCATAGTACCTGCCGCAAACCGAGGCAATAAATGCATGCGTACCTGCTATGCTTTCCTGTAATTCTTTTATGAAACTATACCCGCTTTTAGGGTCAGTATCCCTTCCGTCGGTAAAAGCATGTACTGCAATTTTTTGTACACCCTTATCATTGGCTATTTTGCACATAGCTTCCAGGTGTTTTATGTGCGAGTGCACACCACCATCGCTCACCAGGCCTATCAGGTGCAGCGTTTTGCCTGAAGATTTTGCCGCATCCAGCGCTTTTACAAAAGCCGGGTTAGTAGCCAGCTCCCCATCACGAACGGCTTTATTAATGCGTTCCAGTTCCTGGTACACAATTCGTCCTGCACCTATATTCAGGTGCCCAACCTCTGAGTTTCCCATCTGGCCGGCAGGTAATCCTACGTCTTCGCCACAGGTAACCAGTTCTGTATTTGGGTATTTATTATATAATGATTTTACAAATGGAGTATTCGCATGGGCAATGGCATCGGCAGAGGGCACTTTTCCATGTCCCCAGCCATCCATTATGATGAGCATTACTTTCTTTGACATGGCGCAAAATTACTGTTATTATAAGAATCTTATTTATTTGAGTTTATCATATAAATAAATCACCTAATGGCCATTGGTTTAAAAATTTAATATGAATGCACTAAAATTTTTGTTATTTTTATAAACCTTCAACAAAAAGTTAAAAATTTGCCGAGTTTGGCAAGTTTTTTGATGTTGATACAATTGTATTGACTTTTGAAGTGGTTGCCGATGAATAAACTTTACAAACGACTTTTTTTATCCATATTGCTCTGTTTCTCTCTGCTTGCTGCTAATGCACAGGCTTTAGAGGATGTGACCAATGGTATTCGCAACGGAAACGTTACGATGATATCCAAATACCTGGATAATACCGTGGCCATTACTATGAGCAACAATCAATCTATTTATAGCAAGGCGCAGGCCGAGATCGTTTTACGCGATTTTTTCACCAAAAACCTTGTAAAGCAATTTACAGTGAGGCAGGGTGGCCCTTCCGGTACGTCTGCCAAGTATGCTGTGGGTGCCTTAGAAACCTCTAACGGAACTTACCAGGTATACCTTGTGATGAACCTGAAAGATGATAACTTCTTGTTGAGGGAAATAAGATTTGAGAAATAATTAAAAGGGGCCGCTGATACAGCGGCCCCTTTGTTTTTTATAGATTTATCCGTTTACTCTTCGGATATTTCACCGTATAGCTGAGCTTCCTGGTCACCGTTTCATTGGGTGCCAATTTAATGGTCCACTGCACGGCTCCGGTAGTTTCATCATAGTTGGCGCCGTCTGTCTCCACATCTTCTACAACTATATCCTTATCATTGCTTACCGGCACCTGGTCTATTACAAAAATGTTCACTGCTTCCTTACGGGTATTGCGTATATCCAGCTTATAAGTAAAGCTTTCTTTTACGTTGCTGCCTATGGTGCGCACACTGCGTAGCTCTTTATCTCGCTCCCTGCGTATCACTATCTTCTTATCACGTCCCAGCGATATGTTCATAGTATCCCTGGTATTGCGCACATCAATAGCGCCTTGCCCTACATAAGTGCCTTCATAGAAGATATTGGTAACAGCAGGCAACAGGTTCAGGTCTTCCCAATTGGTGATCTGTGCCTGCAGAAATACATCCCTATCCAGCTTCGGTACGGCGTAATACCTGAATGTAGCAGGCAGGTCATAGCTCTTAACAGATACCAGGTGCTGCTGTCCATCTGAAGGTATGGTATACGGCAGGTCTATATCATAAGATGTGTTTACGCCACTGTTATCAACCGTAACATAATTTTGGATAGTGGTGGGTGGCTCGTTTGCTGCTAAATCATTATTCCCATAAACCCGCACGCCGTCTATCATGTATTGTGTGCCTTCACTTCGCGCCCCACCTAGCGATAGATTTTTTGCGTTCTTCATCTGGTATCCCGGTGATGGCTGGAAAGCGACAGGATTATAAAACTGAAGATACCATGGATTCAACACAGGCGCCTGCGCTCCTTCTACAGGGTTGCCGGTCGACAGTGTTATTTTGATCTTGTCCCAGTTGATGCCGCTATTCTGGTACACATTGGCTTTATAAAACAGGTGAACGGGATCTTTAAGGTTATCTACCCTAAGGTCATAAGATGGTGTCCACCCGGCGCTGGTTACTATATAGGCTATGTGTACATCGGTAGATGTAGCCTTGGGAGCATAGAACTTAACCAGCAATTGCCCGCCGGGCTGGTAATCTTTACTTTGCTCCGAAGCCATTTGCTGTTGCAATTTTGCAATGTGCTCATCCATTTTGGTGGCAACACGGGTAAGCTTATCCTGGTCTGTAAGCAAGCCGGCCATTTTTGCTTTTACAAGATCCAGCATCTTGGTAAGCTCTGCAACCGATAAGCCTGTATTAGCGCCTGCTACTTGTTTGTTATCAGACAACAGAGCTATCTGTTCACCTATTACGGTAAGCTGTATACCTACACCTGCACGGTCGCGCTGTATCAGTTCAATGCTGTCTTTTAATAACTGTACCCGCGGCGAAACCGTCTGATTTTGCAGGTAATTATTCTGAAAAGCAGATGACTGGATGGTAACACCATTACCTGCTCCTATATTAAGGCTTTGCTGGTTTACATTACCTGCTATGTTGGTAAACAGCACTTCTGTTTCTCCCTGTGGCAGCGTGATACGGGCATGGCCGGATAGCTCTGCCCCATTCAGGAAAATGGTGGCATGTTCTATCTCTATTTTTTCTTTTTGCTGGGCATAGCTGTTACTGCACAGTAACAGCATCAAAATACCTGTCGATACATATTTCCCGGTAATCATAATATGGTTTTTATAGTAAGGTGCATTAAAGCACGCGATTCCACAAAACCGGGAAATATATTTTTTATCGCACTATCCTGATCTTGGCAAAATTGAGCATGATCTTCTTATTACCATGACCGCCGCCAAATTCTATAGTAGCTATCCTGTTATTGGCACCACCTTCTACGGATAATATCTTTCCAAAGCCAAATTTAATATGCTCTACCTGCATACCCACCTCCATTTCCATCGGGTTATCCGCTTTAAAATCTGCTGCAGGAACATGTGCGGGAGGTGCCTGCTGCTGCATTTTCTCTGCTATCTTCTTCAAAGAAGAGGCACGCTCTGCCGGTTGTTGCGCATACCGGTTACCAAATGCGTTAACAGAACCCGTTGCCCTGTTGCTGATACCTGTAAATGTGCGGTCGAGATGTGCTTCGGGTATTTCTTCTATAAAACGGCTGGGCTCATTCTGCACCAGGTTACCAAAGCGGTAACGGCTGTTGGCATAAGTAACCCATAGCCTTTCCTTAGCTCTTGTAATAGCTACATAAAACAATCGGCGCTCTTCTTCCAGGTCTTCTCTGTCATACAGGCTCATGGAGTTAGGAAACAAATTTTCTTCCAGCCCTACAGCATACACACAAGGGAACTCCAGCCCTTTCGCTGCGTGGATGGTCATTAGTTTTACTGCATCCTGGTCTTCTTCATTTTCTACATCAGCGTCTGTCAGCAGTGTTATTTGTTGCAGGTAGCTTCCGAGTGATTTATCACGCAGTTCACCTTCTTCATCAGGTGTTTCTGTAAATTCTTTTATAGAGTTCAGCAATTCCTGTACGTTCTCGTAACGTGCCAGTCCTTCTACCGACTTATCGTTATAGAGATCCTGCACCAGCCCTGTATGCTTACCAACAGCAAACGCTACATCATAAGCATTCTGTTTTTCCAGCATTACCTGGAAGCTCCGGATCATCACTACGAACTTCTCAATCTCGTTAGATGCAGATCCGCGCAGGCCCGCCACTTCGGGATGATGCAGCATCTCCCAGAAAGGCTTCTGATGTTCATTGGCCGCTATCAGCAAACGTTCTATGCTGGTCTTACCAATACCCCGTGCGGGATAGTTGATGATACGCTTGATATTTTCTTCATCCTGCGGGTTTACGATGATGCGCAGGTAAGCAAGAAAGTCCTTGATCTCTTTACGCTGATAGAATGAGATACCACCATACAATTTATAGGGTATGTTCATCCGCCTGAGGCTTTCTTCAAACGAACGGCTCTGCGCATTGGTACGATACAGTATCGCGAAGCTTTTATTAGGGTAGTGGTTGCGCAGCTTCATTTCGGTAATGCTGTCGGCAACAAACCGGCCTTCGTCATTATCGGTTAGCGTGCGTACCAATACTATTTTTTCCCCCTCGGTATTATCTGTCCAAAGAGATTTGGGTATCTGCTTTTTATTATTGGATATTACCTGGTTAGCAACATTCAGTATAGACTGTGTACTGCGGTAGTTCTGTTCCAGCTTCACCACTTTCACATTCTCATAATCTTCTTCAAACTGCAGTATGTTCTGTACCGTCGCCCCGCGGAACGAATAGATACTCTGTGCATCATCGCCCACTACGCAAATATTCTCATGCACATCGCCTAATAGCTTAATGATCTGGTACTGGGCTACGTTGGTATCCTGGTACTCATCTATCATTATATACTGAAAGCGGTGCTGGTATTTTGCCAATACTTCGGGAAAACGGGTCAGCAGTTCATACATTTTAAAGAGCAGGTCATCAAAATCCATCGCTCCGTTCCGGAAGCAACGCGCCGCATAGGTCTCATAAATATCGCCTAGCAGCGGTCGGCTGCTACGTGCATCTTCCTGTTGTATAAAGCTATCCTGCTTATATACCTTCGGCCCTATCAGGCCATTCTTTGCAGCTGATATCCTGTTGTATACATAAGCAGGTTTGTAATGCTTATCATCCAGGTTCATTTCATTGATGATGCCTTTGATCACGCCTTTGGCATCATCCGTATCATATATCGTAAAGTTGTTGGGGTATCCTAGTTTGTTAGCTTCTGCTCTTAATATACGCGCGAATACAGAGTGGAAAGTTCCTATATATAAATTGCGTGCTTCTGTATTGCCGAGAATCTTCTCCACCCTTTCTTTCATCTCACTGGCAGCCTTATTGGTAAAGGTCAGCGCCAGTATATTAAAAGCATCCACACCCTGGTGCATCAGGTGGGCAATACGTGTTGTTAATACTTTGGTTTTCCCGCTTCCTGCACCGGCTACTATCATCAAAGCCCCGTCGATATGCTCAACTGCTTCTCTCTGCTTTTCATTAAGCCCCTTAAGGTAATCCTGCATCATGCAAATCTAAATCATTTATCCCTTGCTCTTATATATGCTATAATGCTAATTTCTATTGCTCTATATATTTCCTTTTTATAGAGAGGTACCGGTATTTCAGGTTGTCCCAAAACATACCTCCTAATAGCAATACGGCGGCGATGAGTAGTACACGCATATCCATCATAAAATACCCGATACCGCCACCTACGCATCCTGCAAAAAAGAAACCGATAATAGCCCCCCTTAGCCCTACAGATTTTTTCAACTTCTGCTGTTGCTCCGGTTCTTTGTAAAAGAATAATTGCGATAGCTCTATGCCCAGGTCTGTAAACAACCCTGTAAGATGCGTGGTACGTACTACCGAATTAGAAACGGTAGTTACCAATGCATTCTGCATACCCATAGCAAACAAAAGGGTGCAGGCTACCAATACGGAATGAGCAACTGCCATATCGATGGTTAATGCCGCAACCATTATTAATAACAGTATCTCTATAGACAAGGGTATCATATAGATATTACGCCCGGTTTTCCTGATAGTAGCTTCCACTATGAGTCCAGAGCAGAATGCACCTGCAAAGAACGCAAGTATATATAGCAGGTAAGAAAGTGAGATGAGATAATCACTCCTTACAAGCTCATCGGCAAAGTTGGCGAAGTGGCCTGTAACATTGGTGGTAAGTATATGAATGGAAAAAAAGCCGGTAACATTTACAACACCGGCTACAAAAGAAAGCAGCGATGCCAGTTTCAGATTATGTTTAAATGTACGCTTACCCCCGGTATGCCTGAACATGTAACTGGTTATAAACAGCTAATGTAGCCAGGATTCTGAATACATAAAATGAGCTTGGTCAGCGGTTCTTACTTTGTTTGTTAAAGAAAAATAAAAATCATACTTCCAAATTAGGTTAATCTACAGGTACGACTAAATTTGCGCTAACATGATGCGTTTCCAGCACATATCACACCTCTTCGCACTGGGTCTGATACCGGTTCTTATTGGCCTGTTCCTATGGATGATCTATTGGCGCAATAATAAGATCAAAAAATTAGGCGATCAGTCACTTGTTCAGCAGCAGTTGCTCGGGCGCATACCCGGCAGGCTTACGCTGAAGTTTATATTATTGAGCATTGCATTATTTACGATCATCGTTGGGTGGGCCAACCTGCAAATGGGTGCCCGTACAGAGAAGGTACAACGCAAAGGTGTAGATGTAGTGGTGGCGCTAGATGTTAGTAAAAGCATGTTGGCACAGGACATTCAGCCGGATAGGCTTACCCGTGCCAAACAGCTGGTGATGAGTATGATGGATAAGATGCAGAACGATCGCGTGGCACTGGTGATATTTGCAGGGCATTCTTATCTGCAGGTTCCACTTACGGTCGATTACAGCACCATGAAGATGATGCTGCAAAATGTAACACCGGATATGGTGCCCACGCAGGGTACCGTTATCAGCGACGCAGTAGATCTCGCTATGAAGTCTTTTTCGCAAAAGGAAAAGAAATTTAAATCGCTCATCATTATATCAGATGGCGAGGATCATGATGAGAATGCAGTTGCTAAAGTAAAGGAAGCGGCTGACCAGGGCGTCATCACCCATACGGTTGGTATTGGTTCTCCCCAGGGCGCTACATTATATGATCCTGAAACCCGTGGTGTAAAACTGGATGAGCAAGGCAACCCTGTAGTAAGCAAACTGAACGAGGAGGAATTAAAGAATATAGCAGCTGCAGGCCATGGCACTTATACTTTATTAAGGAATTCTGATGATGCTGCTACCAAACTCGTAAACGCGCTGGATGGCATGGAGCAAAAAAGCCTCGGTGCAGTAGTGTTTACCGACTATACTAGTTATTTCCAATACTTCCTTGCCTTAGGATTTATTTTATTGATCATTGAATGGCTGCTTTCAGGCGCTAAACTTAAAACAAGCACAAAGACAGCATGAGCCGCCGCTATTATATATGCACCATAGTTTTGGTATTGATCTCGTTTGGCAGCTATGCGCAACAACAAAGCCGCAAGCTGGTAAATGAGGGCAATATGCTATACCAACAAAAAAAGTATAAGGAAGCTGCTGCCGATTATCAGAAGGCGTTGAGCAAGAACCCAACCTTTACGCCGGGTATCTTTAATCTAGGCAATGCATTATACCAGCAGAAGCAATATGATGCCGCACGAAAGGCCCTGGAAAATACCGTAAAGCTGGATACGAATAAACTGGGTAAGAGTGCAGCCAACTATAATATAGGCAATACTTATATGGCCGAACAAAAATGGGAAGATGCAATAGACGCCTATAAGAAGACATTACGGGCTAACCCCCAGGATGCCGATGCTAAGTATAACCTGAGCTATGCGCAACAGATGCTGAAAAAGCAACAACAAAATGGCGGTGGTAAGAATGATAAAAACAACAAGGATAAAAAAGACGATAAGAACAAGGACAATAAGGATAATAAAGACAACAAGGACAACAAAGACCAGAAAGATAAAGACAACAAAGACCAGGATAAGAACGGGCAGGACAACAAGGATAAAGACAACAAAGACCAGGATAATAAACACCCCGAACCACAGCCAAGTAAGCTTACTCAAAAGCAGGCCGAGCAATTATTAAATGCACTGCAGCAGGAAGAAAAGAAGCTGCAGGATAAGCACAAAAAAGAACAGGGTGTACCAATCAAAGTTGATAAGGACTGGTAAGCACAACATAACAAGATCATCAAAACAGTGAACAATATATGTTCACTGTTTTTGTTTACATACGCATCTTAGTATCAGTGCTGTGATGTCTTAACAAACATCTACTCTGTTTATCGAAACTGTTTTATCGCACTTAAGGTTGTCAACATCTTTTCAACACAGTTGAAAATTTTTAAAAAATATTTGCAAGATTTTTTTTTAGTAGAAGAATTTCTTTTTAATATTGTGTTAAGGATTGTACTTACTAACCCATCCTTTATAGAGCCCGGAGGTCCACAACACCTACCGGGTTTTTTCTTTCCCTTTGAAAACCTTTACCACAGCAGCTTTCAGACGATGCTATTTTTATGATGCTTCAATACTACATCTTTTATAAGCCTTACGAAGTGCTTTCGCAGTTTTCACCCGAGGGCGATAAAAAGACCTTAGCGCATTATTTATCTCATCTTGCAAAGGATATTTACCCTGTAGGCCGGCTCGATTATGATAGCGAAGGTTTACTCTTATTAACCAATGATAAAGCACTCACACATCAGTTACTCGAACCATCGTTTGCACATCAGCGTACTTACTATGTGCAGGTAGAAGGTAACATTACTGATGATGCCCTTGCACAATTAAGCAAAGGTGTTATCATCAACATCAATGGTAAGCAACACAAAACAAAACCTGCTATCGCAAAAAGAATAGAAGAGCCTTCATTAGCTGATCGTAATCCTCCTATACGTTACAGAAAAAATATCCCTACATCATGGATATCATTAACATTAACCGAAGGAAAAAACAGGCAGGTAAGAAGGATGACTGCAGCAGTCAATTTTCCTACTTTACGCCTGGTTCGTTATAGCATTGGTAAGGTAACAATAGGTGATATGCAACCCGGAGATGTTATAGAATTGAATAAAAACACTCGACAGCAATTATTGGTGAGATAACCCTATTATAAGCGCGAATATTAAGACGGTTTTAATTATCAATACATTATTTCTTTAATTTATTGCTGTATTTTCCGGTTTATTGGTATAGTTTTCTTAGGGTTTAGAAAGCGTTACTTATTTTTGTGCCGTTAAGATTATTTACTATTTATGTTCAATTTGATTTTGTTTGGCCCTCCCGGTAGCGGCAAGGGTACTCAGTCTGCCAATATTGTTCAGGCTTATCACCTGCAGCATATATCTACAGGCGACCTGTTACGCAGCGAAGTGAGCCGTCAGACTCCGCTTGGTGTAGATGCTCAAAAGTATATGGATCAGGGGCTGCTGGTACCGGATGAAGTGGTAATAGGCATGATCAGTAATAAGATCGATGAAAACCCCGATGCCCGCGGTTTCATATTCGATGGTTTCCCCCGCACCCGTGGGCAGGCCGAAGCCTTGGATAAACTGCTGGAACTGAAAAAAACGCAGATACACCTGGTGCTGGCGCTGGAAGTTCCCGAAGAAGACCTGATCAAACGTCTTGTAGGCCGTGGCGCTACCAGTGGCCGCAGTGACGATACCGAAGAGGTGATCACAAAACGCATCAAAGAATACCATGCTAAAACAGAACCTGTAGCTGGTTATTATCACGCATTTGGCAAGCTGCAGCGTCTGAAAGGTGACAACACTATAGAAGACACTTTTAAACTGCTTTCTGCCGAAATAGAAAAACATCTGCAACCAGCCTAGTGGAGAAAGGAAATTTTGTTGATTATATAAGGGTATTCTGCCGTTCCGGTAAAGGCGGGGCGGGCAGCCGCCATTTCGCGCGTACCAAGTTCAACCCCAAAGCCGGTCCTGATGGCGGCGATGGTGGCCGCGGTGGCCATATCATACTGCGCGGCAATGCCCAGTTATGGACCTTGCTGCACTTGCGCTATCATAAGAATGTACTGGCCGAAAGCGGAGAGAATGGCAGCGCCAGCAACTGTACCGGTAAAAACGGTGCTGACATTATTATAGAAGTACCATTGGGTACTATAGCCCGCGATGAGGAAACAGATGAGATAGAAGCCGAGATACTGGAAGATGGCCAGGAAGTGATATGGGTACGTGGTGGCCGCGGTGGTCTGGGCAACAGCAATTTTGCAACAGCTACCAACCAGGCACCGGAATATGCACAACCGGGCGAAGAAGGATTAGAAGGCTGGAAATACCTGGAGTTGAAAGTATTAGCCGATGTAGGGCTGGTAGGCTTCCCTAATGCCGGTAAGTCCACGCTCTTATCTACCATCAGCGCTGCCAGGCCCAAAATTGCCGATTATGCGTTTACTACGCTTACACCGCAATTAGGCATCGTTCCTTACCGCGATAATAAATCTTTCTGCGTAGCAGATCTTCCGGGCATTATAGAAGGTGCTGCGGAAGGCAAGGGCCTTGGGCACAGGTTCTTACGCCATATCGAGCGTAACTCTGTATTGCTCTTCCTGATACCTGCGGATAGCGCAGATCATGCAAAGGAATTTGGCATCCTCTATAACGAGCTGGAGCAATATAATCCCGAGCTGCTGCACAAAAAAATGATCATTGCCGTTAGTAAGAGCGATATGCTCGACGATGAACTGAAACATGCTATCGGCGAAACACTGCCTGCAGATATCCCGCACCTGTTCATTTCATCGGTATCTAACACCGGCATACAACAATTAAAGGACGAATTGTGGAAGGCATTGACAGAAGAGTAACTATTAAGCATATAACAGCACTGGAATTAAAAGAATGGATGAGCGTACAACGCTCATTTGTTTTAATAGACGTACGCGAAGCCTGGGAAAGAGAGGTGTATAACATCGGGGGCATTCACATACCATTGTCTGAAGTATTAGAGCGCCTTCATGAAATACCCGTAGATATAGCTACGGTTATCTACTGCGAGAAAGGTATACGGAGTTCTGTTATTATACAAAAGTTGCAAACGCTGGGGTTTCATAACCTGTACAACTTGTCTGGCGGTATGGCTGCATGGAAGGCAGGACTTAATTAATAGAGTTGATCATTGGGGTACGATATTTTCACAAACAATTATAGTATCCACTCTGTAATATTGCATATCTAATAAAACATATACTACGATGAGCGAAGTGTTCACCAAAATAGAGAAGAAACCAAGGACTTTACTTCCTGAAGATTTTAAGGTTACCACATGGGATGCATTGCAGCCCTTTTTCGAAGAGCTGAAAAGCAGGGAGATCAACAGTAAGGAAGAACTGATAAAGTGGCTGGATAACATCAGCGAACTGGAAGCGGTTATCAGTGAAGATGCCTGCTGGCGCCAGATCAATATGACCTGCGACACGACTAACCCATCTTACGAGGAAGCCTTCACTTATTTCTGCATGGAAATAGAGCCTAAGATGAAGCCTTATTTCTTTGACCTGAACAATAAGCTACTGGCGAGCCCTTATGTAGGTGAGTTGGATAAAAATGTGTTCTTCCCCTACCTGCGCAGCGTAGAGAACTCTGTAAAGCTCTACCGCGAAGAGAACGTAGCCATTCAGGCCGACCTTAGCCTGCTGGCACAGCAGTATGGTGTCATCTCCGGTAAGATGACCATCACCCACGATGGCAAAGAATATACGCTGCAACAAGCTGCACGTTTCCTGCAGAATCCTGACCGTAAGCTGCGCGAAGAAATATTCAACAAGATAGCAGAACGCAGGTTGCAGGATAAAGACGCATTGAACGACCTCTTCAACAAGCTGCTGGAAAAACGTCAGCAGGTAGCTAAGAATGCAGGCTTCGATAACTACAGAGATTACAAATTCCGCGAACTGGGCCGTTTTGATTATACTCCTGAAGATTGCTTTACCTTTCATAATGCAGTGAGGGAACATATACTGCCATTGCATAAGATGCTGGTAGAAAATCGTCGCAAACGCCTTGGGCTTGATGTGATGCGTCCGTGGGATGGTGATGCAGAACCGGTAGGCACACAACCCCTGCATCCTTTTGAAACAGGAAAGGAACTATCTGATAAAGCAATATCCGTTTTCAACCGCCTCGGTTCTTATTTCAGTGGTTGTTTGAATACTATGGTTAGCATGAACCGTATGGACCTCGAAAGCCGTATCGGTAAAGCGCCGGGCGGATATAATTGCCCGCTGGCAGAAACAGGCGTTCCGTTCATCTTCATGAATGCTGCCGGTACTATCGGCGATGTGATCACTATGATGCACGAAGGCGGCCACGCCGTGCACTCTTTCTTATCTCACCCTTTGGAGCTTTCTTCATTTAAAGAATATCCAATGGAGATAGCAGAGCTTGCCAGCATGAGCATGGAACTGTTCTCTATGGAGCACTGGGATATCTTCTTTAAAGATGAAAGCGAACTGCACCGCGCTCAATTAGAAGAACTGGAACGCATCATCAGCGTATTGCCATGGATAGCCACAATAGATAAATACCAGCATTGGTTATACACCCATCCGGGGCACACCAATGAAGAGCGCAGTACAGAATGGCTGAAGATATTGAACGAATTCTCAACAGGCGTTACTGATTGGACCGGCTTCGAAGAATACCGCACTAACTTCTGGCAGAAGCAACTGCACCTGTACGAAGTACCTTTCTATTATATAGAATACGGTATTGCGCAACTGGGGGCCATAGCTATGTGGCGCCAATATCGTGGTAATAAAGAGCAGGCTTTAGAAAATTATAAGAGTGCTTTAAGTCTGGGTTATACCAAAACCTTGAAAGAACTATATGCTACCGCAGGTATCAAATTCGATTTCTCTCCCGGTTATGTGGCAGAACTGGGTACGTTTGTAAAAGAACGTTTAGTGGAAATGGGAATTAAGGAATAAATATTGTATGCCAAAGGATATAAAAAAGAAGACAAACTTGAACCAATCCAATTGGTGGGATACCTTACCTGAAAATGTAAAATATGATGTTGAATTAGCGATGAAAGAAATTAAGGACGGGAAGACATTAACACACGATCAAGTAAGGAAAAAATATCCACATTGGTTCTCCAATAATTTGATTAAATAATAAAATAGGCGCCGGTTGGCGCCTTTTCTTATTCAAACAAATAAGCTGCTTTTTCCAAACTCTCCGGCTTGCCTACGTCTATAAACACATTGCCTGTATGGTCGTAGCCGCGGATAATATGATCCTTCGCAAAATGCAGGTACACATCTATCATAGAGAACTTACCGGTAAACGGCATCTGTAGTATCTCGGGCGACAATACCTGTATACCGCTGAAGGCAAAAGGCTGCATCCAGGGCACTTCCCTGCTGATGCGCTGCTGATGGGTATTATTATTTGCCCAGCCACAGAGTATCATATGTTCATCAAACAATAGCTGCCGTGATGATTCTCTTTTCATTACTGCCAGTGTAGCAATGGCATCATCTTCCTTATGTGCTGCTATCATGGTACCAAGATCAAGCGTAGTAAGTATATCTACGTTCATTACTACGAAGGGCTCTTCGCCTTCAAAATAAGGCGCAGCCTTCAAAAGGCCGCCACCTGTTTCCAGCACCTCATCCCGCTCATCAGATACGGTCACCCAGCTGCCAAACCCGCTATTATCATTGATCACCTGCTCTATCTGGTCGGCAAAATGATGTACGTTCACTATTACGTCTTCTATTCCAAACCGTTGCAGGTAACGGATATTTAGCTCCAGCAGCGTCTTGCCGTTCACCTCGGCCAATGCCTTGGGATGTTTATCTGTAAATGGTTTTAACCGGGTGCCTAACCCGGCTGCAAAAAGCATAGCTTTCATGCGGCTAAGTTAAGGTTTGTTGGCAGATACTTGATGGGCGATGCTTGATTCTGGATCCTCGATCCGGGATTCTGGAATATTGATGCTTAATGCAGATACTTGATGTCTTTAAATTTATAATCTCTCTCCAGTATCAAAAATCGAGGATCCAGAATCAAGCATCCAGCATCAAATATCAAAAAATCGAGCATCAAATATCCAGCATCCAGTATCAAAAACCACTACCTTTGTCCCGCTTAAAAATTATATTCGATATGTCTTTAATGATAGTAGGCACTATGGCCTTCGATGCTCTGGAAACTCCTTTTGGCAAGGTCGACCGCATTATCGGCGGTTCTGCAACTTATGCGGCATGGTCTGCATCCAATTTTACCGGTAATATCAAGCAGGTTTCCATTGTAGGTGGCGATTTTCCTCAGGAAGAAATGGATGCACTAGCTGCGCGTGGTGTTGATATGGCAGGCGTGGATGTAGTAAAGGATGGCAAGAGCTTTTTCTGGAGTGGCCGCTATCATATGGATATGAACACCCGTGATACGCTGGTAACCGACCTGAATGTATTGGCAGATTTCAACCCGCAGCTGCCGGAAAGTTATACCGACTGCGAATTTGTAATGCTGGGCAACCTGGCACCTGCTGTGCAGATCAGTGTGATGAATCAACTGAAAACACGCCCGAAGCTGATCATCATGGATACGATGAACTTCTGGATGGATGTAGCGCTCGACGAACTGAAACAGGCTATCAGCATGGTAGATGTGCTGATGGTAAACGATAGCGAGGCTCGCCAGCTAAGCGGTGAATTTTCATTGGTAAAAGCTGCGAATAAGATACAGGCTATGGGCCCTAAATATCTTATCATCAAGAAGGGTGAGCATGGCGCGCTTTTATTTCATGGCAAGCATGTATTCTTTGCACCTGCATTGCCTTTGGAAGAAGTATTTGACCCAACCGGCGCAGGCGATACATTCGCAGGCGGTTTTATTGGCCACATAGCCCGCACAAAAGATATCTCTTTCGAAAACATGAAGACAGGTATCATAGTTGGTTCTGCACTGGCTTCTTTCTGTGTAGAGAAATTCGGACCTAACCGCATGAAAGAACTTACTGCCGAAGATATCGACGCGCGTATCGATGAATTTGTAGAACTGGTAAACTTTGATATCAGCATTATTAGCTAATATCAATCTAATAAAACTAAAAAGAGGTGATTGTTGGATCACCTCTTTTTTTATTTCACCAGGTTATATACTCTGCCTGATGTCCAAAACTTTTATCTGTAGTTTGGTTACCCCGTTGAATTCATTTTCGTCCAGCGTATACACCATATCAAATGGTCCTTTCTGTACGATATCTATCTTATCTGCCAGGCCAAAACCTATGCCATCTACCACCGTGCCATTATGCTGATGTACTACAAATTTGATGTGCTGATCTTTTACTATGCGGCTATAACCCTGGTAGTCATACACATGCTTGGTCACAAATACTGGGCGCAGATTCGTTGGCCCAAATGGTTCAAATTGCTTGATGATATTATATAATGCAGGCTTAATATCCTTAAGCGTAATATCTGCATCTATTTCTATCTCCGGTATCAAAAGCTCTGCAGGTATAGATTGCGCCACTACTTCTTCAAATTTGGCAACAAAATCTTCTACATTATCGGGGTGCATGGTCATACCTGCTGCATAGAAGTGCCCACCATAATTTTCGAGCAGGTCGCGACAGGCATGTATTGCTTCATAGATATTAAACCCGCTTACAGATCTGGCAGAACCGGTCACTTTATCGTTAGACAAGGTAAGTACTATAGTAGGCCGGTAATAATAATCTATCAGCCTTGAAGCTACAATACCCACTACGCCTTTATGCCAGTGCGATTGATATAATACCGTGGATTTCCGCATCACCATTGTATCATCATTCTGTATCAGGGCAAGCGCCTCTTCGGTAATGCTCTTATCTATTTCTTTGCGGTCGTAGTTATCAGATTGCAAAGCCTCTGCCAGCAACAATATCTTATCAGGGTCAGGCTCTATAAATAATTCTACCGCCTTTCGGGCATCATCCATACGGCCCGCCGCGTTTACCCGCGGACCTATCACAAATACAAGATCTGCGATAGACAATGGACGGCTCACTCCCGCCATATCCTTCAGGGTCTTGATGCCTAGCGATGGCGCTTCATTTACTTTTTGTATGCCATAGAAAGCCAGCACACGGTTCTCGCCATCCATCGGCACTATATCAGCTGCTATACTGGTAGCTACCAGGTCCAGGTATTCATAAGCTTCTTCTTCCGGCAGGTTCCATTGTTTTACCAATGCACTTACCAGCTTAAAGCCGATACCACAACCACTCAGTTCTTTATATGGGTAGTTACAATCTTCCTGCTTGGGATTCAATATGGCCAATGCGGGCGGCAACTGTTCATCCGGCGTGTGGTGATCGCACACGATCACATCTATTCCAAACGATTGTGCATACGCTATCAGCTCTACCGACTTAATACCGCAGTCAAGCGTTATCAATAAAGTAAACCCATTGGCATGCGCATAATCTATACCCGCTTTAGATATTCCATACCCTTCGCGATAACGGTGAGGTATATAAAACTCAAGCTGGCCGTTATAATGTTTTTTAAGAAAGGAATAAACTACGGCAACAGAGGTAGTACCATCTACGTCATAATCTCCGTAAACTAATATTCTTTCATGCCATTCTATGGCCTCAGTAATGCGCTTCACGGCTTTATCCATTCCTTTCATCAGGAAGGGATCATGTAAATGAGCAAGCTGAGGACGAAAAAAATCCTTCGAAGAGTCAAAGCTGCTAATACCCCTTACAGCTAGCAGGCGGCACAAGGCAGGGTGTATTCCCAAACCTTCATACAGGGCATTAATATGCTCTTTCTTCGCAGGCTTTAGCGTCCAGCGCTTCTCAGGCTTCATTACCGAAATCTAATTGTTGTACAGATCGGTGATATTCATTCATCCAGCTATCCAGCTTAGTATTAAAAGCAGCATCTTCAACGTTAGTGGCGAAGTCGCCTTCATTCATGATGGTTTGCAGCAACGCGTCCTGCGCTGCAATACAACTCATGGCTGTATCGTATGGTGTATGCGTAAAGGATACCATTTCGTACACAGATACAAATTGCTGCGGATATTTCTTGCCCAGTTCTTTTTCTATTTTCTTACGCTCCAAAAATTTCGGGTCGGCAACTTTATCTCTCATCTCAATAAAGTTGTTCAGTGCCAGTTGCGCCACCGCGTCTCCGTTTGGCTTGCGTTTCTCGTCATACTTTTTCAGTATGGTATCCCAGTCATCACCATATTTATCCATCAACGCGCACAGTACGGTACAATCTTCAAAGCCTGCATTCATCCCCTGTCCGTAGAAAGGCACAATAGCATGGGCGGCATCACCTATCAAAGCACTCTTATTGCCATAATGCCATGGTTGTATATATATGGTCACCAGGGAAGAGGTAGGATTAGCAGAGAAATCTTCCAGCAGGGTCGGCATCAACGGCACCGCATCGGGGAAGTGTTTATTGAAGAACGCCAGTACAGCAGCATCTGTTTTCAGGTTAGCAAAAGAAGTTTCGCCTTCAAATGGCAGGAACAAGGTACAGGTAAAGGTACCATCTGTGTTAGGCAGGCCTATCATCATGAAGTTGTGCCTTGGCCATATATGCAGGGCATTCTTTTCCATCTGCATCTTTCCTGCTGCATCCGGCGGTATTGATAATTCTTTGTACCCGTGTTCCAGATAGTACTGTGTAAAATTGGTCCTGTCCATCTGCGAATAGGCTACGCGCAGTGATGAAAAGGCGCCATCCGCACCAAATAGCAGGTCGGCCTGGTGTACGGTTTCCTTACCATCTGGTGATTGAAAATGTAGCGTATTAGTAGCTACATCCACCTTCACGCATCGCTGATCGAAATATATTTTAGCTCCATGCTGTTCTGCCAGCGTCATCAGTCTTTTATTCAGTTCTCCGCGGCTTACAGAATAGATAGCTTCGTTGTTCTTGCCGTATGCCTGCGATGCGCTGGTGCCATCTGCCTGGTGCAGGTAGCGGCCATGCATAGGTATTGCCAGGTCTTCTATATCCTTACGCAATCCTGCAAGGTCCAATGCCTTCCAGCCCCTTGCACTCATCGCCAGGTTGATGGACTTACCTGCAGCGATCGTATTGCTGCGCATATCGGGCCTGCGCTCATACACAGTCACTTCATATCCGCGTTTACGTAATAGTACTGCCAGCAGAGAACCTACAAGGCCGGCGCCCAAGATAGTTACCGAACGTGCCATTAAATTGTTTTTCGCAAGTTACGCAATTTCATGGCTCACCGCCCCGATGCCAGGCATTTCCATACATATATATAATAGGCTTGTATCTAAACTGCACCCAAAATCACGCCTTATCTGAAAAAAAATCCTATTGTAAAGATTTCTTAAACCGTTGTGCAATGCTCCTAAAATGTGGTGGAGTTTATTACTTTTGGAACTTATTATATAAAACTACTTCATGCGATTAGCATTCCGGAAAACGAAAGATCCTGCAAAGAAGAAGAAACCCGTATGGCGCGAATGGGTAGATGCCCTGGTGTTTGCCGTTGTTGCCGCTACTATTATCCGTACATTTTTTATAGAAGCTTATACTATCCCTACAGGTTCTATGGAAGGTAGCTTACTGGTGAATGATTATTTGTTTGTGAGTAAACTGTCATACGGCCCAAGGGTCCCTATGACGCCTATAGCAGTTCCGCTTGTTCATAATACCATGCCTGTTATCGGCGGCAAATCATATACAGACGCAGTACAATGGAAATATCACCGCTGGCCGGGCTTTGGGCATGTAGAGCGTTACGACGTAGTGGTATTCAATTTTCCAAATGGTGATACAGTGATCTCTGAAATGCCCGACAGGGATTATTACCAGACCTGCCGCGAGGTGGGCCGCGATAATGTGTGGGCAAGCTACCAGGTCATTACCCGCCCTATTGATAAAAAAGAAAATTACATCAAGCGTTGTATGGGCGTGCCGGGCGATAAACTGGAACTGCGCGATGGTATCGTTTATGTAAACAATGAAAAGGCTAAGATATTCCCGCACTCCAAAAGCACTTATGTCATCCGTACCAACGGGCAGTTCATTCCCCAGGACTACCTGGATGATAATGAGATTGAACAGCCGCAAGCGGCCGGTAAGAATATTTATATTGGTTTCTTAGAGAACGACCAGGTAGATCCGATGCGCCATCAGCCGGGTATCGTTTCCGTAGATCCATACAATCAAAAACCCGGCTTTGTGCCATCAAGTGCTGGTGAATGGACCTTCCCGCAGGATACTGCAAACTTCAAATGGAACGTAGATAATTTCGGGCCTATCATCATCCCTAAAAAAGGTGCTACTGTCGAACTTACTCCACAGAATATTGCTTTGTACCGTCGTATAATCTTCAATTATGAAGGCAACAAGCTGGAAGAGCGCAATGGCAAATTTTTCATCAATGGCCAGGAGGCTACCACCTATACTTTCAAGATGGACTATTACTGGATGATGGGTGATAATCGCCATAATTCGTTAGACTCCCGCTACTGGGGTTTTGTTCCTGAAGACCATATAGTAGGTAAGGCAGCTTTCGTATGGCTCAGCCATAGAGAAAGCCTCGCTAAGCTTCGCTGGGGCAGGTTGTTCCATACAGTTAGCTCATTAAGTAAATAATTAACTTTAGGCCCCGTAAATCGGGGCTTTATTTTTTTAAATCCATTATGAAGAAGTATTTATTACTCGCAACATCCATTATCGCGTTTGCATCTTGCGGTAATGAAGAACAAAAAACAGCTACGGGCACACAGGAAACTGAGCCTGCAATGAGTAAAGGCAAGGCGATATTCAATGCTAATTGCACACAATGCCATAAGCTGCATGAAAAGCTTATAGGGCCTGCTTTAGAGGGTGCTATAGCACGATGGGATAACGATACTACCCGCATCCGCGCATTCATCCACAACTCACAGGAAGCTATTAAAAATGGTGATCCTCGTGCAGTAAAGGTTTATGCAGAGAACAACCAAACCATTATGACGCCTATGCCGCATCTCAGCAATGCTGATATTGATGCATTAATTGATTATATCAACAAAGGCGAGGATTAATGACTACAATTGTTGACTTGCCCTACGAATTCACTTACTATGCTAATAAACTATCTGCTTTAGCAGGCGATACAATAGATTCTTATAACATAAATCCCTTATTTGGTGAAGAAAGGAATAATACCCTTGGGGATATTATAGTTAAAAGTGATGGAAAAGATTTTCAATTGTACAAAGTTAAGTCGCTCAATAATCTCATCTCTAACAGGCTAGTTAACTTCTATGGTGTTATCCAACAAAATGATAACAAACTTAGACTGACTGTAAAATTTAGAACAAGAATGTTACTGGGGTATTTATTGTGGTTTTTTTGTATGATTTCAACTTCCATATTTGCTTTAGCAAATAACAGCTTTATGGGTTTTTTCTTCCTATTGATAAGCTTCTGGTCAATAGCCTCGCTTTATTTTGAAAGGAAAAGATTTTATCAGTTTGCAATCGATTTTTTAAAAAAGATGTAGTCTATTATTCTCTTACAAGATTTAAACATTCTATCGAACATTGATTTTTCGCCCAGGGAAATTTTTACAAATAATCTACTTACATAGAAAAAGCCGGGACAAACATCCCGGCTTCATTATTCATTAGCTTTTATTATTTATTTGATCACACCCAGTTCTTTACCTACTTTGGTAAATGCTGCGATCGCTTTATCCAGGTGTTCGCGGCTATGTGCTGCAGATATCTGTACGCGTATGCGGTCTTTGCCTTTTGGTACTACAGGGTAGAAGAAGCCAATTACATAAATACCTTCTTCCAGCATTCTTGCAGCAAATTTTTGTGCTAATACCGGGTCATACAGCATTACAGGGCATATTGGGTGCGTGCCGGGCTTTATATCAAAACCTGCGTCTGTCATCTGCTTGCGGAAGTACATGGTATTTTCTTCCAGTTTATCGCGCAGTTCCGTTGTTTCGCTCAGCATATCCAATACCGCGATAGAAGCACCCACCACCGATGGAGCAACGGTATTAGAGAACAGGTATGGACGGCTGCGCTGGCGCAGCATATCCACAACCTCTTTCTTACCGCTTGTAAAACCTCCAGATGCACCACCTAGTGCTTTACCCAGGGTACCGGTGATGATGTCTATACGGCCCATTACACCACAGAGTTCGTGTACACCACGGCCTGTTTTGCCCATAAAGCCCGATGAGTGGCTTTCATCTATCATAATGATTGCATCATACTTATCTGCCAGGTCGCATATCTTATCCAGTTGGGCAATAGTGCCATCCATAGAAAATACAGAATCGGTAACAATAAGGCGTGTACGCGCATCTTTAAACACCTGTAGCTGTGCTTCCAGATCTGCCATGTCATTGTGCTTGTAACGGCCACGTTTCGCTTTACACAGGCGCACGCCATCTATGATAGAAGCATGGTTCAGCTCATCCGATATGATAGCGTCTTCTTCTCCCAGCAATGGTTCAAATACACCGCCATTGGCATCAAAACATGCTACGTAAAGTATTGTGTCTTCTGTTCCTAAGAAAGTAGAAAGTTTAGCTTCCAGTTCTTTATGTATATCCTGCGTACCGCAGATAAATCGTACAGAACTCATACCGTATCCACGATTATCGATGGTTTTATGTGCCGCTTCTATCACTTTAGGGTGAGAAGACAAACCCAGGTAGTTATTGGCGCAGAAGTTCAGCACTTTCTGGCCGTTAACAACGATCTCTGCCCCCTGTGGAGATTCTATAACTCGTTCATTCTTAAAAAGGCCGGCATCTTGTATTTCCTGCAGTTCTTTTTGCAAGCGGTTGTAAAAAGAAGGACTTGACATTTTTCTATTGATTTTAGGGGCAAAATAAACAATAAAGAAGCAATTATGCCTTTATAATTATTGCTATGCCTTGTCTTAGCTGCGGTTTTTCATAAAGTATTGCCAAAAACATACATCAGATTTCGCCACTGGCGCACAGTCGCTATTTTTACAGCAAACGCCCCATATTGCGATTTAAGCTATTCATATTGTTTTTATTGATCGGCGCAAACATACATGCCCAGGTGGTAGAGGGCACGGTAACGGATGCATCCCTGGAGCATCATCCTTTATATCCTGTTACGGTGGTAAATGTTACCACCCAAAAATCTGTGTACACCAAAGAAGATGGTAGCTTTTCCATTTCAGCACGGCCGGGAGATAAACTGATATTCACCCTTGTAGGCTATAGCACGGCAGAGCAGTATGTATCGGCAGATATATTTCCTAAAAAAATCAATATCCAGTTGATCACGTACAGCTACCAGTTAGATGAATTTGTTTTACGTCCAAAGTATACACCTTACCAGCTCGACTCCCTGCACCGTCGTGCAGTATATGCCCGCGCTATGGCATGGAAGCGTACTTCTTCTGTTATGAGCCCGGTATCTTTTATAGCCGACAGGATATCAGGCAAAAGCAAGCAGCGCATGTCTTTCCAACGTAACTACCGCACATGGGAAAATGATAAGTTTGTAGATACACGTTATACACCCGAATTAGTTACACAGCTCACCGGTTTATCGGGCGATAGTATCGGCTACTTTATGAACGCGTATCCAATGCCGTATGATTACGCCCGCACTGCGTCCGACCTGGAGATAAAAATGTGGATCCGCTTCAATTATAAAGAATGGATCAAAAACCCGGTAATACCGTCCACCGATTCAGCCACTGCTAATACGCATTATATTCATTGATCAGTTTATCGTCATACCGCTTTGTTTGCTCGTTGTCCATATTGTTACTATTAGCCGGCAATGCCTTCTGCCAGCTATCTTTCCAGGTAATAGATCTTGAAAATAAAAACCCGATAGCTAATGTGCTCATCACCAACAAACGCACCAAAGTTGATACGCGTTCTGATGCGCAGGGTAATTTCAATATGGACATTGACCAGGTAGACACTTTGCTATTCTCTCACCCTGCTTACAATTTTTCTGTGCAATATGTGTATGCCGGTAAACACACACTGTATCTAACACCCAAAGTGCATAAGTTGCAGGAGGTGGAAGTAAAATCGGATATGGCAAAGTTTAAAGAAGATTCTGCTTTCCGCCAGTCGGTATACCATAAAACACTGCACGATGCCAAACAAAAACCTAAGGCAGGTTTTAGCAATGGCGTGGTAGTAGATGGTTTATTTTCATCTTTGGCTAATAAGATATCCGGCAAAGGCAAAAAGAATAAAGAGTTTGTCAAACAACTTGCCGAGGATGACAAAGAGCGTTATCTCAAAGTGCGATATAGTAAAAACGTTGTGGAACGTATTACTCCATTACGAGGCGATAGTTTACGACTATTCATAGATCATTTCCCGGTTGATTATGATTTTGCCCGAAATGCTACCGACCTGGAATTTGATTCCTGGATTCGCAATAATTACAAAAGCTGGCTGGGCATCAAATAGCCTGCATACAACACATTATATTTTGTGTAACTTTAAGTATGAGCGTTCCGGAATGGCAAACGGGCATTGTTACGCGTATCGAAGAGGTTACTTACAATACCCGTCGGTATTGGATCACCATGCCGGCTACGGAACACTTCGATTTTGCACCCGGCCAGTTTGTAACGCTGGATCTGCCTATACACGAACAACGCAATAAACGGTGGCGTAGCTATAGCATTGCTTCTGCACCCGATGGCAGTAATACCGTAGAATTGGTGATCGTACACCTGGAAGGTGGCCTCGGCACTACTTATCTTTTCAACGAGATTAAAGAAGGTTCTGAGCTAACCATACGTGGACCGCAGGGCATTTTCACTATGCCGACAGATATGCATAAAGACTTGTACATGATCTGTACCGGTACAGGCATTGCGCCTTTCCGCAGTATAGTCAACTATATCCACGCGCACAATACACCTCATGCCCATCTGCATATCATCTTTGGCACGCGTAAGCGGGAAGATGTATTATATGAAGAAGAGTTAAGAGCCCTATCGCAAAAGATGGAGCGTTTTCATTATCACCCCGTATTATCAAGAGAAGAGATTGATGGCTTCCATAATGGTTACGTGCATGCTGTATACCAGGAATTATGCAAGGACAAACCACCCGCTAACTTTATGCTCTGTGGCTGGAAGGTGATGATAGATGAAGCCAAACAACGCTTGCAGGCTATGGGCTACGAAAAGAAAGATATTCACCAGGAACTATATGGCTAAACTACCTGCAGCAGCCAGCAACTGTAATAATGCTTGAAGTGATTAATCATCACTACATGTTTCATTGCACTATTATCTGCAGCCTTGCTCAATAATAAGCCAATGGCAAACGCAGATGCCGTTGGATATTCACCGCATTTGTCTTTAAAATTTATTTCATTGGCAGGTGCTATAATGGAACTTACACGGTTGTAAAAGGTGTCCATTGCTTTATCACCATTTCTTCCGGCAATTAATGTATCTATCTCAACCGTGGATGAATGGCAGGCAATAAATCCTTCTACTTTTTTCAGAGCTTCTTCAGTATTCTTCGCAGTGAAGCATAGCAGGTCATTTAGCAGGATATTCCTACCTGTATTCGGTTGATCGCTTGCTATAAAAAAACCGGCGCCCTCTCCTGCTATCGTGTCATTGCTATATATACCTGCTTGCGAAAGAGCTTTGTAACTATTGTCCGTCAATTCATCAATGCCACCTACAAGCATCTTTTCACCCCGATGATCCTGCAGGTATAATTGTGCATTGATGAGCGCATGTTCAAAAGAATGGCCACGTTGCACAAACGTAAGGTTATGCCCGTTGCAACCGCATAATAATGCTATCTGCCCGCTTACAGTATTATGGGTCGACTGTATAAACGCTGTTGGGGTAAGCATCTGCTCCTCCTGTTCTACCATTTTGGTTAGGAATACTTCCGTATCCTGCAGGCAACCCATTGCGGTACCAATCGATATAGCATCTGGCTTTTCTATACCCGCTGCATGCATGCTGATCCTGGACGCTGCTATTCCCGTCCGCACCACTTTGCTCATCCTGCGCAGTTGCATAGGCGGTATCAAACCGGTATAATCGGGTTCTTTACAAAAGAACCTGCCTTTATCAGCACTTGGTGTTGCGGGGAAATCCGCATCCTTATTTCCGCCGACCGGGCTAATAATACCCGCGCTATGTAGATACAAATTCATCATGAGCATTTACTAAAAATCAACGATGAACAATTACCTCCAAAACCAAAAGAGTTAGACAATACATGCTTTATATCCAAACCTTCTTTTAATTCTGTCACAGGCGTGAAGCGCACATCTTCCATCTGGCTTTCCCACCTTAGGTTAGGATACACCATGCCATGCTGTATACTTAATATACTGAATACTGCTTCCACTCCGGCAGCAGCTCCTAATGTATGCCCCGTGTATGCTTTGGTAGATGATGCCATAGGTACATTCTCTTCAAATATTGCCTCTACCGCTTTCCCTTCAGAGCTATCATTGTTGGCAGTGCCGGTGCCATGCAGGTTGATATAATTGATATCAGCAGGTTGCAATTCTGCCTTTTTCATTGCATTACCCATGGCTAGTTTGTTACCAATACCCTCCGGCGATGATGCTGTTTGGTGATAGGCATCATTCGCATTTGCATAACCGCTTACAGTTGCAATTGGGGATGCACCACATTGTTCTACAGCACGCTTACTCATCAGCAAAATATAGCCTGCGCCTTCCCCAAGATTCAATCCACGCCTGTTATTATCAAATGGCTGGCAAAGCTGCCTGTCCAATATCATTAAGGTATTAAAGCCATTCAGTGTAAACCGGGATAAGCTGTCTGCACCGCCCGCTATCGCCACGTCCAGCATCCCATTCTCTATCATCTGCGCGGCCATCATAATGCTGTTTGCAGATGAAGAACATGCAGTGCTGATTGTCGTTACAAATCCGTCCAGACCAAAAGCATCCGCCACCAGTTGTGTTACCGCACCACATTCGTGGCTTTTGTAATTGTTAATATCTACCTGCTCTATATTTTCTTTTATGTTTTTATATACAGCTTCTGTAAGGTCCATACCACCAACGGTATTGGCCGAAAAAAAACCGGTACGTAATCCTTTTATTTTTTCAGCAAAAGGTTGCAGTGCCTCTTGTACTGCTATCGCGCTTAGCAAAGCAGTACGCGGCCAGTTACTGTTCACACCTGTCATGGCAGCCAGTTGTTCATTGGTTGCTTTCACCTCTGCTACAGGTATCTCGTCCGCCCAAAAAGTTTTGAGATATTTTGCTTTACCAATTCCATGCCTGTTATCCCGTAACGATTGCAGACAGGCTTGTGTATCATTACCTATAGCACAGATAATTCCTGTGTTTGCAATATATGCTGCCGATACCACTATCCTTTGTTTATAATATCTATACGCTCAGGTGTAAAAGCAGCGCCTTTACCTGCTTTGGTTACCCAGTAAAATTTGATCTTGCGTTCATCCCCCACCGCATCTGCCCATCCACAGAGGCAGGCTTCCATGCCTCTGTTCTGCAACAGGTCATTCACCCAAAAATATATTTGTTCCACATCTGCCTCATCATTCACAAAACATATTTGTTCCCCTTTAAAACCGTGCCGTATGCATATTTCTCCCAGCATAATGTTGGGCAATGTATAAACAAACAAAGACGGGCTGGCAATAGTTGAGATACTCTCGAGGTATTTTTTATCTACATCAAGGCAGCCTTTACCTGTCGCCATCACTACTCCTATTTTCGTTTTGTCAATGCCTTCGTATACTGGTGCACTATCTTGTGCCAGCAAGATCTCAGCGCCTAACCATGCCCATTGACAAAGCAGGTCCATTTTAAAGAATTTGGGGTAGCTATAACCCATGTTACGATATACAGACGCCGCAGTTTCGTTATCTGCATTAAACGATAATAAAGGACTTCCGTCCTTTATTATCCGCTGCTCATCAATATGTACCCAATGGTCTATCGTTGCTTGCAAAATATTTCTTTATGCGGTTGTTTTGGAGCTTTTCAGGTAGCGGCTTAGCGTGCGTACATTTTTCTCATGATTCTTTACAAAAGGATTGTTTTCATCCCATACATACCCGGCTAATACAGAACAGATCTGCGACATGATCTCCGGGTTGCGGTTTTCTGCAAAGAAGATATCGAACAAGGTACCATCATACCAGCTGTTTACGTACGTGCGGAATACGCCGATACCCAGTTGCATTTTCTCCATATAGTCATTCTGCCAGTCTACCTGTTCCCCGCGCAAATGGCGTATCACCAGGTGAGATGCCAGTTGTGCAGATACGGACGCCAACGTCACGCCGGAAGAAAATACGGGGTCCAGGAATTCTGTTACATTACCTGTAAGCACAAAACCATTGCCATAGAAGGTATCTGTTGTTACACTCCAGCTTTGCAGCGTTCTCGGTTCCCACAACATTTCAGATTCATCAAAACGCATTGCCAGTTCAGGTTGGGCCTGTATCAGCGCTTTAAACTGCTCTGCAGGTGTGCCTGTATATTTATCAAAAAACTCAGGGCTGCCTACATAGCCAACGGATGTATTCCCGTTAGAGAATGGTATCACCCATATCCAGGTATTTGCGTCATGCACAAACACGGTAATACGGTTTGGTTCCACGGCTTCGTCGCGTTTAGGATCTGTCATATGGCAGAATACCGTTTTACGCGGTAGCTGCGATGATGGCCGTTCCAAACCAAATAGCCTCGGTATCACACGTCCATAGCCGCTGCCATCTATAATGAATTTAGCATGTATCGTTTCTTCTTTGCCATCTGCTGTTTTCACCGTAGTTACAGAGCTGCCATCATCCGCTATCTTAATATCGGTTACTTCTGTTTGATAGCTGATAGGAACGCCCATAGCTTCGCACTGGTCTGCAAGTGTTTTATCAAACTCGGCACGCGGCACCTGCCAGGTCCATTTCCAACCCGGTGTAAACTGCTGCATAAAATTGAAATCACAAACTTGCCCGTCCATCACAAACTTGGCGCCATCCTTCTGCTGAAAGTGTTTTGCTTTTACAGCATCCAGAAATTTTGCTTCTTCCAGCGCTTCCATACAGCGCGGCAGCAGGCTTTCACCAATTACAAACCGGGGGAATAGCATTTTTTCTACAACCTGCACAGAAAGGCCGGCTTGTTTTATGATAGATGCTGCAATAGTGCCCGATGGGCCTGCGCCTATCACCAGCACATCTACATTTTTTTGAGTACTCATTAGTCAGGGAATTTTTATTGTTTCAAGGGGTAAAAACTTCTTATTTCTTTTTCAATTCTAAGATAGTATGGCTTAATCCAACATTGTCTGTTTGTTTAACAACATCAAATCCGGCCTTGTCTATCAGCTTAACAAACACTTCGCTATCATACATCTGGCTGTTACCATTGGCCATTGTTGTAAAATATAAGGACGTCATCTGCAGGCTGAATGCCGATGCTTCAAAACGCTGTTTGTCCCAGAATGTTTCATTGATAAATATGCTGCCATCAGCTGGCAATGCACGATGGCATTTTTCCAGTATCGACACAATCTCTTCATCGGCAAAACAATCCAAAAACTGGCTCATCCATATCACATCATATCCTTCCGGCAGTTCAGATTGTTTATCCAGCACATTACGTTCATGGTATTGTACGCGGTTGCTGTAGCCTGCTTCTTCAATATTTTTTGCAGCAACATCCAGTTGCACTTTAAGATCTACAAGTCCTACTTCCACTTCGCTGTTATATTCCAGGCAAGCTAGGGTAAATTTACCTGTATTGGCGCCTATGTCCATTACCTTACGTGGATTGCCGGCAAATACTAATGGCAATGCAGCGGGAAATGCATTATCTGAATAATAGTGATCAAAATTGAACCAGCTTGTTTTTGCAGGTTCCGGTAATATAGATAACCCCTGGTAAATGGTTTCCCAGTTACCCAGGTGGCGTAAGCCCTTAGGTTTACCTTCTTCAATAGATGCTTTTAAGTCCTGCGCTCCATCATAACAAACATCGCGCATAAAATCTGTGTTCACTTTTGTCATCGGGTCATTGAGGAAAAAGTGACCGGTTTTGCTCAGGTGGAATTTCCCTTCTTTCCTGAATACCAGTCCTATACCCAGGCCCGCTTCCAATAATATCCGCACACCATAAGGGCTTATAGCTACCTGCTGCGCTACTTCTGCAATACTGATGCCTGATTGGCGGGCATCTTCTACCAGCTTTAATATGCCGCTATCTCTCAGCAAAACAGATGCCTGGAAAATATATGGGGCAAATGCTATGAACTGTGCTTGAGATATAGCGTCCAGTGCAGGCTTTTTGTCAGTTTCAAACAATGCTTTATTTTTTGCAGGGGTATCTATCATATTACAGCAGTATGAACTCCAAAAATACTGAAGTAGAAACGTTTTTGCATGATAACCGTCATAAAAAAACGCAACATGTTAGCCTCAGCAATAATGTGTACAAAAAAGAGGCGCTAAAAAGCGCCTCTGTTGTATTTAACCTATGCCCATTAGAATCTATCCTTTCATGGAAGCACTTATCCGGTCCTTCCACCTTTGTACTCTTGCTTTGAAACGGAAGCTCAGCAGCATCATTACCGGCACCACTATCAGCGTCAGGAAGGTTGCGAAGCTAAGCCCATAGATCATAGTCCATGCAAGCGGCCCCCAGAACGCAACACTATCGCCACCGAAGAAGATATGCGGGTTCAGTTCCGAGAACAGGGTCGAGAAGTCAATATTCAGGCCCACACCCAGCGGTATCAGGCCAAGTATAGCGGCTGTAGCGGTCAGCAACACCGGTGTCATACGGGTGCGTCCTGCCTCTACTATTGCGTCAAACGGCTCCATACCTTCTTTCAGCATCAGGTCGGTAAACTCTACCAGCAATATACCGTTCCGCACCACGATACCTGCCAGCGCTACGATACCGATACCACTCATTACTATAGAGAAGTCGTTTTTGAATATACCTACGCCTAAGAATACACCAAACACACTGAACAGGATCTCGGCCATAATGATCACCGTACGACTCAGCGAGTTGAACTGCATGATCAATATCAGGAATATCAAACCTATTGCTATCAGCATCGCGTTGCCTAAGAACGCACCGGTCTCAGCCTGGTCTTCCTGCTGGCCTCCCATCTTAATGGTGATACCGGAAGAAGCTTTGAAGTTAGACAGTTCACGCTGCACGGCAGCCACCACTTCATTTTCATTATAACCTGTTAGTACGTTGGATGATAATGATATGATACGTTTCATGTCTTTACGTTTGATGCCGCCGTATGTATTACCATAATGCAGGTCTGCAAAAGAGCTGATAGGCACTTGCCTAACAACGCCACCCATGCCCATATCGCGGAAGGTAAGCGGCATGTTGCGAACCGCGTCTATATCTTCACGCTGCTCTTTTTTCAGTCGCAGTGTAATGGGGTAATCATCGTTCTGGTCGCGGAAGCGGGATATCTCTTTACCGAATACTGCAGTCCGCAAAGCACCTACTACCATTCCTGTAGATACGCCTTCGTTATTCATGCGTTCACGGTCCAGGTCAAATACCAGTTCCGGTTTATTAGCCTGGAAGTCGCTGCGCAGCTCTTCCACACCCGGTACATTCTTTTGTTCCAGGTATCTTTTAATTTGTTCAGATGTTGAGATCAGCGAATCCAGGTTGTCACCGGTAATGTCTATTACCACCGGTTTAGGCAATGGCGGGCCACCTTGTTCTTTATCCACGGTCACTACTGCTCCCGGCACGCCTTTCACTTCCTCACGTATCTTTTGCATCATCTCTGTGGTGGAGATGCCCTGGCGTTTGCTATACTCTACATAGGCTACCGTTATCTTACCCTTGTTAGGGAAGTTACCTACCTCACCACTTGTAGGGTCTACTGCACCAACGGTTACGTTGGCAATCACAGACTGCACGGCCGGGTTTTTCTTACCATTTTCAATACCTAAGGCATGGTTCACGCGTTTTTCCAGCTTCAGCAATACCTCATTCGTATACGCCTGGTCAGTACCTACAGGCATGTTCAGGTACACATAGGTAAAGTTTGGTTCACCACTCGGGAAGAACACTACTTTAGGACTGCGCACTATCATCAGCACCAGCGAGAAGATCAGGATACATACTGTTATCAGCATGGTTCTGCCCGGCCTCAATAAAGAGCGTTTCAGCAACCCTGCATACCAGTTTTGGAAAGCTGGCCATGCTTTGCTCTGGAACGAGTGTATCCATTTTTCGAATACAAATTTTTCCAGCAGTATGAAGAGGTAAATGAATATGATAAAGTTTGCAAAGCCCCATGCCTGTGCCACATAGCATATTGCAGCCAGCGACAAGAATATGATCATGAGCACTTTATCTCTTTTACTCCAACGGCGCTTACCTGTATCATTCGGGTCATGCGGCTTCATAAAGCTTACCGCAAATACCGGGTTGATGATATAAGCCACCGCAAGCGATGCCAGCAGGGTAATGATCAGCGTTACCGGCAGGAAGAACATGAATGAACCGATCACACCTTTCCAGAATGCCAGCGGGATAAATGGTATCAGTGTAGTTACCGTACCTGACAATACAGGCAGGAACACTTCGCCGGTTGCAAACTTCGCAGCCTTGGCTATCGGCATTTTACCATTGTCAAATATCCGGTGCGTGTTCTCTATCACCACGATCGCGTCATCCACCACTATACCCAATGCCAGCAGGAACGAGAAGAGAACGATCATATTCAGCGTGAACCCTATGCTTGGCATTACAAGGAAAGCTATAGCGCACGATAAAGGCACAGACATCGCCACGAACAAGGCATTCGTCACACCCATAAAGAACATCAGGATCACGGTTACCAGTATGAAACCGATGATGATGGTGTTGATCAGATCATGCAATGTAGATCGTGTCTGGTCAGATTGATCACCTGTAGTTACGATGGTAAGATCTTTAGGCAGTTCTTTTGCCTTCATATCTTCCAATAACTTCTGTATCCTGTCAGATGCATCGATCAGGTTTTCACCTTTTGCTTTAATAACGTTCAGCGTAATTACATTCTTATTGTCTAAGCGCGCGTAGCTTTCCTGCTCTTCAAAATCATCTACTACATCAGCTATATCATGCAGGTACAACGCTTTACCCTGCTGGTTCTTTACTATGATATTGCCGATCTGGTCTGCTGTCTTGAATTCATTACGTACCGTAAGGATACGCTTCTGGTTATTCATAGACACCTGGCCTGGTGTAGACGAGATATTTTCATAAGCCACTGCATTCTCAATATCACCGAAAGAGAAACCTGCTGCAGCCATTTTATACATGTCTACATTGATCTGTATCTCGCGGTCCAGCGCACCTACCATGTCCACACGCTTGATCTCTTTCATCTCCTCTATGTTATCCTTCACGCGATCTGCATATTTCTTCAGTCTGTTCAGGTCATAGTTACCGGAGATGTTTACATACAGGATCGGCATTTCCGAAAGGTCAATGTCTTTTACTTCCGGTTCGTTGGGCAGGTTTTGCGGCATATCGGGCCTTGCCTTATCTACCGCATCCTTTACATCTTGCTTTGCCTTGTCTATTTGTACATCAGTATTAAACTCAACGATCACTACAGAATAATCCTGGAAGGAGTTACTGGTAACTTTCTTTACGCCTGTCAGGTTCTTTACCTGCTTTTCTATCGGCTTGGTCACCAGGTTTTCCATATTCTCAGGAGATGTACCCGGGTAGATGGTCTGCACATATATCTGTGGCAGTTTTATTTCCGGAAATTTCTCCTTTGGCAGGTTCAGATACGTCATCAGCCCCGCCAGCGTTATGATGATCGTAAGTATATATACCGCCGTGCGATTATCTATCGCCCAACTGGATGGTTTAAACTCTTTAAATTGGTCTTTCATTGAAATAGTATTAATGCGCTTACAACATTATTATTCTACAGAGATCAGCTCACCGTTATCTACTTCTTCATATCCTTCTGTGATCACTTTATCGCCGGGGTTCAAACCGCTCAATACTTCTGCATAACCGTTAGAGCTACGGCCGCTTTTGATCATTACAGATTTCGCTTTATTGCCATCTGCTACAAATACCATTTCACCTTCAGCAGTTTTCTGAATCACGTTTACCGGTATCACAATAGCTTTAGAATTCTGGTAGTTAGCTATCTGCATTTTGCAACTCATGTTAGGGTGCAGCTTGCTGTTATTACCTAGTCTTACTTCTACCTGGAAGGCGCGTGAAATTGGATCCACCGCTTTAGAAACATAAGTGAGCTTAGTCCTCATAGTATCCTGGCGTCCTTCAAATACCAGGTTCACAGGATCTCCGTCATGTACCTGGCCCAGGTAATTTTCACCAAGGTTGGCCTGCACCTTCAAGGCATCAGAGTTAACTACACGGATACCCATTGCAGTGTTTCCAACAGCTGGTATCATATCACCTTCTTTAATATTTACAGCGTCTACCGTACCACTAATAGGTGACTTAATCATTGACATTTCTCTTTGAGCTACTAAAGCGGCTTTCTGTTTTAATTGGAATTCATAGTTAGCTTTTGCTTGCAGTAACTGCACCTCACTACCTATGTTTTGAGCCCATAATTTCTGCAATTTGTCATATACCGATTTGGCATAAGACAACTGTGCTTCAATTCCTTTAATTTGTTGTTCGGTAGCTGAAGCATCCAGTACTGCCAAAGTTTGTCCTTTGCTAACATGCTGGCCCACTTTCACCAAAATTCTATTCACAGTACCACCAACTTGCGGCATTGCCATTACATTTTGCTCGCCATTAACATTCGCCTGCACTTCTACATAAGAGCTAAATGTTTGTGGTTGCACCTGTACTACAGATACCGGTGTTGCCTTTCCGGAATCATTGCCTTTGTTTTGGGCTTCCAGCTTGCTGATCTTTTCATCAAGCGTAGCCCTTTCTTTTTTCAGCTTCGTCAGCTCAGCCTCCGCTTTCTTCCCGGATTTATCGCCTCCGCCGCACGCAGCCAGTATGATCGTTGGTATTAATAATAAATAAACAGAGCGTTTCATTGCTATATATTTTGTAATAATTTGATTAATGATGGTTATCTAAATTGGCCTAATGCTTTTTGCAGATCAGTTTTGGCATTTACAACATCTAACATGGAATTGAAGTAGTTGGTCTGGGCATACAAAAGTTGATTCTGAGCTGTCGTAACTTCAAGGTTACTTCCTACACCGGCTTTATATTTATTTTGTGCAAGAGTAAATACGTTATTGGCAAGATCCAGGTTCCTTCTTTGGCTCTCTAGCATAAGAAGATTATTCTTATAATTAGTTCTTGATTGGTCAACCTGGAAATCAATTGATTTTTTTATCAAATCCAGATTATTGTATGATTTTTCAACAGCGATCTTTGCTTGACGCACCCTATTATATCGTTGTGCTCCATCAAAAATTGGCCAATTAATTCTCAACCCGTAGTATGAACTGAAAAGATAATTATTCCCATAAGTAATATCTTGGAACTTATTACCTGAACTGTTATATCCCATACTTGCAAATGCGGCGAGTGATGGCAACCCTGATAATCTGTGGCGCTTTAAATTATATTGATTAAGATTCAATTGAGACTGTACCAAATTATACTCTGTCCTGTTGTTGTAATCCTCCATTTCATTTAACAGGGAACCTGCTTCACTAAGGTTTTGCTCAAAAACTGTATCTGTGAGAACTATCGGTTGGTCCATATCCATGCCGATATTTAGCTTAAACACCTTCTCACTTAATTCAATCATATTAGCCACACGCATACTGTCCGTAGCAAGATTGTTCAGTTGCACTTGAGACCTGTCAGATTCGAGTTTTTCTATCAATCCCGCTTTATAGTTTTCGAAAACTTCATAGTTAGCTTGCCGACTTGCAATCATTGATTGTTTGATCAGTTCAAAGTTCTTCCGTGCTATTACTATTGCATAATATGCCTTTTGAACATTGTATCTAAGATTCTCTTCCGTAAGCCTTGCACTTTGCCTTGATAGTTCAAGAATCGCTTTTTTTGCCTGTAGCGCAACCATCACACTACCATCAAAAAGTATTTGTGATGCAGTAGCCGAAGCTTGCACGTTATACTTAGGTGTAAACTGGACGGGTATAAAAGTACCGGGAGCTCCAAAAAACTCACCAGGGATAAAACTTTTTAGAGGATTGAAATAATCCAAATATTGCCCGGTACTGCTAACATTTGGCAAGGCCAAACCTGTTACCTCAGCATTCTGTGCTTTTTGAACTAATACTGATAACCTCGCATTTTTTGCAGAGTCGTTATGCTTCACTGCATAATCCATCGCGTCCTGCAGGCTCAGTACTTTCGCTTCTTGTGATACTTCTACCTGCGCCCGCAAACCCGCCGGCAACAGGCAAATGATCGCTAATGTGGCTTGTATTATTCGTCTCATATTTTTGAAACTTGCTTTAGATATTTCTCTTTGTATTTCTGATATAATTTTTCTCCTTTAGGGGTCATAATGCCATGTAAAAAGTGGTCACTCACTTCATGCATTACATACCTCATATCGTTACGGTTATTCACCATCAGGTTGGGGTGCAGCACCAGCATCGACATTTCCATACGGTAGCGTGCCATAAAGTCTGCATTCAGCCCCTCACGATACAGGCCTTCTTCCATTCCCCATACTATATTGTCTTTAATGCACTGAATATCCTTTTCCAGCATATTGTTCTTAAAGACCTTAAATGCATCGGGATAGTAACGTTCCAGTTCCAGCATGCTGTGCGGGTTCATGTTCGATAATACTTCGTCAAACATGCTCATCAGTTTTACCATACCCTCTATCGCATTCTCTGCCGTATTCATAATGCTCAGGCAGCTATCGGTAACATTGCCCTGAAACCAGCTTACTGATTCACTCACTACCTCACTTTTATTGGCAAAATGCTGATACAGGGTCTTTTTAGAAATACCCGCTCTCCTGGCTATGTCGTCCATCGTTATTGTTTTAAAGCCATATTGGCGAAACAATTCGACGGATGCACTGAGTATTTTTAATAGTGGTTCCATATTCGCGGCAAAACTATGGAAACATTTTTTACAAAAAACGTTTCCTATGGATAATATGTTTCTATAGTTTATATCAGTAAAATTTATTGTTCCCACATCAATAAAACATTATTAATTAGGCCCCGATCATTGCTTTTACTGTTTTCAGGCATTATTTTGTAGTACCAATCATTCCAAAAACATCAAAACTTAGTATATATGGGATTCCTGAAAGACTTTAAGGCCTTCGCGATGAGGGGTAATGTGGTAGACCTGGCTGTCGGTGTAATCATAGGTGGTGCCTTTGGTAAGATCGTGCCTGCTATGGTAGATGATATCCTGATGCCCGTAATTGGCCTCATCTCAGGCGGCCAGAAGTTTGATGATAAGTTTTATGTTTTGAAACCTGCCAAGCCGGGTGATGTATATGAATCCCTGGCAAAAGCCAAAGAGGCAGGTGCCAACGTATTTGCTTACGGGCATTTTATACAGTCGATCGTCGATTTTCTTATTATAGCATTCTGCATATTCATATTTATCCGCCTGCTAAACAGGTTGGAAAAGAAGAAAGAAGAAGCTCCTGCAGCGCCACCGGCACCTACTACCACCGAGAAGTTATTGATGGAAATAAGGGACTCGCTCAAGAATAAATCTTAGTTTTTGTGGTTTAAACGGCTATAATTCTGCATTTTTGTGCAGGAAAGAGGAATACATGGCTACAGGAAAGATCTATCACGACCTTATTACACGCAAAAAGGAGGGCCGCAGCGGTTTCGCCGTACTGGTGGATCCTGACAAGGTAGCGCCTGCAGATATGAAATACCTGGCAGAGCTTTGTAATGAGGCGGGTGTGGATTATGTGCTCATGGGTGGTAGCCTGGTACTGGCCGATAACCTGGATGCTTGTATTCAACGGTTTAAGTCTGAAAGCAATATCCCGGTGCTGCTGTTTCCCGGCAGCCCTGCACAGGTAACTCCTTATGCTGATGGACTCTTATATCTTTCTCTTATATCCGGCCGCAACCCCGAACTGCTGATAGGCCAGCACGTGGTATCTGCTCCCGCGGTACGCGCCAGTGGCCTCGAAGTGATCTCTACCGGTTATATGGTGATTGATGGTGGTACACCTACTACGGTTTCCTACATGAGCCATTCTGCACCTATCCCTGCCAATAAACCGGATATAGCACTGTGCACCGCATGGGCCGCCGAATTACAGGGCAAGCACATCATATATATGGATGCGGGTAGTGGTGCACGCAACCCCATCAGCACAGAAATGATCCACAAGGTAAGCAGCCATACTTCTATACCGCTGTTCATAGGTGGTGGCATACATACACCGGAAAAGGTATATGAGAACTGCCAGGCAGGTGCCAATATTGTGGTGGTTGGCAATGCTATTGAGCGCGATCCATTATTGATCCGCGACCTGGCGCAGGCTTCTAAAGCAGCCATGTCTGGGATCAAACAATAGACACATCTTCGTTAGCTCACTTCCTCATTTTTCGATTTTACGTCTTTGGTATTGCGTATCAGTCCTACACCGGACGAGAAAAATACGATACCCAGCAGCCCATACACAATAATCATCCTGACATCACGGTTGCCTCCGTGTGTATTTACGAAAGAGTTGGCCGCCATTATCAACCCTACGATACCTAATATGGTAAGTATAATACCGAACATGCGCTTTTCCATAATGAGTATTTATCTTATCAATAGGTAAATAGTGTGCCATCATAGCCGTCCTTGTCATTGGCAGGGTCTTATTATGTAACTTTACTTGTCATGTTTCAGATAGAACGTCCATATCCACCTGCGGGCGATCAGCCCACCGCCATTGCAGAATTAGTTAAGGGAATTAAAGAGGGAGAACCGTTTCAGACCTTGCTGGGTGTTACCGGTTCGGGTAAAACGTTTACAATGGCCAATGTGATACAGGAGGTGCAAAAACCTACCCTTGTATTGACGCATAACAAAACGCTGGTGGCGCAATTATATGGCGAGTTTCGCCAGTTTTTTCCCAACAATGCGGTAGAGTATTTTGTAAGCTACTATGATTATTACCAACCCGAAGCTTACATCCCTACATCCAATACTTATATTGAAAAGGATCTGAGCATCAATGAAGAGCTGGAAAAGCTCAGGCTCCGTGCAACCAGCAGTTTGCTCAGCGGTCGTCGTGATATACTGGTAGTGGCATCTGTAAGCTGTATCTATGGTATGGGTAACCCTACAGATTATGCAGCTGGTATCATCCGTTTCAACCAGGGTGATAATATTGGTCGTAACCAATTCCTCCACAGGCTGGTAAATGCGTTGTATATGCGTAGCCAGGGCGAGTTTGGCCGGGGTAGTTTCCGGGTTCAGGGCGATACGGTGGATATTAACCTGCCTTATGTTGACTATGGTTATCGCATCACCTTCTTTGGAGATGAGGTAGAAGAGATCGAAAGCTTTGAGCCAGATACGGGTAAGCGTATTGGTACTATGCAGAATGCAGCCATCTTTCCTGCCAACCTGTACCTGGCCCCGCGCGACCAGATGGCACAGATCATCCACGAGATACAGGACGAGCTGCATGCACAGATAGAATACTTCAAAAGCATCAATAAGCCGCTGGAAGCACAGCGTATCAAAGAAAGGGTTAACTACGACCTGGAAATGATACAGGAGCTGGGCTATTGCAGCGGTATCGAAAACTATTCGCGTTTCCTCGATCGCAGGCGCCCGGGTACTCGTCCCTTCTGCCTGATAGATTATTTCCCGGATGATTTCCTGTTGGTGATAGATGAGAGCCATGTTACCATACCACAGATCAGTGGTATGTATGGTGGCGATCGCAGCCGCAAGCTGAACCTGGTGGATTACGGCTTCCGCTTACCAAGTGCACTGGACAACCGTCCACTCAATTTTCACGAATTTGAAAACATGCTGAACCAGGTGGTATTTGTGAGCGCCACACCGGGAGATTATGAACTGGAAAAAACAGGTGGTGTTGTGGCAGAGCAGGTGGTACGTCCTACAGGCTTGCTCGATCCCCCAATCGAAGTGCGCCCCAGCATCAACCAGGTAGATGATCTGCTGGATGAAATAGATAAACGCGTGAACGCTGGCGATCGTGTATTGGTAACCACACTTACCAAGCGCATGGCTGAGGAGATGGATAAATACCTGAAGCGCATCAACATAAAAAGCAAGTATATACACAGCGAGGTAGATACACTGGAGCGTGTGGAAATATTGCGGGACCTGCGCCTTGGCAATATAGATGTACTGGTGGGTGTGAACCTACTCAGAGAAGGGCTCGACTTACCGGAAGTGTCTTTGATGGCAATCCTTGATGCTGACAAAGAGGGTTTCCTGCGTAATGTACGTTCCCTTACACAGATGGCAGGCCGTGCCGCCCGTAATGTCAACGGCCTGGTAATCTTCTATGCTGATAAGATGACGGAGAGCATGCAGCGAACGATAGACGAAACCAATCGCCGCCGCGATAAGCAGATCAAATACAATATGGAACATGGCATTGTGCCACGTACAGTAACCAAATCGAAAGAAGAAGTATTCAAGCAAACTTCTGTGCTGGATATTAAGGGTTATGATGAGAAGAACAAGTATGCGCTTAACGAAGAGGTGATGTCTAAAGCTGCGGAAGATGAGGTGGAATACAAGAATATAGCACAACTGGATAAACTCATTACCCAAACTAAAAAGGCTATGGAAAAAGCTGCCAAGGAATTAGACTTTATGGAAGCGGCGCGCTTAAGGGACAAAATGTTCCAGCTACAAAAGGAAAAGGATGCGATGAAATAAACGTGCTAAGTAATACTCTTAAACACCGTATATCTTAATACCATTTCTGTAAGCAGGCAAATAATAGCTAACAGCGCAAACGGGAAGAACAGCTCTGCATAATGCTTATAACTGCTGATCTCTACTTTTGTTTTTTCCAGTTTATCTATATCGGCGTAGATAGATTCCAGCGCTTTATTGTTACGTGCGCGGTAATATTTACCGCCTGTCTCTTTAGCTATTTTGGTCAGCAATGCCTCATCTATCTGCACGGGCATCATCTGCTTTTGTATACCAAAAGGTGTCTGCACCGGGTAAGGCGCCTCTCCTTCTGTACCTACGCCAATAGTATATACACGCACCTTAAAAGATTTTGCAATTTCCAGCGCAGTCATCGGGTCTATCAACCCGGTGTTGTTCACACCATCAGTCAATAGTATGATCACCCGGCTTTTACCTTTTGCATAGCGCAGTCGGTCCACCGCGGTTGCCAGGCCCATACCTATTGCGGTACCATCCTGCAGCACGCCGCTCTTCACTTCGCTCAGTTGTTCTTTCAGTACATTATGGTCTATGGTTATCGGGCATTGCGTAAAGCTCTCACCGGAAAAGATCACCAGGCCAAGCCTGTCTGTAGGCCGTTGGTCTACAAAGTTCATCGCTACTTTCTTGGCAGCTTCTATCCTGTTGGGTTTAAAATCTTCCGCAAGCATACTACCCGATACGTCGAGCGACAGTACAATGTCTACACCCTCGCTATCTATGTTCTCGGTTACATTACTTGTCTGTGGTCTTGCCAGTGCTATCGTCAGCATTACCAGGGCTACCACGCGCAGTATAAATAACACCGGCCTGAACTGCACCCGCCAGGTAGGCTTTATATTAGCGATACCCGAAAGGCTGGTAACACGTACAGATGGATTATCGGTAACCTTATTCCTTTGCTGCCACCATATCATGAATGGAAGCAGCAGCAGCAACCCGAAGAATGCAGGATGTGCAAAGCTGATATGTTTCCAATCAAATAATATACTCATGACTGTGGCGGTGTATTTGGATTTTCAGAAGGCGGCGGCACTGCAACAGGCCTGGTAGCGTTCACAAATTGTTTCGCGTATTCCATAGCTGCGTGGTGCTCCTGCGGCGTTGGCTGCGCCTTGGCAAACTTGGCCAGGTCTGCTATATAAAATATGTTAGATAACAGCAACCTGTGCTGAGACATGTCTTTATGTACTGCTGCTTTATACAATATCTCGTCCGATGTTGATTCCATTACATCTACACCAAAACGTTCTTCTATATAGTTCCTTAGTATGTCTACCAGTTCTGTATGGTATTCTTTCGGCTGATTATTCTCCCAAAGCTTTCTTTGCTCTAGTTCGCCCAGCAATCGCAATGCCTTTGCCTGTGGTGTTTCAGAAGGTGGCGGTGGTGGCGGCGGAGCTTCCGGTTTTTTACGGCTTTTCAGGTACAGCATTACGCCAACGGTAGCAAGTATCAATACAATTGCAGCAACTATGTACCAGATATAATCCATCCAGTTAGTCTTCACTTCGCGGATGCCCTTAATGCCTACAAAGCCTTTGCTGGTATCTACAGGTACGGTCTGCACACCTATGGAGAAAGAGTCTGTTTGTATCGTATATGCATTGCCTCCATTAGGTAATACCGAGAATACAAATGGCGGCACCATAAACAAGCCTGAGTCAAACCCGGTTATCAGTAATCTTTGTTTATAGATCACTTCATTGCCCTGTTGCACGGTATCGATCTTACCCTTCTCTACTATTTCCAGTTTATTGAAGGTATCCGGTATAGTAGCCCACTGAAGCTTGCCTTTTTTAGGATCTACTTTTGCTTCAATAAATAGCCTTGCCTGGTCGCCAACAGTAATCTGTGCAGCATCGATACGGGCTCCAACAGTAGCAGCATCCTGCGCATAAGTTGTATGCCTGCCCATAAGCAGTACAAGCAATATGATCAAACCGTATCTGTAAGCTATCCTCATTTACCTCGCCTTAAAAAACGTTTGTAGTTCTTTTACATAGTCTGCATCCGTACGTACACTCATCAGTTGCGCACCGCTTTTACGAAAAGCCTGCACACAGTATTTCTTATGTTGCTCAAAGCTGTGCGCATACTGCATACGTATGGTCTTGTCGTCCGTATCTATCCAGCGTACATTACCTGTTTCGGCATCTGCAAGCTGTATCAGCCCTGCCTCGGGTAAGTCCCTATCCATTTTATCATATACCTGTATCCCTACAAGATCGTGCTTGCGCGCAGATAGTTGTAATGCCTGCTCGTATGGTTCACTGATAAAATCACTCATCAGGAAGGTAATGGTCTTCTTCTTCAATACCTGGTTCAGGTATTCCAATGCCACCCGTATATTGGTACCATTCTTCGGGGCGGGCTCCAATGCTATCAGCTCCCTGATGATGCGGAGTATATGGCTGCGGCCTTTTTTAGGAGGTATAAATTTCTCTACCTTGTCGCTAAAAAAGATAACACCTACTTTATCATTATTCGTTGCTGCAGAAAAAGACAGCACTGCACTAAGCTCGGTGATCAGGTCGCGCTTTAGCCGCTCATGGGTACCAAACAGCGAGCTGCCACTCACATCCACCAGCAGCATCACGGTCAGTTCTCTTTCTTCTTCAAATACCTTTACAAACGGGTGAGAAAAACGGGCGGTAACATTCCAGTCTATGAATTTCACATCGTCCCCGGGTGCATACTCGCGCACTTCGCTAAAGGACATACCACGCCCTTTGAAGGCAGAATGGTATTCCCCTGCAAAGATGTGGTTACTTAAACCCCTGGTTTTTATTTCTATATGCCTTACACGCTTTAATATCTCTGTCGTTGTAAGCATTGCGTTACCTGCGTTGATTTTCAGATAACAAATGTACTCGTTCAGAAATACCAAATACTTAAAATTTATTTAAAAATTAGGTCTTAGCTTTGATAAAAATCAACACACATGTCAAGACTTACAAGGTTAATACCCGTTATGGCAGGTGCTTCCCTGCTATTTGCTTCCTGCCAGGATAATGGCACAAAAGAACAAAGCACTACTACCGTTTCTGACACTGCTATGGTAAAGCCTGCGCCACAGCCAATTGCTATTACAGACGTACCTGCATCTCCCGAATACAAAGATGCCCAACTATCTGTTGCCAATGTAACAGCAACGCCTCAAGGCGATTCCGTAAAGGTGAGCTTTGCCTTTAATGTAAAGAACTATGAACTCATGAGCCAGACAGCAGACGCTGCCGGTAAGCAATGTAATAATTCAGATAAAGGGCAGCATATCCATTTTATCCTCGACAATGCACCATACGCAGCGCTATATGAGCCTAAGCACGATGTGGTACTGGCTAAAGGCGGAGAACACTACCTGATGGCATTCCTGTCTCGCTCTTATCACGAATCTGTGAAGAGCAAAGGCGCGGCATTGCTGTATCACTTTAAGATAGATGACAAAGGCAAGTTGCAAAAAATGCAAGAGCCTAAAACACCTATGGTGTTCTATAGCCGCCCGAAAGGAGATTACATAGGCAAGGCTAATACAGACAATGTATTGTTTGACTTCTACGTATGGAACACCACGCTAAGCCCTGATGGCTATAAAGTAAAAGCTGACATCAAAGCTGATGGTATTGATACCAGCATCACGGTTACAGAATGGAAATCGCACTTCCTGAAAAATCTGCCAATGGGTAAGCCGGGCATCACACTTACACTGGTGGATAAAGATGGCAAGAAGGTAGATGGTCCTAATACAGAAGTAACCAGGCAATTCAACCTGGCTGCAGACGAGCCAATGAAATAAGACAACTTCATCTCAATAATAAAGCCCCTCAATTGAGGGGCTTTATTATTTAAGTTATGTAGACTGCAAAGAATTATGCACCTACTGCTATACGTTTGAAGGTAACAACAGTCAGGTCAGCTTCTACGCTCTTCAGGTAGTCGCCAACAGATTTACCGTTGTCTTTAACGAAAGCTTGTGGTAACAGTGTATTTTCTTTGAAGAATTTGTTCAGTTTACCCATAGCTATTTTCTCAGCCATGTCGCCTGTTTTGCCTTCAGCCATTACCTGCTCTACTGCGATCGCTTTTTCACGCTCTACCATTTCAGCAGATACGCTGTCGGCATCAACAGCCAGTGGGTTCATAGCTGCTATCTGCATAGCTACGTCCCTGCCTGCAGCGATGATGTTGTCGTTCGCAGTTTTGTTCATACCTACCAGTACACCGATGCGGTATCCTGCGTGGATGTAAGGAACAACAGTTTCAGCAGTTACAGTTTCGAAACGAACTACATCGATCTTCTCACCGATCTTAGCTACCATTTCCAGCAGTTTGTCGCCTACAGTAGCGCCATCCATTGCCAGTGCTTTCAGATCTTCGATAGAAGCTGGTTTGTTGTTCAGGGCTATATCAGTCAGTGACTGAGCAAATTCAATGAATTCAGCATTTTTAGAAACGAAGTCTGTTTCAGAGCTCAGGTTCACGATCACACCGTATTTGTTATCTGCAGAAGCTTTAGCTATTACCACACCTTCTTTAGCTTCGCGGTCGCTACGGTTAGCAGCAACTTTCTGGCCTTTTTTACGCAGGTAATCTATCGCTTTTTCAAAATCACCTTCGCTTTCTGCCAGTGCTTTACGGCAATCCATCATACCTGCACCTGTTTGCTGGCGCAGCTTGTTCACATCTGCTGCTGATATTGTTACAGTACTCATTATATAAATTTTTTACTGAGGTTTTAAAAAATTAAAGCGCAAAATTCGTGTTTTATGCTTAAAGCCCCAAAACAGGGGCTTTAAGTATATATTACTAAATGCTATAGTATTAGCGTGCACCACCCGAACGAGGGCCACCACCACCGGGACGACCAGCACCGCCACCTGGACGGCCAGCACCCTGGCGATTGCCTGAACCCTGACGGTTGCCAGCACCCTGGCGGCCTGCGCCACCACCCTGGCGACCTGCACCAGCGCCTGCACCCTGGCCACGGCCACGGCCTGCGCCACCACCACGGCGTTCGCCTTTTTCGCCACCTTCTTCTTCCATATCCAGACCACGAAGGCGTTCTGAGGCTACTTCTTCTTCTACTTCTTCTTCTTTATTCTGAGAGCGTTCTTCCAGGCCTTCCATGATCGCAGCTGTCAGGTAGTTAACGATGATAGCTATTGATTTGGTAGCATCGTCGTTAGACGGAATCGCGAAGTCAACCTTTGTAGGATCGCTGTTGGTATCCACCATAGCGAAGGTAGTGATACCTAAACGCTTAGCTTCTGCCAGTGCAATGTGCTCGTGGCTCATATCCACCATGAACAAAGCAGCAGGGATACGGCCCATTTGAGAGATACCGCCCAGTACTTTTTCCATTTTGTCTTTGCTACGTGTCAATGTCAGGCGTTCTTTTTTAGTAACGCTGTCCATTGTACCGTCCTGCAGCATTTTTTCGATGCTCTGCATCTTCTTAACGCTCTTACGGATAGTACCGAAGTTAGTGAGCATACCACCCAACCAACGTTCTGTAACGAAAGGCATGTTTACTTTAGCAGCAGCTTCAGAAACGATCTCTTTAGCTTGCTTTTTAGTAGCTACGAACATGATCTTCTTACCGCTTTTAGCGATAGATTTCAGTGCTGCAGCAGACTCTTCGAGGCCTTCAATAGTTTTATTGAGGTCTATGATATGAATACCATTCTTTTCGGCGAAGATGTAAGGGAGCATCTTTGGATTCCACTTTTTCTTCAGGTGGCCGAAGTGTACACCAGCTTCTAACAGTTGCTGGTGCAGGCTTTTATTTTCTTCCATTGTTGTAATTTCTTGACGGTTAAAAAAAAGAATACGAACCAGCGATTAACGTTTAGAGAACTGGAAGCTACGACGTGCTTTAGCCTTACCGAATTTCTTACGTTCCACCATACGAGGGTCACGTGTCATCAGGCCTTCTTTCTTCAGCATCGGGCGATATACTTCATTATTCACTTCGCAAAGAGCGCGTGCGATAGCCATTTTCACAGCTTCTGCCTGGCCTTTAGGACCACCGCCTTGTACGTTTACCACTACATCAAAGCTGCTTGCAGTATCAGTAACTTTAAAAGGCAGTTCCACCTGGTTTTGCAGGTACATTATCGGGAAGTAAGCCTTGTATTCTTTTTCGTTTACCGTAATGTTACCGGTGCCTTTGCTCATGTAAACACGTGCTACAGCTTCCTTACGGCGACCTACGGCATTTTTTTGCTTTTCCATTTATATTAGAATGGTTTTTACTTTTTTGAAATTAGAATTTGAAATCCTTAGGTTGCTGTGCTTTGTGCGGATGCTCTGCGCCTTCGTACACAAACAGTTTCTTTGCCATAGCACGGCCCATACGGTTCTTAGGCAGCATACCTTTTACAGCGCGCTCGATCATTACATTCGGGCGACGTTGCTGCAGGTCTTTAGCCATTTCTATTTTCTGACCACCGGGGTGACCTGAGAATGTTTGATATTCTTTATCAGCCAGCTTGTTACCGGTCAATACAGCTTTACCGCTGTTTACAACTATTACATAATCACCACAATCAAAGTGCGGAGTGTAATATGCTTTGTGCTTGCCGCGCAGTACGCTGGCAATTTTAGACGTCATACGGCCAAGTGTCTGATTAGTAGCGTCTACTACAAACCACTCGCGCTTAACGATCTTCTCGTTAGCCGACTGAGTTCTAAAACTAAGGTGTCTCATTCCTGTTGACATAATACTCTGTTTATTGTGTTACGCACTGCATCACAGGCGGAACGGTAAATTTTGGGACGGCAAAGGTAAGATAGGTTTTTATCCACACCAAGAAATTCATTAACTTTTTTTAGAACACCTTTGTAACTTATTGATTTTCAATAAAATTTTTGAATAAAAGTTATTGACAGTGGGGAAATTCAAAAGTGAAAAGTCAAAATTAATAAGCTGTATTTGTTGCTATTTGCTAACAATGGGCGGATTTACAGATTTAGGGTTTTATTGATAATCAATGATTTGAGAGGAAAAATGCTATCATTTGCTAACAATGTTGATACTAATTCAAAAGGCAAAATTCAAAAGTAAAATTGACCACCTCCCCTCCTGCGTCGGGTACTCCTCCTAAGAACAGGAGGAGAGATTGAGAGTTGGGTGATGCAGGCATTTGCATACAGGAAAAGAATCTGTGATAATGATCATAGTTGGATAGTTTATAGTTAGTACAAAATTACGGAATATCTCTATTCGAATTTGAATAGATAACAGATCAGATGTAGTTTTGAATTTTCAGAATATTTTGAAAAAATAATACTATTCTCTATATTTGTTACAAAATCGGAGTAGGCTCGTTCTTTAGTGCAGTAGAGATTCGCTCAACACAAAGATCTTCTCGAATAAATGAGAAAGCATATCATAATAATAGCAGTTGTAGCCGTTATATACTTAATACTGGACATTTTTTTTAATGACTCTATGCTATATATCGTATTCGGAACTGCTGCGGGAATACTTGAAGAAATATTCCGTATAAAATCACATTTGGAAGTTCTATTGCCTCTTATGGTTTTGCTTAGCTTTTTGCTTGCCTCTTATGCTTATATAAAATCTCAAAAAAAATACATAAAAGTGTTTTCATTGATTTTAATGATTGCACTTTCCTATATCGTTGATTATACTTTCTGTTTTTTCGTACAATATGACTCCCTAACATACTATCAACACATATACCTAGCCCTTTCTTTGAGAATCTTAATGATTGCTACTGTGCTATTTTTAGAGAAGAGATCTACCCTTGCATAGCCTCTGACGAAGTTGTAAATGGGAGGCGAATCTATTTTTCACAAATCTCCCGATCTGCGACCTCTATAAGCGTAGTCAGAGACTACGCTCAGCGGCGAGAAAATTGTTGCCCTACGTGGCGACTAAAGAATTATCTTGTCGTGGTTATATTTACTTCAAACACTATTACTTATGAAAAAGCCCTGGTGGGAATACATTGATAAACCTGCGTATTTATTAATTTTTGGCGGCATTTACCTAATATCACGCAATGCAATTATAGGGGGGATCATAACCGGCATTGGAGCAATAGCTGCTATTATCTTCTTCTTTATGAAAGCAAAGAATAGCTAACCAAATTAGGATGATTAAACTATACCTCGTTCATCGTAGTTTCTGACGACGTTGTAAATGGGAGGCAAATCTATATTGTTTCGCAAATCGGGAGATTTGCGACCTTTATGAGCGTAGTCAGAGACTGCGCCCAGCGGTAAATTTGCAACCTTCATAAGCTATTACATTCTGCTTCGCATCTCTTCAATAAAAGCATCCGGATCTTTTGGGCTTATGATGATTTGAACTTCATTGGTCTTTATAAAAACCATGTTGTTGTCATTATCCGTATGCATCAGAACCTGACCAATAGATTCGAAATGAAAAAGTCCCTGGCTGCTGTTGAATAAACGTGATCCAAAACGGACACCAAGGCCAAGTTCGTTACTATAAATTCTGCGAATTTCCTGTATATCCAAATAGAAAACATCTCTGTGTATAATGCCAGAGAATGTAATCTTATCGCTTTGTAACCGGTATATTTGGTTACCAAATAAAGAGGTAATGAAAAGGAATGTGGCGACAATGACAGCTATTGTAAAATAGGTTACATCGTCGGTAATAACCCCTAAAGCCGCAAGAATAAATATTACGAATACTGCACCTATTCTGTAAGGTTTTCTTGTCACACCCATATACCGCTAATTACTAGTTAGTCTCAATCATATTTACGTTCAGCGTAGTCTCTGACTACGCGGCTAAAGGAAGCAAATCTCCTGATTTGCGTTACAGCTATTCATGCCAATACGATAAAATTAATTTCATTTCCGCATCATTATACAAAGCATTTGCGCTGCTATATACATAGTCTTCCTCCCGATCTACCCAACCCGCCCGCACGGGATTTGCATGAATATAATCCAGCTTCTGCCTGAAGAAATTATAGGATGTTATTTCTATAGCATGGCTGCCGTGCATCCAAACCTGGTATTTGCTATTGCGCTGGTGCTGTGAGGCATTCCACTCGAAACGATGCAAAAGCCAATGCCGCCTGCTTTCACGCTCCTGCATAATAGCTTCTAATATGGCATTGGCGGTAAACTTTTTAAAATCTCTCAGCGTATCCGATAAAGTTCCGTTAGCACTACTTACTATCAAATGCACGTGATTGGTCATAATAACATAGCCGTAAACCTGTAGCCCTTTCTCCTTAATACAATAGGCGAGGCTATCCATTATAATATCTCTATACACTTTACGGCTAAAGACATCTACCCAATCCACTACCGTTAGTGTAAGAAAATAGGTACCGTGCTGGTCATAGATCTGGTAGGCGCTGCTCATGGGAATTGGAAGATAGGAATTATTTGTTTCGCAAACTTCGTTTCGCAAATCGGGAGATTTGCAACCTTTATGAGCGTAGTCAGAGACTACGCCCAGCATTTACTTAAATACCATACTCAACAAAATTCCTTACTCTTCAGTATGTTTCTCATTAAGAATAGTATCAATTTTACTTATTAATTCTTGATTAAATGGACGTAATAATTCCTGCATGAATTCTTTTCGATGTTTCTTTATTCCCCCTTCACTCCCTCCTTCATGTTTTGCATCATAAGCATACGCAATGAAAATTTCTGAAGTTTTGGAGGTATCCCAATATTCCTTATCAGAATAATAACGAAAAACATACGTAAAAGGTAGACCTTTCTGAACTATGTGTATTCTTACATAGCCGGTATCATCATTAAGATAATCCTTAATACTATCTTGATAAATAATTGGGTTCTCCGAGATTATTTCTTGGATCGCTTTTTCTAATTCGTATTTCGATACATGATAGCGATATCTTTTGATGCTACCATGAGTACCGCCACTAACACAACTAACGAAACTGCAAACCAAGATATATATATATAAGTGCTTTCTCATAGTAATTCTTAGGTTGTACATTTCATTTTAATCCCAGCTAAACGCAGTCTCTGAAATCAGCAATATTGATGAATAGGAGTTATTCGTTTCGCAAATCGTGAGATTTGCGGCCTTTATGGGCGTAGTCTGAGACTACGCCCAGCAGTCAGCGGGGTCAAATATCAATGTATCCATTCTTTGAGAACATATAAATAACCACTTTCATCATCCGTTTTGCAAGGAATTTTCCACTCAAAAAGCTTATTAACTATCGAAGCTTTCATTTTATTAGCACTATCCTTTATGACATACACGCCGTTAGTCATATTAAAGTATCGGCTGAAAAAATACTGCTTGTCTTCTGATACTTTTTCATTTTTACGAACTACTAAAAAACCATAATAGTTCAGATCGATTTCTCCTAAATCCAAAATACTGTGGTTTTTCAGGATAGGCTCAAGAATAGAAATATATCTTTTCTCACTATAGTTATTTTTATTTTGTAAAACATCGTACAAATGATCATTGGGTACCACTACCCTACCAGAATAGGTTTGGGACCTAATATCCAGAGAAACATAAAAAGTATGCATTCCAAAATCACTCAATACTAAACTGTAAAAATCTTGATTCTCATTAAACTTCTGAGCAATAGTAGATTTACATACTAATAGTACAGCTAAGAACAATAGCATTTTTTTCATAGATACAAATATGAATTCTCACGTATAGTCATAAATTATGCTTGAAATTTCATGCTACTTCCCAATCAACCAATCAACCAATCAACCCTACTCCCACCTCCTCACTACCAGCGAAGAATTAGTACCCCCAAAGCCAAATGAGTTGGACAGGAACAGGCCGAAGTCCTGCCTCAGGGTTTCGGGGATGATATTGATCTTGGCGCTGTGCTCGTCGGGGTTCTCGAAGTTGATATTCGGTGCTATAAAACCATTCTGCATCATCAGCATACTGTATACTATTTCACTGGCGCCCGCCATCCAGCATTCGTGGCCGGTCATGCTCTTGGTGCTGCTCACCGGTACTTTGCCGCCAAACACTTCAAATATGGCTTCGGCCTCGCTGCCATCGCCTGCAGGTGTGCTGGTGGCGTGGGCATTGATGTATTGTATATCGGCAGCCGTCATGCCGCTATCTGCCAGTGCGCGGTTGATGCTGCGCACCTGTCCCTCTGTACTCGGGTTGCTGATGTGCTGGCCATTGCTGCTAAAGCCATAGCCTAATACCTCTGCCAGTATGGTAGCACCGCGTGCCTGCGCGCTTTCCAGGCTTTCCAGTATCACGGTAGCGGCGCCGCCACCAGGTACCAGCCCGTCCCTGTCGCGATCGAAAGGACGGGATGCTTTAGCCGGTTCGTCTTCTCGCAGTGAGAAGGTGCCGAGCGCATCAAAATTGGGCATGGAGTAGATGTTCACTTCCTGGGCGCCACCGCAGATAACACGGTCCTGCAGGCCCTGCTTTATGAACATATAACCCAGCCCTATGGAATGTGATCCGCTGGCACATGCCGCGCTTATAGAAAAGTTAATGCCTTTTAGTTTGAAGATGGTAGAGAGGTTCATCGTCACCGTACTGTTCAGCACCTGGAACACAGAGCCCGAGCCTACCAGTGTAGTATCCTTTTTTTCGCGTACCAGGTCTATGCCTTCTATCACCGGCTGCGCGCAGCTGTCGTTGCCATAGATGATGCCTGTTTCGTTATGTTCCAGGTAATCATTGCTCATGCCGGCCTGTGCCAGCGCCTCTGTAGTAGCCATGTAGGCAAATTCTGCATGTTCGGGCATCATAATGCGGGCGCGCCTGTCGAGCAGGCCCTTCAATTGCGGACGTTCTACAAAACCCGTTAACCCCGAGCGGTAGCCCATTTCTTTACGCCTGGGATCGAGGATAATACCCGACCTGCCGTTGAATAAAGAATCTGTTACCGCTTCCCTGTTCTTACCCAAAGAAGAATAGATGCCTAAACCTGTGATTACTACGCGACTCATACAGTTGCAAAGTTAATTTTTAAATGCATGCGTGCCATAATCCGCCGGCTGGTAGCATGGTATTTGCAGCAGATGCAGTAAAATATTGCCTCATGGAAAAGATAACTTCGTTCGAGAACTGGGAACAGACCAAAAAACAGCTGAAAGCACAATATCCACACCTTACAGAAGATGACCTCTGCTACGAAATAGGCAAGGAAGAAGAATTACTGAAACACCTGGAGCAGAAACTGGGCAAGACCAAAAAAGAGATACGTAACTGGCTGCATATAATGGGCTAAAAAAGAAAGGCCGGCGTTACGCCGGCCCTATAACGAGTTTACAAAAGTCTTTAGCTATATAATCCGCCGTTGATGGAGATGACCTGGCCGGTGATATAAGATGCATTCTTAGAGGCGAGGAAGCCAGCAAGATCTGCCACTTCATCTGCCAGCCCGAAGCGCTTCATCGGTATCAGGTTCACCAGTTCTTTTTCATTCAATTCTTCGGTCATATCGGTTTTTACAAAGCCGGGAGCAATAGCGTTTACAGTAATGTTTCGCTTGGCTATCTCCTGTGCCAGTGCTTTGGTAGCGCCTATCATACCGCCCTTGGCAGCAGAATAGTTTACCTGGCCGGGCATACCCTTCAGTCCGCTTAGCGATACCATATTAATGATGCGCCCATAGCGGTTCATCAGCATAGGGTTCAGCACCTGTTTGGTAACATGGTACATACCGCCGAGGCTAGTGTCCATCACGCTATCCCATTGCTCGTTGGTCATAGACATCAGCAAGGTATCCTGCCGTATGCCCGCGTTATTGATGAGTACTTCGATGATATCTTCTTTGTGTGCTTCCATCCAGCCACCTAACACTTTCTCTACATCTTCTTTGCTGGCTACATCAAAATTCAGTGCTTCTGCATCTACCCCTTTATCTTTTACCAGTTGCACCGTTTCTTCTGCAGCTGCTTTATTCCCTTTATAGTTTACCAGCACAGCATATCCCAGCTCTGCCATCTTCAGGCAGCAGGCGCGGCCTATACCTCTTGATCCACCGGTAACCAATGCATATTTCATAATTCAAAATTCAAAAGTAAAAATTCAAAAACTGTTCCGATTCCGGCCAATGTTCAAAGTGAAAAACCAAAAACAGTATCGTGCAAACTATTCAACTAACCAATCAACTATTCAACCAATCAACTAACTAACCAACCAATCAACTAACCAACTACCTTCCTGAACTGCGCTATGATATCTGTTTCGCTCATCCATTGTTTTACATCCTGCAGTTTTTGTGATGCTGCAAAATCTTCTTTGAAGAATGGTATCTGTTCGCGTATAGCCGTGTACATCCATTTTGTAGCCGGCGACAATTTGTTTGCAAAACCGCGCAGGTCTATCGCCTGCACCAGCGCTACGGCTTCTACACTCAGCACTTCGTACGCATTGTCTATCACACGGCTGCACATCATAGCTGCGTTACAACCCATACTCACGATATCCTGGTTGTCGTTATTGTTAGGTATGCTGTGTATATACATGGGGTTGCTCAGCGTTTGGTTCTCGGCAACCGTAGATGTTGCAGGATACTGCATGCCTTGTATACCAAAGTTGAGCCCCAGCTTGCCTGCATTGGCAAACGGTGGTAATTTCTGGTTCAGGTGCGGATTCAGCAAAAAGTTGAGCTGGCGTTCTGCAAGCATCGACAGCTTTGTTACCGCTATTTTCAGCTTATCCATTTCCAGCGCTATATAATCTCCGTGGAAGTTGCCCCCGTGGAAGATGTTCTTATTCTTGCGGTCTACAACAGGGTTATCGTTTACAGAGTTCAGCTCGTTCACGATCACCTGCTCGGTGTTCAATACCGTATCCAGTATCGGCCCTAATATCTGCGGCACGCAACGCAGGGAATAGTATTCCTGTACCTTGTCTTCTATCACATCTTCGGTGATCTTCTTATCGTACAGGTGCTCATGACGTTTGCGCATCAGCTTGCTTTGAGCACCCAGTTTGCGCATCCATTCTGCTACCTGCCTTTGCCCGCGGTGTTGTTTTACATTGTTCAGCTCGGCCGAGAAATGGTCGTCGTACGCTTCCATCATCTCATTTACCATCAGCGACAGCAAAGTGCTCCACATTACCAGCCTGTGCGCCATCAGCACATTTACGCCACCAATACCCGTCATGGCCGATGTGCCGTTGAGCATAGCCAGCCCTTCGCGTATATGGATACTTAAAGGTTGCAGTTTCAGTTTTTTGAATACCTCTTTGGCAGGAGTCACCTTTCCTTTCAGCCAGAAGTTGCCCTCGCCTATCAGGCCCAGTGCCAGGTGTGCCAGTTGCACCAGGTCGCCGCTGGCGCCTACACCGCCGTGCGCATACACACAGGGATAAGCATCATTGTTCAGCAGCGATACCATTAACTGAACGGTATCAGGATGTATGCCCGAATAGCCTAGCAGCATAGTATTGAGCCTTGCCAGCAACATAGCCCTGCTATGCTGTGGAGATAGCAACTGCCCCATGCCAGAGCTGTGGCTGCGGATGAGGTTGTATTGCAATTGCTTGCGGTCGGCATCATTGATGCGGTATTGTGCCATAGGCCCAAAACCGGTATTGATACCGTATATCAGTTTGTTCTTAGAGAAAGACTGTAAAAATTCAAAGCTCTTGCTCACATCCCTGACAGCGGTTGCCGAGAGGTTTACTTCATTGTGTTGAAGCACCACCTGCTCAAATGTTGCCAGATCTATTGCTTTGCCACCTAGGGAAATCATATTCAGTAGAGGTATGGTAAAGTTTGCAAAAATATAAAAACTATATGTAGCAAGCTATACCGGCTACTATATTGCACTATGTATATATGAGTTATTTATTTATCTGGGCAGTAAAGGGATTGCGCAGCTTTACATATCCTGCAAGATCTACCTTGATGCTACCCACCAGTATGGGGCTATCTACACGCACGGGCACATGGTTCTCATCATCACTTACCCATACGGTCATCTTTTCACCACCTTTAAAAATAGTGCCTTCGATCAATAGCGGAGATATTTTAATGGTATTGAAAGTTCCGTATTTGGTGGTTACCTGTTCCTTACCCAGGTAGCGAATGAATAGATTATATACCTGGTCGTCAAGAAACATGCTGAAAGGTATCTTATCGCCGGGATTGTATTTACTGTAATCGATATTGCGGGCATAATAGATCGCCGACAATACATCCTGCACACAACGTGGTATCTTAAATACGCCGTTGGTAGATATTGCCTGGCCCATTTCGTGGTTGAACGTAACATGGTTGTATATCTTAAAGCCGCCCTCATCTACATTGCGGATGAATTTTTGGGGCAGCATTGTTTCGGCATCCAGGAAGGTCTCGTACCTGTCGCGCACTTTATAGAACCATTCGTAAGACTTCATGGTCTTGCCATCGCCGGTGATGTGATATACTTTTTTGTTATTCAGCGTCTCGAGCGATGTGGTGAAAGATGCATAGCCCGCGCCCACCCATATACTACCCATATTGTAGTACACTTTAAAGATCAGTTTCTCGCCATCTTTAAAGCTGGTGTTTTTGATGCCGCAGAAATCGCTCTGGGCATGAGCGAGGGTGTTTAGCAGTAATAAGGCAAACAGTACACTATATTTTATCCTACGTTTCATATTTCCTATCCAAGGGTGAGTTTTAAATATAACTGAATTTATCGAACCAGCCTTGCTCTCGCTATCATCAGGCTACCTACTACAGACGGTATCGCCAGGTTGATACACCATATTCCAAACGTTGCAGTAAGGATGCCTATTGTATTATCAGAAAAATGCCCGAACAGGAAGATACCCAAACTACCTCTCGCACCCAGCTCTACCAACGCTACAGAAGGCACCACGGCTATCACCCAAAAAAACAGGGCCGACATAAAAAAACCTTCTACCGGTGGCATCATTACATTCATCCATCTTAGTAAAATCAAATATTGTGCCGTGTAAATAGCGTACCGCAGCAAGGAGATCATTAATATCTTAGCCTGCTGTTTGTCTGTAAACCTTCCCAGCAATTTGCCGTACACATTATACCTGCGCAGCCATTTTATTTTACCTATCAGTGGTATCCAGGTATCGAAACGCCAATAGGCAATGAAGGTGATGATCGTAACAATAATGCAACCTATTAATAACATCATGGCAATGCTGCCGGAGAACGCGATATTATAGTAAGCAAGCCCGAGGCATCCATAAACAAACAGCGTAAGTAATTGCGCCACAGAACCTAATACAGACACAGCAACAAGGCGCGTGGTATTTTTCCGCTGCATATAGATGAGCCTGCCGGGATATTCACCAATACGATTGGGGGTAACAATGGAAAATGCGATACCTGCTATATAACTCATGAATGCCTGCCTGTAGCTGGTGGGCTGGGCAGAGTTGGCCAGCAGTTGCCATTTCCATGCTTCCAGCGCTACGTTAATGGGCATCAGGATCACCACGGTGGAAAGTAAATACCAAGGCCCTGTATCCCACAGCGTATTCATATCTACCTTCTCCAACTGCCTGATCACCTGCTCGTAAATGCCCCATAGCAACAGTGCAGATATAGCCCCGCCCAAAACATAGTTGAGCCATATTTTAGTACTTTTGTTCAAATCCTTTCTTTTTGCAGCAAGCACCCCATATTATTCTTGGTATAGACCCCGGTACTACCGTTATGGGATATGGCCTGATCGCTATTGACAAAAATAAGGTTTCGCTGGTGGAAATGGGGGTATTGCAATTATCAAAACATGACGGGCATGCTGAACGCCTGGAACTGATCTACCGAAAGATGGAGGCTCTGATACATACGCATAAGCCCATATCCGTAGCTATAGAAGCGCCTTTCTATGGCAAGAATGTGCAGAGTATGCTGAAGCTGGGCCGCGCGCAGGGCGTGGCTATAGCCGCCGCCATGAAGTTCGGCCTAAGGGCTGAGGAATACGCCCCGAGAAAAATAAAGCAATCCATCACGGGCAGGGGTAATGCTACTAAAGAGCAGGTATGGGAGATATTGCAGCATACGCTGCAGTTCAAAGAAGACATCCGTTTTATGGATGCTTCTGATGCTGTTGCAGTGGCTTTGTGCCACCATTACCAGAACAGACTGCCGGAGCTATCCGCAAAATCCGCTGCCACCATCGCCATCCCCAAAGCAAAAAAAGGAAACTGGGAATCTTTTATTGCCGCGAATCCGGGCAGGGTAAAAAAATAGGCTAACCGTTTGTTTTCATTAGCCTGAGAATCCCTGTAAATCAGTAATAAATTTCGCCGAAACCCGCTACTAATTTGCATGAATAAAGGGTATTACCTATTTTTAAACTTTAAATCTTGTTTATACAACTTAGATTGTATTTTTGAAGTTGTATATTAGAGAAACACATAAGATAAAAAGCACACACTTCATACTTTTAGGTTTTATCCGGGAAAAACAGAATTAAACTAAATATGGCTGATAAAGCTAAGATTTTACTTGTAGAGGACGATCCCACATTGAGCTACGTTGTCAGGGATAGCTTATCCAACAACGGATATGACGTAGTGCATTGTGCTGACGCGGAGACCGCCTGGGCTCAATTCATGAAACACAACTTCGACGTATGCCTGCTGGATGTAATGCTGCCTAAAAAAGACGGTATGCACCTGGCCACACAGATACGACAGAAAAACGAAGCTATTCCCATCTTGCTGCTTACATCCAAAAACATGGATGATGACAAGATCGCTGGTTTCAAAAGCGGTGCGGATGACTATATCACCAAGCCATTCAATATGCAGGAATTGCTCCTGCGCCTGGAAGTGTTCCTGAAACGTACCCGTAAGAAGGAAGAAGATGTGCAGCCTGAGGTGAAACTCGGTAACCTTACTTTCGATTATAACAACCTGGTGCTGGAAGGTGATGGCGTATCTCACCAGCTTACACAGCGCGAGGCCGACCTGATCAAATACTTCTGCGCTAATGCCAATAAGGTATTAAAGCGCGATGAGATATTACTGAACGTTTGGGGTAAAGAAGATTATTTCCTGGGCCGCAGTATGGATGTGTTCATCACCAAGGTGAGGAAATACCTGAAAGGCCAGCCGGGCGTAGAGCTGCAAACCATCCACGGAATCGGCTTTAAGTTCGTTTACAATCCCCAATAATATTTAATCCACCCTCTTTAAAAAGGCAAGGCGAATGGTAGATACCATTCGCCTTTTCTATCCTCTATATGTAACGCTAAAAATCTGTAGCGGAGTGGTCGAGCATTTGCTCAAACCTCGGACAAGCAACCTGGCCGCCCATACGGTCGTTATGCTTGTAGTTTCCGCGTATATATAATGACATCTCGTAACCGCCTGTACCGTTTGTTGCGGGTTTCAGCGAAGACGTGTTCACATCGTAAGACATAGTAATGGAATACTTATCATAATCCAGCTTAATAGTTGGTATCAATGCATCTTTTACCCTTAAGAAGCAGCCTGCATATACCGCAAAATTGTAGATAGACTCACTCCTTGTATGCCAGCTTACCAATCCACCACCAATTATTTCCTGGTAAGGGCCTTGCTGGCTATAGTTTACGTGTACGATCAGCGAATATTGTTCGTTGAAGGCGGCGCGTATACCCAGGTTTCCGTTCCATTTGGTATCGAGCCTCAGCATATCCTGGTCACCTGCAAATGTTTCTTTCGGCTTTGCTACGTGATATGCAGCTGCACCAATGTAATAGTTCACCATGTGCGCTTCGCCAATGGTACTGTTAAAGCTCATGCCCGCGCCCAGGTCGAAATACTGAAGGCTGGTGTTGGTCATATTCTCACCCGATGGCCTCAGCGGATCATACTGGCCGTTTGCGTATTGCGAACTATAAGTGGCCTTAGACAGATCGTAAGAACGCTGAATATAACCGCCGGTAAAACCTATCGACAGGTAAGATCTGTGCCCGTCTGCCATTGCTTTGTTGTAGTTGATGGCAGGATAGATCTGCATACTGTTGAAGTTGATAGATCCCGCACGATCGTAAGTAGCAGTAGCGCCGAAGCTGATGTAATCACCCACTTCCTTGTTCACTGCAACACGTGTTTCTGCTGATGCCAGTATCGTTTTGAATGGTGCGGAAATATTGCTCCATTGTGTACGATAGTTAACACCTGCTTTGTAGTCGCCACTAAAAATACCTGTCAATGCAGGGTTGCGCAGTATTGCATTCTCGTAAAACTGCGAGAAGTGAATATCCTGTGCTTTGGCCTCCGGCCCGCTACATGCTGTAGCCGCCAGCATGCACCCGATTAAGTAAATTTTGTTTGTTTTTGTCATAAACGTTTTTTAGCGTATCAATGAAATATCACCCTTCAGCTCTATCGGCTCTCCCGATTCACAATAAGCTCTTACAATATAAACATATACATCCGGTTTTAGAGGGGCATTTTTATAGGTTCCGTCCCATCCTGCCATCGGATCGTTCAGCGGCATATCATCCCTTGAGAACATCAGTTCTCCCCACCTGTTGTATATCTTAAAGCTTTTTACAGTCGTTATGCCTTTACCCTGTGGGAAAAACTGGTCATTCACTCCATCGCCATTCGGCGTAAAGGTATTGGCAAGGAATATCTGGCTGCCGTCGCATGATACATGCACGGTAATATCGTCTTTAGCCTGGCAACCCCATTGGTTGGTAGCTACCACGGTGTATGTAGTTGTTTTAAACGGTGATGCCTGCGGCGACTTGCAATCTGCACAGCTTAGGTGATCTGTAGGTGTCCATACATAAGTTACCTGCTGATTGGTTTGCGCATTCAGTTGCACCGCATTACCGCCACTAAGGTTTACATCAGGGCCCAGTTCTACTTCCGGCAGATCGTGGACGATTACTACCACATCATGAGATTCTGCAAAGCAATCGCCCTGCTGCACCTGCACACGGTAAGTAGTTGTTTTATCAGGTGTTGCAACCGGGTTGGCCGATGTAGGATCATTCAATCCTTCTGCAGGTGTCCATAGATAAGATGATCCACCCGCTGCGTGAAGCACAACTGATTCACCTTTACATATCTCCGCACCCGGGCCAACTTCTATCGGCCCTTTATCGATCACGGAAATAGTAACGCTATCTTTATTAGAACATCCATGGGCGTCTGTACCGCGCACGGTATAACTTGTTTTGGTCGTAGGACTAACCGTAGGATTAGCACAGGATATACAAGATAACTGGCTGCCGCCTGACCATGTATAGCTCACGCCACCGGTAGCATTTAGTGTTGTACTTGATCCGCTGCATATTGTTTTGTCCTCGCCCGCGTCAATATTCGGTAACGGGTTTACTGTCACCGTGATGCTTGCTGTATTCACACAACCATTTGCATCTGTTCCCGTAATGGTATATTTCGTTGTTGCAGACGGATTAGCATTCGGATTAGCACAATTTGCACATGACAGGCCTGTTGATGGCGACCATATATAGCTTGCGCCACCCGTTGCCATCAGTGATGTGCTTGCACCTATACATATTTCTTTATCGGATCCGGCAGTGATATTAGGCAATGGCCTTACTGTAACCGTAACAGAAGCAGTAGCGCTACATCCGTTGGTGGTACCGGTAACCACATAAGTGGTGGTAGCAGCCGGCGATGCATTCGGGTTAGGGCAAGTGGTACAAGATAAGCCTGTTGCCGGCGACCACGCATAGTTGTTAGCCCCGGTTGCAGAGAGCGCTGCTGTTTCTCCGGGACATATTGTTTTGCTGCCCGTGGCTGTAACATCAGGAAGCGGATTCACCGTCACTTTAACGCTTGCTGTATTTACACAACCTTTGGCATCTGTACCGGTAACTACATAAGTGGTAGTAGCTGCGGGATTTGCTACAGGGCTTGCACAATTAGCGCAGGACAATCCCGTTGCGGGGCTCCATGTATAAGACGCAGCTCCCGTTGCCGTTAATGTAGTATTGCTACCGTTACAGATAGTAACCGGGGCAGTAAGCCCTATCGTTGGTAATGGATTTACAGTTACCGTTACGGTTGCCGTATTGGTACAGCCATTGCTATTGGTACCAGTTACAATATAAGTAGTGGTCGCAGTAGGAGTAGCTACCGGGCTTGCACATGAAGTGCAGGACAGGCCTGTTGCAGGAGACCAGCTATAAGTAGATGCACCGGCGGCAGTAAGTGTTGATGAACTACCTGCACATATTGCAGCCTGGCTTGCACTTGCAGTAACTGTAGGTTTGGGGTTCACTGTCACAGTGACCATACCTGTATCTGTACAACCATTACCATCGGTACCGGTTACTATATAAGTTGTAGTAGTGTTTGGATTAGCCGTAGGCGATGTACAGCTTGCGCATGATAAGCCTGTAGATGGCGACCATGTATAGCTACTGGCGCCGCTACCGGTTAATGTAGTAGATGTGCCATCGCAGATAGTAACATTACTGCTTGCCGTTACATTTGGCAAACTGTTTACTGTTACCGTAACGGTTGCCGTATTGCTGCAACCCAATGCACTGGTGCCTGTTACTGTATAAGCTGTAGTGGTTGCGGGATTAGCTACAGGGCTTGCGCAGTTGCTGCATGACAACCCGGTTGAAGGAGACCATGTATAGCTTGCCGCACCCGTTGCAGTTAATGTTGTACTGCTGCCTGCACAAATAGCCAGGTTGCTGCCTGCGCTTACTGTTGGTTTCGGATTTACGGTAATAGTAACTGTTGCGGTATTGGTGCAACCGGTGCTATTAGTACCTGTTACCGTATATGTAGTAGTAGCGGTGGGGCTAGCTACAGGGTTGGCGCAGGTGGTGCAGGATAATCCTGTTGCCGGAGACCAGCTGTATGTAGTTGCTCCGCTCGCGTTTAATGATGCGGCACTTCCTGCGCATATTGTTTGCGTACCTGTTGCGGTAACTGTTGGCTTCGGATTCACGGTTACATTTACTATGCCCGTATCAGTACATCCGTTACCATCGGTACCGGTAACTATATAAGTAATAGTTGCAGAAGGCGATGCTGTAGTGCTGGCACAAGAAGTACAGCTCAGTGATGTTGCAGGCGACCAGGTATAGCTGGTTGCCCCATAGCCTGTAAGCGTTGCCGACGCACCATCGCAGATAGTAACATTTGCACTTGCGGTAACATTAGGTTTTGGATTCACCGTGATCGTTACCCTTCCGGTATCAGAGCAACCATTGGTATCGATACCTGTAACGATATAAGTAGTAGTGCTGGTTGGCATTACTGTAGTCGTAGCGCAAGTATCGCAACTCATGCCGGTAGTTGGCGTCCATGTGTAAGAACGTGCACCTGCAGCAGTTATCGTCAGCGCTGTTGTATAACCCTGGCACACGGCCTGCGCATTACCTGCTGTTACATTTGGCAGCGGATGCACTACAATAGTCTTTATTGTAGTATCCTGGCAACCTTGCGAATTGGTTGCAATAAAGCGCACAGTATAGTTACCCGCAGCATTATAAGTATGTGCAGGATTGTGTGACGTGCTGGTATTGCCATCGCCAAAATCCCATGATAAACCCGTTACCGTGCTTAGTGTAGATAATATAGTATCCCTGAATTGCACCGTACTGGTACCGCAGTTGTTAGATGGCGTAAATGTGAAGTCCCCATCTGTATGGTCCACTTTGACAGTATCCAGGCCCTGCACAGGCACTAGGCAATTGGCGCCATCACTCAATATAAGTTTTGGTATGTATTTACCGGTTTGTGTGTATGTATAAGAATAAGTAGACCCTGTTGTAGTATGGGTGTACCCATTATTCATATCCCATATCAATTGAGTTGCACCACTTGTGGTAGCAGAGAAGTTTACGGTGAGTGGCGAACAACCTGTCAGCGGAGAATAAGAGAATGTGCCTGTAGGGCCGTGAACAGTAACGTTCTTGGTAACAGAATCCTTACATCCTGCCGAGCTGGTACCAATCAGCTTTACATGGTACACGCCGGGATAAGTAAATAAGGTAGATGGATTTGCCAGTGAAGAGCGCGAACCATTATCGAACACCCATGTATAAGATGATACAGATGAAGATGTATTCGTAAAGTTTACCGCAAGCGGCGGGCAATTAGCCGCAGTATCGCTCATGGTAAAATTCATATTCGGGCTTTGCACTTTTACAATACCGGTATGTGATGCGGAATCCATACATCCATAGGTATCTGTTATCACCAGCTTAATAGTATATGTGCCTGCGGTCGTATAAGTATGCGTTGGTGTTAATTGGGTAGAAGTGCTGCCATCGCCCCAGTACCAAACACAGGTGAAGTTGTTACCACCTGAATTATTGTGAATAGTTACCTGCTGGCCCGCGCAAACTACCGTGTCATTAGTGTAGAACTGTGCAACAGGTTTGCTGGCGGTTATGTAATTGGGCCTTGTAAGCGTACTCACGCATCCGTTGGCATCTGTCACCTTCAGAGCTACAGACCAGGTACCTCCATAAATATAATCCTTAGATATAGTGTCTGCTGTAGTAAGAACATCAGCGCCATATCCAAAATTCCATGAACGGCTCACAATAGCAAAACCACCATTAGGCGTGCTGTTATCTGTAAATGCCACATGCAGCGGAAGACATCCTACAGTAGGCGTGCCGGAAAACGAAACAGATGGCCCACCCACATGCATGTAGTTGGTTTTTGTAAGTGAGTCTTTACAACCGTTTACATCTGTCACTACCAGCTTCACCGTATAGATGCCACCATTACTATACTGTGTATAGAACGAACTGGCGGTATCGCTGAAAGTAATACCATTGCCAAGATCCCAGTAATAAGATTTGATATTTGCACTTGCACCTGCAGACATCAAAAAGAACATGTTAGCGCAAATCGTTGTATCGGCATTGAAGGTTGGCGTAAGCGGCTGCAGGTTGATCGTGCGGCTCCAGCTACTGTTACATCCGTAGGTATTATTAGCCACATTCAATGTTATGGTATAAGATCCGTACGATGAATAGGTATGTGTCAGCGTACCACCTGTTTGTGTAGAGGTATTGCCATCACCCCAGTTCCAGGAATAAGTATCTGCGCCGAGTGAGCTGTCAACTATTGTAACAGTACGCCTGTTGCTGCAGGAATATACTACACCAAAATTGGCCAGTGGCGGATGTACTGTTATATAGTTGTTGCGTGTAAAGGTGTCTTTACATCCATTGTTGTTTGCTACAAGTGTTACACTGTACTGTGAGCTGCCGCCGGGGTAAGAATAACCTGTATACACCGGGTTGGTAGCATTTGATGTGGCACCGTTGCCAAAATACCAGGTATAACTGCCGGCGCCGGTAGAACCGTTCGTAAATCTTACAGAGTCTCCCGGACAAATAGTAAGCGGCGATGCCGTAAATGCAGCCGTTGGCTTGCTGGCGATTATTACGGTAGTTTGTGTAGAGAAGTTACAACCGGTACCGGTACTATAACTCATAGTTACCGTATATGTGCCCGCTGTTGTATAAGTATGTGATTGTGTAGAGCAGGATGCACAGGTTACAGTACTGCTGGCATCGCCAAAATCCCAGGTAATGCTGCTGACCGTCTGTAAGGTAGTAATGGTGGCATCAAACGTTACTGTTACCGGCACACATCCTGAGAAGCTGCGCTTGGTAATCGTAGCCGTAGGTGCTTGCACATGTATGAAGTTATTGCCTACAGCAGTATCAGAACATCCGTTAGATGCTGTTGCAACAAGTGTTACATTATAAGTTCCAAGAGCGGTGTACGTATGGCCTGGTGCGGTTGCTGTTGATGTATTGCCATCTCCGAAAGTCCAGTAGTAAGAACTGCCACCGGTACTTCCGTTACTGAATGTAGTGGAAAAAGGAGCCGAGCAGCCCACAGACGGCGATGCAGAGAAATTTGCCCTTGGTGATTGATTAATGGTAACTGAATGATAAACAGTATCCCTACATCCGTTTTTAGTGACTATCAATCTTACGCTGTAAGTTCCTGCAGTTGTATAAGATTTAGAAGGATTAGCCGAAGTGGATGTAGTATTGTCCCCAAAATCCCAGGCACTGGTGTAGCCCGATGGGGAAGATGTATTGGTAAAATAAATGGTTCTGCCACTGCATATAGTGCTGGCACTGGTATTAAATGCCGCTGTTGGGTGGCTGATATTGATGTAGGAACTCTTAGTCATGGTATCCTTACATCCTGCAGCATTTGTAGTGATGAGGCGGACATTATAACTACCCAATGCATTATAGGTGTTGGAAGGGCTGGTACTTGTTGAAGTATTGCCGTCACCAAAATCCCAGGCATAGCTAACACCTGAACCGGAGTTATTCGTAAATGCTACCGTAGCCGGTGCAGCACAAAAATTGGTATTGTTAGCGGCAAAGTCGGCAGTAGGCTTTGTCGATACTTTGATATAATTAATTTTTGTAAGCGACTGGCTGCAACCGTTACCATTGGTTACCAAAAGCGTAATAGTGTAATTGCCGCCAGTAGTATATGTTTTTGATGGATTCTGAGCTGTTGAAGTAGTACCATCACCAAAATCCCAGAGATAAGTTGTAGTGCCCGAACCGCCCGGCGATGATGTGTTATTGAAAGTAACTGTACGTGGTAAGGTACAAGACGGTGTAGAATCTGCCGTAAAGCTTACAATTGGCGTAGGTGCAACCGTAATGTAATTAGTCTTGGTTACACTATCACGTCCGCTGGCGTTGGTCACTACCAACTTCACTGCATAGGTGCCCGCAGTAAAATAAGTGGTAGATGGATTCTGCAAAGTAGATGTTGTACCATTTCCCAGGTCCCAGTACCAGTTTGTGGGGCTATTGGTACTCAGATCGGTGAAATTGGTTACAATAGGAGAACATCCCGTGGTAACATTTGCTGAAAAATTAGCGACCGGAGCCTGCGCGAATGCAGCCACGGAAAAAATGGTCGAAAAGGTAATACACAGGATAGCGTGTATATATCTATTCATAAAAATTCTTTAAAGTTCCTCTAAATGGTAATCACACAAACCAAACTACACGCGGTATAAACGTTACATATTATTCGAGAGCAAATTTATACAAACTGTGGATAAACTGTTAGCTTTTAACGTAAATTGTGTATAAGTTAATAAATATTTCATATAAAATATACGACTATTTGTAAATAAATGAAAAATATTTATTTACAAACAAAACGTAAGTTTAGAAAATGTTGATTAACTGTTAATTACCTACTTAAGACATCTTTTATAGAGCTGAATGGTATTTTCTAACCCATAGTAAAGTGCATCAGATATAAGTGCATGGCCTATAGATACTTCTGCAAGGCCCGGAATGGAAGATGAGAAAAATGCGAGGTTTTGCAAATCCAGGTCATGGCCGGCATTCAGCCCTAAACCATTGCCAGCCGCTACTTTCGCGGTATTGATATAGTCAGCTATCGCCGCGTCTTTATCGGTATGGTAGTTTTTGGCATAAGCTTCCGTATATAATTCTACCCTATCTGTACCGGTATCTGCTGCAGCGGCAGCCATATCAGTTATCGGGTCTATAAATATCGACACACGGATGCCTTCTTTTTTAAATACAGGGATGATACTTTGCAGGTAACTGCTTTGTTTGATGGTATCCCAGCCATGATTAGAGGTAAGCTGCCCCGGGTCGTCGGGCACTAAAGTCACTTGGTGGGGTTTTACCTCCAGCACCAGCTGTACAAACTTATCCTCCATAGGGTTGCCCTCTATGTTGAACTCTGTAGTAATGATCGGCATGATCTCGCGCACATCACTGTAGCGTATGTGGCGTTCATCAGGACGGGGGTGAACTGTGATACCATCTGCTCCAAACTTCTGGCAATCAATAGCCGCCTGCAGCACGCTGGGATTATCGCCGCCGCGGCTGTTACGTAAGGTGGCTATCTTATTGATGTTTACAGAAAGCTTGGTTGGCATCAGTCCTCTATTTTCGCCAAAATTAAGGAGCATTTCAATTAAATTGCAGCTAATGCGCTACGCCCTGGTAAAAAGCTATCTTTCCATACTGCTGATATTGCCGGCGCTGTCCGCCAGCTTGATACTTACGGGATGCTCCGGCAACCGACACAGAGAACAAGACAACAAAACCTTTCATCTTAATTTCTCCAGCGGCACACTGGAATCCATGGACCCGGCATTTGCCAAAGACCTGTATTGCATGTGGACGGACCACATGCTGTATAATACACTAGTGGAAACCAATACCGATCTGCATATCATTCCCAGCCTTGCCAAAAGCTGGGATATAAGCGAAGATGGCCTCCTATATACTTTCCATTTGCGTACAGATGTCTATTTTCATGATGCGCCGGAATTTCCGCAGGGCAAAGGGAGGAAAATGACCGCGGCAGACGTGGTATATAGTTTCAACCGCATTGCCGACCCTGCCACCGCCTCTACAGGAGCATGGATATTTAATGGCCGGATAGATACGCTGCATCCGTTCACCGCTGTTGACGATAGTACGTTCCGGGTAAAGCTGCTTGTACCCTTTCACCCGCTGATAGAGATACTCACCATGCCGTATTGCAGCATTCTGCCGCACGAAGTGGTAGAAAAATGGGGTAAGGACTTTCGCGCGCATCCCTGCGGCACCGGGCCATTTCAATTTAAATATTGGGATGAAGGTAACATCCTGGCAATGGAGCGCAACCCGCACTATTGGGAAAAAGACAACTTGGGACATCGGCTGCCATATCTTGATGCAGTTACCATCAGTTTTGTAGATAGCAAGGCTACCGAGTTCCTGCTATTCAGGCAAGGCAAGATCGATTTTATCAATAATATAGATGGCTCTTTCAAAGACAATGTGTTATCTAAAGACGGCAAGCTCAAAAAAGAATTCGCATCCAAATTTAACCTCACGGAAGAAACCTACCTGAATACAGAATACATAGGCATACTGGTAGATAGCGCCAATCCGCTTACCAAAGGTTCTCCTTTATTGAATCCATTGGTAAGGCAGGCTATCAACTATGGCATCGACCGCCAGAAGATATGCACCTACTTTAAGAATGGAGTGACCACCCCTGCCACCAAAGGCTTTATACCAGAAAGCATGCCGGGGCACAATCCAAATGCCACCTGGGGGTATCATTATGACCCGCAAAAGGCTTTGGAATTGCTAAAAAAAGCCGGGTACCCCAACGGGAAAGGTATGCCGCCGATAACCATTACCACGCAGGATGTATGGTCTGATATAGTAAATTTTATAGCTACAGAGCTGCAGGAACTGGGTATGACGGTGCAGGTAGATATTATGCAGCCCAACATCATCCGGCAGCAGATGAGCCGTTCGGGGTTAGCGGCGTTTCGTGCACAGTGGATCGCCGACTATCCTGATGCAGAAACATACCTGGTATTCTTCAATGGCCAGTCTCCCGCGCCGCCTAACTATACGCGGTTTAAAAACGCAACTTTCGACAAATGGTATAATGAAAGCCTGAACCAGCCGGATACCATCCGCTGGAAAACCTATGAGCGCATGGACAGCCTGGTAATGAGCTATGCCCCGGTGATACCATTATATTACGACCGGATGCTTCATTTCACACAAAAGAATGTACATGGATTCTCATCCACACCAATGAACATCATTGAATTGAAGCGAGTACAAAAAGATTAGATCAGGGCTTGCCTGCAATTACCATTACGATCTCCCCTTTAGGAGCCGTTACCTCATAGTGTACTGCAAGCTCCTGTAAAGTACCCTTACGTGTTTCTTCAAACATCTTGGTGAGTTCCCGGCAAACTGCTGCTTCGCGGTCGGGGCCCAGATAGGTTGCCAGTTCCTGCAGTGTTTTTACAAGGCGGTGCGGCGATTCATAAAGTATGATGGTGCGCTCTTCTTCCGCCAACTGCTTCATAGCCGTTTGCCTACCTTTTTTTATGGGCAGGAACCCCTCGAAAACAAACCTGTTGGATGGAATACCCGACTGCACCAATGCCGGAACAAAAGCTGTTGCTCCCGGCAGGCATTCTACCGGTACGTTATTGCGCAGGCACTCCCGCAACAGCAGGAAACCGGGATCGGAGATACCCGGCGTACCGGCATCCGTAAGCAGGGCAAATGTTCTGCCTGCCTGCAGTTGTTCTACCAGGTGTGCCAGCACTTTATGCTCATTGTGCTGGTGGTAGGGCGTTAATGGTTTTTGAATATTATAATGCTTCAGCAGTACCTGGCTGGTACGTGTGTCTTCGCACAATATCACATCAGCATTCTTCAGCACTTCCACCGCGCGATAAGTAATATCGCCCAGGTTGCCGATAGGAGATGGTACCAGGTACAGGCGCATACCTTAACCTTCTGTCAGGGAGTATTCGAAAGATTCCATCACCAGGTTGGCCAAAAGCCTTTTACAAGCTTCGTCTACCGCTTTTTCGGCTTCCTGCCTGTTAGCTGCTTCCAGCGCTACTGTGATGTGCTTGCCTATACGTACATCAGCCACTTGAGTAAGGCCCAGGTTATGCAGGCTGTTGTTTACAGCTTTACCCTGGGGATCCAGTAATTCTTTATGCGGCATTATGTTTATATGTGCAGTGTATTTCATCAATATTAATATTTATGCTTCTTTCGGTTTGTAAATAAAGGACAAAAGTACGTAGAGAATAAATGCCAAAGGCAATGCCGCTACTTTTAGTACCGGAATAGATGCCAGCGTTACAATTATGATCACCAACTGCGGCCATGCAGTTGCCAAACTAAACTTCGAAGGCATGAATTTGAAAAACCGTACTTTAGAGACCATCAACCAGCTGAGTATAGCTATTACCAGGTACAGTATCCATTTGTTATGCAGCAGGTTGCCAATTCCGTAAGGGTTATACCAGTTGAGCAGCGGGAAGGTAGCCACAAATAAGCCTACAGCCGGTATGGGCATCCCTTTAAAAAATGCAGTTTGCTCGCCCGAAGAAATATTGAATGTAGCCAGTCTTAATGCGCCAAAACAAGCCAGCAAAAACGCCGGAGCCATAGAAAGCATACTTACATCCAGCGCATTGGGTTCGCCCATATATGATGCCCACAGCATTTTATATAATATCATAGATGGCGCCACCCCAAATGATACTACATCTGCAAGGGAGTCCAGGTCTTTGCCTATGGGCGAAAATATTTTTAAAGCACGGGCGGCAGCGCCATCCAGCATATCGCAAATGGCGGCTATCAATATAAATACGCTGCCCCAGTAGGCCTGCTCGGTACCGGTTACCCAATATTCCACTCCGTTCACATCCGCCAAAAAGGGCTGCGCATTCAATATAAAGGCAATAGCTATGCAACCGCAAAACAGGTTAGCTAATGTCAGCAGGTTTGGTAAATGCTTCATGAGGCATCAAAAGTAGCAAAAATAAAATACTGGTTCAGGGTTTGTACGGGCGGCATTCTGCCTGCCAGCTATAAAAAAATGCCTGCAATTGCAGGCACTATATATTCAATTATTTTATCCTGTTATTCAGGAACCACCAAACGGAAACCATTGCCGTGGATATTCACGATCTCTACGCTGCTATCTTCCTTCAGGTATTTCCGCAGCTTGGCTATATACACATCCATACTGCGGCCGTTGAAATAAGTATCACTACCCCAGATGCGTTTCAGCGCGGCGTCACGTGGCAGCAGGTCGTTCTTATATTCGCACAGCATCAGCAGCAATTCATTTTCCTTCGGCGAAAGTGTCAGCACATCCCCGGCATCGCCGAGTTGCAGGGTACGCAGTTTGCTGTTGAAGTGGTAGTGTCCTATATTGAACTCTACCTGCGAGTGTTGCTTTTCCTGCAGCTCCTGGTTGCGTTTCAGGATGGCTTTTATTTTATGCAGCAGCACTTCGCTGTCAAATGGCTTGGTAATGTAATCGTCCGCGCCCAGTTTATACCCGTTCAAGATATCTTCTTTCATGCTCTTTGCAGAAAGGAAGAACAGGGGCACATCAGGATCTACATTCCTTATTTCTTCTGCCAGTGTGAAGCCGTCCATATTAGGCATCATCACATCCAGCAGGCATATATCAAATTTTTCTCTGCGGAAGGCCGCTAAACCAAGTATACCATCCCTTGCCAGTTCTACTACAAAATCATTCAGCTCCAGGTAATTCTTCAGTACTTGTCCAAAATTGGTATCATCTTCAACCAATAAGACTTTAAATTTTTCTTTTTCCATCAGTGTATGATTGGTATGTTGCTATAAAAGTAATACCCCTGCGGTTAATGTCGTAACAAATGTTTTGTTAATAAAACCTCGGGCAGTTCATATTTTTAGCTCCGCGGGAATGTTCCCCGTATCTGCCCATAAAAACCAGGCCAAATTCCATTCCTCCATAGGCTTTAATGTTTTGCCCCAACGACGACATTGCATAATCATAGCTTGCCATGATGCGCAGATCGTTCCACTGCAGCCCTATAGAGCCTATCAATGATTCCTTATAACGGTAATGCAACCCTGCTATCAGGCTGCCTTCGCCCTTATGCTCGCCATAATTGTTCCCTCTTTTTGTAAACTTGCCCTGCACCAATGTGCCAAACACCAGTTCACTGGCACCTTTGTCCATACTATAGTATATAGATGGATTGAGTGTAAAGATATCATCCATTACAAAGGTACCATCCATATTTACAGTAGGGCGAATGCCCAGCTCGTTGATACCCGATTCGTAAAATGTTTCTTTGGGCTGATTGATATGAGCAAAACCAACGCCTACTTTCACAAATGCGAGCTCACTGGGGAAGTAAGAAAAATTGATACCGGCGCCGATGTCAAAGAACTGCGTTTTGATCACATTGATATTATTCTCCCCACTTGCAAACGACTGGTTGAATTTAAACCCATCCCACTGCATACCAAAGTATAGCTTGTTATAGTCTATGGTACGGGTAGCATAGCCGCCCTGCAAGCCTGCCGATATCATAAACACGTCGCTGGTCTGCACGTGATAGGCAAGTGTCAGGTCGCCTCTTGTAAGCGTCAGGTTACCATCGCCTGCCACATCGTTATAAAAGGCGATACCTACGCCCAGCCAGTTGGTAGTATTTTGCCCTTTGAATGCCTGGAAATCTGCATAGGCCGAAAAAGTCTTGTACGGTACAGGTACGGCGGTCCACTGTGTACGGTAGTTAGCACCCAGCCTGTAGTCGTTATCACTCATCAGCGCGGTATTTGCCGGGTTTACCAGCATCGGCGTATTGTAGTACTGCGAAAAATGCATATCCTGAGCCCCGGCTGTCCCGGCAGCTGCAACACCTATCAGTGCTGTGATTATTACCTTGTTCAGCCCGTTCCTCATTTTAATAGCGTTACATTACCTTTTTTAAACATAGAGGTGTCATCTATAAAGCGCACATTCAGTGTATATGCATAGGCATCCACTTCCTGGCGTTTTCCGTTATAGGTACCATCCCAACCCTTCTTAACATCTGTCGACTCAAAAACCAGCTGTCCCCAGCGGTTGTATATCTTCAGGTCTATTGATTCTATTGCCGCGCCCACTACAAATAGTATATCATTATTGCCATCTCCATTCGGGCTAAAGGCATTGGGTATATCTGCCAGCGGCAATATATCTGCTGTAACAGGTTTACAGGTGGTATCTGCACAGCCCTCTTTGTTCATCGCTACCAGGCATACATCATAAGTGCCCGATCGTTTGTAAAAATGTTCGGGGTTGGTTTCCGTTGTGCCGGTACCATCGCCAAAGTTCCAGTTATAGGATACCGCATTTTTCGACAGGTTGGTAAACCTGTTGATCTCGTTAGTAACAGGTATGATCGGTGTATAACTAAAATCTGCCAGCGGAGATGGTTTTACGGTGATTATCTTACTAAGGGAATCTACTTTGTTACAGGTGTTGGGGTTGTATGCCATCAATGTAACCTTATAGGTACCTGCAGAATCAAATTTGTGAAACGGCCTTGCCTGTGTAGAGGTTTTATTATCGCCAAAATTCCATAAATAGGTTTCTGCCAGAACAGATGTATTACTTGGCGCAAAAGAATCTCCCAGGCATACCAGGTCGGGCACATCAAAACCGGCCTTTACCAGGTCGTCCCTGAATGTTACTGTTTGCGATACGCTATCGGGCGAGTTACACGCGGTTGGGTCTGTCATTACCAATGTTATAGTATAGGTGCCTGCCTTAGCATAATTCTTGCCTGGCGGGCTTTGCCCTGTATAAGTGCTTCCATCGCCAAACTCCCAGAAATATACAGTACCCGAAGGGGTAGCGCTTACCTGCGATGTATTTTTGAACGTGGTTAAGAATGGCGCACAGGTATCCACAACAGTGGCAACAAACGAAGGATTTATTTTATTGTTGTCTACCGTCACGGTAAGGGAAAAAGTATCTGCAAGGTTGCAGGCTATAGGGTTGGTGCCTATCAGCCTGATCTTGTAAGTACCGGCGGCAGTATAGGTATGCGGCGGCGGTGTCTGTGCAGTGCTGGTAGGGCTGCCATCACCAAAATCCCACTGATAAGATGTTGCGTTTACTGAAGTGTTTACAATGGTTACCGGTGTGCCTAAACAAACGTGCGTGCCCGGCTGCAGGGTGAAGCTGGCATCTACCGGCCCCAGGAAGAAGGCTATCTTTAACGCAACCAGGTTACAGTTAGGGCCTGTGTTCTTAGTGGCATAGGCACCTGCGGTAGTAGGGAAAGTGCCTTTGCTGCACCCACCGCATATAGCCTGGTATACAATACCGTTTTTATCAAACCTGCTGGTGCCACCATCTACGTGCTCCGGTACACCACCATTGCTACCCATGTAAGTAGCGTATAAGAGGTTGGCCATGTTAGTAGACAATACTATAAAGTAAAAGTCTGCCCCATCGGTAGTGGATTGTGCTGCCGGGCCCGCCAGTCCACCTATCGGCATTCCATTTGTTGTTCCTGTACCGGGTGGTGGTGTAAAGCCACTGGAAGAATATATATCTCCTCCCCATCCGGAAATGTAAATATTTCCGCAGGTGTCAATCAAAAAGGCAACAGGAGAGATGTTAGTATGCGAAGGATCGCCCGATCCGAACACCGTAGATCTTAAATTCGCAGAAAGATTCGCATCGAGTTTAATAATAAACTGGCTGGAGCCGGGATTGGAATAAACACCGGTGCTGACAGGAAATGTGCCTCCCAGAGTTTGCCCCATTGCGTACACATTATTCACTGCATCTACCTGGATACCATAACATTGGTCATAGGCATTGCGGCCTATGTAGGTAGATCTTAAACATGGGTAGCTACCACTATTCAGGAATTTAGAAATAAACCCATCAGTACCACCTGGTGCAGAAGAAATATAAGCCCCTGTGGTAAAAGGGAAGTTGGTGCTTTGGGTACCGCCAGCCACGTACAGGTTCGATTCTGTTTTGTCTAAGGACAATACATACGCAGCATCATTATCATCGCCCCCCAGGTAGGTACTCCATATCAGGGAGGTAAGCGAGCTGTTCATTTTCAATACCACACCGTCCTGTGCATCGCCTACTATCAGTGTAGTTTTAATAGCGGCAGATGTTGTAGGGAAATCCGTGGAGCGCGTACTTGCAGCCACATAAATATTCCCTGATTGATCTACGATAACTTCGCTTCTGGCATCGTCTCCGTAGTTATGCTTTAAATTGCCGTAACCAAATTCTGCTGCTGTATCATTGGTAATATCCGTTCCGCTTCCACCTACGTACGTCGATCCCAACAGGGCAGTACCACTTGCATTAAATTTGGTAAGGATCAGATCTCCATTACCATTATAACTTGTATCATAACCGTTTGGTGTAACAGGAAAATTTTTGGAATAAGTTCGTCCCGCAATAATAAGGTTACCCGCCTGGTCTACTATCAAACTATGCGGCTGTTCATTACTCTTCCCGCCCAGGTAAGTGGAATAAATAAGCGCGCTGCCAGTTGCATTGAATTTTGAGATGGAAATATCAGCGGGATAATTATTACCGTCTGTACTAGAACCTCCACCAAAAGATGTTTGTATTGCACCGGTAGCAGGAACTACGGGATAACCTGACCCACCTAAAACATTACTTGTAATTCCACCTGCATAAAAATTGCCCGCGGCATCGTAAGTAGCCGTATAGCCCCAGTTGTCGTAACCGGAGCCTGTAAATGTTGCAAAAACTACCGTCGGGTCAATAACCAGTTCTTTTGTTTTATCATACCCATCCGGGAAATCATAGCTTACCCTGTTGCCATTTACCTTATAACGGCAATATACTTGTACCCGCTGTCCGTTTACTACCTGGTAGGCATAAGGCTTCATTTCTTCTGTAGTTACCACACTGTTAGGTATCTCTAGGTTGCCGTTTTTTATATGCAGTTCTTCGATGCCATCATAGCGCAGCTTAATGGTTTCGGGATCAGCGCCCGGCTTCACAATAAAATCGTAGGTAAGGCGGCTGCCATCAGACGTGGCACGCAGATCGATATTCGTATAGAGGTTTAAATAATCCACCTCCATACATGGGTGGATGCCTGACTTCCACCTTTGAGGATCATTTCCTAAAAAAAAATTGTAGTAATGATCCTGTACCTGCTGCTGTTCTATTACCGGGCGGGGGTTAGCATTCTCAAATACCATTTTATAAGCATAGTAGTTGAGCGTTACCTTTTCATACTTACCCGTCTTGAAACCCTGTATCTGGTCTATATTCCCTGCCGCACCCACTACATAGGTAAACACATTATTCTCAAGAAATATATTACCGTTAGTGTTAGACATTTTAAACCGGAATGCTTCCGGCCACTGGCCTTTGTTCTCTACAAACTCCAGCGTGCCACTCCCCGGAATGGCGAACAATTGCAGAGGCAGTATGAAAACTACCAGGCATACATATAAAAACTTCCTCATTATATCGAAGGTTGAAACCCGCACGGGTGCTAAGTAAATGTAAGATTTTTATGCTATATGCCGGCGATAATTTAAGACGGATCAGACTATAACCAGTGGTTAAAAACCAGTGATAAAATTCTGGCAGAAAAGCGCTGCAAATGGGGTGAGTATGGCAGGAGACGATGCGATCGCCTTAAAATAAGGGAAAAGGTGGATAGCCTAATTGACTATCTTATCGGCACAGCAGCTGCTGGCAAAGGCGTCGGGCTTGGCTTTGAAGGCAAATCCCATACCCAGGATGTAGCCCATTGCCTCGCGGAGGGCTTCGTTGCTTTTGAACTGCGGGCTGGTGTTGATGTCGGCATGCACTTCCATTTCAATATCATAGGTATTGAAAAGATCACATAGCTCGTAGGCTATCTCAATGCTTTTAGCCACTTCTACCAGCATCCGCTCTTTTACGGTAAAAGGTTGCCGGGTTTTGTCGTTGCAGATGAACATGAAGCCGCCTCGCTTTTCGCGCAGAAAAACGATCACTGTTGCAAACTCTGTTTCCGCACCACGCACCTGGGAATCCGTACCGATACATACTTTCAACTTGTATCCTGCATTGGTCTCCCGGATAATGGTTTCTTCTACAGATTTCTTAACCGGCTCCTTTAAAGGTTCTCCACTAAATGTCCGCCATATCATAGGCATATATTTTAGGTTTTCTTAAAGTTACCCACATTTATGTTACCCTCATATTAGTGCAAGGTTAATATACTGTGAAATGCACAGTTTATCAACACTGTAGATTTCACCTGTATGTTCCAAAAATGACAAATCAATAACATCTCTTTAATGCCGCTATGGCGCTCGCAACTTTGATTTATCGCTCTGCTTTACATAATTTTACAGGATAGAATTTCCATTCCGTAATTACTATTACCTTTCTTCGGAAGTTCGTACATATAGAGAAATAGGAGATGATACAGAACTAACAAAAAACTGGTCAATCTCTAAACGAACGAATAGAATGGACGACAAGTCAAGAGAAAAAGGTAGTGTGGAGATGCTCAACCCGGCATACTGGACAATAGGCAGATGGTTTACATTATTGATTGTTTTGCTCGCATTCTGGTGCGGGCTGTACCTTGCTGCGCACTCAGACTATGGCATGCCCGGTTATGAATACACCAGCTTCAGCACCACCCAGGTAAGGGAGATCAACACTATTCTTACCAGTGACAATATCGCCATTAACGTTACACCGGCACACAATCCCCAAACACTTATAGACAGTGCTAATACTATAGCGCCGGTAAATGAAATGGGCACCGTAAATACTACACTCGGTTGTGATCTTGCATGCCGAACCGATAAAGTACTGATATACCTGAACAGCGAATACGATCATAAAATAGCGACCGAACAAATGGCCACCATTCGTCAGTATATCTCCACCTTCGGGCCGCGTGAGGTGGGCGTATTCCTTGCCGATTACAGGCTGAAAGTACGTTCTTACTTCTGGCTCTCGGGCCCGATGATCTATGCCGAGCTGGTATCATGGGTTGTATTTGGTGTATTATGCAGCCTGTTGTTTGCAGCGGGTAATGGCCTGCGCAAATCAAACAGGCAGGCTTTTGATAACAGGGATGTCCTTTACCAGATAGCCAAAGTCTTCTATGCGCCTTTTATAGCAGTTGTGCTGCTGCTTACTTATAATTATTTCAGGAACAACAGCTCCTTGAATACCGGCTTGGGCCAGGGCGTCATCATCTTTGCATTCATCGCGGGCTTTTATTCGGGCAGGCTGATGAATTTTATGGACCGCCTGAAGCAGCTGATCTTACCTGACAGCGCTGATCATTACCCTACCCCTGCTGTGGTACCTGCTATGGCTATGCCTTCTTACGCAGCGGAAACCATAACACCTGTGCACCAAAGCGCCCCGGAACCTGTAAGCATACCAACCGTTAAGGAAGAACCTGCACCCGAACAGGTACCAGGAAGAAATGCGGAAGCTTATCAACCTGCACCGGCACCACCAATGCCTAAAAAAGATGATGGATTGATCGAAGCGCAGATAGAGATAAAGCTGGATACCGCCGGCATGTATGACGATGAAAAAGCAAGGCTCAGCAGGCAAGGCTTTGCAAAGGCTATCGTTACCCTGCACAATGTAAATGGCAAGGACATCATACCTGCTAAAAAGGCAAGCGAGGATGGATCGTTATTCATTGCAAAAGGAGTGAGGCCCGGCATCTATATAGCGCGCGCCACTTTATCACAAAAAGTAATGGAAGATCATATCATTAATTTGTTTGGTGAGCGCACCTCATATATAACTGTAGATAAGCCGGGACTGGAACTATACATACGTAAGTATGAACTCGTAGACTAAACAAACTTTAAATAAATCTTAAAAAAACCACCTGTATCAAGGTGGTTTTTCTTTTATCATTACTTTCAATTTCAACACTTCATTTAATACATTCTTATGAAAAACTTTTTGCTCATAGCAGTAATGCTGCTCACCACATTTTCTATATCCGCGCAAGAGAAAAAGGATAAAAAGCCTTTGCTCAGTCCGCGTGCATTTGTAAAAACTGCTGATATCAATATCTCTTATGGCCAGCCCTCAAAACGCAATCGCGAAATATTTGGCGCGCTTGTTCCTTACGGGCAGGTATGGCGTGCAGGGGCCAATGAGGCTACCGAGATCACGTTCAAAAAAGATATGATGTTTGGCGGCACTGCTGTTCCTGCAGGTACTTATTCTTTATTCGCCATACCAAACGAAAATCAATGGACCATTATACTCAACGGCCAGCTTGGGCAGTGGGGCGCATTTGAATATGATAAATACAAATCAAAAGATGCAGCGCATATAGATGTGCCGGTACAAAAACTGGGCAAGGTGCAGGAAAAACTGGTGTATGAAGTAAAGAAAGACACCCTGAAAATATCATGGGATAAGACTTCTGTATCGGTTCCTGTGACGGTAAAAAAATAATACTATTCGTCCGTCATTCTTCCCGTTTCGTCCGGTTTCAATTTATACGCCTGTTTTTACATACTATTTTTACGTCAGCTTCTTAAAAGTAGGAGCATAGGAGTAAACATAGGTAAACGGCAATTGCGGCTGGTTTTTTAACCCGCCGCTTTTTTTATGCCTGTACATTAAACAATTCATTTCCAAATCGTTTTCCTGCATTATTTTGCAGTATGAGAATAGTTCCCGGTGAGATAAAAACGGCAGACCTTCATGCATACCTGCTAGGTTCCGTTGCCCCAAGGCCCATATGTTTCGCAAGCACGGTAGATAAAGACGGCAATCGAAATCTTTCGCCCTTCAGTTTTTTCAATGTTTTTGGCAGTAACCCTCCTATACTGGTATTTTCTCCATCCCGCAGGGTTCGGAACAATACCATCAAGCATACGCTGGAAAACATACAGGAGACCAAAGAAGTAGTGATCAATATGGTCAACTACAATATGGTACAGCAAACCAGCCTTGCCAGTTGCGAGTATCCAAAAGAAACAGATGAGTTTATAAAAAGCGGCTTTACACCTATAGCATCAGATATAGTGAAGCCCTTCCGCGTAAAGGAATCTCCGGTGCAGATAGAATGTAAGGTGCTACAGATCATAGAAACAGGGCAAGGTGGCGGTGCCGGCAACCTCATTATATGCGAAGTTGTATGCATGCATATAGATGATAATATTTTGAACAGTGCCGGCAGGATAGACCCACACAAGATCGACCTGGTAGCACGCATGGGTGCCGATTATTATTGCAGGGCATCCGGCAATGCGGTTTTCGAGGTACCAAAGCCTAATACACAACTGGGTATTGGTATAGATGCCTTACCGGCTACTATTCTTAACAGCACTATACTTACCGGTAACAACCTGGGTATGCTCGGCAATAGTACCAATATACCTGTTGTAAGCGATGTGCTCTATGACGACAGGCTCATCAGCATATTAAAGGAGTACACTGCCGATAACGATGGCCTGCATAACGCGCTGCACACATATGCAAAAGAACTACTGGATGCGGGCGATGTAGATAAAGCATGGCAGGTATTACTTGCAGGCGAAGAGTAGCATTACATATCTAAATGAATTGAATAGCCACCGCGAAAACCGCGGTGGCTATTGTTTTGAGCCATACTGTGTTTTATAAGCATTTCTCATGTTTGTTAATCGCTCGTTAACCGCTTGCTAATTACGGGTTAAGGAAGCCTGAAAATTTCTGTATGCGGCCACCATACCCCCATATTTGCATCATCAAACGAACAAACAACACAAACGAACAACAAACCATAACAACACAACAAACAACAACCAAAATGAAAAAGATCATCGCCATCGCAGCTATCCTTACTTCAGCTTACGCAGCTAATGCTCAGGTTTCTTCTACAGCTACACAAACTGTAAACCTGAACCTGGCTAACGCTATCGAACTTACCTTCACAGGAACAGGTAATGCTGATGGAGCAGATGTTAACCTGGCATTCAATACTGTAAATGATTATGCAAACGGTGTTACATCGGGCGCACAGGAACTGAAAGTACGTTCTAACAAAAACTTTAGCGTAACTGTAAAATCAAGCGCTGCAAGCTTTTCTTATACAGGTTCTACTACACCGGCACCGGTTATGCCTGTAAGCGGTGTATTAGCGCTTAAAGTAAGTGCAAATGCTACCAGCGGAACAGTAGCTACTCCGTTCTCTACTACCGCTTATGCAGGCTTAACAAGCACTAACCAAAACCTGATCACCAATGGTAGCCGTGGCGGTAACCAAACATTCAGTGTAATGTACCAGGCAACACCGGGCTTTAGCTACCCTGCAGGTACTTATACTACAGATGTAGTATATACTGCTACACAGCTTTAATCAGTTCTCTCTCTTATCCCTTATACAGAAGGGCCCTTTATAGGGCTCTTTTATTTTTTTGTTCAAACCCGCAGATGTTATTTATTTTACAGCCTCAACGTGCGGGTGTGCTGAAATCTTTTTATTCAAAGACTATAATAGAGGCGGGATGCGATGAAGCAGGGCGCGGTTGCCTTGCAGGCCCCGTTTTTGCGGCTGCCGTGATACTTCCAAAAAACTTTCGCAACAAGCTGCTCAATGATAGCAAGCAACTCAATGCGGAAACACGCAACAAGCTCAGACCGATTATAGAAAAAAAAGCACTGGCATGGGCGGTTGCTTCTGTCGACCATGAAGAAATAGATAAGATCAACATACTGAACGCTTCCTTCAAAGCCATGCACCTGGCGATAGACCAACTGCACCTCCGGCCCGAATTACTGCTGATTGATGGCAACAGGTTCTCTCCCTATTTCGGCATTACGCACGAATGTGTAATACAGGGTGATGGCATCTACGCCTCCATCGCTGCAGCAAGTATCCTCGCAAAGACTTACCGCGATGAATATATGATGAAGGTTCATGAAGAGTATCCTCAATACGGCTGGAATGATAATAAAGGCTATGGCACTCCCTTCCATCGCGAACAGTTGAAGATACATGGCATGTGCCATTATCATCGTAAGACATTCAAATGGGATAAGTCGGAAGAGGCTTTAAGCGTCGGCGAGGATTGGTAGGGTTATTTCAAATACAGAGCCTACAGGCTTATTGTTGGCTATTGTTATCTTTCCGTTGTGCTGTTTAATGATTTTTGATGTCAGGTACAGCCCCAGGCCTGTACCTTTTGTTCTGCGGGTTTCTTCATTGCCCACCCGGTAAAATTTATTGAATATTTTGTCCTTCTCAGAATCAGGTATGCCGGGCCCTTTGTCTGCAACGGCCAATGTTACAATATTATCTTTACCATGAAGTGTCACATCTATTAAGGTACCTGCGGGCGTGTACTTAATGGCATTTTCCAGCAGGTTGTTGATAGCCATTTGCAGCAGCAGCCTGTCGCCGGTAAGCCTTGCATTCACATCAGAATAAAAGCTAAACCTGTCGTGGTACCTGCCTGCATAATCTTTCACGCTTTGCGATACGAGGTCGGTAAAATCAATGGCCTCCCTTGCCGGTACATACTGCCGGCCTTCCATCTGCGATGCTATCAGCATATTATTGCACAGATCGTTCAAGCGATTAGACTCGCTGATGCATCGGTCTATCAGTTGTTTCTTCTTTTCTTCATTCAACTGGTGCCGTTCCAGCGTCTGCAGGTTTAGCTTCATGGCCGCTATCGGCGATTTCAGCTCATGCGTTACCGAAAGCATAAAATTATTTTGCTGGCGCGATAACCGGATGCGTCTCTGAAAAGAAGTGTATACGACTGCTGCACCTATCAATATGATCACTAAAAATGTAGAACCCTCACCCAGGTATTGTATAGTACGTTTATGCCTCTTCTCCTTCAGCGTTGCGATGTGCGAATTGTACATCTCGGGTTGAGTAGTACTATCGATCTCCGTTTTCAGCAAAGCCACATCCTGCTGGTATATCTGTTTACTTTGCTTATTAAGACTTACCCCCCAAAACACAAGGGCAGATATGATGTAGGCAAGTAACAGGAGGTGTACCGAGGTAAAGAAACGCATGGGGCATTGTTTTAATGCCTAAAGTTACCAAAAGGCTTTTTTTCAATACGTAAGCCTACCTGTAATACTTCCGGCAGTGGGTTTACGCGCATGTTTTGTTCTATCTGTATTTCCCAAACGCCTTTCTTGCGCAGCATTACGGTATCACCATCATTACTTATGGGCATACGTTGCTCCCATATAGAGCCCATGCCTCTGCCCATCCATTTACCGGATGGCTCTGCCAATGGTATTTCCAGCCTGGTCTTCTCAAATATTTTTGATCCCGGCTTTTTGGTATATACCCATACCCAGATGTTTGAATAAGGATACGCTTCCGTATGCCTTACCAGGAAATAAAGATTATATAAAGCGTTGGTATCTGTTACTTCAAACTTAAACGTAGGCTTGTTGTTATATGACCATACGTTTTGCTGCATGTTATACTCCTTCTGATAATAAGGAGATTGTACGCAGCCCGTAAATGTTATTGATAATACCAGGAGCAATATCATTATACTCCCCGGCGTGTATTTTTTATTCAACATAAATACTATAAAATATTCAGCACTTGTTCTTTTGCTTTTTCCAGCTCGTCCTTCATATTGATCACTATCTGCTGTATCTCGGCATAGTTGGCCTTCGATCCCAGTGTATTGATCTCGCGGCCAATTTCCTGCAGTATAAAGCCCAACACCTTACCTTTTGAGATACCGCTTTTTTCTACCGTTGTATGAAAGTATTCGCAGTGCTGTTTCAATCTTATTTTCTCTTCGCTAAAGTCTATACGCTCCAGGTAATAGATCATCTCCTGCTCAAAACGGTTAGGGTCGATGTTTTCTGTGCCTACTATATCCTGCAGTGATTGAGAGATGCGGCTTCTTATCTTTTCGGTACGCGCAGCTTCGAACGGAAGCACCGTCTGCAGCAGGCTTTCTATATTTTGTATCCTGCTGTGCAGGTCTTTATGCAGGGCTGCCCCTTCATGCTTGCGGTGTTCCATCAGGTGTTTTGCCGCCAGTTCTACCACGTTTTTCAGCTGTATCCATTCACTCTCGGGCAGTACATCGGTTTCCGGTGCTACTACTTCTGGCATGCGCATCAGCGTAGCCAATACATTTTCCTGGGGCAGACCTAGCTGCTGTGCTATTTGCTGCATACCCTGGTAATAAAACACAGCCAGCCCCGTGTTTACAGTCATGGGCTTGGTGGCACCTTCCTGCTTGATGGATATGGTTACATCTATGCTGCCGCGCATCAGTGTCGCGTTCAGCATATTTCTTATATCTAACTCGTAAGGACGCAGTATTGGTGGAAATTTGGTAACAATATCAAACTGCTTGCCGTTAAGGGATTTTATCTCCACAACTACCTGCCTGCCATTGATATTGGACTCAGCCCGTCCGAAACCGGTCATCGAATAGAGCATATTCTTTTCTTTGGAAACAAAGAAACTATAAAAAAATGAAAGCGGTGGTTTTATATAAAAAAACACTAAAATCGGGTATAAAACCTTTTACAGGCTTTATTGCCCATGATATTTGGTTATTTTTGTTTCTTACCGAAAAAGAGATAGTCATTAATGCGCCTTACCGCAATCGTTATATTCATCCTGTTTTGTTTACCCGTACATGCACAGCAACCTACCAGTGCCGAGCTGGAGGCAAGGCGTAAAAGCATCCTGGAGTCGATCAGGCAGACGGAAGAACAACTGGAAGCTACCAAGAACGATAAAAAGGCAACTATGGGGCAATTGCGTGCCCTGCAGAGCAAACTCGCAGAACGCCAGAGGCTTATCTCTAATATCAATGACGAAATAGAAAGGCTCAACAGTAATATCACTACCTCTACCCAGGAAGTAGCACACCTGCGTGAAAACCTGGCAACACTTAAGATCCGTTATGCGCAATCTGTGCGATATGCATACCGCAGCCGAAGCTCTTATGATATGCTGGCTTTCCTTTTTTCATCCAAAGATTTTAACGAAGCATTGCGCCGGATGAAGTACCTGAAAAAGATACGGGACTATCGGAAGCTGCAGGCTGATGAGATACGCCGCACACAGGGCATCATCATCAAAAAAATAGATGTTTTAAACTCTGAAAAATCTACAAAAGATAACCTGCTGACCGACCAGGAGAAACAAAAACTGGAGATACAGAAAGAAACCAATGAAACCAATAGCGTTGTAAACGAACTGAAGGGAAGGGAAAAACAACTGCAGGTGAAGGTGGAAAAGGATAAGCGTGCTGCCAAACAGCTGAATAAAGCCATCCAGGACGTTATCCGCCGCGAAATAGAAGCGCGCCACAAAGCGGAGGAAGAGGCACGCCGTCGCGAAGAAGCACGCAAGGCAGAAGAAGCACGCAAGCTTGCTGCCGCGCAGGCTGCCGCTGCATCCAAAGGTGCCACCGTAGCCCCGGGCATCAACTCAAGACCATTGCCCGAAGGGCCTATTAATAATGGTAAAAACAATACCCAACCGGCTAAAACAAATAATACTGCTGCAAATACACAACCTGCATCCAGCGCGGCTGTGCAGCCACCACCTAAAACTAACGTTGCGCCGAAGAATTACGATCTCTCGCTGACACCGGAAGCCAATGCCTTGTCCAACAGCTTTGAAAGCAGCAGGGGACGCCTGCCATGGCCGGTAGAAAAAGGCTTTATTTCGCAAGGGTTTGGCCGCTATCATCACCCCATTGCCGAAAAAGTAGAAATGGAAAATTTTGGTGTCGACATCAGTACCGCACACAATGCCCCGGCAAGATCTGTATACGATGGTAAGGTATTGAAGGTGCTGTCTGTTGATGGTAAAGAATGGACTGTTATCATTCAGCACGGCGATTATTATACCGTATATACCAACTTATCAAAAGTAAGTGTACAGGCAGGCCAGGATGTTCGCACCAAACAACCTATTGGTACGGTGAATATGAATGATGAGGGTGAGAGCATTATCAACTTCCAGGTATGGAAAGGTGGTACTAAGCTCAATCCTGAAACCTGGATAGCGCGCTAATAAAAAGTGATTTTATGATTCCTCTTCGTTCTTCTCGTGCAGCTTGTGATGCTTCGGGAAATTGAACAGTATGGAACTGATAACCGGCAGTACAAAAATAGCGATACTGAATACCGACGTAAGCACATCGCCCCAGACGATAGGATGCTCGCCAACAGGCAGCTCTTTACCTTGGTGCAGCAGGCATTCTGCTTCTCCTTCCATAAAAATGGTAAACGGGGAACATGGATAAAAATGCCCGATAATAGAAGATGTAAGTTTTAAGCCGAGCAGCGCAATCACTATATAAGCGGCTTTTTCAAGAAAAGGATATTTTTCCAGCAGTTTTACAAACGCCTGTGCTACAAACCGCATGGCCAATATGCCAATAAATACGCCTATCCATATCAATATGATATTAGGCGTATATGCATTTGCTGCTATTACGTTGTCAACAGAAAAGGCCAGGTCCATGATTTCTACCATGATGACTGTAGACCAAAAAGGACCAAACATCCCCAGCGTTTTGCGGTAAAGCCAGCTTTTGTGCGCATGCTCCAGCTCTTCGGCTATCGTCTCCTCTTCGTTTTTCTTTTTTGTAAAAAAATATTTTACTGCGAGAAACAGCAGGTAGATGCCTCCCAATGGCTTAAACCACCAGATCTGTATCAGCAGGAAAGCGAACAAAAGGCATAGTCCACGGAATACGTAAGCGCCAATAAGGCCAATCTTCAAGGCCCTGTTGCGCTGGTCTTTAGGCAGGTCTAGTACCATAGTGGCCAGCACGGCGGCATTATCTACCGATAGCAGGCTTTCTATGAGTATCAGGTTCAGGATGATCATAGCAGACGGCAATGGATTGTCTACTATATGCTGAAAAAGGTGGCCGAGATTTTCCATTAAACAAACACAGGTGTATGCAAATGTAGGTTAGTTGTGTTAATGCACTGTTCTTATTACCTGATCAGTTGCATGCATTTTACCGCGCCTTCATTTGTCTTTATTTTTAAGAAATACACACCTTGTGCCAGCTGCGCCGCAGGTATGGATATTTTAAAATTTGCAATGCTATGCCATATACTTTTGCCGGTGGCATCGGTAACCAGGCAATCAGCATTTTGCGGCAGGTTGGTTACCTGCCAGCTTTCCTGTGTAGGATTGGGGTACACCTGCACCTGATCTAACTGTGCATTGGCAACGCCAAGAATACTTGCGTCCTGTACAATGCTGGTGGTTCTGTTCAAAATGTTATCATAGGGATCTATTTCCATACCTGTCATTACGCTGTCAAACCCTGTAACGAATGTTTGCACATTTGCATTGTTATATAGCGTGATCACTTTATCTCCCGCGGCAGATTTTAATTTTATCTGCACCGGCATCCAGAAACAGGGTACTGAAGATGGTGCAGAAGTGTTTTGTGAAAGTCGTATTACAACATCGCTGCCCTGCTGATACCATTTTGCACTATAGATGGGAAAGCCCTGCCCGTAGATCCATTGTGAGAAGAAGCTATCCAGCGATGAGCCATATTCCTGCTCGGCAATATTTTTGAGATCATCGGTGAAGGCATAGCTACCACCATACGTAGACTGGTATCTTTTCATAGCACGGAAAAACATACTATCTGATGGCGCCAGGTAACGTAACATATGTACTACGGATGCCCCTTTATAATAAGTAAGATTCTGGCTAAATATCCGGTTCACGTTCGTAGTATCGTCTACATACACACTGCCGGTTGTTTGCCCTATAATATACCCAAATACATTTTTACGGTACGCCAAAAATGCTGCCTCTCCTCGAAAATGTTCTACAAACAATTGCTCACAATAAGAGGCGAAACCTTCACTCAGCCATATATCGCGCCAACTGCCATAGGTTACATTATCGCCCCACCACTGGTGCCCCAGCTCATGTGCTATCAGGCTTTCATCTGCAAATGCTGCCGTACCCATAGTAGTCATGGTCTGGTGCTCCATGCCGCCAGATAGCGGCGACATACAATGCCCATACTTCTCCTTATCAAAAGGATACCTGCCAAACAGGTTAGAGAAATGATCGATGATCAGGCCGGTGCTATCAAATGCTGCTTTTTCACGTGCTGTTAATGTACCGGGCTTGTTATAATAAAAGTTCTGCACCAGCATAGAATCTCCGCTGCCATCCGTATAATGCATGTAATAGCTATACTCATTGTACGGCGCTACGGCTACAGATATTAAATAGTAATCAATGGGGTAAGAAGTATGCCATTCATATCTTTTCTTGTTTACCGGTAGTGGTGTAACATTTTTTAACAGGCCGTTGCTTCCTACGGTGAGTGAATCATCTACTGTCACCCACATGGTTACACTGTCTATCTTATCCTGTATATTTTGTTTGGCCGGCCACCAGTCACTCGCAAGGTCTTTATCGCTGAGGCTATACATAATATTATAGTTACCATTCAGCAATACAGGGTTTAGTCCTGCGGTGAAGAATTGCCCGTTACCGGCTGGTGGTTGTCCATGATAATACACTTGTGCTGTAAACGTGCTGCCGTTCGTGAGCGCCGACGACAAGGATACCTTATGTACATTACCCGTCGTCGTTATAGTGTTTATCAATTGATTATTAAAACGAACGGAGTCTATCGTGATCACACTATTCAATTCAAACGCATAGGTGCTCATGGTAGCAGCTACTACCTTGCCTGTTGTTATTACACTGCCGCTCACTGCTGTTGATGTATTGGTGAGTGCAATATCAAACTTCAATGACAGCACATCATAATCATCCTCTTCCGGCGCTGCACTCGTTGTTTTATTGGCAGAGCCTGTTTGTTTTGATTGCTCACGCTGACAATATCCTGCATAACTAATAGCAGGTGTCATCAATAATAATAGTAAGTATTTCAGCCGCATATTATTCTTTGATCAGCTTTATTGATTTTATTTTTTTCTTCCCTTGCAGCAGCACGTATACATAACTGCCACGTGCAAGTCCGTCGGTATATATCACATCCCAGGTTTGTGATCCCGTATTACCTTTCCTGGCAACCCGGCCATTCATATCTGTCAATATCCAGTCAGTATTCGGCGCCAGTCCTATGATGCTCCAATAATTGTCTGCAGGATTAGGGAATGCCACAATGTCGTTTGAAGTTACTGTATTTATTCCTAACTCAGGATCGTGATAAGCTCCCAGGTCGCCATTAAGAATGTGGTTACCGGGGTCGGTGATTATACCTGTCATCGTATTATTCCATTTCAGCTGCAGCAGCTGCTCATTAGCTGTGTTATAGATGCGCAGTGAACTATCTCCCTGCCTGCCTTTTAGCTTTAGCTCTAATGGTGTATTGTACAGGCTAACCGACTGCGGCACCGCAGTGGTTTGTTGTACCTTGATGAACACATCATCATTCACCTGGTTCCAGCTCAGGCGATATATGGGGTAGCCTTCTTTATAGATCCACTGATCAAAAAAAGTATCCAGGTTTTGGTGCACAAAATTGGCTGCAAGGTTTTTAAATTGCTCTGTAGTGGCATTACCAAATGCAAACTGCTGCTGGTAGGCCCTGAGCATGGCAAAAAACAGGGAATCATTATCTATTACAAAGCGCAGGCTATGTATCACGGCCGCTGCTTTTGCATAAGACAGCCTGCCATCAAATATTCTGCCATCGTTGGTAGTATCATCTACATACACCGCGCCATGTTTTTCTGCTTTGTTCAATACCGCGTCGTGAAACTGCTGCATGTGTGCGGCTGCGTCCTTCGGTCGAAAATGTTCCAGGAACAGGTATTCGCCATAGGATGCAAAACCTTCATTCAGCCATACATCCTTCCAGGTAGCGCAGGTTACATGATCGCCAAACCACTGATGCGTTAGCTCATGAGATACCAGCATACTGCCAAAATCGCCACAGCTGGTCATGGTCTGGTATTCCATACCACCCGGCAGCGGTACGATGCAGTGTCCGTATTTCTCTTTCATAAAAGGATAGGTGCCAAATATGGCAGAGAAATACTGCAGCATGTCTGCGGTGCTGTCGATACTTTGTTTATAGTTGTCTAATGCCCCCGGCGCATCATACACATAGTTTTGAAACAACAGGCTATCGGCACCACCGGGTATCGCAATCTTATAGTGGTAATCGATGTACGGTGCAACCGATATCGCCAGCAGGTAATAGGCTACCGGGTAGCCTGTATGCCATTCATACCGTTGTTGCCCACCGGCTATATTTCTGATATTTTGCAGTAAACCATTACTCCCGGCCTTCAGCCCTGCAGGCACTGTTATCCATATATCCGCACTGTCTATTTTATCTTGCAGCGATTGCTTGCAAGGCCACCATTTATAGGCCAGGTAGGGCTCTGCGAGCGAATAGGTGGTTTTTATTTTATACGGGTTGGCATCTGTATTATTGAGCCCCGCCTGGTAGTACCCGTTGCCGGCATCTGCAGTACCACCGTAATATATAGTTGCAGTAAATGGCGCATCATGGGGTAACGGAACATCGAGCATAGCAGATCTGATATGGCCGTTATTGCTTACGGGCATCTTTATACCATTCAGCAAAAAAGAATCTACACGCAACATCGTATCCAGTTCAAATACGTACGTATCCAGTTGCGATACTACAACGCTGGCCTGCACCGTTACTACTCCATGAATATCTGTAGATTGGTTAGTGAGTGCTATATCGATCTTTACATGCTTTATATCATACGCATCCTCAACAACATCGGCTACCGTCAATTTGCCGGCTGCCTGCGTGGTTTTATATTTAGCACACTGCTGCCATCCTGCAACGGTTTGTCCATTACTGTTAATGCAAATCAATAAACTAAGTACAGCCCCGGCTATCCTCCCAAGCATAAGCTTATAAAGTTACCCAATATATAGCTGGCAAATCCCCCTTTAAGGGGTAAGTTTTTAGGTTATGATATGCAATAATTTTATATTCGCTTCAATATACAACCTCATGAAACAGCAGTATTCTTCCAGGATGACATTTATCGGCAAGTCACTTTTGTGGTCGGTTCTATTTTACATAACTATAACCGTAGCATTGGATTGGCAGGAGCTGATGCAACATCTTAAAAATGAACAACCGGTTGCCCTGGTTAAAAAAACAGAACAACCGGCTGAGGTTTCGCCTAAGGCAGTGATGTATAGTATGAAAATAATGAACTTGTGTAATGCCTTATGGCAGCAGCTTTCTATGCAGGGCAGGTTTTAGGCCGCCGTTTCTGCATGTTCTATCAGCTGCTTATGCTCTGCGCTTACTATCTGCAAAGCAAGATTCTTGATAGACGGAAACAACATCTCATACACATTTTTGCGGCTTTCAGGCACATCCGTATCCTGCATTCCTAATATGTAAATGATTGATTCCGGCACATCCAATACTTCACAAACTTTCTTGATGGTTCGGGCGCTTGGTCTTTTTACCCCATTCTCTATCTGTGATAGAGAAGTTTGGGATATATTGCACCTGTCTGCAAGTTGATACTGAGTGATATCCAACTGCCTTCTGATCGATTTGATAGCTAGTCCTATATTCATGGGTTTTGTTCTTTAGCAGCGAACTGCGGTTATATATTATTAGACGAATAGATTATTAAAAAGGTTGGAAAAAAAGAACATTTAGTTAAACAATTAAAATGACAAAATTTGCAGGCATGATATTGAACAGTTAATACATTCTACTTTTTTATTCTCTGAAATGGCCGCAAACTTTACACAACGCATTCATTATAACGGCAAAACCGTCCTGGCAGTATTTGTACCGCAGCACAGGCGGGACGGCACCTACTACGAGGTGAATATTGCCGGTGTTCCCCGTTTCTATGTAACATGGACGGCGCTCGACCGATATGACCTGGTTAATGAAGAAGGAATTGACATACCCTACGAACTGGTATTGGCGGTTAGTGATGCGCTTGAAAAACGGAAGGGTCATTAGTCGATGAGCCGGCAACGAAGCACTGATCCCTAGTAAAATATCTTTGAAAAACTGAAATCCCACGGCTAAGAAAACGATGGCCGGGAATAAAATAACATGCAGGGTTACAAGTTTCACTTTATAGGTAGTTATAAGGGTGGTTACGGACCGCTAAATTAATAACAATCGATTAAAAAATAAAACCGCTCTCAAATGAGAGCGGTTTTATAAAATAATTATTGCGCCGGCTTATTGTGCTTCTGCTTCCATATAAGAAGAAACAGGTTCACAGGTACATACCAGGTTACGATCTCCGTAAGTATTGTTGATACGGGCGATGCTTGGCCAGAATTTATTGTTCTTTACCCATGACAGCGGATATGCTGCTGCCTGGCGGCTATAAGGACGTGTCCATTCATCCGCAGTTACGATGAACTGTGTATGCGGCGCATGTTTCAGTACGTTCTCTTTCTTATCAGCCTTACCTTCTTCTATAGCGCGTATCTCTTCGCGGATGCTCAGTAATGCATCGCAGAAGCGGTCCAGCTCTGCTTTATCTTCACTTTCCGTTGGTTCTATCATGATGGTACCCGGAACAGGGAAGCTCAAGGTTGGTGCGTGGAAACCATAGTCCATCAGGCGTTTGGCAACATCTTCCGCTTCTATTTCTGCTGTTTTCTTCAGCGGGCGCAGATCTACGATAAACTCATGCGCACATGTACCGTTAACACCTGTGTACAGAATTTCATAATCGTTCTGTAAACGAGCACGCATGTAGTTAGCATTCAGTATTGCATACTCTGTTGCTTTGCGAACACCTGTAGCGCCCAGCATACGGATGTATGCGTGAGATATCAGCAGGATACTTGCAGAACCATAAGGAGCAGCGGATACCGCATGACCGGCACCACCGTTGGTATTCACTATGTGAGATGGCAGGTGCGGAGCCAGGTGTGCTTTCACGCATATTGGTCCCATGCCGGGGCCACCACCACCGTGAGGTATTGCAAATGTTTTGTGCAGGTTCAGGTGGCAAACGTCTGCGCCTATAAGGCCGGGAGCAGTAAGCCCTACCTGTGCGTTCATGTTCGCGCCATCCATATATACCTGTCCGCCATACTGGTGTACTATGTTCGTGATGTCTTTGATCGTTTCTTCATACACACCGTAGGTAGATGGGTATGTTACCATGATACCTGCCAGGTTATCAGCGTATTGCGCTGCTTTCACTTTCAGGTCTTCTACATCTATGTATCCATTCTCAAGAGCCTTTACTACTACCACTTTGTAGCCTACCATTACTGCTGATGCAGGATTGGTACCGTGTGCAGATATAGGTATCAGCATCACGTTGCGATGTTTATCTCCGCGGCTTTCGTGATAAGACCTGATGGTCAGCAGACCTGAATATTCTCCTTGCGCACCGCTGTTTGGCTGCAGGCTGCAGGCATCAAATGCAGTGATCTCGCAGAGGTAGCTTTCCAATTCTTTAGCCATTTGCAGATAGCCCTGCGCCTGGTCGTTTGGTACAAACGGATGCATCTTGCTCCAGTGTGCCCAGCTCAGCGGCATCATTTCAGATGCAGCATTCAGCTTCATGGTACAAGATCCCAGGGATATCATGCTGGTGTTCAGGCTCAGGTCCTTGTTCTCCAGCATTTTTATATAGCGCATCATTTGCGATTCGCTATGATAAGTGTTGAATACCGGGTGTGTCAGGAAATCAGAGGTACGTGTCATTGCGGTACCTATGTTTGACAACACATCGTCATTTGCAATTTCAAAGCTTACCGGCTCACCGCTGTTATCAAATACGCTGATGATGTTGAACAGGTCGCTGGTAGTGGTAGTTTCATCAAGTGAGATACCTACCAGTGTGTTATCAGCAAAATACCTGAAGTTGATCTCTTTAGCTTCAGCAGCAGTTTTAATAGCTTGAGCATCTGCTACCTTCACAACGATGGTATCAAAATAAGAATCTGATACCAGGCTATGGCCCATTCCTTTCAGCTGGTTTGCCAGTGTATGGGTAAGGATGCTTACTCGTTTAGCAATGCGTGTCAGCCCGTCAGGACCATGATACACCGCATACATCGCTGCCATGTTAGCCAGCAATGCCTGTGCAGTACAGATATTGGAAGTTGCTTTTTCGCGTTTGATGTGCTGCTCACGTGTCTGCAGCGCCATGCGCAATGCACGGTTGCCGTTAGCGTCTATGCTCACACCAATGATACGGCCAGGGATGGCACGTTTGAAATCATCAGAACAAGAGAAGAATGCTGCGTGCGGTCCACCATAACCCAAGGGCACACCAAAACGTTGTGCAGAACCTAATGCCACATCAGCGCCCAGCTCACCGGGAGAGGTGATCAGCGTTAATGCTAACAGGTCTGTAGCCATCGCTACATATGCGCCTGCTGCATGTACTTTTTCTATAAAGCCGCGGTAATCTTCTACGCTACCTTTATCATTAGGATATTGCACCAAAGCACCGAAATAAGTATTGTCGATAGTTGCAGTACGGTAATCGCCTGTTACTATTTCCACACCCAGCGGAGTAGCACGCGTAAGCACTACATCTTTTGTTTGCGGGAACACATCCTCATCCACAAAGAATTTAGGGCGATCCAGTTTTTCATGGTCTTTATTCAATGTAGCCAGGAACATGTGCATCGCTTCTGCAGCAGCTGTAGCTTCATCCAGCAGGGATGCATTGGCTATTGGCAGGCCTGTCAGGTCGCTCACCATCGTCTGGTAGTTCAGCAGGCTTTCCAGGCGACCTTGTGATATTTCTGCCTGGTAGGGAGTGTATTGTGTATACCATCCCGGGTTTTCAAAAATGTTACGCAGTATCACGCTTGGTGTCAGCGTATCATAATAACCCTGGCCTATATAATTCTTAAATACTTTGTTCTTGGTAGACAGCTCTTTAGAAATACGCAGGTACTCCGCTTCGCTAATGCTTTCCGGTATATTCAGCTTCCTGTTCATCCGGATAGCCTCAGGCACCGTTCGGCTTATCAGTTCTTCCATATCTGCCACGCCAATGGTCGCCAGCATTGCTTTTGTATCATGCTCATTAGGGCCTATATGGCGTCCTATGAACTCCTGATTTTGAAGAGAGAATAGATTCATTTTTTTTGAGCTCCTTATATGAATTAAAGAAAGTGCAAAGTTAGCCGTATGGTATGTAATTGCAAAGTGTATCTGTCATAACCCTCAATATGACAAATACTGATATATACGGTTCCTATAATATCCCTGGAAGGGAAACATTTAAATAAAAAACAAATATGGGAACCACTACTCCAGCACCCCTTCTTTTATCTCGTTCCACAAGGCGCGGTAGCAGGTAGCCGCGTAGCTGGAGGGGGCAAAAGCACCAAGCGGAGCATGGTGTACACCCATCTTCTCTACATCCGACAGGTAAGGGATGTAATATTCAAAGAAGCGCTTGTCTTTATACAACTTCGCCATCACGTCTTTGTGCATGTTCTTTCGGATGTCCACCATCGTAAAAAAGCACATCAGTTTTTCCACCCCGGCATCCTTATCTTCAAAATAACTTTTCACCAAGTCGTACGTACGTACCGACAGCGTAGTAGGTATCACCGGCATCAGCACTACATCTGATGCATAGAATATATTGTCTGCAAGCAGGGAGAATCCCGGCGGGCAATCGATGAATACAAAATCATAGCTATTTTCCAGCCATTTCAACAGGTTGCTCAGCTGCTTTTTAGAATTCTTGTCTTCGAGGAACAGGTCCATCTTACGGGCAGAGATGTCTGCCGGTATAATATCCAGCCCTTCGTAAGGCGTGCTCATGATTGCCTCTTCAATACTTACCGTATGCGCAATGATCTTCTTTGCCGATATCTTTTCCTTTGGCTGCGCGTTGAAGTAAAAGGAGGCAGCACCCTGCGGATCGAGGTCCCAAAGCAGGGTTTTATAACCGTCCTTAGCGGCCATAAAGGCAAAATTGACGCAGGATGCGGTCTTACCAACACCGCCTTTCAGATTATATAGCGAGGTGACGAACATAGACAAAGAATACTATATAAAACTAAACTTTTATCTCTGCCTGTGGAAATGATCCTATATTATTTTTCTTTCGCCGGATCTTTACCGCCAATATTAAAAAGGCGATATGCCAGCTCTACCCCTGCATCTTCAGCTTTGGTATATCCAAATGATTGGCGCGGCACTACATAGTTACCGGCACGGTCCATCACATAGTATTCAATACGCTTTTTACCACCCGCATTTAGGAAGCTGATGTATACTTCCGGCGCAGGCGATGTGGTAACCCAGTTGATATTGCAATCCTTCAATCGGTCCACTACTACCTTATCCTGTTGCCCCATAATGCGGATGTTCATATTCATGGACATTCCGGTGGTAGGCACCAGTTGCGGGTATATCACATAGGCGCGATATATCCAATCGTTGTACCCTGCTTTATCATCCATTTCCTTAGCACAAGTCGCCTGGTCCTGGTACACACGTGCAAGGAACAGCTTTTCATATTCCGGGTCAATATTCGGATCGCGCAATATCTCGTTTAGCAATACACGTGCTTCTTTATAATTGCCCTGTTTCATGGTAAGCTGGGCTACAAATAGCTTAAAGTATTTGCGCACGTACTTCCGGTCATCGGTACGGAGTTCCTGTTGAAATTTCTGCAAAAAGAATTTGGTGCTGAAATCGCGTATCAGGTACCATACCTCATCCCAGCTAACAGTACTCTCGGTAGAGAACAATTTATAGACAACCCTGTCCCTTTCAGGGTTCAGGGCAAACTGGTTGATGATCAGGAATTGCTGCATGTACTTTTCAGTGAGCATTTGCCCCATGTCTGCCAATACAGATGGATTATACCACCAGTTCTTATGCTCAAACCGCTGACGGTCTAATGCAGCCTGTTTGTTCAGCAGTTTGATAAGCTGCACACTGAAATCATAATGTGTTTGCCCCAGTGTGGTGCCTATGTGCAGTTCTTTAAACTCAGCCGCTTTATTGATGTACCGTTCCGATTCCTTTTCCTGCCCATCATAAAACAGGCAACGTGCCAGCGCTATATTATACCATCCAAAGCCGGGTGTAGAGCCATTCGCTTTGATCATTTCCCGCATCAGTTCGGCACCGAGTTTGGGCTGCGATTTATATATCTTCAATATCGAAGTATAGTAAGCCCATTCCTTCAATCTTTTATCGGCGCCATCCTGTGCTACTGCTTCTTCGTATTCGCGCTCTGCCTCCCTGAAATCGCCGCACACTTCTCTGAATGTTGCATAGTTGTTATGCGGGAAGAAAGGGCTCTTGCGCAGCAGGTCGTAGTAATAAGTGGCAGAATCAATCTTCAAAGCATAGCTATAGAGCATGGCCTTATAATGATACACTCTTTGCTTTTCTTCCAGTTCGTATCCCTGTGGAAATATAGTCGCATTGATACGCTTGTTGATGTTGATACGACGCAGGCCGGAATCAAGATAACTATTGGCCAGCCTTTCATTTGCATCAATAGAATTTTTCAGGAAAAAGTATTTGCTGCTGTTATAAAACCTGTTACGATGCACCGTCCAGCCAAGGTAGTTATACGCATCTAACTGGTAGTCGCGCTGAAAGTTCCATTTCAATGTGCGGCGCATCAGGTTATATACTTTAATCGGCTCTTCAGTATTGGCATAGCAATCCATTAGCAGGTATGCTATGGTTGTATAGTCTATCTGGAATTTGTAGGCAAATACATATACCGCCACATCAGGGCTGCGTGTTGCCAGTTCTTTCCTGTAATCCCTTTCTATCAGGTCCAGCGCTTTCTCCAGGGGTTGTGCCGCATTCTTATACCCAAGGTAGTCGGCAGCATGTTCGTGTTTATATGCGCCTTCAAACAACCAGCCCACATAATAGCTGCTATCTATTCTTTTAAATTCGCGGCTGCGGGGCAGCGCATCATCGCTGAGCATGTTACTTGCCATCCGCTTGGCATCTATCTCCCATCGCTGCGTTGGGTTTTTACGATGTATTAGCTGCTGTGCCTGTATAGGGGATATGGCCGCAAGGCACAGGCATAGCAACAAAACAATCCTGCGCCCGGTGGCTTCAAGATCGATGCTATGCATATAATTTCAGTTTCGCCAGTCGTTCTGCTTCTTTATTGATAATACTGTCTAATGCTTTTTGCTTGCCTTCTTTATTGCGATAGATGAGCCTGTGCTCGAGCACCGCGCGTGCTATATCTTTCACATCATCTTCTATAACAAAGCTTCTGCCGCGTACTAGTGCGTATGCACGCAGGCATTTGATGAATGCGATACCGCTACGTGTAGAGGCACCTAATGATATATCCTGGTGTGCACGTGTACCGCGCACTATATTATTTACTGCTTTTAATATTTCCTCATGCACGAATACATTTTCTGCTTCCTGTTGCAGGTTCAGGATATCATGAAAGCTCAACACCTGCTGCAGGCTTTCCAGGTTGTGTGCTATGTCTACATACTCGCGATAGATGTTCAATTCCACATCTTCATCTACATAGCCAAATGTGATCTTCATAAAGAAACGGTCTAGCTGTGCTGCGGGCAGCGGATAGGTACCTTCCATTTCTATCGGGTTTTGCGTAGCTATGGTAAAGAACAAACGCTCCAGCTTTATAGTAGTATCACCTACGGTTATCTGGTGTTCTGCCATCGATTCCAGCAAGGCGCTCTGCACTTTTGGGGATGCACGGTTGATCTCGTCCGCCAGCAGCACATTACAGAAAAGCGGGCCTTTTTTAAACACAAATTCCTTGTTCCTGTCATCGAATATATGGGTACCTATCAGGTCCATCGGCAGCAGGTCGGGTGTAAACTGTATCCTTTTGAATATTACATGGTCATTATCTTTTTCGCCACTGATGCACTGCGCCAGTGTTCTTGCCAGTACGGTCTTGCCGGTACCGGGGTTATCTTCCATCAGGATATGACCGCCTGCCAGCAGGCAGGTAACCACCATTTCTACCTGGTATTGCTTACCACGTATTACCTTCTCTATCTGCGATATTAATTCCTGTACTTTATGGGTTGGTGTGTTGTTTGTAACCTGTTCAGAGATAGGTTCCATCATATATGCCAAGCTTTTTACAAGTTTACTGATTTATACGCTGTGATGAATTAGGATGGGCTATAAATTTTTGTGAAAAGGATATGCCATAAAACAGAAAACCTGCCTGTAGAGTACAGGCAGGCCTTTTTCTTGCTAACTTAACGGATTAGGGTATGTTGAGTATATGGATAAACACACCTGTTGCCGATGAGATCTTTGGGATCTCATTCCTATGCTATTGCAGCACAAGATGAGACATCCATGTTACCGGTAGTTTCCTAAAGCATTAAGCCTGTATTATGGTTTTGTTACTTACTTGACAACCGCACAACAGGTACCAACATTTCTTCGAGCGAAATGCCGCCGTGCTGGAATGTATTGCGGTAATAATTCACGTAATAATTGTAGTTATTTGGATAGCAGAGGAACACATCTTCCTTCGCAAATATGTAAGTAGAACTTACATTAGGGCGTGGCAGCCCTGCTTCGCGCGGATCGCGAAATGCAAGTACATCTTTCTCCTCGTACTGCAGGTTCCGTCCATGTTTATAACGCAGGTTGGTAGTGGTTTGCCTGTCGCCCACGCACTTGCTCGGTGTCTTTACACGCTGTGTACCGTGGTCTGTTGTAATGATGATCTGTATATTCTTATCAGCTATCTTTTTCAGCGCGCGATAAAGTGGTGAGTGTTCAAACCAGCTTACAGTCAGTGAGCGGTAAGACACCTCGTCACCCGCCAGTTCTTTCAATACTTCCATTTCGGTACGTGCATGTGACAGCATGTCCACGAAATTGTACACGATCACGCTCAGGTCATTATTCAGGTAGTTATGGATATTATCTTCCAGGTCCTTACCATGCTCGTTATTGGTGATCTTAGTGTACTGTACTTTCAGTTTGTCCAGCTTCAGTTGTTTCAACTGGTTGCGCAGGAAGGTTTCTTCATACAGGTTCTTACCGCCTTCTTCATCATCATTCTTCCATTCGTTCGGGAACTTGGCTTCTATCTCGATCGGCAACATACCGGCAAACAGGGCATTGCGTGCATACTGTGTTGCTGTCGGCAATATGCTATAGAACATATCCTCCTCCAGCAGGCGGAAGGTCTCGGTAATGATAGGCTGCAATACTTTCCACTGATCGAAACGCAGGTTATCTATTACCACCAGGAAGGTTGGCTTGCCGGGCTCCAGGTATGGCGCTACTTTCCTTTTAAACAACTCGTGCGACATCAACGGTGCATCGCCCGATTTATCTTTAATCCACTTGGCGTAATTCTTCGATATGAATTTGAAGAAGTCTGTATTGGCCTCTGCTTTTTGTGTTTGCAATACTTCCATCATCTCAGCACTATCGCTGCGTGCCATTTCCAGCTCCCAGTACACCAGTTTTTTATAAAGCTCCTTCCATTCTTCCTGGTTGGGGTTAGAGCTGAGCGCCATAAACAGGTTGCGGAAATCCTGCTGGTAGGCAACAGTTGTCTTTTCGCTTACCAGCCTCTTGGTATCCATGATCTTCTTCAGCGAAAGCAATACCTGGTTGGGGTTCACAGGTTTTATCAGGTAGTCTGTTATCTGCGACCCGATGGCTTCCTCCATGATGTTCTCCGCCTCATTTTTGGTCACCATAACCACCGGCAGCAGCGGATGTATCTCCTTGATCTTGGCAAGTGTTTCCAGGCCAGTCATGCCAGGCATGCTTTCGTCCAGCAGCACTACATCTACCATTTTATCTTTCAGCATTTCCAGGGCGTCATACCCATTGGATACCGCTGTCACATCATAACCTTTGTTCTTCAAAAAAACGATCTGCGATTTCAGAGAATCTATCTCGTCATCGATCCAAAGTATCTCGCCTTGTAGTGTATTCATATTGCTGGTATGGTGTTTAAAGCACTGGAACGCTTAAAAATACGTTACTGTTGCGTCAATGCCTATTGTTTTAACGCAAGTTTTACATCTTTGCATCCTTATAACGCTTTTAGCTTCAGCATATTGCTATAAAACAATGCCAATGAATAATAACGTTGTGATCCGTACCGCTACCAAAGAAGATTGTGCTGCCATGCTGCAACTGGTGCATGAACTTGCCGTTTATGAGCGCGCGCCGGACGAGGTAACTGTTTCAATGGAGCATTTTATTGAAAGTGGGTTTGGGACTAATCCTGTTTGGTGGGCACTGGTAGCAGAGGTAGATGGGAAAGTAGTTGGTTTTGCACTTTATTACATCCGGTATTCTACCTGGAAGGGACAACGCATGTACTTGGAGGATATACTGGTAACGGAAGCATGGCGTGGCCAAGGAATAGGATCGATGCTAATGGACGAGTTAGTGGTGATTGCAAAAGAAAAAGGCTTTCACGGTATCAACTGGCAGGTGCTCGACTGGAACGAACCGGCCATTAATTTCTACAAAAAATACAATGCAAATTTTGACCCTGAATGGGTGAACGTGGGCATTACGTTTTAGAATTTATTAAAGCGAGCCTGATCCTTTTTTAGCTTATACCATTTTCCTGTAGCTACGATAATATTATAAATACTTATTGACAGAAGCATACAAAAAACACGAAGCCGCGAATGTTCTTGCATAGCGATATATAAAACATACCCGGAGAGAAGCAAGCCGAACAGTCCTGTAGCAAATACCAACCTTATTCCAAACTTTTTGAAATAAACAGGATCAGATAGTTTCAGGAAGATGTTAATAGCAGTTGGTTGATTTTAGTACATGAAATAGCCATCTTTTAAGTAAGACGGGCATTTATATGTCTTGAAGTTACGTTTTAAAAATGGAATTATAGCCCTTCCTGTCGTAGTTTTTTAGCTGACCTTATTGCACGGTAAATATTGTGTATGCTAAGTAACACAAACATGGCGAGAAAAGCTGCATTCCAGGGCTTATGGTTCTGCATGGAACGATAACTAATGTAGGTGAATAGAAACACACCTATGATACCGATGATAATGGTTAGCCTATTACCAAACTTTTTGAAATAAACAGGATCAGATAGTTTCAGGAAGATGTTCATAGCAGTTGGTGAGTTTTTAGTACATGAAATAGCCATCTTTTAAATAAGACGGGCATTTATATGTTTTGAACTGGAAAGACAGGTTGAACACAAACATCATATATTGGTCTTTCGTAGCGCTATTGCCTCTTTGCTTGCCCGGGCGCCCCAATTTGCCCCCCCCGTTCTCGCCCGACCTGTCCTGCAACTGGTATGCAGCGCTGGCATTGCCGTTACCTGTATTTGCGTCAAATAATTTGCTGTCTACATAGGTGGTGCTTACATCATCGAGGTAATCCGTAAGTGTAAGCCTGTCGGTTATTTCAAATCCTACATTTACGCCCGGTACTACCCAGTATTTAACGCCTACACCAATCGGGAAGCAAACATTGAAATTGCTGTATATCCTGCCGGCATAGCCTACATACTGGCCTTCAGTACCCAATGGTTTCAGGTTATACCTGTCGCCATTAAGATAAGTGTACGGGTTGAAGTAAAATGCACCGATACCACCTGTAAGGTATGGGGTAAAACGGCTGCCTAATTCCCCTGTTGTAAAGCGGAAGAAGTTAAACTCAGTCTGGAAAGCAACTTCTATTACATCACTCCGGAAACTGAGGTTGCGTGTTTTATTGAATGTGTTGCTCGAAAAAGCGTCATCGTAGCCGATCTTGGCATAGTTGCCGGAGAAGCGTACTGCTATGTAGGGATTCAGATGGATGCGTGCAAAAATGCCACCCGCCGGGCGTACATACTGAAATCCATAGTTATCATTCAGATCGCCAAAATACTGGGAACCGCCAATTGAAATGCCGTATTCTTCAGAGGTAAAAAAACTCTGAGCCTGCAGTTTACTACACGCTATACTGATAAGAATTATTGTCAGTCCTAAGAATTTCCTCATGTTCGGCTCCCGATAATGTATAACTACAAATGTAACGGTTTATTGTGTGCACAGGTAGCTAATTGCGCCTGTCTACACCCCAATACAGTTTTTGACGAATGGTTTTCAGGAAATTATGCTCATCTGGGCGCACCAGGGATATGGTAAAAGCTTCCTTTTTCACAGCTATCTGTACATTGCTGGTAATGATCTCCGTACGGCTATCCAGTGTACACAAGAACTGCTCTGTTCGGCCTTCCACCTCGAAAGAGATCACATTATCATCGGGTACTACTACAGGCCTTGTATTCAGGTTGTGCGGAGAAACCGGTGTGATAATGAAACTGGACGTTTGCGGAAATACTACCGGGCCACCACAGCTCAAGGAATAGCCGGTGGAGCCCGTAGGTGTAGCCACGATCAGTCCATCTGCCCAATAAGTATTCAGAAATTCGCCGTTCAGATAGGTATGTATCTTGATCATGGAGGAAGAATCCTTCCTGTGCAGCGTAAATTCATTGAGCGCGTAGGGCGCACCGTCAAACAATGGTATGCTGGAATCGAGGTGTATCAGGCTCCGTTTTTCCAAAGTGTAAGACCCGCGTACCAGGGATATGATCGCATCTTCCACTTCTTCTTCGGGTATGGCAGCAAGGAAGCCCAGCCGCCCCAGGTTGATGCCAATTAATGGTATATTGGTATTACCCACGAAACAAACCGTATCGAGCAAGGTACCATCGCCACCCAAGCTAAAGAGCATGTCCGTATTCAGCGGCAGGTCCTGACGTCCTGTAAACACACGGGGCATTGCCTTTAAAGTAATATACGGCTGTATGCGCTCATAAAACTCCTTAAAGAATATCAACTGGATACCATGCGTTTCCAGCATGGTGATGATATGCTGAAGCGTAGGAATATCCTGTTCTTCAAACGTTCTGTTATATATGGCAACCTGCATGTTCGCTGTTTATTCTGTGTCGAGGTGTAAAAATAGACCTTTTTGCTGCAGATGGTTGAACGAATACTCCAGCCTAAACTTAAACTCGTAAGAAGATACTACATCCACCCCTACACCATAACCTATTAAAGCCCGTTCATTCAGGAAACTATTGCCCGGATATTTATAAGTGGCATAGCCCGCATCGACAAATATCTTGGGATACACCCGTATAGGTATCACCGACAGAAAGCTGATGGGCACATGCCTGATCTTTATGTTCAGCGCCTCAAATTTCAGATCGGCCCGGCCAATAGCATACTGGGAGCCATCTACCACATAATACTCATACCCCCGTACATATTCGCTGTTAGAGCCCAAAGCATTCCGGAAGTAATAAGGCACATCGTTAGGCGCGGTAAGCCTGCCACGGAATATACCGGCAACATACAGCCTGTTTGCCAGTTTCCTGAAATAGCCCAGCTCTGCATGTGCATAGGCCTGCCAGTTCATCCCTTTGAAACCCTGCCTGCCAACCAGGTGCCCCACCATTTTAAGGCCGGTAAGCGGGTAGTTCCAGTTATCAACCCCATTGTAGTCAAACCTGTAGGTCAATTCCAGTAACTCCAACCGCCTGCTTGCATTCTTAAAATAGTCGGGGTTAAGCTTTGTTATAGTATCATCTATTTTGAAATCGCGGAAACGGAGTTCAACTGTATGTTTGGTGGCATAGCCGGGACGATGTACATATTGCATAGCAGCCTCGAACTGCCGGATGATATAGTTACCCGGCTTACGCACGAAGAGCAATTTATTAGAGTCGGTGATGTAATAGATCTCCTCGTTCTTAGCCAGGAAGAAAGAAGCACCTATCCCATTTTTCTGTTGCTTATCGATGTATGGCCTGAAGTACTCTAAACCCAACTTTTGCGTATACCCTACCTGTACAGTAGCACTCAATTGCTCGAGATTGCCGCGGAAATTACGGTGCTTCAGGTTGACCCCGGCGTTAAGGCGACGCAGGTTATGGTTCTTCTCATTCCACCAAACGTTGAAGTTGCGGTCAGCCAATTTTAATGTCAGCTCCGGCAAAATAAAGAACTGCTCTTTCACGTCTATCTTCCAATCTATTTGCCCCGGCTTTAAAGTATCTGTTGTCACTATTACTTCAGAGAACAATGGGAGGTTCATCAACCTTTTCCGGTTTGTTTCCATCAGTTCTTCGTTATCGGCAGATGCTATTTTCTGCCCTTCCTTCACGCTCATTTCGCGCAACATCACCGTAGCGCGGGTACGTTTATTGCCTGAAAAATAGATCTTTCTCAGCACTACACTATCCTGCGTTTTCTGTGCCGCAGAACGGTACGTACAAAAGCAGAATAAGAGTAACAAATATGTGCTGATCCCTGATTTCATCAATAACCGCTGCAAGATAATACGAACATGGCAAGCCTGCTACATTGCCACAGCTATTTACATAAACTGGCCTATCTTTAGGCTATGCTTACTGTTTCCTTGCATGGCATTACCATTGTTGCGCCAATAGGTTTATACCCCGAAGAAAAGATACATCCCAATACATTTGAAGTAGATGTGGATGTAGAAGTACGAACAAATAAAGATAAGCCATGGCCCTTTGTTGACTATGCACAGATCAACGATATTGTAGTTAACGCTTTTACGCCAGATGTAGAATTGCTCGAAACGCTGGTAGCCAACATACATAATCATATCAAGACGCAAATAGCGGATGCTATGAAGGTGAAAGTAGCCGTAAGAAAGATGGCGCCACCATTGCAGAACAACGTGCGCTATTCGCAGGTGTGCTATGAGGGGTAGCCATCTCTACTGCCGCCACACATATAGCAATAGCGTATTAACCAATACTACTATTGCGAAGATGAGCGACCAGCGTGTACTGCCGGCGAGGTATAACAGGTATGCAGCCAGACCGAATAACAGCAACTTTGCAATTGCCTTGAAAGGCTCTGCCAACGGCACTACTGCTTTGGGCGACAGGAATACACCCCAGGCAACAGCCACCAGCACAGGCAACCCGATACCAGCGAGTATCCGCAGGAACAAGCCCTGCTTCAACTGGAAGCCCCAGTAGCCGATAGCTACAAGCATAGCCAGCTCAATGAAGAAGGCCAGTGCAAGATTGAGCGTTTTGAGGGTTGCTAACATATTTAACTTATTGTAGAAACAGAAGGGCTGCGATTGCAGCCCTTGTTCATTATGCGTTCAGCAGGTTTACTATTGCTGTATCGTATGCTTCTTTCCAGTCTTTGATATAGCCCCAATCTGCATTGTCGATGCGGATGTTGCCGTTCGATTTCACGGTACCAATTTTGCTATATGGATGGCTACCCATTACGGCCTCGAAAGCGGCGATCTTATCTGCGCTCACACTTACTACTACACGGCTCTGCGCTTCACCATACAGGAAGGCATCTTTGCGGATATTGCTATCGGTAGCTATTTCGAAGCCCATGTTCTTTTGCATAGCGCTTTCTACCAATGCTACAAACAGACCACCTTCTGCGGTATCGTGTGCAGAGTTTACCAGCTTTTCGCGTACTACTTTCAGTACCAGTTCCTGCAGGCGATATTCTTCTTCCATATCGAAATGCGGAGCAGGGCTATGTGTTACACCACATATTTGATGCAGGTATTCAGAACAGTTGATATCGTTGCGGTTCTCGCCGATCACATAGATCGCATCTCCGTCGTTCCTGAAGTACATAGTCATCTTCTGGCCCAGGTTATCCAGCACACCCACCATACCGATTGTTGGGGTAGGATATACGGGACCATCATCACTGCTCTGGTTGTAGAAGCTTACGTTACCACCGGTAACAGGTGTACCTAATTTAAGGCAGGCATCACCCATACCCTTCAACGCATGTACAAACTGGTAGTACACTTCTTTATTGTAAGGGTTACCGAAGTTGAGGCAGTTGGTAATAGCTACCGGAAGGCCACCGCTACATACAATATTACGGGCTGCTTCGCTCACAGCAATCATACCACCTTTATAAGGATCGGCAAACACGTAGCGGCTGTTACAATCGGTAGTCATAGCGATACCTTTTGCAGAACCATGTACGCGTACTACCGCTGCATCACTCGGTTCATTGGTTTGTGTATTACCTGTACCCACCATGCTATCGTACTGCTCGTACACCCAGCGCTTGGAAGCGATAGATGGTTGTTTGATCAGCTCCATGCCCACAGCCAGCAGATCACCCGGAACTGCAATGGTATCAGGATTGAAAGCATTGATCTGCGCAAAGTATTTAGGCTCTTCGTATTCGCGATCATACACCGGAGCACCACCACCCAGTACCAGGCTTTCTGCGGGCACATCAGCCACCAGTTCGCCATTCATATAGTACTTCAGGTTTTTGCTTTCCGTTACTTCCCCTATCTGCACGCAGTGGATATCCCATTTGTCGAATATCTTTTGAACCTCAGCTTCATAGCCTTTCTTCACTACGATGAGCATACGCTCCTGGCTTTCGCTCAACAGCATTTCCCAGGCCTGCATGTTCTTCTGGCGTGTAGGTACTTTATCCAGGTAGATGTTCATACCATGCTCACCTTTGGCGCTCATCTCGCTGCAAGAGCAAGTGATACCGGCAGCACCCATATCCTGCATACCAATTACTGCGCCTGTAGGAATCACTTCGAGGCAGGCTTCCAATAATTTCTTCTCTTCGAACGGATCGCCCACCTGAACTGCAGGAAGGTCTTTAGCACTGTCTTCGCTGATATCTGCAGATGCAAAAGATGCACCGCCGATACCATCCTTACCAGTAGCAGCACCTACGATGAATACCGGGTTACCGGCACCATAAGAAGTAGCGGACACTGTTTGACCGGCTTTAACGATACCTACGCTCATAGCATTTATCAGCGGATTGGTCTGGTAGCAGCTTTCGAAATATATTTCGCCCGCAACGGTAGGAACACCGAAGCAGTTACCATAATGTGCAATACCTTTTACCACACCTTTCAGCAACCATTTGGTCTTTGGATTATCGAGCTTACCGAAACGCAGTGAATTGAGCGAAGCGATAGGCCTTGCACCCATGGTGAAGATATCCCTGTGGATACCACCTACGCCGGTTGCGGCACCCTGGAACGGCTCGATAGCAGAAGGGTGATTGTGAGATTCTATTTTGAATACGCAACCCAGGCCATCACCAATATCTACCAGCCCTGCGTTTTCTTCGCCGGCTTTTACCAGCAGGCGCTCACCGTCACGTGGCAGTTTTTTAAGATACTTAATGGAGTTTTTATAGCTGCAATGCTCGCTCCACATTACGGAGTACATAGCAGTTTCATTAAAATTGGGCGTGCGGCCAAGTATTTGCTTTATCTGCTCAAATTCTTCTTCGCGGAGGCCCAGTTTTACGGCCTGTTCAAGAGTTGCTTCCTGCATATATTTTTAAGAAAGTGCAAAGGTAAGCTAAAACTAAAAAGTGGGTAATACCAATTCATCATACATGCAAAAAACAGATAAATGATAAAAATCCATCTTTGTTGTTATCATTTGCTAACAATGCTAACAGTAAAAAATAATATCAGTCGCCATAGCGGGTACCCGTATCGCCAAAATGGAGCGCCTGCTTCCATTCTAGTTCCATAGCGTTATCGAGCCGTATGGCATAGAGGAGATCGCGGATATTCACCGGAACTTTGACAACTGTCTTTTCGCCATCGGCATTAATAGTTTCTCTTTCAGAGAATATCTCGCCGCGGATGATACGCGCCAGCACCATTCTTTTTTCCTCGGGATCGGTAATGCGGCCTTTGTATTGTTCCTTTAATTCGTCAATAGCCAACTGGCGGGCCTGCATTTGTCCTTTTTGAATGCATGCAGCGATTTCGGGATTGGCGAGCAGGCGGCTTGCACAGGTGCGGGCGGCATTGTTGGAACAGTCGGGATAAGCAGCCTGGTAAGCAAGGCGGCGGTTGCCATGGGCGATCATTTCGCTGATAAATACCTGGTGTTTTTTCTGCAGGGCAGGCTTTGCTGCAGACTCATTGCCGGACGGATCTCCGGCCGTAGTAATAATAATTCGTGACATGGTTTATAGTCATTTAAGGTTTATACTGCAAAGTTACGCAGGGTATATGGCACTGCCAAAAAACGGGTATGCTGGTCTAGTTTTTTAATCAGAACTTTAAACAAATAGTTTTTTATGCGATCACTATTAATACTCAGCACCGGAATTATTGCAGCCGGTTTTGCCATCGCCGCCACCGGTAGCGGCCTGGATGTAACCAGCCCTGTATTTAACAACAACGGGATGATACCGAAGAAATATTCCTGCGACGGGGATAATGTGAATCCGCCATTGAGCATTGACCATCTGCCGGTAGGCACTAAGACCGTGGCCCTGATCGTGCACGACCCGGACGCCCCTAAGAAGGGAGGGTTTACGCACTGGGTGATGTGGAATATAAAACCGGGAATGCTGATCACAGAAAATTATAAAGATGCGGAACAGGGATTGAACGGATCGGGCAAGAAGGGCTATACCGGTATGTGCCCGCCATCCGGTACTCATCATTATCATTTTATGGCGTATGCATTGGATGTAAGCCTGAACATTGATAAACGCACTGATAAAAAATACCTGGAGAAAGCCATGAAGGGACATATACTGGCGCAGGGTGATTTGGTGGGGTTGTATAAGAAGTAGGATCGTATTGTTACTTAACACCACCTCCCCCTCGTACCTCGGGTACTCCTCCTATAAACAGGAGGAGAGATTTATTTTTGGGGGGGTGTTCTCTCATTGTGACACATAACCACCTCCCCCTCGTGCCTCGGGGTACTCCTCCTATGAACAGGAGGAGAGATTGGTTGTAGTATTCCTTACCCTCATTGTTACTTATAACCACCTCCCCCTCGTTGCACTCGGGGTACTCCTCCTATGAACAGGAGGAGAGATTTTAATGGTTTTCAAAACATAACTGGATTTGGTATAGTACCTGGTTGATATTATTTAATACATCATTGTTTGGGAAACGAAGCACTTTATAGCCAAGTTCGTGAAGCCGGGTATCACGTTCTTTATCGTTGATTATATTCATTGGGGCTTGATGTATTTCTCCATCGAGTTCTATGATGAGTTTTTCGGAGGAGCAATAAAAATCGACGATATAATTTTCGATGCTGTGCTGGCGACTGAATTTATGATTAGCTAGCTTTTTATTTTTCAGATAGTTCCACAGGGCTGCCTCTGCCGGTGTGGCGTTGTTGCGCAGTTCTTTTCGGATTTCTTTAAGGTGGCGGGCGTTGTGTATCCAGTCGTGGGACATGAAATGAAGATAGCAATTAGTTTCTCTTATTGTTACTTATAACCACCTCCCCCTCGTTGCACTCGGGTACTCTCCTATGAACAGGAGGAGAGATTGTTCGTAGTATTGCGTTTCCCGCATTATTACACATAACCACCTCCCCCTCGCTGCACTCGGGTACTCCTCCTATAAACAGGAGGAGAGATTTTTATATTGGTTGGGGGTGAGGTTGTATATTTTATTCTTCTTTTACCAATCTCAGAAACTCGCGGATGAGGCGCCAGGTACTGATGATAAAACCCAGCCAGGCAAAAAGAATTAAAGTTGTGAATTTGGATACCTTTTTGAAATTGTTACTATAAAAAGCTGTCAATGAAGGTTGGTTGTAAGAGCTATGGTTTTGGACTATCGAGAAATGGAAATAGACAAATGACAGTAATATGAGTATCGACAAAAAGCGTGTCCACCAGTTATTGATCTTACCGGCGGAAAGGAATGGAAGAGAAATAAAATACAGGAAGGAACATGCATCGACAAAAAGCAGTGTAAGAAATAGCACGATAGCATCCCCGAAGCTATCGCTGTTTAAAGGGTCTGCATGGACGGTGAGGCTGCATAGCAGCAATAATATTGTAGCATGGAGGAATTTGGGTTTGATGGGCATAGAGTAAAGATACATTTTGAATTAAAGAGGTCCCAGTAATACCGGGACCTCTTTCTTCAACTCTTCTTATAATGCGAACTTATTCAATCACTATCTTCTTAGTGTACTTTGAACCATTTAGATCTACATTGCCAATATATACTCCGGGAGTTAACGCGGGCAAACTGATGTTTACCACACTGCTACCAGCTTCAGCTTTACCTGTTTTATAAACAATTTTGCCTGTAACATCTGTGATATTGAACGTAAAGGCATCGCTATTACTTAATACTTTTGGTAAAATGATATTCAGCTTATCTGATGCAGGATTAGGGTAGATATCAATACCTCTGTTGGTAGTAAGAGAATTGATGTTTGTTGTTTTATAGTATCCCAATGCGCAATTATGCTCAATAGCCGTAGGGTAATCATTTTGTGGTTCTAAAATAGAGGTTACCTGTACAGAATATGTTGCTGGTAAAAAATTTAGAGAATGGTCCATGTCAGACATAAAAGTATTTGTACAATCATTTACCTGATTTTGGCAACTATTTTCATCGCCATTGTTATCAGTTCTCAAATATTTTGTACCAATATTTGCCGTAGTAGGGCTACTTATGGGACTTATAGTAATAATATCTTTCGAAGGATCATTATTAACTTGAAGAGACGGCGTGCACAATCTTTTAAAATCCTGTAGAGTCGAACCCACTGGTGGTGGATTATATGTTGGGAAGCCGGAATAGTAAGCTGCAGTCCCATTGGCCGACAAATGTATGGTGTGCTTGGGAACAGATCCTGACATTCCTGCCGATGAATTCCAGCTAAGAGTGAACTGCGAGATAAAAGGATTTACATTTGTATAATTTGGAGCCAAACTTCCTGGATGATTAGTATTAATATCAGTAAGTGTTGATTGGCAAAATACATCTGCTTGTTCTCCTACAACTTTAAAAATCGCGCTTCCATTTGTTTCATTATAGCTTTGATAAAAGAACTGTTTTGCCCATCCATCATGCGTAGCGCTCCTACCAACATAAGATGGCATACCATAAGGATAAGTAGTAAGATCACCTTTCAATTTAGCAATACCCCAAGAATTCCCTGTATTATTATCAAAGTAATTTGAAAGAATATAAACATCCTGCTTAGAATTCTCATATATATCAATCCCATAAAGGCCATTTATCAATGGTGTCAGCCAACCAACATAATATGAAACAGGGATTACACAATTGCTTGCTGTGACAGATAAACTTGACGAATTTAAACGCATTGCCAGAATTCCGGCGGGCGTTCCTTTACCCGTATTGATACCTCCAGTAACTAATATCTCTCCCGGATGACCTTCAGACAGTCTCATTTTAAGAGGCATATCATAATCTGCATAATCGCAATATGTATCCCAAGCATAATTAGAAATTGCATGAGTATTTATATCACATTTAATTACCACGCCAATTTTATCTGTACTAGTATTTAAAGGATAGTTGTTGTATGCAACATTCCCATTCGCAGCAAAACCGCATATGTATAATTGATCATTGTAACATAGGGCATGTGTTGGGTATAGATTTGTATATGTGATTTGTGATGTTGCATTTTTAATATAAAATCTATTTGTCGGGGTTGGGTCAGAAAGATTGACATCTATCTGATGACAATAAATAAAATCTTTTTGCGTACCAACCGGCCTCATTTGTCTAGCCTGTGCTATGATCCAGAAATTATTTGTAAAAGACCCAAGGTTGTTATACTCTGGCGTAATTCTAACTGACTCATATCCAACTAATGGATCAATATTTGTACCTATTGGAGCCCATATTAGTCTTGAAGCTAAAATATTTCCAGATGCATTAAGTTTAATAATATGGAGTGCAAACACATCAGGATAATAAGTAGACAAAGTTTGTACACCTCTTTTTGTTCCTACAGCGATAAACTCTTCGGGAACACCGTTTATTCCGGTACCAGGAATTTGTTCGATAGAATATCCATCGTAATCATTTATCCATTCATGACTGTTGACGATAGCTGATGTCTTAAGGCTAATACCAAGCAATAAAGTAAGGAGCAGTAGATGAAAGAATGAAGTATTCTTTGTGTGGAAAGCAAATTTGTCTGCATAGAGCAGAACTTTGTTAGTGATCATTATATAGGTTTTTGTTTGGTGACGTTTTCAAGTACTATCTTATTAGGTTGCAGAAAATAGTAGAACCAAATATATAACTTGTGTAATAACTTGCAAAAACATTTTATATTATTTTTTAATAAAGCACAGGCATCACCTGTGCTTTATTGTTATACAGTTCTCAATGCAGGTAGTTTATCAATATACTGCTCTACTAATTTTTCGGGCTGGTATTGGCTGAATTCTGCGGAGAGCTTTTCTATGTTTTGGGTGTATGTTTTATCGCGCAATACCTGCTCTACGGCTTTCTTTATTTTCGCCGGACATGGCCTTTCGGTGCGCAGGTTGATGCCTAATTTGAAATAACCTACCCGTGCGCATATCTCGTTCTTTCCTTCGTGGATGCCGCCAACGACCATTGGCAACAGGTTGTTGATGCTGAGCATCACGCTGCCAAAGCCTCCGTTGGATACAAATACATCTGCATGCGGCATGATGTCGTTGAACGGGATGAAGTCTTCGACCACTATGTTGTCATAAGATGCATAGCGTTGTCTTAATGTCTCTGTATCGGAACCTGCAGTGCATGCCACTACCAGGCAGTTGCTGTTTTTAAAAGCTTCCAGGGTAGGTACGATGAGCTTGGTAACATCTCGCTCGAAGGTACCCTGTGATACCAGTATCACCTGCGGATATTTATGGAGCTTGTCATGAAAATTGATGCGGTATGGCTTGCCGGACTGGTAAGGCAATAATGGCCCGATGAAATGTATATGGCTGCTGATATGGCTGCGCTTATACTCAAAGCTTGGTGTACCGCTCTGCAGGTATAGTGTAGAGCGTTCTATCTGCACATCGAAGATGTTTTTATCGCCCGTAACGATGCCATACTGGTTGTGATAATGATGCATCATCGCGATGGGCTTTTTCAGCAATACGTTATCTGCCATATAGCGCAGAAATGCATGGAAGCTGCGGCCAAGGAATGTTTTGGCAGGAGTAAGTCCCATAATAGGTGGCGCTAATTCCTTTGACGTTTCATTAAGCGGCAGGATGCCAATGGTAACTGTATGCTTCTTCAGCTTCTCTTTTACAAAGGTGATACCTGTAAATGCATTGTCTGCAATGAGTATATCGAAATTGAAGCTGCGATTGATGTCTTTGATATCTTCAAAGAACTCGGCACCCCGCTCTATAAAATAGGTGCAGATATCGAATACTACTTTCTTTACCGGATTTTTTATCTGTTTACGCTGCGGAAATACCTCATCAATATTATCTACCGTTACCTCTTTTGCTTTGCTGAATACATAATAAGGAATGCCCAGCTTCTCTACCTTGGCAGCATAGCTGGGGCCTGTGTACCATCGCACATCATGGCCAGCCTGTTTCAGGTGCACCGCCAAAGCTGTAAGCGGATTGAAATGCCCGTCTGCGGGAATGTTGGCGAAAAGGATCTTTTTCTTCTTGTTTTTGCTGATACCATTAATCGTTTCAAAGGTGTGTCGTGTTGTTACGCTCATATAAACTGTGGATTTGTTGCTGCAAAGAAACCACGCTATCAAAGGGTGAAAAAGTGTAATTTGTGCCCGAAACAGGTCATTTTGCGCCATGGGATTACAAGCTACCGTCATCAGGAACATATTATTTGCCGCTACCACTTATGGAGAGGCTTACGATAACCTACGCGTACAGGCAGGCTTTACAGATAAAGAGATCAGCGACTCATCTGAAACGGTGGAGTGGCAGAAAGCCGCTAAGCTGTTTGACCTGCTGGCAGATCTCACAAATAACGAACAAATAGGGCTGGCACTGGGATTTGAGACCGGGCTGAGTATGCTGGGGATGCTGGGCTTTATGATGCAGGCCAGTAAAAACCTGGAAGAGGCGATAACGGTATATTGCCGGTATGGCTATATGGTATGCCCGATGATCACCTTTCATTATTACAAAGAAGGTAATAAAGCCATCATAGAACTGAACCAGAACCCGCTATGGAAAAATACCTATCCCCGTAATGCACGCATAGGGGTAGACCATACTATAGCGAGCATTGTACATCATACACGCCTGCTCACGGGTAAAAGCATATTCCCCGAAGCCGTAGAGGTAGAATTTGGCAAGATAGCGGTGGATGCCTATAAGCAGGCGCTGCATTGCCAGGTACTTTTTAACGCGCCAATACATAAGCTGGTATATGATGCCTCTGTCATGAGCACGCCGGTGATCACCAGTGATATATCGCTCTTCGAAATGTTCCAGGAGATACTGGCACAGAAAAAAGCCATTATGATGCAAAGCAATTGTACAGAGGCGCTGAGAAACCTGCTGCTCATGCAGTTCAAAGGACAGATACCTACTGTAGAAGAAGCGGCCGCCGCTATGGATATGACCCCGCGAACATTGCAAAGGAAACTAACGGAAGAAAACACCAGCTACCGCAATATAGCAGGCGAAGTAAAAAAAGAACTGGCCATTCACCTGATGAAGAATCCCGGCACTTCTATAACCGAAGTAGCGGAAGTATTGGGTTATGGCGACCTGCCTGCGTTTCGCCGTGCATTTAAAACATGGACCAAGGCCACGCCTAAAGAAGTGAAGCGCCAGCTTCATAGCGAACAAATAGCCGTAATGGGATAATTTCCGATATTCGTTACCATGAAAAACCTGTTACTCTTATTCGTCCTTTTCATAGGATATACCTGCCATGCCCAAAATGCTGCCAGCTTTGCACAGAAGCGATGTGACTTTACTACAGATGGTTCTGCCGCGTGGAGTGGTATAAAAGTAAAAATTGCAGTGCCCTGCGAATGGAAAGAAGAAAAGACCAAAGAGGAAGGAACTAAGGAATATGCCTATGATGTGGGTGATGCGGCCGTAATAGAACATATCAGCATAGGGCCACAAAAACAACCTCTCACTGAAGAAAAGATGAACAGCATCATCACTGCAGAGGACTTTAAAAAAGCACATGATAAGGATGGCACGAGCTTTCTCTGGGGCAGAAGGCTGAAAGTAGATGGTGTGGAATGCATAGAGCTGGCCAGCAAAACCAAAAAGAAGGCACTGATGATGACGGTATATGTGTACACCGTTCAATATATGTTTCCTTACAAAGACAAGCAGGTATCGGTGAGCTTTGGCTGCATGGGCGAGGATAAATACGCACTGAAGGCGCTGAACGATTATAAAGCCCTGTTCCTGAACCTGGCAATGGCTACCAAATTCCTTAACTAAGCATATACCACATAGCTACATAATAAACAGCAATAATATGGTGGCAGTATTTTAGGGAAATTTGTGCACGGCAGTAAAAAACTGCCACAGCACGGATATGATCACGAAAGGAGAAAATAAGATACCTATATCTATACTGGACCTTGCCGTAATAAAAGAAGGCAAGACCGCAGCAGATAGTTTTCATAATAGCCTGGACCTGGCGCAGCATGCGGAAGAATGGGGCTTTAAACGCTACTGGCTGGCAGAACATCATAATATGGCCAGCGTTGCCAGCTCTGCCACATCTGTACTGATAGGATACATAGCAGGTGGCACCAAAACTTTGCGCATAGGCTCCGGAGGCATCATGCTGCCCAACCATGCCCCGCTGGTAGTTGCAGAACAGTTTGGTACGCTGGCATCACTGTACTCCGGACGTATAGACCTGGGGCTGGGGCGAGCACCGGGTACCGACCAGCTTACCGCAAGAGCACTGCGCAGGGAAAACATACATGCCGAACATAATTTTCCGCAAGACATATTGCAACTGGAGCAGTTCTTTTCTGCCGAAAACGCCAATGCTAAAGTGAGAGCAATACCTGGAGAAGGGCTGGATATACCTATATGGATATTAGGGAGCAGTACAGACAGTGCCTACCTCGCGGCCATGATGGGCAGACCTTATGCTTTTGCCAGCCATTTTGCACCCGCGCAGCTGATGACTGCCATTAAAATATACAGGCAACAGTTCAAGCCATCGCAATACCTGGACAAGCCTTATGTAATGGCATGCGTAAATGTATTGCTGGCAGATACTGATGCAGAGGCTCAAAGACTGGCTACCTCTTTCTACCGTTTGTTCCTGGGCATTATCCGCAATGAACGTAAACCATTGCCACCGCCTATTGACAGCATGGATGGCGTATGGACAGAATATGAGCAGGCCGCAGCACAGCAAATGCTTACTTATGCTTTTGTAGGCAGCCCGGCAACCATAGAAAAAGAGCTGCAGGTATTTATCAACGAAACGCAAATAGATGAGCTGATGATCACCTGCAATGTGTACGAGCATAGTGCGCGCATACATTCTTACGAACTGGTAAGCAAACTCTTTGGTACAAAATAAATAAGGCGGGAATAACCCGCCTTATTTACTATATATAATCGAGATAATTAGTGTCCCCTTCCGTGGCCATTGCCATGACCGTTCCCGTGACCATTACCATGTCCGTATCCGTTACCGCGGCCATTGTCATAGTTACCACGGCCACGTCCGTTATCGCGCTGCCATTGACCATAGTTTGGATGGCCGGGATTTTGCCAGTATTTCCTATCGCGGCCATCGCGTATAGCAACCTGGTCGTAGCGGCGGGCATAACCATGATATTGTTTGTAGTAGCGGTCGTTGTGCAGCCATGGCTGGCGCACATTATTGATCACCACCTTGTGCACACGGTATAGATCTACATGATACATACCGGGCAGCGCAGGGCCACTCCTCCAATAGCTACCGTCAGGCCACCAGAACATCCTGTTACCTACATCGTAGTAAGCGTTGGCATCAGGCAGATAATAATAATCTACATGATCGTAACCGGTAGGGCCCCATGCAGGCTGGCTACCTATATTGATACTGATATTTACCTGTGCATTTGAATTAACGGCAAACCCTGCGACGAGCGCCATTAATATTACCAGCTTTTTCATAATTGTTTGCTTTGAGTGGTATAGTACCAAATCCGTACCATTTCATTATGATTTTTGGGAGTTTCACCTTGCTTTAACAATTGTTGAAATATCCTTATAGCACCAATTTTACATTTATTTGTTTATTATTAAATAAAAAAATCCCCGCGGTGTGCGGGGATCATCCATGCTATAATTTTAATCCTTTAATATTCGTCTTCATTAAAGAAGAAGTCGTCCTGCGTAGGATAATCAGGCCAGATGTCTTCAATACCTTCATATATTTCGCCTTCGTCGTCCAGTTCCTGGAGGTTTTCCACCACTTCCAGAGGAGCACCGGAACGTATAGCGTAATCTATCAGTTCATCTTTAGTAGCAGGCCATGGAGCGTCTTCCAAATGTGATGCTAATTCTAAGGTCCAAAACATATTATTAAAATATTTATTTTATTACTGATTTTCGCAAATGTAAGTTTTCAATCAACAATAACAAATTTTAGTAGCTTAAGGTTATCCTATCTTTTAATAAGCTTGATGACCATTTATAGTACTATGGTGTCAATTTTATAGCTTTACAATATGCTCGTTGCAGAAAATCTGTTCAAAAAGTATTCCAATCTAACGGTAGTCAATGATGTTTCCTTAGAGGTAGCCAAAGGTGAAATTGTGTCCGTCACCGGGCCATCGGGAGCGGGGAAGAGCACCCTGCTGCACCTGCTGGGAGCATTAGATAAACCGGATAGCGGCAGTGTGCTGATAGACGGTACCGATGTTTTTAAACTCCCGGCTAAAAAGCAGGCTCAGTTTCGCAATAAACATATTGGCTTTGTGTTCCAGTTTCACCACCTGTTGCCTGAGTTTAGCGCTGCTGAGAATGTCGCCGTACCGTTATGGATAGCCGGTAAGAGCAAACGGCAAGCCTTGCAGGAAGCGGCGACCATGCTGGAAACCGTAGGACTGGGCAAGAAGCTGGAAAATAAACCTTCAGAGCTATCGGGCGGGGAGCAGCAACGCGTAGCTATCGCCAGAGCCCTAATAAATAAACCATCGATAGTAATGGCAGACGAGCCCACTGGCAACCTGGACAGCGCCAACGCACAAGCCATACATGAATTGTTTATAGAACTGCGCAACCGGCTGAACCAGACCTTTATTATGATCACCCATAATGAAGAGCTGGCCGCCATGACCGACCGTGTACTGACCATGAAAGACGGCAAGATGGTGGGATGGGAACTGGGCGAACATGCGCAGATATAGAGGGAATTTCTAAATTCTAATATCTAAATCCTAAAGTGGAAGAATTTCTAAGTCCTAATATCTAAATTCTAAAGGGATTAATTGGCTTTGATATTGGATAGAAGTTACATACATAGATGTAAAAAATCCTTATATATAGCCCGAAAACCTTATAAAATAAAGAATTTTGAGCCAAACTTCGCAGTTAACCTAAAAAGTATATTTTTGCACCATAAAATTAAATTGCATAGCCATGTCTGAAATTGCAAATCGTGTTAAGAAAATTATCGTGGACAAACTGGGTGTTGATGAATCAGAAGTAACTTCTGAGGCAAGCTTTACCAATGATCTTGGTGCTGACTCACTGGATACTGTAGAACTGATCATGGAATTCGAAAAAGAATTCAACATCTCTATCCCCGATGAGCAAGCTGAAACCATCACTACTGTTGGTCAGGCTGTATCTTATCTAGAAGAGCACGTAAAGTAATTTAACCTATTAGGTAACTAAATTGTTTCAATGAATTTTCCGTTCAAACGCGTTGTCGTTACGGGTATCGGCGCCCTTACACCCATCGGTAATACTGTTCCTGACTACTGGAATGGCCTTGTTAATGGAGTTTCGGGTGCCGATTTCATTACCAATTTTGATGCGACCAAGTTTAAGACAAGGTTTGCATGTGAGTTGAAAGGATTTAATCCTGAAGACCACCTGGAGCGTAAGGAAGCCAGAAAACTGGACCGTTTTGCACAAGTAGCTATTGTTGCCGCCCATGAGGCTGTAACCAATGCAGGGCTGGATAACCCGGACCTGAACAAAGACCGTATTGGTGTAATATGGGCTTCCGGCATAGGAGGTATGATCACCTTCATAGAGGAGATGAGCAACTTCAATGCCGGCGATGGCACTCCACGCTTCAATCCATTCTTCATTCCCAAGCTGATATTAGATATTGCCGCAGGGCATATATCTATGCGCTACAGCTTCCGCGGGCCCAACTTTGCTACGGTAAGCGCCTGTGCATCTTCTACCAACGGTATCATAGATGCATTGACGTACATACGCCTGGGCAAGGCTGATGCTATTGTAACAGGCGGATCTGAAGCTGTAGTAACGCAAGCCGGTATTGGTGGTTTCAATGCGATGAAGGCATTAAGCGAACGCAATGATGATCCTAAAACAGCCAGCCGTCCGTTTGACTTGGACCGCGATGGTTTTGTATTGGGAGAAGGTGCAGGCGCTATAATACTGGAAGAGCTGGAACATGCTAAAAAACGCGGTGCTACCATCCTGGCAGAAGTTGCCGGTGGCGGTATGAGCGCTGATGCATACCACCTGACTGCTCCGCATCCGGAAGGTCTTGGCGTTATCAATGTGATGCGCAATGCCCTTGAAGATGCCGGCATGAAGCCTGAAGATATTGATTACATTAATGTTCACGGTACATCTACCCCACTAGGTGATGTAGCCGAAGTAGTAGCTATACAAAAAGTATTTGGTGAGCATGCTTATAACCTAAACATCAGCTCTACCAAATCAATGACCGGACACTTATTGGGTGCTGCCGGTGGTATCGAAGCTATTGCCAGCATACTGGCAGTGAAGAACGATATAGTACCACCGACTATCAACCATAAGACGGTTGACCCAGCGTTCGATCCGCGCCTGAACTTTACGTTCCACAAGGCACAGGCTCGTCCGATAAGGGCTGCGTTGAGCAATACTTTTGGTTTCGGTGGACATAATGCATCCATTATCTTCAAAAAATACGAAGAGTAGCTTGCGCCGGTTCACGTCACGAATCCTACATTTCTTTTCACCCAACAAACAGTTGGTACTGCAACTGGAGCATATCCTGGGCTATACGCCTAAGCATCTCCCGTATTACCAGCTGGCGCTGATGCACCGCTCTAAAATAGAAGAGCTGGCGCAGAACAATGAGCGCCTGGAGTTTTTGGGTGATGCCATGCTGGGATCTATAGTGGCTGAATACCTGTTTAAACGCTACCCTTCGCAATCTGAAGGCTATCTTACCGAATTGCGATCGCGCATTGTACGCAGGGAAACGATGAACAATGTAGCCATGCGCATGGGAATGCACAAATTGGTACAGTACAACCAAAACGACAAAAGCCTGAGCCGCAGCCATATTTTTGGTAACGCACTGGAAGCGCTGATAGGCGCCGTGTACCTTGACCAGGGATTTGCGCGTACACGCCAGTTTATACTGAACCAGGTGATCAAACCTTATATTGATATCAGCATCATGGAAAGCACTGATACCAATTATAAGAATAAACTGCTGAGCTGGGCACAACGCAACAATAAAGAATTATCATTCGATACCATTGAAGAAAGGGTGGAAGGCTCGCGCAAGGTCTTTACCCTTGCCGTGGTGATGGATGGCGAGCAAATAGCAGCGGGCAACGGCTATAATAAAAAAGAAGCAGGCCAGGTAGCTGCACAAAAGGCCCTGGAAGTATTATCGATCTCGTAGCATCCTAAACTTTTATCCATGTACGAAAGTAAATACGAAGACCTTGCCCCAATACCGGTGTTTGTAGGCCGGGTGTTCAAGAATATATTGGTGGCCAGTGCGCTTATTTTCGTGTGTTTGATGATAGGCATCCTTGGCTATCATTATACGGATGGTATTGCCTGGATAGACTCGCTGCATAACGCCTCTATGATATTGAGCGGGATGGGGCCGGTTGTAGAAATCAAATCTTATGGAGGTAAAATATTCTCTTCTTTCTACGCGCTATTCAGCGGTGTAGCCTTTATTACAAATATCGGCATTATACTGGCGCCTGCTGCGCACAGGTTATACCACAGCCTCCACCTGGCAGATGATAGTGACGCTAAGAATTAATGACATTTGAAATGCTCGAATGGCTCTTTGCAATTATTGCATTTATAGAGCGATTTGCAGGAAGTAGGCCCGAAGCGGCTCACAAGCTCGGTATCTTCTGATCCGCAGCGGGGGCAGGCAACTACATCATCCTCAAATAAGCCAAGGCCTGAAGATGAAGTTCGTACAGGAGGAGCGATGCCGTATTCTTTCAGTTTTTGTTTCCCCTCCTCACTCATCCAGTCGGTAGTCCATGCAGGACTTAGCTGCATTTCTATAGTCACCTTTTTGAAGCCACGGCTTAGCAGGGCCATGCGTATGCTCATGCCTATCACGTCCATTGCAGGGCAACCACTATAGGTTGGTGTGATGGTAACAGTCACCTCATCGCCATTGAGCGCAACATTGCGTACAATACCCAGGTCCAGCACGGTAAGTACCGGAACTTCGGGATCTGTAACGGCCGATAGCCATTCGTACACTTGTTCTTTAGTGACCTGCTGCATTGACACTCTGGCTTGTAGAATCGTCGGTTAGCTTAAATGACAGCGGTTGCGTATAATAAACTTTTACGGGACGACCGTTTTGTTTACCCGGCTTCCAGAGCGGCATATTCTTGATAACACGAATAGCTTCGTCTTCCAAACCACCTCCCAATACAGGGCCAATGGTATGAATACTATCCAATGTACCTTTCTCCGTTACAATAAACTTTACCAAAACCCGGCCCTGAATGCCTTTTTGCATTGCTTCTTCAGGATACTCGAGATTTTTAGCCAGATATTCATTTAAGTTGAATGTTGGTTCCGGCATGCCTTCTACATATTTAAAGATCTCTACTTTTTTCTTCTGCGCAAATAAAGCATTGGGCGTAATGCAAATAAGTGTCAATATATAAAGTAAGTGCTTCATAAGGGTTATTTTACCATTCCATATTAGGGTAGGCGCGCTGCATAAACTGCAGTTCTGCCAGGATATAGCCAAGATGCTCACTATGGCGGCCTTCTTTACCACCCTCCTGCATCCATGTATTGGCAGGCATAGTAATAGTAGCCTCCTGCAACACCTCAGCTACACGCTGTTCCCATAACGGTTTGATACCATTGAGATCGACACCCATACCTTCTGCCAGCATTGCTTTATCTGCTTCGCTCATTTGAAAGAGCTCACCAGTATACGCCCAACGTTCGTTTACTGCTTCCTGCATACGTTCGTGGCTTTCATCCGTACCATCGCCCAGCCGTATCACCCATTCGCTGCTCCAACGGAGATGATAGGTAACTTCTTTCAGAGATTTTTCAGCGATAGCAGCCAATTCGGCTACTTTGCTTTTTTGCAGTTCTGTATAAAAATAGAAATTATACGCGTCGTAAAAGAAAGAGCGTATCACTGTAAATGCCCAGTCTTTATTTGGCTGTTCTACCAATAGCACATTCCTGAAATCCCAACCATCGCGCAGATATGCAAGGTCGTCCTCATCTATATTTTCGCCGGCTGCAATCTTGTTTTGCAATACGGGCGATGAAAAGAAATTTGCTTTCTGATCTGCCGGTAATGCGTTAAAGACATTAGCTGCAAACTGGTAAAAGCTGCGTGCCTGCCCCAGATGATCGAGTGCAGTATTTGTTATAGCTATATCCTGCTCCAGCACCGGGCCATGACCACACCATTCGCTGATACGATGACCAAGGATCAATGCGTTATCCGCTAACTGTAGCGCGTATATTAGTTGATTGGTTGACTTGTTGATTGGTTGATTAGTCATTGCATCAATATTAGAAATCAACAGCCGGAAATTGGGTAATGATATATGATACAACCAATTCCCAATTACCGGCTACTAATTCCAGATAAAAAACTACATGTGTTTCAGTTCATCCGGCAGATCGTAAAATGTCGGGTGCCTGTATATTTTATCGTTAGCAGGTTCGTACATAGAAGCCGATTCACCGGGATCTGATGCATGAATGTATTTGCTTTCCACCACCCAAATGCTTACACCTTCCATACGGCGGGTATATACATCGCGGGCATTTTCTATAGCCATCTCTGCATCTGCCGCATGCAGGCTACCTGCATGTTTATGATCGAGACCCGCTTTGCTACGGATGAATACTTCCCATAAAGGCCATTCGGCAGCTGTATTGTGTTTTGCACCATCACTAATGCCACCTGCATTTTCCTTATCGCCGTAGTCTCCGTATAAATTTTTATTGATCAGTTGCATTTGTATTAATTAAGCAGCCAGTGTTGCTTTTTCTTTTCTTGCTTTTCTTTTTTCGGCATAAGCGAGCGCTGCATCGCGTACCCATTTGCCCTCTTCCCATGCCTTGCGGCGTGTTTCCAGGCGTTCCTTGTTACAAGGGCCGTTACCTTTCACCACGTTCCAGAATTCGTCCCAGTTGATCTTACCATAATCGTAATGGCCGGTTTCTTCATTCCATTTCAGATCCGGATCAGGAACTGTAAGACCAATCAGTTTTGCCTGCTCTACAGTGACATCTATAAACTTCTGGCGCAACTCGTCATTCGTGAAGCGCTTGATGCGCCAACGCATGCTTTGTGCAGTGTTAGGACTATCATCATCTGGCGGGCCAAACATCATGATGGAAGGCCACCACCAGCGGTTCAGTGCATCCTGTGCCAGCTTTTTCTGTACTTCCGTACCATTTGCCAGTGTCATCATGATCTCAAAACCCTGGCGCTGGTGGAAACTTTCTTCTTTACACACACGCACCATAGCCCTTGCATAAGGACCATAAGAAGTACGGCAAAGAGGCACCTGGTTCATGATGGCAGCACCATCTACCAGCCAGCCTATAGCACCCATATCGGCCCATGTAAGGGTTGGGTAATTGAATATGGAAGAATATTTTGCTTTGCCGGAATGCAATTGCTCGATCATCTCATCGCGGGTAATGCCCAGCGTTTCTGCGGCGCTGTAGAGGTACAAACCATGACCGCCCTCGTCCTGAACTTTTGCCAATAGCACGGCTTTACGCCTCAGGCTTGGGGCACGGGTTATCCAGTTGCCCTCAGGCAGCATACCCACTATTTCGCTATGCGCGTGTTGTGATATCTGCCTGATCAACGTCTTGCGATAATCATCCGGCATCCAATCACGCGGCTCTATAGACACTTCATTATCGATCTTTTCATCGAAATGCTCCTGGAAAGAGTGAACCGTCATTTATTAAAAAATTTAAGATTACAAAGATACGATTTAGCCTGCAAAAAAGGTATAAATAGGGCTTACTGCACTATTGCGTAAAGATGAACCTCAGCGTTACACCCGCACGCGTAGTAGTGGTTGGGTATGAGGTAGATATATATGGGATACTCTGCCTTCGATCATAGAAGAAGTGCAGGGTAAGACGCTCACTGACAATATAGTCTATCGACGGAGAGATAGTCACCACCTTTTGACCCCGCGTTACCACATTCAGGTTTTGCGCCAGGTAGTTATTACTGCTCTTATCATCGCGGAGGCCTACGTCGACTTTGATATTCAGGTCGTTCTTCAGCTTTTTAACTCCAAAGAAATCAAACGGCAATACCAGGCCGTGAATACGGTAACCGAAGCCAATTGCATACTCGCTGCTATTCGTCTCGCTAACCTGGTAATCGACAAGGCTCAGGCTCACGTTGCGCGACTTACGATAATCGAAGCGGATGGACATACCGTTCTTCAAAGCCGCATCTACACCGAATAACGGATTGAATGCTTCTGTGATCGTAACATTCGGCACCTGGTAGAAAGGTATGAAGTTGCCCGAATTGGAATCTATGAACGATGGGAAACCCAGGCTATAAACATCCTGGTAATACAGCTGCGATACAAAGCTATTCATAGACAAAGTACCTGTGTAAGCGCTGGAAATAGCCAGGTTGCTTACCTTCTCTGCCAAAGCCGGTATCCTGCCCAGGCCGTTGTAGGTCACCCTCCAGTTGGGCATCGGCAGGAAGTTATGGAACGGATTGCTCCTGATCGTAGCATTGTTATTATCTACAAGGCCTATTTTATCGGCACCCCTGCCTGTATATGCAGCGATAAATGCCGGCACCAATACATCCTGTGAATAGGAAGTGTAGCCCTTTTTATATTTAGGATCGTTAGGGTCGTTTACAGAATTACTGTATGGATTGTCCTTACTCAACCTGTCTGATACCGTTTGCCTGTTATCGAGGAACTGCCTGAATGGGCCGGAATTAATATCCGATCCCTTAAACAGGGTTTTGATGCCTATATAAGATGTAGAGAACGAACCTGTTTCATAAGGGTTATTGTGCGTGTATACACCGTTGCCTGTGAACGTGGTATCCTTAAATAATTCGCTGTGCGATTTCTGGAATGTGCGCGTCAGGGTGACATCTATACGGAAGTCCTTAATAGGCTCCAGCGTAGTGGTCATATTGAGCGTCTGCTGATAGTTTTGCAGGAACTGGGCATTGAATAAGGTATCAGCACTAATGCGGCCTGCAAGCGCCTGCGTTTCCAGCCAGCCACGATCGGGCTGCGCACCATACACATAGCCAAAGCCCGGTGCACCACTGCTGGTGTTAATACCCAGGAAACGGGTACTATCCATCCAGCCGGGCAAAGTAGAGCCTGCCGTTTCGTTGACGCTTACCGTAGTACGTTTTACCATTGTGAGGAACCTGCCCACCACGCGTTCTATATCCGTTATTTCGGGCTTGGCCTCGCGGCGTTTTCTGCGGGCTTCTTTCCGTTCTTTTTTACGCTTTTCTTTATCCAGTTTGGCCTGCGCCAATATTTGTATGTGCTGTAGTTTCTTTACAGAATCGAGCTGTTTATCAGATAGCTTTGCCGTGTTTTTTTCTATGTCGTAAAACTGCTTCATAGAAGTATCGGCAGGGGCTACTGTTGTTTTCTTCTTTTTATTATTGTCTTTGTTATTGGCACCCGGCCTCAGATCCTTAAACTTGTTGTTTGCACCGCTAAGACCCGGGCCCGCTGTAGGCCCGTTTTTATCATCCTTTTTACCGGTATTAGGTTTCGGCTGATTAACAGCACGAAGCCATTTGTTTTTATTATACAATTGCGAGAACTGCAATTCAAGGTTCGCACCTTTGGACTGTGTATTGTTAAGGATATTACCCTGGCTTCTTGCCAATTGCGAAGAGGCAGTCCAGGTATAGTCAGCGGCGTAGTTCAGCTTCAGGTTGGTCCAATCCGTGAGCGGCAATTTTTGCAATGGCAGGCTATAGGTAGCAGAGAACCTCTGCGTATAATTGGTATTACGCCCGAAGGTTAATATTTTATTCCAAAGGCTGTCTTTCTTTTCCGCAGTGTTGATGCGCCCATAAGGCTCATCAATACGCGACAGGTTGGTAGCTGTGTAATCGAAGCTGAGTGAACGGCTTAGCTCCCAGCGCGTAGTGTACTGACGGCTCCAGACAAAGTTTTTGTAATACGTTGGTACAGTAAGCACATCCGCATCCAGGTTGCGCACCTTGGTTTCATCCATTGTCCGGTTGATATCCGTCTGGAATGTGAAATTGGATGGCAACAGTTTGAAGTTGAAATCTTTGATCAACATCATCCATTTGGATTTGGAATGGATCATCTTTTTGAAAGGCTCCACCGGCTTTGACTTGATTGCATAAGTATAGTTAAGCCCTATTTTATGCGTTGTCAGATCATCGCTTTCTACCGTAGGATTGCGTTTGAACTGACGGTTGAAGGCATAGCTAACAGCGAAGTTGCGCGCGCTCCATGGCATGGGAGATTTACCCTGTTTTTCGGGATTACCCAGTATACGCACGTTGGTGACGTTGACACTGGTGATGGAAGTATAATCCTGCGCTACCTTGCGGATGGAATCGCGCTGGGCAGCATCCCGGGCAGCATCGAGCTTATCTGCATATTTCACATCCAGATCGTAAGGATCGTACTGAGGGTTGCTGGTATTTTGAGAGTAGCCGACGAATACAGGCAACTGTACCCCCCATTTACGAGGCATGAGTTTACCAACATTCAGATTGGTAGATGCATTGTACTGGTAAAAGTTGTCGCGGAAACGCTGATTGAGTTTCTGATCAATATTACCATAACCGGCAGTGTGCATACTACCACCCAGGTTGAGCGTACCCAGATCTGCCATCTGGATAGCTACCTTGCCCGATGCCGCATAGCCTGCTTTTTCATCGAGCCCCGTCATACGTAATTCATTGAACCATACTTCGGCACATTTAGGTAATCCATCGTCTGTTGACTGCGTATTCTTCTTAGGATTGGCTACACCTAATAATATGGTCTTGGCATCGCCGATATTAGGGTTACCTACCACGGTGATATAATTACCCTTGGCATCCTTTACCGTATATGGGATAAAGGATTGCGCGCCTTTATTATTACGTTCGGTCTTCACATTTACCAGGTCGTTCAATACGAGATCCAGCCTGTTTGCTGCGGGCCATACCCCCTCATCTGTATTAGTATTGGGGAGCGTGATAGTAAGCGGCATCTGGTACTCATAATAGTTATTGGTAAAGTCGCTACCTATACGGATGACCGCGCGGATATCACCATCTTTCAAAGGTGCAGACCCTACCCTTGACTCCGCGTGTATGAACATGCGCAATGAGCCAAACTGACGCATATCTACACCCACCTCTTTGTACACGGCACGGATATCGCCATCTTTAAGATTACATACCTGCAGGGAGAGTGCCTGCTCATTGAGCTGTATATTCTGCCCGGTAGATACTGCGGCGAGCTGCCTGTTTACACCCGGAGGTATTACATAAGGCACAGGCTGGCGGGCGCTGTTTTCTTCGTAGCTAACAGAAGTAACTGCAAAGTCCACGGTGTTCTGATCTTCCTCAGGAATATTCTCACCCGGGTTTTGCAGAGAGAACAGGTAACGGCGCCAGTTGTTACGGCCGAGATCGAGCTGGGCGAAACGAAGGATAACGCTATCCTGGAAACCACTGAGGAACATACGCATGAAGCGGATAGAACGGAAATCTGCGATGTTACCTATCTTACTGTTAAACTCGCGGATGGGCACTTTGAACTGGTACCATTTCTCCTCTTCAGTGCTGCCGTTTGGCAACTTCACGTTGCTTACCTGCGTATTTACAATATAATTGCTACCCACCTGCATATCCGGGCTCAGGTCGATGCGATATTGATAATAGTCTTCCGCCTCGTTAAGCGTATTATCGCGGTTGATATCTTCCGACTCGGGAATAGTAGTACTTGCAGAGGAATATGCCGTATTATCGGTAGTAACCGGGGAATTGCCCTGAGGACCATTGAATTTTTTATAACGGCCTAGTACGCCCGGTTCATTCTGATCAAAATCGGAGCCACGGAAATAGTGGTAGTCATCGCCGGAAGGATCATCTTTGATAGCCTGCAATGCTGCAGGATTAGTTACAGTATTTGCTACCTGTGCCAGGTAATTGGCAAAAAATCCTTTTTCATCTTCATTATCCAGGCCATCATAACCAACATCCTGTACTGCACGAGCTGCGGGATCGTTATCGAAAGAGCGGGTAATCTGCTGAGATAGTTTTGGCTGGTAACCCCAGACGCTGTTATCGAGCTGTCCCGGATCTTTGGGATACGTAATACCATTCTCAAAGAACTTATGTTCGTCCTTCAACAGATCTTCTGAGATATTACCGAGGTTGATGTACAATGAACCGCCCTTGGAGGTGGTATTATGGATGAACGGGTCCATCACCCAAAACTCGATGAACTCCACATTCGACTGTTCGAAATCGCTATTATCGATAGGGCGCATGATACCTGCCCAACGATCTGCAGGATTTGTGAGCTTTCCATCTGCATCCAGCGCTGTGGGATCAAAGTTATATGGTCCCCTTTCTTTTGGATAATATGCAAGGTCTAAAGTTGACAATGCATTTTGCAGGGTGTTGCTGGTTTTGTTTGGAAATACATCCTGCTGTTGTATGAGGCGAATGTAGTGCTGGTTGGGATCTTTCTTTACATTATCGGGTACGCCGGTACTTGGATCTACCAGTGTGGGCTCTATAAAGTACCAGGCCAACCTTGCCCTGTTTTTTCCGTATGATAATTTATTGAGATCATCTGCTTCGGGAAACATCACTTTGCCCGCTTTGTTGGTAGCACCGGATGGCGTGCTGGCAAGTGTCCAGGAATTGGCAGGGAACTTAAGATCGTAAGAGCCTTTAGTGCCTTCAAAGTCATCTATATAAACAGAGCCTTCGGGATCGAGTGAGTTGATCTGCTTGGCGTGGCCAGGCAAGAGGCTTGCCACCTCTCCCGTAACCGAGATAAGAGAAGGCGCCGTTGTTGAATACACAGGCAGCTTATCCAGAATACGGGTAAGGCCGGGAACTTCGCTCTGGTAATTACCATCGAGGCCCAGTACCGTGTTTTTGATAGGATCGTCGCCGAAAGTAGTTTTTTGTGTGAAGGGACGTTCTGCCAGCTTCATATAAGTACCACCGAGTGATAACTTTCTATTGAAGAAATATTCTGCATGAAGGCCGGTGAAGTTTTGCTGCTGGAAACCAAAAGTGGCATTATCCTCGTATTGCACATTGATAGGGATGCCCGAGTTAAGGATACCCGTATTCAAGATCTTCAGTTTACCCAGGCCGTAATCTATCTGGTAATCGACATTTTCCGTCAGTTTTTGTCCACCTGCTGTAACAGAAACGGAACCCTGCGGTATATTGAAACCACCGAGGAAAATTTCTGAAGAAGAAGAAGATTTGTATGAGCCTTTGATAACAAAACGGTTATTCTGCTGAAACTGCTTGGCTACTGTTTTGGTAGAGTCGTACAATATGCGATACTGGTATTTTCTCTGCAACAGCTGTGAACTGCCCACCGCAGTATCCAAGCCACTCCCAAATGGCTCGAGCACCGGGAATATTACCTTGCCCTGCTGCGTATTGATAGTGATACCTTCTACAAAGTCAAAGATACCGTCCGGTACAGGGTCGCCCTGTATATTCAGACGGTCTAGATTGAGGATGGATATGAGCGGGGTACCTGCAAGAGGGCCTTCGGGCAGATAGCGTTTTTCGCCACCACCGGGGTCCTGGTAGAGGACATTCAGGCGGAACTCATCTTTAGAAACACCCAGGCCACCCAGCGCATAGATGTTTTTCATCATCAGGTTCCAGGTAGGGAGCCTAGGGTTATTGGAAGTACCTTTTAATAATTTGAGGAAGAGCACCCGCTGATCGGTAGTATTGCTACCATTATTGGGCAGCGGTGGCAGATCTTCCGCGAACTCACCCACCTGGTACACCTTACCATTGTAGGTATAACGGTATGCTACAGCCAGTACATCTTCAGGATTGAGCTGTGTGTTTAAAGAGATATAGCCAAGGCGTGCATTGTAGGTAAATTCTGAAGGAGTAAGCTTACGCGCGCTTGGGTTTACAAAGTCTGTATTGATCTTAAGGTCGCCGATGGTCTGTATCGCAGAACTAGCCTGGTCTGGCACACGAGCAAGAGGATTTTGCTGCAGGCGGGAGTATAAACTATTGGCATTATTATCGGGCAGGCCATAGGGAATACGGCCCGGAGCATTGAATATGGACTGCATCGGGTTTTTCTCGCCCAGATCGAGGAAGGCATACACGGTACGAACACCTTCTGTAGCACCAGTACGATTGGTAACCCAAACTTCAATTTTATTAATTGTAACCTGCGAATTGATGATCGGATAATTCCTTAGCGCATTATTATAATTATCGTGGAAGTACTGCGCCAGCAGGAAGTGCTTGTTATCCTCATAATCATCGGCCTTGATAGCGAATTGCTGTGTTTGCGAGCCCCCTTGTATTGTTACGCTCTGGCGCTTGGAACGCTGCTGCGCAACCGCCGCAGTAATCCAAAGCTTGCCAAACTGCAATTGTGTTTTAAGGCCGAAGAGTGATTGAACACCGGTAATAAGGCTGCTCTTTAGCGGGAAACTGATATTACCCGCTTCGATCTTTTTAATGATCTCATCTTCCTTGCCCGTGTACTCGAGACGCTGAATATTCTGGTAATCGAACGTAGCCTTGGTATTGTTGCTGATATTAAGTTTCAACTTATCGCCAACGGTAGCGATGAGGTTGATGTTCATCTGCATATCAAAATCGAAGATGCCATACTTCTGCGCACGTTGCGGCAAAGTAGGATTCTGGATATGCTGCCAGTTGCCGCCAAATGTAACATCCACATTACCCTGCGGGCGAACGGAGATAGTACTGCCACCAAAAATGCGATCGAACAGGCCTTCGCGGTACATGGTGGGCAGCTCCGGCTTTTTGTTGAATAGCGAGAGCGCATCCATGCGGCGTTTCCAATAAGCCTCTTCATCCTGCTTTGCGCGGTATTTAGAGTACTCATCGAGCGTCATGAAATTAGGCGCGTTGAGGTAACGATCGCTGAGGCGTTCGTTGAAATAGTATCTTTTGGAAGTATCGTCGTATTCTACCGACTTTTTGATATTCGGCGGGTCCTGCAGATCTATGCTCTTTGGCGGATTGTCTGTGGGGCTAATGCCACTGTGGTCGTAGATAGGAAACTTGAGACTGGTATCGCGGGCAGATTTAGCAGTATCTTCGGGTGCCGGATCGTCATTGTCAAAAGGACCCTCGTACCCCTTGGCCACCATATTTGTAAGGGCGATAGCCAGGGATATAAAGAAAAAAAGTTTATAGCCGAAATTCGTCTTCCGCATTTAACTAAACTCCTTTGAGGATTACAGCACACGCAGCGCTTGTTTTATCAGCTCTTCTACAGATAGAGAAGCCGCGTTATTAATCTTTTTTATTGCGCTTTCGGCTACAGACCTGCTGATGCCCAAATTCACTAAAGCAAATAACGCGTCAGCCTCGGTTGTATTGTGTTGCTGAGCGGGTAAAATTGCAGTATTTTTTTGTAATGAGAGCTTGCCTTTGAGCTCTAAAATGATGCGCTGAGCGGTCTTTGCACCTATGCCTTTCACTTTTTCCAGCGTGCGGGTGTCGTCCATGGCGACGGCGCGCTCCAATTCTTCAGGAGTTAATGATGATAATATGACACGGGCAGTACTTGCCCCCACCCCGTTGATGCTTAAAAGCAGCCTGAAAGTGGCTTTTTCCTGTTCATCGGCAAAACCATATAAAACCCAGGCATCTTCGCGTACCTGCAGGTGGGTATAGAGCCTGCATTGCTCTGCATTTTGTATTTTACTATATGTTTGCAGGGTAATATGTACCTCATAACCCACACCATTCACAGAGAGATATATCAGCGAAGGAGTTTTGTAAACCAGCTCTCCATCCAAAAAAGCGTACATAAACGTGTTTCAAAGTTTACGGTAAAAATATAGTAAAAAAAGAGCGGTATGAAATCACACCGCCCTAATAATGAGACTTATAATTTTTTATTAATACCACCAAGGCATCTTATTATTGTTGAAATGGTAGATAAACATCACAGAGACAGCAGAATATGAGTCTTTGTTGTCTTTATTACCGCGCGGTGTCCAAGGTGTAGCTTTAGCACCCGGCTGCACAGCCCATTCCTTATCATACATTTCTTTTGCTACCACAGCTTTGTCTGACGGCAGATAGCGTTCGAGGTAAGCTTCTGATACATAATCGCCGCTTACATTATCCAGCCTGTCGTGGAAGGTGAAGCGATACAGCCACTCAAGCCCTACAGACATATTGCGGCCGATATCGTAACGAAGACCTAAACCTGCCGGTACGCAAACCTGCCAGAGGTTGGTTTTCATTGCATATGTAGGAGTAGCCTTGTCATGTTCAAAACCTTCGCCTTCGAGGTGCAGATCAGCGACGCTCACCCATTTTTTAGCCAGGGTACCCCTGTCTATAAATGAGCTATACGGCTGATAGTGGAACCCACCGATACCGGCTGTAACGTAAGGTTGCAGACGATGACGTGCAGAATTACTTTCTGAATTCATACGCAGCGGCATATACTCTATCTGGAAAGTACCTTCCCATATATTGCTCTTAACATCCTGATTGCGGAGGTAACGTTGTACAGCATCATCCTGGAAGGAAGTAGCTTTCTTCGCTTTAGACTCGTTCCAGGCATCAGTAGCATACAAAGTACCATAGCTGATACCCAACCTGAATGCGACACTGGGATGCGGTGTGAACCTACCAAAAACGCCACCCATAAAGCATGGCATATTAAAATATTTACCGTTGGTATAATGGTCTATCACACTCTTCGTACCCACATCGCCCCATAGGTCTGTCATGCCAAAATTAAAGCCTATAGAATACCCCGGATGTTCTACATACTCCCTGGGTATTGCCGGTTGTGCAAACGCGGGAAGCGCTGCACTGCTGAGACATAAGGCAAAAAGGCTACGGACAAGTTTTTTCCGCATGTGCTTTGTTTTTATAGCGTTGAAGATAATAAAATTATTTTCCTTTAAAAATAGCTTTTCTTTTTTCTAAGAAAGCGCCGGTTCCTTCCTTCATATCTTCTGTTGTAAAACACTCTCCGAAACGCTTGATCTCATTCTCAAATCCTTTACTGTCGCCCTTTGCAGCATCATTAACACATGCTATCACTTTTGCTATTGCAACAGGAGCTTTTGCCTGGATCTTTTGTAAAATTTCTTTTGCCCTGCCCAAAAGTTCGGCCTGCGGCACTACATAATTGACCAAACCGAGCGATTTTGCCTCTTCGGCGCCAATCATATCGGCTGTCATCATCAGCTCCATAGACTTGCCCTTGCCAATAAGCTGGGTAAGGCGCTGTGTGCCACCATAGCCCGGGATAAGGCCCAGGTTTACTTCCGGCTGGCCGAATTTGGCATTTTCGCTGGCGAGGCGGAAATGGCAGGACATTGCCAGCTCACAACCACCACCCAGTGCAAAACCGTTTACAGCAGCAATGATAGGTTTAGGGCTGTTCTCGATCTTATCAAAAACGAGATCCTGGCCTTTTTTTGCCAGGGCAGCACCGCCATTACCATCAAGAGCAGTAAATTCAGATATATCAGCACCGGCAACGAAAGCCTTTTCGCCGGCACCTGTAAGTATTGCAGTTTTTATTTCGGGATTTTGGTAGATATCGTCAACAACCTTGCCCAGCTCTTCTATTACATCTTTGTTCAGTGCATTCAGCTTATCAGGACGGTTGATGGTAACTACCAGGATACCATCCTGCAAGTCTGTAAGTAAAGTTTGGTACATTTTATCTTAGAATATTAAATATCTGTTCGGTTTAAAATATTATTAAAATAATTCGGCCCGGTGTTCGTGCGTCCAGCTATCTATATAATTCGCGATATCTGTAGTAGCGGCCCCGGGGCCAAACAGCTTACCCACACCCATAGCGTGTAATGCTGTCATATCTTCTTCGGGTATAATCCCCCCACCTGTCAACAGCACATTATCTAATCCTTTTTCCTTCATCAGCTGCAGCACTTTAGGAAAAACCGTCATGTGCGCGCCACTTAAAATACTGATGCCGATGGCGTCCACATCTTCCTGTAATGCAGTATTGACAACCATTTCGGGCGTTTGCCGCAGTCCTGTATATATCACCTCCATACCGGCATCGCGCAATGTGGTCGCTATCACTTTCGCGCCGCGGTCATGACCATCCAAACCTACCTTAGCAACCAGTACACGTACCGGCCGTTGTGTCCTATCTGTCATAATTCCTGTTAAGCGGGGTTTAAAAATAGTAATTCATCTGATAAATAGTTAATAAAACAGGCTAAATCCGTGCACGCAGTAAAGAATTAAAAAAAGCATCATTTGAAAAAGAGTTTTGGATTTAGTAAATAATGGCAGGAAATTTATGGTAATATAACTGATGAGGGTTATGAAAAAGGTATTATTATGGGCATTGGTGCTGTTTTGTGCAAGTGCATACGCGCAGGATGGCCTGTACGTGAAACCAATGATAGGTATGGGCAGCAGCAACCTGACCTTCAGGACCTATAACAATATGCCCAGCGCTGTAAAGTACTACCCGATAAAATCATATACCTATGGGCTGCATGTTGGCTACCGCTTGTGGAACTGGGACCTGAGCACAGGCATACAATACCTGAGCGATGGCCAGAAATACAGCATTGTATTTGGTGCGCCCACTGTACCATCGCTCTACGATTCGGGCGCGATCACCAACAGATACCGACATCTGATGATACCGCTGCAGGTAGGTTACCATATACATGTTTATAAAGGCTTTTCTATAATGCCGCAAATTGGCGCTGCCTATTCGCACAATATGAACAGGAAGGACCGTATGAAAACACAAAAAGCAGATAGCAAGAATACGGTAACAGATCAATATTTTGATATTAACTATGAACGCTCTTCTTATTTCGCAACAGCGAGGCTGAACATTGAATATGATCTGAATGAATTGCTGGGCCTGAACTTATCTGGCGCTTATTATCGTATGCTTACCAATTTTGATAACCCTGATGGGTATGGGAATTTCGACCCAAGGAACCGTGTGTGGGCGGTATGTGGTGAAGCGGGTGTAACGGTGCATGTGAATAAGATAAGGTTTGGGAAGGCGGGGAAGAAGAAGTAATCTCTGCCGCTTTTAAAAAACCGTTTTGTACAATACGCTATGCTTATTGCTTTGATATTTTGTACCTGAAACAATACCCTTGCTTGTCATACAAATCCAGAACATAATATCCCTGGTCTAGCGCTGACAAATCAATAGCCTTTTGACTCACCAAAAGCTTGCCTTCAAGCACAGTTTGACCTTGAATGGATACAAGTCTGTAATGCGTATAAACACCGGGCGTATTGAAGTAAATAGCATTTAGGAAAGGATTGGGGAAAACAGTCATCATGTTCGCTGAAACGTTAGAAACATTAACCGGCAGCGTAAAGTGAATGGGAGCAGACCTGGCAGTACAGCCGTTGCTATCTGTAATAACTACGTAATAATCACCACTGTCTGAGGGATAATACTGATTATTCGTTTCTCCGGGAATTGGAATACCAACACCCCAGAACCATTGGTAAGCAACTGCTGCTGTATCGCAAACAAGACTGTCAAGCGCTGGATTCAAATGAATAGTTGGTATTGGCGTGGGTGGGTGTATGGTAACAGTAATAGTATCTGATGAAAACTGGCATGCAATATTAGTTGCAATAACAGAGTAATTGCCTGAGGTGAATGTTTTAAAAATGCTGGTTGTATCAGGCGACCAATTACCATTGACATACCATCTTTTGGAATACGGATTATTACAATGCAATATTACTGTGTCTCCAAAACATGCTGACGTTCCTGAAAAGGTATCTATTACCGGAAACTTATAATGTTCTATCTCGAACTTAATAGCATATGATGTATCGAAACATTTGGTGTTAAGTGTTACAATTCGTTTATAATAAGTGGTTTGCGTCAGGCTAAGATTTGTTAGCAGAGGAGTACTACCTCCGGTCACAGCAGTATAATTTATCCCATCCGTGCTGGTAAGCCAATTGTAAGCTGCAGAGGAATTTTGTACGACATATGCTTTTATGCTATCAAAAGTAATAGTGTCGCCGCAGTATAACTGTTGATAATTATTAACCGATAAATCATTTATTATATCTGCAGGACAATCAAGATTATATTCCCAAAGATCATTTAAATCGTAAACCGGGCCAGATTGCTTAGGATCAGGCATATGTTGGCCGGTGGTAATAAATCCTGAACGGCCGATGCTGAATGATGCAGAAACGTTACGGTCCTGACCAGGAAAATCAGGTAATCTTGTCCATAAGTCATTAGCCGGATCATATCTATAAAATCTGGGAGAATCCAGATAGGAATTTCCTGTCAGGTAATATCCGTACGACCCGATGTTAAAAGCAATGCCACCATTGTCTTGTGCCGGGCAAGATGCTTTTTGAGCCCATGAATTTGTTGTCGGGTTGTATTGCCAAAGTTCATTAGCCGCTGTAGATGAAATTATTCCACCTACGACATAACCTTTACCATCAATACTAAAGCTTGTGGCAGCGTCTCTGTATCCACCCGGAAAAGAATCCTTCAAAGACCATACATCTGTGCCAGGGTCATACTCCCAGGTATCTTTGCAATACCCCGGGCCTCCCAAAAAGGTCTTTCCAAGTGTTACATAAAATTTATTGTTCAGCGCAAAATTTGCCCAGAGCCAACGCGCCGTTCCAGGGAAAGTAGCTACCTGGGACCAAATATTTGTTGCTGGATCGTATTTGTAGAATTCCCGGTGTGTAACTGCATTAGGGCTGGATGACCAATATGTAGCCATTCCCAAGCCACAAAACACTTTATCATTAAGCGTTCCGCTAACAGGGCTTGTTCGTACATTGCCAGGCATAGTAGCAACTTGTGTCCAGCTAAGTGTACCGGTATCATAAGCATAAGTAGCCGTTCCAAGGCCTGTTAGAAAACCTTTCCCAACCGCAGTAGAACTGGTAGCAAATGACAATGAATTGGGGGCATTTTTTCTTTTTATCCAACCTTGAGCTAAAACAGGATCTGTACAAAAAATAGCAAGAAATATAGTGATAACAATAGGTTTCATATTTGCAATATATGTGTTTATATCTTTTTATTGAATTTCTTGTGCACAAAGTTATTTACCTACCTTAGCCGCTTCAATCAAACCTTCTGTCTTATGAAATTGAAATTGCTCGCCGCAATGGCCGCAGTTGTATTTACTACAAATTCTTACGCACGCAACGAATTTTATCTAAAGCCCTATGTAGGTGCTGGCATAAGCAATATAGCGGGCGATGCCGGTGAAAGATCCTATCTAAAAATTATGGGACGCAACGACGATACGAAACTGCGGAGTGTTTATACTTTTTCTGCCGGGGTAGAAATGGGTTACCAGATACATAAATTGAGAGTGAGTACAGGAATAGGATATTTACAGACCGGTAACCAGAATAAAGATGTGCTTTTGGTATTTGAAGGTAATCCGCCGGTAAGAGATTCGGGTTCTATCGCAGTTAAGTTTAAACATTTGCTGGTACCTATTAACGTGGGATACGAAATAAACATCGGTAAAAAATTTAGCATTACCCCGCAAACGGGCTTTGCCATATCCTACAATATGCAAAGGGTTGATGACTGGAATACAAATTTGAACACTGAGAAAACGGCAATAAATCAAGGAACATTTACGAATCTTTATAAACCAATCAGCGTTTTCAGTAGCTCTTCTTTAAACTTTGAATATAGCTTAGTCAAAAAAATAAGATTATTTGTTGCTCCTGCGTTTTACTACATGTTAACAAATATGGATGCTGTTCATAATCCGGCTTTTAAAACCACAGAACATCCTTATGCGCTGCATTTGAGTGTTGGGTGTTATGTGGGGTTATAAAGGATATTGGTGCCTATTTACTTTCTTTTTGCACAAAAGAAAGTAACAAAGAAAAGGTGCCGCAATCAATTGCGCAGAACTCATTGAGACCATTGAAAATCATTATGCGCGAAATAATCACCACGTGATTGCGGGGACTTCCTATTTGGCTATTGTGCTACTGTGGTGCCGGGCTGAGGATGTCTATTCTTTTCATTAAAGAATTGATTGAACCTTGCTAATGTGGTACCGAGCTGAGACACGCATTATTACATACTTCCATATATGAATCCACCCAATACGCTATCTTTGCAGCCTTATGAGCGAAGAAAAATCACTTAATTTTTTAGAAGAAATTATTGAAGAACATATACAGGAAGGCAGGTATAAAGAGATACATACACGCTTTCCGCCGGAGCCTAATGGCTACCTGCATATAGGCCATGCTTCGTCTATCTGCCTCAACTTCGGGCTGGCGAAAAAGTACAATGGCAAATGCAATCTTCGCTTTGATGATACCAACCCCGTAACCGAGGATACAGAATATGTAGAAAGCATTAAATACGATATCAAATGGCTGAGTGATGCTATTGGTAAAACATGGGATCATGAATTCTATGCATCCGACTATTTTGACAAGCTATATGAATTTGCCGTAACGCTCATAAAAAAAGGACTGGCTTATGTGGATGACAGCACAGCAGATGAGATAGCTGCAACAAAGGGATCTACCACAGAGCCCGGTAAAAACAGTCCGTACCGCGAGCGCAGCATTGAAGAGAACCTGCGCCTGTTTGAAGAGATGAAGGATGGTAAATATGGCGATGGCGAAAAAGTATTGCGTGCCAAAATAGATATGGCGCATCCTAACCTGCTGCTGCGCGATCCTATCATGTACCGCATCAAACATGCGCATCACCACCGTACAGGCGATAAATGGTGCATCTACCCGATGTATGATTTTGCACATGGGCAGAGTGATAGCATCGAGCATATCACTCACAGCATCTGCACGCTGGAATTTATACACCACCGCCCACTGTACGACTGGTTCATTGAAAAACTGGAGATCTTCCCATCGCACCAATATGAGTTTGCACGCCGTAACCTTACCTATACAGTAATGAGCAAGCGCAAGCTGCTGCAATTAGTGAATGAAAAACACGTGGCAGGATGGGACGACCCACGTATGCCAACGATCAGTGGTATGCGCCGCCGTGGCTATCCCGCACAAGCCATCGTTAACTTCTGCGACACCATAGGTATAGCCAAGCGTGAAAACATTGTAGATATAGGTGTGCTGGAATTTCATGTACGGGAACAACTGAACAAAACCGCCAACCGTGTAATGGCTGTGCTGGATCCTGTGAAACTGGTAATCACTAATTACCCGGAAGGACAAACAGAGGAGCTGGACGTAGAGAATAACCCGGAAGACCCGAACAGTGGTACACGCAAAATGCCCTTCAGCCGCGAGGTATGGATAGAGCGCGAAGACTTTATGGAGGAACCTCCGAGAAAATTCTTCAGACTGGGACCCGGCCTGATGGTACGCCTGAAGGGTGCCTATATTGTGAAGTGTGACAGCTTTGTAAAAGATAAATCGGGTAAGGTAACAGAGATACATTGTACCTATATACCCGAAAGCAAGAGCGGGCATGATACCAGCGGCATACACGTAAAGGGTACCATCCACTGGGTGAATATGGCTACTGCGAAAACTGCGGAGGTACGCCTGTATGACCGACTATTTAAGGTAGAAGATCCATCGAGCGAAGAAGGTGATTTTAAAGATTATATCAACGAGCACTCACTGGAGGTACTTCCAAGTGTATATATAGAACCGGCCCTGGCTACAGCAGAAATTGGCGAACAATTCCAGTTTTTGCGCAAAGGATATTTCTGTGTAGATAAAGACAGTACACAAGACAGGCTGATATTTAACCGCACGGTAGGATTGAAAGATACCTGGGCGAAAGAGGCTAAAAAGGGTTAGTTGACTGGTTGATTAGTTTATTAGTTGATTATTAATAAATGTTTATGATAGTAAGAATTGACAACATAGAAGAAACGATTGGTAAGCTGAATACGCTGACACCGGATACGAAACCATTGTTTGGTATGATGACACCGCAACATATGGTAGAGCACCTGACTATGACTATCAAAGCATCGAGCGGCAAATTTCCCGTGCTGCAACGCAGCACGCCGGAAGAAGCGGATGCGGCCAAAGCAAGGCTTATTTATACCGATGCAGAGATACCACAGGGATTAAAGAGCCCGCTGATGGGTGAAGGATTACCAGAGTATGTGCATCCGAACCTGGAAGGAGCAATCAATGAACTGAAAGGCGAACTGGAATATTTTGAGAACTATTACGGCCAAAATCCGGAAGCTAAACATATACAACCCCGCTTAGGACCGTTGAGCCATGATGAATGGAAAGTATTTCATGGCAAACACTTCAAGCATCATTTCAAGCAATTTGGATTGATATAATGCGGTAATATGATAATGTGAAAATGCGGCAATTAAACATTGCCGCATTTTATTTCTATTAAAAGTCGTTTTATTACTTAGCTGCCACTACGCTTATTTCTACCTTCACGCCCTTAGGCAGGCCTGCTACCTGTACGGTTTCGCGGGCGGGTGGGTTTTCTGTGAAATAGCTGCCATATACTTCATTTACCTGGGCAAATTGTCCCATGTCCATAAGGAAGATGGTGCTTTTTAATACGTTGCTAAAGTCCATACCGGCTTCTGAAAGGATGGCTTTGAGGTTTTCCATCACCAGTTTAGTTTCTGTTTGTATATCGCCGGTATATAGTTCGCCGGTAGCAGGATCAATGGCTATCTGTCCGGAAACGAATAGCATATTGCCAAATTGAACAGCCTGGTTATATGGCCCGATGGGCGCGGGAGCTTTATCTGTGCGAATTATCTTTTTTTCCATGATACAAATGTAATACCTACGTACCTTTGCGCACGCAAAATGGGTTATTTATTACATATCGATACATCTGGCGATAGTGGTTTGGTGGCCATCAGTCGTGATTGCGTTGTGGTAAGCAGCCGGCGTAATACCGATAACCGTAACCACGCAGCAGCCATTAACCTGCATGTAGAAGAAATACTACAAGAAGCTGGTATTACCATGCAACAGCTGGACGCTATAGCGGTATGTGGCGGGCCGGGATCTTATACCGGGTTGCGCATAGGGCTGGCTACAGCCAAAGGACTATGCTATGTATTAGATAAACCCCTGATGATGCATAACAGGCTGAGGCTTGCTATCCTTGGCGCATATTATGAATATTTGGATAAATATGATTTTTATGCAACCGTAATGCAAGCGCGTGAAAAAGAATATTATTTTGCTACATATAACAACAAAAATGAAATTGTTATAGAACCGCAGCATGCCACTGAGGATCAGCTTATCGCATTACGGTCAATGCTGAATGGTAAAACCTTGCTGGCAGCAGATATTAATGAAGAAATTAATAATATATTTTCTTCACCCGAGAACCTTATACTACCTGAAATAGCTATTAACGTGGAGGTGTGGGCAAGATATTCAAATGAGCGGTATCATTGTAATGAGTTTGTCAATTTACAATATGCAGAACCATTTTATTTAAAATCGGTTTATACACATAAACCAAAGATAAACAGTTAGATACGAATATATATTAAGTAATTTATTTGTATTTTAACGGTGGTTTAACAGCTTAATTCAATAGTATTTTGTTTCATATTTAATATTGGCGTATGTTTGCATCCCGTTAAGGTGTTACAAAGAAGGGATTATCCCGCAATAGAGTTTACTCTTTTATTTATTTATAAAATCAATTGTAAATGGAAACGACTATGTCAGCTAACACGCTGGTTATTCGCAAAGATGAAGGTTCAAACGAACAGATTAAATTAGATTACATGGCAGTGAAAAGTGCAGCAATGACCTTGCGAGCTATAAACCACAAACTCCGTCAGCAAATCATCAAATTGCTGGAAGAAAACAAACGCATGAATGTTACAGATATCTATGTGAAACTGCGCCTGGAGCAATCTGTAGCATCTCAGCATTTAGCTATACTCCGTCGTGCAAACATCGTTATCACAGAACGTGATGGCAAATTCATTCACTACGCTCTGAACCCTGCCCGCATCGCACACGTTGCAAAATGTGTGAACGAACTGGTTAATTCAGACGAAGCTTAATTAACTTTCAGTTAAATAAAACTGATTACCCGAAAGAAACAAACCCGGACCGAAAGGCCCGGGTTTTTTAATTATATACAAACCGGGTATTAGCTGTTCTTGATCTTATTCCAGGTATCGTAAAGTGATTCCTGTGTGGGCCGGTTGGCAGGCATCTCATGGAGGGGCTCGCAGGCCACCAGGGTATCATAGCAATCCTTTGGCAGGCTTTGATACAGCTGGGTACCTTTTGTCTTCCAGGCAATCATCTCGTCGCTCACTTCCTTGATGATCTTACCGGGGTTGCCCACTACCAATGACCTTGGCGGTATTTTAGTATTAGCATTGATAAAGCTGAGCGCACCGATGATGCACTCATCGCCTATCTCTACTTCATCCATTATTACGGCATTCATACCTACCAATACATTCCGGCCTATGGTACCCCCATGTATAATGGCACCATGGCCTATATGCGCACTTTCTTTCAGTAATACCGTTACACCAGGAAACATGTGAATGGTACAGTTTTCCTGCACGTTGCAACCATCTTCTATAACGATGCCACCCCAGTCGCCACGGAGGGCAGCACCGGGACCTATATACACGTCCTTGCCTATAATAACATTACCGGTAACAGCAGCCTGCGGATGTATGAAAGCTGTAGGATGCACTATGGGTATAAAACCTTTGAATGAGTAGATCATAATTCAAAAGTAAAAATTCAAAAGTCAAAAGTGGGACTGACTATAGTAAAAATAAATACTTCTTATACGGCGTATGGAAGGTACGATTTTAGGCATCGCCGGTCAATGTACAATACTGATCTTTTGCACTACCCGGTAGCTATTGCTGTTTTGAACAGTGAGGAAATAAGTTCCGTCCGGCAGATCGCCGCAATGGAGATCTATTTTTCCGGTTGCAGCCGAAGCTGATTGCTGCAGTATAACAGAACCCATGATATTACATAACCTGATGGTATACTGATCGGCAGATGGACTGCTGAATAGTATATGAACATCACCGTTTGCAGGATTGGGATATACTTTAATGCCAAAAGCCCTTGCATTGACTGTGGGCACGCTTAGCTCACCGTTGATCCATTTTACCGCTGCGCTTACTACATTATCAACACCGGCGCAGGTGCTATCTTTCGTAAGCCATACAGGAAAATCGATTGGATATTCTTTGTGCGACAGGTAATTATTGGGATCTGTGACATCATAGGTATCATATTGTTGCTTAGTTGCGTAGTAATCTGCCTGTTTGGTTGCAATATCAACCCGGCGACCAAAAGCGCCAGCAGTGCTTCTACCAAATGTTTTAACCCATGGATGATGACGAAATAAAACCTGGAAATAATCTCCGGCACTGGTTGCTTCTGGTCCGCATAATAATGCTATTGGCCTATAAAACGAATGTGGATCAGTATCTTTAATATCATTTACATAAGAAGGCAGATTATACATAAGGTAACGATCAGAAACGGACACACGATCAGCGGTTCCTATCCACGAAGTATTGTCGGTACCTGTTAAGTACATGAACGTTTTTAAATATGCATTAAGACCGCCACCATAATTAGTACGCAGATCGAATATTAGCGCTATTGCTGAGCTATCTTCTATTAAATGCTTTACGGCGTTATATAAAATGTCACCTGTCACGTCTTCGCAATCCATCATATACACGTAACCAATTTTAGTTCCTTTGACTATACCGGCTGATACCGCTCTGTTTTGATTGTAGTAATCATCAAAACTAAGTTTATGCACGCCTTGTATGGGCATTTGATCTGTACAAAGCATACCTGGGAAGTAATAATTGTAGAGCATTATAGAAGTTGGCAGATTCTGTAACTGTCCATTACATTTCCTGATATTTATAGTATCAAACAAATACCAGTTAGCCGCAGCTGCTTTAATAAAGCGTTGATAAGTTGCATATTCTGTAGAACCCACATTTACGGAGTTGGGCAATTCGTATTTCAAAATGATTTGTACAATATCTTTCCAGGGAATTCCATTATATCCAAGTATAATATCTCCAGGTTGCAAGCCAAAAGGTTGATTAGGTATCGCGTCTATTACTAGTGGCGTTGAATCTGCCAACATCGTTAAACACACACCCAAAGCAACATTACTTTGATCCGTCATCAACGGCAATCCTAAATACACAGTATTAGGGTAATTCACTTTCAAGTCATAAATACTGGTATGGCCATCATTAAGATATCTACGCAAATGACTGAGCATTGCGGCAAATCTGCCACGGCTAACGCCCGCGCTAATTTCTGCACGCATTGAGTTCGCTATCGAATCCCAATTATATCTTGGAAGACCGGTAAACGCTGCATACGTAGAATCTATCGAAGTCCATATTGTATTAAACAAAGTGAGCTTATCAGATGTAGGTAATCCTGGTCCCCAGGTAGAATCCACCAGGTAGTTCCAGCGGGTGGTATCAAATACATGGCCCGAACCTGTGCCTTTCAACTGTGTATGAGCAATGTGCATTCTTTGCAAAAGCAATTGATGCTGTAATGCAGGTGGCAATCCTGAAATAGGCTGTGCAAAAGAGGAAATAACGGAAAATAAGCAAAAGAGCACCGAGTAAATATTTCTCATATACATGGTTTAAAACATCACATATTATCAATAACAGCTACATAAACTCTAAATGAAATATGATATGGCCCTCTGTCTGATATTCAGACTTAAACTTTTACTCTCGCTTAATTCTGTCCTAGTGTACAATACTTATCTTTTGCACTACCCGGTAGCTATTGCTGTTTTGAACAGTCAGGAAATAAGTTCCGTCCGGCAGATCGCCGCAATAGAGATCTATCTTTCCGGTTGCAGCCGAAGCTGATTGCTGTAGTATAACAGAACCCATAATATTACATAACCTGATGGTATACTGATCAGCAGATGGACTGCTGAATAGTATATGAACATCACCGTTTGCAGGATTGGGATATACTTTAATACCAACGGCCCTTGCATTGACTGTGGGCACGCTTAGCTCGCCATTGATCCATTTGACGGCTTCGCTTACTACATTATCAATACCGGCGCAGGTGCTATCTTTCGTAAGCCATACCTGTTGGTCAACAGGGTATTCAGTATGCGAGAGGTAGAAAGTCGGATCAGCAACATCATAAAAATTTACATCCTGCTTGGAGGCGTAATAATCTGCTTGCCCCGTAGCGATGGGATGGTAGGAGCCATATGCCCCCGCCGTACTTCGGCCAAAAACCCTTGCCCATGGGTGCCTGCGGAATAATACCTGGAAGAAATCGCCTGCGCTTACCGCCTCAGGCCCAACTAATACGGCAACAGGTTTATAAAATGAAGAAGCATCTGTATCGAGCACATTGTACCAAAAAGATGGCTGGTTGAACATCATGTACCGATCTGTGACACTCACACGTTCTCCATAGCCTACCCAGGGCGTATTATTAAGGTCTGTGAGATATTCGAATGTTTTGATATAAGCATTAAAGCTACCACCAAAGTTTGTCCGTATATCGAATATCAGCGACTGTGCGGCACTGTCTTCTACAAGGTGCTTCACCGCATTATACAATGCATTGCCTGTACCATCTTCGCAGTCCATCATATATACATAGCCGATCTTTGTACCGCTTATAAGTCCATAGGATATTGATTTGTTCTGATAATAATATTCTGTGAAACTAAGTTTATGGACGCCAGGTACGGGCATCTGATCGGTACACATGCTGCTGTAAAAGGTGTTGGCCATATAAGAGGTTGGGAAGTTAACCAGGCTACCGTTGCATTTTTTGATATTGATCGTATCGAATAGGTACCAGTTCTCACCTACTCCCTTTATCATACGCTGATAAGTTGCGATATCTGTTGAACCCGGATAAACGGAACTTGGTAATTCGTGCCGGAGCATGATTTGTACCAGGTCTTTCCAGGCCATGCCATTATAACCTAATACTATATCTCCGGGCTGCAGGCCAAAGGGATGCCCGGGTTCAGCATCGTATACCATAGCAGTTGAATCGGGGAGCATAGTAATACAGGCGCCAAAACGGCCCGACTCTCCCCGCATCAAGGGCATACCCGGGAAAACAGTTGTAGGATAATCAACTGCGAGGTCGTACATAACACTATGTCCATCATTAATATACCTGCGCAAGTGGTTGAGCATAGCGGCAAAACGCCCACGACTAACACCGGCATTTACCTCTGTTCGCATGGCATTGATGAGGGAATCCCAATTGTACATTGGCAGGTGCACAAAGCAGGAATATGTAGAATCGATCGACGCCCAGATGGTATTTAATACACTGAGCTTATTAGCATCAGGAATGCCTGTGCCCCAAACGGAGTCTACCCAGTGTTGCCAGCGCGTGGTATCGAAGACCGGCCCTGAAGATGTGCCTTTAAACTGTGATAAAGGTGCGTAACTGGCACGTTGCAATAATATTTGATGTTGTTTTGCCGGAGGCAGCGTTGATATCGTATTTGTTTGTGCATGTGCTGCTGCAGATAAGAGTATGCACAGAAGAAAAGGGTAGCACTTTGACATATAGCATGGGTTTGGAATACTAAGCTACGCATTAAAAAATTAATACATAGCAATTTGCGTCATATTAGTGACACAATAATGTCATGGATGGCATCAATGATGCTTAAAATACTGTATCTCTTTTTCGTGCTTCTTAGCTGCTTCCAATGTTTTGAAAGTACCCAGGTTTTTGCGTTTATGTGTTTTAGGATCGACCTTGCGGGAGTAGATGCGATACTCTCCGGATGCTAATTTGCGTATCATAGTTTTTTAATACTAAAGGCACAAAATTCATACCTGCAAAATGGTTTACTTTGCTCCTCATCACCTTATATGGAACAACAGCATATTATCATAATAGGCGCCGGCATTGCAGGACTGGTTGCCGCCAAGACATTATCTGAAAAGCACCGGGTAACGATACTGGAGGCCAGTGACAGGCTTGGGGGCAGGATATTCAGTAACACGCTCGGCCCCGTTAGCGGCATTGTAGAAAGAGGCGCTGAATTTATACACGGGGATGCGGAGGAAACCATCCAATTATTGAAGGAAGCGGGCATCAAATACAAAAGCATGGCAGGGCACATGTACCGCAAAGAAGATGGATCACTAAAGAAGGAAACGGAGATAACAGAGCACTGGGACACGATGATGGATAAGATGAAAGATGCCCCGGCTGATATGATATTAAACGACTTCCTCAACGCCTATTTCCCGGGCGAGGCATATGAAGGCCTCCGGGAACAGGCTGCAGGCTATGCACAAGGCTTTGACCTTGCAGATGCATCGTGTGCTACCATAGGCCCATTGTACGAAGAATGGTCGAACGAGAATTATGAGAACTACTATATACCTGAGGGCTACAGCGAACTGATAAAATTTTTGGCAGCAAGATGTAAGGATAATGGCTGCGAGATCATCACTAATACTACCGTAAGCCAGGTAGTTTGGAAACAAGGGCTGGTTACCATTCATAGCAGCAACGGCTCTGTGCATACCTCTGATAAGATCATCATCACGGTACCGGTGAGCATTTTGCAAAACAATAACCATAAGGCTGCTATTCAATTTACTCCTGCTATTGAAGAATATAGCAAAGCAGTACAGCAAATAGGCTTTGGGCATATCATCAAAGCCGTGCTGGAGTTCAGGGAAGACTTCATCAAAAAAGATATCGGCTTTGTTTTGAGCGACCAGTTGTTCCCTACCTGGTGGACCTTGCATCAAAGAACAGTATGGACAGGCTGGCTGGGCGGGCCAAAATCAAAAGATATAGCTCATCTGAATGACGAAGAATTATTAGAGAAAGCATTAGTATCGTTTGCCTCAATATTTAATATGTCGATGCCGGAACTGAGTGCCCAGTTGAAGTCGTGGGAGGTAGTCAACTGGCAGAACAGTGAATATACTTTGGGAGGATATAGTTATGCCATAAAAGGCAGTACAGAAGCAAAGGTATTACTCAATACACCGATACAGGATACCATTTATTTTGCGGGAGAAGCATTATACAGCGGTCCGCACCCCGGAACAGTGGAAGCGGCCATTGTGAGCGCACAGAAGCTGGCGGATCATTTTACCGGGTCGTAGCCATGCCCGCCCCACGGATGGCAGGAGGCGAAACGCTTGATTGCCATCCAGCCACCTTTAAAAGGGCCATATTTTTTGATGGCTTCCACCCCGTAGGCAGAACAGGTTGGTGTATAACGGCATTTAGCCCCGAAAAGAGGCGAAATAAAGGCCTGGTAGAAGCGTATGAGCCAAATGAACAGTATGGACAATAACTTACGCATCTGCGGGCTTAAAAAGGGGTTGCAGGCGTTCTATGCCTTTGAGAAGATGATGGAGTACCGTATTGTATTCCGGCAGTTCGGTACCGGTGAAAACGAAGAAGATATGTAATTGCTTATCTGCAGGTACCATGCTATATAGCTGTTGCTTATTTTGACGCCAGGCTTCGCGCATGAGGCGCAAAATGCGGTGACGGTGCACAGACCGGCGAAATTTTTTCTTGGGTACGGAGAAGCCGGCCCTGACGGGTGAAACATCGGCCCCGCGGTCTGCAACGATATAAATGAACCTTAGTGGCGAAAAAGAAAACGCTTTCCCATGGCGGAAAAGCGTATCAATATGTTGCTCGCGCTTCAGCCGTTCGTATGCTTTTAAAGTATTACGAATGGCAGTTGAATTTTAAAGGTTGAGATTATTTCAGGCGGCGTTCGTCTGAAACTGTCAGTTTATGACGTCCTTTAGCACGGCGCGAAGCCAATACTTTGCGGCCGTTTGCAGTTTGCATACGCTTACGGAATCCATGAACAGACTTGCGGCGGCGGCGGCTTGGTTGATACGTACGTTTCATAATCTTATACTTTTTGTCCCTACCCGGGCACTAAAACTTTAATTAAGGAGTGCAAAGGTAAGCCTTATACCTGATGCAACCAAATAAGAAATAATGTTTTTTATCTAAAATGAAGAAGCAACGCTAAAAGCGCTGCTTCCTGTATATGATAAATAGCTTAGGCTATTTTGCTTTTTTCTTGCTTTTGCGGATATCGTCTATCTGCTTAAGTGTAGCATTGTTAGGATCGATAGCCCTCAACAGCTCACCATACTTATCCATCATTGCATTGTCATTTTTATTATAACCATACAGCAACATATATAGATAAGCTTGCATCAGGTCGTTGTTTTTCCTTACATAAGAGTCGGGCGTTTTCAGATTCAGCCATTCTTCGTAAAATGGTGCAGCCAAACCTGTTTTAGCCTCATTATCTATAGCAGCTGCAGAGCGGCCCTGCCAGTAGATAGGAGAAGGTTCGCCGGGGTATTTATCCCTCATTTTTGCAAAGCCCTGGGCAGCTTTTTCGTAATCGCGGCCATAGTAGCGGCTGAAAGCGGCATAGAAATAATCGTTAGCAGTTGCCTGGTCAGGATATTCCAATACGATCCTTTCATACCAGTCTGCAGCCAGCAGCCATTCCCTTGATTCGCGCAGCAAGTCGCCGTTCTCGCGGTAAGCATCTGCCTTATTTGCAGAAGAGTCAAGACTTACAGCACGCAGTAAATATTTGTTTGCTTCGTCCTTTTTACCATTTGCCAATAATATACCTGCATATTTCCTGTTATCGTCCGGAGTGATCTTAGCAGGATCCTGCTTTTCCATATAGATGGCGGCATTTTTCAGCGCATTTGCAGAATCACCTAATCCAAAATAACTAAAGCCGAGGATACCATAATATCTTGGGCTTGTTTTACCCTTGCCAATAAGCTGGTTGGTATTTTCAATAGCTTCTTTGTAACTCTTTGACAAAAAGAGGATACTTACATAGTTATCGAGGTCTTCGTCTGTTTTATCAGACAGCTCCATGTATTTATCTGCATTCTTCTTGGCAAGGTCGTACTTACCTACATAAGTATAAGCATTGGCTAGATCGCGGTAAGGCAGCGGATTGTTAGGATCTGCTTCCTGGGCTTTTTCCCAGTTTTCCAGAGCCAGCTTATAGTTTTTAGCCTCATACCACAGCTTACCAATACGGGAATATGCCAGTGAGTTTTTAGGATCTTTATCCACCACCTTTTCGTAGTTGGTCATAGCCTCGCCACCACCGCCCGGAAGCTTTTGGTAAGCATCGCCGAGAGAAATATGTGTAGACAGATCGTCATAAACATTCAGTGCTGATTTATACCAGTCTATCGCCTGCTGTACATTACCACCATTAGTATAGGTGATCGCGTCTGCAGCATACCTGAATGGTTCCCAGTCTTTTTTCTTTGCCTTGTTTGCTATGGCGGTTGCTTTTGCCATACCATCATTAGCATTACCTTCTATAAAGCTGACGCGTGCAAGTCCACTTGCATTCGGGTTATTATCGGGTTGCTTCATAAATATAGCTTTCGCTACATCTTTGTTGCCCATTTGTAATTCTGACAAACCAAGGTAGTAGTTTGCCAGCGGGTTGGTGCCTGCCAATGGCCCTAATATTTTCTTAGCACTCTGGTAGCGCTCATAATTGTACATCTTGATGCCCTCATCCACGCTCTGTGCCTTAACGCCTATTGCAAGCGACATGGCAGCCATGATTACGATCGGTTGTTTCATATTCATTTAATACTGATTTAGCGTAATGCTATGTCTATAATAAATTTGTTTTAGACGGTTAAACAATTATTTATTTACCTCTGCCTCACGAAAAATAATATTGCTACGCAAAGGGAATAACCTTGCCTGTTTGAATATCAGCTGACCTCTTTCCTTGCTGAGGAAGTTAAGAAAGCCTGTGGCGAGCCCCGGATAGGTTTCTTTGTGGATGCAATACAAATTGCGCGTCAGCAAATAATCGTTCGGGGCAATGAATGCCTGGTAAGGCTGATATTCTTTCTTCTTATTATCGTTGTAGATGGCGGCCACCTTCACATCTTTAATAAAGGCTATTCCTTCCGGATCACTATCATCACTGGCATAGCTTACCCCAACAAAACCTATAGCTTTAGGATTGCGGGCTACATAAGCGATAACAGAATCATTACCTTTTGCAGCAAATACATTAGTCCCCAGCTTTTGGCCCGGGATGATAGAATCCATCATATACCTTACCGTGCTTGACCCCTGGTTATCGAACACAACCGTATAATCTGCACCGTACTGGCCCGATACTATACCCTTGAGCCTTGCCATACTGAGCACAGAATCTGCGCTGCTATTATTCACCAGAACAGCTACAGCATCCTTAGCCACAGCTAAAGACGTAGGTACCACTTTTCTTGTTTCCAACACCTTCTTTTCCTCTGCAGAGAGATCCCTTGTAATGAGTATCAGCTTTACGCTATCGTTCATGAAATCTTTGATACACTCACTTTCGGGCTTGTACTGCACATTGATATGCGCCTCGGGGAAGCTGCTATCGAAGACCTTCAGCTCCTGCTGTATGATGGGCTTATACGTTTCATCTACGCTTATGGTAATATTGCCTGATGAAAGCGTATCTGTAGGTTGCTTCACATTATTGTTTCCGCAAGATGCCAGCACAAGAGAAAAAGCTGCTGCCGTACAAATATTTTTGAAAGTTTGCATCGGGGTGCAATTTTAGTCAATATTTTAAAAAAACGAATGCCTGCGCGAAATGTTGTAATTAATTTAACAGCAGCGTCAGACTAATGTAAAATCAGGGGCGTTTGCGCTCGTTATTCATAATCTTATTATCTGTCCAGCCACGCCAGATGCGGAAGGCGCCATATAACACGCAAAATATGCTTGCCACATACACTACCGGGGTAGAAAGCTGTATTTGTCCGAAGCTCCGCATATTGAATATGACAATGCCAAAGAGGATATAAAAGACACCCATGCTTAGGTGCAATAATGCACGGAAGCGGCCATATCCTTTATTTCTCATATTACGCTCTTCATAATCCATCATTCCTGATTTTAAGGTGCAAACTTAGTTCAAATAATACGCAAACAGAAAAAGCTGCTGTATGTATAAGATGCAGGATGCAGGATTTTCCACAGGATGGAATGATAAAATATTGTTAACCAGGCAATAAAAAAAGAGACTGTTTGGAAACAGTCTCTTTTTAAAACTTGCTAAAAATAAATTACTTCTTTTTAGCGGCTGCCTTCTTAGGGGCTGCATTTTTTGCTGCTGCCTTTTTAGGAGCCGCATTTTTCTTAGGTGCAGCTGCTTTTTTAGGAGCCGCTTTTTTTGGCGCAGCTGCCTTTTTAGGAGCCGCTTTCTTAGCTGCAGCTTTTTTAGGAGCTGCTTTTTTTGCTGCTGCCTTTTTAGGAGCCGCTTTTTTCGCAGCTGCTTTTTTAGGAGCTGCTTTTTTTGCTGCAGCTTTTTTAGGAGCTGCTTTTTTTGCTGTTGCCATTGTTTTGTGAATTTAAGGGTTAAACAAAAACCTTTTTTATGGCAAACTGCCGAGGGGGTTAGGCCTCGGCAGTAGCTGAAAATTCTTTCACTGATATCAATGTCTTAGTACGAGTCTTGCGGAACTCAACTACGCCATCTTTTAAAGCAAAAATTGTAAAATCTCTACCCAGGCCTACATTAGTACCGGGATGATAAACTGTACCACGCTGACGTACTATAATGTTACCGGCGATTGCAGGCTGGCCACCAAATATCTTAACTCCCAGGCGTTTGCTTTGCGAGTCCCGGTTATTCTTTACACTACCTTCACCTTTTTTATGTGCCATTTCTTATGCTACTATTTACGAATTTACTAAAAAAATTAATTATACAATACCTCTGACTAGGCGATATCATTTATTTTGATCTTCGTCAGGTACTGACGGTGACCGTTACTTTTCTGATATCCTTTGCGACGGTTCTTTTTGAACACGATCACTTTGTCACCTTTCAGGTGGTCTACTATCTCAGCTTGTACTTTTACTGAATTAGAGAATTTAATATTGTTGTTATCAGAAGTCATTAAAACTTCAGAGAATTCAACTTTATCGCCAGCGTTACCTTCGAGACGGTGAACGAACAGTTCATCATCTTTCCTTACCTTAAATTGCTGACCCGCTATATTGACAATCGCAAACATGACTATTCCTTAAATATTTCGCGCAAAGTTAATGCATTTTTTGCGTCATAAGCAAATATTTTTTTGTAATCTGTCCGAATTCCTCTATTTTATAGAAACAAAAGGGCATCTGCTGTCTGCTAATTTATCTGCAAAGCTGTTTCTATAATCGTATTTTTGTCGCCCTAAGTTTGCCTGATGAAGATAAAATCTTTCCTAGCCCGGCCCTATGCCTCTATTGTGCATTCACGCATACGTAAAGGTATGGCTACGGCAGTGGCAGACCAGCAGGCTATATTGCAGCATCTGCTGAAAACCGGCGCCGGTACGGTGTTTGGCAAAGACCACCAGCTAAAAGATGTAAAGACATACGAAGAGTATAAAGCTGCAGTGCCTATAAAAGATTATGAAGGGATACGCCATTATATAGACCAGATAAAGGAAGGCCAGCAGAATGTGTTATGGAGCGGCAAGCCCATCTACTTTGCAAAAACATCGGGCACAACAAGCGGCGCAAAATATATTCCTATCAGTAAGGATTCGATATCCAATCATATTGATACGGCACGCAATGCACTGCTTTGTTATATGGCAGAAAGCGGCAACAGTTCGTTTGCCGATGGCAAGATGATCTTTCTTTCGGGATCGCCGGTGCTGGAACGTGTAGGCGGCATACCTACAGGCAGGCTTAGCGGTATCGTTAACCATTATATACCGGGGTACCTGCGCGGCAACCAGCTGCCATCTTACGAGACCAACTGTATAGAAGACTGGGAAGAAAAACTGGGGAAGATAGTGGAAGAGACCATTCATAAAGATATGACCCTCATCAGTGGCATACCGCCGTGGATGCAGATGTATTTTGACTGGCTGAGTGAGCGTAGTGATGGCAAAAAAATAAAAGAGCTGTTCCCCAACCTGCAGGTGCTGGTACACGGTGGTGTAAACTTTGAACCCTACCGCACCAAACTGATGGAAAGCCTGGGCGGGCATGTAGATACTATTGAAACATTCCCCGCATCAGAAGGTTTCTTCGCCTTCCAGGATACGCTGGAACAGGAAGGCTTATTGCTAAACAGCAATTCGGGTATCTTCTTTGAGTTTATACCCGCAGGTGAAATATTTAATGACAACCCAACCCGCCTATCGCTCGCCGATGTAAAAGTTGGAGAGAACTATGCACTGATCATCAACAGCAATGCCGGGCTGTGGGGTTATAATATAGGCGACACCGTACGCTTTGTAAGTACAGACCCATATAGGCTGGTAGTAACGGGCCGTATTAAGCACTATATATCTGCCTTTGGCGAGCATGTAATAGGAGAAGAAGTGGAGCATGCATTGCTGCAGGCTGCCAGAGAATTTAATACGCACATCGTAGAGTTTACGGTAGCGCCGATGATACAAACCACCGGAGAGCTACCCTACCACGAATGGTTTGTAGAATTTGAGCAGGAACCTGATAATATGAAGGCATTTGCCGAACGTGTGGACAACGCCCTACGGCAAAAAAATATTTACTACAACGACCTGATAACAGGTAACATATTACAACCACTGAAGATACGCAGCATGGAGAAAAATGCATTCATATCCTATATGCGTTCTCTTGGCAAGCTTGGCGGGCAAAACAAAGTGCCCCGCCTGAGCAATGACCGTACTATAGCTGAAGGGATGGCTGCATTCATTAAAAGATAAACTGCCCTGCTATAAAGCAGGACAGTTACTATATATGATAATCGCCAACACTATAACAGACGGCGAAAACAAGCCAAACGTTAGTTCCTTTATTTACCCAAACGATAACCAACACTAAGGCGCAGGTAACCCTGGTTGTATATCTCCCTTATGCGGGTATCCTGTATGCCCGTAAGGCTGCTGAATGTCTTGGTGTACATGAGATCAAAGAACAACCTGTTATTGACCAGGTAGTTGAAACCTACAGAATAGCTGAACCTAAACATACTTGATGGGGCTGATGAGGGGCCTGGCGTGTACTGGCTGAACGGCGTACCGTTGTACTGGAAACTACTTCCGGGATTGGGTTTAGCAGGGGCTGGCGCATTTACTGATACAGGAGCATAGATGACAGAATCGTTGCGGGTAATGCCGGAATAAGTTTTTTGATCGTCTGCAGAGTTGACAATGGTGCTGTAGCTCATTGTAACTCCGAGGTAGGGCGAGAAGCTTTTACTTACTTTAAATTGAAGCAGTACAGGCAATTCAAACTCTATATAGCTCTTCTGTTTTATAGAACGGGTTACCACTATAGAATCGTGGCTTTGATGCAGATAATACCTGCGGGTAATGGTATCTGTAGCAAATGAATCAATGGCTTTTTTGATGGTATGGTTTGAATCCAGCGAAGAGCTGCCTGTGCGATAATAAGATTGCGGATCGTTGAGCACGTTCTTATTGATCATAGCATATTTGACGGTAGGCTGCGCAATGACAGAAATATTGGAAGCGATCTTGAATTGCAGGTAAGGGGCAAATACCAATTTATTGGCCTGGTAGGAACCAAAACCTTTTTCAAAGCCCAGCTTAGCCCCGAAATCGAAAGGTTTTTTACCTGTTTCTGTTTTGTCTTTTTTCTTCTTTTTTTCCTTTTCGTCATAGCCTGCAGCAGCACCGCCGCCGCCACCGGATTGCGCGACTTTATCACCGCCACCCTGTGTGCCGGCATCCTTACCCGCATTACCTAATTCATTGCCTGCGGATACCTTTTTTATACCGCGATCGTCATCGGCCTTAAAACCTTTTTGCCAATCGATTTTGGGCTTTTCTTCTGCTTTAGCTATTTCCGGTTCCTTTTTGCTTTTGTTGCCTGCTGTATTATCGAAAGAAACATCCGGCCCCTGATCTGGCTCCTGTACGTCCTCTTTTGATTTGCTTGCAGGCTTACTATTCTTTTTAGCGGCAGCGTTGTTATTGGCCAACTTGTCAGCCGCACCAACTGTTTTCTTTGACCCACTGTTGTTACCTGTTTTTCTTGAGGGCTTATTTGCCGTAGCTGCATTACCACCGGAATATGCATTTTCAGTTAGCGATTTCGCACCGGGAACATTTTTTGCAGTTTTTGCAACTGTGTTATTGGCGGTTGCTGTAGTTTCACCGGGAGCGTTAAAGGCAGTTTCTCCTTTTGCGCCTTTTTTTGATAATGTGCTTTTACTACCGCCAGCTTTTTTAGAAGTAGTTGCTTTTGCTAGAGGATTTTTATCAGCCCGCATATCAGATGCAGTGCCTTTTACATCTTTAGCGGGTTTACGTGTTGATGCTATGGCTTCCTTAGATGTTTTTCCTTTTTCAACAATGCCGGATGCTGATGATTCTGAGGTGGTCGCCGGGGTATTTTGATCGGCACCCTGGATGCCTGCGTCCTTGTTTTTATTTGCTGCAACGGAACTGTTATAGCCACCAGGGGAGCTTTTCTTGCCCTTCCTGCTATGTATGGCAAAATTACTCACCGGCACTTGCTCATTGTTTTGTCCGGCTTGGTTATTGGATGCAGTACTATGGTGATTAGCAGCAGATGTATGCGCAGCCTTTGCCGATGCCTTGACTGCAGCCTTACCTTGCCCTGTGTTTTGCGTACCACCTACAGAAGCTGCACCAGATTTACCGGCGGATGAAGTGTTGCCTGTTCTATTATCAACATTGTTTTCAGTCTTGGTTGCATGCTCATTTATATGATCTTCATTTGAAAGCTCATGATCCTGTACAGCAGGTGATGGCTGTGCGGATGGTGTTGTATTTTCGGTATACCCTGTTTCCTTGTTTATAGCAGGAGATTCGGAATGGCTACGTTTCACAGCACCAGACAAGACAAAGTATAGCACCGTAGCTATAATCGCCGCTGCCAAAGCATACCATACCCAGCTATACGAGCGTACAGGCGTATTCACCTTTGGCGCGTAGTGGGTATCAAGCCTTTTTTCCAACGCCTCCCATACGGCAGGGGAAGGAGCCTCGGTATAATTACCTAACTCCTCGCGGAACAGCTTGTCGATATGTTTCCTGTTTTCTTCCATTGTCGCTGCACTACATATTGTTAGTTATTTTTTCTTTTAACCGTTTACGGGCATCATTAAGATACCACCTGCTGTTGTTCTCCGTTATGCTCAGATATTCTCCTATCTCTTTATGGCTACAATCTTCGAATACGTATAAATTAAATACCGCTTTCTGGGTGTCAGGCAATTGATGGATAAGGGCCAGTAATTCTTTGTAAGACAATTTGCTTACCGAGTCATCGACATAAACATTGTATTCTTCTACCTTGTCGTGAATGATTCTTTCGTGTTTTATATTTTGCCTTAAATGGTCGGTAACCAGGTTAATGACAATTTTCCGCATCCAGCCCTCGAAGGAACCTTTGAAGGCATACTGATCTATCCGGGTAAAGATCCGGAAGAAAGCATCGTTCAATATCTCATCTGCACCTGCCTGGTTATATAAATACCTTTTAATAATGCCGAGCACAAAGGGAGCGTAGGCCTCGTATAGGGTTTTCTGGGCTGACCGCGTTCCGGCAAGGCAATCCTGTATCAAGCCGGGGAGCTCGTCCCGACCTGGTATACCCGGATTACGCTGACCATATGTTTGCTGGCGATCAGTCACTTTTAGCTGTAGAAATGAATCGAATACGCGGCTTTTAGGTTAATGACGAAAGAAACACTAAAAATGTTAGCATTTCGCCCAAGGTTTACCAAATTTTTTTATTTCATATTTATCTGCTTCAAATTTAATTATATCCGTGGATGGCTAGGCATGTGTTATTATCTTTGCCGGTATGCATTTCCCCCGTCTTTTCATCCTTTTTTTACTGTTATCTACCATTGGCTTTGCGCAAACCCCTAAGAGAGAGTTTAGGGCGGCATGGATAGCTACGGTATCTAATATAGACTGGCCATCAAAACCGGGATTAACGGCGATGCAGCAACAGGAAGAATTCATACAAAGGATCAGCAGCCTACAGAAAATGGGGTGTAATGCAGTTATGGTACAGGTGCGCCCCGCTGCAGACGCGTTTTATCCATCGCAGATAGAACCCTGGAGCAGGTTCCTCACAGGCAGGCAAGGCCAGCCGCCGTTTCCGTATTACGATCCTTTGAAATTCATGATAGAAGAAACTCATAAACGAAATATGGAGTTTCATGCATGGTTTAATCCCTACCGCGCACTTACCGATAGCAAAAAGAACCCTAACCCTGCCAGTCATGTGACCATCAGGCACAAAGACTGGATCATAGCTTACGGCGGTAAATCTTACATAGACCCGGGAATACCGGAAGCCCGCCAATATGTAGTAGATGTGATTATAGATGTTGTGAAGCGCTATGATATAGATGGCGTGCACCTGGACGATTATTTTTATCCGTATCGCGTACCGAAACTTGAATTTGGCGACTACAGCAGCTACAGCAAATATGGGAACGGCATGAACCGTGAAGACTGGCGCAGGAATAATGTCAGCATCTTTGTATCCACCCTTTACAGTGCCATTAAGAAAGAAAAAAGGTATGTGAAGTTTGGCATTAGTCCGTTTGGCGTATGGCGCAATGCCAGCAAAGACCCTGAAGGATCGGCCACACGCGGCGGACAAACCTGCTATGACGATCTGTATGCAGATGTGGTGTTATGGCAGAAAAACGGCTGGATGGACTATGTATTGCCACAATTGTACTGGGAGCATTACCACCGCGCAGCCGCTTTTGATGTGCTGCTGCCCTGGTGGGAACAACACGCATATGGCCGCCATGTGTACTACGGCCTGGGCGCCTATCGCATGGTGGGGGTAACACATGGCCCCTGGGTAGGAACCGGGGAGCTGCTATCGCAAATACGTGATATCAGGCAAATGTCTGCAACACCCGGAGAAGTATATTACAGCGCCGCCAGCTTTGATAAATTGCAGGCAGCAAAAGACAGTGTTGCCCGGTATAATATATACTATGCTTTTCCGCCGGTGATGAAATGGCTGGACAGCATACCACCTGTGCCCCCAACGGCTAAAGCGATACCATCTGCACAAGGCACATTGGTACAATGGCAGATGCCCCATGCCTATGCTAAAGATGCTGCCCGCTTTGCCGTGTACCGTTTTATTAACGGAGAGCCTATCAACCTGGAAAAATCCAATAAGATCATCCGAGTGGTAAATGAAAATGAAATACTGGATGCGGAAGCGAACAAGTATAGAAAATGTACTTATGTAGTAACCGCGCTGGACAGGCTGTGGAATGAAAGCAAGCCATCGAACGCGGTAGAAAGCCGTAACGACCAGTAGAAAAATAATTTATAAATAGGAGGATTAGCAATTTTCGTGGTTTTTAGTATCTTCAACTCCCGTAAAAGTTTAATACATGAAGTCGACATGGTATAATACCAGTATATTGTTATTGCTCTTATCTGTTGCTTTATTTGCCTGCAAAGACAAAGGTAAAAACACTGTAGTGACCCCGCCTGCCATAGGAGGCAAGGGTGGCCTTGCTACTATGCGAGTAGTGGTGCAGCATAACGGCGTGAATGTGGACAGTGGCAAAGTGTATATAAAATATAATACACTGACACCACCTGCAAACAATCGTTTTGACGACTCATGCGCCATCTTTATGGTAGAAGGAACACCAATGGCCATATTTACAGAGTTAACACAAGGCGATTATTTCATCTACGGACACGGTTGGGACATCATTGGCTCGGCTACTGTTGCCGGCACAAGGCCATACACTATTACTGCTCCTAACAAAAACGGTATTAACCTGCTTTATTTACAGACAAATAAGCAATAAGACAACCTTATATATGTTTTAAAGGCCCCGCAATTAGCGGGGCTTTTAGCATGTTGATAACATGTGCATTTTTACAGTCTCTTAACACAGGCTGCTATGGCATGGAATTATTAATTGTTAACTTTGGTAAAACAGGTAGCTATGTACGATGATGATTTTCTGGATGAAGAATGGAGCTCAATGGATGAATTACTGAGCAGGTATGAACAAGTGAAGAGGGGGGAATCGACCCGGATAATGGATGAAGAAGAATTTGAGCGTGTAATTGAATACTATTTCCAAAGCAGCAATGAAGAGCAGGCCATGCTTGCCTGTGATATAGCCCGGACCTATTACCCGTTCTCAGCTTCTATATTACTGCTACGGGCAGAGATACTGACACAGGCCCAAAAATACGGACAAGCCTTAAAAATACTGGATGAAGCAGAACAATACGACCAGAACAACCTGGATGCCGTATTGCTGCGCTCAGATATATTATTGAGCCAATTTAAATATGACCAGGCAGCTCTTTTCCTGGAACAAAAATCGGGAGAGTTTGAAGGCAAGGAACAAATAGAAATATTGCTGGAGCTATCTGACGTGTATGATGAATGTGAAGAGTTTGATGCTGTGTTTGATACGCTGAAGAAAGTGATAAAAATAGATAGGCGCAACGAGGAAGCACTACAGAAAATATGCTTCTGGGCAGACTTTACCAAACGCCTGGAAGAGAGTGTTACTATACATACACAGATAACAGAAGAAGACCCTTATAACGCCCTTGCCTGGTTTAACCTCGGGGCGGCCTACCAGGGTTTGAAACTGTATGAAAAATCTATTGACGCATATGAGTTTTGCGTAGCCATAGATGAAAACTTTGAATTTGCATACCGGAACATGGCAGACGCTTATATGCGCATGAAATGGTACGATAAAGCTATAGAAGTACTGGAAAAGCACCTGGAAATAGCCAAAGCCGAAGACGTGATATTTGAAGCAATGGGCTATTGCTGGGAGAAGAGGAAAGACTTTCAGCGGGCGAGGCATTTTTACCGCCAGGCATCTCAACTGAGCCCACAGGACGATAGCATATTCTACAAGATAGGAGAAACCTATGCACGTGAAAAACAATGGGATAAGGCCGTGAAGTCCTATTCCGTTGCACTGCACCTGGACAAGGAAAATGCCACTTATTGTATGGCCATTGGCAACTGCCTGATGGAAATGGACGCCACCAGCGAAGCCTTGGTATGCTTTTTAAACGCTGTCAGGCTGAAACCAAGTAACAAATCGACCTGGGTGGCCTTGATAAAAGGCTTATTTGCAGCAGGTTATTACGACGAAGGGTTGACGCAAATAGAAATAGCAATGGAGCATTGCGGAGATAAGCCTGATTTCAGATATTTCCAATCTGCGATGTTGTTTGAACTTGGTAAAACCAAAGAGGCGATGCTACAACTGGAAAAAGCCCTGAAAGCAGCGCCGGCCAAGATGAAATTGTTTACGGAACTGAACCCCGAATATTTACGCAGGAGCGGTGTTACCGACCTTATAACTAAGTATAAGAAGCAGAAAAAGAGCTAGGCGTATTTTTTCAATTTTTCATATTTCTGATGTAGGATTAATGAAAAAAATACACATTTTAATACTAATAATTCATATTAGTTATTGATGTGTTTACTACATTTGCAGTGAATTACCCTATATAATAGAGGATAAGCATATCATGCGTATGATGTGCCCATGAAAAACTTGAGAAAAAATTTCTATGCACTACAGAATACGTATTTTACCACGCTGGTTAATATTTCTGTTAGATCTATTCTGCGTTGTATTTTGTCTATTCTTCTCGTTCATTCTGAGGTTCAATTTTAACCTGCAGGACGTTGCCCGGGTAGATATGTCCTTTGTGCTTGGTATAGCACTGGCCCTGAACGCAGCACTCTTCTATCTTTTAAAGAGCTATGCAGGCATTATACGCTACACGAATATTGAAGATACCTTTCGCCTGCTGATCGTAAATTCTATTGCGGCGGTATTTTATATCTCCATCAATTTTATTGTAACGAAATCTGCCAGCAACATATTCCTGTTCCCTATATCTGCGGTGGTGATCAATTTCTTCATTACCAACTTTGTATTGATCACCTATCGCCTGCTGGTAAGGTATATCTTCAAATATTATAAACAACACCAGGTAGATCAAACTAAAATAAAAGCAGCAGTATATGATACCGGCGATAACGGGTTGCAAACGAAAAAGGTAATCAATGATTTCCCGAGCAATAAACTGCATGTAGTAGCTTTTATTGATGAAGTATTAAGTAAAAGCGGCAAGCTGATGGAAGGTATCCCCATTTATAATACCGACGACAGCGGCTTTGAAAAACTAAAAACAGACAATGTAGAACTGCTGATCATAGCCAACAGAAATATATCAAAAGATAAGCTGAATTACCTGGTAGATAAATGCCTGCAATATGGCATTAAGGTGCAACAAGTGCCACCGGTACAGAAATGGCTGGATGGCAGATTGGATACGGATGCACTCAAGGACATCAACATTGAGGAGTTGCTGGAGCGCGAAGTGATCAAGATTGATAATGACAAGATACATTTTGAGCTGAAAGGCAAAAAGATACTTGTTACCGGCGCTGCAGGTTCTATAGGCAGTGAACTGGTGCGCCAGCTGCTGAAATACAAACCTGCATTGGTGATCATGTGCGATAAGGCAGAAACGCCGATGCACGACCTGCTGCTGGAACTGAAGGATAACAATCCTAATGCACCAATAAAACCTTACCTGGGCGATATATGCGATAAGGTGAGAATGGAGCATCTTTTTGAGATCTATAACCCGGAAGTAGTGTTTCACGCGGCTGCATACAAGCACGTGCCGCTGATGGAAGATAACCCATCCGTTGCGGTGCTGAACAATGTTTTTGGCACTAAAACACTGGCAGAGCTTTCCATATCTAACGGCGTGGAGAAGTTTGTAATGGTATCTACCGACAAGGCAGTGAATCCCACCAACATTATGGGCGCCAGCAAACGCATTGCAGAGATTTTTACGCAGAGCTATTATAAGCACCTGCTTAATAATGACAGCCAACTGCCAAAGAATACCGTCATTACTAAATTCGTTACCACACGTTTTGGCAATGTGCTGGGCTCCAATGGATCCGTAATACCCATCTTCAAAAAACAAATGGAGAATGGCGGCCCTATTACAGTGACGCACCCGGATATCACCCGCTATTTCATGACGATACCTGAAGCATGCCAGCTGGTAATTGAAGCCGGTGTGATGGGACAGGGCAGCGAAATATTTGTATTTGATATGGGCGAGCCGGTGAAAATCGTAGACCTTGCAAGGAAGATCATCCGCCTGGCAGGTAAAGAGCCTGAAGTAGATATTAAGATCGCCTACACAGGCCTGCGCCCGGGAGAGAAACTATTCGAAGAACTGTTGAATAATACAGAAAACGTAGTACCTACTTATCACGATAAGATAATGATCGCTAAGGTGCCTGAGTATGACTACCTGGTGATCAAAGACAAAGTAGAAAGGCTGATAGCTAGTGCCCAACGCCACTATACACTGGAAACAGTAGGACTGATGAAGGAGCTGGTTCCGGAATTTACCAGCAGCAACGCAACTTACGAATCAATAAAAGTTGCCAAAAGTTAAGAACGTATCAAAATAGGTATATAAAAAAAGAAGTAAGCTATTCGCTTACTTCTTTTTTATGAAATCATTCAGCTTGTCGATGGCGTCTTTTGTGGCATCCTGAGCCTTTCCGGCCCATTCGCTCATATTCTCGCCGGCCTCCTTAGCATACTTCTCCATATTATCCTTGGCAGTTTCGCCCAGGTCTTTCATTTTGTCCATTACAGATTCCTGCTCGGCAAGAAAGCTATCGATCATGCCATGCATCATCGGCGGCACTTTACCTTTGATGAACTCAGCAACCGTTTGCACAGCTTTCACAGCTTGTTCTTCTGTGAGGCCGGCTTTTTGTTTCAATTGTTCCAGCAATGCGTTTTCCATAAGCGTATGTATGTTTTTAAGGAATTAAGCAGCTTTCAGATAATCCAGTTTAGATTGCTCCAGCATTAGCCTTGCATAAGCCAGGCTAAGATGGAATTCGCCTTCATGTTTCTCAGAAGGCAAATCGAACATGGCATCCCTCAGGATCATTTCGCAGATAGCACGCAAGCCGCGGCCACCTAGTTTGAATTCCATTGCTTTTTCTACCATGTAGTCCAGCGCTTCTTCTTCCACCACAAGCCTGATACCTTCGTATTCAAACAGTTTGGTGTATTGTTTTATCAGCGCGTTCTTTGGTTCAGTAAGGATGCGTTTCAGCGCCTCTTTATCCAAAGGATTCAGGTAGGTGACGATCGGTAGACGTCCCAGCAATTCCGGGATGAGGCCGAACGTACGCAGGTCTTGCGCATTAACATACTGCAGCAGGTTAGAACGATCGAGCTCTTTGGTAGCTTTAATAGCATTGTAACCAATAGCTGATGTTTGCACACGGCGGGCGATCATTTTATCGATACCCTCAAATGCGCCACCGCAGATAAACAGGATATTTTGCGTATTTACCTTCACCATCTTCTGCTCCGGATGCTTGCGGCCACCTTGCGGCGGTACCAGCACCTCAGAACCTTCCAGCAGTTTCAGCATAGCCTGCTGCACTCCCTCACCGCTCACATCGCGGGTGATGGAAGGATTATCTGTCTTACGGCCTACTTTGTCGATCTCATCTATATATACAATACCGCGCTCTGCCGCCGCAACATCGAAATTGCATGATTGCAACAGGCGAGACAGTATGCTTTCCACATCCTCACCTACATATCCTGCTTCAGTAAATACAGTGGCATCTACAATGGCAAAAGGCACCTGCAGTAAGCGGGCGATAGTCTTTGCCAGCAGGGTTTTACCGGTGCCGGTTTCACCTACCATGATGATATTAGACTTATCGATCTCTATATCATCTGTAGCCTGGTGCATGAGGCGTTTGTAGTGATTGTAAATAGCTACAGCCAGTACTTTTTTACAGTCGTCCTGGCCTATAACGTATTGATCGAGAAAGGTTTTGATCTCCCTCGGCTTATAGAGCGTATGATTTTGAAGGGCGCTTTTATGATTTACCGGCTTCTTAGCATCACCGTTCGCTTCCTGCAACAAGTGATGTGCATTTTCAATGCACTGATCACATATATTCCCTTTCATACCTGTAAACAGGATACTTACTTCACTCTCCGCGCGGTCACAAAAGGAACATTTTCTTTCTGTTTGCTTGGGCATCTTTTCACTAGTTTAGTCTGCAAAGGTACGAAATAAAAGCCCAAACCACCCCCTGTAGAGTTTATCTATGGTTACAGGGCTATATGGTTGGCATTGATTTAGTTAACTTGCATTGTTATGCAATCGCTGTTCGCGGCAGGCAATAATGGCCATTCCCGTTTCGCTGATGTTATTTTACCACTGAATTTGCCACAGGTGCTTACTTATGGCATACCGGAAGACATGCAAGGCATCCTGGAGCCCGGTATGCGTGTGGAAGTATCCCTGGGGCGAAACAAACTTTACTCCGGCGTAGTAGAAAAACTGCACAATAATACCCCTGAAGCTTACCAGGTGAAGCCCATACGAAGCATTATAGATGAAGTGGCTATTGTAAATGAGCATCAGCTCGCCTTCTGGAAATGGATTGGCGAATATTATATGGCGGCACCGGGCGAAGTGATGCAGGCAGCACTGCCATCTCACCTGAAGCTGAATGGCGAAACAAGGCTGCAATGGGCACCCGCGAATGAAGATGTAGTATTGGAATGGAGTGATGCAGCCTACCCTGTAGCGGAAGCACTGGAAACAAGAAAGGAACTGACTATATCTGAAGTGAGGGCCATTGCCGGCACACGAAACCTGACCATTGTATTGAATGAGCTGATAGAGAATGAAGCTGTGATCATCCGTGACGAGCTGGAGCCATTGTATCAGCCCAAGAGAGAAAAAATAATATCGCTTCACCCACGGTTTGAAGAAGAGGAGGCTATGCACCGGCTTTTTGATGAATTTGGAAAGGCTCCGCGACAATTGCAGGTTTTGATGGCTTATGTAGAGCTGTCTATGAAAAACAAAGTAGTGCGGCAGCAAGAACTGCTGGAAAGATCAGGAGCTACTACTGCACAAATAAAGGCGCTGGCCGACAAAGGGATATTTATAGTGCAGGAAGTGGAAACAGACAGGCTGGTATATGAAAGTAACGGGCAGGCGCTAAAAGAAATAGAATTCACCCAGGCGCAGGCAAAAGCGTACGAAGAGATACAAACCGGCCTGCAGGCAAAAGATATTGTGCTGCTGGAAGGTGTAACCGGAAGCGGCAAAACGCTTTTATACATACATAAGATAAAAGAATGCCTGGCAGAAGGCAAGCAGGCCATATTCCTGCTGCCTGAAATTGCCCTTACCACACAATTGGTAAGCAGGCTTTACGCTTATTTTGGCGAAGAACTGGGGGTGTACCACTCCCGCTTCAGCAATAACGAGCGTGTGGAGATATGGGAAAAAGTGCGAAAGGGTGATTATAAGATCATTGCAGGGCCGAGATCAGCATTATGGCTGCCGTATAATAATCTTGGATTGGTTATCGCAGACGAAGAGCATGACGCATCTTATAAGCAAAAAGATCCTGCACCCAGGTTTCATGCAAGAGATGCGGCGATATACCTGGCACATTTGCATGACGCTAAAGTAATACTGGGATCCGCAACACCATCTACCGAAAGCCTGTACAATGCAGAACAGCATAAATACGCGCATGTGTTGCTTAAAGAACGCTACATGGGCGTGAATATGCCATCGATAGAAATAGTGAATTCCACGACACTGGAAGAGGTTTATAAACAAGGGATCCGGATGATAACGCCTGCGCTATACACAGCAATGGCCGATGCATTGAATGATAAAAAGCAGGTGATCCTCTTCCAAAATAAACGTGGGTATGCACCCTTTCAGCTATGTATGGTATGTGGCTGGGTGCCCCAATGCAAAAATTGCGCTGTATCGCTCACCTACCATAAAAGCACCGACAAGCTGCATTGCCATTACTGCGGGCTGAAATCGGGCATCATACATACCTGCCCATCCTGCGGTAGCAACCGCCTGCAGAGCAAAAGCTTTGGTACTGAGAAGATAGAAGAAGAAGTGCAGCAACTATTTCCAAAAGCACGGATAGCCCGAATGGATATAGACAGTATGCGCGCCAAAGACAGTATGAGCAAGCTATTGCAACAACTGGAACAGCGGAAGGTGGATATACTGATAGGCACGCAAATGGTGGTAAAGGGGCTTGATTTTGCGGCGGTATCGCTTGTAGGCATATTAAGCGCCGACAGCCTGCTTAGCTTCCCGGATTTCCGGGTAAATGAACGTGCCTTTCAATTAATGGAACAGGTAAGCGGACGTGCAGGCCGGGTAGATGGACGCGGCAAGGTAATGATACAGGCTTATAATACAGGCCATCCCGTATTGCAATGGGTACAGCAGCATGATATTAAATCCTTCTATACGCATGAGATCGTACAAAGAAGACATTATGCCTACCCGCCTTTTGTAAGGCTGATTAAAGTATTATTCAAACATAAAGAAGAAATAAAGGCCATAGAGTGCGCCGGGCAAATGGCAGAAGCCCTGAGGCAGATAGAAGGTATAGCTGTGCAGGGGCCATCACCGGCACTGGTATCAAAGGTGCGGAACATGTATATACAAGAAGTATGGATAAAATGCCCGCGTGATAGTAAAGTACTGCAACTTGTAAAACAGGCATTGAAAAAACAGCAGCAGATCATTACCGGCAAAAAAGGCAATACAGCCCTGCAGGTGATCTTTGATGTAGATCCTATATAAACAAATAGCCCGGAAATTCCGGGCTATCGTATTCAATATTGTGTTTGCTTACGATTTCGTAAAATGTGCCATAAAAGGCTCTGCAGCAAAATGATCCATAGGCTCATCAAAAGCCTGGGAAGCTGCTTTGGCAGAAACAGCCGCACCATTGATATTAACGATACTATACTGCGCTTGTTGCGTAAGTTCTTCGCCCTGGTAGCCCTGCATCAGTTCGCCAACAATAGTATTCGCTTCTGATCCGGTGATCCACGGCATGATATCAATATTCTGATTGCGGGTAAGCAAGCGTACATGCCCCGCGTGGCGAGCCATCGTACAACGAATATTAATAGCGTCTCCACGCATTGCTTTATTTGTTACCATATTTACCACTACCTGTGTGTACATGCGTACCCCTACATCTTCCAGCGTATGTGCCAGGGTGAGGAAATCTGCATATTCGGTAAACACTTTAGGAAAAGCATTTTTGGCAGTAAAGTCGTAAGTATGCGTAGGCGCAGCTGCATTTCCGGTGTTTACCAGGACGTAATCCCAATAAGCGGCATGCGCTTTTTTATCATTCAGTATTTTATTGAAATCTGCCATTGCATCGCCCGGTATCAATGCTGGATGCGTCATTGCTTCGGTGTAGAATGCAATTTGCATATTGGTAATACTCAGCGCGTAATAGATAGCCTCTGCGAGGATATCTGTTGTTTTTGCCTGCGCTTTATTGAAAGCGGCAGATGCAAAAAACGGAACGGCTACAGCCGCCATTTTTACCCCCAGGTTTTTAAGTATATCACGACGGTGTTCCGTGCGCTCAAAAGACTCCGGTGTGGTATTTTGCAGATCTTTAAGTATATGATTCAGTTTCATTCTTAGCTATTTTAATACCTCGGCAGATAATTACCTGTAATTGTTCTTTTGAAAAACTTTCTAGTGGTTTCCAGTGAAGTTTGGGGATCCTGAGCCTGCTCCATACCGTTGGAATCAGTTTTTTCGGCAAACGTGCCAGGGGTAATGAAATCGTTCATTGTAGCCGAGTGCCTTGCATCTACAGAATTGATCTTGGTTGCATATAAGAGGTTATCGCTAAAAGACATCAGCTTGCACACACCAGCCAGGCCCGCGGTAGATAATTCTTCGAATTGTTTTGCTTTGGCGTACACACTTGATTTAAGGCCAAAGTCTACAGAACTGAAGTCTGTCTCGAGCATTGGTATAGCAAATGTGGTCAGATAATTTCTCAGAAATTCGCGTTGAGCAATTTCATGATCGCGCATATCTGTGAAGAAACCTTTTTCAGTAGGCGTCATTCCGAAGAAAGGCGTAGCAATAACCTGTGTATAGAATGCAGCCTTTAATTGCTTGATAAGGAATGCATAGTTAAGCAAACCCTGATCACTGGAACCGAGATCCACTGCATCGCTGGGAACAGAAACGCTGTCGTTTTCATCCTTATGACAGGAAGCGATGAGCATACCCGCACCGGCAAGTACACCTGCATAGGTTAAAAACTTCCTGCGCGATAAAGCAGATGATTCCTTCACCTCTACATCGTGCGTTATTTTTTCATTCATAAATTGCTCGTTGTGTATGTTTTTACCACAATGTTTTACTGTAAACAAATGAACCTATAACGGACGAAATCCGGAAAGCCGGACTTCACCGATACTAAGCACTTAGTAAATCTAATATATGAATTCTGCTTTTCATAGCCAAACAGGATAAAAATTTGGCCAAGCGGTATGATATAATGGTTTTTATTAATTACTACGGGCTAATGGTTGGCCAAAAACAAAAAATCCTGCATCAGGAGCAGGACAAATAGTTCAAAAATCACGTATTAATTTTTACCCACGGCAAAGACAAAAGGAATATCCATACGTTCCTTCAGCGCCATACGTACTTTATGAGCTTTTTTGAAGACTTTATACTTCTGCAGGTCTATCACCTCCAGGTGCGAAGCATATATTTTATGTATGGAATGATGTCTTAGAAGATCTGAAAGGAATATGGCTGTTGCTACATCTGAAGCTATGATATCCTTACGATAATGAATCCAAACCTTGTGTTGCCCGCTCCACATAACCCTCAATTTTAATGAAACCTTTTAGGTGCTTTATATGCCCGATTGATATCAGTGCCACAACCGCAACCGGCTTTGCCCCCTGCACAACCCTGTAAAAAAACTGTTCCCATAGCTAACAATAACAGTCCGCCGATGATTTTGTTCTTCATGCAGTTATAACTTCTACTTTTGTAAAGTTAAGTAAACTAAAGTTTATAAAAAGTCAAAAGAAAATACTGGTAGCGCCGCTGGACTGGGGCCTTGGCCACACCACACGGAGCCTTCCTGTGGTCCGGTATCTTTTGCAGCAAGGGATAGATGTGCTATTTGCAGGCAACGAATGGCAAAGGCAATATGTGACTGCTTCTATACCCGGCTTGTCTACCATTCATCTTGATGGGTATAACGTATGGTATAGTAAAACAAGGTTAGGTTTTATTCCCTCCTTATTCAGGCAATTGCCACGGCTACTGCAAACCATCAGCAGGGAGCATAAATGGCTACAAGAAATTGCGGCTCAATATCATATTGATGCAGTAATCACCGACAACAGGTATGGATTGTATCACCCGAATATCCCTTCTGTGATCATGACACACCAGGTAGTACCGCAAACGGGCTGGGGGCCGATAGCAAATAAAACTCTGCAATGGCTGCACGCAGAACGATTGGATCGCTTTGACCATTGCTGGATCGTAGACGTGGAAGGCGAACCTAACCTCGCGGGGCGCCTGTCACATCCAAAGCATAAAGCTGCCAATGCGCAGTATATCGGTTTACTATCGCAGCTAACAACCCTACCGGCAACAGAAAAACATTTATTGGTGTTGCTCTCGGGCCCTGAGCCACAACGTACCATGTTATCAGATATATTGTGGATGCAGTTACAAAACAGCGACCGGAAGATTGTTTTTGTAGAGGGCAGTGATAGAGTGAAAAGAGAATACATCCCCCCTCATATAGATTATTATCAACGCCTCACAGCTGATAAATTAAACCCGATACTTGCCGCTTCTGAAATAGTTATTTGCCGCAGCGGATATTCTACACTGATGGACCTGGCATTGTTAGGAAAAAAAGCCATCATCATACCCACACCCGGGCAGGCAGAACAGGAATACCTGGCTCGTCATCTGCACCAGGAAGGTGTATGGCTACATGCTCCACAAAAAAAATTAGATATCAATAAAGCATTACAGGAAGCTGCACATTTTCCTTTCAGGAAGCTATCATTTGACACAGGTTTTCAACAATATAAGACCGTTATCGACAGCTGGCTTACACTTCTGTGACACTATTCATCTGAAACATAATACGGGCTTGCATTTCAGAATACAATTCAACTCTATTAATTACCGATTCATCCTCAATAAAGCAGGTTCCATTACATTCCAATTTTACGCGTAACCGCGCTGAAATAGCTTTGCGATAAGAATTTCAGGGAATATAAGGCATAAATTGATCCACGATTCGCATCCCAACTATTTCTTCTTCCTCATTTGTCTTATATAGCAATTAGACAATAATTCAATATACATTAGTTATGAAAATAAAACATCTACTTCTTTCGGCTATCGTTCCGCTTTTAGAAATTTCAAATACCTATGCACAGGCAGGCTATACTCTTGATGTAAGAGATGAGCCTTACGAGCCATTGACAAACGCGGCCGTTATGTCACCACCCACAGCGTGGGGATTTCTAAATATGTCGGTACCGCTTGGCTTTCATTTCAAGCTAGATGGTACTACGATTGATAGTTTCAACTTGTTCCAAAGTGGTAATCTTATTGCAACAGGCCTAGCCGGTATTGTTACTGGCTTTCATGTAACGGATGGTAACCTCTGCGATAAGGCGTTTATGGTAGCTAACCCAACAGGCCCATCTATATCAACTGTAACTTATACCACAACAGGCAATCCAGGGAATCGTATTTTTAAAGCATCATTAAATAACGTAGGCTTCTTTGAAGAATTTGAAGTCCTGGGCACTGCTGACGATTCTGCCAATATACAGATATGGCTATACGAAGGCAGCAATATTATAGAGATGCGTTATGGGGCATCTAAAGTATCAAACCTGTATGGTATTTACCAGGTTCAGGGCAGTATGGCCGGGTTACTGAGAGGCATAGATCTATCTAACGTTACACCTACTTTTGATAAATTCTATTATGTGGGTGGTAATGTTGTAATCGGATACCAGCTTGATAGTATCACACCCGCCACAATATCCAGTGCTAAACCTGCAACCATCTTTCCACCGGAAAGAACCGTGTATACGTTTACACCGGAGAGCAAAACTACAGGTGTAACAGCACAGGCAGTTCAAAATTTGCGGGTCTATCCTACGATTGTGAGCGATAAGTTGATCATTGAATCAAAAGAAAATCTTCGCTTGCTTTATAACATCGTGGATATGACGGGTAGGATAATAGACGAAGGTATTGTTACCAATAACAGGGAGGCAGTAGATGCACATAGCTGGCCAAAGGGCATGTACATAGTACACTTGCAGGGAGATAATCCGGCATCTTTTAAAATTTATAAGCCATAATGGGAGAAGCGGACGCGGGTAGCATATTATGTATTGTTTACAATATGTTACTTTGCGCCCGTGAATAAGCGAACCACTGCGCACCTGGCATTGGCAGGTGCTAATCTCTTTTATGGCGCCGGCTTTACTGTTGCCAAACACATCATGCCGCGGCTGATACAGCCATTGGGATTTATCTTCATCAGGGTAAGCGTTGTGATGATACTATTTTGGCTTAGTTGGTTTGGCGGAAAAAGATTCCGCGCAACGATAGCACGCAAAGACTGGATCACACTGATATTAGGCGGCTTGTTTGGTGTGGCGCTGAACCAGATGTTGTTCTTCATGGGGCTTAATCTTACCTACCCCATCCATGCCTCCCTTATTATGATGAGCACTCCGCTGCTCATTACCATTATCGCCATGTTTGTTTTGCGCGAACGCATCAAAGCAGAAAAGGCTATAGGGCTTGTTATGGGAATTGCAGGCGCACTGTTATTGATGAGCGCAGGTAAGGAGATAACCATTACCGGCAGTTCTGCAATAGGCGATCTTTATGTATTTCTGAATGCCGCATCCTACGCAATATACCTGGTGATGATAAAACCCCTGATGCAACGTTATCGTCCCATCATTGTAATACGCTGGGTATTCTTCTTTGGATTCCTCTTTGTATTCCCATTCGGTTTCCCTCAATTCAAGCAGATCAACTGGCAGGCGTTTGAGTGGACAGATTACCTGGCTGTAGCCTTTATTGTAGTATGTGTCACCTTCTTTACCTACCTGTGGAATATCTATGCGCTGCGCCACCTGAGCCCATCTACAGCAGGCGCGTATATATACCTGCAACCAATATTTGCGGCAATCATATCTGTAATAGTAATAGGCGAGCAGCTTACATGGACAAAGATACTGGCGACTATTCTTATTTTTGCCGGCGTATATTTAGTAAACTTCGGGTTGAAGCCAACCCAAATAAAATCAGCAAATGAATAAAGGATCTGTAATAGGAGTAATAGGCGCGGGAGCAATGGGCAGCGGCATAGCACAAGTGGCAGCTATGGCAGGGCACAATGTTGTATTGTTTGACGCGAACAGCGCGGCAGTAGAAAAAGCAAAAACCAACCTGGGCAATACCCTGAACAAGCTGGCAGAGAAAGGGAAAATCGCCAATGCTGCTGAGATAATGGCCCGATTTGAATTTGCTTCGGATATTACAGCCTTTAAAAATTGCAGCCTGGTTATTGAAGCTATCATAGAAAACCTGGACATTAAAAAGAAAGTATTTGCAGAAGTAGAAGGAGTTGTCAGCAATCATTGTGTATTAGCTACGAACACATCTTCGCTGTCTGTAACCTCTATAGCCGCAGCTTGCAAGCAAGCAGGCAGAGTGATAGGGCTGCACTTTTTTAACCCTGCTCCGCTGATGGCCCTGGTAGAAGTGATACCTGCGGTGCAAACCGAGCCTTCGGTTACCAACACATGTAAGCAATTGATGGCTGACTGGGGCAAAATAGCGGTGCTGGCAAAAGATACACCGGGCTTTATAGTGAACCGGGTGGCACGTCCGTTCTACGGAGAGGCATTACGTATATATGAAGAAGGGATTGCGGACATAGCTACTATAGACTGGGCAATGACCGAGCTTGCAGGTTTTAAAATGGGGCCGTTTACGCTGACAGATTATATAGGCCACGATGTGAACTATGTGGTTACAGAAACTGTATTTCAATCCTTCTTCTACGATCCACGATACAAACCTTCATTCTCGCAAAAGCGCCTGCTCGAAGCAGGATGGCTGGGAAGGAAATCAGGCAGAGGCTTTTACAATTATGCAGAAGGCGCGGTGCAACCCGAAGCAACCAAAGACGAATCGTTAGGCAAAGCTATCAGCGAACGCATCATCGCCATGCTGATCAATGAAGCTGTGGATGCTTTACATCTGAACATCGCATCTGCCAAAGACCTGGACCTGGCCATGACCAAAGGTGTAAATTATCCGAAAGGGTTATTACAGTGGTGCGATGAATGGGGTGCAGAAAAATGCCTTATGATACTCGATAATTTATATGCTGAATACCATGAGGATAGGTATCGCGCCAGCGTGTTGCTGAGAAAAGCAGCCAGAAATAAGAGTTCAGTTATGCAATAATGATGAATCTTAATGACTATTTCATATCAGCCCCATTATCGGCCATCTACACGGTGATAATGGGGCTTAGTATGGTAGTTTTTTTTGACCGCGCCGGTAAAGCCCTGTTTCGCAGCGAAGAGGTTTGGGCGAGAGGATTATATTTTTTTACGGGACTGTTATTTCTATCATACCTGGTTCTTGTATGTTGCTTATTAGATTTAGCCACGACAGGATTATTTCGCATCATTGCTATAAGTCTTATTATCCTGGCCCTGCTGCCGGGGAAAAGTTCTATAGGTACATTACGGGATTTATTTAATAAGCTCGCTCCTGCATCAAAACGTAGCGTACTACAATATGGTGTTCTTTTAGCAGTGCTTGCGCTTATTGTTATCTCATTGTCACCCCCGACAGATGCGGATTCATTGGACTATCATTTAGGCATACCTGTTGAAATATTAAGAAGCCATGGACTTCATTTTGACGGAAGGAATTTGCATTTCAGAATGTTTGGTTTCGGCGAAATGCTCAATACATTGGGTATCGCAAATGGTTGTCCGCAATTGGGTGCATTCATACAATTATTGGGAATAGTATGGCTAGTTATCATTTTCTCTAACATAATAAGTGTTGATGAGGTGTATCATGTTGCAGCACTTATTATCGGTATACCGGTGATGCTTTTTTTAATGGAAAGTCAAAAACATCAGATTACCGGGGCAGCGTGTAGTGCAGTATGCTTTTATGTTATCTCGCAAAAAAACCATGAGCTGAAAGGCAGGCTGCTATTACTATTAATAAGCAGTATGATTTTCATGGCTGGTTTAAAATATTCATTTATACTCAGCTTTGCAGTGCTGCTCTTATTACTTGTTTTAAAAACAAAAAATGTAGCAATACCTATAGCAGGTTGTATTATAGGTGTTTGTATTTTCCTCGCACCCATGTTGATCTTCAAGTACCTGCAATACCACGATCCTTTATCACCAATGCTGGAACAGTTTTCGAAAAATCCGAACCCTGTTGTACTACACATGAAAACATATATACAACAATTTAAAGACTCCAAATTTCCCTTCCCGCTCAACCTGGTATTACCATCATCATTCGGATATTTATCTACAGTTTTAGGCATCAGCGGGTTTGTAATCGCTACTATTTTATTTTATTATCGCCGCTACAAAATGGAAACGGTCGCTGTTGTTGTTTTTATACTGGGAACGACAGTATTAGGGCAAAAGACGGGGCGTTTTTTTATGGAACCTTATTTATGGGCTTTGCCCATATTCCTATCTGAATTACAGGAACGCAAATGGTTTAGATACCTGGTTATAGGCGGACAACTACAGTTCTTTTTATTGTTACCGATGCTCGGATATGCCGCAATAGAGTTAGGAAGAGGTAGCCTATCAGACAAACAACGCATTAGTGTACTAACAAAGCACGCTGCTGGATACGCTGAAAGCAGATGGATAGACAGTTTATTGCCCGGTAACGCAGTAATTGCAACAACAATCCGGTCGAGGGCTTTATTGCCACGACCTTATTTCCCGAAGGAATACTTTTCCCTGATGGGTATGAACCGAAAAATATTTGACTCCCTGTTATTACAAAACTATAAAGTTGATTACCTGGTAATACCGGATGATATGGCAAATACTAAATTCAAGGGATACCATTTAAAAAAAATAGCAGTCAGAACCTTTAATAGTGCTACGAGAAACCCCTTCAACAGCGACCAATATACCCTTAGTATTTTCAAGATCGAGAAATAAGGCTATTTGCAAGCCGCCACATCAGGGTCTTTGACGATGCTATCCATATGGGCAAGCGCGTCATCTACATTGGGATATTTTTTCATGATCTTTTCCAGCCTGCAATCGCACATAGATTTTGCAGCAGCATCGTCCTTGCCATTTGCTTTTGCATCATTGACGCAGCTATGCAGAAAAGATTCTTTGCTTTCTGAATCCCACCCTGTGCAGGAACTGAGTGTACAAATTACTATAAGCAGCGGGGCAATATATTTCATACAGGATGTTTAATCTCTAAGATAACTCAATTGCTTCGGAATTTCACTTTTTATATGGCCTATTTGCAGCTTGTTTCCCTTAAATTTGCATCCGCATGAATTTGCAGGTGTTGCTGGGATTGTATCAAAATGATATCCGCTTAAAACAAATAGCGGCCGGCGTTTCATTGCCCGGACTCAAATTCAGGGCGCACCTGGATAATCTTCGCGGCTCTTCCGTAGGGTTTATTGCAAGCGCTGTATGGCAGCAGGCAGATGTAAACCACGTATTTATCCTTAACGACCGGGAAGAAGCAGCTTACTTCCATAATGACCTGGAACAACTGACTGGCGCACTGGATATTTGTTTCTTTCCCGATTCCTTCAAGCGTAGTGGCAATTTTACAGAGCTGAACAGCAGCCATGTGATGCTGCGCACGGAAGCACTGACGAAATTCAGTGCAGACAGGGTGCACAAAAAAGTACTCGTTACCTATCCCGAAGCATTGTTTGAAAAAGTAGTGAACCCGAAGGCGCTTTCCGGCAACATGATCTCCATCAAGGTAAGCGAAGCATTGAATGTGGATGCACTCATGGAGCGATTTGTGGACCTTGGATTCCGCCGGGAAGACTTTGTATATGAGCCGGGACAGTTTGCTATGCGCGGCGGTATATTGGATATCTATTCCTTCGGCAATGAGCATCCGTACCGTATTGAGTTGTTTGGCAATGAAGTAGACAGCATCAGGATATTTAACCCCGAAACGCAGCTTTCTGAAAAGAAACTACTACAGGTTTCCATATTACCGAATATAGAAACCAAGTTTGAAACAAAGGAAAAAATATCGCTGCTCGATTACCTGCCGGAGAATACCGTGATATGGGCTAAGGACCTGGACTACACCCTGGGAAAACTAGGCAAGCTGGAAGAAAGCATGGAGCAGGCGGTTAGCCGTAAGCAAGTGGCAGTAGAGCATGAAGAAGAATGGCTGGCGGAACTGACTACAGAAGATTTTGAGAAGACAGAAAACTGGCTACAGCAAATAAAACACCGGCATATACTGGAGTGGTACAATCACTCCCTGGAGCGTATAACAGGCGAACCGGTAACTGTAACTATACAATTTGCAACAGAGGAACAACCTGTATTCAACAGGCAGTTCAATATGCTGATAACAGACCTGCAAAGACAGAGCACCGTTGGTTATACCCCTTATATCTTTGCAGAGAATACCAAGCAGCTGGAGCGTTTACGCAGCATATTTGAAGACCTGCAGGCACAGATCAATTTTGTGCCGATACCAACTGCCATTAGTAAAGGATTTGTAGATCATGAGAAGAAGGTATTGTGTTATACAGATCACCAGATATTTCAGCGCTATCATAAATACAAAGTAAAACAGGCGTACACCAAAGGCAAGGCACTCACCATGCGTGCGCTGCGCGAACTACAGCCGGGAGACTTTGTAACCCATATAGATCACGGTGTAGGTACTTATAGTGGATTACAGAAAATAGAAGTGAATGGCAACATACAGGAAGCTATACGCATCATCTATAAGGACAATGATGTACTGTATGTAAACATCATCTCGCTACACAAAATCAGTAAGTACACCGGCAAAGAAGGTACGCGGCCCAAGATCAACAAACTGGGAAGTGATGCCTGGGAGAAACTTAAGAACAAAACCAAAAAGCAGGTTAAGGATATTGCCAGCGACCTGATAAAACTATACGCAAAACGTAAGGCATCGCAAGGATTCGCGCATACACCGGACAGTTACCTGCAAACCGAGCTCGAGGCATCGTTCTTTTACGAAGATACCCCAGATCAAAGCAAGGCAACTGCCGATGTGAAACGTGATATGGAGTCTACATCGCCGATGGACCGACTGGTATGCGGTGATGTGGGCTTTGGTAAAACAGAGATAGCCATACGTGCAGCATTTAAGACAGTAGCCGATAATAAACAGGCAGCAATACTGGTTCCTACTACCATACTTGCCTTTCAGCACTACCAGACATTTAAAGAAAGGTTGAACGATTTTCCTTGTAATGTAGATTATGTGAACCGTTTCAAAAGTGCGAAGGAGAAAAAAGAAACGCTGAAACGACTGGAGGAAGGAAAGATAGACATCATCATAGGTACTCACGCTATATTAGGCAAGGATGTAAAGTTCAAAGATCTGGGACTGCTTATTATAGACGAAGAACAAAAGTTTGGTGTGGGCGCCAAAGAAAAGCTACGCGAACTAAAAGCGAACGTAGATACACTTACTCTTACTGCCACACCGATACCACGTACATTGCAGTTCTCTTTAATGAACGCACGCGACCTGAGTATTATCAATACACCGCCGCCAAACAGGCAGCCGGTGCATACCGAAGTACTTGTGTTTGATGAATATGCTATACGCGACGCCATCTATTTTGAAACAGAACGTGGCGGCCAGGTGTACTTTGTACACAACCGTGTGCAGAGCTTGCCAGAAATGGTAACGCTGCTGCGCAATCTGTGCCCCGACCTGGAAATAGGCATGGCACATGGGCAGATGGAAGGCCATAAGCTGGAAGAAGCCCTGTTTAACTTCATTGAGCATAAGTATGATGTGCTTTGCTGTACCAATATCGTGGAAAGCGGCGTAGACATCTCTAATGCCAACACCATCTTCATTAATAACGCACATCAATTTGGCCTCAGCGATCTGCACCAGCTGCGTGGCCGTGTAGGGCGTAATAACAAAAAAGCATTCTGCTACCTGATAGCACCGCCAACAAGCCTGCTACCAAATGATAGCCGCAAGCGACTGCAAACATTAGAACAATTCAATGAACTAGGCAGTGGCTTCCAGATAGCGATGCGCGACCTGGATATACGTGGTGCAGGTAACCTGCTGGGTGGGGAGCAAAGTGGCTTTATTGCGGAGATAGGTTTTGAGATGTACCAGAAAATACTGGCAGAAGCTATGCGCGAGCTGAAGACCAGCGATTTCAAAGATGTCTTTAAACAAGAGCTGGAACGTAAAAAAGAATTTGTCAGCGACTGTACTATAGATACTGACCTGGAGATACTGATACCCGACAGCTATGTTGAAAATATCAACGAAAGGCTATCGCTGTACACCCAGATAGATGATATAGAAGACAACGATAAGCTCCTGGCATTCTCTGCTGAATTGCAGGACCGCTTTGGGCCTGTACCAAATCCTGTTCAGGAACTGTTCAATACTGTACGCTGCCGAACTATAGCCCGCGAGCTTGGGTTTGAGAAACTGATATTGAAGAATGAGCAAATGCGCCTCTACTTTATCAGCGATCCGGACTCGGCCTATTTCGAGTCGCAAACGTTTAACCACATCATGTCTTACATACAGAAGCAGACCAATAATGCCCGTCTGAAACAAGTTGGTAAAAACTTTATGCTGCTGGTTGATAAGATCAAAAGCATGAGCGATGCGCTCTGGTTTCTTGAAGGCATTGAAAGGTCTATGCCGGCTGTTCTCGTTTAATAATTTATTGTTAGCACTATTGCAGCTTTCGGCGTTATTGTATATTTAACCCGCAATACCCCCTGTTGCAACGCCCATCTACTATGCCGTTATAGGCATAAACAAAGCTATATGCTGTGCTGCAGGGAATAGTATTACCCGCCAAACAAACAACATGAAGAAGATAAAACTGGTGGTGGCAGACGATCATCATATTTTGCTGGATGGTTTGAAGGCATTGCTGCAAAAACAAAAAGACATTGAGGTTGCAGGACTGTATGATAATGGTAACAGCTTGTTTGATGAGCTGGCAAAAACCTTGCCTGACGTGGCATTGGTGGACATAAACATGCCGGGGATGAGCGGAGATGTACTGACCAGGAAAATCAAGGAATTCTTCCCGTCTGTATATGTCATAACACTTTCCATGCATGATGATGCCACACATATCATGGAAATGATAGAGGCCGGAGTATCGGGCTACTTACTAAAAAATGTAAATGATAAAGAACTGCTGGAAGCAATTCGTACGGTGGCAGACGGCAAGATGTATTTCTCCTCCGAAGTATCAGAGAAGATAACAACGATGGTCATTAACCAGCAACGCAAGTTATCTCAGCCTGAAGAACCGAAACTTACAGACCGCGAGCTGGAAATATTAAAGCTGATAGCCAAAGAATACAGCAATGCACAGATAGCAGAAACACTTTTCATCAGCGAACGCACCGTAGAAACCCACAGAAAAAATATGCTGCGCAAAACCAACAATAAAACTATAGTAGGCTTAATGAAGTATGCTATGGAACGCCAGCTTATCTGATACCATATCTGCTATCTACGTGGTAGCACGGATATAAAAATACCAACGTGCCTGTATTTTAACCCTGTAGTGCCGGAGATATTTTTGCCTTAACAAATTCTATATCGTTAACGCAAAAAATCGCTCAATATGAGAAATATCTCCAAAATTGCTTTAGCTGCATTGGTAATATCAGCAGCATCCTGTGATAAAAATAACACCACAACCACCCCTACCAATAATAATAACAACAACAATAATACAACAACAACGCCCACAGCTACCTATCCTACACCAAGCGGCAGTGATATCAGCGGGGCGCTGATCAGCATCAAGATGAAGTATAATACTTCTGTTACCGGCTCGCCCGTGCCTATATCCCTGGAAAGCCAGATAGGCGCTGCTGTATTTTACAGCGCACCGGGATCAAGCACTATGGTAGATGCAGGTGCTGTGAGTGTCAACACCATCAGCCTGGATAAAAATGCCAGCAACAACAGCTATTCCAAGATGGGCACGATGGGCCTTACACCTGCTACGCTGGACTTCGACAAGGGATCTAACTGGAATGTGGGCGGCAGTGGCAGCGTTACAGCTTTCACATACAATCACACCACCACTTTCCCTGAATATACAGGTACGCTGCCATCTACCGTTACTAAGGCAAGTGGCATTACATTAAGCCTGTCATCAGAAGTAAGCAATGCAGATTCTGTATATGTACTGGTATCCGCGGGCAATACCAGTGTACTGAAAGCATTTGCGGCAAGCGCCACCAATATCGTCATTAAAGCATCAGACCTGGCCGGCTTACCGAATGTATCTGACAATACTGCTATAATGGAAGTATGTCCGTTTCGCTATGTGATGACCACACAAAATGGTAAGAAGTATGTAGCGATCAAAGAACAGGCAGTGGTTCAAAACGTGAACATTAATTAATAATACACCCCTCTGATCGAAAAAAGAAAGCCCGGTTTTTCCGGGCTTTAACTTTATAATTTAATAAAATCTTCTGTTTTGGTATCGAAGAACTGGTATTGCGTTATCGGCGCATTGTTATCGATCACCAGCTTTAGCTTTATGCCCATATCGGCAGCCCATTTTTTTGCAAGAGATTTCTTGAAGAAATTACCCTTAGTGAGGTATGCATTTAATATAGGATGCGTATGTATGGTCAGGTCTCTGTGTCCCTGGTTCACCAGGTATTTCAGGTCTTTTTCTATCTCGTCTGTTATCAATATAGAAGGACCAATTTTACCGGTACCCTTACAGGTAGGGCAAACTTCAGCAGTAGAGATATTTAGTTCAGGACGGAGCCGCTGACGGGTAATCTGCATCAGGCCGAATTTAGAGATCGGCAATATAGTATGCCTTGCCCTGTCGTTCGACATGAACTTTTCCATAGCATCCAGCACCTGTTTTTTATTATCAGGCAGCTTCATGTCTATGAAGTCTATGATGATGATACCACCCATATCCCTTAGCCTCATCTGGCGGGCTATTTCTTCGGCAGCCTCCAGGTTGGTAGCTACAGCATTCTGTTCCTGCCCAATATCGCCGCTGCGTGTACCACTGTTTACATCTATTACGTGCAGCGCTTCGGTATGCTCAATGATAAGATAGGAGCCGCTGGACATATTCACCGTTTTGCCGAAAGATGATTTTACCTGCTTTGTAATACCATATTGGTCAAAAACCGATGTACCTGCATTATGATAGGTTACGATCTCTCCTTTTTCAGGAGCTATGCGTGCTATATAATCCTTGGTTTCGTTCAGCAGTTTTTTATCATTCACCACTATCTTCTGGAAGCTCTCATTTAAAAGATCGCGCAGTATAGAAGTGGTTTTGTCCTGTTCGCTTAATATCAGCTGAGGAGGTTTGGCGCCTTTCAGATTTTTCTGAATGTTCTTCCACATTTCCTCCAGCGACAGCAGGTCTGCGTGCAGCTCAGCTGTGTTCTTTCCTTCTGCAGCCGTACGAACGATCACACCAAAATTTTTGGGTTTGATCGATTCCACTATTTTTTGCAATCTTTTGCGTTCGTCAGCAGAATGGATCTTGCGGGATATAGCTACTACATCGTTGAAAGGAGTCATTACCACGAACCTGCCCGGCAGCGATATTTCGCAACTGAGGCGTGGCCCTTTTGCCGAAATGGGCTCTTTCAGTATCTGTACAAGTATATCCGGTTTGGGATTGGCTACATCTGTGATCTTACCCGTTTTAACGATCTCGTTTTCGTTTTTGAACTTGCCAAAATCGTCACCCCAGGATGTGTTACCGTCTAAAGATTGTTTTGTAAACTTTATTAGAGAACGGAAATAGGGGCTAAGGTCGGTATAATGCAGGAAGGCGTCTTTTTCGTATCCTACATCCACAAAAGCAGCATTAAGTCCGGGCATGAGCTTTTTTACCTTACCGAGGTACAAGTCGCCAACGGCGAAATTATCCTGCCCGTGCTGGTAATGGAGCTCTACTAGTTTTTTGTCTTCGAGCAGGGCTATTTCAACCCCCTCCTCAGAAGCATTAATAATAAGTTCTTTGTTCATTCACCGTCTGTTTTCAGATTACACTTTCCGGTGGATGCTTTCAGTTACTGAAAGTATATCATGCACAAAATCCTTACATCTGCCGCACTACTGCAGATTACAGCTATGCAACAGATGTAAGGGGCATATTTGTCTTGAAGTACGATGGAAAAAGGAAAGCACCGAACCGGCGTACCTTATTATTTGTTCTTCTTCTTATGACGGTTCTTTCTCAAACGTTTTTTACGTTTGTGAGTAGCTATTTTATGTCTTTTCCTTTTCTTACCACACGGCATAAAAAATAATTTTATAAGTTATTTAAAAGAATTTATGTACTGATCAATCTCTTTGGTGAAGTCGGGCTTATTGACCAGCTGTTTACATTTTTCAAACAGCTCGATGGCTTTAGCCTTATCTCCTTTTCCTTTGTACGCCTCTGCCAAAAAGTACATAGCTTCTGTATTTTCAGGCTCCTGTTTCAACACCGTTTCGAATCGCTGCACCGCTTTATCAAACTGTCCTGATTGTATTGCCAGTCGTCCCAGCATCAGGTTAGCAGGTATGTTATCGGGTTTTTCACGGATAATACCCAATAACAATTGCACCCCTTGCATTGTTTCTCCTGCACCTTCGATATAAGCGGCCGCAAGTGCCATCTTCACAGTATCATTCCCCGGGTTTAGCTCTTGCGAGCGTTTGAGGCAGGCTATGGATTGTTGCGCTTCCCAAAGCTGTACCCCCGGCGAACCAGCGTCATGAATAAGGTCCAAAAATAATTGGCCTGCAAAGTTGAGGTTTTTTTCTGAATTCTCCAACTTGGCCGAAGTTGCATAATAATAGGCTGCTACCGGCAACTGCTTGCCATCGCGCCATTTTAGAGCAAGTGCCTGCATAACAGGTATCATTGCAACTGAGTCTTTTGCTGCTGCAAGTTTCTTTTCGAGGCCCTCTACATCTGCCTGTAATGCAGGAGAGAGTTGTTTTCTGGAAGCATTAAGAATAGAATCGAAAGAGGCAGGCTGCACTGCGGATTGAGCCGAAGCCATGCCCGCCGGGCCTGCTCCTGAAGCCATATTACCGGATGCAGGTTTTTTAGGGGGTATGTTATTACCCCCAAAATAAATGAGTGCTGTAAGGCCCAGGGCCGCCGCTATTACTATATAATGAACTGGTCGCAAAAACAAGAAAATTTCTGCGCAAAGGTAGCAAAATCAATATTGCTACCGTTATTTCTATTCATGGTCATGCAGATCTGTTTCTGCATGTTCTTTCAGATCATGCTTAGATTCCTTTACTGCCTGTACAAACTCTTTGGCAGGTTTGAACGCAGGAATAAAATGTTCAGGGATCTCAACAGCTACATTTTTCTTAATGTTACGGCCAATTTTAGCAGCACGTTTTTTAAGGATGAAGCTTCCGAAACCTCTTACGTAAACGGGTTCGCCTTCTACTAAAGAAACTTTTACTTCTTTGAAAAAGGCTTCTAGGGCTACCAGGATGTCCACTTTAGGAATACCTGTTTTTTCAGCAATGCTGGTGACAACATCTGCTTTGCGCATAATGGATTGATTTTGAAATAAATAAAAAATAATATATCCTCTCTATGTAAAATTACTTCAAATCAGGTATTTATATTGTATTGTAAATATAAAAACTTTCAAGCCATTTGCAGCCTGGAAAGCAAAAAAACATTGCCATATATAAGATAATTCAAATCAGATAATTGTGCAATATTCGCTAATTCCGCATGTATAAAGGCTTACAGGCAAATGCATCAATTTGTTAAAACATTTTAGCACTAAAAGGCTGAGTATCTTACACTTAACTACAAAATTTCATTTGTGGAAATAATGCCACGCCTTCTACAATAGCATAAAGATGTTCTACATAATTCTACACTAAAAAATCAATGGATTGTAGGCGTACAAGGCTAATTTTGCCAAAAATTAATTTGTTGTGGAGGATAACCGTAAGAAAAAAGCCGTAGCGTACTGGTTGCTTGCCGGTGTATTTATGATAATGGTGCAGGTATTACTGGGGGGTGTTACCAGGCTTACGGGTTCAGGATTATCTATAACAGAATGGAAGCCCATCATGGGGGCATTACCCCCTATGAGTGAAGCAGAATGGAATACTGCATTTGAAAAATACAAGCAGATAGCACAGTATAAAATACTCAACAACCAATTTGGGCTGGCGGATTTCAAAGCGATATTTTTCTGGGAATGGTTCCACAGGTTGTGGGCAAGATCGCTGGGTGTTGTATTTGCCATTGGTTTCATCTACTTCCTGGTAAAAAAATATTTCGACAAGCAAATGATCCTGCCGTTTGTTATTCTGTTTATACTTGGTGGCGTGCAGGGACTGATAGGATGGGTCATGGTGGCGAGCGGGCTGAACGACACCAGCCTTTATGTAAATCATATAAAGCTGGCCATACACTTTATATCCGCACTGGGATTACTTTGCTACACGCTGTGGTTTGCATTGCAGCTGCTGGTGCCAAAAGAAAAGCTGGCTTACAATAAACGGCTTCACAATTTTACACTGATCACTATTGCTGTATTAGTGTTGCAGCTTATATATGGCGCGTTTATGGCGGGCCTCAAAGCTGCTATTGCCGCGCCTACATGGCCAAGCATTAATGGAGCCTATATACCAGATGGCATCATGCAGCAAAGTTTTATTGATCATCCTATCAATGTACACCTGGTGCACCGCACACTGGCATACCTGTTGTTTACACTCATCATGTTCTGGTTTGGGGCAGCTACTAAATTTGCCAAAGAACGCAGTACCAGTTTGCTGTTTAAAGCAAGATGGTGGCCATTTATATTGGTTATCATGCAGGTTTTTTTAGGCATTGTGACCGTATTGAGCGCTCCTAAAATTGTATTTGGGAAAGTAGGCACCTTTGAAATACTGGCAGAGCTGCATCAACTGGTAGCTATGTTCCTGCTGATAGCATTGGTGATTAATATATATGCGGTACGCAAACGGGTACCAACAACATAAATAACAAAACGATTACTTAAGAGCTGCGACAATTTTTGTAACTTGAAGATAGAAATTGTCACAGCCAATGCGGAGTATTGCTCATAAAGTTTTTCGTTTTTTACCCGTACAGCTGTTTATACTCCATTTTCGTAAGTACCAGATGATCCTACTTTTCTGGTACATCTTATTTGCTACTATAACAGGGCATTTTGCATCTGTATTCGGAGCATCATCCCTTTTTCTTGCGCCGGAATATGCCGGGCAGATCAATTTCTTTAGCATGTTGCTATTAGGTGGTGCTACTGCTGTTTTTATCATGGCATGGCATATTACCACCTTCATCATTCATAGTACACGGCTCCCTTTTCTTGGCGCTACAAGGCATGCATTTCTTAAATACTGTATCAATAATTCCTTACTGCCGCTTATTTACATTATTATCTATTCTATCATCGCCATCAGGTACCAGATAGAAAATGAGCATGCGGGATTTTCACAGATCATTAAATTTCAATTAGGCTTTTATCTCGGCTTTTTACTGGTACTGCTGTTATCATTTGCCTATTTTTTCCGTGTGGACAGGGATCTGCTGAAAGTGGTGCTTTCGCGTATTGCCAACCCGGCGCTTATTAAAAACCTGATACCTTATGATACGCTGGATTATGAAATAGATATTGTTCGCGCAGATACTTACCTGACCGGGAAATTTCAAATTCATAAATTTTCAGAGTTACAGCCATACTCTCCACGCCTGCTGGCAACCGTATTACGTAAGCATCACCGTAATGCTATTACAGCAACCTTATTTGCGCTGGCCGTATTGCTGCTATCAGGCATATTTATGGACGATCCGCGCCTGAGGATACCGGCGGGTGCGGGGTTCCTGTTACTGTTCTCGGTAGTAATGGGGGTAGTAGGCGCCATGAAGTACTTCCTGCGCAGCTGGGAAACCATCGGCTGGCTGGTGATCATATTCCTGGTATCTTTTCTTGTAAGCAAAAAGATATTTGATTTCAGGAGCATTGCCTACGGTGTAGATTATCACAATAAAAACGTAGTGCATCCGGACTATGACCAGGATCACCTGAACAAGGTTTTCTCCGCCGAGAAATACCAACAAGACAAAGCGGCCGAAGAACACAGGCTGGCTATATGGAAACGCAGACAAATTATACAAGGCAACGACTCGTTGCCACCCCTCATACTGATAAGCGTGAGCGGTGGTGGATCAAGAGCTGCATACTGGACATTCAGGACGCTGCAATATCTCGACAGCATCAGTAATGGCAAGCTTTATTGCAACACGGTATTGATGACCGGCGCATCAGGCGGTATGATCGGCGCGGCATACTGGCGAGAACTACACAATGCCTATACCGAGCGAAAGATCAATGACCCCTACCTGGCCAGGTACCAGGATAATGTGGGCAAAGACCTGCTGAATGCTATTATATTTTCTTTTGTTAGCGTAGATCTAATCTCGCCGTTTAATAAAATATCGGTGGCAGGCTATGCCTCAACGAAAGACCGTGGCTATGCTATGGAACAGGAACTCATTACCAATACAGAAGGAATGCTGGATAAGAAACTTGGAGATTACCGGGTGAAGGAAGCCAGCGGCATTATGCCTGCCATGATATACGGAGCTACTATTATAAACGATGGCAGGAAACTGCTGATGTCTGCCCTGCCCATTACCTATCTAACGCAACCGGAATACACGGTGAACGATAGCGTGAACAAATGTGTGGATGCTATAGACTTCGCCACCTTCTTCAAAGATCAGAATCCATATAACCTTCGTGTAACCAGCGCATTGAGAATGAATGCCACATTTCCGTTCATACTACCAGTTGTAAAATTGCCTTCTGTACCGGAAATGAACCTAATGGATGCCGGCCTTCGTGATAATTTCGGGATCGAAACTTCTATGCGCTACCTTTCTGTATTACACAACTGGATAGCCGATAACACCCGTGATGTGATATTACTGCAGATAAGGGATACAAGGGAAGCCGAATTATTTCCACCATCAGATATGAACTCAATGATGAAGATGACCTTTGAACCGTTATTCGCTATACAGAACAAATGGGAATCTTTCCAATCATACAACCACAGCTACATGAAAGACTTTGCGGATAAGTATTATCATGGCAAGCTGCATATCATCAATATGGAGTATATACCTGAGAAACACGACCGGAGCGCGGCGTTGAACTTCCACATTACACAGCGTGAGAAAAAAGACCTTGCGGCATCTATATTTAATGTGCAAAATATGGCTGCTGCAGATTCTATCATGAGGCTGCTGCAAGGCAAGTAATATGTTATCTTCGCACGCGATGAAGGTTACTGGTTTTACGTTTATACGCAATGCTATCAAATACGGTTATCCTATAGAGCAGGCAATACACTCTATATTGCCGTTATGTGATGATTTCGTAGTGGCAGTAGGTAATTCAGAAGACGGAACCCGAGAGCTTATCAACAGCATCAGTGACAAGATCAGGATCATTGATACGGTATGGGACGATTCGCTACGCACAGGCGGCCAGGTACTTGCAGAAGAAACCAATAAAGCTTTTAGAGTTATTGACGCAGATACCGACTGGTGCTTTTATATACAGGGCGATGAAGTGGTACACGAAAAGTATCATGATGCGATATACAAAGGTATGCTAAAATGGAAGGATGATAAACGTGTGGACGGGCTTTTGTTTAAATATCTGCATTTCTACGGATCGTACGATTATGTAGGCACTTCCAGCAGGTGGTACCCAAATGAAATACGCATTATCCGCAACGATCAAAACATTTATTCTTATCGCGATGCGCAAGGCTTCAGGAAAGGTGATAATGAAAAACTGCGTGTAAAACCTTTGGATGCCTACGTGTATCACTACGGTTGGGTAAAAGAACCTGCTGCCATGCAGCGCAAGCAGGAAGTCTTTCATAAACTATGGCACGATGATGCATGGGTAGATAAACATGTGGGCAAAGGCGACGCTTATGACTACCTGAAAGACATTGATGCGCTGGAATTATTTAAAGGCACGCATCCCGGCGTGATGAAGGAACTGATCGAAAACAAGAATTGGGCCTTTGATTACGATGTTTCCTTTAATCAAACACCCACAAAAGAACGGCTCAAAAAAATAGCTAAAGACTTGCTGGGGCTCGACTTTAGCTATAAGAATTATAAACTGATCTGATTATTTCATTACGGCTGATACAGATTGGTTCAGAAACTGTTCCGCTTTTATAAGGTCATCATGCAATAACCTGTCGCCGGGCATAAAACTTACTTCTTTCCTGAAGGCTGCGAACAGCTGTTCTAATGCCGGAGATGTTTTTCCGGGGCGTCTCAGGTCTATTGCCTGTGCAGCGGTCATCAGCTCGATCGCTAATACACGCTGAACATTCAGTATCACTCTTCTTAGTTTGGTAGCAGCGTTAGCGCCCATGCTCACATGATCTTCCTGGCCATTGCTGCTGACGATACTATCTACAGAAGCAGGTGTACATAATTGCTTATTCTGGCTAACTATAGCTGCAGCCGTATATTGGGCTATCATAAAGCCACTATTCAAACCGGCATTTGGTGCAAGGAAAGGAGGTAATCCTCTTTGTCCACTTACCAGCAGATACGTTCTTCTCTCTGATATATTAGCCAGCTCTGCCATTGCAATAGCAAGGAAATCAAGATTTAATGCCAGAGGCTGACCGTGGAAATTACCCCCGCTCATGATAGCATCCTCATCGTGGAATACGATCGGGTTATCGGTAACGGAATTGATCTCGGTTTCTACAACAGATGTGATCATATCCGTTGCATCTTTGGTAGCGCCATGTACCTGTGGCATACAACGGAATGAGTATGGATCCTGCACCTGCTCTTTAGGAATAGCCTGCAGCTCACTAGACTGCAATAATTCCAATATACGTTTCGCGGTATTTATTTGTCCTTTATGCGGACGCACCCGATGGATAGGATGTTTGAAAGGCTCGTCCTTGGCAAGGAATCCCTCGGCAGACAATGCACCGATCACATCAGCCCATTCGTTTAATTGCTTTGCTTTTACCAAAGCCCATACGGCATGGCTGCTCATAAACTGTGTGCCATTGAGCAAGGCAAGCCCTTCTTTAGCAGCCAGTGGCATAGGCTCCATACCTTCTTCCTGCAATACATCAGCCGCGTCCCTTACCTGCCCTTTATAACGCACCTTACCCATACCAAATATCGGCAGGCTCAGGTGAGCCAAAGGTGCAAGGTCGCCCGATGCACCCAACGATCCCAGCTCATATACCACAGGCGTTATACCCTTGTTATAGAAATCCACCAATCGCTGCACTATAGATGTACGCACACCACTGTAGCCCCTGCTAAGCCCGTGTACCTTCAGCAATAGCATTAACCTTACGATCTCTTCCGGCACTTCATCGCCCATGCCGCAGGCATGAGAGCATACCAGGTTCTCCTGCAGTTTTGCTAATTCATTATCCTCTATCCTTACATTGCATAAAGAACCGAACCCGGTGTTGATACCATAGTAAGTCTTTCCTTTTTTAAGAATGTCTTCCAGGTAGTTTCTGTTTGTCTGGATACGATTTACAGCGTCAGCGGTCATGGCTAGTTTGTCGCTGCTCCACTGCGCTAAAAAATCGATGGATATATGATCAGGTAATTGCATGCCCTTTTTTATTAGGCTGCAAATGTAATTATTCGGCTGTATACGGAAAATTAGTGCTTCAGGTCGCCTTCTATAATAGCCTGCAGGTCTTTTTCAATGCTTTTCTTTACCGTTTCCACTATCCTGCCTACTTCGTGATTCTTTTTATACACGATAATGGTAGGAACATTTATGAGGTTATAAAGTTTCTGAACATCGCCAGGAGCTGTCTTATCTCTATCCACCCCATACATCAGGCACCGGCTCAACGGATAATGCACTTCTGTCAGGACCTTATATAGCTTCGGGATCATCTCTTTAGAATCGCTGCACCAGGTACCGAGGAAGATTGTAAGCTGATAGGCAGGTAAGTTTTTCTGCAGAAATTTTATGGAAGTAGTATCCGGTTTGTATTCCTTAACCCCATCTTCCATCCAATGGAAACTGAGCTGTTCTTTTAGATTATCAAAAGTGATGGAACCACGGTACACTACATCACCATTTTCTTTGTCTTTAGAAACCTCGAAGCCGTATTGTGCGAACGCAGATGTATAGGCAAGCATTGCCAAAACCAATAATAAAGATCTCATCTCAGGACAACTTATTTCTAATCTGTAATAGCTTGCTACGTAGCTGGGTGAGTGATTTTTTCAGGTCAACCGCATTAACGGCAGCCTTTTTATTGTCTTTCAGCTTGGCCCTGGCCCCTGCAATGGTAAAACCCCTTTCCTTCACCAGGTGATAAATGGTATTGATCTCGCGCACCTGTTCGGGTGTATATAAGCGATCGCCTTTGCGGGTAGTGCGTACCTTCAGATCAAATTCTTTGGTCCAGAAACGGATATTGGAGGTTCTTACATTAAACAAAACGGCTACCTCACCAATGGTATAGTATTGCTTATCGCCATTAAAATTGGCAAGGGCATCTGTACCTTTTAGTTCTTTTTCCTTCCTTGCTGTTCTTACGGCACGCGGCTTTCTTTCCTTCTCCGCCGTTGATTCACTGCCTGCAGCGGTTGTCTCCGGTGTACCATCTTCTGCCATTTCCTGTTCGGGAATTGCAGATTCCGCTTCGGCCTTGCGCACAGCTTTTTTGGCCGTCGCCTTCCTGGGCTCCGGTTTTACCTTTTCCGGTACTATCTCTTCACCGAACAGTGTGAGGACCTTTACACTCATCTAAATACAAAATAAGGAAAAATAATAGTCATTGAGATATATGAATTGGATTACATACTTATGCTGCCATAGGCATTTTGATAGGCCCGGGTATGTATTTTACCTTAATTTTGCGAAAGAAACATTTTAAGGTACGACAGATGCAATTAGCAGATCTTTACGAGCGCGCCCTGCGGTTTGAGTTTTTGAGTGCAGAAGAAGGCGTCTTCCTGTTTGAAAATGCCCCTCTTACAGAACTGATGTATGTAGCGAATGAGCTGCGTAAAATACAAGTACCGCACGGCAAGGTTACCTGGATTATAGACAGGAACATGAATACCACCAACGTATGTGTAGCCAATTGTAAGTTCTGCAACTTCTACCGTATTCCCGGGCACCCTGAAGCGTACATTACTGATATTGATACCTATAAGCGTAAAATAGAAGAAACATTCCGATACGGTGGCGAGCAACTGTTACTGCAGGGTGGTCACCACCCCGAATTAGGGCTGGAATATTATACATCGCTGTTCAGGCAACTGAAAGAAATGTTTCCTAACCTGAAATTGCACACTTTAGGCCCGCCGGAAGTAGCACATATTTGTAAAGTATCAGGAGTAAGCCACCGCGAAGCACTGCTGGCATTGAAAGAAGCCGGTATGGATACCATGCCTGGCCCTGGTGCTGAGATATTGAACGACAGGGTACGCCGCCTGATATCCAAAGGTAAATGCGGTGCACAGGAATGGCTGGATATCATGCACGAAGCGCATAAAATAGGACTTACCACCAGCGCTACGATGATGTTTGGCCATGTGGAAACTATTTATGAACGCTTTGAGCACCTGGTGAAGATCCGTGAAGTGCAGGCGAAGAAGCCGGAAGACGCCAAAGGCTTTATAGCCTTCATACCGTGGACCTTCCAGGATGTAGATACATTGCTGCGCAGGATTCGGGGCACAAAAAATCTTACGACTGCAGAAGAATATATCCGCATGATAGCGATGAGCCGCATTATGCTGCCCAACGTTAAGAATATACAGGCGTCGTGGCTGACGGTAGGTAAACAGGTAGCGCAGATATGCCTGCATGCCGGTGCTAACGATTTCGGCTCTATTATGATAGAAGAGAACGTGGTAAGCGCTGCAGGTGCCCCGCACAGGTTTACCTATAAAGGCATTCAACAAGCCATTAACGAGGCAGGGTTCCCTGCCCAGCTGCGCAATCAGCAATATGAATTCAGGAAACTGCCTGAGAATATAGAAGAACAGGTAATCAGCTATTAACAGTAGCTGATTGCTTGTTTAACAATGCGGATATATTCAATACAATTACCGTATAAACAATAGGGTAAACAGGTATCAAATACCTGAAAATAAAGGACGACGACCATAGCATTGCACCGTAGTATAATACAGGAAAAGCCAATAATACACACATTAGTTTTCCTCCTGTCAACGGCCACTTTCTACGATTTACAAAAAAGAGCACACCACTTAGTATAAACAAGATAAACTCAACCGGGTAGGAGGCAGCAATAACACCATTTATACGACGCCTGTATGGTTCCTTTCTAAATTTTACCTGTTCAGGCTGCAGATGATACCTGTTAAGCGTTATGGTATCCATGAATTTCGTAAGGCGGTAGTCTGCCATCTCTCCATATAGCGGATTTTGCATAGTTGCCAGGTTGGGTACAACAAATGTTTTAATATATAAACCCGGGAAGTGCCATTGAATATAGCTTCCATATGTGCCAAATTCCGGAGCTACATAAAACCAGGAAGCATTGTAACTGAGATGCAGGCTATCTGTCTTATGAATCCTTATATAGTTGAGTGGACTGGCGTCATCCCATAAATAGGGGGAACCGATCTCGTTGACCTTAAATGATGATGTGTCCATATAATGCCTGAAAAAGAGATGCTGTGCCTGTATATTTGGATTCTTTATAGAGTTTTCATCAACATAATACAAGGAATACAATGCATTATTGGCCACTGTCCAGTCGGAGAAGGCAGAATATATTGCCACGCCGTATTGCTTTTTGTTGATAGATACATGCCATTGCCAAAGCATACCACATAACAAGGCTATTACAACACAGGAGACGAATGATCGTACCCCCGGCCACGTTGCCAACAACACAGCACAGGTAAAGAATGGATAGAATAAAGCAATCAGACGCACTTCTACAGCCAGGAATACTAACAGAAGATGCAGCGCCAACAACAGTATTGATGGCTTTGACAGGTACCATAAAAGACTTGCTAAAGCCGCTGTGGAAATCGCAGAAAAAAGAATGTCGCTTAATATATTATTTGCGTAATACAAAGCTACAGGCTCCGCAATCAGCAGCAGGCCCAGCACAATATAGACGACTGATGATACGTTAAAAACGTTTTTTATTACACGGAGTAAAAAGAGCAGTGATAAAAAATGGAGAAAGAACTGAACATATGCGACACCTTGAATATCAGACAAAAACAAATGGGTAATCTTAAGAAATATGGCATAGCCGGCTGGTCGAATCCCATAGTCGCCTGTAATGCTCGCTTTGACATAATAAAAACTATCCCATGTAAGTTGAGGAACCGGGTAGCAATACATAATAATGCAAGCAAATAGCAGGAATATGACGAATAACAGAATATCTAAGGCCCAAAGTTTCTTAGATACCCACGATAAAAAATAAACTGGCATGCTGATTAAACTCGTATTATATAAGCAATAAGCTTATCGCAGGGCTGCGATGCCCGGAAAAGTATTAAAACTAATTGTATTTTCGCACCTGTTTTATAAAACCATAATGAGCTATATTCTCTCTATTGTTATCCCGGCATATAACGAAGGCCCAACGATACATCACATACTTAATAAGGTAAAAAGCGTATCTCTGATCGGAAACGGTGTTAAAGAAGTTATTATCGTAAATGATTGCTCTAAAGACAATACAGAAGAATCAATATTGGCTTACAAAAATGCTAATCCTGAACTTCCCATCACCTATCATAAACATGAAGTAAACCAGGGTAAGGGTGCAGCATTGCATACAGGCATACGCATTGCAACAGGCGATTATGTGATTATACAAGATGCTGACCTTGAATATGACCCCGAGGAATATAACCTGCTGATGAAACCCTTCCTGGATGGATTTGCAGATGTGGTATATGGCTCACGTTTCATGGGCGGCAATGCGCACAGGCTTTTGTTTTTCTGGCATTCCATTGGCAACAGGTGGCTTACTACATTATCCAATATGTTCACCAACCTGAACATGACAGATATGGAAACCTGCTATAAAGTGTTCAAAAGAGAGATCATTCAGAGCCTGAAACTGGAAGAGAAGCGTTTTGGTTTTGAGCCTGAAGTGACAGCCAAACTTTCGCGCATACCTAAAATACGCATCTACGAGGTGGGCATATCTTACTACGGCCGTACCTATGAAGAAGGTAAAAAAATAGGCTGGAAGGACGGATTCAGAGCTATTTATTGCATCCTGAAATATAACTTATTTAAAAAATAGACATTATGCCTGTTATATTACCTGTAAATGGAGTATTTCCCCAAATACCGGAAGATTGTTTTGTAGCGCCGAATGCAACCATCGTAGGGAGTGTTACTATGGGCAGCGAATGCAGTATTTGGTTCAATGCTGTAGTGCGTGGAGATGTGAATAATATAAAAATGGGCAATAAGGTAAATGTGCAGGATGGCGCCTGCATTCATTGCACCTATCAAAAAACAGAAACCATCATAGGGAATAATGTTTCTATTGGCCATAATGCCATTGTACATGGCTGTGTTGTAGAGGACAATGTGCTGATAGGTATGGGTGCGATTGTTATGGATAGGGCACAGATAGGCCAAAACAGTATTATCGCTGCGGGAGCAGTAGTATTAGAGGATACCGTGGTACCTCCCGGCAGCATATTTGCCGGTATCCCAGCCAAAAAAGTAAAGGATATTAGCCAGGATTTATTAAAGGGAGAAGTCGAACGCATAGCGAATAACTATACTATGTATAGCTCCTGGTTCAAGTAATCAACTATTTAAGGATAAAATTTTTCTATTTTTCTGCAATAATCATGGGTGCATCTATTGCATAGCTGGATTGTAGCATATACATTTGTTCACTAAAATACACGATCTATATGAAAAAACTTTTTCTTGCTCTGTTGGCCGTTGCCTCGATTGGTACTGCTAACGCACAAAAAAATAGTGTGCTCGTTTTCGGAAATGCAGGTTATTCTTTCGCTAACAACGATATGTCAACAGCAGGTAAGACGAGGACAAATACCTGGAATGTAACTCCAGGCGTAGGTTTCCAGTTCAACAATCACCTGACAGTAGGTATCCAGGGTGGATACATGGAAAACAAGAACGTATCTGATGTTACCGGTGCACCATCTACCCAAACTACAGACAGGAACAGGGAATGGCAACTGGGTGCTTTCTTCCGTTATACAAAGCAACTCGGAAGCATCTTCGCTTTGTACAGTCAACTGGACCTGAGCTATGTAGATGGCAAAACTGAAAATGATCGGGTTCAATATGTTACTCCAGGTAATATCTACGCTCATAGCTCTGATAATTACAACGGTTTCCAGGCCAGCATCGTTCCTGCAATTGCAGTAATGGTACACAAAGGTCTGGCTATGAACTTCTCTATGGGCGGTTTAGGCTTCCGTACTATCAGCTACGACAAAGCACCTACTACCGTAACTAACTTTGGTGTTACTTTCGGCCAGACTTTCAACATCGGCCTGTCTAAAAACTTTGGCTGCCACATGCACAAATCTCGCATGCACCACGAGCCAGGTATGGAACACCGTAAAATGAAAAAACACGAAGACGACGAAGACGATGAATAGTCTTTGACCATATTTCGAAATAAAAGCGGCTATAATAGCCGCTTTTTTTATTGCCTTGAAGATAATATATGACCTATTCTTTACCTGCATAGGCTCTATTTTAGTAACTTTACGGCCCCATATACTGCCTTTCGGCATTTTCATAAAGGATAAACAAATATGTCTTACAAGCCAAAGAATAAGATCCGTATTGTTACGGCAGCTTCATTGTTTGATGGTCATGATGCGGCCATCAATATCATGCGCAGGGTAATGCAGAGCAGCGGTGTGGAAGTGATACACCTGGGCCACGACCGCAGCGTACAGGAAGTGGTAGATTGTGCTATACAGGAGGATGCCAATGCAATAGCCATTACATCTTACCAGGGAGGACACGTAGAATACTTCAAGTACATGTACGACCTGCTGAAAGAACGTGGTTGCGGACATATTAAAATATTCGGCGGCGGCGGTGGTGTAATACTACCTAATGAAATAGAGGAATTGCACCATTATGGCATCACACGCATTTATTCTCCCGATGATGGCCGTGCAATGGGCTTGCAGGGCATGATAGATGACCTGATACAAAAAAGCGATTACCCTACCGGTAATCACCTGAACGGCGAAGTGGGCCACCTGATTGAAAAAGATGCCAAATCCATAGCCCGCCTGATATCAGCAGCTGAAAATTTCCATGACATGCCGGAAACGCAGGCGATGCTGAAGAAAATAACAGAACAGGCTGCTGTTTCAAAAACCCCGGTATTGGGTATTACCGGTACAGGCGGTGCTGGTAAAAGCTCGCTGGTAGATGAGATCGTACGACGCTTTGTCCTGGATTTCAAAGACAAGAATATTGGTATCATATCGGTAGACCCATCCAAGAAAAAAACAGGTGGTGCTTTACTCGGCGACCGTATCCGTATGAATGCGATACGGAATTCAAGAGTGTTTATGCGCTCTATGGCTACGCGCCAAAGCAATCTTGCTGTATCAAAATACATATTAGATGCTGTAAATATTCTGAAGGCAGCGAAGTATGATCTGATCATCCTGGAAACATCCGGTATCGGGCAAAGTGATACCCAGATCACAGACTATTGTGATTTGAGCATGTATGTAATGACACCGGAATACGGTGCCGCAACTCAGCTGGAAAAAATAGATATGCTGGATTTCGCGGACATCGTAGTGATCAACAAATTTGATAAACGCGGCGCCATGGATGCGCTGCGCGATGTGAAAAAACAATACCAGCGCAACCATAAACTGTTTGATAAACAGCCGGATGATATGCCGGTTTTCGGCACTATCGCATCTCAGTTCAACGATCCCGGAACTAATACCATGTACAAATCCCTGATGGATATTGTAGTGGCTAAAACCGGCAGCGATCTTAAATCGAGCTATAAGATCAGCGACGAGATGAGCGAGAAGATATACATTATACCTCCAGCTCGTACCCGCTACCTCAGCGAAATATCTGAGAACAACCGCAAGTATGATAAATGGGCTAGAGACCAGTCCGCAATAGCACAGAAACTTTTTGGCATTAAAAAGACCATTGATACTATCAAATTCTCTGATATAGAAGATGGCGACAGGCTCATCAAAACACTGCAGGAAGTATATGCAAAAACAGAAATGAACCTGGACCCTAAAAACAAATACCTGCTGGAAAACTGGGAAACAAAGAAACACCTGTTTACCGACGAGTATTATGTGTACAAGGTTCGTAATAAAGACATCAAGATAAAGACGCATACCGAGTCATTATCTCATACCCAGATATCAAAGGTGGCCGTACCCAAATTTGAAGCGTGGGGCGAGATACTCCTTTGGGCATTGACTGAAAACTTCCCGGGTGAATTTCCTTATGCAGCGGGTATTTATCCTTTTAAACGGGAAGGAGAAGACCCTGCACGTATGTTTGCCGGCGAAGGCGGACCCGAGCGTACGAATAAACGCTTCCACTATGTATCACATGGTATGCCCGCAAAACGCCTGAGTACTGCTTTTGATAGTGTAACCTTATATGGCCAGGACCCGGATCACCGCCCGGATATTTATGGTAAGGTGGGTAATTCCGGTGTAAGTGTATGCTGCCTCGATGATGCGAAGAAGCTATATAGCGGTTTTAACCTGGCTGATCCTAAGACATCCGTGTCTATGACCATCAACGGACCTGCACCTACTATTACCGCGTTCTTTATGAATGCAGCGATCGACCAGCAATGCGAATTGTATATCAAACAAAACGGGCTGGAAGAAGAAGTAAACAAAAAGATCGATGCTATCTTCAAAGAAAAAGGTGTGGCAAGACCGGTATACGATCCAAGCGTATACGGAGGTGAAGCCGGTACTTTGCCCGAGGGGAACAACGGCCTTGGTTTAATGCTACTAGGCGTTACTGGCGACCAGGTATTACCAGCGGATGTATACGCTAAGATCAAAGAAGATACGCTAAAGGCAGTACGCGGTACTGTACAGGCTGATATATTAAAAGAAGACCAGGCACAGAATACCTGCATCTTCTCTACAGAGTTCTCTCTCAGGGTAATGGGAGATGTGCAGCAATACTTTATTGACAAAGGTGTGCGCAACTTCTATTCCGTATCTATCAGCGGGTACCATATTGCAGAAGCAGGCGCTAATCCTATTTCTCAATTAGCGTTTACGCTCAGTAACGGATTTACGTTCGTAGAATACTACCTGAGCCGTGGTATGCATATCGATGATTTTGCACCAAACCTCTCATTCTTTTTCAGCAATGGTGTAGATCCTGAGTACAGTGTTATAGGGCGTGTAGCTCGCCGCATCTGGGCGAAGGCTATGAAGTATAAATACGGTGGTAACGAGCGTTCGCAAATGCTGAAGTACCATATTCAGACTTCCGGCCGTTCACTCCATGCGCAGGAAATCGACTTCAACGACATCCGCACTACCCTGCAGGCTTTGTATGCTATCTACGATAACTGTAACTCGCTGCATACCAACGCTTATGACGAGGCGATCACTACGCCGACAGAAGAAAGCGTGCGCCGTGCGATGGCTATACAACTGATCATCAATAAAGAGCTAGGACTTGCCAAAAACGAAAATCCACTGCAGGGCTCATTTATAATAGAAGAACTTACAGACCTGGTAGAAGAAGCGGTACTGACAGAATTTGACCGCATCAGTGAACGCGGTGGTGTGCTAGGGGCTATGGAAACAATGTACCAGCGTAGTAAGATACAGGAAGAAAGTCTTTACTATGAGACATTGAAGCATACGGGCCAGTACCCTATCATAGGTGTAAATACCTTCCTGAGCAGTAAGGGTTCGCCAACAGTGATACCACAGGAAGTGATACGCTCTACTACGGAAGAAAAAGAATTCCAGATAAATAACGTACAGAATCTCTGGAAGCGTAGCGGCGATAAAGGGCAGGATGCACTGCATAAACTGCAGCAGGTGGCAATCCATAACCAGAATATCTTCGCGGAGCTAATGGAAACAGTGAAATATTGTTCACTCGGGCAGATCACCAAAGCTTTGTTTGAGGTGGGTGGACAGTATCGCAGAAATATGTAATCATCATCAAAAAAACGATAGAAAACTCCCTGCAAATGCGGGGAGTTTTTGTTTTACCGCTTTATTTTCTTCATTCACCGACAAAGGTTACAGTTTAGCCGAAATAGTTTTCGGGCAGAACAATGGCCATATTAGCTTTGCAGCGTTAATTGATTCACCACATATTTTATGAGACGATATTTACTATTATTCATCCTTTTGTTAACCGGCATAGCAGCATCTGCCCAGAGTACCGTCAGCGGCAGGGTTACGGATGACAAAGGCAAGCCGGTATCAGGAGCAAGTGTATATCTTGATAATACTCTTGACGGAGGAAGCAGCGATAGTGCAGGCAATTTTAAATTCACTACTACAGAAACAGGAAACCAGGTACTGGTAGCTACAGATGTGGCACACGAAAACGCCGGGTTGCCTGTTACCATAAATGGTGATCTTACCGGGTTGTCTGTAAAAATGAAAAGCACATCGCGCAATCTTGATGAGGTAACCATCACAGCCGGATCTTTTGAAGCATCAGACAAGAACAAAACCGTACTACAGCCGCTGGATATTGTTACAACGGCAGGTGCACAAGCGGATATCGTGAAAGCGATACAAACCTTACCCGGTACACAACAGCAGGGAACACAAACCGGCCTTTTTGTGCGCGGTGGTGATGCGAGCGAAGCTGCTGTAGTTGTTGATGGCATGATAGCACAGAACGCTTTTCTAAGTGCGGCACCGGGAGTAGCGGCACGCAGCAGGTTTGGCGCATTCCAGTTCAAGGGTATAGCTTTTAGCAGTGGTGGTTACAGCGCACGATATGGCCAGGCCTTATCCTCTGTATTGGAACTGAACAGTAATGACCTGGCTGATAAAAGCACCGTGAACCTGGGTGTAAACATGGCTGGTGTATATGCATCAGGAACTAAATTATTTAAGAATACCAGTGTAGATGCAACAGCCTACTATAATAACCTCACTCCTTTCTATGGACTGGCAAAAACCAATGTAAACTTTTATGAAGTACCGAAAGGTGGTGGCGGCTCTGCTAAATATACATGGAAACCCAACAAGAACGGAATATTCAAAGCATTGGTGAATTACTCTCAATTCAGCAGTGGCACAGAAGTACCCAATCCTAACGATGCTTCAAACAATCTAAGGTTTGGCCTAACCAACCAGAATGTTTACAGCAGCATATCTTATAAACAGACATTTAAAGACAAATGGAACTTATTCGTAGCAGGATCATATAGCTATAATGAAGACAAGATCAACTGGAATAGCCATAGTGTAGATACGCCTATCAACAATAACGACAACAGGGCGCAATTTCGCGCGGAAGTGAAAAACTATACTACCACACGCCTGAGCATTTTATTGGGAACTGAAATACAGAACTATACGTACAACAGTACCTACAACAATATCTATAAGCGCAATTTTACCGAAACTAGTATTGCGGCTTATGCAGAGGCAGACTGGTCTGCCATTCACTGGCTGGCTATTAAACCGGGTGTACGTTATGAACATAGCGTGCTGTTAAACCAGGACGTGATAGCACCACGATTAGCAATGGGTATTAAAGCAGGCTTGTACGGACAGTTTTCTGTAGCAGGTGGTATGTTCTACCAAAATGCAGACCCTATGTATATGCTATCGGGATACAAACCACAAATGCAGGAAGCAACACACTATATTGCCAATTATCAGTACATGCATCGCGACCGCACTTTGCGCATAGAAGGATACTATAAAAGCTATAGCCAGTTATTGTATGAGCGCATCAAAGCAGCTTACCAACCGGCACAACCATATTACGATGCCAGCCAATACCGTGTTTTAAGCCCTATGATCACTGACGTTGATAATTCCGGATATGGATACGCAGCAGGTGCCGAACTATTCTGGCGTGATAAGAAGTCGATTAAGAACGCAGACTACTGGATATCATATAGCTATATTGATACCCGCAGGTTATACAAAAACTACCTGGCCGAAGTGCAACCGGATTTTATAGCAAATCACAACCTGAATATTGTGGCCAAGTACTTTATTGAGAAATTGCAAACACAGGTGAATGTAACCTATAGTTACGCAACCGGCCGTCCTTATTATAACCCTGCTAATCCTACATTCCTTGGAGACAGGACACCTGATTATAACAACCTGTCTGTGACTGTTAACTACCTGCGCTCTATAGGTAAATGGTTTACGGTTATCTATGCAGGCGTTGACAACATTACCAATGCGAAAAATGTTTTTGGTTACAGGTATGATGCATCGGGTAACCGCTATGAGATGAGGCCGGCATTATATCGCTCTGTATTCATAGGTATCAACTTTTCGCTTACCGCTTTTGATAAAGATGAACTATAACACAAACAATATTAAAAATCTTAAAACAATAACCACAATATGACACGTTACATTATCGTTACCGCCATCGCAGCATTTGCTTATTTACACTGCCAGGCACAGGACTTCAAAGATGTTTTGAAAAACACATTCACCGCGTACGACACTACACAAAATGTGCAAAAGAAAATCGATGCCAGCAATAAGCTGACCATGATCTCTAAAAAGTATAACGAAGAATGGGCACCGCATTTCTACAATGCATACAGCAAAGCTGTACTGTCTTATATGGAGCAGGACGAGAAAAAACGTGATGCTTATGTAGACGATGCAGAAAAGGAACTGGACGAAGCAGTAGGCATTATTGGTAAAGACAATGATGAAACTTATGTAATGAAAGCATTGGTTGCTAATGCCAGACTGGCAGTAGATGGCCGTAACCGCTGGCAGAAATATGGCAAGATATTCAACGAGAACCTGGAAAAGGCGAAAGAAATAAACCCTGATAATCCCCGCATCTATTACTTGCTTGGTGTAAGTAAATTTTACATGCCAAAAATGTTTGGTGGTGGTAAGAAGGCAGCACTGCCATATTTTGAAAAAGCAGACGGCCTGTTCGCAAAAGAAAATGATGCAGATATCACTAAACCTTACTGGGGCAAAATACAAAATACCTGGATGCTGGCACAGGCAAAGGGTGAAGACAAAGAATAGTTTTAGACAGGATATAGATTTCAGATAAGCACTAGTACAAGCGCCCGGCTACTTCCGTAGCCGGGATTTTTATTTGTATAAATTGGCTGCAAGTAGATTAAGCTGTATTTTCAAAACAGTATTTCTTCGACATGAAATTTGATCTCAAAAAATTACTGTTTATACTTTGTGGTGTATGTGCTTTTGTGCTGGGCATGAAACAACTGCGTGAACCTGATATATGGTGGCAGCTAGCTGCTGGCAAATGGATGCTGGAACATGGGGCAATTACTCACACAGACATGTTCTCGTATACTATGGCCGGTCATCCATGGATAAATGTAAAATGGCTGTACGAGGTGCTTATAGCCGGAATGGAAAAACTATTCGGGCCTGAATGTGTACTGCTGTTGCAATCGCTGATGAATGTAATCATCGTTTATTTGCTCATCCGCACAGTAAAATATTATACACAGCGAACCAAAGAACAAATACCCTCGTTTGCTATTGCCCTTTCTCTCTTATTATTTCTGATTGTTTCGGAATATCGCATGGCGGGCAGGCCCGAAATGATCAGCCATTTATTATGTACCGTTTACCTGTTCCTGCTATGGAGAGATCCTGAAATGAGCTGGAAAAAGATAGCCTGGCTGATACCGTTACAATGCCTCTGGGCCAATATGCACGAAGGATACCCGGTTGGTATTGTGATAGCGGGTACAGCGGTTGCCGGTAGTTTAGTGTCTTATCTCATCACAAAAGAGAAATCTGCCCAGCAACAAACCCTTAGGATGCTCTTCATTTTTGCTGCCTGTGTACTCATCATATTAGTCAACCCGAATGGAATACAACTCTGGAAACAGCCATTCGAGATCTATCGCCAGGTATGGGCTAATAAATATACTACCGAGCTATTCTCCTATAAAGACGCTGAGTATTGGACCATACAGGCTAAGCTACATATAGGTATTACTGTACTGGTATTTCTTTATTGGATAATGCAGGTATTGTCTGCTGTAAAAACCAAAGAACAGAAAGCTTTTTTTACGCCATTAATCACTACCTATCTTATCCTGCTTCCTCTATTTACTTACCTGTCGCTTACTGCCAATCGTAATATTCCTTTCGCTGAAATTGTGATGCTGCCGTCTATTGCTGCCTCTTTGGTATGGCTGGTAAAAACAATTGGATTGCCAAAGGTCGGCGCTTATCAAAAGCTGGAAGGCAATGCAGGCTATATAGGTATGGGACTGATCGTTATATTTTACATCAGCATTGTAAGCGACAAGTTTTACAAGCTCACAGATTCGCCTAATAGATATGGCATACATGTAAGCATGCTGCACAATCCTACAGGAGCTGCTAATTTCATTAAGGAACATAATATTAAGGGAACAGGGTTTTCGGATTACTTTGTGTCGTCTTACATGCTTTGGGACAGGTATCCTGATTTTAAATCTTATATAGATCTGCGCGACCTGGATGTTTTTCCTGTTAAGTTCTTCGATGATTACTTTAGTATGTACAATCGTGTACAAGAGTTTGATTCACTGGATCATATTTACAACTTCAACTACGTGCTGCTGAGCACATCACAGCTTGCCAACCTGCAATACAAATTATACTGGAAAGAGGGCTATAATATGATCTATGTAGATCCGGTATGTGTATTGTTCTTAAAATCCAATGCTGCTAACAAACCGCTTAACGATAATCTGAGCATACAGAAACTATTCAGCTGGCCACCTGCGATAGAAGACCCGGCATGGGCAGGCTTGCTTACCAAAGCGCTGAACCCATTTGTGAGTTATACACGCGAAGATGGCTCTTTGCAAGCTATATATGCAGCAAGGTTTTATAACCAGGTAAAAAATTATCCGCAGGCGGTGCAGCAATTACAATCGCAAATGGGAATTCTTGAAGACAATGCGGAAGCTAATCGTGAAATGGGTAAAACACTTATGCAATTTGCAAACGCTCTACCACCAGGTATTGAGAAAAACCGAAAAACAGATAGTGCTAATATTTACCTGCAGCGTGCTGAGGAACTTGGAGACGAATAGAAAGAATACATAAATATTTTTATTGCACTTTTGCAAGATGAACTGGCAAAGCTTATTTAGCGCACAACGTACCGGCGACCCGAATAAAAAGAACGCAAACCCGGACAGTGTACGAACCTCTTTTTTGCGCGATTATGACCGTATCATATTCTCTTCGGCATTCCGCAGGTTGCAGAATAAAACGCAGGTGTTTCCTTTGCCGGGTGCAGTGTTTGTACATAACAGGTTAACCCATAGCCTGGAAGTAGCATCTGTGGGCCGCTCATTAGGTAAGGCTGTAGGTGACGAGATTGCTGCGAAGAATAGCTCAAAAGATGATTATTTCAATGAGTTTTATAGATACGAATTGCCATCTGTTATAGCTGCTGCCTGCCTCTCTCATGATATTGGCAATCCACCCTTTGGCCACTCTGGCGAATATGCTATACGCACTTACTTCCGCGAGCTAACCGGCGAAACGCGCAACATCATACATAGCAATCTGTCGAAAAACCAGTTGATGGATTTTGAATTGTTCGAGGGCAATTCCAATGCATTGAGGACATTGACTAATAGTTTTAATGAGAATGAAGGTGGTGGTTATCGTCTTACCTATACAACACTGGCGTCGATCGTAAAATATCCTTGCTCCTCTTCAGAGGGTTTTCAGAAGACCGGGCTTATATCTACTAAAAAATCAGGCTTCTTTGAGAGCGAGATCGGAGTGTACGAAGATATTGCTGCATCCTTAGGCATACCTAAAAAAGAAGGTTATCGGCATGTTTATGCACGTCATCCGTTTGTGTACCTGACAGAAGCTGCGGACGATATTTGTTACCGTATCATAGATATGGAAGATGCACATCGCCTAGGCATTGCCTCTATAGAAAAGATAAAGGAGTTGTTCTACCCGTTCTTTTCTGATCCTGAAGGTTACAATTCACTGGCATACGTAGAGCGCAAAGTAAATGCACTAGTAGATGATAATCAGAAGGTACAGTTCATACGTGCGAAATGGATTGGCCTGATGGTAGAAAGGTTGTCGAATCTGTTCATCGAAAATGAGCCATTGTTGCTAGCAGGAAATTTGGAAAAAGACTTGCTCAGTTGCCTGCCCGCAAATGACCTGCAGGCAGTGAAGGCGATCAATGAATATTCGGTAGCGAACATTTACAATTATAAATCTGTTGTAGAGATAGAAATTGCCGGTTACAATGTAATAGGCGGCTTGCTGAAGGAATTTGTAAATGCAGTGATCTATCCTAAACAAACAAAATCAGAAAAACTGATAAAACTGGTATCGAAGCAGTTCCCGATAATGGGTAAGGAAGAGAATAGATACAGTGATATACAATCTGTAGTGGATTTTATTGCAGGCATGACAGATCTATATGCTATAGACCTGTATCGTAAAATAACAGGTATTACCGTTCCTGAAATAAGGTAACCGGATATTAATCTTATGTGAAAATAACCTTCAACAAATTTGTGGGGCATGGTTTTCATCTACATTTGGGCCATGGCAAAAACAGTTTTAATTACAGGCAGTACCAGCGGTATAGGCCTGGGCATAGCAAAAGCATTTGCTGCAAAAGGTTGCAACATCATCTTTAACGGGTTGGAAACAGATGGTGCTGATATTGCGCAACAAATAGCCGATGAATATAAAATCAAACATATTTTTTCGCCGGCAAATATGCTGGATGTGGATGCGATCAACAAAATGATCGCCGATGGGGAAGCAACTGTTGGACCGATAGATATTCTGGTAAACAATGCAGGCATACAATACGTAGCCCCTATTGAAGAATTTCCGACAGATAAATGGAATGCGATCATTGGCATTAATCTCAGCGCAGCATTTCATACTACCCAGGCAGTATGGAAAGGTATGAAAGACCGCAAATGGGGACGTATCATTAATATAGCTTCTGCGCATGGCCTGGTGGCATCAGAATTCAAATCTGCGTATGTGGCTGCCAAACACGGAGTTGTTGGCCTTACCAAAACACTGGCGCTGGAAGGAGCACCCTATGGCATAACTGCCAATTCCATTTGCCCGGGATATGTACATACGCCCATTATAGATAAGCAGGTGGCAGACCAGATGAAGGCACATAACATGACCAAAGACGAGGTAATTGAAAAAGTAATGCTGGACAAGCAGGCCTTGAAACAATTTATACCTATCGAGGCTATTGCACAGGCAGCCATATACCTGGCATCAGACAACGCTGCGCAAATGACAGGTACTGCATTATCAATAGATGGCGGCTGGACTGCTGAATAATATCTTAATTTTAACGATGACATTGCAACAACAAGACCACTATGTGGATACGAACGGTATCCGCATGCATTATATAGAATATCCTTCAGACGGGCCGACTATCGTCTTTTTGCATGGCCTAACTGCTAATGCACACGCATTTGACGGACTTGTTTTCCACGGCCTTGCAGAGAATTACAGGATCATCAGTGTAGACCTGCGTGGCAGGGGGCTGACCGACTATCCCGCATTTGCATATTCTATCGAAGATCACGCAGACGATATCCTTGGTCTACTCGACCATCTAAAAATAGATAAAGCCATTATTGCAGGACACTCATTCGGTGGTTTACTAAGCTTTTATTTAGCCGCTAATTATCCTGAACGAATAGATAAACTGATCGTTTTGGATGCAGCTGCCAAAATGAACCCCAATGCAGGGGAAATGCTGCAACCCACTCTCAACAGGCTGGATAAGATCTATCCTACATGGGATGCCTATATAAATGAGATAAAGCAGGCGCCATTCAGCGATTTTTGGGAAGAAAGCATGCTTCGCTATTACCGGGCAGATGTAAAAACATTAGATGATTGCAGCGTAACCCCACGCCCTACGCTTGCTAATATACTACAGGTAGCATATTCTGTAGCGAACACACCATGGGATGTATATGTTGATACGATTACACACCCTGTTATCCTGCTGAACGGATTAGATGCATACACTATGGGGGAACCTCTTTTGCCCGATGAAATGGCAAAGGAAACAGTGGAAACACTTAAAGATGCGCAGTATTTTCCTATAGATGGCAACCACCACACTATGCTTTATGGAGATGGGGCTAAACAGATCATTAATGCTATCAGGGGGTTTATTAAACCATAGTGCTTGATTATTATTAGGGTTAATATTGCATTATGAGTCATCCCGGCAACCTGCGTATTGAAGATTATACTTACAATCTGCCAGCAGATAAAATAGCGAGCTATCCTTTACCTCAAAGAGATGCATCAAAGCTATTAGTGTATAAAGATGGTGTTCTGTCCGAAAGCATATACCGTGATCTTGCTGCTGAAATACCACCAGGATCATTACTGGTTTTTAACCAGACCAAGGTAGTACATGCACGTCTCTTGTTTAAAAAAGAGACCGGCGGTGTTATAGAAGTTTTTTGCCTGGAGCCACACAGCCAATACCCCGAAGTACAAACTGCCCTGCAACAAAAGCATAAAGTATGGTGGGATTGCATGATAGGTGGCGCCAGCAAATGGAAGCATGGCATGTCCTTATCTATCCATCATGAAGATCCCAACTTTACACTAACCGCCATCATTGCGGAGCGCAAGCCATCTTCTTTTACAGTAGAATTCACATGGGATGCAGATATAACCTTTGCAGAAGTATTGCAGTATATGGGCCGTATGCCGATACCTCCCTACCTGCACCGCGATGCGGATGAGTCGGACGAAACGAGATACCAGACCATTTTTGCACGTAATGAAGGTAGCGTAGCAGCACCTACAGCGGCACTGCATTTTACAGAATATATTATGCAGCAGCTAAGCGATAAACAAATAGATAGCGAGCTGGTTACTTTGCACGTCGGTGCAGGAACATTCAAACCTGTAAAGTCTGAAACTATGCACGAACATGATATGCATGCAGAATGGATAGAAGTAGATATACCGGCAATAGAAAACATCATAGCACATCTTGATAAAGGTATCATTGCGGTAGGAACTACTGCACTCCGCACGCTGGAAAGCCTGTACTGGATAGGTGTTAAGATATGGAACGGTGCAGACGTGAATTTTAATGACATTGCCGTAGCGCAATGGGATCCTTATGAAATATATACTACCCTCACCGCAAAAGAATCTTTTGAGGCTATACTGAGTTTCTTAAATACAAAGGGACTTAGCAGGCTGGTTACACGCACACAGGTGATGATAGCACCGGGGTATGAGTTCAGGGTAATAAAAGGCCTGGTTACTAATTTTCACCAACCGCAATCAACTTTACTGCTGCTTGTATCGGCACTAATTGGTAATGATTGGAAGCGGGTATATAACCACGCACTACAAAATGGGTTTCGTTTTCTTAGTTATGGAGACGGTAGCCTGCTGTGGCGATCATAATAAAGCGGCATTATTCGGGCATTAATAAATTATTACCTATGTTTTGTCTATCATGTATTTAGTAGCTTTGCGGGCAAAAACCTGCAATGGAACAAACTGAATTTATAGCGGCGGCATTTCGTGAGGATATTCAAACAGGAGACCATTCAACCCTGGCCACCATTCCTGCCGATGCGAATGGAAAGGCAATATTAAAAGTAAAAGAACGCGGTATAGTTGCGGGTGTGCAGTTGGCCCAGGATATTTTTCACTACCTGCAGCCCGATGCTCAGTTTACCTTATATAAAAACGATGGAGACACCATTGAACCCGGTGACATTGTTTTTGAAGTAGCCGCCAAAGTACATACCATTCTTCAAGCGGAACGCCTCGCGCTTAACTGCATGCAACGTATGAGCGGCATCGCCACACTTACCAACGTATACGTAAACAAGATAAAAGGGTACAATTCTAAAATACTAGATACACGCAAAACAACTCCATTATTCCGCGCTTATGAGAAGCTAGCGGTGAAAATTGGCGGTGGTCATAATTACCGCATGGGCTTGTATGATATGATAATGCTTAAAGACAACCATATTGATTTTTGCGGCGGTATTGAAAAAGCTATTCAAAAGACCAACAAATATCTGGCAGATAAAAATCTGAACCTGGAAATAGTAATAGAAACACGCAGTATAGACGATGTGAAAGAGGTATTGCGTGTAGGTGGTGTTACCCGAATCATGCTCGATAATTTTAAACCCGAACAGATCACAGAAGCTTTAGCATTAATCAACGGAGAGTTTGAGACAGAAGCTTCCGGCGGCATAACGCTTGATAATATAGAAGCATATGCTAAAACGGGTGTTGATTATATGTCCGTTGGTGCAATCATTAACCACGCTGTTAGTCTCGACCTAAGTCTTAAAGCACATATATCGTGAACAGGAAACACCTGGTATTCATCGTAAACCCAAAATCGGGTGTTGAAAGAGAAAAAGCCATTCAACGCGCGATAGACAATCGCCTCGATACTAACACTTACAGCTACGAGATACAGCATACAGAATATGCCAAACACGGCACTGAACTGGCTCGCAATGCTGCTGCTAAGAACGCATATGCAGTGGTTGCCGTAGGTGGCGACGGTTCTGTAAATGATATAGTAACAGGTTTGATAGGTACTGATACGTCCCTTGGCATCATACCAAAAGGAAGCGGCAATGGCATGGCCCGCACAATGCAGATACCTTTGAATGAAGAAGAAGCCATAGACGTGATCAACAAAGGGAATACGATAAAAATGGACATCGGTTACGCCAATGAACGTCCTTTTATCAGTAATGCCGGTGTTGCCTTTGATGCGCTGATATCGCGCAAGTTTGCCAAAAGCACCCGTCGTGGTTTTGCCATGTACAGCTGGTTAGTGACTAAATATATGTGGTCTTATAACGAGTGGGACTGGGACATCACCATTGATGGCAAGCATCTGAAAGAAAGGGCATTTATCGTATGTGTAGCAAACGGCAGGCAGTTTGGTTATAACTTCCAGATAGCGCCAGACGCCAACTGGACAGATGGTCTGTTCGACCTCATCATCATCAACAAATTCCCCAAAATATTAAGTGCCGCAATTGTGGTGCGTGCCATGACCGGTACGCTTACGAGCAGTCCTTATGTAAAACATTATCGCGGTAAGGATATTATCATCACTAACCCGAATTTAACATTAATGCAAACAGATGGCGATGCCCATCAATGTACTAACAAAGTGCATTTTAAAATGGTGCACTCCGCACAAAAGGTTATTGTTCCGTAGCAAGGGGTGGAGTATGTTTCCAGCGCTTGTGTGTCCACATCCAATTTTCGGGTTGTGTGCGTAGCGCATTTTCTATGTACCGAACATAGCTGGTCATGATCTCTTCGGTAGTATGTTCTGAAGCGTCTTTTGCGAAAAGCTGCAGGTGCATGTGGTAATAACCCCTTCCCTTTTTCATCATTGTGCCAAATACTACAGCTGCTTTATCCTTACGGGCAGTTTGTGCAGATGAAGTAAAGAAGGGTGCCATCCGCCCCATGAAAGATATCCAGATCACTCTGTTCAGGTTAGAAGGATTTTGATCGGATATCAACCCCATCATGTATAGTTGTCCGGGTTTGATAGCTTGTAAGCCCTCTTTTATCGCCTTTACTGATACCAATAATCCCGGCCCTCTCCGAATACGAAGCATCAACCTGTCGAAAGCCTTGCTTTCCAATGGCAGGTACATATTCACCATCAGGTGCTTCGACCTTCGTTGGGTGGCTACATTTGCCCATTCCCAATTGAATGAGTGAGGCAACAATAAATATCCGTTCTTCTTTTCTTCATATAATTGATCCAGCACGTCCCAGTCAACTGTCATGCGGCGCTGCAATTCGCTATCGCTCATTGCCAGTAGTTTCAGTGTTTCTATCCACTGATCGCAAAAGCTTTTGTAGAATTTTTTACAAATGATCTTTATTTCTTCCTCATTCTTTTCAGGAAATGCATGGCGCAGGTTGTCCTCCACAACTTCTTTTCTATAGCCAATGATCCGGTAAAGAATAAAAAAAGCAAGGTCTGATAAAAGATAAAGCACCTGCAATGGCAATAGTGCCAGCGGGTACAATATCAATAATAAAAGGTAATACATCTAGCGCGCAAAGTTAGGCAATTACCCGTTCTGCTATTTGTTACGGTGCTCTTTCATGTACCCCGTCAGGTCGTATATTTTTTGAATTTTCTTCAGTACAGCTTCAAAATCAATTTCCAGGTCTTTGAGCATACCTGTCTTCAGGTCGAAGACCCAACCATGCACTGTAGGGAATTGATTAGCGAGATATGCTTCCTGTACAACCGCTGTTTTGATAACGCTGAGGCACTGCTCAAATACATTCAGCTCTACCAGCCTGTCATAGCGGGCGCTCTCGTCTGCTATAGCATCCAGTTCTTCCTGGTGCAGGCGGTACACATCACGAATGTTACGCAACCAAGGGTTCAATATACCCATATCTGTAGGCGTCATAGCGGCTTTTACGCCACCGCAATTGTAGTGCCCGCATACAATGATATGCTTCACATTCAGGTAAGCCACTGCATATTCTATTACAGATGTAACATTCAGGTCCAGGGAGTTTACCACGTTGGCTATATTCCTGTGTACAAATACTTCTCCTGGCTCCAGGCCCATGATCTCGTTGGCCGGTACCCTGCTGTCGCTGCATCCTATATACAGATATTCTGGTGTCTGGTCGGCAGACAGCTTTTTCAAAAAATCAGCATTACGGGCTACATTATCTTCTACCCATTTCTTATTGTTCTCAAACAACTGTTTGTAAGGTACCATTAGCTAAGATTTGCAATGCAATATTACTTCAAATGAAGTTAATGGCTCATTGATGATAAATAAAGAGCCCTTATACAAGCTTTTCCGTTAATTTTACGCCCTCAATTCCACAGATATGAAACTGGTTACCTATGCTAAAAATGGCAGCGAACAGCTCGCATTTTTTGTAGATAATAAATTATATGATACCAATGCCGTGAACAGTGCATTGCCATCTACCATGATGGAGTTATTGAAAAATTGGGAAACGCTGGCCGAAACTGCTCGCAAAGCATATAATGAGGTGAAGGAAGGCAAAACAGGCGTTTCCGGCATGGAATATAATAGTGCTGCCATTATGGCTCCTGTCCCGCACCCTACCTCTTGCCGGGACGGATATGCCTTCCGTCAGCACGTTGCTGCAGCACGCCGCAACCGTAAGGTAGATATGATCGCAGAGTTTGATCAATACCCGATCTTCTATTTTACTAATCATAATGCGATACAGGGCCCCGGCGATATCCCCTGCATGCCCGATCATTTCCAGAAACTGGATTTTGAACTGGAAGCAGCAGTGGTACTCTGCAAAAAAGGCCGTAATGTAAGGGCCGAAGATGCAGACCAATACATTGCCGGCTACATGATCATGAATGATATGAGCGCACGTACCCTGCAGATGGAAGAAATGCTCCTGAACCTGGGCCCGGCAAAGGGTAAGGATTTCAGTACGGTGATTGGACCCATGCTGGTAACGCCAGATGAGCTGGAACCATACAAGGTACCCGCCAAAGAAGGCCATACCGGTGCTAGCTACAAGCTGGGTATGAAATGCTGGGTGAACGGGGTGCAAGTAAGCGAAGGCAACATGAGCGATATGGACTGGACGTTTGCCGAAATCATAGAGCGTTGTGCCTATGGCGCAGATATATTACCCGGCGATGTAATAGGTAGCGGCACGGTAGGTACCGGTTGCTTCCTGGAATTAAATGGTACCGGCTTGCTAAATGATCCGGGCTATAAAGTACAATGGCTGCAACCCGGTGATGTGGTAGAAATGGAAATAGAAGGGTTGGGACGTCTGAAAAACACCATTGTTGCTGAAAAAACAGATTTTAGCATACTGAAATTGAAGAAAATGTAATCGTTACGAACTTCAAATACTTCAAAACCGGGCTAACTGCCCGGTTTTTCATTTATACCCCCATAAACGGGGTTTTAATACCTATTAACAATATTTATAGCAGGGAATAAACCTAGTATCGGTAAAATCAGTCAAATTTGCCACCTCATAATATTATATGCACTTTTTAAGGCTATTTTTTCTTTCAGCCATCTTATTGCTTATCAGCAGTTCTAAGATTTTCGCACAAAATAACCCGGTTGGTAAACTTACCGGGCAAATCGTCGATGTTCGAAATAAAGGCGTAGGCTATGTGACAGTTACATTGTTACGTGCAGATTCATCTATCGCAGGTGGAGACCAGACTGCAGACGATGGAAAATTTACCATAGAGCCCACCGGGCTGGGCACATTTACATTACGCATTAGCGGCATTGGTATACAAACACGCAATGTTCCCGGTGTACAAATAAATAATGCTTCTGAAAAAAACATAGGCAAGGTGCGTATAACATCAAATGCTCAGCAACTGAAAGTAGTGGAGGTTACGGCAGAAAAAAACATGATGCAGATAAGTGCCGATAAAAAAGTGTTCAATGTGGAGAAGAACATCACAACTGCAGGGGGTAGCGCCAGCGATGTGCTCACCAATGTGCCTTCCGTATCGGTAGACGTAGATGGCAATGTGAGCCTTCGTGGTAAAGACAATGTTACTATTCTGATAGATGGAAAACCTGCTACACTATTTGGTGGAGATGCAGCATCTGCTTTGCAAAGCCTGCCTGCCGCCAGTATTGAAAGTGTAGAGGTGATCACAAACCCGTCGTCAAAATATGATGCACAGGGCATGACAGGCATTATCAACATAGTAACCAAACGCGATAAGAAATTTGGATTTAATGGCTCTGTTACCGCAGGTGCAGGTACCCATGGTAAATACAATGGCACCCTTAACCTGAATGTGAAAAATAAGCATTGGAACATATTCCTGAATAGCAGCTTACGCATCAACCGGAATTATAACCGCACTACGAATGAACGCACGAATGCCGGCACCAGTGATTTTTTCAAAAGCTATGAAGATAATATCCGCAAGTTCAATGGGTTTTTCAATACTATAGGCGCAGAGTATACGATCAATAAGAATAACACCATTACGCTCACCGAAAACATCAACAAAATGCAATGGGGTGGTAATGGAACATCTACCTACAGTGTATTTGCCAATGACCTGGTAGATTCTACACAAAGGCGCAGTACCTATAATGTGGGAGGGCCAATTTCTACTTCTTCATCCCTGGATTATAAACACAAATTCAAAAAAGAAAAGCAGGAGCTGACAGCTACCGGCACTTTTGCTAAAACATGGGTGGATCGCCAACAGGAATATGAAACAGGTATATTTAATGGCGACGGCTCTGCGCGTCATAACACTGTATATCAAACAGCCCCGGGCAGCGGGGTTAACAGCAGCTTTACCGGGCAGGCAGATTTTACCACTCCTCTGCTTGGCAAGAATGGTAAATTAGATGCGGGTGTGAAAACCCAGCTCTATTGGTTCGATAGCCATAACAATCCGACTATTGACTCCGGCCGCGGGCCGCAGATCGACTATACATTGTTGAATAACTACAATTATAATCAGCAAATACATGCTGCATATACTACGTATTCCAACCAGATTGGCAAATGGAATTACCAGGCAGGCCTCAGACTGGAATATGCTAATTATGAAGGCACTGCCAATAATGTTACTACTACTACCTATACTACCAATTTCCTGAACCTGTTCCCCACAGCATTTTTGTCTTATAAAATTGCTGATGACCAGAGTATGTATATAAACTATGCCCGCCGTACCAACAGGCCGGGCTTTATGCAGTTAATGCCGTATAGAGATCTGTCTAACCCGCAGGATACCAATATGGGTAACCCGGGATTGAAACCTGAGTTTATTAATAATGCAGAGCTGAGCTATAATAAGCAATTCAAAAAAGGCCACAACTTCGTAGCGAGCCTTTACTATCAATATACGGAGAACCTGATAGAGCGCTACCGTAAGTTCTATGCGGATGGTACTTCCTTTACCCAGCCACAAAACCTGAATACCGGCGTTACTTACGGGCTGGAGCTGATCGGCAAAACACAGTTATTACCAATATGGGATGCAACTTTCAGCTTTAACTTCTTTCAAAATGAAGTACAGGGAACTAACATTGACCCGACGCTTAATAACAGCGGTTTTAGCTGGTTTGGTAAAGTAAACACCAACCTGCGCCTGCCTTACGGCTTCTCTCTGCAAGTGAACGGCAATTACGAAGCACCTAAGGTGGCAGCACAGGGTACCTTGCAGGAAGTGTATTGGGTGGACGTGGCTTTGCGCAAGAATCTGCTCAAAAACAAGGCTACAGTTGTGTTAAATGTTTCTGATATTTTTAACACCCGCAAGTATACTACCGTTTACGATTACCCGCTATATACACAAACCACCTATCGCGACAGGGAAACAAGGATCGGTAATTTCAGCTTCACTTATCGCTTCGGAAAGTCTGAAAAGCAGGAACCACGCGGCATGGGCAATACACCGGGCCGTAAAAAAGGTGCAAAAGAGGAAAGCGTGCCAAAAACAAAAGATCGCGACAACCTGAAAACCGATGAATCGAACGATAGCGGCGGTCAGGGTTAAGATAGCTGCGCAACAGTTGTGAGTTAATAAATAAGTTATATTTGGTATAGCAAAGACATGGTACTATGAAGAATTTTGTCAGGGGGATCATAATAGCGGGAATTAGCCTTTCAACTGCAGGCAATGCAAATGCGCAGATAGATAAATGGTTGAATAAGGCTAATGATGTATTGAATGAAGGCCGTAATGGCAGTACCTCTTCTACCAATAATAACAGCAACAACAACCAGGGCGGCCAGTCTTTAAATAATATCAGTAATAATGAGATAGTAGCTGCTTTGCGGGAAGCCTTGCAGGTAGGTGCCAGGAACGCTACTACCAAACTGAATGCACCCAATGGCTTCTTTGGCAATCAACTGATAAAAATATTGATGCCACCCGAAGCCAGGCAGGTAGAGACAACCCTGCGCGGGCTGGGTATGGGTGCAGAAGTAGATAAGGTGATCGTTTCTATGAACCGCGCTGCAGAGGATGCATCGGGTAAGGCCGTACAAATATTCATCAATGCCATCGCCAATATGTCTATACAGGATGGTGTGGCCATCGTACGCGGCGGACAGGGTGCCGCAACCAATTATTTAAGACAAAAAACAACAGCATCACTTACTGCAGCTTTTCGTCCTATCATTCAAAATTCATTGGGTAAGGTAGGCGCCACCCGTTACTGGACGCAAATATTTACTGTATATAACCGAATCCCAACCGTTCAGAAAATAAATCCTGACCTTACATCTTATGTAACGGAAAGAGCATTGAACGGATTGTTCGTTACCATAGCAGATGAAGAAAATAAAATACGCCTCAACCCGGCAGCGAGGGTATCTGACCTGTTGAAAAAAGTTTTTGGCGCACATTAATAACAAGCAATACACTGTTCTATAATATTTAAAGGCAGAGATCATGACACAAGAAGCCAATCAGCCATCTTCCTTAACACAATGGTGGGAATCTGTAAGTTTTTCGGGTAAAGAAAATTACCGGCTGAACGATGATGGCCACCTGGAGCAAAATAACGTTGGCAGCCTGAAAGGGCGTAGCATCAGCCCGCTGTCTGAAACAACGGCAGATATTACGCTGAAAGCGCTGACGGATAAATTTGCCGAGGTGGAAGCAAAATGGAAGGAACTGGAAAACGAATGGAACACCTCTGAAGAAAAGCTGAAGCTTGTGGGCAAGGTAGAACGCATGAAAGATTACCTGCAACACACAGCGGCGGTTGGTGCCATAAATGTTATAGAAAAGAGCCTGGCAGCGCTGGAAGCCGAAGTAAATACTTTGGTAGAAGCCAACCATAAGCTGAAGCTGGAGCTGGCACAGGAAGCAGAAACACTGGCGAAAAGTGAACAGTGGAAAGAAACCACCCAACACTTTAAAGATCTGGCTGAAAAGTGGAAAAAAATCGGCTACCTGGATAAACATCGTAATGATGAACTCTGGAACCGCATAGAAGCTGCTAAGAATGCTTTCTTCGATCGCAAACGCCAAAACCAGGAAGATGTAAACAAAGAGATGTTGCAAAACCTGGACCTGAAACTGGAAATGGTGGAAAAAGCAGAGGCGCTGGCGGCATCAGAAAACTGGAAAGAAGCTACTGAGGCCTTTCATAACCTGATGGAGCAATGGAAGCAGACAGGCCGCACGATGCACGATAAGAATGAGGAACTGTGGCATCGCTTCATCACTGCAAAGAATACTTTCTTTGAAAAGAAAAAAGGACATTTCGATACCATACAGGCAGAGCAGGAGACCAATATGGCTGCCAAGCTAAGCCTGATAGAAAAAGCAGAAGCGCTTCAAAACAGTACAGATTGGGGTAATACAGCACAGGCATTTACTGAGCTGATGGACCAATGGAAATCTATAGGCCGCGTGCCTGCAGATAAAGCAGATGAACTATGGAATAAATTCATTGGCGCTAAGGAAGCTTTCTTTAAAGCCAAGAAAGCGCACTCTGAAAATCTTAAAGTAAGCCTGCAGGATAACTATGCACAGAAATTAGCACTCCTTAAACGCGCGGAATCTTTACAGCACTCTAACCAATGGAGGGAAGCAACAGATGAGATGATGGAACTGATGGAGACCTGGAAGAAGATCGGTCCGGTTCCACGCGAGTTCAATAACGAGATCTGGGAAAAATTTAATGCAGCACGCAAGAAATTCTTTCAGCGCAAGGACGCTAACCGTGAGCATCGCAAGCAACTTGCAGAAAAACATAAGCACCAACGCGTACAGCAGACTTATGATTTTGTTCAAAAGCTTGAGGATGAACTAAGAGAAGAACAGGAACGCCTGGCTGATTTTAAAGAAGGCATTCTAAATATTACTCCAGGCCGCAAGGAAGCAGAACTACGTACACACCTGGAAAAACTGATAGCCCAGACCGAACATAAGATCGAACACAAGACAGAGAAACTTGCGGAGGCTAGAAAGCAACTGCAGGAACTGGAAGAGAAAGCGCAGCAGGAAACCGCGGCTAACCCTCAGCAGGAAGCCGAATAAGCATTTAGTCTTGTAACGCAGCCAGGATATCTTTCATGTGGGCACCGCCCTCGAAGAATTTCACCAGCTTTTTGTGCTTATCGTAAATGACGATATCAGGCACATAATAGGCTTGGTAAAATTTGTGGAAGAACATGTCTATGTCTTTGCCCATCATTACATTTCTGTAACGCTTCATATCGTTGCGATTATAAAAAGCACGGATCTCTGAGATATTCTGTGGTGCCACCATACATATCTGCACATTCCTGAGGTCGTGCATGCTCTTTTTCAGGGTATCGGTCATCATCTGGCAATGGTCGCAGTCTGTGCTAAAGAACATCAGCATTGTGTACCTGCCCTCTTCAATATTGAAGGTATTGAAAGTGGTAGCGCTATCCATGAGCAGGATGTTGAAAGCAGGCAGCGTGGGGTATTTCTTATATGGCGGGGTGGTAGTATCTGCCGGGTGTGCATATACACTCAAACTCATGATACTGAAAAACACCAATAACAACTGCTTTAGCTTCATACATGCCATGTTTGTTACAAATGTAAGTAACCTTTCTTTTTCTAAATTATATGGGTTTGCTAACTTCATATCCCGAGATTTTTAATTACCCGCTATGCTTGTAAACGAAGAGCTTTTTCTTGAACGATATAATAAACTGAATGACCAGCAACGCAAGGCGGTTAACCAGATATACGGGCCGGTAATGGTAATTGCCGGGCCGGGTACCGGTAAGACCGAAGTACTTTCTATGCGCATTGCCAACCTGCTCCGCAGCGAGGCACAGGTACAGCCGCAAGAGATATTATGCCTTACCTATACCGACGAGGCTACCAACTCTATGCGCAGAAGACTGGTGCAGATAATTGGTGCTGCGGCGCATAAAGTAAACATTGGCACCTTTCACTCATTTTGCAACAATGTAATTCAAAATAATAGCGAATACTTCAGCCTGCGGGCTTTGCAGCCCATAACAGATCTCGAGCGCACAGAGTTCCTGTACGAAATGCTGGAGGAATTACCACAGGGCCATATCATGCGCAAGCTGAGTGGCAATATATATTTTGATGCCGGCAGGCTGGCACGATTGTTCGACATGATGAAGCGTGAGAACCTGAGTGCAGAAAATATTTCAGACGCTATCGATATCTACCTCAACGATCTGCCGGCACGCGAAGAATATATTTATAAAAAAAGCGGCAAGGGATATGCAAAAGGTGATCTAAAGCAATCGCTGATAGATGAGGAAACGAAGCGAATGGAAACCACGCGTGCAGCTGCGCAACTGTTTGAGGTATATCGCGAAAAGATGAAAGCACGCGGCCGCTACGATTTTAACGATATGATCATGTGGGTGCTCGAGGCTTTTAAGAATCACCCGGCATTATTGCTAAGTTACCAGGAGCGCCACCAGTTTATACTCGTAGATGAATTCCAGGATACGAACGGTTCGCAAAATGAATTGCTAAACCTGCTTACAGAATTCTGGGATGATCCCAACATATTTGTAGTGGGCGATGATGACCAATCTATTTACGAATTCCAGGGGGCGCGCATACGTAACATTATTGATTTCTACGACAGGTATAAACAGAATATCCATGTGGTAGTATTGCCTCAAAACTATCGCTCATCGCAACTGATATTGGATAAAGCAACTGCTGCTATTGAAAATAACACCCAAAGGCTTATCAGCCAGCTAGATGAGCTGCAACTGGATAAGAACATCGTTGCATCGCACCCAAGGTTTGCAGAAGGCAAGGAAACAGTACCACCAGTAATTAAAGTATATAACAACATACTGCAGGAAGAAGCAGATATTATTTCGGAGGTCGAAAGCTTGCAGAAAAATGGTGTGCCTCTGAATCATGTAGCTATACTTTACGCACAACATAAGCAGGCCGATAATATTATTGCATTGATGGAACGCAAAAGCATTCCGTACAATGTAAAAAAGCCGGTAAACATACTGGAGCTACCACTGATAGAGCAAATACTGAAGGTGCTTTATTACCTGGATGAGGAACGAAAACAACCATTCTCATCAGAAGCAAGATTGTTCGAGATCATGCACGCTCCTTACTACGAGATAGCGCCTACGGATATTGCCATGCTTTCCTTATATATTCAGCAAAACAGGAGCAAGGATAGGGCACTCGGATACTGGCGTTTGGTTTTAGCGAATGTTTTGCTACTGGAGTCTTTGCATCTCGGTTCGGTAAAAGCTATGTCGCGCATGGGCCGTAATCTCGATAACTGGCTGCAGGAACAACTATCATTACCACTACCCTTGCTGGTGGAGAAAATCATTTATGAAAGCGGCATTGTAGCGCACCTGCTGAAGAAGAAAGACCATGTATGGCAAATGCAGGTACTCAATTCGTTCTTCGAATTTGTAAAAGAAGTACATGGTCGTAAGCCGGGTATTAAAATAGAGGAACTGCTACGGATGATAGAACGTATGCAGGATGAAAACATTGCTATTCCGGTGCAGAAAGTAGTACACAATGAAAATGGTGTGTATCTATACACCGCGCATGGTGCCAAGGGCAATGAGTTCGAATACGTTTACCTGATAGGTGCCACCAAAAACTTCTGGGAAGATAAACGTGGTGGTAATATGAACTATAAACTGCCCGATACCATCACCAATACCAAAGACGATGCGGAAAAAAGCTATCGTACTGAAGTAGCGCGCAGGCTATTCTATGTAGCGCTTACGCGCGCTAAGAAACATCTGCAGGTGTCTTATACGCTGAATGATAACAATGGCAAACCTATAGAGCATTCGATATTTATAGATGAGATCAGCACGCCGGAAGAACGTATAGATCAGTCTGTAACTACCGCAGAAGTATTGGAATACATGCAATGGGCATTGCAACCAATACCTGAAGTAAGGATAGCATTAGCCAATCACCAATGGATAGAGCAGGTACTGCAATCATTTACCATGAGCTATACAGCGTTATCTAAATACCTGCGCTGCCATCTTGCATTCTATTACGAGCATATCCTTAAAGTGCCTTTCCTGCGCAGCGATGCGCTTGCATTCGGTAGTGCAGTGCACAATACATTGGAGCGTATGTTCCTTATGATGAAAGAAGCAAATGGTGTGTTCCCTCCTTTAGAAGAGGTGCTGAATATATTCGGCGCATCGATGTATCGAGAGCAGGAATGCTTTACACCATTACAATACAATCGCCGTATGGAACAGGGCAGGCAAATACTTAGTGAATACTACAACGAGTATATAGATAAGTTTGAGAAGAATGTAGAGATAGAATTGAAAATACCACGTTATCACCTGGATGGTGTACCGGTTACAGGTAAGATAGATAAGATAGAACTGGATGGTGATAACTGCACTGTGATAGATTATAAGAGTGGCGACCCCGATAAGTCCGGATCTAAGAATACTGCCGGCCCAACCGAAGCAGACCCTAATGGAGGCGACTACTGGAGGCAGATGGTCTTCTACAAACTATTGATAGAAAATTACCAGGACAGGCATTGGCGCGTAGTAAAAGGTATGTTTGATTTTATAGAACGTGGTAAAAAAACCAACCAGTTTAAAAGATACACCATACCATTCTTTGAAGCAGATGAGCAAATAGTACGCAAACAATTACGCGACTCTTATGCCGGTATTATGAATCATGAGTTTGATAAAGGTTGTGGTAGGGAAGATTGTAACTGGTGTAATTTTGCTAAGCGTTATGAATTGATACGCGATACACAGGAAGTAGAGATAGACGATTTGTAAAAGAATAAACTTATAAACATGAATAAAACTATCCCGGCTATTGGTTTGCTTATTGTAATGAGCGCTTGTAAAAAACCAGGTTCAGGTACTACACAGCCGGCTGCTATACCTACACGTGTTGATAGTATCACCGGCATCTATAAAGGAAGTATGCGAACGGTAGGGAGATGGTATTATACGAATAGCGCAGGAGGAGTTGATAGCGGTTATGTGGACAGCAGCTATGCAACATCTTTTACTATTAATAAATTATCCGGCGACTCTTTTATGGCTGTATTGCAGTATTATGTCGATAGCGCGGTATTTACTCTACATGCGGATAACCTGAACTATTACATAGGAGACCCCAATCATGGCGGCTTCTATTTCAATTTATACCCTGCAAATGACAGTGTTTATTTTTACAATGGGACTGGCGGCTCCGGTGGAGGGAATTCGTCCTACTTCGGACATACATTTACCGGAAAGAAATAAGATGATAGCTCTAAAATTGCTGATATACACTTGTTATAATATAAAAGGGAAGCATTGCTTCCCTTTTATATTTCTCACCAAGGGCTTTCATCCCCACCTTCAGCATCCTTACTGAAAAACTTGCCAGTAGGCCCATCAGCATCTAAGACAGAATATTTCACTACAAAAGCTGCAGCATCTTCTACAGAACCGGTACCCTGATGACGATTAAAATCTGTAGCTGTATGGCCGGGGTCAATTACGTTCACTTTAAATCCTTTGTCCTTTAGTTCATGCGCCAGTGCAATAGTATATGCATTGAGTGCAGTTTTTGAAGGGCCGTATGCTGCTCCCTTGTATGCATAGTACTTCCATGATGGATCGCTATGCAATGTAAGTGATCCCAGTCCTGATGTAACATTAGTAATAACAGGGTTTGCTGAAACCGAAAGTAAATTCAAAAACTTCTGTACAACATTTATAGTACCAAAGAAATTGGTATCAAAAACCGCTCTTATATCCTGTACTGCTACTGATGATGGCTGTTGTGGTAGCTTGCCTAATATACCTGCATTATTTACCAGCAGATCTAACACATCCGTTTTCGCAGCTACAATTTTTGATGCTTCTACAACAGATATCTCATTGCTGATATCTATTTGCACAACTTCAACATTATTCAATCCGTCAGCGATCAGTTGCTCCACTGCTTGTTGACCATTTACCATATCCCTGCTACCGAGGTATACATAGTACCCTTTACGCAATAACCCGCGGACCGTTTCAAAACCTATGCTTTTATTTGCTCCCGTTACTAATGCTCTTTTCATTGTCTTTGCTTTTATTTTAATGTAGCAAAGCTATGATCGCCTACAGTGACAGGCGGGTGTTCCTATCGGTTTCAATGGTACATTTCGCGGAAGTTTTCGCGGAAGTATGCCGGAGTATTCCCGGTTATGCGTTTAAAGAAACGCGCAAAGTAAGACGCATCTTCAAAGCCCAGGTGATAAGCTATTTCCTTAACGGCATATTCTGTATGAAATAATAAGCGCTTGGCTTCCAATATCAGACGTTCATGTATATGCGCAATAGCCGGTTTACCGGTTTGCTCTTTCACTACCTCGCTTAAGTGTCCTGCTGACAAATTCAACAGGGCGGCATATTCCGATACTTCATGCACTTTAGTATAATGTTCTTCTATCTTTGCTAAATAATTTTTAAGCACTACTTGCCCAGGTTCTATTGTGCTTTCAGAAAACTGCTCTACATACAATCGGCTGAGGTAAACCAGCAATATTTTTGTGTATGATAAAAGCATAGCATGCTGCCAGGTGCTTTTTGTATGATACTCTGTATAGACCTTATCCAGTATATCTTCTATAAACAACAGGTCCGGCGCACTTAGTGAGAGCTCATGACCATTGTGTGGATTTTTTATTACCGGCAACTCTTTCAATAGTCCTTCATTATCTGTTGCAAGAAATTCCTTGGTAAAAGATAAACTCACGCCCGAGAGCGGCTTTGTTTCTTCTTTGAGATGTACCTGGTGAGGAACCGTAAAATAGAAGGTGTCAGGTTTTAATGTATAAGGTGTCATATCTATCCAGTGTCGGCTGTCTCCTTTTCTTACCAGCACTAAAAAGTAATAATCCTTTCTGTGTGGCACCAGGAAATCCGAAAGTTTATAATTGATAACACTATCATTCCTGTTTATGCGGAACATGGTATTGCCAACCGTAGCATCGGGTGTCAGAGGATATTTAGGAATAGGCTTATCGTTATACAACTGCATGCGCAAATGTATCAAAAACAATACTGGGTGGCTTGTATCAGCCACCCAGTATATTCATTCTATTGTCTTATTGTTTCAACACTTTATAACTGCTTCGCTTACCATCTGCATCCGTTAGCTGGAGTATGTAATTGCCTGGTGGCAGATCATTTGTCGGGATGGTTTCCTTAGCACTTCTCGCTATACCGTTATACACCTGCCTGCCGTAAACATCATACAACAGCATACGGGTACGTTCCTGTACACCTTCTACCATTAGCTCATCATATACCGGGTTGGGGTAAATGCGCACGAAAACGTTTTTGGGTGCTTGTGCAGGATCAATTGCGGTAAGGGCGCAGCCCGGTAGTTCACAGCCATTGCTATCAACCTTTAGCAACCATACATCCCCCGAATGCCAGGATGGTTGTTTGAAATTGATCTCCATACCTGTAAATACAATACTTTTATCAGCTAATTCGTAAGCGTCTGTAAAATATTGCCAACCTGCCGTATCGTAGGCATAGCTATTATCCCACACTATGTTTCCTGCATTATCCAGTTTCACCGCCCAGCCTCTTGTATTACTTCCATTCCTCACTTTTGAGCAACAAAAAGCCAGGTATCCATTATCTTTCAATTGCCGCACCATCCATATATATTTATGGCCGGGGCTATCACTAAATACTTTCATCCAGGTTATCCTGAAATTATCATCCAGGTGCGCTACGTAATCAGGAAAATTGATCACATCATCTATATAGGTTGAATCTGGGATCTGCTCTAGCTGTCCATAATGGAAGAAACCTCCATTGCGGTCTTTGAAAATATTACCTCCGCCTCTTGTACCTCTGCCAGCAAAACCCTGCATATAAATGGTATCCTTCAGGATATTACCATCAAGATCCACCTTCATAAAACGTGGATGATAGTAATAGATAGGATCATTCTTTTTGATAACCTTTATTTCGTCTACTGTGCTACCTACCAATATGGTACTGTTATCTATTAGATCTACGCTTGTAATAGTCTCCTGGTAACCCAGGTAGCTATAGGTTTTTATCCATAATTGATTACCGACGCTATCTGTTCTTATCAACTGACCTATTCTAAAATTGTTCGCTTTATGGGTTGAAAAACCCGCTAGTAAGTATCCTTTATCAGATAGTTGTACTACATCAGCAACTTCTTGCTGATAATTTGCCGTATCCAGATTGTAAATATGATAGGATAGCATATTCCCGTTTTATTCAATATCGCGTATCCTGCACTGACAGATTCCAGGTTCGCTGATGCCCAATGAACAGAAAAAGGTATTAGAAAGTTGCTATCTGGCAATTTTTTTACAGCTCCTACTCTGCCCACATTACACCAAGCATTTTGAATACCTGCCGAACCCGTTAGTTGGATATGATCGCCTGCTGATGAAGCCTTAATTGTGAAAATAATTTGGTCGTGGCTTTGGGCTGTGCCGAACACAGTGATCTTACCTGAATCTGCGAATAAACTAGAGCCTCAATCGCTGGTGGAGTCAATATCATAAAAAGTATTGAAGTTTTGGGCAATACATGTTGATGCCGTTAACAGGAATAATAGTGATAGTGTATAGTGTTTTAAGTTCATAGTAAATAATTAACTATTTACTTAGTGAAATTATTGTGTCATACACTTTAAGCCAAATCTTACCAATAAATGTAAAGGGCACCTGATCGGTGCCCTTTACATTTATTAACTAGAAAGAGTAATTACTAATCCTTCAGCTTCAGATCCATTGCAACACGGCGGTTTTGAGCACGGCCTTTAGCGGTCTTGTTGCTTGCCACTGGCTTAGTATCTCCATAGCCATTGGTTACCAGCCTGTCTTCTGCTATACCTTTTGATACAAAGTAGTTCTTCACAGATTGTGCACGGTCTTTAGACAGTTGCATGTTCTTTTCAGGTTTACCTACATTGTCTGTATGGCCATCAATGGTCATCATATAATCAGGATAATCGTTCAGTATCTTCACGATCTCGTTCAGCAGTTTGTAAGATGTTTTCTTAATAGTAGCCTTACCTGTTTCGAACTGAATAGCTGTTGCTGCAAATGCAAGGCGTTTTTTCACCTCTACACTTACTTCAGGACATCCCTGGTTAGCAACAGTACCCGGTACAGTTGGGCATTTATCTGTATTGTCAGGTACGCCATCATTATCTGTATCAGGGCAGCCGTGGTTAGCTATCGGGCCTGCAGCATTCGGACAAGCGTCTTCGTTATCAGCTAAGCCATCACCATCTGTATCAGGGCAGCCTTTGTATTGAGCCTGGCCAGGTACATCAGGACAAGCATCATCTATATCAGCAACACCATCATTATCCCGATCTGGGCAACCTTGCAATGAAACAAGGCCTGCTTCCTGCGGGCAACGATCTTCTGCATCCGCTACGCTATCCAGGTCAGCATCCGGGCAACCCATTGCTGTTTTAGAACCTGCCACTTCAGGGCATTTATCGTCCTTATCCAGTATACCATCGCCATCTTTATCAGGGTTAGGACAGCCACGCAGTTCCCATACACCTTTCACACCCTTACATTTATCTTTCCTGTTAGATACCAGGTCGCCATCGCTATCTTTTGGTTTCTTTTTGTTGAATGGTACATAAGCACCCATATAGAAGTTAACACCATTAGCCTTGTTGCTCAGCACACCTGCTATATCATCGCTGCCTATAAAGAAGCCCGCAACACGGATACCGATACCGGCTTTGATACTGCTGGTAAGCATGCTATAAGTGATAGGCAGGCCTACACTAACAGCACGTATATCGAAACGCGGTGTAACCGTTACCTGGCTATAGATGCTGTTGCCTACTTTAGTACGGTCAACTACATTGCCCATATAAGTGGCATTCACGTAGAAATTCCTCCACGCATGGTAGTCCAATCCTAAGATCAAAGCTGTTGGTAATGCTACTTTTGTAGATTGCCCGGTGCTGGAGTCGGCCTTAATACCCTGCTGTGCCAGGTAACCTCTGAAATCGTCGTAGTTATTGATCTTATCAGCCACGTCATTACCTACTATCTTACCGGTACCATTGATGTTTATCTGCTTGTTGCCATTGGTATATTTAATGGCGCCTATGTCTGTAACTGCAGCAGAGAAGCGGAGCAGGTATTGGTTTTTGCTACGGTCTACGATGCCTGTTTTACCATCCATATCATAGGTATAGCTTTTATAGTGCGGGCGGAATTCATACACAACACCGAGGTCGCCGCCGATGCCTTTGCCTGAATTGCCAAACAGGTTATCGGTGATTACGTTATTACCACCGCCATTGAAGAAATTAGCACCACCATACCTGTAATGCACATCTGTGCTTTGCAGGTTCAGTATAGCACCGTTTTGCTGGTCGTAGGTATATTGTGCATCCAGATTGTTGCTTACCACACTAATGTAGCCAGCGCCCATCATATAACGGGCAGTAAACCCGCCTTTGACCTGGTGCTGTTTGTTTTCCCAGATCACAGCAGCATAGCTGAGGCCTATTTCAGACCATAACTGTGCTGTCCAGTTAAATTTTGCAGCTTTGAGCGAACCATTGTTTACATTGAACGTAGAATCAACTATAGTACGAAAGAGTTGCTGGTTCAGATTGTCGAACTGGTTCATCAGGCGCACACGGGTCGTGAGCGCTATAGAGTGCTTGGATCCGATGCTGACCATAAAGCCCGGGCCACGAACCTCTGCAGCCGGCATCATAATGCTGAATTTATCCTTGGTATTGTATTGAAATCCGCTGGTGATGTCTTTAATATCTTTGCCATCGCGGACTTTGCTGAATACATCGAGCGGATCTATTTTAGCAAGGTTGTTATCTACCCCAACATTTACAGAAAACAGATCTATCGTGAATTTGTGGCGGGAGTCAGCAATATTGGCAGGGTTTAAATAAAGGCTGTTCGTTCCGCTCCAATTGCTGGTGGCTATACCCAGGTATCTTTGGGCGCTGGCCATAACGGGTAGCATGGCTGCTAACCCTAACGTAAGAGTAAATTTTCTCATATTGTGGTATTTGGTTACACAGAAATTATTATGAATCCCTTAACATATTTCGTGCCAACATCTGCACAATAACTTAAAAATCACTGTTGCACAAAGTGTCTTTATTTAAATGCAAAAAAACAAAAATATTTCTAGAAATATAGTAATTACAGTCATTTAATAATCGCAAAAAAAGTATATGGCTTGGTATAATTAACATGGTTTGGCTAATAAAAGAACAAGGTACCACGGTTGTCCGCGGTACCTTGTTACCAGGAATAATCCATTGGCTGTTATTGTACAGCTATCTTATTTACCCTGCGCTCGTGCCTGCCGCCTTCGAATGCGGTAGAAAGAAACAGGTCAACCATTTTTTCTGCCAACTCCAGCGAAACGAAACGTGCGGGTATGCATATCATATTAGCGTTGTTGTGCAGCCTTGCCAGCTCGGTCACTTCCTCGTTCCAGCACAGCGCGGCACGTACATTTTGATGCTTGTTTGCCGTCATACACACGCCATTGGCGCTGCCACACAAAAGCACACCTACAGAGGCTTTGCCATCTGCCACCATACTTGCTGCAGCATGTGCATAATCAGGATAGTCTGTGCTTTCAGTACTAAAGGTACCTTTATCATCCACTACCCAGCCATCTTCGCTTAATATCCTCTTGATCGCTTCCTTGTATTCATAGCCGGCATGATCGCAACCAATGGCCAGCGGCAATTTCTTATCAAAAACTGTTTGTTGCATATCTCTAGTAGTTATTATTTATTTTCTCCAGTTTGGCACGTTTCTTCATTACACGGTCGCTAATGGCAATACCTGTTTCGTATAATATAAGCAAAGGTATGGCAACCAGCCAGATGCTGAACCAATCGGGCGGGGTGATCACTGCAGCCAAAACAAATATGATCAATATTGCATAGCGGCGTTTATCTCGCATAAATGCCGGGGTAAGTATGCCTACACGTGACAGAAAATATACCAGCACCGGCAATTCGAACACCACGCCAAGGCCCAATATCAGGTCACTCATGGTATCATAATAATTCTCCATGGTAATGATATTCTTGAACAACGGGCTCAACTGGTAGTTTGCAAAGAAGTTGATAGTAAACGGTGCAATGAGGTAATAAGCAAAGAGCACCCCTGTAAAAAACAACAGGGAAGTCCAGAATACGATGCCGCGTGCATATTTTATTTCATTCTCCTTCAGGGCAGGTTTAATGAAACGCCAGAATTCCCAGAATATGTATGGAAATGCTACAATGAACCCAACCATAAAGGAGGTAGAGAAACTCATCATAAACTGTCCGGCCAGCTCATTATTCTGAAACTGTATATTAATGTCCTGCAGGCAAAGGCCGGTAAGGCCAAATTTGGTAGCAAATTGGCATAATAGCCTGTAGGAAATAAAATCAGGATGGGCAGGACCCATTACAATATGATCGAATATCCACTCGATACGAAAAAACGCGGCAATAGATAAAACAATGATCACGATCATAGACCGTATGATATGCCATCTTAGCTCTTCTATATGGTCTACAAAAGACATCTCTGCTTTGTAGTCCTTTTGCCTGTTCTTCAAAAATCTGTCGACGATGCTCACTGAGCTGGGTATAAATTAGGATGCAAAGTTATTAACATAGCGTAAGCAGCCAAAATAGTTTTACCGGTATATATAATATATATAAAAGAAATCCCGCAGAATATGCGGGATGTACCATTGACTATAACAGTATAACAATTATCTCTTATATACCTTGATAGAACAGGTATAGGATTCCATTTTTTCGATCTGCTGTTCTAAAGTAAGGTGAGACATCTTATTTGCTTTAGGCAAGCGGATCGCTTCTTCTTTCGGCAGATTCCGAACCACCTGGAGTACTGATCTTGCATTTACGGCATAGGTTGTACCCTCGCTTCCTGACTCTTTACCGGTAATCATCGCCAATACCGTACCATTGGCATCCATAATTGGGGCACCGCTCTGGCCGGGGTATGCTGGTACTTCCAGCTGATATTGCGATGAGTCTCCGTTGTACCCGTTCTTAGAGCTTACATAACCTTCGTTATATACTATATTATCCTGCGGAAAACCAAGTGTATAGATCCTGGTTCCCAATTTTCGCCTGTTGGTGGCGAATGTATAGGGCACTTCTGTCTTCCCGAAGCGGAAATTCTTATCCTCCACCTTTAATATAGCAACGTCTGAAGCCTGGTCAAAGCCAACAGGTATCGCCTTCAGGTAGCGGCCTTCTTTATTTTGAATATAAACTGAATCTGCACCGTCAATAACGTGGTAGTTGGTTACCAGGTATCCGTCGTTGGTCAACGCAAAACCTGTACCTGTGTAACGGGCCTCTTCAGCAGGTTTGTTCTGCTGTTCCTTCAGGTTGTAGATCAGCTGATTCTGTGAGCGTTTATATTTTTCCAGGTCGCGGCGCAGCAGGCTGTATTCAGATGCGATGCGTTTGTTGTTATGCTGTATTACCCAGTATGTAGTAAGAGAGGTAAACAATGCCATAGCTGCAGCAATCCCCGCAGTACGCAGGTAATATGTTTTTAATGAGATGGTACGGCTCGGCTTTACCTGCACTTTGGTACGGCTGTTCTGAATGTCGGCCAGCATAGATTTAAATCGCATTTGCTTGCCGGCACCTTCCAGCGAACGCAGCATATTTACATGCTCGTTAAATTCTGCCGCAAACTGCGGATCTACAGCAAGCCTGTCTTTCAGCTCATTCAGCTTTGATGCCGCAAGCGTACCTGCCACATAAGCTTCTGCTAAAATCCAAATATCGTTTCCGGTCAACATATAGTTACATTCATTATTTTACCTGCACATTATGGAATATCTTCCTTAGCCGTGTCAGGCATTTATACTTTTGGGTCTTTGCGTTGTCAGGATTGGTATAACCAAATCCCTGAGCTATCTGCTGCATGCTTTTATCTTCATGATAAAAAGCTTTCAGCAAAGACCTGCAAGGTTCCCCTATTTGTTCCAGCGCTGCATTTAGCTGGGCATAATAGTTTTCGCGTTCCTGGTGTATTTTGATGTCATCTTCGTACGCCCATTCCAACTCACCGGCATTTTCGGGCAATGCGCCCGGCATTGTTTGCTTTTTGCTCAGTTTCTTGAACCAGATGTGTTTGCTGACGGCAAAAAGATAAGTACCTATTTTGCAGCTCAACCTGAATTGCTCGTCCTGCGATTTTTCATACAAGACCACCATCGATTCCTGGTACACATCGGCCGCGTCAGCTGCAGAACCTCCATTATTAACTATCCATTTGGTGATAACATCATAATGTTGATTATATATCTGTTCTGTAGCCTCTCTTCTGCCCTGCGACAGCTCTGATAGCAAAAATTGCTCCGTGATTACTGAACCTTGCACTTATTAATGCCGATTTTTAAAAAAAGTAACCCTCAAAAATTGATAAAATTTGACGGTTTTTGTGAATGACCTCTATAATACAGTAAAGATAAGCAGAGTATTGAACGCTCAGGTAAAAAACTCTACTTAAGATTATTCTAATATAACACATTAAGAATAAATTTCTTTGAATTTTTTTTATGGATGCGGGTTACCTTTTTAAAAACTGGGTATAAATAGGAAACATCTAAAAACTTAAGTAATGAAACTTGTAAAATTGAGCGTTTTCGCACTGACAATGGGTCTGTTTGTAGCATCTTGCGGTAACAAAACTGAAGAAACTACTACAACTACTGATTCTACTACAATGGAAGCTCCGGCTCCTGCTCCTGCTGAAGCTGCTCCTGCTGCTACTGATAGCGCTGCAATGGCTGCTCCTGCTGCTGACACTACAAAAGCAACAACTACTACCACTACTACAACTGAAAAGAAATAATCAGTTATAAACTTTAAATTATGAAATTAGTTAAATTGAGCGTTTTAGCTCTTACAATGGGCTTGTTCGTTGCTTCTTGCGGTAACAAAACTGAAGAAGAAACAACAACCACTGATTCAACTACAATGGAAGCTCCTGCTGCTGCACCAGCTCCGGTTGATACAATGGCTGCTCCTGCTGCTGATACTACAATGATGCACGCAGATACTACTAAGAAATAATTTTTGATTTTTCTTGAGTATAAAAAAACCTCCCAAACGGGAGGTTTTTTGTTATATATGCCTGAATATTATCTCATCAATACCACCAAACCCGTGTTTGATCCTTTTATATAACGAGAATTTGTTTTCCTTTAATAATTCTGTAATCGTTCCTTCCGCTACATTGTTCGCGTACATATCATCGTGATGTTGTTCCAGCTGAATAAAATTTATATCGCAGGATACTTTATCAAATAAGCCCTGGAGGCATTTATACTCATGCCCTTCCGTATCTATTTTTATCAGGTCTGCTTTCACAATTTTCTGTTCCTTCAAAAAATCACTCAGGCATATCACATCTACCTCATAAGAACTTTTTATCATCTGCTCCGGATCAATACCCAGTATTTTGGATTTTTGCTTCAGGTATTCAGATTCATAATTCAACTCTTCAAACGTAGAGGTAGTATCCATTACAGATTCATTAAACACCAGCTTACCCCTGGTATTACTTACTCCCAGGTTATATATATGAACATTAGGCTTCGAAGCGTACTTGCTCTTCAGTAATAAAAAAAGATTATGGTTTGGCTCAAACGCGTGTATAGTACTATTAGCATTGATCTTCAGGAAAAAATCAATTGTCTGGCCCCTGTTTGCACCTACATCAATTATTACCGGATCAATGCCTGCAAACTCCTTTTTGTAAAAGCTTCTTAGTTTAGGGTAAAAAATTATTGATTCATTGATATGAATCAATATGTCAATAAACTTAATCCTATTGTTCATTACATGAATGTGCTAAAAACTTGGGAAAAATACGCCTAAATACCCAATGCACAAACAAGAACTACCTCACTAATATGTATTTTCATGCTCCAAGAAAATAGCACATGGGTTTGAAAATCTACCTGCAACATATATTTGAAAAATTTAGCCAGGGAAAAAATTGGCAGATAAAGGCTATGTTACTGTTAACAGTATTGTCGTTATTTTTTGCATTTCCCAGCTATTCATCGCTGAACGTTTCAGATTGGCAGGAATTGTTTGCTAAAGCAGCATCGCCTTTTACCAACAGCATGGCAGGCTATGGCTCCCACGATGCCAAAATAACCTTTAGGCTCGTAATGCCACTCCTTGTAGCTGTGCTACACTTAAATATTGTCGGTGTTCTCCTATTAACCGGGCTGATTGGCATTTTAAACTTTTACCTCGTACTCCATCTTAGTTATAAGATAACAAATGATAGAGTAATTGCAGTAATAGCAGGCCTGTGCTGCTGCTTTATTTATTTTGGTAAATGCTCTTTTATTGAATTGAGGGGTGGCATGTTTGATGGCGTAGCTATGTGTTTTTTGTTGCTTAGCCTTATTACCAACAATAATACACTCCGTACGCTCCTTGTCTTTTTATCTGCGTGGACAGATGAAAGAGGATTAATAGCCTCTTCGCTTATTTGGGTATATATTGTTTACCAGCATAGAGATGAATCATTTGGTAAAAAAATACTGAATGTCGGTACCATTGGTCTTTACATCGCATGGCTGGCTTACGCGGTGATACGTTATATATTAACGCATCAATATGGATTAAAAACGGATACCGGTGGTACGGGGCCTTCGGTATTGCTCAACCAGATCAACAATATTCCTATTGGTGTATGGAGCGGCCTTGAAGGACTCTGGCTATTACCTCTTTATGCTTTTGTATTGCTCTATCGCAGCAAAAAATATTTTGAATTGCTGATGTTTACCGGATCCTGCGTATTAATCATCATAGTAGGGGTATCTGTCCTGGATATTACGCGCAGCGAGATGTATGCATTGCCTTCTGTGTTTATATCTCTTATGATAATGCGTGACTACAGCAACAGGCAAACACTGGAACGGATATTATTCTATGCTCTTGCACTTTGTTTTGCTTACCCTGCTTATTATACAGGCGGTAAAAGCAGCATCTGGTGGACGTATCCACTGCCGCTGCAGCTATTACGTTTTATATAATCCTTTTCACAACAGGATCATTATCGAGCGAAGCGATCTGCACAATGCCGGGCTTTTTACCCTCTTCAATCTTCCCGATAGTTTCTTGCATCTGCAGGGCACGCGCACCATTGTAAGTTCCCCAGCGCAGCAGGGTACCCCAATCAAGGTTGTTGTAATGTTCTTTCAGTGTGGCCAGTTCTGCCAATACACTTAGCTGATGATTAGACGAAAGGCTATCTGTACCGATGCATATATTATTGGCGTCTCGCACCAGCATATTTACATCAGGCAGCGTATTTTCTATATACAAATTAGCATTAGGGCACAGGCACCAATATGCATCGGGCAACATGCGCTGCACCATTATAACATCGTTGCTGCTGGTATAAGTGTTATGTACAAAAATGTAATTATGCCCCGGCGACATCCATTTGGCATACGTAAGAATAGATGGCTTTCCGGATGGATGGAAAAAGGTGTCATCTATTCCAAAACCTTGCAGCAAATCGTGAACTTGTCCTGTTTTAGATATATAATACTCATCTTCAGCCTTACTTTCCTGGTTATGTATAGAAATAACAGCTGATGGGAGATGGGCATCAATCAATTTAAATAATGCATGTGATACAGAATAGGGCGCATGGGGTACTATTGATTGCTTTAGTATATTATTATTGGGTTGCTGTGCAGCAAAGCCATCATAGACCTTTTTAGAAGTTTCGAATTGTGGTAAGGGCAATTCGTTAAAGCCGATGGCCTCTGCAAAACTGTAGAAATGCATTTTGCCTGTAGCCCGCTGTTCCAGTGTATCGTTGGTATTAGCAATATCGCCTACAGCCACAATACCATTTTCCAGCATCGATTGAAATGCGGCATCTCGCGCGTCTTTCTTCTGCTCGTCGGTAAACCCAAAGCGTTTTGCCATTACCTGCTGCAGAAAAGGTATTAACCCGGTATGCTCCGGGATCGCACCCTTCATATGTGATAGCTCCAGGTGGCAATGTACATTCACAAACCCGGGTGCCAGGATACCATCATAATGAGTAGCTGTAATATTCTCTGCTGCATCGTGCAGTGCAACGATCTCGCCTTCCTCATTCGTCTCTATCACAGTACCTTCCGGCAGCCAACTGATGCCATCGTGTATTTTTTCTGCTGTAAGAAACACAGTTTATGATTTAAAATGTTTCAGTAATATCACTTCTTTATCCTCCAGGAAACGCCATTCGCCGCGCGGCAGCTTCTTTTTGGTAAGGCCTGCATACATCACACGATCTAGCTTTTCTACCACATAACCTAATGATTCAAATATGCGACGGACGATACGATTACGCCCGCTATGTATCTCTATACCCAATTCGTTCTTTTCATCGAGGTAAGAGAGTGCGTCTACTTTTACTTCACCATCTTCCAGTGTAAGGCCAGCCAATATTTTTTCAAAGTCTATCTTGGTCAATGGCTTATCCAGTGTCACCTGGTATACTTTCTTTGTTTCGTAGCTCGGATGGGATAATTTTTGTGCCAGGTCGCCATCATTGGTGAGCAGTATCAGGCCGGTAGTATTTCTGTCGAGGCGGCCTACAGGATATAACCTTTCTGTAGTAGCATCTTCCACCAGGTCCATCACCGTATCCCTGCCCTCCGGATCGTCTGTAGTAGTAATATATCCTTTAGGCTTATTCAATAATATATATACCCTGTTCTTTTGGGGAGTGAGTTTTTTACCTGCTATTGTCACCAGGTCGTAAGGCTGCACACGATAGCCGGGATCGAGTGCCAGCTCACCATTTACTTTTACCTTGCCCTGTTTTACCATTTCCGCAGCTTCCCGCCTGCTGCAGGTACCGCTATGGGCAATGTATTTATTCAAGGTCATTTCCTTTGGCTCTTCCTGCTGTTCCCCGTCTTTTTTGCGTGGTTTAGCGGGTTTGCTATCAGCGTTTTCTGCTTTTTTACGGAAAGGCCCGCTCACTTTCTTAGCGCCCAGCGGGAAGGCTTTATCAAAAGTATCTTCCTGTTTAGATCTGATACCTGCAAACTTTGGCTTATCCTCCACGGTTTTCTCAAACTCTTTCGGGGTAATGAAGTTCTTTTCGTAGTCTTCTACAGGTTTCTGTGGCTTATCCTCATGAAATACGTTTCTTTCAGAGAATTTTTTAGACTTATTGTCCTTGTCATTCTTATCAAATCCGGTTCCGCGCTTAGGCCTATCTGAGCTCTTGCGGTCAAATTTGTCTTTATTATAGCGATCCTCTTTCCCTTCAAATCCCGATTCTTTTCTATCGCGGTTGAACGGCTTATCTCCAAACCGACTATCACGCTCTTTTTTCTCAAATCCTGAATCTTTTCTATCGCGGTTGAACGGCTTATCTCCAAATTGGCTGTCGCGTCCTTTTCTCTCAAATCCTGAGTCTTTTCTATCGCGGTTGAATGGCTTATCTCCAAACCGGCCACCACGTTCTTTTTTCTCAAAGCCGGATTCTTTATTGTCCCTGTTAAATGGTTTATCCCTGAATTTATCTTTATCCCTGCTAAAACGCTGTTCTCCCGCTGGTTTATCTTTCCTATCAAATTTTCTTGCTGGCCTCTCCTGGCCATCATTTTCAGACCTGCTAAATGGCTTGCTTTCTCCACGTTTCCTACGATCACCACCGGCAGATCCATCACGTGAAAAGCCCTCGCGATTACCAAAATCGCGCTTCTTCCTGCCATCATTATCCCCCGCTTTAAAATCTTTTTTGAACCCGCCACCACGGTTTTCTTTATTAAATCCGCCGCTATTCCCGCTTTTACCCTTGCCTGCAGGCCTGTTATTATTCATCCTTCTTATTTAAAATGAACTGTAAAGGTACAATCTTTGCCTTTCAGGCAAGGTATTTATAAAAATTTTGCCTTGTTCTGTAACTTTTTCTTATCCATGACGATATACTATTGAATGGAGCTTAATGATTACAATATTTGCGTAAAGGAGTGGGCAGATGCTTTGTTCCGGTTTGCATGCAAATGCACCGGCAATGAGGAAGATGCCAGGGACGTGGTCCAGAACAGCTTCGCAGTATTGTGGCAAAAGCGCCGGGATGTAATGCCTGCCAAAGCAAAAGCATTCCTCTTCCAGGTAGCCTACAACCAATCGATAGACAATTATCGAAAACAAAGCAGGGTGAGCTACAAAGAAGAGGTCAATGATGAACGCAGCATCACCACCGGGCAGCCCGACCTGAAAAGAGTATTGGAACGTGCACTATCCAAACTCGATGAACAGTCAAGGGCACTGGTATTACTTAAGGACTATGAAGGGTATAACTATGAAGAAATAGGACAGATAACCGGACTGAACGAAAGCCAGGTAAAAGTGTACCTGCACAGGGCAAGGAAAGTGCTGAAGGAATATTTAATAAGTGTTGAAAATATAATATGAACGTTATGGTGACATGGGAAAATTATGAAGAGTATATGCTGCTGTATGCAGATAACGAGCTGAACGAAACAGAGGTAAAAGCCCTGATGGCGTTCGTGGAGGAACACCCCGAACTAAAGAAAGAGCTGAATGCCTATGCTGCCACCAAACTGGTACCTGACGAGGAACTGGTTTTTGAAAATAAAGACATCCTGCTGAAGAAAGGCGGATCTGATACTATAGCCCTGAACCGATGGTATTATTATGCTGCCGCGGCGGCCGTACTCTTCTTCGCAGTATTTATAGTAAACAGAGAACAGGTAAAAAATGAAAATACAGCCCCTTTAGCAAAGACAGAAAGTAAAGCAACCCACCCTATAACCGGTGACACCGCCGGTAAAGACCTTCATTCACTACCGGTAAACCCTGTTGCTACGGAAACTACGATTGCTGATAATAAACCTGCTTCAACCCCGATTAAAAAACATACAGCCCCTGTAAACAAAACCATAAAAACATACACCCCACAACCACAAAAAGCACAAGATGTATATCTAGCGCAGGACGAGCCGAAAAAAACCGAACAAACAATCATAGCACCTGCGGAAAATAAACCGGCATTAGCCGTCAATACTCAGGCCGACAGGAAACAGGAAATACCAACTGTAATTAAACCCACGCCCGAAGAACCTGGTGCTGTGCAGGAAGAAGAAAGAAAAAAAGGATTATTAGCCTGGCTGCCTATACGGAAAGAAAAGAAGGAAGGTGTTACAGCGCTGGCAGATGCTGTAAATGACAAACTGGAAAAAGTAAAAAAATTTAAAGATAACCTGAAAGATGCCGACGTAACAGTTAAGATCGGCAATACAGAATTATTCGTTGTAAGACTTTAAAAAAACAATTTTATTTATATGAAATGGATATATGGAATAGCAGCTATAGCACTGCTGAATGGCCAGGCAGCATTTGCACAGGAAAAAACAAATGGTAAAAAAGATGTGCAGATACAGCTGAGCACCGATGGCGCTAAGGTGAAGGTGAACGATAAGACCAAACCTGCTGATAAAGATTTTAGTGTAGAATTTGGGATGGTAGATATCGGCGTCAATGCGTTTAAAGATAATACCGTTTACGATGCACAAACGTTTGCCAATAACAGCTTCTTTAATGTACCCCACGACCTGCAAAACAAGAACCTCTTTGACCTTCGGACGGGCAAATCGATCAATGTAAATATATGGCCGGTGATGGCTAAGCTTAAACTCTTGAAAACTCCCGGCCAAAAGATTTACCTCTCTACCGGTATAGGCCTGCAGATCTACAACTTCAGGTATTCTAAGGACATTACTTTTGTCAATAACACCGTGCCCCAGGTTGTATTGCTGGATTCGACCACCGATTACCGGAAAAACAAATTAGTGGTCAATTATCTGAGCATACCGCTGCAAATGACCTTCAAAACCAGGATGGCCAATAAATTGTGGCTGGTATATGGTGTAGGTATTACAGGGGGCTATAGGATAGGCTCGTGGACAAAACAGGTTTCTCAGAAATTCGGCAAACAGAAAAATCACGATTCCTTTAACCTGAATGATTTCAATAGTTGCGTTACTGCAGAATTTGGCCTGGATGATTATTTCCGTATATATGCCAGCTACCAGCTGACCAATATGTATAAAGATGCATTTGTAGATCAGCGCCCGTTTAGCATAGGCTTGCGTTTCGGAGGTATTTAAAAACACACCCATCTATCATAATTAAAAAGGGAGCGTTACGCTACCTTTTTAATTAGCCATATTTTCCATTGCTGCTCGAAATGCATTAGGATCATGTACCGTTGCCCACCCGAACATAGTTATCACTACAACCATAAAGATGATATAGATAACTGATATCGACACCGCAATGATCGCACATACGCGGCCTGCTTTCAAATTACTGTAGGAGCTGGCAGTGAACATGCCGGGATTTGCCAGATATCTATTCATGTCTTTATTCGCAAGTATTAATGTGATAATACCAAGGATCAAGCCTCCTCCATAACAGCAACAGGATACTATTGAGATGATACCCAGAATGAGTACAGCTGTAGCATTTGGCAAAGAAACCTGGGGCTGATTATAATTTTGATCTTCCTGAACGTACATGACAGATTATATAAGCTGGTGAGTGTTGATCTTATAAATATAGTTTACGGTAATTACCGCTGCTGTTACAATATACATATACTTTAATATAACAGCACCATTTCTGAATTTGAAAATCAGATGCAATAACAACACCATTAAAGTAGCTAGTGCAAAAATTCCCGGAGGATAAACATGCCAGCTTGCAGCAAAATCCCCTTTCAAAAGTTCTATCAAAGAACGTTGCAAACCGCAACCTGGACAGTCGATACCAAACAGGCTTTTGGAGGGACAAGAAAGCAAATGTCCTTGCAGCCACCTTAGTATGGTATCATAAGCCGTCATTATTCTTCAGCAATACCGGCAGCTGCTTTATGCTTATCCCGCTCACTAATAAGTATCGGATGGGCTTCGTTAAATGTTGCCATTACAGTATCTATAAGCTGCAGCATCTCGTCTTTTGATTGCTGCGCACGTCCTAATTGCTCGATACGTTGCAGCTGTGGATGTAACTCCCTGATCTTCACAATACCCACGCTGGACTTTAGAAAATGTGCCTGCTTATATATTGCATCCCAGTCGTCCGTACCTTTTATTAATTGTTCCAGCTTTACCAGGCCTTCAGGAGTAGTACTCAGAAATATATCAAGTAATTCGTATAGATATTTGTGATCTCCGTCAGAGAGTTCCTGCAAGTAGCTGAAATCAATTAGTGGCTCCATATCATGTTTCTTACATGCAAGATAAAGAAACACAATTGCTTTTCCATAGATATGATGAGTATAATCGTATTGCGTCAACAATATTCAAACACATGCCTGCGTTTATTTTTCAGTACATTTGATAGCAGTTTTTATATATGAAATTTACATTCAGATCGTCTTTGTTACTGCTTCTTTCCGGTTTTGGCCTTACCGCCATGGCACAGGATAAGCCCATAGGCTATTGGCGTGCACATATGCCTTATAACAAGGCCATAAGCCTGGCATCAGACGGCAAAACTATTTTTGTGGCCTCGCAGAAGGCTTTTTATACGTACGATATAGCCAGCTTCCAGACAGAGGGATTCAGCAAGGTAGAAGGGATGCACGATATAGGCATGTCTTACATAGGCTATGATGCCCTCACACAAACCGCAATACTGGCTTACAACAATGGTAATATAGACCTGTTCAAAGACAATACATTCTATAATCTGCCCGATCTGAAAAACAAATCTGTTACCGGCAGCAAGACTATTAATCATATATATACCGAAACCGGCTTAGCTTATGTAAGTACAGATATAGGTATCCTGGTCATTAACCTCGACAAAAGAGAGGTTAAAGAAAACTATATATTCAGCGTTAACAGCCAAAATCTTCCTGTTACCGGTTTTACTGCTACTGATAACTTCTTCTATGCTTCTACCACTAAGGGATTGTACCGTATCGGTAGAAATGCTGCAAATCCGCAGGCATTTAGTACCTGGACCAAAATCGACAGTACACGGAACTTTGTAGCCGTAGCATCTGTAGATAATAAGGTATTCGTTACAGGAAAGGATAGTCTGTTTTCGTTGGACAATAATAATAAACTGCAGTTTGTCTACAGTTCTGATACAACTACCCGGCATCTTGATCCCGGTGTACATTGTTTCTGGCTATGCGAAAATTATCAAAGTAACTACAAGGGGAAGGTTATCCGGTTTTCAACTGAAGGTAATATTGTTGACTCTTATAAGATAGACGGGTTTTGCAAACAGGTATTGCAAACGGATACCAACACCCGCTGGATTGCTGATGAATTCCAGGGAATGCTGAAACAGGAGGGATTAGGACAACCCTTCGGAACAGACATACCGGAAAGCCCGGGCGATGCTCCCTGCTTTGATGTATTTGCAAAAAATAAAGAGGTGCTCGTAGCACACGGTGGTTTTGATGATCTGCTGAATGTTTTTAATAATAACGCCGGTTTCTCCGATTTTAAAAATGATAAATGGAAAAGGTACATGCGGTACAAATACCAGGGATTCGGAGACAGCATCATGGATATTACCACCATTGTAAAAGATAATGATGGTACCATTTATGCAGGCTCTGCGCAATCAGGATTATTTATTCTGAAGCCCGACGGCAGCACCGAAAACATGAGGCAGGGTTCGGTGATAGGTCCTTCTTCCATATCAAAAGATTGGTACCGTATTGGCGGGATGACATTTGACAGCAAGGATAATCTTTGGATCACAGTATATGGGGGTAAACGCGAACTGGTGGTAAAGACTAATGAAGGCCAATGGTATTCTTTTGCTGTAGCGGCTCCCAGGTCATTATACCCAAATGCTGCAGCTAGCATCTGTGTGGATGATTTTGATCAGAAATGGTACACAACCAGCGGATCGGGCAGTGGCGTGATCGTATATAACGATAATGGAACTCCGGACAATCCAAATGATGATCGTTACAGGCAACTCATGTCTGGCACAGGTTATGGCAACCTTCCCGATAACGAAGTATTAAGCGTTGCTAACGATAAATCAGGAGCAATATGGATAGGTACTAAAAACGGTATAGGTATCGTTAACTGCCCCGGTAGTGTTATTGATCGTCAGTGCGAAGCTGAGATACGTGTAGTACAATACGATCAATTTGCCGGCTATTTATTTACCGGCGAGCAGGTAAATACAATTGCCGTGGATGGCGCTAATCGTAAATGGATAGGAACTAACAACGGTGTATGGCTTATATCTGCCGATGCAGGTAAGATCATTTATCGCTTTACAGCAGATAACAGTCCCCTGCCTTCGAACCTCGTACAAAAAATCAGCATCGATCCCGTAACCGGCGATGTATATATAGGTACGCAGGAAGGCCTCGTGAGCTTTAGAAGCACTGCTACTGAAGGCGGGGAAGAAAACAGTAATGTAAAAGCATTCCCAAATCCTGTAAAATCAGGCTACCTGGGTACCATTGCCATTAAAGGGCTGGTTGATAATGCCGATGTTCGCATAACAGATATATCCGGCCAGCTGGTATACCGCACAAAAGCTTTGGGAGGACAAGCAGTATGGAGCGGGCAGGACTATACAGGCCATCGCCCTCAATCCGGGGTATACCTCATCTTTATTACAAATAAAGATGGATCGCAAACAGATGTGGGTAAGATCGTATTTATGGAATAAGCGCTATGCTTGAAAATACCAGGGCAATCGTATTACGTTCTGTTAAGTATGGAGACTCCGGCCTTATCAGCACCCTCTTCACAGAAAAACAAGGCGTACAGGCATATATAGTACAGGGTGCCCGCAGCAGTCGTGCTAAAAGCAACAAGGCAGCTATGCTGCAGCCGGCAACACTGCTGGATATTGTTGTGTATCATAAGCCTAACAGCGGTTTGCAGCACATTCGCGAAATGCAGTATGGATATTTATACATCCAATTGCAGGAAGATATTGTACGCAACAGCATTGCTCTTTTTTCTGCCGAGCTTTTATTGCGCTTGTTGCCCGAGCATGCACAGCAACAGGAACTTTTCAGATTCGCCTTCAAATATTTTCAATGGCTGGACCAATTGGATATAGAAACAGTGGCCAATTTCCCACTTTATTTTATCATACAATGCAGCCACTTGCTGGGGTACGAAATAAGTGGCAGCTATTCTACAAATACGCCATACCTAAACCTGCAAGACGGGGCTTTCGCAGCAGTGCCGCCATCCGCACCACCATATCTTGATATAGAAGAAGCCAAAGCACTAAATGCCCTATTGAATATTGAAGAGATAAAGCAGTTAAAAAATATAGCACTAAACGCTGCCATGCGTAACAGGTTATTGGATTGGTATATAGAATTTCTACACCGCCACACACAACACCTCAGCAGCATTAAGTCGCTGGCAGTATTGCGGGCAATCTTACACTAACCCATTTGCTTTGCAAATGCCGATTGTATATCTGCCACTATTTGCTGAATTTTGATGCTAATTAGCAGCGCATGAAGAGATATGTTTTATTTGGCCTTTTGTTTTCCGGCCTGGTAGTCAATGCACAACAATACCCTACAGATTATTTCCGCAGCCCCCTGAATATACCATTATACCTGGCAGGCAATTTTGGCGAATGTCGGCCCAACCACTTCCATAGTGGTATAGACATTAAAACCAACGGGCAGGAAAATTTACCGGTATATGCTGCTGCCGATGGTTATGTATCGAGAATAAAAATGGAGCCTGGCGGTTTCGGACATGGCATATACGTTACCCATCCCAATGGTTATACAACACTATACGCGCATCTAAACAATTTCATACCCCAGCTGCAGCAATACGTTAAGGCAGAGCAATACAAGAAGCAAAACTGGGAGGTCGACCTTCAAATATCACCGGATCAATTCCCGGTAAAAAAAGGTCAGCAAATAGCATGGTCAGGCAATACGGGCGCATCCACAGCACCTCACCTTCATTTCGAGATCAGGAACACAAAGTCCGAACATCCGCTGAACCCGTTATTATTTGGTTTTGATGTTAAAGACAATATCGCTCCCATACCATTAACGGTAGGTGTATACAACATGAATGAAAGCATTTATGAACAAACACCCAAGGTTATTGGTTTAAAGAAAAAAGGTGAGACTTATACAATAACTGATACTGTAATGGTAAACAGCAGTCTTGCAGGTATAAGCGTCAACATCAACGACTTTATGAATGGCAGCAATAACAGCCTCAACTATTATACTGCTGATATTTTTATGGATAGCGTGTTGCAGGGAAGGATAACCCTGGATGATATTGGCTATGACGAAACACGCTACATGCACGCATTCATAGACTATAAAACTAAAAAGCTTAGCGGTAACTGGATGCAGAATATGTTTCAGCTACCTAATAACAGGCTGGATCATATTTATAGCTGGAGCAATCCCAATAATGGGAAACTGGATATTGCAGACCGACAAGTACACCGTGTGCATATACTGTTTGCTGATGCTTTCAACAATAAAACAACAGTATCCCTTTATCTAAAGTACACCGGTATCGATAGCACATCCCCATGTAATGCTACATTGTTCAAAGCGAACGAAGCAAATCATTACAAGCATCCTAATGTGCACATAGAACTGGATGACAAAGCGCTCTATGATGATGTATGTTTTCAATTTGATAACAACACAGACGTATCCGCATATTCTGAAAAATTTTCGCTCGATAAAAGTTATATACCGGTTCATACTTCATTTAAGGTCAATATAAAACCGAACAGGTCTGTTGGGTTTGATAGCAGGGATAAGATAGCAATGGTATATAACGATGGGAAAGAGGAAACAGGCAAAGCAGCTAAATATGAAGATGGCGGCTTTTATACAGCGAGCTTCCGCAACTTTGGAGATTATCGTTTGGTAATGGATACCGAGCCGCCTGTTATCAAATCATTGCAAAAGAATGGAGCGAATCTTGCAAAGGCACAGCGCATCACATTTAAGGCTACTGATGCCGTCACATCAGTAAAAAAATTCAGCGGCGTATTAGATGGCAAATGGATATGCTTTGAGCAACACGGAGATCTTTTCTTCTATACTTTTGACGAGCATTGCAGTAAAGGAAAACATACATTGGTATTTACTGCCACAGATGAAAACAATAATAAACAAGCTCTTAATTATACTTTTATACGATAACATTTATGGAACTGCAAAAAGGAGATAAAGCACCGGAGTTTACAGCAAAAGACCAGGATGGTAATACAATATCCCTCAAAGATTTCCGGGGCAAAAAGGTGGCATTGTATTTCTATCCGGAAGATGACACCCCTGTATGTACGGTACAGGCGTGCAACCTGAGAGACAATTATGCATTGCTTAAAGAAAAAGGTATCACCATATTAGGAGTGAGCCCGAATGACATAACCAGCCATAAAAAATTCGAGAAAAAGTTTTCCCTACCTTTTCCTCTAATAGCAGATACAGATCTGAAGATCGCTAACAAATACGGGGTGTGGGCAGAAAAGGTGCTGTATGGCCACAGGCACATGGGCATTGTCCGCAGTACTTTCCTTATCGACGAAAAAGGAAAGATCGAACACATCATCAAACGTGCTTTATCAAAAACACATACAGACCAGATATTAAAAGGCTGGGGAATGGTTTAGAAATCAAACTTCATAGACCCAAACACGCCAAAATAAGATTGCCTGGGATCTGTAGCTACAGGCTTTGGTGTCACTCGCCAAACAAAATCGATCCGGAATATCCGCAATATATTTTCAATACCCGTACCTAGTTCTATGTACGGGTTATTTTCTAATGTTTTAAAAGCAAAGCCTTTATTCATGTTCAGGGCTTTGTTGGAATCGCTCAGGCTTCCTATCACACCCTTAGCAGTCCAGAACTGGCGAAACTTTAATTTCTTTATCAGCGGTATGTAGCGGAATATGCCACTGCCGAGTGAGTGTTCTATATTAAAACCTGCATATTGGTCACTTAAGAACTCATACTGGTTCATCATACTGAATGCATACTTATTGTATACATAAGTTTCATTACCTGGATGAATTTCCAGCAGCGGGTAAGGCAGTGTTCCAAAGTACTTGCCTGCAAACAGGTTCACGTATAACTGCCCAAGTGGGGCGATCTTCAGATAAGAAGAGATATTAAAACGTATTTTCTGATAATTGTATCCCCCGTCCAGGAATCCCTTCAACCCTTTCGAATAACGCAATTCTACGATCGGGTACCTGCTGCCCAGGCTGGTTCGGAAATAATTACCATTAATAAAGCGCTCTTTGTAGGCATAGCGCAGTTTCACATTGATCTCTGTCTGCGTGATATTGTTTAATGGGTTCCCGTTCTCATCATTAAATATTCCGAGATCGGGGAGGGGCGCATAAGGATCATAGTTCTTCCGCAGAAGCGTGATCATGTGGCTGAAGCCACTATAGTATTCCTTATAAAACTCAAAGCGTGTATCGTCCGAGAACATAAATTTCATAGGTATCCCGGGCTTACGCACCGCATAGCTAAAGATGTTGTCGAAGGTTGTATTATCATAATAGTTTACCGATGCGTCCAGGTCATGACGATAGGAGAAGTTTACATAAGTTCTGGGAAACTGGTTGTGCAGTAACCATAATGCATTAATACTATACTTGTATTGCTGATCTTTAAACCCATAAGCTACATAGCCGTTAATGTATACATTCTTGGATAGCTTAGGTGTGGTACCCATGGAATACCTGATCCGCGATCCTTCTATCACGTTACTGCTATAAATATTCCAATAAGGACCAAACTCAAACCAGCCCCATTTTATAACGCCCGTGGCTAATACCTTTGCTACATTCTTTATCTTCTTAAATTGCGGATCCTGTTGCAACGTATCGAGCATATCGTAGATAGACTGCTCATTTTTGCTCAGGGGCTCAAAACGATGTGCCGCCCAATAGGCATCGCCCACATTCATTGCTGTATCGGCTACAGTAACATCCATCCGCAATTTCTTGCTTTCCATCATTTCCGTCACAGCCGGATCATTCACCTTAATATTGCGATACATATTTGTTTTCCTCGCCTTCAGCCCCGGAAATTTAATAAGGCTACCGGCAAGTAATAATTCGGCAGTCAGGTTTTCTTTAGTGCAAAACCATACAGAATCAGATATAGGAGCGTAGTCTTTATAAAAAGTAGCGTCCTTAAGCCAGTTAATATTGGCTTCTCTCGGCACATTGGCTTCTATATACTGCAGTGCATATATAGAATCTACCACTTTAAAGGTTCCTGCAAAACAATTCTCCCCTTCGCGCAAAGGCTTAAAACTTACGGTAATGACTTTATGGCCATATACCTGCCCGGTATCTAAGATCTTATACTTATAAAAGGTAGGCCCTGCATTATTTAGCGGACTGATGTATTGTTTATAAAAAAAGATCAGGTAGTTGTCGTAGGGATTAATGGGCAGATAAAAATTACCCAGGTACTGCGAAACACTTTTATTAATAGTAGGATTAGTCGCACCTTTTATTTGCGTAGCTTTTACATACTCTCTTTTTATACGTTTAGGCTTATCCTGGTAATAATAATCAGATAATGTTTCTGTTAGGTAGAATGGAAGAAAGGGTTGCTTCTCAGATGTCTCATCCATGTTGTCATATACATAGCTCAATTTATGTATGTATGGTATCGGCAGCGTTTCAAATTCTTCTCGCGACAGGTTTAATAGATCCAGCTCTATTTTATTATAGGATTCGCAGCTGTAATTATTGAATCTTGCAGGATTGTTTCTTGGCTTTGCCGCGATGATATGCTTCAGTAAGGTTATTGCAGGATCTTCCCCGGCAACTACTACCACTTCATTTAGCCTATTTGCTTCTGTTTCCAGGGTTATGTAAAGTTGTATATCGTGCTGACTCCTGTCTAGTTTCTTTTTAAAGGTATTGTACCCAATGGCCTGTATATATAATGTATCGCCAGGCAGGCCATTTACAGTCAGCTGAAAATTGCCATCCAGCTCTGCCGGGGTACCAACATCTGACTTTGGGAAAAAAATATTAGTAAACGGTACCGGCTGCCCGGTTTTTTTATCCAAAACCACTCCCCTGATGGTGTATAGCTTTGAAGAGTCAACCTTTAATTCTGCTGAAGAGTCAATTAACGAAAGAGGCGTTTCCTCAACACTTTGCATGGTGTCCCTTACCTGAGCACAAATGCGCCCGGCAGATACCAGTAATAATATGGATAACAGTATATATTTAAACTTCTTTCGCAATTTCCTTCAGGCTCCTGTGGCAATGTTACACCTCTTTCGTTAATCCTGCTGTTTATTGGATACTAAATCTATGCCCACGTTTAACGTGAATTAGCAGAAGTGCAAAAATAGGCTAGCTTTATAGTAATCTTTTATATCATAAACACTTATGGATCTGCAAAAGTTTGGCAAAAAGGCCGGTAAGAAAAAAGACGAGCTGACGGCATTTCTGCAAAAGCTGGATGAGATAGTACCGGAAGATATGCCGGGGCTGGTTGACAAAACAGATGCTGGTGTATGGAGTGAAGTGGACTGTATGGCCTGTGCCAATTGCTGTAAAACCATGACACCTACTTATACGCCCGACGATATTAAGCGCATTGCCACGCACCTGGGCATGACGGCTGCAAGTTTTAAAAATAAATGGCTAGAGCAGGACAAGGATAATGGCGACTGGGTGAACAAACAACAGCCCTGCCAGTTTTTGGTGGATAATAAATGTTCTATCTACGAAGTACGTCCGGCTGATTGTGCAGAATTTCCCCATCATAATAAAAAGCCATTTGACGAATACAATGATACTTTTATACAAAATGTACACCGCTGCCCGGCAACTTTCCTGCTGGTAAGCCGCCTGAAGAAAAAGGTAGAAAAGGAATATGAGTGGTAAAGGACAAGTGTTTTAACTTCCCGACATTGGCTTAACTTAGCCCCATGTCTGAAAAGAAACTGTTCTTGCTGGATGCTATGGCGCTGATATACCGTGCTTATTATGCATTGATACGTAGCCCACGCATCACCAGCACCGGCCGCAATACCAACGCACAATTCGGGTTCACTACTACGTTGCTGGATCTCATCAATAAAGAAAAACCTACCCATCTCGCAGTAGTATTTGATACACACGCTCCTACAGAAAGGCATACTGATTTTGAAGCCTATAAAGCCAACAGGCAGGAAGCCCCCGAAGATATTCTATCAGCTATTCCCGATATCAAACGCATTATCACCGGCTTCAACCTGCCTTGTATGGAAAAGGACGGTTATGAAGCAGATGACGTAATAGGCGCTTTGGCACACGAAGCGGCCGACTTGGGTTACACAGTATACATGGTAACCCCCGATAAGGATTATGGTCAGCTCGTTCGTGAAAATATCTATATATACAAGCCTGCTTACCAAGGCGGGAATGTCGAGATCATGGGGGTGAACGAAGTATGCAATAAATGGAACATCAAGCGTGTAGAGCAGGTTATAGATATATTGGGGCTGATGGGCGATGCTGTTGATAACATTCCTGGCATAGCTGGCGTCGGTGAGAAAACTGCCGCCAAATTATTGGCCGAGTACGATACCTTGGAGAACGTATTGGAAAATGCAGATAAGATAAAAGGCGCACTCGGTGAAAAAGTGCGTAATGGCAAAGAATCAGCTATTTTATCTAAAAAGCTGGCCACAATTATTACGAATGTACCTGTATCCTTCCATGAAGAAGATTTTCGCGTAAAGGAATTGAATCGCGAAAAACTGACAGAGGTATTTAACGAGTTGGAATTTAAAACACTGGCCAAAAGGGTATTGGGTGAAGAAGCTGCACCTGTTTTGCCTGCTACCGGTGCGGTAGATCTTTTTGGTAATCCAATTTCACAGGAGGCAGCATCTATATTTCAGGCAGCCTCGCCCTCAAAGGATACTTTGGTAGAAGCTGCAGAGGAAGCAGTGCCTATAGCTACACATAATATTGAGAACACGCCACACACCTATCACCTGGTAGATACGCCCGCAGGTATTGCCGACCTGGTGGAGAAACTAATGCAACAAACGGAGATTGCATTCGATACGGAAACTACGGACCTGGATGCACACCTCGCTGACATCATTGGTATGAGCTTCTGCTGGGAAAAAGGAACTGCTTATTATGTATCTATACCCGACGGCAGAGAAACAGCGATCAACATCCTGCAACAATTCCAGCCGGTGTTTGACAGGCAGGATATACTCTGGATAGGACAAAACATCAAATACGATCTTACTATACTCAAATGGTATGGTTTTGAATTGAAAGGGAAAATATTTGATACCATGCTGGCACATTATGTAATAGAGCCGGACGGTAAACGTAATATGGACATCCTCAGCACCAAGTATCTTGGTTATGAACCGGTGTCTATAGAAACATTGATTGGCAAGAAAGGGAAGAATCAATTGAGCATGCGAGACGTGCCGGTTGAACAAGTGAAAGAATATGCTGCAGAAGATGCCGATGTAACCTTGCAATTAAAACATGCCTTCTACCCAATGCTCGATAAGCAACAGGTACGCAGGGTATTTGAAGAAGTTGAAAACCCTCTTGTGAATGTTTTGGTGGATATGGAAATAGAAGGCGTGGGTATTGATACCGACTTTTTAAGAGATTATTCCAAAGAGCTGGAGCGTGAAATTAAAATAGCAGAGGATAGCGTATACAAGCAGGCAGGCATTGTTTTCAATCTAGGTTCTCCAAAACAGCTTGGCGAAGTGCTGTTTGATAAAATGAGGTTGGATGATAAGGCAAAGAAAACCAAAACAGGCCAATATGCTACCGGTGAAGATGTACTGACCAAACTGCGCAATAAACACCAGATTGTTGATGACATCCTCATATTCCGTGAGCTTTCTAAACTGAAGAGTACCTATGTAGATGCGCTGCCTACCATGATCAATCCGCGTACAGGCAGGGTGCATACAAACTTCAACCAAGCCATTGCTGTTACGGGCCGCCTTAGCAGCGTAGATCCCAACTTGCAGAATATTCCCATCCGTACAGAACGTGGCAGGGAAATAAGGAAGGCATTTATATCACGTGGCGAGGGCTGGACTTTGCTATCTGCAGACTATTCGCAAATAGAGCTGCGCATCGTTGCTGCTATCAGTGGCGACGAAAATATGATACAGGCTTTTATAGACAACAAGGATATTCATACGGCAACTGCTGCCAAAGTATATGGCGTTGACGAAAAAGATGTAACCTCAGACATGAGGCGCGCTGCCAAAGCAGTGAACTTCGGTATCATATACGGACAAACAGCGTTTGGGCTATCAGAATCTTTAGGCATCAGCCGTACGGAAGCAAAGACCATAATTGATAACTATTTTACACAGTATAGCGCCATCAAACGCTATATGGATAATACGATCAACTTCGCCCGCGAGCATGGTTATGTAGAAACACTGATGGGCCGCAAACGTTACCTGCGAGATATCTATTCTGCCAACCAAACTGTACGTGGCTATGCAGAGCGAAATGCCATTAACTCACCGATACAAGGTACCGCTGCTGAAATGATCAAACTGGCTATGACGCGTGTACACAGAGAATTAAAGAAACAAAACATGCAAACACGCATGATATTGCAGGTGCATGATGAATTGGTTTTTGATGTTCCGGATAATGAAATAGAACAGGTAACAAAGCTTATTAAAGAAAATATGGAAAGCGCCATGGTATTACCACACAATGTACCTATCAATGCAGAGGCAGGTACAGGTAAGAACTGGCTGGCCGCGCACTAATTATTTCAGCGGGTGGCGCTGTTCCCACGCGCCTTCCTGCTGTGCTGTATTATTTTGGAACTGCTGTATGGCATTTCTAATAAACCTGTTGCGGATATAAACAAAGGTATCCAGGTAACGAGGTTTAGCGCCTAGCCTTGCTTTGGCATCAAGTGCAGTGCGGCCTAATACAAGTTTTGATTTGCCGGATACTATGGCTAGCTCTATAGTAAGGAATAGAATATTGAAATAAAGTTGCAGTGCGTTGTTTCGGTGATAGTCGAACCCAATATAAAACATATCAAATACCTCGGTCTTCACCCAGGCACTAAGAAACCCTACCATTTTTTCATCTTCATACATACCCCATACTTTCAACTCAGGATGATGCTTACATAATATTGGAATAAACTCAGGGCTAAGCAGGCCAATACGGGCAGGTTGCCTTTCGCAAACCTCTTTGTATAAGGTATATATCCGGTCTTTATTTTGCGCTACCTCGCCTGGTGATAATTCTTTTACCGTTACGGCATGCATTGCATTTCTTATTTTACGATAACGCTGTGCGTATTTATGCTTTAATGCTTTCTCGTAATCTGCCATTTTTTGCCATTCTACCGGTAACGATAGTTCCATAGAAATATCATTTCTCAGCATCATATAGTGGGGTGCATAATGCTGAAAATAGGTTGCCAGGTCAGCACGCATATCTTTTATCAATACAGCACTCGCACAGTTGTCTTTCAGAGTTTTATCAATGGCCGCACGGTACAGCCTGTAAGTATCAAAAGAAGCTACTTCCGTTTTACAATAATAGGAACATACATCATGCCGAAACAGATGGCCCGCTACTAATAGTTTAGGCCTGGCAATATTTACAAATACGCGCCATGCAGCATATTGCCAGCGTTTCAAAACTTCCGGATTCAGATGTTGCGCCTTAACGTTCAGCAATTGAAAGTAAGCTGCCGCCTGGGGTTGGCCGTCTTTATAAACAAGGCAATACACAAAGCTAACGTCTGGCAATTGTGATTGCTCTGATAACAGGATACTCTGCTTTTTTAGAAAATGGCCTGCAGGCAGCAACAGATCCCAGGCTTCAGGCAGGGAGTCCGCGCTATAATAGGATTCAATGATTATATCTTCAGATTTCCTGTTGCAGATTGTCAAAATATATCCTTTTCCATCACCACATGTGGTATGCCCACTTCAGTAAACTCACTGCTGGTTGTGTAATATCCCAGCTTTTTATAAAAGCCTTCAGAAACGCTCCGTGCATGAAGTATGATGCTCGAATATCCTTGCTGCTTTGCATAGGTTTCTGCTGCTTCTACCAGCATCCTGCCCACACCCTTGCCTTGCCAGTCACCGTCAACAGCCATCTGGCGCAGCTTTATTTTTTCTTCATCATCAATAGGATAAAGCATAACACAGCCAATTACCTTATTATCTTTTTCAGCAATAAAGATGGCATTAATGGCATCGCTGGTGAGATCTTCATTTTTTAATGACAGACCTATTGGTTTTCGAAGAACTTCTTCGCGCAGGTCATATACCTGTTGGTATCTTTTATCAGTTATCGGGATCCTGCTTATGACTATACCGTCTTCCAAGGGAGGAAAAAATTTATTTGAGTTCTAAGTTAGTAACATTATTGCTTGTAATCACAAAATCCACAATGGTTTGTTCCGAATTCAGGGTTTTCCGGAAACCGGCTTTATACGTTCCCGGCAATAAGTTCAATTTTTGTCCTTCTCCGTTACCGGATACCTGCAGGGAGTAAAAAATACGAAACTGGTCGCCAAAAGGCTGGTACAATACAACCCTACCTATGCTGTTAGTATTGGTGATTACCAATTGCCCCTCCTCAGGTACTTCTACCAGATACTGCTCTCCAAAATTCAGGTCAAATGTCCTTTTCCATGGAGGCAAAGTGTTGATCTCTACGTGGTATGTTCCGGGCTCATAGAAGAGTTCTTGCCTACAGTTTTGCCTTACTACTGGTGCCGAAGAAAAACGGTGATAAACCGTCGCCGTGTACTCTATAGGGCGTTTCGGATTATCCTTGTACGCGAAGTATATAGATCCTTCCGTTACAGGGATTATTATTGCATTATTCTTATTTGCTTCGATCTTTACATCGGGAATTATATAGTTTGCCTTACCGGTGATGGTGAGATTGTAATTACCGGCGGGTATTTTCTGCAGATCGGGGATACCTGCTGCATCTACGGTGCGATAAAATTTCTGCACGGGTTGTTTTGTTTTAGGATCCATCAATACCAGCTGCGGGCTTGTTTGGTAAAAAGTACCCTTACCATCTGAAAAATATACCTGCAGCGTAGTTTCTTTCGCGTCCTCGTTTTTCTGGGTATATTTTAATTCTTTGGGCTTGGTGCTGGCAACAGGTTGAGGTTCAATGCGCTCTGGTTTGGGAGCTATTACCGGTTTAGATGGCGGTTTGTTTGTTACTGCCGGTGGAGGCGGTGCACTTACAATCGGCTTATAATTAGCGACGGGTGGCGTCACAGTCTTAGGTGCATCCACGTTTGTTGTTGTTACTTCTACCGGCTTGTTTATAGGTTTAACGGCAGCGGGCGCCGGTGATATTGTGAGTTTTTCCACTTCCAGCTTAGCAGGATTATATGCCGGGATTGCCCGCGATTTTAATACCGGGTCTGCATAGTAAATGCTGAATGTACGATGCGAGATTAAAGGCCTTATGAATGCAATATCTTCTTTCAGAATATCAGGAGCTACTTCATTGGTCCTGTCTGTAAGATCTGTAGGGGGTGGGGCTTGTACTATATTAGGTTCCTTGGTCTCAGCACGCTCTGTTTTGGGCTTCGGGGCAGGTTTGGGTTGCTCCACTGGTGGGGGTGCAGGCTCGGTTACTTCCACCTCTTTTTTCATTTCAAACTTCGGGATGGTAACATTAACCATGCTCGGAGCTTTTACAACAGTAGATTCCAATACCTTGCGCTGAACGGTGGTAAGCGTCAGCATAGGCTTATATGCCTCCACAATTTTGCCAACTGTAGGTTTTATGTCTTTATCGGCAGTAACTGTCAGGTAGTTCCCCAGGCAGTCATACTGAGATTTTAAGGCTGTATTATCAACAAGGCTTAATATATAGGGTTTGAAATCTATCCTTTTTGCCAGGAGCTCTTTTACTACATCACAAATATTTCCGCCACAGCTTTCCTCACCGTCAGTAATCAATATCAGGCTATAAGTGTTATTTTTCAAATCGGTGAGGTCGTTCTCGGCAGCCTCTTTAAGGGAATAGGCAATTGGTGAAACACCTATCGGGCGAAGCGCAGCCAACCTCAAAGACATCTGCGTAAGATTGTCCTTACTGAACATTACTTCCAGCTTGGTATCATTACAATCGTTGTATTGCGCAGGCGATTGATGGCCGTAGACACGCAACGCGAACTCCACATTTTTATTCACCTTATACAGGCTATCCATCAAAGTGGTAATGATACGTGATGCGGCATTGAAGCGACTCTCTTTTGCGGCCCAATCTGTACCCATACTTGATGATCCATCCAGAAGCAATAAGATACGGGGCTGTTTTTCCTGGTCGAAAGTCTGCCCTATGGAAACATGAGAACAAAAGAGAATAAATAAGAGGAAAAGGCCTTGAAAAAATCGCATCTGAAAAAAATGAACCAATAAAGCAAACCTACATTAAAATGATTGAAGATTATTCACCCATGTATTAACCCTGCTATATGTCTTTTATCTTTTTACATATAGATGTAAAATATGATAGCTGACCAGTATCATGGCCACACCATCCTTCAAAATACATAACTTTGCAATCCATTATAATAGTATGTCAATATCTACCCAGGTTGTTGAGGATGTAGTAATAAAGTTTGCAGGCGACAGCGGTGACGGTATGCAGCTGACAGGTAGCCAGTTTACCAACAGTACGGCTTTATTGGGTAACGACTTATCAACCTTCCCCGATTTTCCGGCCGAAATACGCGCCCCGCAGGGTACTTTGCCCGGCGTTAGTGGATTTCAGCTCCATTTTTCGAGCAATCGTATATATACTCCCGGCGATAATTGCGATGTGCTGGTGGCTATGAACGCTGCTGCACTAAAGGTAAACCTTAAGTCCCTGAAAAAGGGCGGTATTATTATTGCCAATTCAGATGGCTTTGATTCAAAGAACCTGAGGCTGGCCAATTATCCGGACGGTGTAAATCCACTTGAAGATGGATCGCTGGGCAATTATGAATTGCATGTGATTGACATCACGAAGCTTACCCGCGAGGCACTGAAAGACATCCAGATGGGCGTAAAGGAAAAAGACCGTGCAAAGAACATGTTTGTACTGGGCTTTCTTTACTGGCTCTATAATCGCGATATGGAAGTGACCATTTCCTTCCTGAACGATAAATTCTCTAAAAAGCAGGATATTCTTGATAGCAATATCAAATCCCTGAGGGCAGGTTATAATTACGGAGATACGGTCGAGACATTCACTACACGTTATCGTGTAGAAAAGGCAAAACTGCCGCCGGGCAAGTATCGCAACATTACGGGTAATACTGCGCTTACCTATGGTATTATTGCTGCAGGAGAACAATCGGGATTACCAATATTTTTAGGCACCTATCCTATTACCCCGGCATCAGACATATTGCATGAGCTATCGAGATACAAGAATTTTGGTATCCGCACCTTCCAGGCCGAGGATGAAATTGCAGCCATTACAGCTGCTATCGGCGCATCCTACGGCGGCAGCCTGGGTATTACCACTACTTCCGGGCCCGGTATGGCGCTGAAAACCGAAGCTATGGGCCTTGCTGTTATGCTGGAGATCCCGTTGCTGATCGTAAACATACAACGTGGTGGCCCATCAACAGGCTTGCCTACAAAAACTGAACAAAGCGATCTGCTGCAGGCATATTATGGCCGTAACGGCGAATGCCCTATGCCAGTAATATCCGCTTCTACCCCAAGCGATTGTTTTGCAGCTGTTTATGAGGCTGCGAGGATAGCAGTGCAGCATATGACTCCTGTAATATTCCTGAGTGACGGTTACATTGCCAATGGCGCCGAGCCCTGGCGTTTCCCGCAAAAAACTGATCTGAAACCTATTGAGGTTAACTTCAAAAAGGCATTAGCAGAAGGCGAAGCTAAATTCATGCCTTACCAGCGTGATGAGAAACTCGTACGTCCATGGTCTGTACCGGGAACTGCAGGGTTAGAGCATCGCATAGGCGGCCTCGAAAAAGAAGACATTACGGGCAACATCTCTTACGATCCTGATAATCACCAGCATATGGTGAAAACAAGGCAGGCAAAAGTGGATATGATTGCCGATCATATTCCTTTGCAAACTTTAGATAGCGGCCCTGAAAAAGGAGATGTACTGGTGCTTGCATGGGGATCTACTTATGGTGCGGTAAAAAGCGCTGTTTCTGAGTTGCAGGAGAAAGGAAAGGCTGTTGCCCATGCCCATTTGCGCCATTTACGCCCGTTCCCTAAAAACCTTGGTGAAATGCTAAGTAATTATAAAAGGGTCCTGATACCGGAGATCAATAACGGACAGCTAATAAAGATCATCCGCGATCAATACCTGGTAGATGCTATTGGTTATAACAAGATAAAAGGAACACCGATAACACGAGCAGAACTGGTAAATGCAATCAACGAATTGCTCTAAGCAATTTGCTAAATAATATTAAGGCGCTGCAGTTGCAGCGCCTTTTTTAGTCTTTTTTCTCTTCCGCGGTATTCTCATCAATTACATATAGCGGCCTGTTCCTTACATTATTGATAATACGGCTGATGTATTCGCCAATGATGCCGAGCGATAATAACTGCACGCCACCAAGAAAGGTTACACTGATGATGGTAGATGCCCATCCCGGTACAGTATTGCGATTGAAATAATAGCCATATAGCGCATATACTCCTATCAGGAAGGATATGATGCAAACCACAAATCCTAATTGTGCCGCAAGCTTTAGTGGCGAATCTGAAAATGCCGTAATGCCGTTAAATGCCAGGCGCAGCATTTTACGGAAAGGGTAATTGGTCTTACCGTATTTGCGTTCATCGCGCTCAAACATTACATAGGTGCTTTTAAAGCCAAGCCATGCTATCTGCCCGCGTATGTACTTATCATACTCCTTCATTTGTTTCAGATAATCAAGCACGTCGCGTCCTATCAGGCGGAAGTCGCCCACGTCCAGCGGTATCTCAAAGGATACCAGCCTTGCCATCAGGCGATAAAACATTTTTGCGGTAAACAGCTTAAAGAAAGTTTCACCCTTACGTTTACTGCGCTTGGCATATACTACTTTAAAACCATTTTTATATTCCCGGTACATTTCAGGGATCAGCTCCGGCGGATCCTGGAGATCGCCGTCAATGGTTACTATTGCATCTCCTTTGGCATAATCCATACCGGCCGTAATGGCTATCTGGTGTCCAAAGTTGCGGGCAAAACTTATATAATGCAGTTTTTCAGGATGGGCGCTGCAGGCTTGTTTCAGTTTTTCCTGTGTCTTATCACGGCTGCCATCATTCACAAAAATGATCTCATACTTATCTGTGATGCTTTTTGCAGCGGCAGTCATACGTTTTACCAATTCATCAATGATCATCTCTTCATTGAAAACCGGTACTACAATAGATAAGTCTATATTATTCGAGGCCATTTTATTCTTACTCTTAACGTATGGATCGTATTGTTTTGTAAATATATAATCTTTAATTACATGCTATAACGTCTATCGTTAACAGGCACAATGATAGATGATTAAAAACATTCTGCAAACTTTTTCACCGGTCATTTGTTATCAACAAATGCCCGAAGTTGCTATATTCTGGTTTCGCCGCGATTTACGGTTGGATGATAATGCTGGCTTATATTATGCACTTAGATCCGGTAAGCCTGTTGTTCCTGTTTTTATCTTTGATACGGAGATATTGGATGAATTACAGGATAAAGAAGACCGAAGAGTTGATTTTATACACCAGGCGCTGGAACATTTACAGGCAGAGCTGTTAAAACACGGCAGCACATTACATGTACTGCATGGTACCCCAAAACATTGTTTCACAGAATTAATCCATCATTATAATATTACGGCAGTCTATACTAACCACGACTATGAGCGTTATGCCAGCCAGCGCGATGAGATGGTTTCAGATTTGTTGTTAAAACAGAACATACCTCTCTACAGTTATAAAGACCAGGTCATCTTTGAAAAGAACGAAGTATTGAAAGATGACGGGCAACCGTATACTGTGTACACACCTTACAGTAAAAAATGGAAGTTAAAACTAAACAGCTTCTACCTGAAACCATATCCTACTCATAGGTACTTCAGCAATCTGCATCGTCAAAAAAAGATAGATATTCATTCGTTAGAGAATATAGGCTTTAAAAAAACAGATGTTACTTTTCATGAGCCAAAGCTTGATAAGGAAATTGCCAGGCATTATCATGAAACACGGGATCTCCCCTCTGTTAAAGGCACTACGAGATTAAGTGTTCATTTAAGGTTTGGTACCATAAGCATTCGTAAGCTGGCGGCTGAATGCAAAGACCTTAATGAAAAACTGCTGAATGAACTGATATGGCGGGAATTCTACCAAATGATACTATGGCATTTTCCGCAAGTTGTCAATCACTCCTTTCATCCTGCATACGACCATATCCAATGGCGAAATAATGAAGTGGAATTTAAGCTTTGGTGCGAAGGCAATACTGGTTACCCGATAGTAGACGCAGGTATGCGCGAATTGAATGCTACCGGCCATATGCATAACCGCATACGCATGATCGTTGCCAGTTTCCTTACTAAGCATTTATTGATAGACTGGCGATGGGGAGAAGCCTATTTTGCGGAAAAGTTGCTCGATTATGATCTTGCCAGTAATAATGGCGGCTGGCAATGGGCGGCTGGCAGCGGCTGTGATGCTGCCCCATATTTTAGAGTATTCAATCCTTATCTGCAAACAGAGAAATTTGATCCTGATTTTACCTACATAAAAAGATGGGTGCCGGAATATTCAAGTCCAAATTATACTGCCCCAATAGTAGAACACGCAGCAGCAAGGGAGCGATGTTTGAGTGTATTCAAAGCAGCTTTGAAGGGCGATATGAAGCCGGGCAATTAATCTTCTACCGGTTGGTCAATGATGATTTCGTGATTTTCATTGTTGTTTGGGATATGGCTCTTTTGTGATAACCACATTGTTAGCGCTACGATAGTTGCCGCAATACCCAGTAGTAGCAGGATCTTGTTCCGTTTTTTGATCTTCCGTTTTTTGCGGCTTTCAGAATGTTTACGATGCCGATGCCTTTTGCGGCTACCGGTAGATGATAATTTTTGCTCAGGTTCCATATAATGACTCTCTCTGCCGAAATATACGAATATCTTATGCTTTAGGCATAGAAAAACAACTTATTATTTGCCCATAATCCGCACCTCTACTCTTTTGTTAAGGTCGCGCTGTTCCTGTGTTTCTTCTGCCGGATATAAAGGATGTGAAAATCCCATCCCTTTATAACTCATCCTTTTCGGATCGATACCTTTCTTTACCAGGTAATCATATACTGCTCTTGCTCTGTTTACCGACAAACCTATTTTCCGGGTATCCATATCCATACCCTCATCGTTAGGATGGCTGCCACAACAAATGTGTCCTTCAATACTTACTCTTAACCCCGGATTGTTTTTCATTAACAGGTAAAAAGAATCTAACAGAGGAACTGATTTTACCAGGTATTGATGCGAACTTTCTTTGAACAGAATATTCAGGCGGATGATATCATTTACTTTCAGTTTAGATGCATCTGTTACAAATGGTTGCGTTCTGTGCTGAGGCTGCCGAATACTGATATCCACTCTTCGGTTAAAGGGAACACCATCATTACCATCCTCTTTGCCTGAAGATATTTCACCCTTACCCTGCACGGCTTCAATATCTTCCTTCTTAAAATTCATACTTACCAGGTAATCTCTTATGGCATTTGCGCGGTTTTGCGACAATAAGAGATTTCCCGTGCTATCTCCCACATAATCGGCATAACCAATAAGGTCCAATTTTAAGCCCGGATGTATTATTTCATTATACACCAGCGAATCTACATATCGCTTGCCCTGATCTGTTAAATGGTAACTTCCGCTGTTAAAAAGTATATGATAACTACGCGCGTTAGCGTTTAGTGATATACTCATTAAAATGCTGTATGCTATCAGCCGTTGTTTCATTTATAGTGATTGGAATATCTAATTTACACCATTAAAAATATTGCTGCAACTAGTTTATCCTCTTATTGGCGATCATACATTTCTTTAATTCCGAATGCAATACACTGCCAATATGGTCAATAAGCATTTGAATGTCTTCTTCTGAAAATACCTGGTGATAGTATTTACTAATGGTCTTATCCTCGAATGTAAGCTCGTAGCTGTGTTTCAGAAAAGAAACACTCAGTTTGCAATGAATATCAAAACTGACGTATTCAATGATCTTAAAGTCATTAAAGCTAAAATCGAACGCTATATCATCAGTGTACAAAACAATATTACCCGAGATATGCGCATCTATCTGGCTGATGTTGCGTAATTGATTATAGAAGGATTCTTTACTTGTTTTAAAGAATATAGCGTTACTTAAAAATAAATTTTCGTATTCTGATATCTCATCCTTTATTCTGAAGATCAGTGGTAATAAAATGCCATTGTAGATACGCCTGATAATGCTGTGATTTTTTGCAAAACGTATCTGGTCTTTTTTATCCAGTTCTTGTTTTAATGAAACAATCGTCTTTCTCCAATCTCTTGTCTCTTCTTTCTTTTCGTTGCTGATGATATCCAGGTAAGACTGGTAAGATAACAATAGCTGATCTGCCAGGTAATTGCTAAAGACTGTTATGTCCTCGCTTGTTATTGCCTCTAAATAGTTAATTGTTTCTGTGGGTTTAAAAGCCACCGGCAAAAGATCATTTTTTATTAAAACATAATTGACCAGCATGCGGGCAAGCTTTCCGTTATGTGCATCTTCAATATCTGTTTCTATGATCTTTTTATGAAGAAGTGCTGCCAGCTCGGGTGCGCACAATTCATTTTTTACCTGTTCATCTTTATACCATGCGGCGATATCATATAAGTCGCGTGAAAAACCTCTATCAAAATAGTTGATATCACCACCCGACACTACTGCACTTACAAAATTGTTATTTGCAGGCGCTATACAGGAATGCTTACGGGGAGATAAAATGCGATGTATATCATCTATAAAATTGACATTTAACTGGTGCCTTTTATTATAGGCAGCATCAAGAACAGACTGATACGCTATTTTTCCAAGCTGTAGGTTTGTATATTCACGCACCGACCTTCCGGCTACAACCGTGTCATAGGAAATAGCCAGCTGTGTTTCATTATAACTCAATGCACTTCTAAAAATACCGTTGGAGTTATAGTGAAAATCTACCAGTAATTTTTTCTCAGCCTGGTGCAGCTGTTCATTAGATAATTTTAGGCGTAGTTCGTCCTTAAGGATATTAATCCTTTCGAGTTTATCGTGCAACATCATAGCATGGTAATGGCTATAAAATTACAGAATAAATAGTTTGTACTGCAATAATTACAAGTTAATACGCTTGTAATGCTGTAAATAATAACTCGTTTTATGGAAAATAACTATCCCGACGTCTTTATATAAAACCAACCATTATGAAGCCGGCTTTCTTTGCATGCTTTCTTTTATTAGTCAATACATGCGTAGCGCAAACAAAAACAATTACCAGGATAAAAGAGAAGGATACTTTCATCCTTCAAAGGCCCATTAGCGATGCTAAAGAAAAAATGCTGTTAGTAGACTCGTTGCCAAAATTTAAAGGAGATATCAATAAATACATTGATAATAATACCAAAAACTTACAACTGGTTCCGCGGCAAAAAGTGACCGTAAAAGTGCATTTTACAATTGATGAATATGGCCTTGTAAGAAATCCTGAAACCCTAAATGCCCCCGATAGAAAAATAGATTCCATAGCAAGGAATATTGTTCTGGACATGCCTGCATGGAGACCTGCCATAAAAGATGGTAAAAAAATACAGTCTCCATATACGCTGACAATAAATTTTTAGCCACCCCAGCCCTCACGGTCCAGGCTGCGGTATTGTATTGCTTCGGCAAGGTGTTCAGGCTTTATCTCTTCACTCGCGGCAAGGTCAGCAATAGTGCGCGATACCTTCAGTATACGGTCGTATGCGCGGGCCGATAAATTTAGCCGGTCCATGGCCGTTTTCAGCAAGGTTTGTCCAACGGTATTTATGACACATATTTCTTTCAGTTGCTTACTGCTTATTTGTGCATTGCAATAAACGCCTGTGCTCTCTTTAAATCGCTCCGCTTGTATTTCTCTTGCTTTGATCACTCTATCACGAACAGATTCACTGGGTTCCGAGGTTTGCTTTGATGACAGCTCATTGAATGATACAGGTGTTACCTCTACATGCAGGTCTATTCTATCCAGCAACGGGCCGGATATTTTATTCAGATAGCGCTGTACTACCACAGGGCTGCAGGTACATTCTTTTTCCGGGTGATTGAAATATCCGCAAGGACAAGGATTCATCGAAGCAATCAGCATGAAGCTCGCCGGGAAGTCGATACTTACCTTGGCACGCGAGATAGATACCCTGCGCTCTTCCATAGGCTGTCGCATCACTTCCAGAACTGTACGTTTAAATTCCGGCAGTTCATCCAAAAACAACACACCGTTGTGCGCTAATGATATCTCACCCGGCTGCGGCATACCACCGCCACCTACCAATGCCACATCGCTTATTGTATGGTGCGGCGAACGGAACGGCCGGCGGGCAATAAGTGAACTATTTACCGGCAGCTTACCTGCTACGGAGTGTATTTTGGTTGTTTCCAGCGCCTCATGTAGGCTAAGAGGTGGTAATATAGTTGGCAGGCGTTTTGCCAGCATCGTTTTACCTGCGCCCGGGGGGCCTATCAATATTGCGTTATGTCCTCCGGCTGCCGCTATTTCCAGTGCACGTTTTACATTTTCCTGCCCTTTAACATCGTTGAAGTCTATATCAAATTCATATTGCGACTGGAAGAACTCCTCCCGGGTATTTACCTCTACAGGTACCAGTTCTGCAGTGCCTTTGAAGAAGTTGATCACTTCAGATATATGCTCTACGCCATACACATTCAGGTTATTGACCATTGCGGCTTCACGGGCATTGGCTTTTGGTAATATCAGGCCCTTGAATTTCTCTGAGCGTGCCTGTATAGCTATCGGTAATGCACCTTTTATGGGTTGTAATGAACCATCCAGAGATAGCTCACCCATGATGATGTATTCGGGTAAATGATCGGCAGGTATTTGCCTGGATGCACCCAGCATACCAATAGCTATAGGCAGATCGTATGCGGCGCCTGCTTTCTTAATATCTGCGGGGGCCATGTTTACCACCAGGCGCGTGCGCGGACGTTCCATCTGCACATTTTTGAGCGCCGATGTGATCCTTTCAATGCTTTCTTTTACGGCATTATCAGGCAACCCTACAATGATGAATTCATTTTTACCTCCGGGCGTATCTACTTCTATGGTGATAGTAAGTGCGTTTACTCCATACACCGCACTCCCAAATACTTTTACGAGCATAACAGCCTAAAATTAAAACATAAAATGCGGTGTGTACTTATTTAATTTTTTCAGCATAATTATGGTATTTTTATTACACATAATACCAGGTATAATGCAACTGACAACCGCGGAAAAAACGGATATCACCAATATCCTTTTAATGATACTTTCAGGGTGTGTGGCTATGGTGCTGCCGTTTGAATTGTTTCTTTTTTCTTACGCGATCCTGGGCCCACTTCATTACCTGACAGAAATTTCATGGTTGCACGATAAAAAATATTACACAAAGGAACGGTACGATGCTATCATATTAGTCGTGATAGGATTATTGCTGACGATTCGTTTTTTCCAGGATAAAATAGAACTGGAGTTCCCGGAAAATTTTGACGCTAACCTCACGTATATAGCTTTATTAGGTTCTGTGATATTTGTAACGGTAAAAAACAAGCTGTACAGGATAGGGGGTATTGTTTTACTCATCTTCACTTCGCAGGTATCCCAGCATTTCATTTTATTTTTTAGTGTTTTCATTCCTACATTGATACATGTTTATTTCTTTACCGCCATTTTTATGCTGTATGGTGCGCTAAAAAGCCAGAGCAGGTTTGGTATACCATCAGCCATTGCAATGGTGCTATGCCCTATTTTGTTGTTTATCATTTACCCGGATAAGAGTTTTTATCCGCCAACAAATTATAGCCTCGGCGCTTATGGTGTTTTTAAATCGGTAAATATCCAATGGCTACATCATGTAAATGGCGTGCCGTTGCAGAATACAATGGCCGATTGGGACCATATCGTTTTCTATTCTAAAAACGGCATTTTATTAATGCGCTTCATTGCATTTGCATATACCTACCATTATCTTAATTGGTTTTCTAAAACGCGCATTATTCAATGGCATAAAGTGCCCAGGTCGCGGTTCATTGGCGTTATTATCTTATGGCTTGTAAGCGTTGGCATTTATTTATATGATTATACTACAGGTCTGCAGTGGTTGGTTTTTCTAAGCCTGTTGCATGTTTTATTAGAGTTCCCGTTGAATGTGACCAGCATTATAGGAATCGGCAATTATTTCAAAAGCCGCTTAGTAAAGCCTAAACCTGCTAAAGCATAGTTCATTTTATCTGATTATTTTTGCTTCATGAGTAACCTTGTTCTGCTGCAAATAGAAAATGGTGTGGGCTATATTACGCTCAACAGGCCTGAAAAATTCCACAGCTTCGTACGTGAAATGGCACTTGCCCTGCAGGACTGCCTGGATAAATGCGAGGATAACGACGACGTACGTTGCATATACATTACTGGAACCGGTAAAGCATTTTGTGCAGGCCAGGACTTGTCTGAAGCCACAGAACCAAATGGCCCCGAATTGGAACAAATAGTGCGCGAACACTATAATCCAATCATCATAAGGTTGCGCAAGATAGAGAAACCCATAGTGATGGCTGTAAATGGTGTGGCCGCCGGCGCGGGTGCTAATATTGCACTTGCAGGTGATATTGTCGTGGCCAAAGAGAGCGCCAGTTTTATACAAGCGTTCAGCAAAATAGGGTTGATACCGGATAGCGCAGGTACTTATTTTCTGCCACGCTTAGTTGGTATGCAGCGTGCACTTGCCCTTACTATGACGGGCGACAAAGTATCTGCAACAGAAGCAGTAAGTATGGGCATGATCTACAAATATTTTTCTGATGATAGCTTCGAGGCAGAAAGTAAAAAGATAGCATTGAATCTTGCAGAGATGCCTACCAAAGCATTGGGACTTACCAAACGATTACTCAACGAATCTTATAACAATACACTTGTACAACAGCTGGATAGAGAAAAAGATCTGCAGGTAGAAGCGGGTACCAGCTACGATTTTAAAGAAGGCGTAGCTGCATTCCTCGAAAAAAGGAAGCCTGTTTTTAAAGGCAAATAGCCATTATCAGTTTATTTACAAACAAGCCAACATCATAGATCCTGTTCATTAACAACAGGTATTGGCGTTTTTGTGCTTTCATATTTTTTGGGTGCATGTTCTTCTATCAGGCGGCGTATGATATCCTCTGTCTGATCAGGGAAATCAACCTTTACAGGTGTACCTAACGCCAGCCACCAGCGGATGCGCTCATAATATTTACGGCTGAGTGTTTTTATAACCGGTACACCAAGGGTTTCTGCTGCAGCGGCATTGCATTGCTGTTCGTATTGCTGCTGCATAGGTATTACCATCAGCTTTTTGCCCAGGTACATGGCCTCAGCCGGGCCCTCAAAACCGGCACCACATAATACACCTTCGCTGCTAGCCATGCTTTTTATAAACGCGGTATTTTCGATAGGTTGTATATGTACGTTCTTAAAGTCAAGTGGCTCTTTATTATGTTTTGAAAACACCTGCCATTGCACATTATCGAATTTGCAGAGGTGCTCAATTAACTGAGCATCATTATATGCCGGTAAGTACACTGTGTAATGTCCTTCGTTAGTGGGTTGCAATTCACGTATCTCTCTGCGAATAACAGGGGTAAATATGTTCTTAGTATAAGATCTGAAATGAAATCCGTAAAAAGCAGTTACCGGTGCATACCTCTTTAGTATCAGCTTGCCTTTCCAGTCTTTTTCGGGTGACACGGGTGCATAAGGGCTGAGTACTGCACTTTGATGGCTAAGGCCTATGCACGGCTTTTTTCGAAGCTTACATGCCCACGCTGTTACCGGTTCAAAGTCATTAATAACAAGGTCATATTCGTCTATTGGAAAGCTCCTGATATCTTTTATCAGTTTGAAGAGTTTCAGCTTTTTGGCTGTTTCCCAAATATCAACGCCACCGTTTTTACCGAAAATAAAACTCATACCGTAGTAACGGTACTTTACCGGGAAAGGCACTTGTACATCTACCTGTATGCCGCTGATAAGCACATCCACTTCTCCGTATTTTATCAATTCAGGATAGATGTCGCGTGCACGGCTCAGGTGCCCGTTGCCGGTTCCTTGTATGGCAAATAATATTTTCACTTATGCAGCTTCTATAGATCCCGGAAGATCTGGTTTGAAATTGGCGCTTCTTACATTCAACTCCTGCATCAGGCTAGCCATCAGCTCTTTTGATGTTTCTTTTGGCTGTTTCTTTTTATTGATATCTATTGCCTGTGCCAGTTCATCCTCTGCATAGTGATAAATGGACCATTTATTATCGTTGTATTCCAGTGCGGTCAGGTTTTCTATCCAGTCGCCTGAGTTCATGTACACCACAGCGCCATTTTCTGTCACGACTGTTTTTATCTCCGGGTGATGTATATGTCCGCAGATCACATATTTATAGCGGTTTTCAGCAGCTATATTGCAAACGGTAGATTCAAAATTGTTGATGAATTTTACGGCGCCCTTTACGCTGTTCTTTATTTTTTTAGATAGAGATACCTTACCCCTTCCCAGCTTTTCTGATATAAAGTTTACAAACCTGTTGATCAATATCAGCGTATCATAACCTATTGCTCCAAGCTTGGCTAGCCATTTGCTATGCTGCATCACCACATCAAAAACGTCTCCGTGGAATATCCACACGTTGGAGCCATCTATTTTTAAAGAGAGCTTATTCGTGATCTTTAATGAACCCAGCTGAAAATCCTTGAATTTCCGCAACATCTCATCGTGGTTGCCTGGAATGAAATACACCGGAACATCCTTTGCTACCAGGCCTATCAGGTGTTTGATGACCATCATGTGCGTAGCCGGCCAGTAACGTTTGCTAAATTGCCAGATGTCGATGATATCGCCGTTGAGGACTAGTGCTTTGGGTTTAATACTTTTAAGATATTGCAGTAGTTCTTTTGCATGACAGCCGTAAGTACCCAGGTGAATGTCAGACAACACTACAATATCCACTTCTCTTTTTGCCATTGTGCCGCTTCAATGAAGCCATTTGGTTATGCAAATTGACTAATTAAATATAAACACAATGTTAAGGTGAGGTTACCTGTACATTAATATTACTATTAATTTGTTAAAAATTGTCATTTTAGTGCTGCCTCTATCATAGAGGTGAGGTTATCTGTGTCAGAAGGGCGTGGCGTAGTCTCTGTTACAAACTTTCCTTCTTTGTCTAACAGGAAGTAAGATGGAACGCTATTGATACCGTACATAGCTGCTATCCTTGATTTCCATCCCCCCGGTTCACAGGTATGGATACCTTCAATTTTATAAGTTTCTATCGCCTTCTTCCATGCCTCCTGGTCGTCATCAATTGATACATTCAGGAATACGACATCCTTATCTTTAAAGTGCTCTTCCACTTTTTTAGCATACGGCAATTCGCGCTTACAAGGCCCGCACCAGCTCGCCCAAAAATCAATGTACACAACCTTACCTTTCAAGTCTGATAATTTCATTTGTTTACCATCAAGGGTTGTAAAGCTGAAGTCTATTGCCGGCTGTCCTTTAGATAACTTTTTCTTCAGGCTAACTGCTTTATCAAGAGTTGGCAGATACGTACTTTTCGGGTAGCTCTTTTTAAAGGACGCAAAATCATGCTCTACATCTGCTAAAGGGGATTCCTTAATCCTGCGGTATAGAGTTTCTGCAAAGAAAAATTCTCTTGTCTGCAACGGCATATTTTTATTGGCCAGCTTCGCGACACTATCTTTCAGGATTTTAGCATCTGTAATACCGGCTGCATTCAAACGGATAAAGTAAACAGTGCCTACCACATTTCTATAGGTTGGCGCACTTATGCTGGCATCGTTAAATGCCACCGGAACTTCCATCGCGACTTTATAGTTTTCTGCAGGAATTTCTTTTATCTGCGCGCCACTTGTTTTATACATCTCGTGTATAGTAGGATATATCAGGTAGTCGTAGTAAAGATCATTGGTCAATAATGCTTTCCAATAATTTGTGAATGATTCGGGAACACTGGCCTTATTAGCTTCTAAAAAGTCCAGTTCTTTTTGCAGTACTGCCTTCGATTCTGTTATAAAGTCTTCAGGCTCTTTCGTATACAGAGGTTGAATTGCTGCACTAAACTGGCCGGTCATATTTAGCTGTTGAATATGCTTCGCGGTAAAATTGGCAACCTGAGATCCTTTACCTGTATAGCGCATGGTGTTATCAAAATCCTTCCCATCAAAAGTCATAGTTAGATCGTCGCCCGGTTGTACAAACAATTCAGTTCCCTGGTCGCCATTCTGAACAGTTATGTTCGTATAATTTTCTTCCACAGGGATGTCAATGTGAAAACTGCCGTCTGATGCAATTTTTACAGTAGTGTTGTGCTGATCGAAAGCAAGCCTGTCTGTGAAGTAAGTAAAGGTGATACTATCTGCCAGGGGATTAGTGATCTTTCCATGTATCTTAGCAGTTCCTCCTGCAAAAGCCGTAGATACTGATGCCATTAAAATGCATCCAAGGATGGTGGTACGATTCATAATAGTATAGTTAGTATGAAAATAAAGCTACAATAAAAAAGCACGGCTTAATAGCCGTGCCCCGTAATAATAACAATCTCTTTAAGCTATTGCCAAAGCTGGTAATGGCCTTGGTTTATAATTTTTCACAGCCTGCGCTATTGCCTTTATATGGGCAGGTGTAGTTCCGCAGCATCCGCCCACAATATTTACCCAACCCTGCTCTGCAAATTCAGATACTATCTTTGCAGTTATCTCGGGCGACTCATCATATTCACCCATTGCATTCGGCAATCCTGCATTCGGATAGCAGCTTACATAGCACGAAGCGATTTCAGAAAGTTCCTGCACATGCGGGCGCATTTGTTCAGCACCTAATGCACAATTAAGCCCGATACTTAACGGATGTGCATGAGATACGGAAATATAAAAGGCCTCCAGCGTTTGCCCGCTCAATGTACGACCCGATGCATCTGTAATAGTTCCGGATATCATTACGGGTATTTTAGTTTTGGTATCGCGGAAGTATTTTTCAATGGCGTAGATCGCTGCTTTAGCATTCAGCGTATCAAAGATTGTTTCCACCAGCAGAATATCTGCTCCACCATCCACCAGGCCTTTTATATGTTCATAGTATGCATTCGCAACTTCATCAAAAGTTACAGAACGATACCCTGGATTGTTTACGTCAGGAGAAAGCGATAAGGTCTTATTCATGGGACCTATGGCGCCGGCCACAAATTTTTCAGAACCGGGGTTTTCCATTATATAATCATGCACTGCTTCCTTCGCTATCCTGGCAGCTTCATAGCTTATTTCATAAGCATACTCCTGCATATCATAATCAGCAAGTGCAACGGCTTGTGCACTAAATGTATTGGTCTCTATAATATCAGCGCCTGAATCCAGGTATTCGCGGTGTATTGCTTTTATAATTTGCGGTTGTGTCAACACCAGCATATCATTGTTCCCTTTCACATCCTTATGCCAGTCCTTAAACCTATCTCCACGGTAATCTTCTTCTGTAAGTTTATAGCGTTGTATCATGGTACCCATAGCACCATCTATCACTAATATGCGCTCTGACAAAAGCTCGCGTAGTATCTTTTCGGTATTCATATTACAAAAGTACGGAACGGCCTATTATAAATAATAATGTTATTAACTATTGGGCTACCTGGTGATATATTATCGAATCAAGGTGATCTCACCTTTCTTGTCTATATACCGATCGTCGCTGCATTTATATCTCAGGTAATAGAAATAAGTACCTACATCCTGCTTTGCCCCATGATAAGTGCCGTCCCAGCCCTGGCGTTCATCTGCGGTTTCAAATACTCTTTGCCCCCACCGGTTGGTTATTAGGAATTTACTTATAAGGTGATGCCCCTCGGTGATCACTCTGAAAATATCGTTCTTACCGTCACCATTCGGGGTAAAAGCATCCGGCAGATACACATCGCAGCAGGGGTTTGCCACAATATATATGCTATCGCTGGCAACGCAGCCCCATTGGTCTGTTACATTTAATAATAGCATGCCTTTTTGAGTTACCACTGCTTTTGTTGCAGCAGATCTGCCATCATAAAAGTATGGCGCCGGCGTCCATTCGTAATGATACCCTTCTATATCAAATGCCGCCACATCTATAGTATCTCCTGTACAAATATCATTTCTGCTGATCCCGGTTATTTTAGCCTCAGGCAGCGGATGCACATAAATTGTACCTGTATCATAATAAGAGTAACATCCATTCACCCCTCTTAGCCTGAGTATTACATTCTTAGCGCCCGTATCATTCCATGCCAGGTAATGGACGTTTAATTTTGAGGTGTCCACTTTTGTTGCGTTTGCAAAATCCCAGAAGTAAACGGAGTTGTAATCCAAATCGGGCCTGATCGTGGCCACCTGATCAATGCAGATGCTTTCAGGATATTGAAAGAAAGCCCTCGGTATCGGCAATATTTCTACATAAGTACTATCTGATTTTGAAGGACATTGGCTGGTGTAAGAATAGGTTTGTATATAATAACGTCCCTGGTTTGCAAATGTCACGTTTGGTATTACAGGATTGCGTGTAGTATCTGTAAATCCATTGGGGCCATGCCATTTGTAACCTCCATCGGTAATATCAGAACCATACAGTTTTATAGTTTCCCCTACGCAAACCGGTGTATTACTTGTAGCTGTAGGCAGGTCAGGCACTTCTTGTTTAACGCTAACCTTTACTGTATCAATATTCTTCCCGCAAAATGCATTCATATCGGTTTTCAGCAAATAGATAGTATTTGTTCCGGGCCATACCCGTGGGTTCGGACAAAAAACACAGCTCAATGTGCCTAAAGAACCGCCCGGCTGAACACTCCATTCATATTTAGTACCTACAAAAGGTTTTAAGGTGATCGTATCGTACTTGCATATAGCTGTGTCGTACACACTACTTTCTGCACTGCGCACATTTATTGGGTATGTAAACGTTTGGGCGACGGATATGCCCGGTGGCCTGCAAGTAGAATCTTTTACGGTGACGGTAAATATTTTTAACCCCACATCTGCCCGCGTTGGCGTCCAGGAGAAACATGCTCTTATAGAATCTGTTTTGTTCGCAGAATAGCTAATATTAGATGCGGGTATTACGGCGTCATGATTATCTGTTACAACAAGTACCGCATCCTTTTCGGGAGACTTTATGTCAAAACAAAATTGCATGGGTACATCCGCACAGGCTTGTATCGTTTTACTTACTACTGAATCTTTCTGCAGCGTTGTCGTATCAATATCTATTTGCGGCTGCGATGAACTGCATTGCAAAGAAGATATCTGGATATCCCTTATCACACTGCCTATCTGTTTATGATTGCGATACTCATTGACTCTTATTGTTATCGCCTGTGCGCCTATCAAAGCCGGAATAAAACTCATTTGCCCGGTAACAGGATCAAGGTTAAAAGTATTATTTGTTTGAAATGGGTTATTGGTAAGGTTGAATGGTGGTGAAGCCGGAGTCATAAAAGGAATACCCATACCGGAGCCACAAAAGCCAACACTGGCCGACTCCATCGGGCTAATCATCTCAAATGCCAGTGAATCATTATCTGCATCGCTTGCGCCGTTATTATAGGAATAGTTTTGCCCCTGGCACACATAAGGTACAGGACGCACAGAAAAAAAAGGAGATGAGTTTCGCGGTGCATTTAAATTATCAAGGGTAGCTTCAATATACAATGGCGTGGTAATGTTACTTGATAAATTGACATTTTTATTTCTTGCAGAAATACTTGTGGAGAATGTCCAATGATTGCATGCTTTGGGTAGTTTAACGGTGTCGCTGTACCACCACTCTCTGTATCCGGGCAATCCGGACGACGCATCATCACAACTTGTCGGGTACGAAGAGCATCCAACTGTTACCGGAGATCCATTAGGTTTCCCGTTTGGTAGCCTGGACATTCTTTGAAGTGTTATTATTCCCCTGGAAGCATCGCAGGTATTACAATACTCAACTTTTATATCTCCGGAGGCGTCAACTCCCGAACAGTCTCTATAGAATTTCAGATAAATAGTATATACAGAATCGTTCTTCCATTCATATAATAATTCTGCTCCCGCAGCATGAGATGCCTTTGCAGTGTCCGCCTTCATTAAAAAGGCAACAGCAATCAGTATTGCAAAACAGGTTTTTAGAGTTAAGCGCATGGACAGAAATTATATGGTTCTTGCCATGTAATCAATTCTGATCTCGACAACATATATAGTCTTATAAAAATACTATAAAAAAAATCCCCATGTATATAATACACGGGGATTTTCATATTATTATATGTCTGTGACAATTAGCAGTTACGCTTCTGCCTTCAGCATTTTTTGATATTTAATGCGGTCATTCTCATCCAGCATTATCTTACGCAGGCGGATGCTTTGCGGAGTTACCTCGATACATTCATCTTGCTGAATGTATTCCATGCACTCTTCAAGGCTCATTTGTATTTTAGGCGCTATACGGTTAGCATCATCAGTACCGCTTGCACGCATATTGGTCAGCTTCTTAGGTTCTGTTGCATTTACAATCAGGTCTCCCGGTTTAATGTGCTCTCCAATGATCTGGCCAGAGTACACTTCTTCACCGGCATCAATAAAGAAAGAACCCCTGTCCTGCAGTTTATCCATAGAGTATCCTGTAGTAGATGCTGTATTCTTAGATATCAGCACACCATTGCTACGGCCAGGTATCGGCCCCTTCCATGGTTTATATTCACTAAAACGGTGCGCCATAACAGCTTCACCTGCTGTAGCGGTTAGCATATTAGAACGCAAGCCTATCAAACCACGTGAAGGAATATCAAATTCCAGGTGCTGCATTTCGCCCTTGCTTTCCATGATCAGCATTTCGCCCTTGCGCTGTGTTACCAGGTCTATCACTTTACCGCTGAATTCTGATGGTACATCTACCACTAATATTTCATAAGGCTCGCATTTTTTACCATTGATTTCTTTGGTAATTACCTGCGGCTGGCCAACTGTAAGCTCAAAACCTTCGCGGCGCATAGTTTCTATCAGTACAGACAAGTGCAGGATACCACGGCCATAAACCAGGAATTTATCCGCATCGTCCGTATCGCTTACACGCAGTGCCAGGTTCTTTTCCAGCTCTTTATACAGGCGATCACGGATATTACGGCTGGTTACGAATTTACCTTCACGGCCATAGAACGGTGAGTTATTGATGCTGAACTGCATGTTCATCGTAGGCTCATCGATAGGTATAACTGGTAGTGCCTCCGGATTTTCGAAATCAGCAATTGTTTCACCAATCTGGAAACCTTCAATACCTACTACTGCGCAAATATCGCCGGCTTCTACTTCGGTAACACGTTTTTTGCCCATGCCCTCAAAAGTGTACAATTCTTTAATGCGGCTCTTTACCAGGCTGCCATCCAATTTGCACAACTGCACCGGTTGATTTTCTTTGATCGTACCACGAACTATCCTGCCCACAGCAATACGGCCGAGGAAAGAAGAATAGTCCAGCGATGTGATCTGCATTTGCAAGGTACCTTCTGCTACCTGCGGTTCCGGCACTTTTTCCAGTATCGTATCCAGCAGCGGTGTGATATCTTCTGTAGGCGTCAGTGATGTATTAAACCAGCCCTGCTTTGATGAACCATATATAGTGGTAAAGTTCAGCTGCTCTTCTGTTGCATCCAGCTGGAAGAACAATTCGAACACAGCATCATGCACTTCATCAGGACGACAGTTTGGTTTATCTACCTTGTTAATTACAACTATTGGCTTCAGATTCAGTTGCAATGCTTTTTGTAGTACAAAACGTGTTTGCGGCATCGGGCCTTCAAAAGCATCCACCAGCAATAACACACCGTCGGCCATTTTCAATACACGTTCTACCTCACCACCAAAATCAGAGTGACCCGGAGTGTCTATCACATTGATCTTGATACCTTTATAATTTACAGAGATATTTTTACTCAGAATGGTGATCCCGCGTTCACGTTCCAGGTCGTTGCTGTCCATGATCAATTCACCTGTCTCCTGGTTATCACGAAATACCTTAGTGGCATGGATGATCTTATCAACCAGGGTTGTTTTACCGTGGTCAACGTGCGCGATAATTGCTATGTTACGAATATTCATATACTTCTTTCCTTTAATAAAAAACCCTTCCTTTTTCGAATATTTAAGGAAGGGTTCTCCCATTTCGGGCGCAAAGGTACGGAAATATTATCTTATATGAACATCATTAATGAGTTAAATCTGGTTTAACAATTGGCCTATCTTACCCCTTTCTTAAACTTATAGATATAAAAAGTCTCATCGCCCTTCAAAGTTTGTTCATTTGTGAACAACAAATCCAGATAGACTTCATTTTTATAGTACAGCCTATGGTTTACAATTATTACTATATCTTGTATCTTCTCTTTAAATCTTTGGTAAGCGGCATTTACTGCAAAATCCGGAGCATACAGCCATGATTTGCTGAGATAACAACTGTCCCATATGTAATAAGTTCCCATTCTTTCGCATTCAGGGTAATACACCTGCTTTACATCCTGCATATAAGGAAGTAGAGCCTCTACGGCCCAGGCTTGCGCCCCTACAATGATCTTGTTTTGAAGAGAATGTTCCTGTAAATACTCAGCTGCAGCCTTTGATCCGGAATACTCCGTCTGAATATCGTTTGAATAAAAACCAAAAGCCGGCTTTAACTGCAATAGTATTACTAAAGCCTGCAATATATATGCATATTTCAGGATGCCTGATTTTTTAAATAACACGGTATCATAATTATCAGCAAGGGCATATACAGTAAAGAAAATGATGAATATCAATCCTTCATGCCTCACGTCCCCAAGATGTATGAACCAGAGAATATAAAACAATCCTGCAAAGCCACCCGCAAGCAATAAATACAACTTTGGCTTTTGTATAAGACCTACACAAAGTAATATAAACAGTACCATGGAAAGACCGTTGTTTCCCTCAACAAGCAGCCCATGTTGAATATTTTGCATGGCAGCTATAGGTATTGCAGGTATTTCTGGGGCGTCTACACCCATCATTTTGTTGCTACCCATATAAGGTACCAGATATAATCCGCCAATTGCCTGCAAGAATATAGATAACTGCGTTTTTCTGTCCTTTATTTGCCGAAGCTGTATTGCATCGATTGTATATAATAACAATAAAGAAAAAGCAAATGAAAACATTTGCGCATGAGCGTTAAAAAGCCCTACAATACACAAACCATATAAGATCGGTTTATCAAACCGTTTGGGATACAGACTAATAATAGCCGATACAAAAAAAATGATAAGACAATAATTCCTGGCGAAAAAACTGTATTCGTATAGTATGAAATAGCTAAACGGGAATAAACACTTGAGCGAAAAATCTACGCGGGTTTTAAACATCAATATATAGACCGCAAGTATCATGATGATAGCAGGTAGATAATTAAAAAAGATATACGGTAGTCCTGATTTTATGATAGGCCAAATTAACAGGTACCAAAGTGGGGGATGACCTTCTGATGGGATTATTTTTAGCATTTGCCAAAAATTATTATCTCTTACTATAAGCCAGGACTGTGCTTCATCTCGCCATGGTTCATGATAACCGACACCATAAATTACCAAGGCCGTGTAGCTAATAAATAATAGCCACAACATTTTATTTGCCACGGAATCAGAGATAGAATAAGAACCTGAGTTTAATGACTGCGACATCATCTTTAACAATTTGATGCTTTAAAATACAATCCTGGTTTAATAATCAGCAGTATTCTTTTCTCCGTATACTTGATTGCTACCGTTTTTCTATCAGCAGGTGTTTTTTCGGTATCCCTGAGCTATCGGTTACATTCAGCACATACACTCCCGTATGCATTTCTTTGGTAGGCAGCAGGTATTCTTTATCTGTACTTATGCTGCTCCAGATCTTTCTGCCGGTTACATCGTAAACCTGTAGTACATCTCCATTGGTTAAACCTGCTATCCTTACATACGTATCAAAAGGGTTCGGGTACACTTTAATACCTGCATCCCCTGTTACCGATGAGATGCCCAGCGGTATCTCATCTATTGTTATTAGTGACGACGTATCTGTTACATAGCAGGTATCTGTCCTTGGCGTGATCACGGCATAGATGCTGTCTGTGCCTGTCCCTTTGGTATATACAATACTATCTACCGTAGTCTTACCCATGCTCACGCCTTTATTAAACCATTCTATTGTATACCCCGTAGCTGCATCTTTTACAGTTGCTTTTACTACCACTTGTTTACCCGCCTCTTCTGCAGCCGGACCACTGATGCTGATGTCTGGGGTAACAGTTGGTGTTACATCATACACGATCGCATTTGTGGTGTCCCAGCCATCATGCATACAACCGTTGGAAGCAGTGGTGATCACACAACTAATACTGTCTTTATTTGCAGGCACAAAAGTGTAGTAGGGTAAGGTGTTACTGATTGCTGTTCCGTTTACATACCAATGATAGTCTGCTCCAAGAGTAACGCTGCTGTGTAAACGGACCGTTGCTTTTTGACCGGAACATACGCCATTCGTATCTGTACTTAGGTTCCCTTCTGGTATATTATACGGTAGATAATACTCCTGCGCATATCTGTAGCCGCCTGCCCAGTCGTAGAAATCGCCACCGATATAAAGCTTGTTCCCATATATAGCAATGGCATCTACACTGGTCCGGTTCTGTATGTTGCTCTCAAAATCATTCAACGTTATAGTGAAATCAGGTGGATTCGGTTGCGGATCGGGAGACAAGTTCAGAAACGCTACGCCTTTATGTGATGAGAATGTCTGAATCCCTAAAGGATAATGAACAACTGTATCAAAGATTCCTACTGTATACATTCTTACATTAGATGCTACAAAATCTTTAATAATACCCATAGTCGCGGGGTGATCTTGAATTACTATTGGAAATATGCTTCTTATATTTTGTTGCCTTTCATATAACAAATATTGTATGATTGTATGCCCGAAATAGTAATTATTATTCTTTGAGACTTTCGTCTTTATAACGACGTATAAATTGTCCCCTATCAGACGCATATTATATATGGTATCACTTGCAATTGGCCATGGATTCAAGCTATCGCCAACTAAATTTATAGAAGCAATACTTGTTCGTGCCATCCCACTTACGTCTGAAAATAGTCCCGAAAAATATAGGCTGTCATGCAGTATTGCTATGTGTTGTACAACACCATTCGGTTTGCACCACCAACCTTGCGGCACTCCATTGGAATCTAATTTGCACAGCCCGTTTATAGCATTCCGTCTTATACTGTCAAAACTGCCTGCCATGTATATATTACCCTTGTATTTAGCAATATCCTCAAAAGCCGTGTCTGCCTGAGGGTCCCAACTGGTCGTGCGCCCTGTTATCCCATCTACAGAAGCATTAAAATGCCTTGTAGAATCATTTACTTTAGTAAAATCTCCACTTATATATACTTTCCCATCAGCTGGGACTATCTTACTTACGTTTCCGTTTATTTTCGGATACCAGGGGACCACCGTATCTGCGTCCAGGTCCAGCGCCGCAATATACTTTCGCGCTTTCATACCCCCACTGGTAAAATATCCTCCAACATACAATTTGTTATAATAATGTAGCAGGCTCCGTGGTTCTCCATTTATGTTAGATTGGAAAGGAAACGGAGTACCATCCAGTCTGCTGAAGGCAGCAATATTCTTACGCGCCACGTTGCCTATAGTGTCAAAACTCCCCGCCAGGTATAATGTGTCATTAGCTATAGCTATATCGTATATATGCTCTAACACAGGTATGCGTGTATCTATTGCTATAGGCAGCAAATTCCCCGTCCTGATCGAGTATGCCGCAAAGCTTTTTCTCGGCTGCCCGTCAATTTTATAAAATGCGCCTGCCAGGTACAAGGTATCTCCTTTATAATTCATCCCCAACACGACAGAATTAGGATTTGGTGTCCAGTTCGTAGATATACCTGTGGACAGATCTATTGCAGCTACATCCCCATGTATCTTACCACCAACATAATCAAACCCGCCGCATATATACAACAGGTTGCCTATCTTCAGCATCTTCGATACATTACCATAGGTAGGGGCTGTGCTGTAATAAGCATCCGGTGCAAAACTTGTTGCGGAACCGGTATTGATATCTATTGCTCCTATATTGTTTCTGGCCGTATTGCCGATGTTACTAAAAGCTCCTCCTACATACAATGTTGTTCCGTTCAGTACCATAGTTTCTATACGACAGGGAAGTGGCCGGCCGGTGTTGGTAATACCCGGACTCCAGGATGTTAAGGCTCCGGTAGTCATACTAATAGCAGCTATTTTACTCCTTGGTACACCGTTCACATTATTAAAATAGCCGCCTATATACAGTATGCCATTAGCTACCACGGCACAGTTAACTATACTGTCAGTTATTATATTCAACGGAGTAACTTTCCCCGTGGTAGCATTGATGATCGATATATTACTTCTTGCAGAGTCCCCTGCTTTGTTATAGTTGCCCACCACTACCAGGTTACCCATACTATCCGGTACACCACTTGCAAAACTATAGGGCCGGGCCCCTACAGCAGCCAGACGGGTTTGTTCATACCCGGTTATTTTATTGATGTTTACAAACGCTCCGGTATAGTGGCCTACGTTATTGAAAGACCCACCAACATACAAGTAGTGATCTCCTACTACCATCTTGTTCACCGGGCCATCAAAATACAGATCTGCAAGGTCCGTTTTCAACCTGGGATCACAGGCAAATTGCGCATGACCAATATTGCAGAGTAAAAACGTAATTAATAAAATGCAAGTAGTTTTCATATAGGTCAATTTTCATAGTTATCGTTTTTCTATCAGCAGGTGCTTTTTGGGTATGCCTGAGCTATCGGTTACATTCAGCACATACACTCCCGTATGCATTTCTTTGGTAGGCAGCAGGTATTCTTTATCCGTACTTACTTTGCTCCACACTCTTCTGCCAGTTACATCATACACCTGTATCACATCGCCCTGTTCCAGGCCTGTTATCCTTACATACGTGTCAAACGGGTTCGGGTACACTCTAATGCTTGCATCACCTGTTACCGATGAGATCCCTACTGGCGTCTCATCTACTTTTATCAGTGACGAGGTATCTGTTACATAGCAGGTATCTGTTCTTGGCGTGATCACGGCATAGATGCTGTCTGTGCCTGTCCCTTTGGTATATACAATACTATCTACCGTAGTCTTACCCAT